>NZ_CP168030.1:2597019-3895529 GCF_041529975.1 Microbacterium maritypicum | reverse complement strand
GACGCTCCGGACGAGGAATCGAGGCGGGGTCGACGTGCTGTGCCCCTGTGGATAACTTAGGATGCCACGGTAGTCACCGCGGCTGTGAACGGCAACCTGCCCTTGAAAATACGCGCGCGTGTTGTGCTCGCCGGGCGAGCCCCGGTTGTGGATAATGGCTGTGCGGTTCGTGCCGGTGGTCGACCACGGAAGCGCGCAGATTTGCTCTGCGCGCCGGTAAGACGTACCCTAAGTCGGTTGACTTATGCCTTTTTCGGCAGTTCCCCATGTCTCCGGTCGAAGTGAATCCGGTGGCAGCATTCCCGGAGTGATTCCATGAGCAAGCGCACTTTCCAGCCCAACAACCGTCGTCGCGCCAAGAAGCACGGCTTCCGTGCCCGCATGCGTACGCGTGCCGGCCGCGGCATCCTCGCTGCCCGCCGTGCGAAGGGCCGCACCGAGCTCTCTGCGTAGTCCACTGTGCTCGCCCGCCCGTATCGGCTGACCCGCGGGAGCGACTACCGTCTGGTCGTTCGACGCGGATCCCGTTGTGGCGGGGCGCGCGTCATCACCTCGATGTTGACGACGGGCGAGAGCAGGGCCGCGAGGTTCGGATTCATCATCAGCAAGCAGGTAGGCACCGCTGTGGTGCGCAACACCGTGCGTCGGCGACTCAAAGCCGTGTGCGCGGAAGCGCTGCAACGCGTTCCCGAGGGCACGGATGTCGTCATCCGTGCCCTTCCTGCGTCGGCGACGGCATCCTTCGCGGAACTCCGCGCCGATGTCGATCGGTGTCTGAGCCGACTCGCCCCAACGGTCGCGGTGTCGGCATGACCGCTCTCCCGGCCTCGTCCATCGGGACGGCGCGCATGCAGTCGCAGGATGTGCTTCGCAGCGTTCCCCTGGTGCCGCGCAATCTGGTGCTGGGATTCCTCACCGCCTATCGCAAGGTGATCTCCCCTATGTATGGAGATGTCTGTGCGTACTACCCCAGCTGTTCCGCCTACGCTGTAGGTGCGGTGCAGCAGCACGGCGCGGTGAAGGGGGCGGTGCTCTCGGCATGGCGCATCCTCCGCTGCAATCCCTGGACCAGCGGTGGCGTCGACGACGTCCGTCCGCATGAACACTTCCGCTACGACCTGACTGCACACGGTTTCGTCGTCCCTTCCCGAAAGGACTGATCGGTGGGTCTTGACCTTCTGCTAGCCAGCTCCACTCCCAGCGATGCACCTGCTGCGGGTGGCTTCGATCTGATCGGCACCATCCTCTGGCCGCTGAAGTGGGTCGTCGAGCTCATCCTCGTCGCCTGGCACTGGCTGCTGACCACCGTCGGCCTTCCCGCCGCATCCGGTCTCACCTGGGTGTTGTCGATCGTCGGACTCGTCATCGTCGTCCGTGCCGCCCTGATCCCGCTGTTCGTGAAGCAGATCAAGAGCCAGCGAAAGATGATGGAAATCGCTCCTGAACTGCGAAAAGTTCAGGAGAAGTACCGAGGTAAGAAAGATCAGCTCTCTCGCGAGGCCATGAGCCGCGAGACGATGGCCCTGTACAAGAAGCACGGCACGACGCCGATGTCGAGCTGTCTGCCGCTGCTCGTGCAGATGCCGATCTTCTTCTCTCTGTACAGCGTTCTGAGTGACGTCAGCAAGCACGCCAAGGACAGTGTCGGTGGCGTCGGGTTGCTGAGCCCGGAGCTCACCAAGGAGTTCTACGACGCGAAGCTCTTCGGAGTCGCTTCGCTGCACGAGACCCTGGGCAACGCGGTCGACGCGCAGAACACGACCGCGATCGTCATCCTGGTCACGCTCGTCGTCCTCATGATCGCCTCGCAGTTCTTCACGCAGCTGCAGATCATCTCGAAGAACCTGTCGCCCGAGGCCAAGACCGGCCAGGCGTACCAGATGCAGAAGATCATGCTCTATGTCCTTCCGTTGGGCTTCATCTTCTCGGGTGTCTTCTTCCCGCTCGGTGTCGTCGTGTACTGGTTCATCTCGAACCTCTGGACCATGGGACAGCAGTTCCTCGTCATCCGTGAGATGCCGACTCCCGGCTCCGAAGCCGCCAAGGCCCGTGAAGAGCGTCTCGCTCGCAAGGGCAAGGCGATCGATTCCTCCGGCAAGGTCGTCCCGATGGCTGCATACGAGGCGGAGCAGCAGCGTCTGCTCGAAGAGGCCGAGAAGGCGAAGGCGGAAGCACCGAAGCGTCAGCAGCCGGTGGGTAAGAAGCGCGCGAAGAAGAAGGGGAGCGGCTCATGACTGAGACCATGACCGAGAACACCGAGCCCACGGTGGCTCAGCTCGAGAACGAAGGCGACGTCGCGGCGGACTACCTCGAGGAACTTCTCGACATCGCCGACATCGACGGAGACCTGAATCTCGACGTCCGTCAGGGCCGCGCCTACGTCTCGATCGAAGCTGAGGGCGACGGGCTGTCCCTGCTCTCCGCCCCCGATACGGTGCAGGCGCTGCAGGAGCTGACCCGTCTGGCCGTGCAGAGCAAGACTGGCTCGTTCTCGCGCCTCATCCTCGACATCGCCGGCTCGCGCGACACGCGCCGTCGCCAGCTCGAGACGCTCGTCGACGCTGCCGCAGCCAAGCTCGATGAGGGTTCGTCCCAGGCCTCGCTGCCCTCGATGTCCAGCTATGAGCGCAAGCTCGTGCATGACATCGCCGCGGAACGTGGGCTCGTCTCCGAGTCGTACGGCGAAGGCGCTGACCGGCACACGGTTCTCCGCCGTCGTTGATGTTTCACGTGAAACATCGATTCTGTGTGAACCTTCATGAGTGAGCTCGAGCAGGAACCGCCGATCTCCGCCGAGCTGTTCGGAGATCGCATCGAGATCGCGCGGGCGTTCACAGCAGCGCTCGCACGTGAAGGGGAGGAGCGAGGACTCATCGGTCCTCTCGAGCTTCCTCGCCTGTGGACGCGCCACATCCTCAACAGTGTGATCGCCGCGCCTCTCTTCCGCGGTTCTGTTGCCGACATCGGATCCGGTGCGGGCCTTCCCGGGATCGTGCTCGCCATCGCTCGTCCTGATGTGGAGTGGACGCTCGTCGAACCGATGGAGCGTCGGATCACCTGGCTCAATGAACAGGTCTCGGAACTCGGGCTGACGAACACGACCGTGCTGCGTGCGCGGGCTGAAGACGTGCCCCCCGCAAGTTTCGATGTCGTGACGGCGCGCGCGGTGAGCGCGCTGCGGACTCTCGTCCCGATCACGGCACCGCTGGTGCGCGACGGGGGAGAGCTCATCCTTCTCAAGGGTATGAATGCGGCGAACGAGGTAGAGGCTGCTCAGAAGCAGATCAAGAAGTTCCGTCTCTCTGACGTACGGGTGGAAGTACTGGGAGAGGGCGTGCTGCCGGAGACGACCCGCGTGGTTCGAGCTCGAGTGCGCTGAGCTTCTGCCATCAGATAAGCGGGGTGTTTCACGTGAAACACCCCGCTTCCTCGTATCGGGGTGGTCGCGAAGCATCGATGTTTCACGTGAAACACCGCGATAGCTGTAGCTGGCGAAGCCTTCTCATCTACCGGTGGAGACCGCTTGGCCGCCGGATGCCGTGCGGGAGAAACCCGGTGTGCATTCGGTCGCCCGTGGGGACTTCACGCAGTCGACCGTGGTCTTCCCTGCGAGTAGGAAGGAGTTCGCGGCTGAGATGGTGACGGTGCACGGAGTGCTACCCATCGACGCGACGCACACCTGCAGACCCGGGATCGCCGTGCGCGGTGTTTCACGTGAAACGGGGCGATCCGTCCCGCGGAGGATGGTCTCGTCTCCGGTCCCCGTATCCGTATATCGATGGCGGGTATGACGAACGGGGGAGGCGTCGTGATGGCTGCGAAGGCTGCGGTTCCGGGAGGTAGTGCTCTGTGAGGACCGGGGTGGCTCCCGCTGGTCTGGGCGCTGTTCCCCTCGGCCTCGTCTCGAGCGGTCGCGACCCACTCGTCGTGAGATTCACCGGTGCTGGTCGGAAGGCGGCGCCGGAACGAGCGGTGATGCCGGCGTGCGGACGGTACGTCGGTGAAGTCGGAGGAACGGCCCACGGTGTCGATAGCACGGCGAGTTCAGAGGGACCCCCTGCGAGGTGCCGCGGTTCTCCTCTGCCTCAGCGTGGTGCCGGAGGCGGACGTGGGCGATGTTTCACGTGAAACGTCGCTCTGCGGGGCAGTGTGCCCCGACGGAACGGGTGTGGCGTACGACGGTGCGGCCACCCGCTGCGGTTCAGACACCGCAGTGTCGCCGTGCTGGTGGGCGCGGGTGGGGGGAGTGGTTGCCGTCATTGTCGTGCGCGGCGCGCTCGCACAGCTTCGCTCCAGTCTCTGCACCACACATGTCGAGCCCGCTGCCCGGGTGGCTTCGGACTATCGTCACTTCTTCCGCCGCATCTGTTGTCCAGTGCGGGTGGCTGACTACGCCCTCCCAGCCGACCAGATTGCTCGTGGGGGCGTCGGCCCCCGTGCCCGCCTCATGAGGAAGTGAATCCGTCATCGTTTCACGTGAAACGTCGATCCAGGTGCGTGGTGCGTAGAGCATGGATCCCGTCTCGCCCGGTCGCGGTGACCATCGGAAGCGAGCTGCGCGGGCTTCCTTCCCGCGGGATCGGAGGCCCGTCGTGGGCGCGCGTAAGCCGGTGTCGCCCGCAGCGATTAGAGTGGAACGCGGCCCCGAAAGGAGTGGATGTTTCACGTGAAACAATCCGAGAAGACATCGACGAACGAATCGTTCGGGATGGATACACCGCTCGCGCGGGAGATTGCCGACCTTTCGGCCCGGAGGCGCGCGCTGGAGGCCGCATCGGTCGAGTTCACCGGCGAGACGCGCGTCCTGACGGTGTCGAACCAGAAGGGCGGCGTGGGGAAGACCACGACGGCCGTGAACATCGCCTCCGCCCTCGCGGGCCTGGGGGCGAAGGTCCTGGTCATCGACCTCGACCCGCAGGGCAATGCGTCGACCGCGCTCGGTGTTCCGCACAGCGCCGACATCCCCAGTGTCTACGACGTGCTCATCGAGGAGTTCCCCCTCGCCGACATCGTCCAGCCCAGTCCCGAAGATCCCAACCTCTTCTGCGCGCCCAGCACGATCCACCTCGCAGGGGCGGAGATCGAGCTCGTCGCACAGGTGGCCCGCGAACACCGGTTGCGGCGCGCGCTCGTGGACTACCTCGCCGACAATCCGATGGACTTCGTGATCATCGACTGCCCGCCGTCGCTGGGGCTCCTCACGATCAACGCCTTCACGGCCGCATCCGAGGTTTTCATCCCGATCCAGTGCGAGTACTACGCGCTGGAGGGGCTGAGCCAGCTGCTCGGCAGTATCCAGATGATCCAGAAGCATCTGAATCCTGACCTGCATCTCTCCACCATCCTGCTCACGATGTTCGACGGCCGCACCCGCCTCGCCCAGCAGGTCGCTGAAGAGGTGCGCACGCACTTCCCGGATCAGGTGCTGGAGACGGTGATTCCGCGCTCGGTCCGTGTATCTGAAGCGCCGAGCTTCGGACAGACCGTGATCGCCTATGACGGACAATCCGCCGGCGCCATCGCCTACCGCGAGGCCGCTGTCGAGATCGCATCGCGGACAGCGACGCAGAGCAAGGAGAAATGATGGCCAAGCGCACTGGACTGGGTCGGGGTATCGGGGCCCTGATCCCCACGGCTGATCAGGCGGAGCGTCCCGTCGATGTGTTCTTCCCCGGTGCGAGTCTGCGGCCGGCTGCCGCGGAGGCGACGGTCGGGCCGGATACCGAGGCACCCGCGCTGGAAGAGGTCCCGGGGATCCACCTGGTCCAGGTAGACCCGAACGCGATCGTCCCGAACCCGCGCCAGCCGCGGACGCACTTCAACCCGGAAGACCTCGCGGAGCTGGTGCACAGCGTGCGCGAGTTCGGCGTGCTGCAGCCCGTGGTCGTGCGCAAGAACACCGAGGGCGAGTACGAGTTGATCATGGGGGAGCGGCGCACCCGTGCCGCTCGTGAGGCAGGACTCGAGACGATCCCGGCCATCGTCCGCGAGACGGCCGATGAGGATCTCCTCCGCGATGCCCTGCTGGAGAACCTCCACCGGTCCGAGCTCAACCCGCTGGAAGAAGCATCTGCGTACCAGCAGCTTCTGGAGGACTTCGGCATCACGCAGGAGGAGCTGGCCACGCGCATCGGCCGCTCACGTCCCCAGATCAGCAACACGATCCGACTTCTGAAGCTGCCTGTCCCCGTGCAGCAGCGCGTCGCTGCCGGCGTGCTGACCGCCGGTCACGCCCGCGCGATCCTCAGTCTCGAGGATCCCGAATCGATGCAGCGCCTCGCCGACAAGGTCGTGAACGAAGACCTCTCCGTGCGCGCCACGGAAGAGGCTGCGAAGTCGCAGCCGTCGGCCGGCAAGACGACGAAAGCGACTCCCGGAGCACGGCGGGCATACCTCGACGAGGTCGCCGGAAAGCTCGGTGACCGGCTGAACACTCGCGTCAAGATCGCACTCGGTGCACGAAAAGGCCAGGTCAAGATCGATTTCGCTTCGATTCAGGATCTCAATCGAATTCTCGAGGAGCTCGGCGAGAGCGGCTACGGCTCCGCCAGGTAACACCCACCGTCGTCCGCCCTTCATCTAGACTCGCGTCATCTCGACGTCGAGGGGGAGTCAGTCATGTCCAGAGCAACAGGTCCAGCTGCCATCAAACGCCGTGTGATCGCGGTGAGCATCGCGGCGGCGTTGGGTGGTTTCCTCTTCGGATTCGACACGGCCGTGATCAACGGAGCGGTCGACGCTCTCGCCGGTGACGTCTCCGGGTTCGACCTCGGCACCGCACTGAAGGGCTTCGCCGTCTCGTCGGCCCTCATCGGCTGCGCCGTGGGTGCCTGGTTCGCGGGACCGGTGTCCAACAAGTACGGCCGTATCCCCGTGATGGTGGTCGCCGCGGCGATGTTCTTCATCTCGGCGATCGGATCCGGACTCGCGTTCGGTGTCATCGATCTGATCGTCTGGCGCGTGATCGGTGGTCTCGGCGTCGGGGCGGCATCGGTCATCGCCCCCGCCTACATCGCGGAGGTCTCGCCGGCCGCCGTGCGCGGGCGCCTCGGCTCCCTGCAGCAGCTCGCGATCGTGACCGGTATCTTCGCGGCTCTCCTCTCCGATGCGCTGCTCGCCAACCTCGCGGGAGCGGCCGACCAGCCGCTCTGGGGGCTCACGGCCTGGCGATGGATGTTCATGGTCGCCGCGATCCCCGCCCTCGTCTACGGGCTCATGTCGCTGCGTCTGCCGGAATCGCCGCGGTATCTGGTGCGCAAGGGAGAGTTGGAGCGGGCCGCGAAGGTTCTGGAGACCGTCACGGGGACCATCGACACCGATGCGAAGATCAAGGAGATCACCGGGACGATCAACACCGAGCGCTCCGAGTCTCTGCGAGACCTTCGGGGCAACCGCCTCGGGCTGAAGCCGATCGTCTGGATCGGCATCCTGCTCTCGGTGTTCCAGCAGTTCGTCGGCATCAATGTGATCTTCTACTACTCGACGACGCTGTGGCAGTCGGTCGGATTCGATGAGTCGAGCGCCCTGCTCACCTCCGTCATCACCTCGGTGACGAACATCGTCGTGACGATCGTGGCGATCCTGCTGGTCGACAGGATCGGGCGGCGCATCATGCTCCTCGTGGGTTCCGTCGGTATGACGGTGACGCTGGGACTGATGGCGGTCGCGTTCTCGTTCGGCACGCTCGACGCTCAGGGGACGGCGACGCTTCCGGACCCGTGGGCGACCGTCGCCCTGGTCTGCGCGAACGGCTTCGTGGTCTTCTTCGGCGCGAGCTGGGGTCCGCTGGTCTGGGTGCTGCTGGGCGAGATCTTCCCGAACTCCATCCGCGCGGGCGCTCTCGCCGTGGCTGCGGCAGCGCAGTGGGTCGCGAACTTCTTCATCTCGACGACCTTCCCGGCCTTCGCCGAGATCGGCCTCACCTTCGCCTACGGCTTCTACGCGTTCTTCGCCCTCCTGTCGTTCTTCTTCGTGTTCTTCAAGGTTCCCGAGACCAAGGGCAAGGAGCTCGAAGAGATGACCGAGAACATGAAGGTCGTGCGACGCGGGGGTCCGCAGCAGACGTAGGCTGGATGCATGACCGAGTCCGTACAGCGCCGCGCCAGCCTGGAAGTGCTGCGCGCGGAGGCGGCAGACGAGCTCGCGGTCCTCATCCAGGAGCGACTCCTCGGCGGGGAGGACCCCTGGGAGTTCATGGAGGAGCTGCCGAGCGTCGACGAGCTGGTCGTCTACCTCCTGCGCGCCGACAACATCAACGCGAACGACGGAGTGCGCCCGAACGCCGCTCGGCACTACCGTGTGCTGCGTCAGATCGCCCTCGAGTACCCCGAGCTCACCTCGGCCGTCTGGGGGCTTCTCGACGAGAAGCAGCGCCACCGACGCTGGGACCCCAGCGTCGCAGACGCCTCCTGACCGCCTGCGGACACGAAAAAGGCCGCCACCCCCGGGGGATGGCGGCCTTTCGACGTCAGAGGATCAGCCGATGAATGCGGCGAGGTCCTTCTCGAGCGCGAACTTCGGCTTCGCACCGATGATGGTCGTCTTGACCTCACCACCGTGGAAGACCTTCATCGCCGGGATCGACGTGATCTGATACTTCATCGCCAGCTCGGGGTTCTCGTCGACGTTGAGCTTGAGGATGGTGATCTTGTCGGGGTTGTCGGCCTGGATCTCGTCCAGAACCGGCGCGACCATGCGACACGGACCACACCACTCAGCCCAGAAGTCCACCAGCACCGGACCGTCGGCCTGCAGAACGTCCTGCTCCCAGGTCGCCTGGCTCGTAGCCTTTGCACTCATCAGAGTTCTCCTTGATTGGGGTTCGCCTGCTACAACAGCAAACGAGGGAAAAGTGTTCCCGCCGCCTCAGGCGACGATGATCTCGGCGGCCTCCGCAGCCGGAACCTCCACGGAGGCATCCTCGAGATCAGCGAGGAAGTGCTCCGCATCGAGGGCCGCGACCGTGCCGGTCCCGGCAGCCGTGATGGCCTGGCGGTACGTCGGGTCGATCACGTCGCCGGCGGCGAACACGCCGGGAACCGAGGTCTTCGACGAACGGCCGTCGACCCAGATCGTGCCCTCGGCCGTCAGCTCGAGCTTGTCGTGCACGAGGTGCGTGCGCGGGTCGTTGCCGATCGCGATGAAGAGTCCGTCGATGGGAAGGTCGCTGAGCGTGCCGTCGACCGTGTTGCGCAGCTGCACACCGGAGACGGAATCGCCACCGAGGACCTCGGCGACCTCGCTGTTCCACACGAACTCGATCTTCTCGTTCGCGAAGGCGCGCTCCTGCATGATCTTCGAGGCACGCAGCGTGTCCTTGCGGTGGATCACGTAGACCTTGGAGGCGAAACGGGTGAGGAACGTGGCCTCTTCCATCGCGGAGTCGCCGCCGCCGACGACGGCGATCGTCTTCTCGCGGAAGAAGAAACCGTCGCAGGTGGCGCACCAGGAGACGCCGTAGCCGGAGAGACGCTCCTCGCCGGCGATGTCGAGCTTGCGGTAGGCCGAGCCGGTCGCGTAGATCAGCGACTGGGTCTCGTGCACCGCACCGGAGCCGAGCGTGACCGTCTTGACGGGGCCGGCGAGGTCGAGCTCGGTGACGTCGTCGTACAGGACCTCGGTGCCGAATTTCTCGGCCTGCTCCTGGAACTTCGCCATCAGCTCGGGACCCTGGATGCCCTCGGGGAAGCCCGGGTAGTTCTCGACCTCGGTGGTGTTCATGAGCTCGCCGCCGACCTCGACCGAACTCGCGATGAGCAGCGGCTTGAGGTTCGCCCTGGCCGCGTAGATGGCAGCCGTGAATCCGGCGGGGCCGGAGCCGATGATGATGACCTGACGCATGTGCTCTCCGTCTTAGAAACTGCGGTCGAATGACCTTCGACTGCTTCAACCCATGGTAACCGCGGGGCATTCCCTCCGCAGTGTGCGCCACCGGGCTGGGAGACGCCTCCGCGCGGATCAGCGGCCGGGCAGGAAACGACGCACGAGGCCGCCGGCCGCCTTGAGTTCCGGCGCGCGCATGAGGGCCAGGATCGCGACGTAGACGATCACGACCGTGAGGCCGATGATCGCGGTGCCGATCGCTCCGAGAATGGGACTCGCGACCATCCAGCCTTCGGCACCGCCCGCAAGTGCGAGGACGCCCCACCCGGCGAGGCCGGCGGGGATTGCGGCGACCGCGAAGCGGCCGATGGCGGCCATCCACGAACCGATCTGCAGTCCGCCGATCTTGCGGTGCAGCAGCCAGGTGGCCACCAGGGTCTGCAGGATGCTTGCCACCGACTGACCGAGCGCGACGGCGGCAGCAAGGGACGTGAGCGGGATCGCGCCACCCTCATAGAGCGCCCATGCTGCCAGTGTGGTGAGGACGATCAGGACGCACTGGAAGATCGTGAACCAGAACGGCGTGCGGGTGTCGTCATACGCATAGAACGTTCGCTGGACGATGAAGAGGATCGTGAGCGGGATCAGACCGACGAGGTAGCAGAGCAGGACGACGGCCGCCGACTGGGCGGCGCTCTCTGCGGTGACGCCTTCGGCATTCTTCGTGAACACGCGCGAGGCGGGGACCGCCGCAGCGGCGACGGCGGCGGTGGCGGCCACGATAAAGAACAGGAGCGTGCGGATGCTGCGGGCGATGTCCTCGCGTACTTCCCCGTCGCGGCCGGCCGCGGCATGCTCGCTGATCTGGGTGAAGTAAGGCGTGCCGATCGACAGCACGATCACCGAGTACGGGAGCATGAAGATCAACCAGGCGTTCGCCGTGACGGTCGCCGACGCTCCGGCTCCTGCCGCCTCGCTGACGATGAACCCCTGCAGGAATCCTGCGGCGAGACTGGCGAAAGCCATGAGGAACGTCCACCCGGCGAGGCGCCCCACGGCACCGAGGCCCACGCCCCGCCAGCGGAAGTCGGGCTTGAGTGCGAGACCGGTGCGACGCCAGAACACGAGCAGCACCACGGCCTGCAGGGCGATGCCCAGCGTCGCGGTTCCGCCGAGGGTGTTGATCATCGCGGGTGTCCAGTACGCCGCGTCGGTCGACACGGGCGCGAAGACCGCTCCCAGGATCAGGAAGCCGATGATCGAGACGACGTTGTTCACGACGGGGGCCCAGGTGAACGGTCCGAAGATGCGACGGGCGTTCAATGCCTCTCCGAGGAGCGCATAGAGGCCGTAGAGCAGGATCTGGGGCAGACACCAGTAGGCGAGAGCGGTGGCGAGCGCCACGATGTCCGGGCTCGCCTTACCCGCGACTAGGTGCACGAGCCAGGGCGCGCAGACGGTGGCGATTCCGGTCACCACGACCAGGACCACGGTTCCCAGCGTGAAGAGCTTCGAGATGAAGGCGTTGCCGCCATCGGCATCCGCTGTCGCCTTCACGATCTGGGGCACGATGACGGCCGTCAGGATTCCGACAGAGATCAAGGAGAAGACGCTGTTGGGCAGCTGATTGGCGTACGTGAACGCGTCGGCGGGACCCGACTTGTACGAGCCGATGACGCCGACGAGGACGATACTGCGCAGGAGCCCGGTGAGGCGGGAGACGAGGGTGCCGGCGCCGATGACGGCGCTCGCGCGGCCGAGGCTACTCACGCGTGTCTTCTGTCGTGGCGGCATCCGGTCGGGCTTCCACGGCTTCCTCTTCCTCCAGGGCTTCGATCTGCGCTTCGACGGCGGACTCCTCGGCTGCCTCACGGCGCTTGCGACGCACGGTGCGGATCACACCGAGCGCGATCAGCAGCACGATGATGCCGCCGAGGACGACGAGTCCGATCGTCTCCCACTCCGCACGTACAGCGACCCTGAGCGTCTGATCGCCCTGGATCTGCACGCCCGTGGGGCTGTAGAGACTGAGTCGGAGGTCGACCTCGCCGCTGCCCACTCGAGCCGACACGGGCACCTTGATGCGGGTCGTGGACTGAGCCTGCACGATCGTCTCGTCCGGGGACCTGACCTCGAGACGCGGATCCGTCGGCGAGACGAAGAGCTGGACCGTCACAGGCCACGGAAGGTCGTTGCGCACCGCGATCGGCAGATCGGCGTTCGCCGTGAGCAGCTGGATCGTGCTGGACGGGGGGATGTTGACCGCGTCGAGCGTGGCGCTCGTCTGTGCTTGATGATCCGCGAAACCCTCGGCGAACGCGGCGGCCGATGTTCCGACCGACAGCGTGCGCAGGATCCGGATGCGTTCGGGGCTGAGCAGCACCTGGGGGTCGGCGAGGATCGACGAGAACGCGGTGAGCCGAGACTCATCGGCGAGGAGTGTCGTCACGGCGGCGGATCGCGCAGCATCCGGTTCCCCGGTGACCGTGACCGGAACGGGCGCCGCTGCCCGGAGCGTCGCGAGCTCGAACCCGGCCGAGTCGGCGGCGGTGATCGCGTCGCGCAGCGCGTCGGAGGAGCGGTTCTCGTCCCGGTCCAGGCCGATGAGCAGGGGAGCGGTGGGGGCGGCACGCTGTGCCAGCTGGAGGAGGGCGGCCGCCTCGGCGACAAGTCGCTGACGGTCGGCGGGATTCCGCGCCGCCGCCACCCGCGAGAGCACGTCGGAGGTCGCGGCGTCCGTGACCAGGAGGTCGTTGCCGCCGGCTGTCGCATGAGCCGTGCTCTGTCCGCCGACCGCCGTCGAGGAGACGATCGTCGTGGTGTCTGCGCCCACGTAGCCGGCGAAGGCGGTCAGGTCGGCGGAAGTGGGGGTCTGCGGCCACAGGATGTGAGGCAGAGCGCCGTCGATCGCCGTGAGTTCGTCATCGCTGGGGAGTGCCGGAGACTCCGTGGCACTCGGGGTCGGACCGGGTGTCGCATCAGGCGCGTCGGTTGGTGCGGCCGTTGCCGGGACTCCCGGGAAGTTCGCGGGATCGAGCAATGGGGTGAGAGCCCGGGGCTGCAGCAGCTCAGGCAGACCCGCCTGCGCCTGCGCCGTCGCATCCGCATCACCGAACTGCAGCGCGAAACGCGCGTTCGGGAGGTTGTCGAGTCGTGTCAGCCAGTCGCGGGCGGTCTCCGGGGCGGCGGTGCCGAGCGCCCGGATCGCGGCGGGGATGGACGGGTCGATGGCCAGCACGGCGGTCGTCCCGGCGACGCCGTCGAGCTGTGCGGTCAGGGCCCCGTCGGGAGCAGTGAGTTCCGAGAGCTCGGCGGCCGTCAGCAGTGCGCCGCCTTCGGGCGTCGCCGTGACGGGAACGAGCACCCCGACCTGCGCGGTCTGGGGGGCGGCGATCACCAGCACACTCGTCGCGGTCGCATCCACGGCCTCGGCGTCTGCGGCATCGCCGGTCGAGGCCGTGAGTTCCGCGCGCAGCGGGTAGACGCCGGGCGCGAGGTTGCCCAGGGTCGCCTCGGACACGAAGATCGTGGTCGTCGCCGACGCACCGCCATCGATCGGGTCGGTGTCTTCGGCGCCGATGGGGGCGAAGGCACCTGTCGCCTCGCCGTCGTCGAGCCAGGTGGAGACGGCCGCAGCATCGGTGAGCGGGGTGCGATTGAGTTCGACCTCGACCTGACCCGTGGTGAGTGCGGCGTCGGCGCCGTTCTCCACGGTGACGATCGCCGACGTGGACGACCCCGGTGCGACGAGCCCGCGAAGACCGGCCGAGACATGCAGCTCGACGCTCTTTTCGTCGTCGGATTGCGCCTGATCGGCGGCGACCGCGGCGCTCGGCGCGACGAACGCACAGCCGCTCACGGCGATCGCGAGAACAGCGGTCGCTCCTGCGAGCCGTCGCAGGCGCGCACGGAGGCCGATGTCGGGGGTGATCGCGGTCATGAAGGTCTTCCTCGAACGCCCGGGAAGAGGCTGCTCGTGAGTACTGACCTAGTGATTCTAGGAGGCTCTGCGAAAGAGAACCCTGAAGACGCGTAGAGTGACGGCCGTGTCCGACACCCCCGCACCGGTCCCCGACCCTCTCCGCACGGCCGCGCTCGCCGCGGATCTCGACGCTGCGGACCTCCGCTCCGAGCCGCTGCGGCGCCTGTGGGGTGAGGAGGCGGATGACGCACTCGCCCGCGGGATGCGGGAGCCGATCCTGCGGTCCATCGACGGTGACTCCGGAACGCTCGCCACGCTCGGGCGTCTGCTCGTGCTCGGAATGCCACAGCCGCGTGCCCACGTCATCGACGCGCTGCCGCGGCTCGGAGTGGACGGACTCGTGGCGCTCGGTCTCGCCGAGGCGGACGCCGACACGGTGACGCCGACGGCCCTGCTGCGGCCGCAGTCGTTCGTCGACGCCGACGGGGTGGGGGAATGGTGGATCGCGAGCGATCTCGATGAGGTCGCCCTCGACGCCCCGTTGCCCGCCGACCACGTGCTCGGTGTCGGCGGGGCATCGCGCACGCTCGCCGAGACCATCGTCCCGATCGAAGTGGAGCGCGCGCTCGACCTGGGCACCGGATGCGGCATCCAGGCGCTCCTCGTCGCACGACGCGCCGGCACGGTCGTCGCGACCGACATCTCGACCCGTGCCCTCGCGTTCGCCGAAATCAACGCCCACCTCAACGGGGTGACGAACATCGAGTTCCGCCACGGCAGCATGTTCGAGCCGGTGGCGGGGGAGGCGTTCGACCTGATCGTCTCGAATCCTCCGTTCGTGATCACCCCGCGCGTCGAGGGAGTGCCCGCATACGAATACCGTGACGGCGGACTCGTGGGAGATGCGCTGGTGGAGCAGTTCATCCGCAGCGCCCCTGCCCACCTGACCCGGAACGGCATCGCGCAGCTGCTCGGCAACTGGGAGTCGAAGGCCGCGATCACCGGGCTCGCACGTCTCGAAGCCTGGGTGCCGGCCGAGCTCGACCTGTGGGTGATCGAGCGGGAGGAACTCTCGCCTCTGGGCTACGCGGAACTGTGGATCCGCGATGGGGGGACCACGCCGCGCGACCCCGGTTTCACGCCGCTGCTGACCGCATGGCTCGACGACTTCGCCGCCCGTGGAGTGACCTCGATCGGCTTCGGCTACGTGCTGATGCGTCGGGGCCGCCTTGGCGAACCACTGCGGCGCACTGAGCGCATCGCCCAGCCCGTCGCGAACGTCGGGGCCGCCTTGGCGACTGGCCTCGCGGCGCAGGATGTGCTCGCCGAAGGGCTGCCGGCCACCCTGGTGGTCGCTGCCGACGTCACCGAGGCGCGGCATCTGATGCCGGGTGACGACGACCCGAGCGTGATCGAGCTGCGTCAGGGCGGCGGCTTCGGTCGCACGATCTCTGTCGACCCGGCTCTCGCCGGTTTCGTCGGCGCCTGTGACGGCGAGCTCACCGTGGTGCAGATCGCGGCCGCGCTGGCGGACCTCTTCGAGGTGCCGCTCGCCGACCTGTGGGCCGACCTCGAGCCCCGCATCCGCTCCCTCATCCTCGACGGCATCCTGCTGCCGGGGGAATAGTCCTCACATTCATGCGTTGGAATAGATCATGAAGGCTTTCGGATTCCTCTCTTTCGGTCACTACGCGGACGTGCCCGGATCGGCGACCCGCACCGCGGGCGACATGTTGAAGCAGACGATCGAGATCGCCGAAGGAGCCGACGAGATCGGTGTGAACGGTGCCTCGGTGCGCGTGCACCACTGGGCACGTCAGGCCGCCTCCCCGATGCCGCTGCTGTCGGCGATGGCCGCGCGCACGAAGCGCATCGAAGTCGGTACGGGTGTGATCGACATGCGCTACGAGAACCCCTTCCAGTTCGCCGAAGAGGCGGCCGCCCTCGACTTCATCGCCGACGGCAGGATCGCGCTCGGCGTGAGCCGTGGTTCACCCGAGACGGCGCTGCGCGGCTATGAGACGTTCGGCTACGTCGACGAGGAGGACCCGGAGCGCGGCAGCGTGCTCGCGCGGGAGAAGTTCGACCTGTTCCTGCGGGCGATCGACGGAGAGGGCCTCGCTCCGGGCGACCCGCGCATGGTGGGTGCCGGTCGGTACCTCGCGATCGAGCCGCAATCGCCGACCCTCCGCGACCACATCTGGTGGGGCTCGGGTTCGCGCGCCACGGCTGACGAGACGGGACGCAAGGGGCTCAACATGATGAGTTCCACCCTCGTGACCGAGGCGACCGGTCAGCCGTTCCACGAGCTGCAGCGGGAGCAGATCGAACTGTTCCGCTCCGCATACAAGGAGGCGGGGCACACCGGCCGCCCGCGGGTCTCGGTCAGCCGCAGCGTCTTCCCGCTCGTCTCCGACATGGACCGGGCGTACTTCGGCCTGCGCAGCGAGGAGAACGCCGACCAGATCGGTGTGATCGACGGCTTCCGCTCGACCTTCGGCAAGACCTACGCCGCCGAACCGGACGTGCTCATCGCGCAGCTGAAGCAGGACGAGGCCGTGATGGCCGCCGACACCCTTCTGCTGACCATCCCGAACCAGCTCGGCCCGGAGTACAACCTGCACGTGCTGGAGGCGTTCGCGACGCACGTCGCACCGGCGCTCGGCTGGCAGCCCAACACGGAAGGACCCGTCCAGGGCGACGCCGTCTGACGCGGCGCGCGCCCGCTGGCCGGCACCCCGTATCGAGGAATTCACTTTCGGACCGCACCGGTATATCAGTACGCTGACCGCATGCGTGCCTCTCGCAGAGCGACCATCGCCGGAACCATCGTCCTCATCGCGGTGCTCGTCGGCGCCCTCCCGGCTTCGGCCGCGACCGTCGCCTCCTGGGCGACCTGGCAGCCCCTCGTCGGCGTCGGCGGGGCATTCACGACATCGGTGCAGGTGGCGGCGAAGCCCGCCATCACCGCGACCGTGACCAGCGATTCGCGCGGCGGACAGGTCGGCGTGATCAGCGGTGCCTCGACCTGGCTCTCGGAGGGCACCGCGATCGGGGCGAAGTACGGCTCGAGCAGGGACCAGCCGTACCTGAACCTGCGCCCCCGGGCCGACAACGCCACGAGCCCCTCGACCACGACGTACTCCTTCGCGACGCCGACCCCGACCTCGGGATGGGCCTTCGCAGTGGGGGACATCGACGCGGACTCGGTGCGCATCCAGGCCGTCGCCCCCGATGGACACGTGCTCGACGCGACCGAGATCGGGCTGCGGGACCGGTTCAACTACTGCGCGGAAGGAATCGTCGGCAAGCCGTCGTGCACCGGTGCGGCCGATGATGTGCCGAGTTGGGATGCGACGACTCTCACCCTCACCGGCAACGCGGCGGCCGCGGACACCAGCGGCTCGGCGGCTTGGTTCGAGCCGAGCACCCCGATCAGCTCTCTCAGCCTGATCTTCACCCGTCGCTCGGGCCTTCCCGTGTACCAGACCTGGTTCGCGTCGATCGCGCAGGACATCACGGGCACTGTCACCGACACGGGGGCGCCGACGCCCGGCGTCACTCTCACACTGACGGACGCGAACGGCACAGTCGTGGGGACCACGACGACCGCGGCAGACGGCACGTACTCGTTCCCCGGGTTCGTCGCCGCTGACGGTTACACCGTGCGCGTGACCCCGCCTGCGGGCAAGATCTCGACCGGGCCGACCACGGTCGCCGTGAACCTCAGCGGCGGGGACGCCGTCGCCGACTTCGGGCTGCGCGACATCGTGCCCGTCGCGGTCTCCGGAACCGTGACCGATACCACCGGCGCCCCCATCCCCGGTGCGACCGTGACGATCGACGGACAGACCACCACGACGGACGCCGACGGGAACTACCTGTTCGACCAGGTCTCGGTCGGGACGCATCCCGTGACGATCACGACCCCGACCGGCTACACCGTGGCCACTCAGCCGCCGCCGGTCACCGTTCCAGCGGGCAGCGAGGTGCCGATCACGGACGTGGACTTCGTGGTCGCCGAGAACGCCGACCTGCGCGGCGCGGTGCGTGCCAACGGCACGGGTGTGGCCGGCGTGACCGTGACCGCGATCGCTCCTGGAGGGGCGACCCTCACGCGCGTGACGGACGCGTCAGGGGCGTACTCGTTCCCCCGACTCGCTGCCGGTGACTACACGATCACGATGACGACGCCCGCAGGATTCACCGCGACGTCTCCCGTCACGCGGAACGAGCAGGTGGCCGCGGTCGACGTGGCGAACGTGGACTTCGAGCTGGCGCGCCTCGGCGCGATCGACGGCACCGTGCGCGACGACGACGGCGCCCCCGTCGCGGGCGTGGTGGTGACACTCACCGGACCGGGCGCGCCGCAGCAGCTCACGTCCGACGCGGACGGCACGTTCGGGCTCGGCGCCCTGCCGCCCGGCACCTACACCCTCACGGTGGTTCCCCCGACGGGCACGAGCGTCGTCGGCTCGGCGACGCGCACGGTCGTGATCACCGCCGCCGGAGACGTGATCGCCGAGCAGGACTTCACGCTCGCCGCCGATGCCGTCGTCGTGCCACCGGACCCGACCGACCCGCCGGATCCGAGCACTCCGCCGACCAGTGGGGGCAACGGGACCGACCCGCTTCCCGCGACGGGACTCGGTCCCGAGACGCTCGCCTGGGCCGCAGGCGGTGCTGCCGTTCTCGTGCTCGGCGCGACGCTCCTGATCCTCGGCCGCCGGCGCTCCGCCCGGAAGTAGCCCGGGCGGAGAGTCGCACCCGCGTCGCACAGTCCCCCGGGAATCGTGCGACCGCGGGCGAAGACTGCGACCTCGGTCAGCTGCCCTTCGCCGGGCCGAACAGCTCCTCGCCGTGCTCGTGGAGCAGCTTGTACGCGTCGGCGAAGGTCTCCGGCTCCTTCTCGCCGGGTTTGCCGTACCGGGCCAGAAGCAGCCCGAGCAGCCCGCGTGCCGGGGGCGTCAGCGGCTTGAGGTGCTCCTTCACATCAGGTTGCGGCACCGCTTCCTCCGGATTCGGCGGCGTGTACGAGGGCTTCGTCGTCGGCCAGTCGGCCGGATGCCGGGGCTGATCCAGATTCACGACGTTGAACAGGGTGTTGGCCGAGGCGTCGCGGTCGTTGAGCGGCTTCAGACCGTGCAGACGCGAGAGCGTCGCCGTGACCGAGCCGTGGTGCATCTCGTCGTGGACGATGGTGCCGCGCTTCGTGTACGCCGACACCGCGATGGCCGGGACGCGGCATCCGAGTCGATCGAAGGTGAACCCCATCTCGCCCGCTCCGGTGTCTTTCGTCGGCTTCGTCGCCGCGGGCGGCGGCACGTGGTCATAGCATCCGCCGTGTTCGTCGAAAGTGATCAGCAGCAGGGTGTTGACCGCGTTCGATCCCGTCGGCGAGGCGCTCATGCGCACCGCCTCGTAGATGTCGTGGATCAGCAGATCACCGGCGCGCACGTCGGAGATCGCGCTGTCGAACACCTCCTCGCCCTCGACGAAGCCCTCCCGGGGTGAGCCGAACGGCGGGTGGAAGTCGTTGTGGTCGTAGACCATCCGCGGCTCGATGAAGGCATACGCGGGGAGCTTGCCGTCCTTCACATCGGCGTAGAAGTCCTCCATCGTGCCGAAGTGGTCCGTGCGCCAGTACTTCTCCAGCACCGGGGCATGCAGCATGCCGGTGAAGGAGACGAGCTGGAGCTTGTCGATGTAGATCTTCCAGTCGAGCTTCTTCTCCTCGAGCCGGTTGAACACCGTCGGGGCGGCCGGTGCATCGATCCACTTGTCGTAGCCGCCGCCGGCCTGGTTCGTCACGAAGCCGTGCGACGTCGAGGCGTGGAAGAAGGAGCGATTGCAGAACGTCTGCGACGGGACGCCGGCGTACCAGTGGTCGAACACCGCGAACTCGGCGGCGAGCGTCGACAGCACCGGCAGCATCGCGGGAGAGAAGGAGCCCATGATGTGCTTCGCCTCGTCGACGCTCGGCTCCTTGCCCTTGCGCAGCCGACGGAAGTTGATGATGTAGTCCTGGAGGAACCCCGACATCGAGGCCTTCTCGCCGTTCGTCGGGGCGTTGTAGGGCGCCTCCATCTGGTCGACGAAGAGCTCGGCATTCGACTTCGGATCCACCGTTCCGAAGATCTGGGTGTTGACGTGCGGATACTCCTCACCCGGATCGGGATCGGGGTGACTCATGATGCGATCGGTCTCGCCCTCGTAGACGTGCGCCTCGACCACGGTGCCGTCGGACGCCTTGTTGCTGTGCGTGCCGAATGCCAGGCCCTCGAACTTCTCACCCGCCGGCAGGTTCTCCTTCGAGTAGAGATACCCGAGGAGATTGTCGAACGAACGGTTCTCGCCCATCACGACCACGACGTGGTCGAACCCCGGCTCACTGCGCGGGGTCAGCGCGGCGTACGGGTCCGGATCGTCGGCGAAGCCGTCGCGCGCGCCCGCCGCGACGGATGCTCCGATGGCAGCGCCACCCGCGCCACCGACGACCGCGCCGGCGAGGGCCGCCCCGCCGATCTTGAAGAAGCCTCGGCGGGAGGTATCGGGTGCGGGGGAGGACTGCACGTCATCGTCGGCCATGCCGCGATCCTATGGCCGTGGCGTCTCATCGCCGGGGGATGCCGTGGAACTACTCCTGGTGAAGAGGCGTCGGGTCGGTGATCGAGGGTCCGGGCCTTCAGGCGGCGGCGATCCAGAGCAGGGCGCCGTCGCGCCAGCCGAGACCGGCGGTGCCTTCGGGGATCGGATCCTCGTGCCGGGGACGCACGACCCTCATCCGCTTGCCGGCGAGCTCGACGATGTAGACGATGTCGGCCCCGCGGTAGACGTGGGCGATGACGTCGACGCTCACCGGGGCGTCCGCGCCGACGGCGGGGGACAGGTGCAGGTCCTCCTGACGGAGCACCACCTCTCCGCCGCCGTCCGGGCCCGCACCGGTCAACGGCATCTGGATCCCTGTTCCGTCGAGCGTCGCGACGGCGCCCGAGCGGGTCGCCGGAAGGAGGTTCGCCGCCCCGATGAAGTCGGCGGCGAACGGGGTGCGCGGTGCGCCGTAGAGCTCGGCCGGTGCACCCTCCTGCTCGATCACACCGCCGTTCATGAGGACGATCCGGTCGGAGAGGCTCATCGCCTCTTCCTGGTCGTGCGTGACGAACACGGTGGTGAGCCCGAGCGTGCGGTGCAGTTCCTTCAGCTCGACCTGCATGTCCTCACGCAGCCGGGCGTCGAGGTTCGACAGCGGCTCGTCGAGCAGGAGCACGCGGGGCTCGAAGGCGATGGCCCGGGCGAGTGCGACACGCTGCTGCTGACCGCCCGAGAGCTGCGCCGGCATCCGATCGGCGAGGTGTCCCATCTGCACGCGCTCCAGAGCCCGCACAGCGAGCTCCTTCTGCTCGGCCTTCGACTTCTCGCCCGACATCCGCAGACCGAAGCGCACGTTCTCGACCACGCTCATGTGCGGGAAGAGCGCGTAGCTCTGGAACATCATGCCGAGGTGCCGCTTCTCGGGCGGGAGCTTGGTCACATCCTGACCCGCGATCTCGATCGTGCCGCCGCTCGGGGATTCGAGGCCGGCGATGCAGCGCAGGAGTGTCGTCTTTCCGCAGCCCGAGGGGCCGAGGAGGGAGACGAACTCTCCGGACTGCATCGAGAGGTCGATGCCCTTGAGCACCTTCGTCCCCTTGAAGTCCTTGGTGAGTGAGGTGATGGTGAGTGTTGTCATCAGACGAACAACCTTCCCAGGCCGATGATGCGTTCGAGCACGATCATGAGGACGACGGTGAGCAGGACCATGAGAGTCGAGACGGCCGCCACGGTGGGCGACGTGCTGAACTCCAGCTGGCCGTAGATGGCGATGGGGAGCGTCTCGAGCTGCGGGGTGCGCAGGAAGAGGGCGATGACCGCATCGTCGAACGAGATGTTGAAGGCGAAGAAGGCGCCGGCCGCGATGCCGGGGCGGGCGATCGGGAGCACGACGAGCCGGTAGCGATTCCAGGTGCTGGCACCGAGAGTGCGCGCCGCCTCCTCGGTGAAGTGGTCGGCGCGGGTCATCACGCCGGTCACGGTGCGCATCACGTAGGGGATCGCGATGACGATGTGGATCGCGATCAGCACACCCACGTTGGGTGACCCGATCGTGAGCGACGCGATGGACAGGGCGCCGATGGCGAGGATGATCGTGGGGATCGTCAGTGGCGACATCAACAGCGCCTGGATCGCCGCACCGCCGGGAACCTTGAAGCGGGTGAGAGCGAGGGCGGCTGCGGTGCCGATCGCGGCAGCGAGGATCGCGACGGTGATGCCGACGAGCAGACTCAGGCGGAACGGCTCGAGGTAGGTGTCGGAGGTGAGCGCCTCGACGTACCAGTCGAGCGTGAAGCCCTGCCCGGGGAACGTCAGGAAGCGGTTCTCGCCGACCGAGGCACCGGCGACGACCATGAGCGGCACGAGCATGTACAGCGTCACGACGACGCCGAGGACGATCGCGAGGATTCTGCCGAGGAGGGGAACGGAACGGACCATGGTCACACCTTCTGCTTCCCGAGCCGGGACGTCGCTGCGAGCACGAGCATGACCCCGGCGAACAGCAGCACGGCCTGCGCGGCCGCGAACGACCAGTCGAGGTTGGTGGTCGCGTCGACATAGATGGTCTGCGCGAACACCGGGATCTGGGCTCCGCCGATGAAGCGGGGGGTGATGAACGAGCTCACCGACAGGACGAACACGAGCGAGGCGCCGGCGACGATGCCGGGTACCGCGAGGGGGAGGACGACGTGTCGCAGCGTGCGCCAGAATCCGGCGCCGAGTGTGCGGGATGCCTCTTCGAGCTGCGGGGTGATGCCGGAGATGACGCCGAGGATGCTGAGCACCGCGAAGGGGAGGAGCACCTGCACCATCGCGATCACCACGCCGGTCTCGGTGCCGAGGAAGCCCTGGGTGCCGCCGACGAGGAACTCTGCGCCGGGGATCTGCATCATGAGTCCGGAGGGTCCCATCAGGACGACCCAGCCGAACGTGCGGACCACGACGCTCGTCATGAGAGGGAGGATCACGACGATCAGGAGGAAGGAGCGCACCTTCGAGCCGGCTCGGGCCATCACGTAGGAGAGGGGGATGGCGATCACGAGCGTGATCACCGTCTGGATCACCCCCAGGCGGAGCGAACGGAGCGCCGCCTGGAGGTGATATTCACTCGTGAACAACCGGGTGAAGTTGTCGAGGGTGAACCCGCCTGCCGACGATTGCACGCTCATGAGGAGCATGCCGGCCACCGGCGTGACGAAGGCGAGCGCGAGCAGTGCGATCGCCGGCAGGAGCAGGAGCCAGGGCTCCCTACGGGTTCGGACGCTCATTTGGTGATCAGCGCATTCCACTCGTCGGTCCAGGACTGACGGTCGGCGGCGATGTCGCCGGGCGCGTAGACCACGACCGTGTCGAGCTCGTCACCGGTGAGGACCGCATCCGCCGCGTCGTCCGAGAGCTCCGCCTTGGTGTTGACCGGCGAGTACCGCATGTTCTCCGCGAAGACGGCCTGCGCTTCGGGGCGCAGCTCGAAGTCGATGAAGAGCTTCGCGAGGTCGGGGTTGTCCCGGCCCTCGACGACGTTCGCCGTGATGAGGGAGGCGGTGGCGCCCTCCTCGGGGACGATGAACTCGACCGGAAGACCTGCGTCCTGCAGGGTGCCGGCGTAGTCCATCGCGTACGGAGCGATCCACGTGTCGCGCTGGGCGAACGCGGTCTGCAGGTCGGGCGACGTCGGGACCACGATCGCGTCGCCGGCCGAGGCGAGTGCCCCGAGGTCGGCGATGGCCTTCGAGGGGTCGTCGATTCCGCCGCCGAGAGCATCGGCGACGCGGAGCATCGAGAGCACACCGTACGTGTTCGAGAAGTCCGTGAGGGCGACGTGACCGGCGTACGCGTCGTCGAACAGGTCGAGCCACGAGGTGGGCGCCGGAGCATCCGCCTCGGTGTTGTAGACGAGTCCGATCGGCGCCAGCTGGATGACGGGGCCTTCGCCCCGCTCGAGGCCTGCGGTCGCGAGGTCGATCAGGTCACCGGACTCGGACAGGTCGTCGGCCGCGATCGGGGCGATGAGCCCGTCCTGAGCGGCCGTGAACTCCTGGCCGCCCGAGAAGTGCACGACATCGATCTGGGGGCTCGCCTTCTGGGCGGTGACCTGTGCGAGGGCGTCGGCGCTGTACAGCGTGATCAGCTCGACCTTGGCACCGGTCTCCTCCTCGAAGGGATCGACGACGGCCTCGATGAAGGCCTTCTCCCAGTCGCCGCCGAACGAGGTGACGACGATGGTCTCGCCGGCGAACTCCTTGTCGCCGGAGGATGCGGTGTCGTCACCGGATGCACAGCCGGCGAGGACGAGGGCGCCGGTGGCGACGAGCGCCCCGGTGGTGAGGATTCTTCGGGTATTCATGCACTGCTCCTTCGGGATGGGTCCAGCACTGAGTGAACGCCTTAGACCAGGCGTCCGATGGTGAGCTGCTTCGCTCCGTCGATGCGGATCGCGGCGCTCTCCTTGGCGAATTCCGCGAGTCCTTCGGTGATGCCGCCCCAGATGTTGACGGGTGTCCATCCGAGCGGGCCGAGAGTACGGGCACCACGATCGTAGAAGACTCCGATCTCGTACCACTCGAACGGCAGGCCGCCCATCTGCATCGGACGCTGCCAGTACCACTGCAGGTCACCCGGTGCGGGCACGACCTGCTGGTTCTCGAACGGAACCTTCTCGGGGTCGAAGTTCTGGGCCTCTTCGGGAAGGCCGACCATGACCTCGGGTCCGGCGTACATCGCGTGCATGGCCTGCATGGTGACCGGCTTCTCCAGCGCACCCCACATGGCTTCGCAGGTGCGAGGGGCGAGGTCCTCGAACAGGGTGGCGACGGCGCGGACGCCGTTCTCGTACTCGAGGAAGACCTGCTTGGTCATCGTGTTCCTTTCTCTGCAGCGGGGTGTTCCGCTGCGCGTTCACGGGCGGCCGAGACGAACGCCGCGAACAGCGGCATCTCCTCTGCGGCCTCATCGGGGGCGATCATCTTCTCGGGGTGCCACTGCACCGCCCAGAAGGGCCAGTCGTCGTCGGCCTCGACGGCTTCGACGATGCCGTCCGGAGCCCAGGCGACCGGATGGAGGCCGGGCGCGGTGACGTCGATCGACTGGTGGTGGATGGTGTTCACGACGCGGTTCCGCGTGCCGTAGAGCGCCGCGAGACGGCTGCCTTCGGCGAGCGTGATCGGATGCCGTGCCGCCAGCTGCTGGTCGGCGCCGCGCACGGGCTGGTGGTCAGCGGTCGTCGGGATGTCGACGATCAGCGATCCTCCGAAGGCGACGTTGCTGACCTGGAGGCCGCGGCAGATCGCCAGCACCGGCAGACCGCGTTCACGGGCTCCGCGGGCGAGCGCGAGTTCGTAGCCGTCGCGCGAGGGGTCGTAGTTCTTGCCCTCCTGCGGCGCGGCGCCGTAGCGCGAGGGGTGCACGTCTTCTCCGCCGGAGAGGACGAGCCCGTCCAGACGGTCGAGCACCTCGTCGACGCCGGCGGTCGGTGGCAGCAGCACCACGGCGCCGCCGGCGGCCTCTACGGGTGCCGCGTACTCGGTGCCCAGGCTGTGCGCCGGACGGCCGCTGCCGAGGTCGGTGTCGATGAACCGGCGCCAGGTGGTGATGCCGATGAACGGGCGGGTCACGAGAGCTCGATCCAGGTGGTCTTCAGGTCGGTGAACTTCTCCAGGGCGTGCAGGCTCTTGTCGCGGCCGAAACCCGATCCCTTGACGCCGCCGAAGGGGATCGTCATGTCGCCCTCCTCGAAGCAGTTGACCCAGACGACTCCGGCGCGCAGGCGCCGCGACAGGGTGTGCACGGCGTTGAGGTCGGTGCTCCAGAGGGCGGCGGCCAGACCGAACTCGGTGCCGTTCGCGATCGCGAGCGCGTCTTCCACGTCGTCGTATGCGATGACCGACAGCACGGGTCCGAAGACCTCGCGCTGGGCGATTTCGTGCTGAGGGGTCACTCCGAGCACGACCGGGGCGAAGTAACTGCCGCCGTCGACGGCTCGGAAGCGCTCGGCACCGCCGGCGGCGAGCTCAGCGCCCTCGGCCTGGGCGCGCTCGACGAATCCGGCGATGCCCGCGAGCTGCCGCTCGCTGACGATCGCGCCCATCGAGGTGCCGACGTCGAAAGGGTCGGCGGGGAGACTCGTGCGCGCGACCTCGGCCGCGATCTCCAGCGCGCGGTCGCGCTGAGCCCGCGGCACCAGCAGGCGGGAGGATGCCGTGCACATCTGCCCCTGGTTGTAGAAGCAGCCGTCGGCGGTGGCGCGCACGGCCCGTTCCAGGTCGGCATCCGGCAGCACCAGGCTCGCGGTCTTGCCGCCGAGCTCGGGCCAGACGCGTTTGCCGTTGGACGCGGCCGAGTAGCCGAGGAACTTCCGGCCGACCTCGGGCGAGCCGGTGAAGGTGACCACGTCGACGTCGGGGTGTTCGCCGAGTGCGCGGCCGGCGACCTGGCCGGTGCCGGGCGTGACGTTGAGGACGCCGGCGGGGATCCCGGCCTCGACCGCGAGCTCGGCGAGACGCAGCGCGGAGAAGGTGGTGTGCTCGGCGGGCTTGAGCACGACGCTGTTGCCGACCGCGAGGGCGGGGGCGAGCTTCCACGCGGTCATCGTCAGCGGGAAGTTCCACGGCACGACGGCGGCGACCACTCCGGCCGGCTCGCGGGTCACGAGGGCGAGGCTGTTCGGCGCGGTGACCGGCATCTCGTCGAGCACCTTGTCGGCGGCCTCGCCGTACCAGCGGAAGCAGTTGACGACCGCGCGCAGCTCGGTCTGCAGGGCCTCGCGGATGGGCTTGCCCATCTCGAGCGAGATCGTGAGGGCGAGCTCCTCGGCGTTGTCGTGGATCTTCTGCGCGAAGGCGATGAGCAGCTGGCCGCGCTCACGGGGCGCGATGCGCGACCAGACGCCGGAGTCGAAAGCGGCGCGGGCCGAGCGGACGGCGCGGTCGACGTCACCGGCAGAGGCGGCCGTGATCGGCGGGAGCGCACGACCGTCTCGCGGGCTCACGGGAGTCAGAGGCTCGGCCGAGCCCGCCTCCCACGCGCCGTCGATGAACATGCGCGTGTGCAGGGGCAGCGTCGCCGCGCGATCCGCCCAGTCGTCTCCAGTAGCCGTGAACACGATCATCCTCTCCAGGGGTGATGGCCCTGGAGAGGATACTCGCCCTATTTCGCCACTAGGTCAAGCCATTAAGAACGATCTCGCCATTTCGTTACATGCCAGTAACAGAATCGGCCTACAGGCGGATGGCGCCGGTCGGCATGTCATTCGCCAGCGCCTCCGGGGCCTCGTCGACGATCAGCGAGCCGCGCAGCACCGGGGTGATCACCACGAGCGACTCCACGACCTCGAGGCCCTCGTGCCCCGCGACCGCCGGGCCCGTGAGGAAGCGGTAGAACTCGTCGGCATCCTTCACGAGCACATTGGCGAGCAGCTGCGAGGTGCCGGTGGTGGCCGCGATGAACTTCACCTCGGGGGCGGCGGCGAGGGCCGCGCCCACCTTCTCGAGGCGGGCCATCGGCACGCGCAGCCATACGAGAGCCTCGAGTCCCAGACCGAACAGGCTCGGCACGACCTCGGTGCGCGGGTGCATCAGTCCGCGGCGGCTCAGGGACTCCATGCGCCGGCGCGTGGTCGTGACGTTGAGGCCCAGGGCGCGGGAGAGCTGGGCCACCGGCATCCGCCCGTCCTTCAGGAGGAGTCGGATCAGAGCCTCTTCGTCGTCGCTGAGGGAGTCGGCGGGGTCGACCTCCGAGCCGGACGACTCGTCGAGCATGCGGGCCTGTTCGTCGGTCAGTACGCCCGCACGCCAGTCGTGCCCCGAGCGGAAGAACTTCAGGACAGTGGTGACGTTGATCGAGTCGATGCCCTCGAGCTCCGGGAAGTCGGTGAACAGCAGCTCGCGGATGGAGGCGTCGTCGTGGGGGAGCAGCATGCCGGCGATGTCGCTGCTGCCCTCGAGCACCGAGACCGACGAGGCGTCCGCGCGGCGGGCAAGGGTGCGCGCCACATGCCACAGGGCGTGCGGCTCGGTCGTGATGCGGAACAGCACCGCGCGGGCGTGCAGCACGCGGGCGGGGTCGACGTAGGTGGAGACGCGGACCAGTCCGCGATCGAGCAGCCGCTGGCCCCGACGGGCGACGGTGCGCTCGGGCAGGTCGACCACGCGGGCGATCTCTCCCCACGACGCACGGCCGTTCACCTGCAGGGCCGCGGCGACGATCCGATCGGTCTCGTCGGCCATCACATCGTTCGCGGGCACGGGCTCTCCTTCAGCGGGACGGACTCGGTGGAAGGTTATCCCAGTCCGGGCACGCGCTGAGGCGTCGGTGGTCTCCTCGGCGCGGCAGAGTGGAGCGTCGCCGATGACCCATACTGAACCGATGAACCTTCCCGGACACGCTTTCAGCACCACCACCTGGGCAGAGATCGAACCCACCGTCCACCCGGGAATCACGGGGCAGGCGGTCTGGCGATCACAGCAGATCGGAGACACCCGCATCCGCATGGTCGAATACTCGCCGGGCTACGTCGCCGACCACTGGTGCTCGCGCGGCCACGTGCTGTTCGTCGTCGAGGGCACCCTCGAGACGGAGCTCGAAGACGGTCGGACCTTCACTCTGCACGCCGGGGAGAGCTATCAGGTCGGCACGGACATGGATGCCCATCGCTCGAGCACCGAGACCGGCGCGCGTCTGTTCGTCGTCGACTGACGTCCGGCGTCCTCGCCATCCCGACTGTCAGGCTGGTGACCTAGGTCGTCGGCTGCTCGCCAGCCCTGACCCGTGGACTCGAATCAGATGTCGCTGAAGTCGTTGCCGCCAGTGCTGAGGCGTGAGACGGCGTCGTCGGTGATCTTCAGGTCGATGTACTCCACACCGACCTCACCGGGATTCACGAGGGACGACGTGCCGGGAACCTCTCGGACGCCGATACTGAGATAGTCGGCGGTGCCGTCGCCGTCCTCATCCCACCCGTCCACGGCTCCCGCGGCAATCGCCTCGGCGCGCGTCGAACCGATGCCGATGCCCTCCGGGGTGCGGAACGTGACGCCGGGGGCATCCGCCGACACGACGAGATCGATACGCGGCTCTCGGACCGTCGCTTTCGTTCCTTCCCAATCGAACCCGGCGTACACGCTGCCATAGGGACCCTCGACCGGACCTTCGATCGGTGCCGATCCGAATGCATCGGTGAGGGCGGCGACAGCACCCTCCGAGTCGTCGTACGCGATCACGGGTCCGCTGTCGACCGAAAGCCCGTCGACGGAGATCTCGACGATGCGGTCAGCCGGCGTGGGGGTGGCGGAAGGAGAATCGGCGGGCGATGACGTCGGTGACGGGGAGGCTGATCCGTCCGTGCTCGCGGGGGTGCAGGCGGTGAGCGAGAATCCCAGCAGCACGGCGGCAGCGGAAGCGAGGACGAGGCGGGAGCGACGGTGCATGGCACGAGCCTAGGGTGAGCGCGGGGGAGGGGTCTGACGCGCAGCGAGCGCAATCTGCATCGTTACCGATGGGAGATCTGTGCGCGGTAAAAGGGCGCCGCCGAGGTCGAAACCCCGACGGCGCCCGTGGATGCTGCGGACTACTCGGCCTCGGTCACCTCGACCGTGGCGTGCTGCCGACGGCGGCGCATCGCGAACAGGCCGAGGCCCGCCGCGAGGAGCACGACCGCTGCGACGATGTACGGGACGCTGTCGGCACCCGTGGTGGCGAGGTCGCCGTCCGCGCCACTCGAACCGCCCGAGCCGTCACCTGGCGTGACCGCTCCGCCGCCGGACACCGCGGTGACGGTGACGGAGGCCGTGACCTCGGTGCCGTCGGGCAGGATCGCGGCGAGCGTGTGCGCCCCGGCCGGGGTGTTGGCCGGGATCGTCACCGTGCGCTGGAACGAGCCGTCCGCACCGGCGGTCACCGTGCCCAGCTGCACCGGGTCGGAGCGCAGCTCGAGTCGCAGCTCGGCTCCTTCCGCGAAGCCGCTGCCCGAGACCGCGAGAGTGCTGCCGGCCGTGACCGATGCCGCGCCCAGCTCGATCTCGGCGGGAACCTCGGGCTCCGGCGTGACCGGAGGCGTGACGCCCTTCTCGGTGACCCACTTCTCGCCGGCATCCGACTTCGTCACCGTGAACGTGTCGTACACGGCTCCGACGGGGAGGTCGGTGGTGGCATCCGGCTGCTTCTCCGCCAGGTACGAGCGGTAGACGAGCTGATTCTTCGAGACGTCGATCACCTGGTAGGTGGTGACGCCCTGGCCGCGCAGCACCTGGGTGGCGCCGTTGTTGGTCCAGACGTTCTTCTCCGGCGTCTCGAGCTCGTAGTGCTTCGCGCCGGAGTTCGACACCACGTAGACCGGGCCGGTGGTGATGCCGGGCGTCTCGGTCGCATCGGTGTTCACGTAGCCGCGGGCGTAGGTGTGGTCGTGGCCCATGAGCACCAGGTCGATGTCGTTGCGCTGGAACACGGGGACCCAGTCGGCGCGGAGCTTCGGCTCGTCGCGACCCTCGGATGCCGAGAAGACCGGCTGGTGGAAGGTGACGACATTCCACTTCGACGGGCTGTTCTGCAGCAGCAGGTCGAGCCAGGCGCCCTGGAAGCGGATCCACAGCTCCTCGCCCTGGGCGATCGGGCAGTCGGCACTCGTGCACGACGGCAGCGCCGGCGGGGTGAGGAAGGTCGCGTCGCGCGTCGCGTTGAGCGTGATGAAGCGCACGCCCTGGTAGTCGGTGTAGTACGCGGTCTCGGCGGCGAAGGCGCTCCAGTGCTCGAAGAGAGCACGGTACTGGGCCGCGACCTCGGTGTCACCCTTGGCGAGATCGGCCAGTTCGCCGATGGAGCTCATCGACGGGTTGTTGTGCGGGTACTCGAAAGCGGCCTTCCACGCGGTGAGCAGCTTGTCGCCCGAGTACTCGTGGTTGCCGGGGGCGGCCATCACGTTGGTGCGCACGGCCGAGTCCTTCATACCCTTGAACCAGTTGACCCATTCGTCCTCGTTGCTGGACTTGTTGATCAGGTCGCCCGCGTGCACGGAGCCGATCGAGCGCGGAGCGTTGGCCTCCGCCTGCTTCACGACGCTCGGCCACGTGGTGTCGAGTCCGATCTGCGCGTCGCCGTAGTAGATGAACTGGAAGTCGGTCGCCTTCGGGTCGGCCGTGCGGAACTCGTACCAGTCGCTCCAGCTGCCGGGCAGGCCGACGCGGTAGCGGTATTCGGTCGCCGCGGTGAGACCGGTGACGGTCGCCGAGAAGTGCTTGTTCGGGTTGCCGTTCACGACACCGGCGTCGTACGCGTCGACGGTGCGGACGTCGCCACCCGCGGTCGGCGCGATCTCGACGTGTCCGACCGTGTGCGACGCGTCGCCCGCGAGCCACGAGAACGCCTGGGAGATGGCCGGCTGCTCGGTCGGGGTCAGGATGACGCGGGTCGGCGGCGCGATCACGGGCGTGCCGGGGTCGGATGCCTCCACCAGGGTCAGCGACGACATGTCGAAGTAGATGTCGGAGCTGGTCTCGCGGTCCTGGAACAGCGAGACGGCGATCGTGTTGGTGCCGTCGTGCAGCAGGTCGCCCTCGGCGCTGAACGTGGTCGTCAGCGGGTCGCCGTTGGAGTCGCCGGCGTACTCGACGTTCTTCGTGTCGGTGATGCGGCCGTCGACGTAACGGGCGACCTCTTCACCGTTGATCCACACGATCACGGCGTCGTCGTAGGTGATCGTGCTCTGCAGCGCCGCGACCTGCTCGGCGACTCCCGCCTCGAGCTCGAACGTCGTGCGGAAGAAGTACGTCGGCACGGTCGGCGCCTTCACGCCGTCGAGGTAGTGGTTCAGGAGCGTCTTCGGCGTCTGCGGGCCCACCGCTCCGAGCTTGCCGTTCTTCGCGCCGAACGAGCCGGGAGCGGTCTTCCAGCTGCCGTCGTCGAACGCCGGGGGCGTCCAGTCACGGAGCGCGGCCGGTGCGGGCGACGGGTCGGATCCGTCGTCGAGGTAGTGCCAGGCGGTGTCGCCGGTGATCAGCGAGCCGGTCGGCACTTCGGGCTCGGGGGCGGCGAGGGCCGCGGGGGCGACGACAGCGCCGCCGAGCAGCGCGAGGAGCGCGACGGACGTCAGTCCGTGACGCCGCCAGCGCACCGCAGGGGTGGGGGAGGTCATGTCAGTCCTTCATGGGGGTGGGTTTCCGTGCTCAGCCGCACGGGGCCCCTCCACCCCATCGGTGTCGGGTGACGGGAGGCTGGCCCTCGGGCGACCGGGAGGTGAACGGTGTGGGCGGTACCTGCCGAAGCCCCACCGGCCCATCCCGGTACGCTGGAACCCATGCTCAACATGGCTGACGGCCTCGCCCGTCTCGGTGCGCTCGCCGAGAACCCGGTCGTCCGCACCCTCTCGACGGCGTTCGCGGATGCCGGCTTCGACCTGGCTGTGGTCGGTGGCCCGGTGCGCGATGCGCTGCTGGGTCGGGCGACGCACGACCTCGACTTCACGACGAACGCCGCGCCCGACGAGATCCTCGCCATCGTCACGCCGATCTCGACCGCGCAGTGGGACATCGGGCGCGCGTTCGGCACGATCGGCGCGCGCGTGCAGGGCGAGCAGGTCGAGATCACGACCTATCGTGCCGACAGCTACGACGGCGTGACCCGCAAGCCCACGGTCGAGTTCGGCGACACGATCGACGGCGACCTCGTGCGCCGCGACTTCACCGTCAACTCCATGGCGCTCCAGGTGCCCGCCGTGAAGCTGGTCGATCCGACCGGCGGCGTGGAAGACCTCATCGCCGGCATCCTGCGTACCCCGGCCGACCCGCGGATCTCGTTCGGCGACGACCCGCTGCGGATGCTGCGTGCGGCCCGCTTCAGCGCCCAGCTCGGATTCCGGGTCGAGGAGGCCACGGCCGAGGCGATCGCCGAACTGCGCGAGACCCTCAAGATCGTGAGCCCGGAGCGCATCCAGTCCGAACTCGTGCGCCTCATGCAGACCGACGATCCGGTGCGCGGCATCCGGGTGCTGGTCGACACCGGCCTGATCGACGAGTTCCTCCCCGAGGTCACCGAACTGCGCCTCGAGGTCGACGAGCACCACCACCACAAAGACGTCTACGAGCACTCCCTCACCGTGCTCAGCCAGGCGATCGAGCTCGAGCACTCCCGGCATCCGGGCGCCGCCCCCGATGTGCCGCTGCGCCTCGCCGCGCTGCTGCACGACATCGGCAAGCCGCGCACGCGCAAGCTCGAGCCCGGTGGCGTGGTGACGTTCCACCACCACGACGTCGTCGGCTCGCGCATGGCTCGCAAGCGCCTGCAGTCCCTGCGGTTCGACACCGACACGACCGATGCCGTCGCCACGCTGATCGAGCTGCATCTGCGCTTCTTCGGTTACGCCGAGGGCACCTGGACGGATGCCGCAGTGCGGCGGTACGTGCGCGACGCGGGTGACCTGCTGGAGCGCCTGCACATCCTCACCCGCGCCGATGTGACCACGCGCAACAAGCGCAAGGCCGGACGCCTGGCCAGCGCGTACGACGACATCGAATCGCGCATCGCAGCGCTGCGCGAGCAGGAGGAGCTCGACTCCATCCGTCCGGAGATCGACGGCAACCGCATCCAGCAGGTGCTCGGCATCGCGCCAGGCCGTGAGGTGGGCGAGGCGTACCGGTTCCTGCTCGATCTGCGGTTGGACGAGGGCGTGCTGGGTCCCGATGTCGTCGAGCAGCGGCTGCGCGAGTGGTGGGCCGCGCGGGGCTGATTTCTGGCGTCAGCGCAGTTCGGGGACGATGATCTCGACCTCGTCGGACACGAGTTCGAAGTCCTTCGGGTTGAACGTGAGGACAGCGGCGCCGAGCGCGTAGGCGTGACCGGCCAGCATGATGTCCTTACTCCGGGCGTGGGCGGGACGGTTCAGGATCACCCGTGACGCGAGGCGCGCGTAGCCATCGGCGGCGGCTTGATCGAACGGAAGCCAGTCGGCTTCGAGCAGTGCCGACAACCGCATCAGTTCGTTGCGTCGACGGCGACGGAGAACCGGATCTGTCGCCCGCTCGACTCCGAGTTGCAGCTCGGAGTACGCGATTGCACTGAGCGCCACGTCAGCCGGCGGCAATCGGACGGCATCGAGCCGGATGAGGACGTTCGTGTCAAGAAGGATCACGGCTTCTCCCACGGATCTCTGAAGGAGTCGAGGAAGAACGGGTTCTTGCGGTCGGCCTCCAGTTCGGCCAGCCATTCCTCCCGCATCTTGTCCTGTTCCGGAGTCGACGGGTTCGCATCGACCCTCGCCATCACCTCGCTCGAGGGGACCGACCACCGTCGTGGCCGAGGCACCCGCTGCTGGAGTTGCGCCTCGAGCCCGCTCTCATCGCCCTGCGCCAAGCGCGTCAGCACATCTCGCACCTCGGCCTCCATCGAGCGGGAGTTCCGCCGGGCACGTTCTTTGAGCGCGACGACGACGTCATCGCTGAGATTGCGGATGGTCACGGTTGCCATGTCTGCCTCCTGACAGCAGAATGCTAGCACCCGGTCCGCGGCCGCGTCACGCCTCGCGACGACGCTTCAGCTCGGTGAAGACGACCCCGCTTTCGTAGGCGACCGTCTCGACGATGTCGAAGCGTTCGGGGCGATACGGGCGCTCGCCGAACAGCGGGATGCCCGATCCGAAGAGCAGGGGCTGCCGCTTCAGCACGAGCCGGTCGATCTCGTCGGCGAGCGATGCGGCGAGAGCGCCGCCTCCGCAGAGCCAGATGTCGGCGCCGTCCTCCTGCTTCAGCCGCCGCACCACCTCGACCGGATCCTCGGCCGTGACCTCCAGGTTCTCGGCCTCGGCGGTCTTCGTGCGGCTGAACACGATCTGGCGGAGGTGCGAGTACGGGCTGGGCAGGCCGCCCACCTGATAGGTGTTCCAGCCCATCAGCACCGTGTCGAAGACCTCGCGCGTCTGGGCGATGCCGAGGGCTTCGGCCGCGACGGTGGGGAGTGTGTCGGCGAAGCGGTCGTTGATCCCGTCCATGTGGTCTCCCTCGATGAGGAAGGCGTCGAATTCACCGTTCGGCCCGGCGATGTAGCCGTCGAGGGTGACGGCGGCGTAGTACACGAGTTCGCGCATGATGATCCAATCACTACAGATGTAGCAGTTACAGTACAACAGACGTAGTGATTGCGCTAGTCTCATGTCATGGCGAAGAACGACTCCCGGCGACGGACGATCGCGGATGCCGGACTCACGGTGCTCGCCCGAGAGGGCTCGCGCGGGCTCACGCACCGCGCGGTCGACATCGCCGCGCAGGTTCCGACGGGCACGACCTCGAACTACTTCCGCAGCCGCGATGCCCTGATCGAGGGACTCGTCGAGCGGATCGGGGAGCGCCTCGCACCCGCGCCCGAAGATCTGGAGCGACGCGCGACGGCCGAGCCCGGTCCCGCGCTGTTCGCCGACTACATCCGCGACATCGTGCGACGGCTGACCGAGGATCGGGACGTGACGCTCGCCCTGTTCGAGCTGAGGCTCGATGGCGGGCGGCGGCCCGAGGTCGCCGCGGTCCTCGGCGCCTGGCAGCGGGCCGGCTTCGACGGCGACGTCGCGTTCAACGCCGCGGCCGGCCTCCCCGGCGGACGCCGCGAGATCGCCCTGTTCCACTACGCCATCGATGGGCTGCTGCTCGACAGGCTGACCACGCCGATCGATCCGGAGACGTCCACCGACGACGTGATCGACGACCTGGTCGCGGGGCTCATCCGCTGACACGGCGGGTGTTCCCTCGTGGGCGTGCTGCTCATACACTGAGTCAACGCACATCTTCGACGATCGGAGACCGCTGTGTCTGCGCCGTGGCAGGTATCCCGCGAGTCGCTTCCGGCGACATCGCGACTGATCGTCGAGCGCGCGCACGAGGAACTGCTGGCCGGCAACCTCGAAGACCGAAGGCTGCAGGCGGTGCGACCCCTCGTGCGCGAGTCGTGGGAGCGGTCGTGGCGGCGAAGGGTCGGGCCCGAGGCCGCTCCGCCGCTCGAACTCGTCAGCGATGAGCTCGACGAGTACCGTCTCGCGCATCCGCTGGCATCGGCCATGGACATGATCCGCGCATTGCTTCTGCCCGGCGAGACCGAGGACACCGGCGTGATCATCGCGGTGGGCGACCAGGCCGGGCGCCTGCTGTGGATCGAGGGCGACGATCAGCTGCGTACGCTCACCGACGACATGGGTTTCGTCGCCGGCGCGAACTGGTCGGAGGATGCCGTCGGCACGAGCGCGCCCGGCACCGCCCTCGCTCTCGGCCAGTCCGTGCAGATCCGCGGCGCCGAGCATTACAACCGACTCGTGCATCCGTGGTCGTGCACGGCTGCACCGGTGCGCGACCCGGAGACGAAGCGGGTGCTGGGTGTGATCGACATCACCGGCGGCCCGGATGTCGTCTCGCCGCAGGCGCGGCTGCTGGTCGATGCGACCGCCCGTGCCGTGGAATCGGAGCTGATGGTCGCGCGGCTGCGGGAACGGAGCGAGGCCCCCCGGAACAGGCCGACGACCTCGAAGCCGCGCACCCCCGTGACCGCCCGGGCGACGCTGCATGTGCTCGGACGGGACCGCGCGCGGCTGGAGACGGAGTCGGCGCACGACGAATCGATGATCGAGCTCAGCGCGCGGCACGCCGCCATCCTGCTGATGCTCGCCGTGCATCGTCAGGGGCTCTCTGCCGAGCGGCTGTGCGAACTCGTCTACGGCTCCGGCGTCTCGCCCGACACGCTGCGGCCTGAGATGGTTCGTCTGCGAAAGGTGCTCGAGCGTACGGCCCCCGACCTGGTTCCGGAGTCGCGTCCGTACCGGCTGCCCGTCGCCCTCGACACGGATGCGCACGATGTGCTCTCCCTGCTCGACCGCGGCGCGCACCGCGTGGCGCTCACCGCCTATCGCGGACCCGTGCTGCCGGAGTCGACGTCTCCCGGGGTCGAGGACTTCCGCGAATCGGTGCGCGCGGCGCTGCACGAGGCGATGCTGTCGGAGGCGAGCCTCGACGTTCTGCTCGCCTACGCCGAGATCCCGGAGGGTCAGGGGGATGCCGAGGCGCTGCGCCTCGCCCTGGAGATGCTTCCGGCGCGATCGCCGAAGCGCGCGGGAGTGGTCGCGCGCATCGAGCGTCTCGCCGCCGACTGAGGCCTCGCAATATATTGCAACGTTGCGCATCGGGGTGCAACGTCGCGCGACCTACCGTCGGAGCACAGCCGCGAACCGAAGCGCGGCTCCGTCGAAGGAGACCCCCATGAGCATCGTCGAAGAAGACGTGTCCCTCGCCTATGCCGCTCCCGGGCAGCCGGGTGCCGTCGCGAACTATCGCCCGCAGTACGGCCACTACATCGGCGGCGAGTTCGTCGCCCCCGTGAAGGGCCAGTACTTCGAGAACATCAGCCCGGTCAACGGCAAGCCCTTCACCGAGGTCGGCCGCGGCACGAGTGAAGACATCGACCGGGCCGTCGACGTCGCCTGGAAGGCCTTCGCGAGCTGGGGCAAGACGAGTCCGGCCGAGCGATCGGTGATCCTCAACCGCATCGCCGATCGGATCGAGCAGCATCTCGAAGAGATCGCGGTCGCCGAGACCTGGGAGAACGGCAAGCCGGTTCGCGAGACCCTCGCCGCGGACATCCCGCTCGCCGTCGACCACTTCCGCTACTTCGCCGGGGTGCTCCGCGCGCAGGAGGGCGGCATCAGCCAGCTGGACGAGAACACCGTGGCGTACCACTTCCACGAGCCGCTCGGGGTGGTCGGTCAGATCATCCCGTGGAACTTCCCGATCCTGATGGCGGTGTGGAAGCTGGCTCCCGCGCTCGCCGCAGGCAACTGCGTCGTGATCAAGCCGGCCGAGCAGACTCCGGCATCCCTGCTCTTCCTGTTCGACATCATCGGCGACCTGCTGCCCGCCGGTGTCGTGAACATCGTCAACGGCTTCGGCATCGAGGCGGGCGCTCCGCTCGCGCAGCACAAGCGCATCCGCAAGGTGGCCTTCACGGGAGAGACCACGACCGGCCGTCTCATCATGCAGTACGCCTCGCAGAACCTGATCCCGGTGACGCTGGAGCTCGGAGGCAAGAGCCCGAACGTGTTTTTCGAGGATGTCGCCCGCTCGACCAGCGACGCGTTCTACGACAAGGCGCTCGAGGGCTTCACGATGTTCGCTCTGAACCAGGGCGAGGTCTGCACCTGCCCCTCGCGCGCACTGATCCAGCGGTCGATCTACGACGGCTTCCTCGCCGACGGGCTGGAGCGGGTCGGCAAGGTCGTGCAGGGAAACCCGCTCGACCCGGCGACCATGATCGGCGCGCAGGCGTCGAACGACCAGCTGGAGAAGATCCTCAGCTACATCGACATCGGCAAGCAGGGCGGGGCCAGGCTGCTCACGGGCGGCGATCGGGTCGACCTCGGCGGCGATCTGAGTGAGGGCTTCTACGTCGCTCCGACCGTGTTCGAGGGCACGAACGACATGCGCATCTTCCAGGAGGAGATCTTCGGCCCCGTGCTGTCGGTCACGTCGTTCGACGGCTTCGACGACGCGATCTCGATCGCGAACGACACCCTCTACGGGCTCGGCGCGGGAGTCTGGAGTCGCAGCGGCGACACCGCCTACCGCGCAGGGCGGGCGATCGAGGCCGGACGCGTGTGGACCAACACGTATCACCAGTACCCCGCGCACGCCGCGTTCGGCGGATACAAGCAGTCGGGCGTGGGTCGCGAGAACCACAAGATGATGCTCGACCACTACCAGCAGACGAAGAACCTCCTCGTCTCCTACGCGGAAGGGCCGATGGGCTTCTTCTGAGCTCGAATCCGGGCGGGCGCTCCGGCGTCCGCCCGGACCCATCCGTGAAGGGCGGAAACCATGGTCAGCATCGGCACCTATCAGAGGGTCGACGTGACAGACGCCGCGGCATCCCTCGTCCGCGACCTGACCGCGCAGCACGGGCCGCTCATGTTCCATCAGTCCGGCGGATGCTGCGACGGGTCATCGCCCATGTGCTATCCGGTCGGGATGTTCATCACGGGCCCGGGCGACGTGCTGCTGGGGTCTCTCGACGTCGAGCTCGACGCCCCTGTCGAGGTCTACATGTCGGAGTCGCAGTTCGAGTACTGGAAGTACACGCACCTGACCATCGACGTCGTGCCCGGTCGCGGTGCCGGCTTCTCGGTCGAGGGCCCGACCGGGATGCGGTTCCTGATCCGCTCCCGGATGCTGAACGACGCGGAACTTGAGTACTTCGGGCTGGCGGCGTCGGGGACCTGAGGGGCGCGGTGCGGCATTTCGGCTATTTGGCGGCACGACGTAAGCTACAGCAACGTCGTGGCGAGGTCATGCAACCCATAGGAGTGATCGTGAAGCAGAAGCTCCGTCGGGTGATGGTCGGCATCGGCCTGCTCGGCGTCGCTGTCATCGTTCTCGCCATCGTCATGGCGGTTGTCGACGGGTACGTCTCCGACGACACACACGGGACCGGTAACCTCGCGCCAGCCGCGCTCACGTTCCTTCTCGGCGCATGTCTCGCGCTCCTGGGATTCGGCAGCGTTCTCTTCCGTAGAGAGTGATCCGACTTCCCTGACGACGATGAATGCGGGAGTGGGTCAGACACGCTCCCGCATTCCTCATTCCTATCGGCTGACTGCGGGGGACTTCTCTGTCTGACCTGACGCTGAACTGCGTCAGCGCGGCAGTCGCGGAACCGCGTCGACCAGCGCCCGGGTGTACGGGTCCTGCGGATCGTGCAGCACCGTCGCCGTCGCACCCTGCTCGACGACGCGACCGTTCTGCAGCACGACCGTGCGGTCGCAGGCCGCCGCGATCGCGGTCAGGTCGTGCGACACCATCACGAGCGATAGGCCGTTCTCGCGGCGCAGCCGGTCGAGCAGTTCGAGCACCTGCACCCGGGTCGTGACGTCGAGCGCACTCACCGGCTCGTCAGCCAGCAGCAACCGCGGGCGCGACACCACGGCCCGCGCGATCGCGATGCGCTGACGCTGACCGCCGGAGAACTCGTGCGGGTACCGGCGTGCGGTGTCGGCGGGAAGCCCGACCGAATCGAGCGCCTCGGCGATGCGGCGCTGGGCGTCGGCACCCGATGCCAGGCCCAATGACCGGAGCGGCTCGCCGATGATCCGGTCGATGCGCTGGCGAGGGTCGAGCGACGAATACGGATCCTGGAAGACGGGCTGCACGCTCGCGCGGAACCGCCGCATCTGGGCGCGGTCACGCAACGACAGGGGTGCGCCGTCGAACAGCACCTGGCCATCGCGCGGAGCGGCGAGGCCAAGCATCAGCCGCAGGATCGTGGACTTGCCCGCACCCGATTCGCCCACGAGACCGAGCGAGTCGCCCTCGGAGAGGCTCACCGAGATGTCGTCCAGCACCCGGCGGGAACCGTACGCGAATCCGGCGCCTTGCAGTTCGAGGATCGTCATCGCGTGCCCTCCCCGGCGTCGAGGTACGCGTCGAGGGCGCGGGCGCTGTCGACCAGCATCCGCGTGTACGGCTCCGCCGGCTCCTGCAGCACCTGGGCCACCGGCCCCGCCTCGACGACACTTCCGTCGCGCAGCACCACGATGCGATCGACCATGCGCGAGACCACGGCCAGGTCGTGGCTGATGAACAGCAGCGCCATGCCCCGCTCGGCGACCAGCCGCTCCAGCAGCGCGAGCACGCCGTCCTGCACCGTGACGTCGAGCGCGGTCGTCGGCTCGTCGGCGATGAGCAGCTGCGGTTTGGCGGCGAGGGCGATGGCGATCGCCACGCGCTGACGCTGACCACCCGACAGCTCGTGCGGGTAGGCGCGCGCGAACCGCGGTTCCGACAGGGCGACCTCGTCGAGGGCCGCCGCGACAGCCGCATGCAGCTCGGCGCCACGCAGCCCGAGATGGCGGCGCAGCGGTTCGGCGACCTGCTGGCCGACCCGCATCAGCGGATCGAGAGCGGTGAGCGGCTCCTGGAAAACGATCTGCGCCACCGGTCCGCGCAATGGCCGGAGATCGGCATCCCGAGCGTCGACGACCTGATGCCCGTCGAGCAGCACGGAACCCGATGCGACGAGGGCATCCGGCAGCAGCCCGGTGACCGCCAACGAGGTCAGAGACTTGCCCGAACCGGACTCGCCGATCAGCCCCAGGCGCTCGCCGGCCCCGAGCGAGAACGACACGTCGCGCACGAGCACGCCGGACGCCGAGCGGACCGTGAGACCGGTGACATCGAGAAGGCTCATCGGCTCCTCCTGCGGGTCGGGTCGGCGAGGTCGCGCAGACCGTCGGCAAGGAAGTTCACACCGAGCACGAGCGCGATGATCGCGACACCGGGAGCGATCGCACCGACCGGAGCCGTGAGCACGGTGCCCTGCGCCTCCTGCAGCATCCGCCCCCACGAGGCGTTGGGCGGCGGCGCGCCGAGGCCCAGATACGACAGGCTCGCCTCCGCGAGCACGGCAGCGCCGAACTGCAGCGCGAGGCTCACGGCGAGCGTCGGCGCGATGTTCGGCAGCACGTGCTGGAACACGATTCCGATCACGCTCGTGCCGCTCGTGCGGGCCGCCGTGACGAACTGCTCCTGCAGCACGCGACGCGCGAGGATGCGGGTGAGACGCGCGACCACCGCCGACATCGCGAGCCCGATCGCGAGCACCGCCGACCACAGGGACGCACCCTGGACGGCGACCACCAGCATCGCGAGCAGCAGCACGGGGAAGGCGATCACCACGTCGAGTCCGGCCGAGAGCGTGTCATCGACCCAGGGTCGGGCGAAGGCGGCGAGGAGGCCGATGATCGTGCCGAGGACAGCCGCGATCGCGACCGAGCAGGTTCCGACGATGAGGGCGATCCGCGCGCCCCACATCAGCTGCGAGAGCAGGTCGCGACCGAGTCGGTCGGTTCCGAGCAGGTGCAGCGTGCTCGGTCCTTCGAGACGGCCGCCGCTGGTGTCGGCGAGCGGATACGGAAGCCAGAACAGGGAGACCAGCGCCATCAGCACGATGAGGCCCGTGAGCACGATCCCGATGACGAGGGTCGCCTTCGGACGCCGGCGCACGGGCACGGATCCGGTGATCAGCTGTTCGGCGACGCGGCTCATCGGTTCCCCGAGACGCTGGTGCGCAGGCGCGGGTCGATCAGGCGCTGCACGATGTCGGCGGCGAATCCGACGAGCAGCACGAAGAGGGTGCTGACGACGAGAACGCCCTGGATGACCTGGAAGTCGTGCTGCTCGATGGCCGACAGCAGCAGGCTGCCGAGACCGGGAAGGGTGAACACGCTCTCGACGACGACCGCGCCGAGCAGAGTCGTCGACAGCTCGATGCCGAGGATCGCGACGACCGGCACCGCGCCGTTGCGCACACCATGACGCAGCAGCGCCTCACCCATGCCGGAGCCTCCGGCGCGAGCGGTGCGCAGGTAGTCGCTGCCCAATACGTCGAGAGTGGCTGAGCGCACATATCGGCTGAGGGAGGCGCTCATCACGATCACGATCGTGGTGATCGGCAGGGCGAGCGATCGCAGCGCGTCGGCGGGGTCCTCCCAGTCGTCGCGGGGGAAGCCGCCGGAGGGCAGCGCGCCGAGTCCGAGCGCGAACACCCAGACGAGCACGACGCCGACCCAGAACACCGGGACGGCAACACCGAGCTGCGCGAACCCCGAGAGCACGATGCCGTACCAGCGGTCGGACTTCACGGCCGCGGTGATGCCGATCACGAGCGAGACCAGCAGGGCGATCGTGAAGGCGATGAGCGTGAGCGGAATGGTCACGGCGAGGCGGTCGGCGATGTCGGGTCCGACGGGACGCGAGCTCAGGAACGATTCACCGAGGTCGAAGCGGAGCAGCTGCCCCGCCCACGTCGTGAACTGCTGCAGCAGGGGCTGGTCGGAGCCGACCTGCTCGCGGGCCGCGGCGATCTGCTCGGGGGTCGCGTTCACCGAGAGCAGCGCGTTGGCCGGGTCGCCGGGAAGCAGGCGCAGCAGCACGAAGATCGCGACCATCGCGACGACGAGCGACACCACGAGGAACGCGAGGCGGCGCAGCAGGTAGGCGAGCATGTGTTCTCAGGATGACGAGGGGATGCCGACGCGCGGCATCCCCTCGCACGTCAGGACTTGACGATGTCGTAGGCGAAGAACTGCGAGTTCAGGCCGTTGACCGGGTACCCGCTGAGGTCACTCGAGGCGACCACGATCTGCGGGTACAGGTACAACCATACGCTCGCGGCATCCGCGGCGATCTTCTCGTTGACCTGCTTCAGCAGGGCCGTCTGCTCGTCGGTCGTGGTGGCCTGTTCGGCGTCGGCGACCCACTTCTGCACCTCGGCGTCGTTGTAGCCCCAGTAGAAGTCGGGGTTGCCGTACCAGACCACATCGCGGTCGTTCACGTGCTCCTGGAGGGTGGCCTCGAAGTCCTGCTCTTTGAAGACCTTCGTGTACCACTCGTCGGCGCTGATCGTGTTGATCTCGACCGTGATGCCGACCTCGGCGAGCTGCGACTGCAGGAACTCCGCGACGGCGGGGTGCGGGTCGTAGCTCGGGGTGTCGAGGGTGAACGTGAAGCCGTCGGCGTAGCCGGCCTGCGCGAGCAGGTCCTTCGAGAGCTCCACGTCGTAAGGGTTAACCGAGGTGAGGTCTTCGTACCAGGGGTCGGTCGGGGGAACCATCGAGCCGATCAGGGTGCCGTAGTCGCCCCAGATCGATTCGAGCAGCTTCTTCGTGTCGATCGCGGAGTAGATCGCCTTGCGCACGAGGGCGTCGTCGAAGGGGGCGACGCGGTCGTTGAACGCGAGCAGCTCCTTCGTGGTCGAAGTGCCCTCGCTGATCACGTACTCGTCGTTGTCGAACTGCGCGAGCGAGTCGGGGCTCTGCACGCTGGTGATCACGTCGATCTCACCCGTGAGCAGCGCGTTGTTCTCGGCCGTCGCGTCGGTGAAGTACGTGTAGACGACCTCGCCGTTCTTGGCGGGCTCGCCCCAGTAGTCGTCCCAGCGATCGAGGGTGAGGGTCGAGCCCTTCTTCCACTCGTCGAGCGTGTACGGACCGGTGCCGTCTTCGGCGCTGGTGATGTCGCCGGCCTCGTCGTTCACGATCCAGACGTAGCTGAGGTTGTAGAGGAACGAGATCGACCGCTGCGACAGCGTGAACACGACGGTCGAGTCGTCGGGGGTGGCGATGTCGGCGATCACGCCGAAGCTCGACTTGCGCGCCGACACGGAGTCTTCGGCGGTGACGGCCTCGACGCTCGACTTCACGTCGGCGGAGGTGAGTGGGTCGCCCGAGTGGAAGGTCACGTCGTCGCGCAGCGTGATCGTGTAGGTCAGACCGTCGTCGGACACCTGGGCGTCTTCGGCGAGCAAGGGTTCGACCTCACCGTCGTCCGTCAGCCGGTACAGGCCCTCGTAGACGTTGCCGGTGAGGGCCTCGGTCACGCCCTGGCCGCCACCCTGGGTGTTGCTGAGGTTGGTGGGCTCGTACAGCGAGCCGATGAAGACGGTGGCGTCTTCGCTCGAGGCGTCGTCGGTCGTGCCCGACGCGCAGCCGGCCACGAGGGCGAGCGTGGCGACGGCGCCGAGCGCGCCGAGGATGCGAGTTCTTCTCATGACTACTCCAGGGTGAGAGTGCGCGGTGTCAGACCGCGTAGATGTCGAAGCCGTCGCGGAAGACGACGTTCTTCTCGCCTGCTCGGATAGGCAGGGGGAAGCGGTTGGATGCCGGCGGCAGCGGGCAGTTGTACTGCGCGCTGAAGCCGCAGGGCGGCACGAACGCGCGGTTGAAGTCGAGGGTGACGGAGCCCTCGTCGTCGCGCAGCTGGACGAACAGGAAGCGACCGGATCCGTAGGTCTCCGAGCCGTTGGTCTCGTCGCCGAAGACGAGCAGCAGCGTGCCGCCGTCGTCGAAGGCGGCGAGGTCGTACTCGCGGCCGTTCAGCTCGAGGCGGATGTCGCCCGGGACGACGAGGTCGCGGGTGCCGCCGTTGTCGCGGATGTGTTCGAACGAGACCCGGCGCTCTCCGGACACGGGGGTGAAGTGGCCCTCGAGCACCCACGCCGGGTCGTACTCGTACGTGTCGATGCGGTCGAACGCGCGGATCGCGGGGGCATCGGCATCCCAGACGCGCAGGCCGTGCTCCGCCTGGCCGGTCTCGATGTTCGTGCGCTGGATCGGCGTCACGGTCTCGGTGGGGGACGCGGCGCGCTGCGCCGCATCCAGGTCGGGGAGCTCGCCGGTCCAGCGCGTCTCGACCAGGGCGAGGTTGCCGGTGGCAGACGTGACGGAGGCGCGGCGCTCGGCCTGCCACTGGGTGTGCTCTTCGCGTTCAGACATCACTCTCAATTCTCCGGCATGCAGAACGGGGTGGGGCCGGGCTCGTCACTCGGGGTAACGAGGTCCGTGCTCAGCCACGGGTTCGTCAGTGCGGTCGGATTATCGCGTAGCGTTATAGCTCATGACTCTTTGTCCTGGAGTCTGCTGGACAACGGAAGAGCACCATGCATATCCGGAATGTCTGATGGGTACTTCACATGCTGACGATGGAGAGGAATGAAGCCGTGAGTGCAGAACGTAAGCCCATTCGGGCGCAGTCGCTTGGTCGTGCGTTGGCCGGCTGGATCTTCGTTTTCCTCGCCGCGTGCATGGCGTTTGGTGCAGCCGCTACCGCAGTCGATGAGGGATGGCGGATCTTCTTGTTCATCGATGGCGTCGTACTGGTTTTGGGACTTGTCGTTCTCATGTCGATGTGGATCCTTCGCCGACGTCGCGCGGTAGCGCAGGCGTAACGCCCTCTGGGCCCGCCCAGTAGGCGGCTCGCCCGACACAGGGGGGCGCCTCCGCCTTTTATCGGGAGATGCCGGGGTAGGTCTGATGTGAGGACCGATGGGGATGCGTCGCGCTGCGCGACGCATCCCCATCGGGGCCGAACCCGTCACCCGGGATAACGAGTTCCGTCGCTCAGCCGCACGGAGGCTCCCATGTGTACGGCGATCTGCCGTACACTCGACTTCATGAGCACCTCGACTTCTCCGCTGAAGAGCGCCCGTCTGGAGTTCCGCGTCACGGCGGATCAGAAGGAGACGATCGAAGAGGCGGCCGCGATCGAAGGTCGTACCGTGACCGACTTCTCGGCTTCCGTCCTCGTGGAGCGAGCACAGGAGGTCATCGAGCGCGAACGCCGATTGCTCGTCGATGCCGTGCGGTTCGACGCCTTCATCGAGGTGATGGAACGCCCGCCACGCACCGTCGAGGGCCTCCGCGAGCTGCTGAGACGTGAATCCGTCTTCGTTGACTGAGTTCCTGACGCCGCGGCCCCTTGCGTCCGGCGACAAGCTGTCCGACTTCCGCTGCGGCGAGGAGAGCCTCGATATCTGGCTGCGCGGCCGGGCCCGCTCGAATGAGAAGAGCGGCGCCTCGCGCACGATGGTCTCGGTCACGCGCGAGGGGAGGGTTGCGGGGTACTACTGCCTGGCCTCCAGCGCCATCGACCGAGGAGACGGACCGCCACCGCTCGCCGCCGGCATGCCAGCGTCCGTTCCTATCGTGTTGTTGGGGCGACTGGCCGTGGATCAGGAGTACTCGGGCTGCGGCCTGGGTTTCTCGCTTCTGCAGCACGCGACGATGCGGGCGCTCGAAGCCGCAGACGCCATCGGCGTCCGCGCCATCCTGGTGCACGCGATCAACGACGAGATCGTCCCGTTCTGCGAGCGGTTCGGCTTCACCGCCTTCCCGGATGCGCGTCGCACCCTCTTCCTCCTCGTGAAGGACGCACGCGCGACCCTCGCGCTGTGACGGGGCCGTCGCGTTCCCCGGAGTGACGCACTCGGATGCTCACGCGAACGGGAGTCTCGTACTCTGACACGAACCGTGAGGAGAGAATGGACGACCAACGCCGCAACCGGAGCCTGCCGGGCGACCACGTCATGTGGATCCACGTCTTCGTGTCGGTGGTGGCTGCGCTGTTCATCTTCATGAGGATTCTCGAGATCGCTGGGTGCACGGCTCGCTGCGACTATCCCGCAATAGGCTCGTCCACTCACGCGTTCTGGTGGACGGATCTCTCGCTCTTCATCGTCGCCGCAGGCTCCTACGGTTACTTCAGGTCTCGAATCCGAAGGTTCTGGATCATCCCGACGGGTGGCGTCGCCCTCACGCTGATCGCGTTCGTCGTCGCCAACATGGCGCTGAGCGCCGCGTTGGGCCAGTTGTAGGGCGAGAGGCAGCGAAGGCAGACGTCACGGGTGGTCGGGGTCCTCTAGTCAGCGGGAGACAGCCTCGTCGCCGTGATCTCGGCATCGACCGCCGCGCGCAGCCAGGCGGCGTAGCGGTCGGTGGTCCACCCGGACTGCGCGACGAGCTGCTGGTAGCTCTCGGGGGAGAGCAGGAACGACAGGGCGTCGGCTGTCGTCGCCTCATCGATGCCGGGGGCGGCGATGCCGCGCCGCCGCAGTTCCGAGACCAGCATGCGGTAGTCCGCGCCGCGTCGCTCCAGGATGCGGTGCAGGGCGGCGTCGACGACCGGGTCGGAGAGCGCGGCACCGAGCAGCACCGTCCACAGCCCGTGACCTCGCGCGTTCGCAGTGGTGATCTGGGTCAGCGCCACATCGAGGAAGACCTCGTCGGGAAGTTCGAGGAGACCCGCGGCGACCTCGGTGTCGGCGAGGGAATCCGCGCCCTCCGATCCCGAGAACGTGGTCTCGAATGCGGCGATCAGCAGCTCGGCCTTCGCGGCCGTGGTCTTCACGGTCTCGGCGGACACCCCCGCCTCGCGGGCGATCGCGGCGATCGTGGTCGCCTGATACCCCTGCGTCGCGAACAGGCGGGCGGATGCGGCGACGATGCGCGAGCGGGTCTCCTGCGCCTGGCGGGCGCGCAGTTCCGATCGATAGGCGCGGGGAGTGGCCTCAACCATTGACTTTCCTAACAGGGTGATGAATACTACGACGGTACATCCGATCTTAGGGAAAGAATCCGCCATGTCCCGCTACCTCATCACCTGCACGCCCGCGCACGGCCATGTCGTGCCCTTGCTGCAGATCGCTCGCCACCTCCTCTCCCGCGGCCACGACGTGAGCTTCCTCACGAGCAGCCGCTATGCCGAACGCGTGCAGGCCGCCGGTGCGCGCTTCCTCCCGCTGCCCGTCGACGCCGATGTCGACCTCGACGACGCCGACGGCGCGTTCCCCGAGCGTCGGGGGCTCACCGGTCCCGCAGCCCTGCGGTTCGACATGAGCAACCTCTTCGTCCGTCCCGGCGCTGCTCAACTGGCGGCGGTCCGCGCCGAACTCGAAGCCCGCCCCGTCGACGCCGTCCTCACCGAGCCGCTCTTCGTCGGCGGGGCGCTCCTGCAGCTGCTGCCCGCACACGAGAGGCCGCCCGTCGTGGTGCTCGGCATCTTCCCGCTCGGGGCGCGCAGTGCCGACACGGCGCCGTTCGGACTCGGTGTCACCCCGTTGCCCGGCCCTCTCGGTCGCCTGCGCAATGCCGCACTGCGCACGGTCGCCGAGCGCGCGATCTTCGGTGGAGTGCAGAAGGAGGCTGACGCGATGGCGCGTCGTGAGGTCGGCCGCGACCTGGGCGGCTTCGTGCTCGACTGGGCGGGCCGCGCCGACGCCTACGTGCAGTTCACCGTGCCCGAGTTCGAGTACCCGCGCCCAGACCTTCCCGCCACCGTGCACTTCGCGGGCCCGCTGCCTCCGTCGCCGTCGGACCCCGTCCTGCCGGAGTGGTGGTCCGACCTCGACGGTTCACGGCCGATCGTGCACGTCACGCAGGGGACCATCGCCAACTCCGACTTCGGGCAGCTCGTGCAGCCGACCATCGCCGCGCTCGCCGGATCGGATGCCCTGGTCGTGGTGTCGACGGGTGGGCGCCCGGTCGATGCACTGGCCGGAAAGCTGCCCGACAACGTGCGCGTCGCCGAGTACCTTCCGTACGACCGTCTGCTGCCCCTCGTCGATGTGCTGGTCACCAACGGCGGCTACGGCGGCGTGCAGCAGGCGCTCGCGCACGGGGTTCCGCTCGTGGTCGCCGGGCAGACCGAGGACAAGGTCGAGGTCTGTGCGCGAGTGGGCTGGTCGGGTGCCGGGGTGAATCTGCGCACCAGCACGGCGACGCCCACACAGGTCGCGCGCGCTGTGGACCGCGTCCGGTCGGACCCCTCGTATCGCGCGAACGCGGAGCGGATCGGGGCGGCCATGCGCGACGCCGACGCGTGGCTGTCGCTCGACCGGTCCCTCGACGAGCTCGCGGGTCGGTGGGCGCGGGTCCGGGGCGGCGCCCGGAGCTGACCCCGCGCTAGAAAGCGCATTCCGGCGCATGGATGCAACGCGTTGCAACCCCATCCGGTATACCATTCGGGTATACGCCCAGCAGTGTCAGTCCCCAGCTGACGGTGGGCGGGGCGGCTCAGCCGCCATGCGGAGGGAGAGTCGATCTTCTTTCGATCCCGAGGGGGGATGGGGTGGGAGTTCGGTCCCCAGCCGACACCCACCCCCACACTCGGACTCCGCCTCAGTTCATGCGACTCATGAACCAGAACGCCGCGAACACGATCACGATGATCAGCGGCAGCCACGTGCCGCCGCGCTTCAGTCGTCGTCCCTGCGGTGCGACGCCCGGCGGCGGCGTGAGCAGGCCCGCCGGCGCAGCGAACGGCAGCGCCCGGCCCGGAACCGCAGCGGATGCCGTGGCGCCCGGGTTCTCGGCGACCAGGCGCTCGTCGCGCCACCGCGCCCACTGATCGAACTTCGTCAGCAGCGCGCCGACCGTGCCGAACAGCCAGGCCCAGGTCGCGGGATCGAGCGTCGACACCTTGCGCTGCGTGTACAGGAAGAGCCAGTCGTCGACGATCTCGACGTCGAGCTGCGCCGCGTTGTCGATGAACCGCGCCATGATGTCGGGCGTGAACAGGTAGAGCGCATCGCGTTCGTAGCCGGCCGGGCAGTACAGGGTGAAGTGCTGGTCGAAGTCGCCCTCGAGCGACAGGCGCTGCTCCTTCTGGAACGAGGCGGGCAGGTTCGAGCCGAATCCGTTGTTGCCCTTCGCGTCGAGCACGATGTTCGGCAGCGGCACGTCGAGCTTCACCGCGACATAGCCCCAGCGGTAGGTGGTCGAGTTCTTGCCCGACTGCACCGTGTACTGGTAGTTGCCGAACTCCACGAAGCGCGGCCTCGTGCCCCGGAGCAGGTCGGTCGACTGCCGCGACCGGCCGAGGCTGAAGATCATGCCGGGCAGGGGAGGGTCGGCCACCTTCGGCTCGTACGACATGCCGTTCGCCTGCGCGAACCGATGCAGCCGGTACCGCGTGGCCTGCGCGTTGCGCACGCCCATCCAGATCATGACGCCCGCGGCCGCCAGCAGCAGGACGATCAGCACCAGCGGGATCGCCATCGCCGACGGGCTTCCGCCGAGCGACGCGATGCTCACGATCACGCTGACCATGACCGGGATCAGTACGACCGCGGCGATCGCCACGGCGACGATGCCGATGACGGTGGATGCCGACGTCCGCGACGACGGACGCGAACGCAGCTCCGCGGCGAAGGCCCGCACGGCGGCCGCATCGACCGGGTCGGTGAGCGGTCGCGCGTCGAAGGTCGCCTGCGGCGAGGTCATCGGTTCACCGTGTCGGCGTCCCAGGTGAGGTCGGCGCCCTCCGGGATCGCGAAGGCCTCGAGCCGCTCGTCGGCGCAGAGCGCGTCGATCAGCGCGGGGGAGCCGGCCACGATCGTCGAGTCGAAGTCGACCTCGCTCACCATCACCCAGGCGTGATCCTCGGGCCACAGCAGGCTCGGGCTCTGGGGCGGCCGGGGGAACCCGCGCTCTTCCGCGATGCGGTCGCGCCACGGAACCTGCCGGGCCCACTCCGGGTCGGCGAAGGCGCGCGGCGGCGCCGAGAACAGCACGTGATCGCGCATCGGGAGCCGGAGGCGCGGCCCCTCGGAGATCTCGCGCGAGAGGATGCCCTCCTGCCAGGTGGGCTTGCGGAAGACGTTGTTGAACGGATCGTGCGTGCTGCGATCGAGCATCGCCTGATGGTTCGGGTCGTCCGTGAAGGCCAGGGAACCGCCGGACGGGGTGATGCCGTAGAAGCCGAACAGATCGCCGCGTCCCTCCCAGAGCGCGGCGTAGCCGGCATCCGGAGTCTGCGTGTGGTCCACGAGGTGCGTCGCGATGGCCGCCAGGTGCTCCGGGGCGAGCTCGCCCTCCAGCGGGGCCGAGAACTCGCGACCGTCCGGAGCGATCCGAGTCCGCCAGTCCCCATCCGTCGGGGTCCGCACGATCCGGTGCCACTGCGCCAGCGGGTGCAGGGTCGTGTCGAAGGTGGCGGCCGTCTGCGCCCAGGTGGCCGGCTCGTCCACGAACCGTCCGACGAGCGCCTGCTGCTCGGCTTCGGGCAGCCGGTCCCACTCGTCCGAGGTCGGCACCGCACGGTCCGGGAGCGAGCGGACGATCGCCGGATGCAGGATCCGCGCATAGGCGGCGAAACCGCGCGGGACCACCGAATGCATCGTCTCGAGGTCCGTGTCGAGTCGCTCGCGCACCCAGGCTCCCGCCGAGGGATCAGACATCCACTCCATGCGACCACGCTACCCGGCCGTAAGGTGAGACCCGTGTCCCCGACAGCCGCGCCTTCGTCCCGTGCGTTCGCCCCGGAGTATCCGATCCGCACCGAACGCCTGATCCTGCGTCCGATCACCCCCGATGACGCCGCCGCCATGCACACCTACAAGTCCGACCCGGATTCCGTGCGCTACGTGCCTTACGGACCGCTGGAATTCGTCGACATCGAGCGGCGCATCGCCACGATCTGGTCGAACACGCGCTTCGACAACGAGGGCGACGCCGTGAGTCTCGCCGTCGAGGAGCGTGAGACCGGCGAACTCGTGGGTGACGTGGTGCTGTTCTGGCGCAGTGAGAAGGACCGTGCAGGCGAGGTCGGCTACATCTTCGACCCTCGCGTCGCCGGCCGCGGCTACGCGACCGAGGCCGTCGCCGCACTGCTCGCGCTCGGCTTCGACGGACTCGGCCTGCACCGCATCGCGGCACGGATCGACGACCGCAACACGGCATCCGCGCGGGTCGTCGAACGGCTCGGCTTCCGGCGCGAAGCGCGGTTCGTGGAGAGTGAGTGGTTCAAGGACGAGTGGGCGACCCTGCTCGTCTACGCGCTCCTCGAAGACGAATGGCGCGGTCGTGACGGCGGTAAACGACGAGACGGCGTGCGATCGGTGATCGCACGCCGTCTCGGGCCGCCTTCGGCTACTGCTTGAGCATGGCGACCTTGAGCTTGTGCTCGTCGTCGATCAGGTGGGAATGGTCGTCATCCCCGAGGTCGATGCGCACCCACTCGATCGTGCCCGTGAATCCATTGCCGGTCGCGCCGTAGTCGGGCGACACCGGGGAGGCCAGGTCGCTGCCGACGTCGACCGTCTCGTCGAACGTGAACTGGAACGGGATCGTCTTCTCGACACGACCCTCACCGATCTTCTCGTCGCCGGCGTAGAGGGTGACGGTGCCGCCCTTGGCGAGCCCGCCGCCGTCGTACGCGAAGTGGGCGCGCACCTCTTGTTCGCCGGTCGGGACCGGGGAGTCGGAGCGCACGATGTCGACATCGATACCGAGCAGGTTGTACGCGAAGGCGAGATTGCCGTCCTTCGCATAGAACGACCAGCCGCCGTAGGCGCCGCCCTGGGCGATGAGCACGCCGTCGGCACCCGCATCCGGCACCGAGACCTGCGCGGTGACGGTCCACGACTTGTTCTTGATGTTGATCGTCGAGTTCTCGCTCATGCGCTTCATGCCCGGGTAGAACTTCTGCGAGTCGCCGGTGATGAGCTGCGGGCGCCCGGCGATGTCGGGATTCATCCGCTCGGCGGACCGGATGTCGAGCGGGAGGACGTTGAAGCGGGCCGCCTGGATGAGGAAGAGACGCTGCAGGTGCGCGAGGCGCTCGGGCTCGGCTGCCGCGAGATCGTTCGACTGGGTCCAGTCCTCCTCGACGTTGTACAGCTCCCACACGTCGTCGTCGAGGCCGTGCGAGGAACCCGTCCAGGGATCCTTGTGCTTCGCCACGGCCGTCCACCCCTTGTGGTAGATCGCGCGGTTGCCGAGCATCTCGAAGTACTGCGTCTCGTGCTGCTCGGCGGCGTCGGCATCCGCGAACGTGTAGTTCATCGGCGTGCCCTCGTAGGGACGCTGGGTCACTCCGTTGACGGTGGTCGGCTCCGGGATGCCGGCCGCGGCGAGCACGGTCGGGGCGACGTCGATCACGTGACTGAACTGGTTGCGGATGCCGCCCTTCTCCACGCCGCCGTTCGGCCAGCTGACGATCGTGCCGTTGCGGGTGCCGCCCCAGTGGCTGGCGACCTGCTTCGTCCACTGATACGGAGTGTCCATGGCGTGCGCCCAGCCGACCGCGTAGTGGTTGTACGAGCTCGGCGTGCCGATGTCGTCGATGTGGTCTGCGACGTACTGCTCGGTCTCGATCTCGTTCATGTGATTGATCGTGAAGCCCTCGTTCGTGGTGCCGTGCATCGATCCCTCGGCGCTCGCGCCGTTGTCGCCGATGATCACGTAGACCAGCGTGTCGTCGAGGATGCCGAGCTCTTCGTACGCGTCGAGCAGGCGTCCGACATGGTGGTCGGCGTAGGCGAGGAACCCGGCGTAGACCTCCATCTGTCGAGCCAGGGCCGGCTTGATCAGGTCGCTCATCTCGTCCCAGGCGGGGATGCCGGGGCTGCGCTCGGTGAGCACCGCGTCGGGCGGGATGACGCCGAGTTCGAGTTGGCGGGCGAAAGTCTCCTTGCGGATCTCGTCCCAGCCCTGATCGAACTGGCCCTTGTACTTGTCGGCCCATTCGGCGGGCACGTGGTGCGGAGCGTGCGTGGCGCCGGGAGCGAAGTAGGTGAAGAACGGCACCTCGGGGGCGAGCGACTTCTGCTCCCGCACCCAGGCGATCGCCTTGTCGGTCATGTCGCCCATGAAGTGGTAGCCGTCCTCCGGCGTCCCCCAGGGTTCGATGGGGGTCGTGTTCTCGTAGATGGCCGGGTACCACTGGTTCGTCTCGCCGCCGAGGAAGCCGTAGAAGTACTCGAAGCCGTTGCCGGGCGTCGGCCAGCCGTCGAACGGTCCGATCGCGCTCGCCTGCCAGACCGGGACCTCGTGGCACTTGCCGAACTGCGAGGTGTTGTAGCCGTTGAGCTTGAGCGTCTCCGCCAGCGGCGCGCAGCTGTTGGGCCGCAGCGAGTTGTAGCCCGGCGCCGAAGTGGCGATCTCGGTGATGCCGCCCATCCCGACGGTGTGGTGGTTGCGGCCGCTGAGCAGGGCCGCCCGAGTCGGCGAGCACAGGGCGGTCGTGTGGAAGCGCGTGTACTTCAGGCCCGCGGCCGCGACGCGCTCGAAGTTCGGCGTGTGCACGGGGCCGCCGAACGCGCTGGACGCGCCGAAGCCGGTGTCGTCGATGAGCACGACGAGGACGTTCGGCGCTCCCTCGGGCGGGCGCACCGGCGTGATGGGCGGGAATGAGGTGTCCGGATCGGTCGCGTCGTAGGTGACCGTGCCGGTGTAGGCGAGGTCGGGGATCGGAAGGCTGGAACGCTGCAGATCGGGCATGACACTCCTACGGCTCTCGGCGACAGGGCACACGTCGCCTCTTGCCGCACAGCCTAAGGACGGTAGCGAGGAGCCCGGCGGCCGGCTCACCCGGCGCGGGTGATGGTGCCAGGTGCATCCCGCATAATCGAGGGTGTGACTGCGACAGCAACCCTTCCTTCCCTCGACGGCCGCCGCTTCCGGATGGTCTCGTCCACGACCTCTGCGGTCGACCCCGAATCGCCGAGCATCTTCGCGTACTTCGAGCGCGACGGCGCGATCTGGGGCGGATACGAGGGCGACACGGTCACGTTCGGCAAGTTCGTCGGCACGCGCACCGCTGACACGATCTGGGTGTCTTTCGTGCACGTGCTCAAGGCCGACGGCACCGTGGTGACGGGGGACGGCGAGAGCGAGCTCGAGCTCACCGACGACGGCGGCATCCGCCTGGTCGAGCACTACGAGATGCACGGACTCCCGCAGCTCAGCGTGTGCGAGGAGATCGCGGCCTGACGCCTCAGCGGGTCGCGGGTCGCGGGGCTCACCGCGGGGGCAGCGCGTCCCGTCCGGCGGTGGCCGGCGTCCAGCGCGTCATCCCGAGCGGGATCTCGGTGCTGCGCTCGGGCAGATCGGCCGGCAGCAGGTAGGGGCGGCGGATCACCTCGTCGAGCACGACCACGCTGACCACGGTCCGCACCTCGGGGAGCTGGGCGATCACCCCCGTGGAGAACTCGTGCACACCGCTCACATCGACAGCGCGGATCAGCAGCATCGCGTCGTGCTCTCCGGTGGTGATGGCGCACCACTCGACATCGGGCATCTCGAGCACGCGCTCGCGGAACGACGCCCAGGCCTGCGGCATCACCGTGACGAACACGAGTGCGCCGATCGAGAGTCCGGCCTTGGCCTGATCGACCCGGGCGCTGAAGCCCGTGATGACGCCGTCGTGCACCAGCGACTCGACCCGTGTGTACGCACTCGCGCGGGAGATGCCGACCTTGTCGGCGAGAGCGGCGATCGAGACGCGACCGTTATCACGCAGCACATCGAGGATTCTGTATGCCGTCTCGTCCAATGGGGCGGCACTTCGTCCAGAATGCTTCGACTGATCCGCATCCTTGCTGGACATATTGCTCCTCACGACCGACGTTCTGGACAGAGCGTGCGGGGACCACGCCCACTCGCTGGACACATCGTCGCATATGATGCGAATCTGAACCCCGGTCGTCCACATCGGTGGCGACTCACCCGAATGTACTCCTCGCCCCTGGAGGTCCTCATGTCGTCACGCCGTATCACGCCGGTCATCGCGCTCGGAGCGGTCGCGATCTTCGCGCTCGCCGGATGCTCGGGAGGGAACTCGGCCGGCAACGGCGACTCCGCCGGCTCCGACTCGCTCGTCATCGACACCGCGTTCTCGATCGAGACGGCCGACCCGGGGCACACCTACGACCCGACCGGCAACATGATCGCGAAGGCGCTGTACGAGACCCTCGTCGACTTCGAGGGGTCCGACGTCTCGACCCCGGTGCCCGGACTCGCCTCGTGGGAGCAGAACGACGAAGCGACCGAGTTCACGTTCACGCTCGAGGGTGACCGCGTCTTCTCCGACGGCTCGCCGATCGAGGCGAAGGACGTCGTCTTCTCGCTGCAGCGCATCCAGGGCATGGCCGACGCCAAGCCGAACTTCCTGCTCGGCGGCCTCACCATCACCGAGGTCGACGACAAGACGATCCAGATCACGTCCGAGACCCCGCTGCTCCAGCTGCCCGCGATCCTCGCGAACCCGGCGCTCGGCATCGTCAACTCCGACGTGGTGATCGAGAACGGCGGCACGACCGACGGCACCGACTCGGCGCAGAAGTTCCTCGACGGCGAGTCCGCGGGTTCCGGTCCCTTCGTCCTCGACACCCTCGACCTCAGCTCGCAGGTCGTGCTGACGAAGAGCGACGAGTACAACGGCGACGAGGAGGCGGCGTTCACGCGCGTCGTCGTCCGCAACGTCTCCGAGAGCGCCACGCAGCTCGCGAACCTCAAGGGCGGCGACTCGATGGTCGCCATGGACCTCAACGGCGACCAGGTCGCCGGCCTCGGCGACGGCGTCACGGTCGACTCGGTCCCCTCCGGGCAGACCATCTTCCTGCTGCTGAACCAGTCCGAGGCCGTCGCCGGTGAGCTGGCGAACGTCAAGATGTCCGAGGCGATCCGCTACGCGCTCGACTACGACGCGCTGCTCGAACTGGCCGGCGCCGGCTCCGTGCAGGCGACCGGCGTCATCCCGCCCGGATTCGAAGGCGCCCTGGAGTCCGGCGTGGATCAGGACCTGGACAAGGCCGAGGCGGCACTCGCCGAGGCCGGTTACACGGGTCAGACCCTCCAGCTGAAGTTCCCGAACGACTACCCGGTCGGCGGCGTGGAGTTCACCCCGCTCGCCGAGCGCATCCAGGCGCAGCTCGAGGATGCCGGCATCACGGTGGAGCTGGCCCCCGCGCCCTTCGCGACCGAGCTCGACTCCTACGTCAACGGCACCGAGGGCTTCGGCCTGTGGTTCTGGGGTCCGGACTACGCGGACTCCGCGAACTTCCTGCCCTTCGCGCCCGGCCTGAAGGTCGGACTCCGTGCCGGTTGGGCTGCTGAGGCCAACCCCGAGATCGCCGGAATCGCCGCCGGTGCTGCCGCGGCGACCGACCCCGAGCAGCGCACGGCCGCGTTCACCGAGTTCGCCGAGGCGATGCAGGCCGAGGGCCCGTTCGTCCCGCTGATCGTCCCGGGTCGCAACATCTCGTCGGCCGACAGCGTGAGCGGTGCGGTGTACAACTCCGTCTGGGAGATGGACATCGCCGAGATCACGCCCGCCGGCTGAACGGAAATCCCATGACGACAGTGGCGGTGCAGAGGCAGGCGCAGCGGCGCCGATCGCCTCTGGTCGGATACCTGCTGCGGCGGGCGGGCACCTCCCTGCTCCTGCTGGTGGGCGTGACGATCGTGACGTTCGCGCTCACCAACCTGGTGCCGGGAGACCCGGTCTCGGCGGCGCTCGGTGAGGGCGCCTCGCAGAACCCGGCGACGCGCGAGGCGTTCATCAAGGCGAACGGACTCGACCAGCCACTGTTCGTGCAGTACTTCATCTACATGGGGAACCTGCTGCGCGGGGACCTCGGCACGTCGCTGGTGACCGGACGCCCGGTCACCAGCGACCTCGCCACCGCCGTGCCCGCGACCATCGAGATCGCGATCGGCGCGATCATCGTCAGCCTCGCGGTCAGCATCGTGCTCGGCACCCTCGCCGCCTACCGTCGCGGCCTCGTCACCGACCAGGTCATCCGGGTCGTGACCCTGGTCGGGCTGAGCGTGCCGACCTTCTGGCTGGCGCTCGTCAGCTTCTACGTCTTCTTCCTCGAGCTGCGCATCGCGCCGGGATCCGGCCGCATCTCGCCGTCGATCACGCCGCCGCCGCGCGTGACGGGCCTCTACACGGTCGACTACCTCCTGAACGGCGACGCTGTCGGCTTCTTCGACGCCCTCGCGCACCTCGCGCTGCCGATCATGGTGCTCTCGCTCGTGACGATCGGACTGCTCACCCGCTTCATCCGCACCTCGGTGCTCGAAGTCCTCGGCAGCGACTACGTGCGCGCCGCCCGGGCCAAGGGGCTCCCCGCCATGCGCGTGATCCTCGACTACGTGCTCCGCGGAGCCTCGCTGCCGATCCTCACCGTGGTGGGTGTCGCGTTCGGGGCTCTGCTCTCGGGCACGGTGCTCGTCGAGTCGGTGTTCGCCTGGCCCGGCCTCGGCACCTACGCCTACAACTCCGCCGCCAACCTCGACCTGCCCGGCATCATGGGCGTCGGTCTCGTGGTCGGCATGATCTACCTCCTCATCAACTTCATCGTCGACATCCTCTACGGCGTGCTCGACCCGAGAGTGAGGATCGCATGAGCCGCATCGCCGCCGCCACGCCCGCCGGCCGCTTCCGCTTCCGTTGGCCCCGCGCCTGGCGAACCCCGCTCGGCATCATCGGCACCGTCATCGCGGGCGCCTGGGTGATCGTGGCCTTCACCGCGCAGTGGTGGGTGCCGTATCCGCCGAACGCCCAGGTGCTGCCTCGCCTGCAGGCGCCCGGCATCGACACGCTGCTGGGCACCGACGGCAACGGCCGCGACATCTTCTCGCGTCTGATGACGGGTGCGACCGTGAGCCTGCCGCTCGCGCTCATGCTCGTGATCGCCGCGATGATCATCGGCACCGTCATCGGCGCCGTCGCCGGATACTTCGGCGGCTGGGTCGATGAGACCCTGATGCGCATCACCGACCTGTTCATGGCGTTCCCGACCGTGATCCTCGCGATGGTGGTCGCGGCCTCGCTCGGCCCGTCGCTGTTCAACGCGGTGATCGCGGCGATCGTGGTGTCGTGGCCCCAGTACTCCCGCGTCACCCGCAGCATCGTGCTGGGTCTGCGTGGACAGAACTACGTGATCGCCGGACGGCTGCTCGGGCACTCGCCGGCCCGCACCCTGTTCGTCGACATCCTCCCGAACATCGCCGGGCCCGTGCTGGTGCTCGCGACGCTCGACATCGGTGCGGCGATCCTGCTCCTCTCCGGACTCTCCTTCCTCGGCCTCGGCGCACAGCCGCCGACCGCCGAGTGGGGGTCCATGATCTCGGGTGCGATGCAGAACTTCGACGCCTGGTGGCTCGGAGTCTTCCCCGGCCTCGCGATCCTCACGGTCGTGCTGGCGTTCAACTTCCTCGGAGACGCGATGCGCGATGTGCTCGACCCGACGGCCGAGATCACGCACGAGAAGGCCGCGGAGCACAAGGCATCGGCGACGGGGGTGGCGGCATGACCTCCGTGCAGGGATCCAGCGTGCTCAGCATCCGCGACCTGACCATCGACATCGGCCGTCCGCTCGTGAAGGGCGTCTCGCTCGAGCTCGAGGCCGGTCGCATCCATGGCCTCGCCGGCGAATCCGGATCGGGCAAGACGCTGACCTCGCTCGCCGTGCTGGGGTTGCTGCCCCGGCAGGCGAAGACCGGCGGATCGATCCTCCTCGGCGGCGAGGAACTCGTCGGGCTCAAGCGCCGTTCCCTCAACCGGGTCCGCGGCAAGCGCATCGCGATGGTGTTCCAGGACCCGTCGGCGTCGCTGCACCCGCAGCTGCCGGTCGGCCGCCAGCTCACCGACCACATGCGCGTGCACCTCGGCCTCAAGGGTGCGGCGGCACGAGAGCGGGCGATCGACCTGCTCGAGACCGTGCAGGTGCCGAACCCCGCCGAAGCCCTCAAGCGCTACCCGCACCAGTTCTCCGGCGGACAGCGCCAGCGCATCGCCATCGCGTGCGCGCTCGCCTGCGACCCCGAGGTGCTGCTGGCCGATGAGCCGACAACGGCCCTCGACGTCACGGTGCAGGCCGGCATCCTGCAGCTGCTGCGCGACCTCGCGGTGGAACGGAACCTCGCGGTGCTGCTCGTGACGCACGACCTGGGTGTGATGAGCGCGATCGCCGACCGGGTGGCCGTCATGAAGGACGGCCGGGTGGTCGAGCTCGCCGACCGCGAGACGCTGTTCCTCGACCCGCAGCACGACTACACGCGGATGCTGCTTGCGGCCCTGCCGGGTTCGCGCATCGATGAGGCACCGGAGCAGGAGGCCGCAGATGAGTGAGGTCGCAGTCCTCGACGCGCAGGACGTGGTCGTGCGCTACCCGGGCAACCCGCCCGTGATCGCCGTGAATGGGGTGTCGATCCGTGTCGCCGCCGGCGAGACGGTCGCGCTCGTCGGCGAGTCCGGCAGCGGCAAGTCGAGCCTCGCTCGCGCCGTCGTCGGCATCGAGAAGACCGCCGGCGGAACGGTGCTCTTCCGCGATGAGCCCGTGGCACCGCTCGGCATCCGCCGTCGGCCCGCCGCGATGACCGGCATCCAGATGGTGTTCCAGGATCCGGCGACGTCGCTGAACCCCCGCCGCCGTGTGGGCGACCAGATCGCCGACGGCATCGCGACCGCCCGTGCGCGCGGCGCCGAGGGATCGACCGTGGATGAGTGGCTCGAGCGCGTCGGCCTGCCGACGACCGTGAGCACCCGCTTCCCGCACCAGTTCTCGGGTGGGCAGAAGCAGCGCATCGCGATCGCCAGGGCGCTGGCCGCGCGGCCATCGCTCCTCGTCGCCGATGAGCCGATCTCGGCACTCGACGCCTCGACGCAGACGAGTGTGGCAGGCCTGATGCGTGACCTGGTCGCGGAGTCGGGAGCCGGGATGCTGTTCATCTCGCACGACCTCGCCGTGGTCCGCCGCATCGCCGACCGCACGTTCGTGATGTTCGGCGGGCGCGTGCTCGAGTCCGGCCCGACGGATCAGCTCTGGGCGGCGCCGCAGCATCCGTACACGCAGGCTCTGCTGGCGGCGATCCCGGAACCCGACGGTGCCGGCCGCATCCCCGCCGCGCCTTCGGTCGATGACCGCACGGTGTGGGCCGAGATTCCGCCGGTCATGTACTGAGCGGCCCTGTACTGAAACGCCTGACACGAAGGAGATCTCCCGACCTGAAGGACCGGATCGGGCACGAGCTCCTTCAAATCGCGCGATCTCCTTCATTCCGCGTGACCCGGAGTTCCGCGTGACCCGGAGTCCCGCGGAGATCCCCGAACGCACTGCGGGCCGAGGCAGCAGCCCCGGCCCGCAGCTTCAGCTCCGCATCAGAGCGGTGCGACGATGTCCTGCTTCACGTCCCACTCGGTGATCTCCATCGCGACCTCGACCGACTGGCCGTCGAGCGAGGCGGTGCTGGTCGACGCGAGGTTGACGTAGTCCGCCGTGACCTCGAAGACGACGTCGACCGTGGTGCCCTGCTGGTCGATCGTGCCGGTCAGGAGGAAAACCTCCTCGCCCAGGCGCTCGCCGGTGCCGGTCACCGTGAACTCGCCGGTCATGGCCTCGGCGGCGGCAGCCGGGTCGAGCGACGTGACGTCGGCGGCGGCGACGCTCAGCGCGGCGATGACCGGGTCGCTCGACTTCGGATCTGCGACCTGCCACTCGCTCGTCGCGGACTTCACCCAGACGTCGTCGCCGATGGCGACCAGCGAGCCGGCCGGAGAGATCGACTCGAGGGCCTTCTCCGACGGGTTGAACTTCGCCGTCGACTCGATGCCCATGACGGTGGTCTTCGCCGCGTATCCGGCGGTGTCCGACATGGCGTCGGCGATGCAGGCGCCCAGCGCCTTGCCGTCGACGGTCGCGTCCACCTTCAGCTCAGGGCAGTCCGTCGCCGGAGCCTCGGCTTCCTGCGAGGCACCGCTGCTGGGCTTCGACTCGGCCGGCTTGTCCGATCCGCCCGCCGAGCATCCGGTGAGCAGCACGGCGGCGGCGAGAATCACGCCGACCCCCCATTTGTTGACGCGCATGGCGTCCCCCCTCTGGTCGAGTGCCCGATGACCGTCACCGGGCACGCCCTCCAGCATGCCAAGGGCGGGCGCCGACCCGTGCGGGCGACACGGAGGAATCTCCGCTAGACTGTCGAGGTTGTCTGCTTTCCGGCGTCCATTCGGGATTCCTGGGGCGGGCACGTGCACACACCCTCCTGCTCCCGGGAAAGTCCCGAGAGCCGTTCTAGTCCGAAGGAGGTGGGTAAGTGACGCACCAGTACGAACTCATGGTCATTCTGACTCCCGAGATCGACGAGCGCCAGGTCGCACCTACGCTCGACAAGTTCCTGAAGGTCATCACCAACGATGGTGGCTCGATTGACAAGGTCGACATCTGGGGTAAGCGCCGTCTGGCCTACGAGATCCAGAAGAAGAACGAAGGCATCTACGCCGTCGTCAACTTCACCGCTAGCAGCGAGGCCACGCAGGAGCTCGACCGTCAGCTGAAGCTGAACGAGCAGATCATGCGCACCAAGGTCCTCCGCTCGGAAGAGGCTCAGGCGATGGTCGCTTCGGAGGCCAAGCGCTCCGAAGAGAAGGCTGCTCGCAAGGCCGCCAAGGCTGCGAAGGCCTGACGTCCATGGCCGGCGAAACCGTCATCACCGTTGTGGGAAACCTCACGGCCGACCCCGAGCTGCGCTACACGCAGAACGGGCTGCCGGTGGCGAACTTCACCATCGCTTCGACGCCTCGGAACTTCGACCGTGCCGCGAATGAGTGGAAGGACGGCGATGCGCTGTTCCTCCGTGCATCCGTCTGGCGCGAGTTCGCCGAGCACGTGGCGGGTTCGCTGACGAAGGGCATGCGCGTCATCGCGCAGGGCCGTCTGCGTCAGCGCTCCTACCAGGACCGCGAGGGCAACCAGCGCACCGCTATCGAGCTGGAGGTCGATGAGATCGGCCCCTCGCTCCGGTACGCGACCGCGCAGGTCACCCGTGCGGCCTCGACCGGCGGTGCCGGCGGTGCCGGTGGCGGCGGACAGGCTCGTCCCGCGCAGCAGCAGGTGTCGGAAGAGCCGTGGTCGACCCCCGGTTCCTCGACGAGCGCAGACGCCTGGAGCACTCCGGGCAGCTTCGGCGACGACACCCCGTTCTGAACAACTTCTGGATCCGGCCGCCGAGCTCGTCTCGGAAACCGGCATCCGCTCATCACTAAGGAAAAACAATGGCTGGAAAGTCGAGCGGCGACCGCCGCAAGCCGCGGAAGGGTGGCAAGCCCACCGCTCCCGCGAAGTCCATCCGGGTCGGTGTCATCGATTACAAGGATGTCGCCACCCTTCGCAAGTTCGTCTCGGAGCGCGGCAAGATCCGTGCCCGTCGTATCACCGGTGTCTCGGTGCAGGAGCAGCGTCTGATCGCCACGGCGATCAAGAACGCGCGCGAAATGGCGCTCCTGCCCTACGCTGGCGCCGGCCGGTAAGGGGTATCGAGATGGCAAAGCTGATTCTCACGAACGAGGTCGCCGGGCTGGGTAGCGCCGGTGACGTTGTCGAGGTCAAGAACGGGTACGCCCGGAACTTCCTCATCCCGCAGGGCTTCGCTACGGCGTGGACCCGCGGTGGCGAAAAGCAGGTCGCTTCGATCCAGGCCGCGCGTCAGGCACGCGCGATCCACGATCGTGACGACGCTGTCGCGCTGAAGAACGCTCTCGAGGGCACCAAGGTGCGTCTCGCGGTCAAGGCCGGCAAGGAGGGTCGTCTCTTCGGCTCCGTCAAGACCGACCACGTCGCGGATGCTGTCGCAGCCGCCGGCCTGGGTTCGATCGACAAGCGCAAGGTGCACATCCCGTCGCCCATCAAGGTGACCGGTGACCACGAGGCGACCGTGCGTCTGCACGAAGACGTCACTGCAGTCATCACGCTGCAGGTCGTCGCCGCCAAGTAAGGCACTTCCCGGAACGCCCCCTGTCCTTCGGGACAGGGGGCGTTCTGTGTGTGTGTGTGTGGCGTGTGCTTCCGCGGTCGCCGTCCGTCTGTCTGTCGGCCGGGGTGCGGATGTCGGGAGGATGCACGGATGTCGGACGAAACGCCGCACTTCCTCCCGACAGGTGTGCGAACTCCCGACATCTTGCACCGCGGGACGGAATCGGGGGTACCCATCGTGCCGCCTTCATCGGGGACCGCTGGACAAAGGTCGTACCCACACCGCACAAGTCTGTTCGAAGGTTCTCAGCCTTTCAGCGTAATGAGTGCACCCCTCCCGCCGTCTCTCCCAGTGAGGGAATGTTCGGCCGAAAGGGGGCCGGGCTGCAGGAGGGTGAGTGAATCGTGAAGGATAGACGTCGCGTGGAGCGGCTGTTCGAAGAGCTGGAGGCCGAGTGCGGCACCAGCGTGGAGTGCCTCGCCGACCGCGTGTCGGCGCTGACCGGTATGGACATCGAGATCGATGTCCTCGAGGAATCGGAATGGACGGCCGTCGCGCCGTTCGTCCTCGTCGAGGGTGATCGCGTGCGGATACCGGTCCGCGGTTCCGATCCGCGATGGTTCCGATTGCACACCGTGACCCATGAGCTCGCGCACGTGCTCTGCGGGCATTTGCGCTGCGAGACCCTGCCGATGACCTTCGACCAGCTGCGTACCCCGGCCCGATCCTGCGCTCTGGTCGGAGCCGGGGGCGGGCCGGGAGCTGCTTCTTCCGAGATCTCCGAAGCCGAAGCCGAGGCCGAAGCCGAGGCCGAGGAGCTCGCGCTGCGCCTGAGCGCGTTCGTCCGCGCACCGAGTCTGGCGCACGCCTAGCTGCTCTTCTCCCGGACGTCCGACGCCCGTCGGTGATGCCGTCGCCTCCTCGTCGGACCGCGAACAGGTCGGGTGCCCCGAATAGACTGACGCTCCCGGCGCGTAGCGGCGCTGGCAGAAGGGGACGCCATGGGGAAGCGCAAGACGCCGGAGCAGCTCGCGGACGAGGAACGCCGCTACCGGCTGGCTCGGGGCGCGCACACCCCGGAGGACTTCGCACAGCTCGTCGACGACCCGAATCAGGCGATCCGTGCCGCCGCCGCCCACAACCCGGATGCCGATGCGCAGGCACTCGCCCGCTTCGCCGCCGACCGGTTCTGGGGTGTGCGGATCGAGGTGGCCCATCACTCCAATGCCACCCGTGAGCTCGTGCTCGGCCTGCTCGAGGCCGACCCGCGCAAGCGCGGCGTGGTGCATCATGCCGCCCGTGAGCGCCTGAGCGCTGAGGGCGTCGCCTTCGATGGCGAGGGCCTGCCCGTCGTCGACTGAGTTCGCGGCGCTACACCTGTCGGGAGTTTCCTCCGTGTGAGGAGTCGGGACGGCGTGTTCTCCCGACATCCGTCCGAACTCCCGACAGGCGGCCGGGGATTCCGCATCTTTGCGGCATGAAGCGCTGTTCTCCGAGCGAACTGCGGTGGGTAGGGCGCGACGGATGCCCCGGGGTGGGGTCCACGGGGCATCCGCCCTTGTCGCGCCGGCGTCGAGCGACGAGCGGGGGACTCGTCGGCATGGGGATGGACGCCGTGCGCACCGGCGATGCGGGGTCTCCTCCCCCGAGGACGACCGCACCGCCGGCGTCTTCGCTACGCCGTCATCCGACGACGGCGCAAGAGTCCGGCCCCGCCGAGGAGGAGCAGGGCAGCGGCGAGTGCGATCAGTCCTTCGGTCGGAGCGCCGCCGGTCATGGCGAGCCCTTCCGCCTGGCCGGTGGTCACCGCGCCAGAGGCTGTCGCGGCACCGGCCGACGTGCCCGGGTCTGTTCCGGGGTCGGTGCCCGGGTCGGTTCCCGGGTCCGTTCCGGGGTCGGTGCCAGGGTCCGTTCCGGGGTCCGTCCCCGGGTCAGTTCCTGGGTCGGTTCCGGGGTCCGTGCCCGGGTCCGTTCCGGGGCCGGGGTCGGTCACCGTCGCCTCGCCGACCACGGAGATGGCGTTCCCGCCGATCGTGATCGGGAGCGTCACCGGCAGCCCCAGCTGGGTGCCGCCGAGGATGCCGTCGGTTCCGGTGGTGGTGTTGCCTCCGGTCGCGGGCGCGGTGGGTGCGGTGGTGGTGCCGCCGGTGCCGGTGACGGTGGCGTCGTCGAGTGCGGAGATCGCGTTGCCGGTCACGGCCACGGGGGCGGTGACGGGTGCGGTGATCTGGGTGCCCCCGAGGATGCCGTCATCGCCGGTGGTGGTGTTGCCGCCGGTGGCGGGTGCGGTCGGCGCCGAGGTGCCGCCGGTGCCGGTTCCGGTCGCCGCGCTGTCGCCGAGCAGGGAGATCGCGTTGCCCGACACCGTCACGGGTGCCGTCACGGGCGCGATCGCCTGCGTGCCGCCGAGGGTGGCGTCATCGCCGGAGGTTCCCCCCGTCGTGGCGGGAGCGGACGAGCCCCCGGTGCCGGCCGTGCCGGAACCGGTCGAGCTCGTGTCGCCGAGCAGGGAGATCGCGTTGCCCGACACCGTCACGGGTGCCGTGATCGGTGCGACCACCTGAGTGCCGCTGCCGATCCCGTCGTCACCGGACGTCGTGCCCGATGCGGCCGGAGCGGAGGATGCCGGTGCTGCGGCTCCCTCCCCGCTCGTTGCAGCGCTCTCGGAGTCGCCGAGCAGCGACACGGCGTTGTCCGTGACGGTGATCGGTGCATTGACCGCGAGCAGTGCCTGCGTGCCCGAGAGCACGCCGTCCACGCCGTTCGTGGTCACGAGAGGTGCCCCGGCCGGGGTCTCGGCCTGGGGAGCCGAGTTCTGGGGAGTTGCGGCCGGGGCACTGGTCGATGAGCTGTCGTCGAGCACGCTCACGGCGTTGCCCGACACGGTGACGGGCAGGTTCACGGTCACCACGGCCTGGGTGCCGGATGCCGTGCCCGAGGACCCACTGGTCTCCGCAGCGGGTGCGGGGGCCGGGGCGGGCGCTGGTGCAGGTGCAGGTGCAGGTGCGGGCGCAGGTGCGGGTGCCGGTGCGGGCGCCGCGACGACATCGCCGAGCACGGAGATCGCATTGCCGACCGCCGAGATCGGCGCCGAGATCGCTGTCTCCGCCTGCGTGCCGGAGAGAAGTCCGTCGTCTCCGGATGTCTCGGCCGCGTTGGCGGCCGTCGCACCGAGGAGCGTGATGCCCCCGGCGATGAGCGTGCCCCACAGGGCTCGCTTGAGGTAAGTGCGCATGATCGTTTCTCCTGACTGGATGGATCGTCTGATGGGTGCGCGCGATCAGAGTGCGCGCGCAGCACGGCATCTGTCGTCCCCGGGGGAACGACGTGACGGTCCGTCAGTCAGGTGAGACGTCGGTGTCGGCGACCGGCGACGAAGGAAGCACGTCGTCGGATGCGCCGGATGTCCGCTCGCTAGCACGGAGCGGAGCAGCGTCCACATCGCTGAGGCGCGCTTGGGCAGGGCTGGACCCTCCGCCGGGGCCGGCGGAGGAAGAAGCGGGTACGGGGGCGCCCGGCGGACTCCCGGACGGAGCGCCCGCGGGCGCGGTCGCAGTGTCTTCCGTGGCCGGGGCGGACTCGTGCGAGACGAGGTCCGCGGCCGAGGACGACGCGGCGGATGCGCGCGCGGATGCGGCGACCGAAGCGCCGAGGATCGGTGCGGAAGTCGCCTGCGTCGCGGAGACGGCGGCGACGGCGGTCGGGCTCACGGGGGGATCGACGACACCGGTACCCGGGGTCGGATCGGGGGTCGTCGGATCGAGTGCCTCGAGCACCGGCGGAACGGTCCCGTTCGTCACGTTTCCGAGGAGAGCCGTCGTGTCATCGACCACTCCGACCACATCGCGCACCGCGGTGACCACGCCGAGGTCGGTCACGAGTCCGCCGACGACGGGGACGCCCGCGACGGTGTCGAGGATCGGGTCGGTGATCTGCGAGACCGGCGAATCCGTCAGAACCTCGGTGACCGGGGCGACGACCGCGTCGACCTTCTCGGTCACGGCCTGCACGACCGGCGCGGTCGCAGGGCCCACGACCGGGGTCTTGGCGACCGTCTCCGTCACGGTCTCGACGACGGCGGGAACGGCTTGCTGCACGGGGGCCACGACTTTCGTGACGACCGGTGCGACGACCTTCGAGACGACGGGGGTCACCGGGGCGGTGACGGCCGACACGGTTTCGCTGACGATCGAGGTGAGCCCGTCGAGCGGGCCGTCCTGCTGCTCATCCGCGTGCGCCGATCCGCCCCCGAAGAAGAGGGTGAGTGTCGCCCAGGCGAGCGCTCCGACGGCGCTCCAGAGGACCACGGCAGGAACGCCGCGTCGGGTGGCCGGAACGTCCACGTCGACCTCCCCCTCCGAAGGCAACGTACCTCGACGCAGGTGCATCGATTGCGGGTGACGATACTCGCGAGCAGACCGTCTGTCTAGGGGGTTTTGCGCGCGTTTCCGGGGATGTCGGGTTGTGACGCGCCCGGTGAAATCTCGGCTTGACTTTCCCCAGGTTCTACACATCCCCCTCCCGAGAGGGGCAACCTTCAATGCGCGATTTAAACTGATTCCCATCCACAGGCTGGGGAAACAGTTAAACCCTGGTCAGGGCCAAGAAAAAAGTTTGAAGTCACACCCATCCACGGGGTTATCCACACCCGTTGTGCACAGACACTCCGACTTTGTCCGCACGCTTTCCACATGGTTATCCACAGGCCGTGTTGCATGTGGAAACAGTCGCTCGTAGCGTGGGCGAGCGACCGAATGTCGGAGGCACCTGTTTCGCTGTGCGAAGCGGCAATTCTTGGCCGAGAGCCACGCGGCCCGCCGTCGGAACGCCTCATCAGAACATCGCATCGGAAACGTCGCATCGAAGGGAAGACTGTGTCGATCGCCGACATCTCAGAGGAGCGGATGGGCGCGAAGCGCGCGCCCGAGCGTACCCCTCCTCACGACCTTCTCGCCGAGCAGAGCGCGCTGGGCGGAATGCTCCTCTCGAAGGATGCCGTCGCCGACGTGATCGAGACGCTCAAGGGCGCCGACTTCTACATCCCGAAGCACGAGCTCATCTTCGAGGCGATCCTCTCGCTCTACTCGCACGGCGAGCCGACCGACGTCGTCGCCGTCACCGACGAGCTCATCAAGACCGGCGAGCTGGGTCGCGCCGGCGGCGCCGACTACCTGCACACCCTCACCTCGATCGTCCCGACCGCGGCCAATGCCGGCTACTACGCGGGCATCGTCTCGGAGCGCGCCATCCTCCGCCGCCTCGTCGACGCCGGCACGCGCATCGTGCAGCTCGGCTACGCGGGTGAGGGCGACGCGACCGACATCGTCAACAACGCGCAGGCCGAGATCTACTCGATCACCGGATCCGAGACCGCCGAGGACTACGTCCCGCTGCAGATCGCCGTCGACGCGGCGCTCGAAGAGATCGAGGCCGCCAGCGGCCGCGACGGTTCGATGACGGGTGTCCCCACAGGGTTCCGAGAGCTCGACGAGCTCACCAACGGCCTCCACGGTGGGCAGATGATCGTCGTCGCCGCGCGTCCCGCCATGGGTAAGTCGACGCTCGCGCTCGACTTCGCGCGCTCGGCTTCGATCGGCCACAACATCCCCTCGGTCTTCTTCTCGCTCGAGATGGGCAAGAGCGAGATCGCGATGCGTCTGCTCAGCGCCGAGGGGCAGATCCCGCTGCAGAACATGCGCAAGGGAAACCTCGACCCGCGCGACTGGACGACCGTCGCCGCGACCCGAGGCCGCATCAACGACGCGCCGCTCTACATCGACGACAGCCCCAACATGACGCTCGTCGAGATCCGCGCGAAGTGCCGTCGACTCAAGCAGCGCGAGGGCCTGCGCATGGTCATTATCGACTACCTGCAGCTGATGACCTCGGGCAAGCGCGTCGAGTCGCGTCAGCAGGAGGTCTCGGAGTTCTCGCGAAGCCTCAAGCTCATCGCCAAGGAGCTGCAGGTTCCGGTGATCGCCCTGTCGCAACTGAACCGTGGTCCCGAGCAGCGCACCGACAAGAAGCCCGCGATCAGCGACCTGCGTGAGTCCGGCTCGATCGAGCAGGACGCCGACATGGTCATCCTGCTGCACCGCGACTCGGTGTACGACAAGGACGTGCGTCCCGGCGAGGCCGACCTGATCGTCGCCAAGCACCGTAACGGCCCCACCGCCACGATCACCGTCGCGTTCCAGGGCCACTACTCCCGCTTCATGGACATGGCCCCGGGCGGCGACTTCAACTGAGTCGCGGGGTGACCGGGCGGCCAGGTGTTCTTCCCCGTGCGGTCACGAAGCTCGAAACGTGCGGCCCCGGGTTTGACCGTTGCGGTGTGCCGCCGCGATCATGAGGTTCACGCGCCGACGGAGGCGCACGGGTGAGGAGCGGAATATGCAGCGTGGGTCGAACCTCCCTGCTGTGGGCGTCTACAACCAGGCACTCGTCTTCGACCTCATCCGTCGGTCGGAGGAGGGGCTCAGTCGCAGCGAGCTCGCCGAACGCACGGGGTTGTCGACGCAGACGCTCAGCAATGTCACTCGCCGACTCGCCAACGAGGGGCTGATCGAAGAGACCGGGAAGGTCATCTCGGGCCCGGGAAAGCCGCGGACGCTCCTCGCGCTGCGGTCGGATTCGCGCTACGCGGTCGGTGTGCATCTCGACCCGGCCGTCGACACCGTCGTGGTCGTGGATGCCGCCGGCGCTGTCGTCGCGCGGACCGAGCAGACCCCCGGAGGCGCTGAGGCGTCGCCGGATGAACTCGTGGGGCGTCTCGGAGACAGCGTCCGATCGCTCATCCTCGAGGCGCGCCTTCCGGCCGAGCGCGTGCTCGGGATCGGTGTGGCCGCTCCGGGGCCGTTCGACCGAGACGCGGGTCGCCTGCTGAATCCGCCGCTCCTCCCCGCCTGGCATAACGTGTCGGTGCGCAAGGAGCTGGAAAGGGTCAGCGGGCTGCCGACGCTGCTCGAGAAAGACGTCGTGGCGACGGTCGTAGGGGAGCAGTGGTTCGATGCAGGGCAAGAGCTCGCCGACGCGATGTTCCTCTACTACGGTGCCGGACTCGGCCTCGGGCTCTCCGTCTCAGGGGCGCCGGTGCACGGCAGGACGGGTAACGCCGGCAATATCGCGCACATCGTCGTCGACCCGGAGGGGCCGCTCTGCACCTGCGGATCGCGCGGCTGCATCGGAGTGATCATGGAGCCGCGAATGCTCCTGGCCCAGGCGGAGCGGACGACTCCGCCGAGCGGCACGGAAGATGCGCGGATGCAGCTCGAGCTGCTGTCGTCTTTGGCCGCCGCCGGCGACAAGGGGGTGCTTGCCGCCCTTGAAAGCGCGGGGAGGCACCTCGCAACAGCGATCGTCGAGGTGAACAACCTCCTCGATCTCGGCATCGTCGTCCTGGGAGGCCCCGCGTGGTCGAGGCTCGGTGAACGGCTTCTCCCGGCGCTGGATCACTGGGTGCACACCACCGCGGTCAGCACGTCCACAGCACCCGTGCAGCTGCGCCCCTCGCAGATGGGAGCGGACGCGGCCGCCGTGGGGGCCGCGTGTCTCGTGCTCGACGACGCGCTCACGGCGCGGCCGTCGCGGCTCATGATCAGCCGCTGACCGCGGTCTGCCGTCATCCCGAACGGCATAGCGTTCCGTGACGGAACTGTTACGAGGGCCCATCTACGCAGTTATCCCATTTGATAGGGTTATCCGTCTGAGGCCTCAACAGCGAGGTCCGCATGCAAAGGAGCAAGCAGATGCGAACGAAGCCCTTCGCCGCCATCGGCGCGATCGCGGTCGGCGCAGTCGTCCTCTCGGGATGCGGTGCGTCCGGGGACGCGGAGACGTCCGACAGCGGAGACCGCACCATCACCGTCGCGTACCAGATGACGTCGGCGTTCCACCAGCTCGATGACCTCTTCCAGAAGGTCAAACCCGAGTTCGAGGCCGCGAACCCCGGTGTGACGGTCAAGCTCCAGCCGATCGAGTCCGAGGACGAGTACTTCACCAAGCTTGCTCTGATGAACGGCTCGCCCGACACGGCACCCGACGTGATCTACGAGGACACCTTCCAGCTGCGCTCCGACGCCGCTGCCGGCTACCTGCTCCCGATCGACGACTACCTCGCCGACTGGGCTGACTGGGACCAGTTCTACGACGCAGCGAAGGAGGCCGGACTCGGTGGAGACGGCAGCACCTACGGCATCTCGATGGGCACAGACACCCGCGCGATCTACTACAACAAGGAGATATTCGCGGCGGCCGGGCTCCCCACCGACTGGCAGCCCACGTCGTGGCAGGACATCCTCGACGCTGCCGAAGCGGTGAAGGCGTACGACGCCGACCTGATCCCGTTGAACATCTACGGCAGCAAGAGCGCCGGTGAGCAGACGTCGATGCAGGGTCTGGAGATGCTTCTCTACGGCACCGAGTCCACCCTGTACGACGCCGACTCCGACAAGTGGGCGGTGGGCTCCGAGGGCCTCACCGACGCTTTCGGCTTCTACGACACGCTCTACAAGAACGATCTGGCGACTCCGCTCGATCTCGCCCTCGACTCGACCATCGGCAGCCGCGTCTCCACCGAGCTGCTCCCCGAGGGGAAGCTCGCCATGGCCATCGACGGTTCCTGGCTCCCGGGCGGCTGGATCAGCGGTGAAAGCGCCTGGGACGGCTGGGAGGACACGATCGGTCTCGCCAAGATGCCGACGCAGGACGGCGGCGACCCCGGCTACACCTCGATGTCCGGAGGCTGGACCCTCGCGGTCGGCTCTCAGACCAAGCACCCGCAGACGTCCTTCGACTTCATCGCGATGGCGCTGAACCAGGAGAACTCCCTCAAGTACGACACCGAGAACAGTCAGATCGCCGTCCGCGAAGACGTCGCGACCGACGATGCGTACCTCTCGTACAACCCGACCTTCGCGTTCTTCTCCGACCTCGTGCAGTACACGCACTTCCGTCCGACCACGCCGGACTACTCGCAGATCACCAGCGCGCTTCAGCAGGCCACCGAATCGGTGATCACCGGAGAAGCGAGCCCGGAGGATGCCGCCAAGACCTACGACGATGCGCTCACCCAGATCGTCGGTGCGGACAACGTCGAGTAGGAATCCCGCAGTGACCTCCGCTTCCGCAACGCACAGCCCGGCCCCGGTGCCCACCGGGGCCGGGCGGCGCGCCCCTCTCCGCGAGCTGATACGCTCCGTCCCGCTGCTGCCCGCCGTGGTGCTGCTGGTCGTGTTCCTGCTCGGGCCGATCATCTACGCCATCTGGGGATCGTTGACCAACCGCGCCCTCACGGGCTACCGGGCGGCGCAGCCCGAGTTCGTCGGACTCGACAACTACGTCTCGCTGTTCACCGACCCGAACTTCTGGACGGCGCTGGTCCTCACGGTCGTCTTCGTGCTGTTCTCCGCGATCATCGGCCAGAACGTGCTGGGCCTCGGCGTCGCCGCGCTCATGCGCATCGGTTCGAAGTCGGTCAACAGCGTGGTCGGCGCACTCGTCGTCGTCGCTTGGGTGATGCCCGAGATCGTCGCCGCCTTCGCCCTCTACGCGTACTTCTCGAAGGACGGCACGCTCAATGCGCTGCTCGAGGCCATCGGCATCCCTGCGGTGAGCTGGCTCATCGAGTACCCGATGTTCGCCGTCATCCTCGCCAACGTCTGGCGCGGCACGGCGTTCTCGATGCTGGTCTACGGAGCCGCCCTCAACGAGGTGCCGCCCGAGGTGATGGAGGCGGCACAGATCGACGGTGCGAACGCCGCCCAGCGCTTCTTCCTCATCACCATCCCGATGATCCGCCGCTCGATCTCGACGAACCTGATGCTCACCACCTTGCAGACGCTCGGCACCTTCGGTCTGATCTGGGTGATGACCAAGGGAGGGCCGGGCGTCTCGAGTTCGACCCTGCCCGTCCTCGCCTATCAGGAGGCCTTCCAGTACTCCCAGATCGGTTACGGGACGGCGATCGCTGCGGTGACCCTCGTGCTCGGCGCGATCTTCGCGATCTTCTACATCCGCATCCTTAAGCCGGAGGTCGACTGATGACTGCCACGGAAGCGATCGTCCGCCCCGCCGTGAGGCGCGGCCAGCGGATCTCCGTCGCGTCGCCTACGAAGCGCCGCTCCGCACGGCTCGCCAACACCGTCCTGATCGTGATCGGGGTCGTGTTCCTCGTGCCGATCGCGTGGATCGCGTTCTCTGCGGTGTCTCCGTCGGCCACGGTGTCGATCTCGGTGCCGGAGAGCCTCACGTTCGACAACTTCGTCGCGGTGTTCGACTGGTCGATGACGCTGCTGCCGTTGTGGAACTCGGCGCTGATCTCGTTCGGCACCGCCCTCATCACCGTCGTCGTCGGAGTGCTCGCCGCGTATCCGCTCTCGCGGCACAACTCGCGGTTCCAGCGCGGTTTCATGTATTCGGTCCTGTTCGGTTCCTGCCTGCCGATCACGGCCATGATGGTGCCGGTCTACGCGCTCTTCGTGCAGTTGAAGATGCTCGACTCGCAGGTCAGCGTGATCCTGTTCATGGCCGCCACGTCGTTGCCCATGGCCATCTGGATGCTGAAGAACTTCATGGACTCGGTGCCGGTCTCCCTCGAGGAGGCGGCATGGGTCGACGGCGCGTCCGCCATGCGTGCGCTGTGGACCATCGTCCTGCCGCTCATGCGCCCCGGTATCAGCGTCGTCTTCATCTTCGTGTTCACGCAGGCGTGGGGGAACTTCTTCGTCCCGTTCGTCCTGCTGTTCAGCTCGGAGAAGATGCCGGCGGCCGTCGCGATCTTCACCTTCTTCGGTAACCACGGCGCCGTCGCCTACGGGCAGCTCGCCGCGTTCGCCACGTTGTACTCCGTGCCGATCCTCGCCCTGTACCTGCTCGTGCAGCGTCTCTCCGGCAGCAGCTTCGCGCTGGCCGGCGGCGTCAAGGGCTGATCCCCGGCCTCCTCGCACAATCCCCACGATCCAGAAAGCACTACACATGCACGACCGCACCGCGCTCATCGAGATGCGCATCGACCGATTCATCCGCGAGCGCCTCCGTCCGGCACGTCATCGCCTGAGCCACCCGCTCGAGGTGCGCGCGTGGGAGGTGCCGGGGGAGCCGGTGTCCTTCACGGATGCCGTTCAGGCGGACTTCACGCCCACGGCGGTCGGCGCTCCGTGGGGGCGTCCCTGGGGCACGACGTGGTTCCGTGTGACCGGGGAGGTCCCGAGCGAGTGGCGTACGGCATCCGGCGGTCTTCCTGACGGCACCAGGGCAGAGCTCGTCGTGGACCTCGGCTTCACGGCCGGACAGAGCGGCTTCCAGGCCGAGGCTCTCGTCTGGGATCTCGACGGGAATCCGATCAAGGGCATCTCGCCGTTCAACAACGCGGTCGCCGCGGCAGTGCAGTCGGACGGCCGCATCGACGTGCTGCTCGAGGCGGCGTCCAATCCCGACGTGGGCAGCATCTTCACGTTCGACCCGACCGCGCTAGGCGACCCCGAGACCGCCGGTGCCGATCCGATCTACGTACTCCGCGTCGTCGACGTGGCCCTGCGCGACCTGACCGTCGAGTCACTGCTCGACGACACCGTGATCCTGCGGGGGCTCCTCGGTGAGCTGGATGCTTCGTCGCCGCGGCGGGCGGAGATCGTGCAGGCGCTGGATCGGATGATCGACCTCGTGGACCCGCATGACGTCGCGGGCACGGCGGCAGCGGGCCGTGAGGCGCTCCGAGAGGTGCTGGCGAGTCCCGCCCATGCCAGCGCGCACGTGCTGCATGCCGTCGGGCACGCGCACATCGATTCGGCCTGGCTGTGGCCGGTGCGCGAGACGGCTCGCAAGGTGTCGCGGACGTTCTCGAACGTGCTCTCACTGATGGACGAGAACCCCGACGTCGTGTTCGCCAGTTCGTCGGCACAGCAGTTCGCCTGGATCAAGGAGCGCTACCCGGAGATCTGGGAGCGTCTGGTCGAGCGCGTGCGCGAGGGCCGCTTCGTTCCGGTCGGTGGCATGTGGGTCGAGTCGGACACGAACATGGTCGGCTCCGAAGCCCTCGCCCGCCAGTTCGTCGAGGGCAAGGGCTTCTTCCTCCGCGAGTTCGGGATCGACACCCCCGAGGTCTGGCTGCCCGACTCCTTCGGCTACAGCGGCGCCCTTCCTCAGATCATCAAGGCGTCGGGATCGAAGTGGTTCCTCACGCAGAAGATCTCCTGGAACGAGACGAACCGGATGCCGCACCACACGTTCCTCTGGGAGGGCCTCGACGGAACGCGCGTGTTCACGCACTTCCCTCCGGTGGACAAGTACAACTCGGACGCCTCGCAGGCCGATCTCGCGCATGCGCAGCGGAACTTCCAGGACAAGGGCAGAGCCCGTGTCTCGCTGCTGCCGTACGGTTACGGCGACGGCGGAGGCGGACCGACCCGGGAGATGGCTGCGCAGGTCGCGCGCGCGGGGTCGTTGGAAGGGTCGCCGGTCGCCCGGCATTCCACGCCACGGGCGTTCTTCGAGCAGGCCGAGTCCGAGTACCCGTCGCCCGAGGTGTGGAGCGGCGAGCTGTATCTCGAGTTCCACCGCGGCACGTACACGAGTCAGCTGCGCACCAAGCAGGGCAACCGTCGCAGCGAGCACCTGCTCCGCGAGGCCGAGCTCTGGGCGGCGACGGCGTCTGTCCGAACCGGACGCGCCTACCCGACCGAGCAGCTCAAACGCCTCTGGCAGCTCGTCCTCCTCCAGCAGTTCCACGACATCCTGCCCGGAACGTCGATCGCCTGGGTGCACCAGGATGCCGAGCGCAACTACGCGGCGATCGCCGTGGAGCTCGAGCAGATCATCGCCGATTCGCTGCGTGCGCTGGTCGGCGAGGGCACGCGCAGCCTCGTGGTCAACGCGGCCCCGCACGGGCATGCCTCGGTCGGCGCGCTGGCGATCGGCGAGGCGGATGCGGTCGCACCGGTCACGCCGGTCGCGGCGGACGGCGGGTTTGTGCTCGACAACGAGCTCGTGCGTGCGACGATCGACGCCCGGGGGGTGCTGACGTCGATCATCGACCTGGCGAGCGGCCGCGAGGTCGTGCCGGAAGGTCAGAACGCCGGCGTCTTCCAGTTGCACCGGGACACCCCGACGCAGTGGGATGCCTGGGACATCGACGAGCACTACCGCCGCAACGTCACCGACCTCCTCGAGGCGGACGGCATCGAGATCGTCGACGGCGCCGTGGTGATCTCGCGTTCCTTCGGCGCGTCGACGCTGGTGCACAGCATCCGTCTCGACGAGGGGTCGCGAACCCTGAAGCTGGCTGTCGACATCGACTGGCACGAGCAGCAGAAGCTGCTCAAGCTCAGCGTCCCCGTCGACGTGCACACCGACCACGCCGCCTCCGAGATCCAGTTCGGGCACATCGTGCGTCCGACCCACACCAATACCTCGTGGGATGCCGCGCGCTTCGAGACCGTGGCGCACCGGTGGGTCAGAGTGGGCGAGAGCGACTTCGGTGTCGCGGTCACCAACGACTCCACCTACGGTCACGACATCACCCGGCATCCGCGTGAGACGGGCGGCACGTACTCGACCGTGCGGCTCTCGCTCGTCAGGGCTGCGCTGTTCCCCGACCCGCAGCAGGACCAGGGCCGGCATCATCTGGAGGTGGGCATCGTCGTCGGTGGCGAGCTCGTCGACGCGATCGCCGAGGGGTACCGCACGAACCTCGCAGAGCGCCGCATCGAGGGCGCCGACGATGTGAAGCCCCTCGTCTCGATCGATCACCCGGGTGTGGTGGTTGAGACGGTCAAGCTCGCCGAAGACGGCAGCGGCGACGTCATCGTGCGACTGTACGAGGCGCTTGGGCGTCGCGCCGACGCCACGGTCGCCGTGGGCTTCCCGAGCGGCGACGCCAGCGAAGTGGACCTGCTCGAGCGGGAGAGCGAGCAGGCGGCGCTGACGGGTCAGGATGCCGACGGCATCCGTCTGGCGCTGCGTCCGTTCCAACTCGTGACGCTGCGGCTGCCGCGGGCCTGAACCGGTGAGGGGTCTCCGTCCGTGCGGAGGCCCCTCAACTGTTCAGCGGACGGTGTCGGCCGGGTGCTACCGCCCGCCGACGAGCTGGTTGCCGGATCGCGCGACCAGCGGACCGAGAACGGTGGCGGCGTCGAGCTCGGCCACGCCGTCGATGCGGAACACCGCCCGCTCGCCGGGAAGCAGGGTCACCAGGCCGCGGTCGACTCGGGCGTCGGGGGACAGCCGGTCGACGAGCAGGGTGAGGTCGCGCACCAGTGCGCCCGCCGTGACGGTCACCAGGTGCCCGCCGTCGGCGACGCGCTCCACCTCGGCGGTGAGGCGCGGCTCGGCGAGGGCGCTGTCGCGGGGTTCGGCGAACCACCAGAGCCCGCGCGCGCCGGACACATCGGCGACGATCAGCTCGGCGGAAGCGTCACCGGGCGTGGCGACGGCATCCGGAATCGCAACGCGCGTCGACTCCCGCGGAGCGATCGACACCGCCACCTCGACCGAGGCATGCACCGTGCCGTCGAAGCCGATCCGTCGCAGCGAGAGGCTGTCCGACCAGGTGTCATCGGTGTCGTTGTGCAACACGGCTTCGAGGCCGTCGCCCGAGGGCTGCACCGTCACCACGCGGGGGTCGAAGGCGTTCTTGATGGCGAACAGCAGCGGCTTCTCTCGTCCGTCGCCGTCGATCGCCGCCCAGGAAGTCACAGGCCAGCAGTCGTTGAGCTGCCACACGATCGCGCCGGCGTTGTGCGGGGCCAGTGAGCGGAACCAGTCGAGCGCGAAACCCACCGCATTCGCCTGATTGAGCTGCATGGCCCAGTGCCAGGTCTCGATGTCGTCGGGGATCGGGTAGTGCGCGACCAGGCCGGAGCCCAGCTTCGCGTTTCCGTCGGCCGCCTTCTGGTGCACGATCATGCCGGGGGAGTCGGGCGTGATCGGATCGTCGGAGATGGACCGCGTCAGCGTCGACCACGTGGGCGGCCCCTGCCACCCGAACTCGGCGACGAACCGGGGGCGATGGTCGCGGTACGTCGGCCAGTCGCGGCGGTTCCACTGCTCCCACAGGTGCATGGTGCCGTGCGCCTCGTCATTGGGATGCGGTCCGGTCTGCTGACGCCCGTCCCACCCCGCGCCCGGGCTGAAGGGGCTTCCGGGTGCATACGGCACGTGCGGCGCGAGTTCGTCGATGATCGCCGGGAACAGCTCGTAGTAGTAGTGCGCGCCCCAGCTCTTGCCGTCGAGCAGCGTCTTCCAGCCCCAGTCCTCGTATCCCCAGGTGTTCTCGTTGTTGCCCGTGAGCAGCGCGAGTGAGGCGCGGTGCGCGAGGCGTGCGACGTTCTCCCGCGCTTCCGCCTCGATCTCGGCGCGCAGCGGATCCTCCTCCGCGTACGCGGCGCACGCGAACAGGAAGTCCTGCCAGACCAGCAGGCCGAGCTCGTCGGCGAGATCGTAGAAGTCCTCGGACTCGTAGATCCCCCCGCCCCAGACGCGGACCAGGTTGAGGTTCGCCGCCTTCGCCTGCTCGAGTCGGGTGCGATACCGGTCGCGGTCGACCCGGCTCGGGAACGCGTCGTCGGGAATCCAGTTCACGCCCTTCACGTAGATCGGGCGGTCGTTCACGAACAGGGTGAACGGTGTGCCGGATGCATCCGCGGTGGTGTCCCAGCGCAGATCGCGGAACCCGACGCGTCTGGTCGCGGAGTCCAGCGCCGTGCCGTCGTCCAGGAGGGCGATCTCGACGTCGTACAGCGGCTGAGCGCCATGGCCGGCGGGCCACCACCGTTCGACGTCGCTCACCCGGACCTCGATCTCCGCCGACGTCTCCGAGGCGGCGATCGGAACCGTCTGCACGGTCCCCGCGACCTGGACCGTCAGGTCGAGCGGGAGCGCCGAGGCGCGCTCGATCTCGACGGCGACGCGCACCGTGCCGTCGGTGCCGTCCGGTGTCGCGTGGACGCGGACGTCGCTCAGGCGGGCGTCGGACCAGGACTCCAGACGCACCTCGCGCCAGATGCCGCTCGAGTAGGTGGCGATGCCCCAGTCCCAGCCGAAGCTGCACGCCGACTTGCGCAGGGCGTTGAACGGCGAGGGGTAGGGGCGTGGGCGCGCACCCAGCGCCACGCTCTGCGCGTCGGCGTACCGGACCGGGCTGCGGAAGGCGACGGTGACCGTGTTGTCGCCGGTGGTGAGCAGGTCGGTCACGTCCAGTCGATAGGAGCGATGCTGGTTGGCGACCTCGGCGATCACCCGCCCGTTCACGGTGACGGTCGCCACGGTGTCGAGCCCGTCGAACACGAGCTCGTGACGATCGGCCGCCTGCTCCTCCGACTCGAGCGCGAAGCTGCCCTCGTAGGTCCAGTCCACGAGACCGATCCACGCGAGGGCGGATTCATTGTCGTCGAGGTACGGGTCGGGGATGAGGCCCGCCCGCAGCAGGTCGAGATGCACCACACCGGGGACGACGGCGGGGATCCACGCATCGGCCACCTGTGCGGGGCCGCCGTTCGGGCGGACGCGCCAGCCCTCGGCGAGCGGACGGCGGATGAGGGGAAGGGTGGACGCGACGCTCACGGGACGGCTCCTGCTTCGACGCCTCTGCAGTTCCCACTCTGGAAGGAGCATGAAGGCGACGGGGGTGGGGGATGATGACGGCATCCAGCTTCGCAGCTTCGTCGACCGGGAGACGGATTTGCGGGACGAGTCGGGCGAAGATGCGCGGGTCCACCGATCCCGGCCGGCGCCATCTCTCCGAGAGGACTACCCGGCGGATCCTGGTGCCGGCGTTTCTCTGCGGCCGCCCACGGAGACCGGCGTGAACCGATCGGTCCCCGCTGTGCCCGCGCGGAAACGGATACGGATCACCGGGAGCGGGCCCATCGGCCGATCCTGCGGGATCGAGATGACCAGGTTGCCCAAAGGGTCGTCGTCGCGGGCGTGCGCGGGATCGACGACGGCTCGGAAATCGAGGTCTTCCCCGGTCGTCAGGAGTTCCACGCCGAGCACGGACTGAGGTCGAATGCCGCGCACGGTGGCGGTCTCGTCCGGCCAGGCGACGAGGTGCAGGTACAGGTCGTCCGCGTTGACGGTCGTCGGACCGTAGAACTGCCACGGTTCCAGCCCCGGTCGAGCGCCGATCACGCTCTCGCGATGGGTGCGCATCCAATCGGCGATCTCGTGGAGCGACTTCTCCTCTTCGTGCGGCAGAGCGCCGGTGCTGCTCGGGCCCACGTTCAGCAGGAGCGAGCCGCCGTTGGCGACACAGTCGACGAGCGTCCGGATCAGGTGCGCGGTGGTCTTGTAGTCGTGGTCGCTCGGATCCCATCCCCATGTGTCGTTCATGGTGATGCACGCTTCCCAGGCGTCGCTGAGAAGCTCCGCAGGGATCGACTGCTCCGGCGTCACGTAGTCGCCGATGCCGGGGAGGCGGTCGTTGAGGACGATGTCCGGCTGATGGGATCGGATGTGCCTTTCCAGCTCCGCGCTGTCCCATTCCTCCTCCGTGCGCTCCCACCCGCCGTCGAACCAGAGCAGATCGATCGGCCCGTAGTTCGTGAGCAGTTCGCTGAGTTCGGCCTTCATCCCTTCGCGGAATCTCGTCCACTGTTCGGGCGTCGCGCGCGGGTACTCCTCGAACGCATACGGTGCGAACTCGGCGCGCCACGCCGGGTAGTCGGGATCCGACCAGTCGGACACCGAGTAGTAGAAGCCGATGCGCAGTCCTGCCTCCCGGAAGGCATCCACGTAGTCGCGGACGAGATCGCCTCCGCGAGCCCCGTAGGGAGAGGTGGAGATGTTCAGCGGTGTCGCCTCGCTCGGCCAGGACGCCCAACCCGAGTGATGCTTCGTCGTGAAGACGGCGTACTGCATCCCCGCATCCCTCGCTGCCTGTGCGATGGCGCGAGGATCCCACTCACGAGGGTCGAATTCGTCGGCGTGCCGGAAGTAGTCGACCGCGCTTCGTGCGTGCACTCCTGTGCCGTCATCGCTGGTGAGCCCGACCATCGGCCAGGACAGATCGACTCCGAGCCGGCTCGCCTGGTCGAAGTGGATGAACAGTCCGAACGAGGCGGAACGGAACCAGTCGAGGCGGGAGCGGCGGGGGGAACCCACGGCGGCAGATGCCGGAATGGGAGGCGTGGCGGTGGGCATCTGCTTCTCTTCGTCCAGGGCGTGATCAGGGTCGGATCGCCCGCAGATGCGAGCACTTGACAAGGCGACGCGCATCAATTTACGCTCGCCAGCAACGTTAGGCAACCGGTTACCTATATATCGGTGCGGTGATGGGACAACCATCGACAACGTCCTCGCGTCCCGATAAGGAGATCCTTCAATGAAGAAGTCGCAGCAGCGAATGATTCGTTCCGCCAGTGCCTTCACCGCCCTCGTGACGGCACTGACTCTGGCCGGTTGTTCATCCGGCGATTCGTCGACCACGACCGACGACGGCCGGACCGTTCTCACGGTGTACGGCTGGAAGGGCGGCGAAGGCGAGCCGGCGAACGTCGCCGAGATCAACGCGGCTTTCGAGAAGGCGAACCCCGACATCAAGCTCGAGTTCGAGGCCATCCCCGCGAACGAGGCCTATTCGCAGCGCGTGCAGCCTGAGTTGCTGGCCGGCAATGCCGCCGACGTGATCATGCTGGACAGCAACCTTCTCGCGACATGGGGGAAGTCCGGATACCTCGCAGACCTGTCCTCGGCGTCCTGGGCCGACGACATCACCCCCGAGGTCGAGAGCTTCGCGACCTATGACGACGCCGTGCTCGCCATGCCCATGGAGGCCATCGGTGTCGGTCTGTACTCGAACATGGAACTGCTGAGCGAGGTCGGTGTGAACGAGGTGCCGAAGGACTGGGAGAGCTTCCTCGACGCGCTCGCCAAGGTGAAGGCTGCCGGCCACGACCCGATCACTCTTCCCGACAAGGCCGGGTGGACGGGCGCGATGGCGCTGCTGAACGCTGCGGCCACGACCGTCGACAAGGGCTGGGACGAAGAGTTCTCCGAGGGTGATGCGAGCTTCTCGGACTGGAAGCCGGCGGTCGAGCAGCTGCTCGACTTGCAGGAGCAGGGCTTCATCGATTGGAAGACTGAGCTCGGCGAAGACGAGTGGTCGCAGGGCGCAGACGACTTCACGGCGGGCGACACGGGCTTCTGGCTCCAGGGCGCGTGGAACCTCGGCGGCGTCGCCGAAGCCGGAATCAAGAGTCAGTTCACGGCCTGGCCGGGTGGGGAGGCGGGCGTCGATCCGAACGAACTGCTGTTCGTGGGAACGATGTGGGGCGTCAACGAGGCATCCCCGGTGAAGGACGCCGCGGAGAAATACGTGGACTTCTGGTCCCAGCCCGAGAACCTCGATCTGTTCCTCCAAGCGGAGAACGCGATCTCTCCGTTCGAATCGGGCACCAGTCCGAAGAACGACGCGACGGGCGAGTTCCTCGCGTCCTACGAGGCGGGGAACTACCGCTTCATGCAGACGAACACCTGGATGGCGGGCGACGTGCAGACGCAGATGGGCTCTCGCCTGCAGGCACTGTTCCTCGGTGAGATCACGACCGACGAGTTCCTCGACGAGATGGACGGGATCGCGAAGAAGGCGGATTAGTCCCGTTCCTGGTGCGGTCGCCCTCTCCGGCGGCCGCACCGCTCTCGCTGAAGGATTGTCATGATCTCCAAACGTCCCCTCGTCGCTCTCGGGTTCCTCCTTCCCGCGCTCGTCGTCTACGGGCTCCTCATCCTCTACCCGCTGGTCAACGGCCTCTGGCTCAGCTTCACGGACAGCAGCGGGGGCCCTCGGGCAGACTTCGTCGGTCTCGAGCAGTATTCACGACTGTTCACCGATGGGGAGGTCATCCGAGCGGTCGGCACGACCGTGCTCTACGCCGTCATCGTCGTCGTCCTGCAGAACCTCTTCGGGTTGCTCCTGGCCAGAGCGCTCTACAACCGGCCGCGGATCCGCAAACCGGTCAGCGTCCTCATCCTCATGCCGACGCTCGTCGCCCCGGTGATGGCATCGTTCATCTTCTCGTATCTCTACGCACCGGATGGAACGATCAACGAGGTGCTCCGCGCCCTCGGGCTGGACTCCCTCACCCGCATCTGGCTGGGCGAGACGAGCACGGCACTCGGCGCGGTGGCTCTGGTCAACATCTGGATGTTCGCCGGCTACTCCGCGGCGATCTTCCTCGCCGGATACCTCGCGTTACCTGCCGATGTCCTCGAAGCGGCCGACCTCGACGGTGCGACGGGATTCCGCCGATTCCGCACGATCGAATGGCCTCTTCTCGCCCCCTCGCTCACGGTGAACATCACGCTCTCCCTCATCGGCTCGCTGAAGGTGTTCGAGTTCCCGTTCGTGCTGACCAACGGCGGCCCGGCGGGATCCACCACCACGCTCACCCTCCTCGTCTACCGCAAGGTCTTCGGCGGGGCGGGCGAGTTCGCCTACGGAGTGACGATCGCGGTCCTCCTCCTCGTCATCGTCGTCGTGCTCAGCAGCGTCGCCACGTCCGTTCTGCGCATGCGCGAGAAAAGGATCTGAATCCATGTCCGCATCTCTCCCCGCCCCGGCCCGGTCACGCGACCACCGCCTGTGGAACGCGGGCAAACGCCGGCTCGGCGACATCGGGCTCATCGTCGGCGTCGCACTGCTCGTGACCCCGTTCGCGTTCGCCGTGCTGACCGCGATCCGACCGGCCGCTGACGTGTCGGCGAATCCGCTCGGGTGGCCCGAACACCTCACGCTCGACAACGTCGTGGATGCGTTCCAGCGCATCAACTACGCGCAGAGCGTCGCGAACACCCTCATCATCCTGGTGTGCTCCTGCGTGCTGACCGTCGCCTTCGGCGCCATGGCCAGCTACCCGCTGAGCCGGATCGGGCGCTCCTGGACGAACACCACCTACCGCGTGTTCATCATCGGGACCACCATCCCGATCTATGTGCTCATCGCACCGCTGTACCTGATGATCCGGGATCTGCACATCCTGGGCACGCATCTCAGCGTGATCCTCGTCTACACGGCCATGAACCTTCCGATCGCCGTGTTCTTCTACACCAGCTTCATGCGCCAGGTGCCGACGGAGCTGGAGGAGGCCGCGGCGATCGATGGTGCGGGTCCGCTTCGCATCTTCTTCGTCGTGATCTTCCCGCTCCTGGCACCCGTCACGGCGACGCTGGTGACGTTCATCAGCCTGGTCGTGTGGAACGACCTCATCGTTCCCCTCGTGTTCCTCCAGGGCGAGCAGAACCGCACGATCATGGCGAACGCCTATGCCCTGATCGACCCGAACACGGTGGAGCCGACGACGCTGTTCCCGGCGGCGCTTCTCGGCGTCCTGCCGCTGATCCTGGTGTTCAGCTTCCTGCAGCGCTACGTCGTCGCCGGCATGTCGGCGGGTGCCGTGAAGACCTGACCTCCGGTCCGAGCGCCCGCTCGGACCCTCCGAAGAAAGGAAGTGCACCATGCATTCTGTTCCATCCGCCGTCGCGGCAACGCGACAGAAGCCGGGCCGCTGGAGGGCCGCGATCACTGCCGCTGTCGGAGCCGCCGTCGTGTTGAGCGCCCCTGACCGGGGCAGGAGCGGCACCCGCGAACGCCGCGGACACCACGTTCTTCGTCGATTGCGCGGCGACCGCCAATGGGACCGGCACGCAGGACAGTCCATGGAACTCGCTCGCCGCGATCCAGGCTCCGGGGGGTGCCTTCGCTGCGGGAGACTCGATCAGACTCAAAGCCGGCACGACCTGCGCAGGTTCCTTCACAGCGTCGGGGAGTGGCACTTCTGCGAAACGGATCGTTCTGGGCAGCTACGGCACCGGCGCGAAACCGATCATCAACGGGGGAGGCGGTGTCGAAGCGCCCGTCACCCTGAGGGACGTCAGCTACTGGACGGTCGACGGCCTGGAGGTGACGAACATCGCCGCTGCGGAGGGAAAGCGCAGCGGCGTGCTCGTGGAGAACACCGGCAACGAGGTGCGATCCGGCATCACCATCAAGAACCTCGATGTCCACGACGTCACCGGCCGCTCGGACCGCAACGCCGCAGACCGCTACGTCTCGGCAGGAATCCAGGTTCGCCTGCCGGCCAAAGCCAGCGGGCTCACGGGATACTTCGACGGCGTCACCATCGAGGACAACTCGATCCGCGACGTGAAATCGATGGGTATCGCGATCGTCGGCTCCCCGAATGGGGACGACACCATCAACCACAACCGCAACGTCGTCGTCCGAGGCAACTCCGTGCTTCGCGCGGCCGCCGACTCGATCCTGATCGGCGTCTCCGTCGACCCCCTGGTCGAGCGCAACCTGAGCTATGACGCCGGACACGACGCGGTCAACCGTGGCGCGATCGCCGGCATCTGGGCCTACACGAGCGCAAATCCGGTTCTTCAGTTCAACGAGTCGGCCCGCACCGAGCCGGGGCCGGACTCGATGGGTTGGGACTGCGACTGGGGCATCACCGGTTCGTGCACGTATCAGTACAACTACAGCCATGAGAACGCCGGAGGGTTCTACCTCGAGTGCCTCACCTGCTTCGGTCCGGCACAGACCGACACCCCCGAGCTGGTCGTGCGGTACAACGTGTCGCAGGGCGAGGGGATCGTCAACGCGGGCAGCGGTGGCAACGCCAAGGTCAAGCTCGAGATGTACAACAACACGCTCTACAACCCGGGCGGTGCGTTCGACATCCGGCTCGCTGCGAACTCGACGGTCGCCAACAACATCTTCGTCGGCTCGAGCCTGACCCGGTTCGATACCGATCGGGGGATCACCGTCGACCGCAACGTCTATCACGGGTTCGCCGGCCCTGCGGCAGATGCCAACGCCATCAACGCCGACCCGCTGTTCGCCAACCCGGGCACGGGAGGCGACGGTCTCGACACCGTCGACGGCTACAAGCTGACGGCCGGATCGCCGGCGATCGCGGCAGGCCGCATCATCTCCGGCAACGGGGGCCGCGACTACTGGGGCAATGCGGTGTCGGGGACGGCCGCACCGAACATCGGCGCATACAGCGGCCCGGTCGTGGCCAAGAAGCCGTAGCCGTCCGAGCGCAGGGTGTTCGAGCGATCGGAAGATCGATCGTTCGAACACCCTGCGGGGGCGGAACCGAAGCGGTGACCAGGGCAAGAGACCGAAAGGAAGCACCAGTGAAACGACCGTACGTTGCGGCGTGCATCGCCCTCTTCATGGCGCTGGGGTTCTGCGCATGCGCTCCCGCCCCCGCATCACCGGGTGCCGCGAAGAACGGCACCGCCATGGAGGTGAACGGAACACCGGTTCATGCGGATGAGTTCCGATACTGCGTCAGTCAGGTTCAAGCCACGGTCATGGATACCGCGTCCAAGAAGGGGTGGGTCGTGGACGACACGGACCCGGTGCACGACAGCCGTGCGGGCGAACTTCTGGTTGACGAGGCAGCCGCGCGTTGCGTCGACGGGGTCGTCCGTCGGCAGGGCGCGGTCGCCCTCACATTCATCGATGACGCGTCCTTCGAAAGCCTGGTCGAGCGGTGGAAAGCCGACAAAGCCGCACGTCACGCGTCCTCCCAAGCAGGGGAAGTGCTCTACGGGCCGGTGGAGAAGACCCTCGAACAGTATGAGTTCCAGGAGATGGCGGATGCGGCATCGGAGCAGGAGACGGCGGACGCCACCGCGTTGACGGACGATCCGGGCGCCCTGGATGCATTGATACGCGCTCGACCGGAGGTCGCCGAGGGCCTGGACATGGCCGTTCCTGAGGATCGTGCGATCGCCGCGCAGATCCTCGCGCGCCGGATGTTCGAATCCACGCACGAGCGCGCGGTCGACGACGCCGAGGTCACGATGAAGGAGTCCTGGTTGTCCGGGCTCACGATCTCGGATCTGGTGGGGTCGTAGAAGATGAGCGGTGCTCGGCGGCTCGTGGGATCCTGAGAGGATGAGGGATCGGGAAGGAGCGCGATGAGGCGGCCGGTGACCTTGAAGGATGTCGCGGCAGAGTCGGGTGTTTCTGTGCCCACGGCCTCGCGCGTGCTCAACGGCGGTGGACATGTATCCGTCGAGACGCGGCAGCGCATCCATGAGGCCGCAGCACGACTGGACTTCAGGCCCAATGCGCTCGCGCAGTCGTTCGCGCTCGGGCGCAGTTTCACGGTCGGTGTTCTCGCCCAGAAGGCATCGGGCAACTTCTCGACTCCGGTCATCACCGGGATAATCGCGGAGCTCAGCAAGCACGATGTCGCCGTGCTCGTCTACGACGATGAGGACAATGTCGCCGCCCGGCCGCAGAACCTTCGCACGCTGCAGGCCCGCCGAGTCGACGGGATCATCGTGGTGGGTGACGGCACGGACGTGCCGTTCCCCTCGATATCGGAGTCGTTCCAGACGCCGGTGATCCATGTCTTCGGAGTCTCGGACAACCCCGAGGACACGTGCTTTCTCCCGGACGATGTGCAGGCAGGGCGTTTGGCCGCCGCGCACCTCCTTCGCCAGGGTAGAACGAGGATCGCGCATGTGACCGCGATGGAGTATTCGCGGGCGGTCCAGGATCGTCTGAGCGGTTTTCGTGCCGAGCTCGCTGATGCCGGCGTGGAGATCGCGCTGTCGGAACCCCTGTTCGGCGACTGGACCATTCCGTGGGGCTACCGGGCCGGTCTCGAGCTGCTCGAACGGCGGGGCGAGTTCGACGCCGTGTTCTGCGGCAACGACTACATCGCTCTGGGCGTCACCCGTGCGTTCGAACAGGCCGGTGTCCGGGTCCCGGAAGACGTCGCACTGGTCGGCTACGACAACTGGTCGAAGTACAGCGGGAGCCCCGATCGATTCCTCACCTCGGTGGATCCTCAGCTGAACAGCCTGGGGCGAGTGGCGGCCGAGGCGTTGCTGGCGGACGACCCCGCAGCCCGGCAGCCGGGCGTCAGCTATCAGCCGTGCGTCCTCGTTCCGGGCATGTCGTCAGGGGCGGTCGCCTCCGACGGGCTGGGCGCGATCGCCCTCAGATGAGCCTCCACGCCTGAGACCGAGGCGAAACCGAACCCACGGACCGCCATCTTCGGACGGACACCGATTCATTCCTGCGAGGGATGCGCCCGACGGGGCTCCGCCACGCTCGACGTCGCAGGCACGGCGTCGAGCGTGGCGGTCGTCTGAGCCGTCCGATCAGGCGACCGCCGTACCTTCCAACTCGACGAGCTGGCCGGGGATCGCAAGGCGCGAGACTCCGAGCATTGTGGTCGTGGGCGAGACGCCCGCGGCGCCGAGCCGTCCGGCGAGCTCTCCGTAGTGTGGGAACAGTGCGTCGACGTCGGTCGTGTAGACGTTCAGGCGCACGAGGTTCGCGAGGGTCATCCCCGCCTCCGTCAACACCGCCTCGAGGTTGTCGATGCTGAGCGCGAGCTGAGCGGCCATGTCGCCGTGGTGCTCGGGCTGTCCCTCTTTGTTCATCGCGGTCTGCCCCGAGATGTACAACGTGCGGGACTCAGCGGACACGACCTCACCCTGGTTGAACCCCATTTCCAGCGACCACGTGACCGGGTTGACTGCGGTGCGTTCGAGTGTCATCTCTTCTCCATTCGTTGTGTGTGCCGTGCCGGTGATCCGGTCCAGCCGATCGCCGTCCGAATCGACGACACTTCGAGCCTCGCAGCGATACACGACACCTCTTGTCATGTATTTCTGAGAAAGTTTCCTATGCGTGCCGATCGCCTGGTCTCTCTCGTGCTGCTCCTGCGGCAACGGGGTTCGCTCTCTGCATCCCAGCTCGCCGACGAGCTGGAAGTGTCTACGCGCACCATTCTCAGAGACATCGAGGCGCTGTCCGCCGCCGGGGTGCCGGTCTACGTCAACCGCGGTCGCAACGGCGGCTTCTCTTTGCTCCCTGGATTTCGTGCCGAGCTGATGGGCCTCAACCAGGAGGAAGCCCTCGCCCTGCTCACGGCCGGGAGCATCGGGGGGCGACAGGTGTTCGGCCTGGGATCGGCGCTGTCCTCCGCCATGCGCAAGGTCGTCGACGCGATACCGGCCGGCCATCAAGCCGCGGCGACCGACGCCGCGCAGCGCATACTGTTCGAACCTCAAGCGGATCTCCTGTCCCGGTACCGGCTCGCCGAAGGCATCTCGGAGACGGTCATGAACGAGGTGCGCCGCTCTGTGCTCGACGGACGCAAACTGCGCATTCACTACGCCGCCGAAGGTCGTGACGCCGCCTGGCGGCACGTAGACCCCATCGGCCTCGTGACGGTCCGGGAGAGGAGCTACCTTCTCGCGTTGGTCGATGGCCATGATCGCACCTACCGTCTCTCTCGGGTTCTGGCGGCAGAGGCACTCGCCGCTCCTGCAGAACGCCCGAGTGAGGTCAACCTCGCCCAACTCTGGGAAGCGCGCAGTGCACGTTTTCGTGCCGGAGAAGTGCAGTTCATCGTCGCCGCCCGGCTAGACCCCGCGCGACGAGAGGAACTCGCCGAGACGGCTCTCGCGATCGTTCACGAGACGGCCGAGTCGGATGGTTGGCTTCGAATGGAGTTGACTTTTCAGGACCTGCGCCACGCGGCATGGGCGATCTGGAAACTAGGAGTCGACGCTGAAGCCCTCAGCCCTCCCGAGCTGAGGGATGTGCTCCATCAGCACGCAGTCGAGATCGCGGCCCGCTACTCGCCCCGCGGTCCGACGCTCGCAACCGACGCCTAGCGGAGGCCAGGCCGGAGACTCTGACGATTGTGCCGTGAACGGCGACGTGCCCTCCTCACCCGGTATCGCGGATGAGAAGGGCACGAGGGGCGGACCCGTCAGTCCGCAGGTGCAGTCGTGAAGGATGCGGAGAAGTCCGCCACTCCCTCCGGCAGGAACGGGGTCGTGCCGACCTCGACGAGCGGGTCGTCCTTCGTGTGGTTGCTCCACGGCTCCGGGAGCACGCGGAGCATGAACTTCTCGATCTCGACGATGGCGCCCGCCTCGGGGTTGACCGTCAGGCGGAACCGGGCGTCGTCGGTCTCGTAGACGAGCACCTTGTCGGCCGTGGCACCCTCCTCGACGGTGATCCCCTCAGCCAGAGCGAGCGCCTCGAGGAAGGTCGCTCGATACTCGGGGGATGCGGTCAGGATCGGAACCGACCACAGGAGCTCGTTCAACATGTACTCGGCGGCCGGCATCTCGTACTTCTCTTCGATGCTCTCGTACAACCCGTTGGTCTCCGGCTCTCCGTCCTGAGGCATCTTCGCCGCCTCAGCCTTCTCGGCGATCAGCCGGTCTTCCATGCCGCTCTCCCACGCGGCGAGGAATGCCGCGGGTTCGGACGGGAAGTCGGAGGTGGGAACGGGGAGGTCCTCGACGAAGGCGTCATACGTGTGAACCTCAGCGAGCGTCCGAGGCTCCTTCCCGATCGGATACGAAGAGCCGTAGTACGACGTCCACGCGGCATGGGCGGCCGCCTCATCGCCGAAGATCTCGGAGGCGTGGAACTCCGTGTGAGAGGTCTCGGAGAACTTGCGATCCGGTGTGCTGAGATAGCTCGCGCTCGACTCGGTGACGACGGCAGCGGTCGCATCCGACCTGAGGTTTCCGAACGGCAGGAACTTCTCGTTCGGGCCGCCGATCATGCCCAGGTGCCGCGTCGTGATTGTCACTTCCATCGGCGCGGCGACGGCGGCGCGGATGGAGGCCGCGGTCTCGTTGAGGTACGTCGATGCCGAGGCCGCTTGCGGCTGGCCGACGACTCCCGGGGGAATGAGGACGGTGGCTGTGACCGCCACCGCGGCGACGGCCGTGCCTGCCAGTGCCACCGCGACGATGCGTCCGACGGGGCGTCGGCGTCGCGACCGGGCGATCTCCTGGTGGAGGGCGCGACGGGGAGCCTGCGAAGACGCGGGGTAGGTGGGCTTCATCTCGCGCACCGTGTCAAGGATGTCCATGGATGATCTCTTTCTCAGCAAGTCGGATGTGTGCGGTCGCGGGCCGGGGCTCATGGGGAACCTTCGGCGGTGGCGACGGCGGTGGGGCCGCGAGTTTGGTGCGGATGCGGCTCAGCCTCGATCGCACCGTGCCGACCGGGATCCGCAGCGCGGCAGCGATCTGCTCGTAGGTGAGGTCTCCCCACGCGTGCAGGAAGAGGACCTCCCGGTCGCGGGCGGAGAGGGCTGCGATCCGCGGATAGAGGCGCTCGATCTCCCCGGCCGCATCGAGCTGAGCGGACGACCGATCGTGGTCGTCCGCGGCGACGGGGTCGCTCTGGGCGACGGACGCCTGCAGAGCTCGCCAGTGCTGGGCCTGCGCGCGGCGATGCTGGCCGAGGACGTTCGTCGCGATGCCCATCAGCCACGGCAACGCCGATGGCCTGGACATGTCGTAGCGCCCGCGCTTGCGGAACGCGATCAGGAAGGTCTCGCTCACGACGTCGTCTCTCGCCGCCGGTCCGACGCGGCGGGCGACATAGCCGGAGACCGCGTCGATATGTCGTTCGAAGATCTCGGAGAATCGCTCCGCGGCGTCGAACGATTCACGGATGATGTCGTTGTCGTTGCTCACACTGGTTATTCGTCTCCCGCCGGCATCCGGTTCCATCCTGACCCGGAATTGAGTCGTGACGATCGACGGGATGTCCGCGCACCTGGAGCGGGCGGGTTTCGCGGTCGTCGACAGCGAGACCCGTGTGCAGGACGGTCGTCGCGCCCATGCGTCGATCAGCGCGGTCGCCGTCTGAGGAGTCTTCGTCCTCGTCGACAAGCCTCGGCAGTGTTCGAGGCTGATCCGCTTGCGCTGACGACCATCCTCCCGGCTATGCTCGTGATTGCTATAGCAAACGGGAAGTGCATCCGACCCACTTCAGCGCCGAGAGGGACACATCATGACCGAATCCGCACGCAGCGTCGTGGTGACCGGCAGCGGAAAGGGCATCGGTCGCGCCATCGCCGAGCGACTGACCGCCGACGGATGGATCGTCGTGGGGCTGGAGCGGTCTCCGGGGTCGGGCACGCTCGAGGAGGGGATCGTGGCCGAGGTCGTTCTCGGGGACGCCTCCGACCGCGCCGTCCACCAGCGGGCCGCAGAGGCAGCGATCGCACGGGCACCCCTGGCCGGCTGGGTGAACAACGCCGGCATCACGAAGCACACCCCGCTGCACGAGCTCGATGAGAGCGTCGTGCGCGAGATCCTCGACATCAACGGCTTCGGCTACATCTGGGGCTGCTCGACCGCGGTATCGGCCTTCATCGATCAGGGCCTCGCCGGGGCGATCGTCAACGTCGGCTCGATCCACGGCCGCGCCAGCCACCCCGACCACGCGGCTTACGAGTTCACCAAGGGCGGCATCGACGCACTGACCCGCAGCGTGGCGGTGAGCTACGGCCGCCTCGGCATCCGCGCCAACACCGTGGCCCCCGGCGGCGTGCGCACGCCGCACCTCGAAGCCAAGATCGCCGCAGCCCCCGACCCCGCCGCCGAGGAGCGTGGACTCGCCGAAGGGCCGCCGATGGGACGCATCGCCCGCTCCGATGAAGTGGCCGCGGTGACGGCCTTCCTGCTCTCGGATGAGGCACCCTACCTGAGCGGCGAATCGATCGCGGTGGACGGGGCGTGGACGGCATCCTTCGGCGATGTGGACGTCGACCCGGCGCTGGCCGCGCGGTTCCGGCGGGCGTGAAGGCCCGCAGGGTGACACGACGGTGACCTACCAGTAACCCGAAGAAGCGGGCACCCTCTCTCGGTCGAGTGGGTGCCCGCTTCGTGGTGTGGTCCGGTGCGCTTCCGCTACTTGCGAGGCGGGTTCAGCGGCAGCCACTGTTCGAGAGTCGTCTCGAAGATGTGCGCGCCCTCGACGGGGATGAGGGTGCGCTCCTCGATCACGGCGCCGTAGTACGGAGCGGTGTCGTCGCGGACCACCGTGCGGGCGTCGCCACGGAACGTCAGCGCGCGCCGGGCGAACTCGTCCATGCCCATGGCCTCGGGGCCCGCGATCTCGAAGTCGCCGGCCGGTTCGCCCGCCGCAGCGCGCGCGACGGCGGTCGCCACGTCCTCGGCGGCGATGGGCTGGATCAGCGCGCCCGGCAGGCTCACAGTGTCGCCCTCGGTCGAGATGTCGGCGATGCTGCCGACGAACTCGAAGAACTGCGTGGCGTGCACGAGGGAGTACGGGATGCCCGACTCACGGATGAGCTGCTCCTGCGCCACCTTCGCGGCGAAGTAGTCGATGTGCTGCGGGCGGTTCGTGCCCACGATGGTGAGCGCGACGTGGTGGGTCACGCCCGCCTCCGCCTCGGCTGCCAGCAGGTTGCGCGTGGAGGTGGTGAAGAACTTCAGGACGTCCTGGGCCTCGAACGACGGCGAGTTGGAGACGTCGACGACCGTGTTCGCGCCGACCAGGACCTCGGCGAGTCCTTCGCCGGTGAGCGAGTTGACGCCGGTGTTGGGAGAGGCGGCGACGGCCTCGTGGCCGTGCTCGCTCAGCTTCGCGACGACCTTCGAACCGATGAGGCCGGTTCCTCCGATGACGACGATCTTTGCCATTTCATGCCTTCCTTTCCGGGGCGCCGAAGGGGTGCCCATCAGCTATGACCGAGTGGCAGCCCTCGTTGTGACGGAAGCCATCGCGCACGGTCTGGTCTTCAGACGGTCGCCGCGATACGCCACTCGTGGTACCTCGTGGGAGCGATCGTCGCGGTCGCTTCGGGGAGTAGATCGCGGTTCTGCAGACGCGCTCCGAAATAGGTGCCGAGAGGGTCCGCGACCACTTCACGCTCGTCCTGCCGGGCCCGGAGATCCTGGGCGGCGATCTGTTCGAGGCTGAAGACCTCCGGACCGCCGAACTCCACCATGCCGAAGAGCGGTTCGCCGACGACCGTGCGAGCGACCGCTTCGGCGACATCGTCGGCGGCCATCGGCTGCACGAGCACATCCGCGACACGGACGGCGCCGCTGCGCGCCGCCTGGTCGGTGATGTTGCGGATGAACTCGAAGAACTGGGTGGCGTGCACGAGGGAGTATGGGCGTCGCGACTCGACGATCATCCGCTCCTGCTGCTCTTTCGCCACGAAGTAACCGCCCTCCGCACGGGCCAGACGGTCGGTGCCGACGACGGAGAGTGCGACGTGATGGCGGACTCCGGCGGCCTCGCCGTAGGTGAGCAGGTTCATCGTCGAGGTGTAGAAGAAGTCGCGGGCGGCCTCCTCGTCGGTGTACGACGAGTTCGAGACGTCGACGACGACGTCCGCGCCGACCAGAGCATCCTCTAGCCCTTCGCCGGTGTACGAGTTGACGCCGGTGGCGCGAGCGGCGGAGATGACATCGTGCCCGCTCGTTCGCAGCGTGCGGACGAGCCTCGTGCCGATCAGTCCTGTTCCGCCGATGACCGTGATTCGCATGTCTCTCCCTCGTTGCCGATGCCGGTTCCGGATCCTCTCCGTACGAACATGACCGCGCAGCCGCTCGCGTTGTGACACCGACCGACGGGCGGCGGACCGGCTCCGAAGATGTCGTCACATTCTTCGGCCTCACCTGGTCCTGGCTTGCAAGAGCCCATGATCGGTGACGATCCGGACCGGCTCGCACCCCACGAAAGGATCTGCCATGACCGACCATGTTCTCGAGCCCGAAGCCCGGGCATTCGCCGAAGCCGCAGGAAAGCCCCCGTTCCTCGCCGACCTCGGTGTCGACGGCGCGCGCACACTGCTGGACGACGTCCAGGCCGGGCCCATCGCGAAAGCCGACGTCACCGACGAGTGGGTCACCGTCCGCGCGGAGGTCGGCGACGTGCAGGTGCGCATCGTCAAGCCCGTCGGCACGACCGGGGAGCTCCCCGTCGTGCTCTACGTCCACGGCGGCGGCTGGGTGCTGGGCAACTCCGGCACGCATGACCGTCTGGTTCGCGAGCTCGCGAACGGTGTGCAGGCGGCGATCGTCTTCGTCGAATACGAGCGCTCGCCGGAGGCGCACCACCCCGTCGCCATCGAGCAGGTCTATGCCACCGCGCGGTGGATCATGAACGAGGGCGCGATCAAGGGCCTCGACGCCTCACGACTCGCCATCGCCGGCGACTCGGTCGGCGGGAACATGGCCGCGGTGGTCGCGATCCTCGCCAAGCGGCGCGGTGACGTCGTCTTCCTGCACCAGTCGCTGTACTACCCGGTCACCGATGCCGGCCAGAACACCGAGAGCTACCGCGAGTACGCCGAGGGATACCACCTGCGCGCCGACGCGATGGCGTGGTTCTGGGACTGCTACCTGCCCGATGTGGAAGCCCGCAAGGACGTAACCGCCTCCCCGCTGCGCGCCCCGATCAGCGAACTCGAGGGGCTGCCGGAGACCCTCCTCATCGTCGACGAGAACGATGTGCTCCGCGACGAGGGTGAGGCATACGGTCGCAAGCTCATCGAGGCCGGCGTGCGGACGGCCCTCGTGCGCTACGACGGCACCCTCCACGACTTCATGATGCTCAACCCGCTGCGCAGCTCCGCCGCCACGACGGCCGCCATCGAGCAGGCCATCCACGTGCTCCGCAAAGCCCTGACCGTCGCCTGACCCCGCACCACCCACCCCGCCCCCGAAGAAAGAAGAAACCATGTCCACGGAAAAGCCCACCATCGTCCTCGTCCACGGCGCGTTCGCCGAATCCGCGTCCTGGAACGGCGTCATCAGCCGGCTGCAGAGCCACGGCGTGACGGTCGTCGCCGCCGCGAACCCGCTGCGCAGCCTCGCCGTCGATGCCGCCTACGTGCGCGATGTGATCGCCTCCATCGGCGGACCCGTCATCCTCGTCGGCCACTCCTACGGCGGCATCGTGATCACCGAGGCTGCGGCCGACAACCCCGCCGTCGTCGGTCTCGTCTACGTCTCGGCGTTCGTCCCGGAGACCGGCCAGAGCGCGTTCGACCTGTCGACGAGCGCGCCGGGAAGCACCCTCGGCGACACCCTCACCGCGTACCCCGTGACGACCGGTGGCAACGAGTTCGCCATTCGCACGGAAGCCTTCCACCACCAGTTCGCGGCAGATGTGGCGGAGGACGTCGCCGCCCTCATGGCCGCGACCCAGCGGCCCGTCACCGAGGCGGCGCTCTCGGATGCGGTCACCGCCGCGAACCCGGCCTGGAAGGGCATCCCCTCCTGGCACGTGTTCGGCGACCAGGACCTCAACATCCCCCTCGCCGTCTTCCGCGCCGGTGCGGAGCGTGCGTCGTCTCGGGCGACGCGTGAGATCGCGGGGGCATCGCACGCCGCCCTGGTGTCGAACCCCGACATCGTCGCCGAGGTCATCGCCTCCGCCGGCAAGGCGTACGTCGCGAGCCAGACGTCGAGCGCGGCCTGACACGACCGCGGCGCCCCGCACTGCCACCGCGGTGCGGGGCGCCGCACCATCGGCCAGAGAAGGAATGACCATGACCACTGCCCCCTCCGCGTTTCCCGCCGCCAGCCGTGTCGATGCGGGAGACCTCTCCGTCGCCTACTTCGACCTCGGCGACCCGCAGGCGGATCCCGTCGTGCTCCTGCACGGCTACCCGTACGACGTGCACAGTTATGTCGAAGTCGCGCCGATGCTCGTCGAAGCCGGATACCGGGCGATCGTCCCGTATCTGCGCGGCCACGGCGGCACCCGGTTCCGCGATCAGGACGCGCCTCGGACCGGAGAGCAGGCGGCGCTCGGGTCCGACCTCCTGGCGTTCATCGACGCCCTCGACCTGGACGAGCCGGTCCTCGCCGGGTACGACTGGGGCGGTCGCGCCGCCTGTGTCGTCGCGGCGCTGTGGCCCGAGCGGATCTCGGGCCTCGTTTCGGTGAACGGGTATCTCATCCAGAACATCGCCGCCTCTCAGACGCCGATCCGTCCGGATCTCGAAGCCGGATTCTGGTACTTCTGGTACTTCGCCACCGATCGCGGACGCCGAGGCCTCGACGCCAACCGACGCGAGATCGCCGACGTGATCTGGCGCCGCAATTCGCCGGAGTGGGCGTTCAGCGATGCCGAGATGGATCGTGCCGCCGCCGCGTTCGACAACCCCGACTACGTCGACGTCGTGATCCACTCCTACCGTCATCGGCTCGGACTGGCACCCGGGGCGCCGAAGTACGACGAGCTCGAGCGCGCACTGGCGTCGGCCCCGCCCATCAGCGTTCCGACGATCACGCTGGACGGCATGGCGGACGGCAACTTCCCGGCGACCGACGGCACGCCGCAGGCGCACCTGTTCACCGGCCCGCGCGAGCATCGCCGGATCCCGCACGCGGGGCATCACCTCCCGGCCGAGGCGCCCCACGCGTTCGCCCAGGCGGTGGCCGACGTCGCCGAACCGCCGGGAGACGGTGCCGGAACGCCGTGAGACGAAGGTGCGCCGCCGTCAGGACGACGACGGCGCACCATTCGCGACACGGAGGGAGCCGTGATCCTCAGTGCAGCTGATCGGTGGGCCGCACCAGGATCTCATTCACCGCCACATGATCGGGCTGCCCGAGGGCGTACACGACGGCCGCCGCGATGTCCTCGGGCTGGAGGGTGCGCATCGACTCACCGATGCGATCGGCCGCCTCCCGCATCACCGGGTCGGTGGTGTGGTTCACGAGCTCCGTGGCGACGAAGCCCGGCTCCACGACGATCGTCCGCACCCCGTACGGGGTCGCCTCCTGGCGGAACGACTCGGCGAACGCGGTGATGCCGAACTTCGTCGCCGAGTAGGCGGCAGCCCCGGCCGACGAGATGCGACCCGACGTCGACGACACCTGCACGTACGAGCCGTGCGACTCGATGAGGTGGGGGAGCGCCGCGTGGGCAACGCGCATCGAACCCAGCAGGTTGGTCTCCACCATCCGCACCCACTCGTCCGTGTCCGCGTTCAGGATCATGCCCGCGAGCATCAGACCGGCGTTGTTCACGAGGGCGTCGAGCCGACCGAAGCGGGCGACGACCGCAGAGACGACCTGGTCGACGGATTCCGGCTCGGTCACATCGAGCTCCATGGCCACCATCTCTCCTGGCGCTTCCTCCACCAGCGTCTGCAAGCGCTCGGCGCGACGTCCGGCCGCGACCACGATCGCCCCTTCATGGGAGAGGGCGAGGGCGGCGGCCCGGCCGATTCCCGACGACGCACCGGTCACGAGCACGACTTTGCTTTCGAGACTGCTTTCCATCTGCTTCTCCTGATCTTTTCTCGGACGCAAATGTGACCGTGAACCGCGTCCCCCTGTGACATCTCGAAACGGTTGTTCGCTCGAGGCCTGTCACAACCGGGGCGCCCACCCGGTCTCTGCTGTCGACAGCGCGATTTTGCGCCCCACGACCCGGAAGGTGAACATGTCGACCATCAGCGAGCAGGCGTTCTCCCGCACTGACGCCGAGCGACGGCGCGAATCATGACCGACGAGAGGCCCGATGTCTCGGCCCTGAACAGTGCCGTCGGCACGGAGCTGTTCGTGCTGCAGTCGGCGGCGAGCTCGACGATCAGCGAAGCGGGAACACGCAGTTCGATCTACCTGTCGACCCTGTCCAGCGGTCTGGTGGCCATCGGATTCGCCGCGAACTCGCCGGCCCTGATCGGCGTGCTCGCGTTCACCGTCCTGCCGGCGATCTTCGCGCTGGGCTGGTTCACGGTCGTGAGACTCGTCGATACGAGTGTCGAGAACATCACCGCGCGTCAACGCATGGAGCTGATCCGCGAGTACTTCGTCAGCCTGCATCCGCGGGGCTCCGAGCTGATCGCGCTCGACACGCCGAAGTCGGGCGAGCTCGGGGTGCGGTACGCGCGATCCTCGTTCCTGTTCACCATGGCCAGCATGGTCGGCGCGGTGAACGCCGTCCTCGGTGGTGCCCTCGTGGCCCTGGTGCTCGTCGGGGTCTTCAGAGTCGCCGAGTTGCCCGCACAGATCGCGGGCATCGTCATCGGTGCGCTCCTGCTGACCGCGACCCTGATCTACGAACGCCGGCGCATCCGGGCGGCCACGTGAAACTTCTCTGACCGTTGTCACACTTCGAGGTGCTGTCCGGTCACTGTTGACGAGAACCCCCTGCGCGCACGGCGCGGGACCCAGGAACGGAGCGAGCGAGATGCGGATCGTCGTGTTGGGTGGGACCGGCCAGGTGGGCCGGATGGTCGTCGAGAAACTCGAACGTCGAGCTCAGGCGGTCGTGGTGGCTGCGCCGGCGAGCGGCGTGGATGCGCGCACGGGGCAGGGCCTCGATGCGGCGCTCGAGTTCGCGGATGCCGTCATCGACGTCACGAACGCCCCGGACGTGTCGGGTGCCGCCGCACGCGAGTTCTTCGAGACCACGACGCAGCGTCTGCTGGAGGCGGAGGAGCGCGCGGGAGTGAAGCACCACGTCGTGCTGTCGATCGTCGGCGCGGATCACGCCGGGGAAGACGGCTACTTCGCCGCCAAGGGCGTGCAGGAGAACCTCGTTCGGTCGGGGCCGATCGCCCACTCCATCCTCCGGTCCACGCAGTTCTACGACTTCGCGCGGAAGATCGCGGAGTGGAACACCGCACACGACACCGTGCATCTGCCACCGAAGCCCGTACAGCCGGTCGCGGCATCCGACGTGGCCGAAGCGCTGGTCGACCTGGCGATGGGGGATCCGCTCGGCGGCGCGGTCGACTTCGGAGGCCCCGAGCAGATGGCCCTCCCCGAGTTCGTGCGTCGCGTGCTCCGCGTCGACCATGACCCGCGCTATGTCGTCGAGGACGAGGACACCACTACCCTGGGCTTCAACATCTCTGGAGACCTGCTGCTTCCTCGGTCTCCGCTGCGTCTCGCGTCCACGACCCTCGATGCCTGGGTTCACGAAGAGGGCCGACGCCTGGTCGCAGGACTCCGATGAAGACAGGGGGGCGAAGGGCGTGACGATGGCCGAGAGCGGATTCGGTGAGACCGCAGACCTCGACGAGGCGGTACGGGTCTTCGACACGCACCGCCGACGACTCTTCGGCATCGCGTACCGGATGCTGAGCACGGTCGCCGATGCCGAAGACATCGTGCAGGAGACGTGGATCCGCTGGCAGAACACGGATCGCAGCAAGATCCAGGAACCCGTGGCGTTCCTGACGACGATCACCACCCGGCTCTCGATCAATGTGCTGCAGTCGTCGCATTCGCGGCGGGAGACGTACATCGGCCCGTGGCTTCCCGAGCCCGTGAATACCGATGACGATCCGGCGCTCGGCGCCGAACGGGCGGAGGCGCTGCAGTTCGCGATCCTGTTGACGCTCGAGAAGCTCACCCCGACCGAACGGGCGGCGTACATCCTGCGCGAGGCGTTCGACTATCCGTACCCGCGCATCGCCGAGGTGATCTCCAGCAGTGTCGTGAGCGCGAGGCAGCTCGTCAGCAGGGCACGGGCGCACCTGTCGTCCACGCGCAACGCCCACGTCGACCCGGTGGCGCAGCGTCGGCTGCTCGAGGCGTTCCTCACGGCCGCCCAGAAGGGCGATGCCCACGAGCTCGAAGCCCTCTTCACGGCCGATGTCGTCAGCTACACCGACGGCAATGGCACCAAGCTCGCCGCCCGCATCCCGGTGGTGGGTCGCGGGCGCGTGGCGCAGTTCGTCGCGGCGTTCGCGCACCACTTCTGGATCGGGAAGACGATCGACTGGGTGCAGGTGAACGGCCAGCCCGCGGCCACCCTCGTCGAGGGCGGCGAGGTCACGACCATGGTCACGGCGACCACGTCGAGCGAGGGCATCCTGCAGCTGCTCTGGGTGATGAGTCCGCAGAAGCTCGGGCACGTCAACGCGGTCACCGCATGACCCGCAAGCACTACCCGGCGTGGCTGCGCCGGCGCCGTCATGATGCTGCCGATGCCGACACCATCGAGACTTTCGGAAGTGCACTCTGCGCACTGGACGAAGACGCGATCCGGGTGCTGCTCCACCCGGAGGTCGTGGTGGTCATCGACAGCGGCGGTCACGTTCCGACCGGTCCGATGCCGGCGACGGGGCCGGAGGCGGCCGCGTCGGAGCTGCGTGCGCTGATGACGCCGGGGACCTTCATCGCCACCGCGTCGGTCAACGGTGTGCCGGGCCTCACGCTGGTTCGTGGGGAGCGCATCGTCGCCGCGCTCACGGCCGAGATGCGATCGCATCTGCTGTCCAACATCTGGATCGTGTGCAACCCCGACAAGCTTCGGCACTGGAATCGATAGGCACGTCCGCGTGCGGTGACGCTTCTCCGCCCGTCAGGGAATCGGCACCGCGCGGTCGGCGCCGAGGCGCTTCATGACCATGGTCGAGGTGAGCCGCTGCACGCCGGGGAGCGCTCCGAGGGTGCTGTCGTAGAGCTCCTGGTACGCGCTCATGTCGCGGGTGAGGATGCGCAGCATGTAGTCGGGGTCGCCGAACAGGCGCTGCGCCTCGGCGACCGCGGGGATGGCCACGACCGCCTCTTCGAACGCGACGATGGTGTCCTTGTCGGTGCGCCCGATCGTCACGAACACGATCGCCTCGAACGTGAGCCCGACCGCCTTCGGAGCCACCACCGCGCGGTACCGCTCGATCGCCCCGGACTGTTCCAACTCCTTGAGCCGTCGATGGCAGGCCGAGAGGCTCAGACCGACCTGCGAAGCGAGGTTCGTCGCGCTCATCCGGCCGTCATCCTGCAATAGCGAGAGAATCTCCCGGTCAAGTGCATCCATGGCGACAAGTCTTGCAGGATTCAGCCGTCAGCACGCGAAGAATCGAAGCACCTTTCGCGGGATCCTTCGTAGTCTCTTCCTCGGATTGAGGAGGACCGATGGATATCGCACTGGTCATGCAGTTCTGGCTGGTCGCGGTCATGCTCGCGCTGACCCCCGGTGCCGACTGGGCGTACGCGATATCGGCCGGGCTGCGCGCCCGCTCGATCGCACCCTCGATCCTCGGGATGCTCGCCGGCTACACGGTGGTCATCGTCGCCGTCGCGCTGGGGCTCGGCGCGCTCGTCACCGCGTATCCCGTCACGCTCACGACCCTGACCGTGGTCGGTGCGCTCTATCTGATCTTCCTCGGCGCGACGACGCTCGCCAGCCGCCCGGCGCCGATCACCGAGAGCGGGGAGCCGATCGCGACCGGCGGATGGTCCCAGTTCCTGCGCGGGTCGGGAGTGAGCGGCATCAACCCCAAGGGGCTGCTGCTCCTGCTCGCTCTGCTGCCGCAGTTCACGAGTCCGGACGGCTGGTCGTCGACGACGCAGATGCTCGCGCTCGGCGGACTGCACCTGCTCAACATCGCCATCGTCTACACGACGGTCGGACTGCTCGCCCGCCGCCTGCTGCGCACCCGGCCGCGCGCGAGCTCGCTGGTCACCCGCCTCGCCGGCATCGCGATGACCGTCATCGGTGTCGGGATCCTCATCGAGCAGGTGTTCGAATGGTTGTGAGCAGCGGTTAAGCACGGTGCTCGGCGGCGCCTCGATCGAGAGGTCGGCGTAGCGTCGGACGCGGATCCATCTGCGGGCGAAGGGAAGCGGTGACAGGCATGGCACGGACCACCACGGCCCTCCGTCTGCTGCTGCCGGCGTTCCTGCTCGGCGCGATCATCGCCATCTCGTTCCTGGAAGCGCCGCTGAAGTTCCTGGCGCCGGGTGTCACGATCCCGATCGGACTGGGCATCGGGCGGCTCGTGTTCACGGCGTTGAACGTGCTCGCGGGAGTGGTTCTCATCGTCCTCACCGTGGTGAGCCTGCGCGCGCGGGCGGGGCGCGCGACGCTGGGGATCCTCGGGTCGATCTGGTTCGTCTACCTCATCGAGGTCGCCGTCATCCGCCCCGTGCTGAACCAGCGCAGTGACCTGGTGATCGCGGGACTCGCCGCCGCCGGGACCAACTGGGCGCACTACGCGTACATCGTGGCCGATGTGACTCTGGTCGGCCTGCTGATCGCCCTGATCGTCGTGACCGTGCGGAAGGTCCTGCCGCGCGACGTCCGCTGAGCTCCCGCGTCAGGGGCGGACGCGCACCGTTCGGCCTTCGAACGACACCAGGTCGCCGTCGCGCAGCTGGCGTCCGCGGCGTCGGTCCACCTCGCCATTGACGGTCACGTATCCGTCGATGATGACCTCTTTGGCGTCGCCGCCCGAGTCGAGGAGGCCGGCGAACTTGAGGAACTGTCCGAGGCGGATCACTTCGCCGCCGATGGAGATGTCGTCGATCGGTCCGGAGGTGCTCATCCCTGAATGCTAGCCGTCGCCGTGTCCGCCCCGGCGCATGACGATGCCGCCGCCCCCGGGGGAGGGGCGGCGGCATCGGGATGTCGGACGTCGCAGGACGGCCCGGGGACGAGGCCCTCGGCTCAGTCGATGTCGGTCCCGACGACGGCGAAGTCGGCGCTGAAGTCGATGTCGATCGAGCGGTTGTCCGATGTGAGGACCGACGCGTCGTAGGGGCTCACGTCGTCGCCGTCCACATCGAGGTCGGTGATCATGCCGTCGGCCTCCGCAAGCGCGGCGTCGACCAGCGAGCGGATCGTGGCGTCGTCGAGGGTGAGCGCGGGACCGTTGTCGTCGCCGTCGGCTGGATCCGTCTCGATCACGGAAGCGGCGAGGGTCTCGTCGACGCGGACGTCGGTCTCAGTGCCGTCGGCGGTCGTGAGCTGCACCTCCCAGGTGCCGTCACGCTTCGCGTCGATCGACGTGACCTCGCCCTCGGCAGCGCCGCGTGCGGCATCCGCGATCTCGATGAGCTCGTCGGCCGATGCCGTGCCGATGCCGGTCACCGGACCGCGGTCGTTCGACGAGCCGTCGTCGTCGTCGCGGCGGTCGTCGCGATCGCCGTGGGGCGCTCCCTCGTCGTGACGCGGGCCGTCCGACATCGCGGGCCGGTCGTCGTCATCGCCGAACTCATCGCCGATGGCCGCCCCGACCGCGATACCGCCGCCCGCGAGGATCACGGCCGCCGCGATGCCGCCACCGATGAGGAGTGCACGCTTGCGCCCGGGCTTCGGCGCGGATGCCGCGGGGGTGGCGACCGGCTCGGCCGCGGGGAACATGGGGTGCTGCCCGACACCGGCTGCCGGCGTGGCCGCGTCCGCAGCGGGGGTGACCGGAACGGTCTGCGCATCCGGGGTGCTCGCGGGGGTCTGGTCGGGAGTCTGGTCCGGGGTGGGTGTCTTGTCGTCCATGTCCCGATGGTCTCGCGCCGGCGCTGAAGCCTCCCTGAAGCCTCCTGAAGCGGTCTTCAGGAACGGCTGATCAAGCGCTCAGCCGCCGAGGGGCAGCGTGACGACGAAGCGGGCGCCGCCCCAGCGGGAGTCGTCGACCGCGAGCGTTCCGCGAGCCGAGGCGGCGATGCCCTGCGCGATCGCGAGACCCAGTCCGCTGCCACCGGCATCACGGCTGCGCGCCTCGTCGAGGCGGACGAAGCGCTCGAAGATGCGGTCGCGCTCTTCGGCGGGCACGCCGGCGCCGTCGTCCTCGACCGTCACGAACACGTGACCGCCCGAGGGGGTCACGCCGATCGCGACCCGGCCGCGGGTGTGCCGCACCGCGTTGTCGGCGAGGTTGCGCACCAGCTGGCCGAGCAGACGGGGATCGCCGTTCACCCTGGCCGCCTGGATGCCGGAGCCGTCGACATCGAACCCGGCCGCGCGCAGTCGGCGCACCTCGCCGAGCGCGATGTCGTCGAGGTCGACCGCCTCGTCGTGCGTGCTCGCGCCCTCGTCGAGCCGGGCGAGCAGCAGCAGGGATTCGACGATGCCCTGCAGGCGCAGCCCCTCCTCCGAGACGACCTCGGCGAGCTCGCCGATGCTCGTCACGCCGGGGTGTGCCTGCGCGAGCTCGGCGTGCTGACGGATGGTCGCGAGCGGGGAGCGCAGCTCGTGCGAGGCGTCCGACACGAAGCGCCGCTGCGCGGTGGCCGCGGCATCGAGTCGATCGAGCATGCCGTTCATGGTGGTCGCGAGTGCCGCGATCTCATCGGCCGTCTCGGGCACCGGCACGCGCTGGTGCAGGCGCTCGGCGGTGATGCCGTCGACCTTCTCGCGGATGCGCTCGACCGGTCGGAGCGCCCGGCCGACCACGAGCCAGGTGGTCACCGCGACGAGCAGCAGGAGCAGGGGCACGGCGATGGCGAGCAGAGTCGCGACCGTCGTCAGGGTCTCGGCGTCGTCATCCATCGAAACGGCCAGCACTAGTGTCTGGTCGTCATCGAGGTCGTCCGAGACGACGAGCATCCGCTCCCCGTCGACGGTCAGCGTCTGAGGGTCGTCGGACACGGGCAGGGCCGCGGCACCGAGCGCTTCCCTGGCGTCTTCGCTGGCCGCCCGCACCGATCCGTCGGCGCCGATGAGCTGCACGAACTCGTCCTCGAGGGCGTCGATCCCGCCGCGGCCCGGTCCGTCGCTGCGCTCGGCGAGCTCGTCGAGGCGCTGCTCGGCCGCCCGTTCCGTGCTGCCGTGGATGCTGGCGCTGAGCACCTCGTAGAACGAGAAGGCGCCGATGAGCAACGCCACCGCGACGACGACCGTCGCCCCGAGCGTGGTCCTCCCGCGCACCGAGCGCCAGTTGCGACTAGCCACCGTCGGCCGCCAGCCGGTAGCCCGCACCGCGGATCGTCTCGATCGTCTCGCGGCCGAACGGCTTGTCGAGCTTGCGGCGCAGGTGCCCGACGTAGACCTCGACGATGTTGGGGTCGCCGTCGAAGTCGTCGTCCCAGACGCCCTCGATGAGCGCGCGCTTCGACAGCACCTGGCCGCGGTGGCGCATCAGATACTCGAGCACCGAGAACTCGCGCGCGGTGAGCGTGATCGGGGTGTCGCCTCGCCAGACGCGGTGGGCGGCGGGGTCGAGTCGCAGGTCGCCGGCTTCCAGGACCGCGGGGCGAGCGACGGCTCCGCGGCGCACGAGGGCGCGGAGGCGGGCGACGAGGATCGCGAACGAGAACGGCTTGGTGACGTAGTCGTCGGCGCCGGTCTCGAGCGCCTCGACCTGGTCCCACTCGCCGTCCTTGGCGGTCAGCATCAGCACGGGCGTCCAGTTCTCCTCGGCGCGCAGCGCCTCGCACACCTTCCAGCCGCTCATGCCCGGCATCATCAGGTCGAGCACGATCGCGTCGTACCGCGTCTCCCGTGCTCGCCAGAGCCCGTCGACGCCGTTGTGCGCGACGTCCACGGCGAAGCCCTCGGCTTCCAGGCCGCGGCGCACACCCTCGGCCAGGCGCACCTCGTCGTCCACCACCAGGATCCGCATTCCTCCAGTGTGGCCGGTCGACGCTGAATCGGGGCTGAAGCTCGGCAGGACGCGTCAGCGGAGGTGCTGCTGGATCTCGCGGGTCACCTCGCCCAGCGTGCCGGTGGCGAGCAGGCCGGGGCCGAGAGGGCCCGCGGAATCCTCGCCGAGCGGGGGGAGTGCGCGCAGAGCGGCGGATGCTTCAGGGGACAGGGCGGCGAGTTGCCAGCGCACCTCTTCGGCGCGTGCCTCGGGCGCCGAGGGGTGCGCGAGCTCCACGGCTTTCGCGGCGTATGCCGCCGCTCCGAGTGCATGGGCGCCCATGTGGGCGACGCCCGCGGCCTGTGCGGAGGCCCGCGCGGCAGCAGCCCCTGCCGGCGAGGTCGCACTGTGGGCGGCCCTGCCCGCGACGAACCGCCGACGGATCTCTTCGGCGGCGCTGAGCTCACCCCGGGCGAATGCTCGTGCCCGGGCGATGGCGTCTCGGGCGCGGTCGTCGTCCGGCGCCTCCGCTTCGAACAGGGGCAGTGCCCGCTCGGCGCAGTCGGCCGCCCACACGGCGACGATCCTGCGGTCGGCCTCGGTCATGCCCTGCACGGTGGTCATGTTCACCTCGCCCGGCGCTGGGACCGCTGCCGGGCGGACTCGTGCGCTTGGCGGAGCAGATCGAGCACGGATTCCGAGGTGCGCTCCGCGGGGTCGATCACGCACACCCACCCGGCCGCGCCGTAGAGCGGATGCCGCTGGAACACGTCGACTTCCGCCGGCGCGGTATCCACGGGGACGAGCGACGCCACCTGCTCGCGTCCGACGTGGATGTTCACACGGAACCGCCCTGGCGCATTCAGCGCGGAAGCCGTGTCGTCGGGGTAGTCCTTCGTGATGATCGTTCCGTACGGCTGGGTGCGCTCCGGCATCCGCCCGTCCGGTGCGTGATAGAAGTAGGCGTCTCCCCAGGAAAGCGCAGGGAAGTCGCTGCCCGCTTCGGGGGTGACGACGAGGGCGCCGTCGAAGCCACGGACTGTTTCGATGATCTCCTGCATTGTCATCCCTCAATGATGAGGTTCACGTGCTTATGTGGACTTGGAAGCGGGAAGGAGGGCGAATCACATGCCAAACCCTCAAGAGGATGTCATGACGACGGCTGCGCTCGGTCGACGCGTGGGCTACTCGACGCAGCAGGTGCGCGACCTGGAGCGGCTCGGGGTCATCCCTCCGGCCGAGCGCGGAGCCAACGGCTACCGCCGCTATGCGGGACGGCACGAGACCGCCGCGCGCGCCTATCGTGCGATGGCGGCGGCCATCGGCCCCGTGCCCGCCCGGCGACTGATGCCGACTCTGATCGGGGCGCCGGTCGGGGCCGCGGCCGAGCGCATCGATGACCTGCATGTCGGTCTCGCGGCCGAGCGCTCCCGAGTGCGCGAGGCGCTGCGCGGTCTCGATGTCGCTCTGGTCGAAGCCGGCGAAGACTTCGACGACGCGGATGCGATGACCATCGGCGAACTCGCGCAGGCCCTCGGCATCCGCCCGTCCGCGCTCCGTCACTGGGAGCAGGAAGGGCTGGTGCATCCGCTCCGCGGCACGGCATCCACGCGGTCGTACGGCGCGGCGGCGATCACCGAGGCGCGCATCGTCGCCGCCCTGCGCGCGGGCGGCTACGGCATCCCCGCGATCTCGCGCATCCTCGAACACGTGCGGCAGCATGCCGACACGGGCGAGGTGCAGCGCATCCTCCAGGGCCGGCTGGTCGCGCTCACACGGCGCAGCGTCGCGCTCCTCGCGGCCGCCGGACACCTGCACGCCCTTCTCGTCGATCGGGGCGAGGGGGACTGACGGTCGTCGTCGACCGCGAGGTCGGACGGCTCGCTTAGGGTGGCTCGTATGACGTTCAGCGCGCGGTGGCCGAAGACGATGCGCGTGCTCGCGACGCCGATCCGGAAGCCGGGGTGCTGACCATGCAGAAGTCGGGGCGATACGTGCGCGTGGGGAACACGGAGTACCCGCTCGCCTCTCCGGGAGGCAACTGGGCGCTCTGGAGCCCCACCCCGGTCGAGGGTTTCCGGAAGATCGGGAGCGGGTGGGTCCGCAACATCGCACCCGACGAGCAGCTGGAGTGCTTCCGCGTCGCACACCACGGCACGTATCGCGGCATCCCGGTCACGGTCGAGCCCGGCGACGGAGCATTGGCACGCCTCGACACCCGCGATCCGCGCGCAGCCGAGCAGGGGTTCGAGAGGTTCGGGTTCGAGCGGCCCGAACTGCAGTCGTGGCTGAAGTTCGTGCCCGTCGACGACCGGGACCTCGCCTTCACGACCACGCGCACACCGGAGCCGATGCCGTGGGCGCAGTCGACCCGAGACGCCGTCGCGCAGCGCCCGGTCCCGCGACCGTCCGACGCGCAGCCGTCGGAGTGGGGAGCCTTCACGCTCCGTCTCATCACCGCGCTCCGCGGTGTGACCGACCGCGTGTTCCTCATCGTCTCGGTCGATGGCGACCCGCTGCGCTACGTGCAGTTCGCCGGAGACCCCGAGATGCTCCACGCCGAGGCGCCGGGGGGCGACGTGGTCGCGGATGCCGACGAATCGGTGCTGCGGGCCACCGGGTGGAAGGAGCCGGGGGTCGCGCAGCCGAACTGGACCGCGGAGCTCCCGCTGCCCGCGTACGCGGTCGACTTCCGGGAACTCGCCGAGCGGTGCGTCGCTGCGCTGCGTGATGCCTATGGGGTGACGAGCCCCGATGCCCTCGCGTACCGCGCGTGGCGTGATCCGGAGCAGGCCTCGCTCGAGTTCTCCGGACTCGGTCGCGCCCTGCCCTGATCCGTGCCTCCGGGATGCCGCCTCGGTTCAGCGACCGCCGAGGCCGGCCTGCTCGCGCATCGCGGTGAGGTCGAGGTCTTTCGCGTCGAAGAAGAGTGCCGGGTCCAGCGCGAGCGGCTCGGAGTCGATCCAGAGTTCCTTCCCCGCGACGCGGATCACGCCGATGTACATCGCCCGGTCGGCGTCGGACGTCCAGATCGTGAGGAGTCGGTCATCGCCCCGGTGTGCGATCACGTCTTTCAGGGCGGCGACGATCCCGGCGCTGTCCGAGCTGCCGCGCTGCAGCGTGGACAGGGCCTGATCGAGCGGGAATCCCGCGGCGACACCGTGGATCACCGGATTCGTCAGCACGCCGCCGCCCTTGATCCGCCAGCGCCGCGCACCGACGAAGAACATCACGATGGCGGCGACGAAGACAGCCGGCGGGAGGAAGAAGGCACCGGCGATCGCGAGCCCGCTGCGCACGCGTCCGCCGAGCAGTTCGACCGTCGCCTCCGGGTTGAGGTAGACGAGGAGCATCACGACCACCATGAGCCCGGCGATCACGAGCCAGGTCGCCGACTTCCGGGGCGAGCGCTCGGAGACGAAGAGATCTGGGCGAGTGGCGAACCAGGTGTAGAGGTTGCGCGACCGGGACCGGAGGGGCGTGAAGCTCATGGGATCACGCTAGTGCGGTCGGCAACGGCGCCCATCACGCCGGGCTGCCGATCCGTGCTTCGACCTCCGCGATGAGGGGGTTGGTGTCGGCGGGGTCGGTGACGATCGCGGTGACGGCGTCGAGCGCCAGCACGGGGTAGCGAGCGGCAGCGCCGATCTTCTCCTCGCTCGCGAGCACCACTGTCTCGGTGCAGCGCGAAGCGAGTGCGCGCTTGGTGACGGCGTCGTCGAGTTCGCCCGTGGTGAGGCCGCGTTCGGGGTCGATGCCGGTGGCGCCGAGGAAGAACGTGTCGGCAGCGAGGCGCTGGATCGCCTCCATGGCCAGCCCGCCGCCGGTCACCAGCGAGTGTCGGGAGAGTTCGCCGCCGATCATGATCACCCGCGCGTCCGAGTGCTCGGCGACGGCGAGGGCGATGGCCGGGCTCGGCGTGATGACGGTGATCCCTATACCGGAGGGAAGGAGCCGGGCCATCGCCAGCGTGGTCGTGCCGGCGTCGAGGACGATCGTCGATCCGGGGCGGACGGTGGCCACCGCCGCGCGCGCGACGCGTTCCTTGCTCTCGGTCGCCAGCGCGGCGCGTTCGCGAACCGGGGGCTCGGGAGCGGGGATCGGCAGCGCACCGCCGTAGACGCGCAGGAGTCTGCCCTCGTCCGCGAGCTCTCGGAGGTCACGGCGGATGGCATCCTCCGAAACGCCGAGCTCGTCGGCGACGGCTTTCGCCACCACCCGTCCGTCACGCTCCAGGAGAGCGAGCAGGTGGTCTTTGCGTTGCGCGGCCAGCATATGTTTCCTCACGAAGTTGCACGTTCTTGCATGATTCAGACTACAGTCATCCGCATGACGAAACCACTCCTGATCCTGATCGCCGGTCCGTACCGCTCGGGTACCGGCGGCGACCCCCAACTCATCGCCCAGAACCTGGCGCGCCTCGAAGAGGTCTCCGGGCCGATCTTCCGCCTCGGCCACGTGCCGATGATCGGTGAATGGGCGGCGCTGCCGATCCTGCGCACCCTCGATGCCGTCGATGCCGGCGAGGGCGACGTGATGTACGAGACGGCGCACCGACTGCTGCAGCACTGCGACGCGGTGCTGCGCCTTCCCGGTGAGTCGGCGGGTGCAGACAAGGACGTGGAGATCGCGAAGGAGCGCGGGCTGCCCGTCTATCGCTCGCTCGAGGAGATCCCCCCAGCCTCGACTCCGTAGGCTGGAGGTATGACCAAGAACATCTGGACCATCCTCGGCGTCATCCTCGCCGTCGTGATCGCGTGGTGGATCGTGAGCGCGCTGTTCTCGGTGCTCGCGTTCATCTTCAAGCTCGCGATCGTCGCGGTCGTCGCCGTGGTGGTGTTCCTCGTTCTGCGCGGGATCTTCAGCCGCAGCGACGACTGACGGCGCGGCCCCCTCGTCGGACGCGTTCTCGGCGAGAGGTCCTAGCGGAGCACGCGGTAGCGAAGGTGGGTCTCGCTCGCGAAGGCCGAGGTCTCGAGGCGTTCCAACTCGATGCGCTGCCCGAGACCGGCGAACAGCGAGATGCCGTCGCCCAGCAGGACCGGCGCGACGTCTAGGTGGAGTTCGTCGACGAGTTCGAGCTGGAGGCACTGTCGCGAGATGCTCCCGCCGAGCAGGCTGACCCACTTGTCGCCCGCCGCCTGTGTGGCGGACTCGACCGCCTGCGCGATGTCGTCGACCACGAAGGTGTAGGTGATCCCGTCGCGTTCGATCGGCTCGTGCTCGCTGTGGGTCATGAGGTAGACCGGCACCTTGAGCATGCCGCCGTAGGGGATCTCTCCTTCGTCGATGGTCTGCGTCTTGTTCGCCCCGCCGACGATGGCGCCGATGTTCTTCATGACGTTCTCGACGACGACATCGTCTTCGGGAGCGGAGGGGCGGCCGAACATCCAGCCGACTCCGCCGTCCGCATCCGCCAGGAACCCGTCGAGGGTCACCGTCGCGTGGACGATCACTCGAGCCATGATCTGCTCCTTCCGTAGAGGTGAGTCAGGTGACTTGCGTCGAGCGACTTGCGTCGTCGGAGTGCTGGTGATCCAACTCGCCCCCGGCAGGCGCCTCAAGAACGTGCGCGTACTAGCTGGCGAGCTGCTGCACCCGCTGGTACGTGACGCCGAGGATAGCGCCGGCTGCTTCGAGAGGGTAGCCATCGGCGCGGAGCGCACGAGCTGCTTCGCGCCGGAGCCTGTCCGCTCGTTCTATCGCCGCCTCTCCGGCGGCCGTCGCGTCATTGCTCTCCGCGAGCAACTGCATAACTCGGCTGGGCGCATCGATGACGATGTCGACCTCGACATCAGTGGGCTCGACATCGAGCCAGACGGACGCAAGGTCGGAGGCGGCTTTCTTGATTCCGCGGAAAGTGAGCGCGCTGCCCGTCGCCACGATCGTTGCGCCGCTGGGCGTCTCGGAGGTGAGCTCCGGAATCTCGATCGTCCACGATCCGTCGTCATCGCGGGAGGCGCGGGCACTGAGTCTGGTCGTCATGTCCCTGCCCTTCAATTCCATGCGCTCGGAGTGTTCGGGAACGCGGTCTGCACCTGGCGGACGATTCCGGCTTTTACTGTGTCACCGTGGACCGGGATGGACAGCGTCTGCGTCCGGTCTCCGGACTGCCAGATGTGGTGGCTGCCGCGTGTGCGGGTGTTCTGCCAGCCTTGCCCGCGGAGGAATCGCGAGACATCCCGGTACCTCTGCGGCTTGGTCATCATTCTATGCTAATGATGCTTGTACCACGAGTACAAATACTACTTGTTCTATTCCGGAGTACTGCACTCAGACGCTCGGCGCGAACGCCCCGACGCGGTACTTCGCGGCGCGGTGCGTGTCCTGCACGCGGTCTCCCTTGCCCTGCAACTTGTTGCGCAAGGTGCCGGGCGTGTACTCATTCGGGTAGACGCCGCGCTCGCGCAGCACCGGGATCACGTGCTCGATGACGTCCTGCCACGTGCCGGGTGTGACCGCGTAGGCGAGGTTGAAGCCGTCGATGTCGGTCTCCTCCACCCAGGACTGCAGCTCGTCGGCGATCTCGACACCAGAGCCCACGACCGTGGGGCCGAGGCCGCCGATCGCGTTGTGGCGTCCGAAGTCGCCGACGGTCCATTCGCGGCCGAGGTCGGCCTCTTCCTTCAAGTGCTGCAGCACCGACTGGATCGCGTTCGACTCGACGTTCCCGACCGGCTCGTCCTCTGCGTACTGAGAGAGGTCGACGCCCATCCAGCCCGACATGAAGGTGAGCGCGCCCTCGGGGCTCGCATAGGAGAGGTACTCGGCGTGCTTCGCGGTCGCTTCCTCGCTCGTCGCGGCAGTGATCACCGTGAGCAGTGTGTAGATGCGGGCGTCGTACCGGTCGCGTCCGGCGGCTTCCAGGGCATCGCGGATGCGCTTCACGGTGCCGGCGAGCACCTCCTTCGAGGGGGCGGCGACGAAGATGGCCTCGGCGTTCTCGGCCGCGAACTTCACTCCGCGCGGGCTCGCACCGGCCTGGTAGATCACCGGCGTGCGCTGCGGCGACGGCTCTGAGATGTGGATGCCGGGAACGCTGAAGTGCTTCCCCTCATGCCCGATCGGGTGCACCTTCGACGGGTCGGTGAAGATGCCGCGCTCGCGGTCCTCGACCACGGCGTCGTCTTCCCACGAGCCCTCCCAGAGCTTGTAGAGCACCTCGACGTACTCGTCCGCGCGGTCATAGCGGTCGTCGTGCGCGAGCTGATCCTCCTGGCCCATGTTGCGGGCGGCGCTGGGCAGGTATCCGGTCACGACGTTCCAGCCGATCCGGCCCTGGGTGAGGTGGTCGAGGGTGCTCAGCCGGCGCGCGAAGGGGTAGGGGTGCTCGAATGCGGTGCCCGCGGTGATGCCGAAGCCGAGGTTCTCGGTGACCGCGGCCATCGCGCTCACCAGCAGGATCGGGTCGTTCACGGGCACCTGGGCGCCGTTGCGGATCGCGGCCTCGTTCGTGCCGCCGTAGACGTCGTAGGTGCCGAGCACGTCGGCGATGAAGATGCCGTCGAAGGTCGCGCTCTCCAGCAGCTTCGCCAGATCCGTCCAGTACGAGATCGTGTTGTACTGCCGCGACCGGTCGTCGGGGTGCCGCCACAGGCCGGACGACTGATGGGCGACGCAGTTCATGTCGAAGGCGTTGAAGCGGATCTGACGGGTCATGCCCCCATGAAAGGCGAACGGCGCGGGGCGGTCCAGGGCCGCCGAAATGCGCGGACACATTCCGGGGGATGCTGGTCGATGGGTCTAGCTCGATCCGCTGGTTTTCCAGAGGCCTTGCTGAGCCCACCCGTCGGGGAAGCCCATGCTGTCGATCCTCACGTGGGGGACACTCGGAAAGGTGGCTACCAATTCCTTGAGGCGCCGCGTCCAATCGGCGTAACCACCGATGCTGCGCAGCAGATACGCGATTACGGCCAACGAGTTGTAGAGGCCGAAGTCCTGCTTCGGCGCTGTGTCTTCACGCAGGTGCGCCAACACGGGAATCGCATTGTTCTTTGGTCTGGTGGGCGCATCGACGAGCTTTCTGTTGAACAAGCGCGCCTGGTGTGCCGCGACGTTCCGTACATAGTTGGTGCTCGCGATCCAGCTGGCCAGGACAGTCTTGCTGGGTACTGAGTAATGAAGGGCGATCCGAGTGGCGAGATCGTTCTGCAGCCCGCGGTAGAGCTTGGCGAGGTGGCCGAGTTCAAGAATCTCGGTCAGTGCCCAAATCGGCATTCGATCGTCGTATTTCCGTCGAAAGTGCTCGACGAAGGCTTCCTTCGAGCTGGCTCGCCTTTCGTCCACGCGGCTGATCCACTCGGCATGTTTGCTCGTCATCACGCCAGCGCCCGTATCGATGGATGGCGCGGTGAAGGCCGGAGTGAAGCATCGTTGATCGAGGTGCGCGAAGGCCGAAGTCTGGCCGAGGATGTAGCCGACTTGAGTACGAAGCGAAACCTCGATGCGTTCGACGGCCTCGAGAACGAGCAGGCGTAGCGCGCGATCGAATGCGATCAGCGCCGCAGCATGCTCCAGACGGGTGTCCTTCCGATACGAACTCAGAATACGAGTCGACTGGCGACCGCGGTCATCAATGAACTTCTCCGACTCGCGAGATGGATAGAGATACCCCGTGAGGCGGTAGTAGCCAACCTCTTCGAGCAACTGTTCAGCGGCCGATTCGTCGTCGACGATCAGACCTCTGCCCTGGAGTTGCGCAATCTGCTGCTTTATAGACATCCAAGGCTTGGTGTACTCGACCACGTGTCTCCCCAAAAGAAAATCAGCCCGAGCCGTGAGGCGAGCGGGCTGATCGTGATGTTCCAAGACTAGCATCCTCGAGCCCATGCGAGGAGGGCCCTAAGCCCGATTCGGCGGGTAACATGTTACCTGAAGGAACCCCTTGCTGCCGCCAGTGAGCCGCGGAAGGAACAGTGAGGACCGACGTGATCCAGAGGCCTGGAAGCACCCGACGAAGCCACACCGGGCTGCGTTCCCTGACCGATCTCCTGATTGTCGTTGGTGTGGGTGTCCTTGCGTTCTTCGTGAACGGCTACGTCTCCGCGGCAATCATGGTCCTTACTGTCGGCGGGGTCCTCGGCGGGGCGAGGGTGCGTCGCCGGCGCCGGGCGGAACCGGCACGACACGAAGGGTCGTCTCACGCATGACTTCCGGTATCGCACCCCTGCACCTCGTCATCACGGTGATCGTGCTCATCGCCGTCGTCGCACTCGTCGGTTACCTGGTCCTTCGCGTCAAGCGCGGCGGCAAACGGCGCGACTGATTCGTGCGCTGCTGTGGGTGAGGTTCACCAACGTCCGGTGCCCCTCATCCGTGACGCCGCAGCCCGTGAACCGATTGGGGCTTACGTTGTGTTGTCGATGCCCCCGCAAGCATCGGATCGGCTTCGCTTTAGGCGGCGACGTCCAGCACTCCGGCTTCGCTACTGCTCGTAGACGTCCCGCCGATGACCCAGCGTCACGACCGCGACGATGAGCACGTCGTCGTCGATCGTGTAGATGATGCGGTAGTTCCCGACGCGGACGCGGAGTCCGTCGCGTCCCTGCAGCGCCTTCGCTCCCGGCGGGCGGGGGTTCTCGCCGAGCAGGGCGATGGCACCGCGGATCCGGTCGCGATCCTGATGGTCGACCTTCTTCAATGCTCGAACCGCAGCGGGGCGCAGTTCGATCCGATAACTCACGTCCAGCCCAGGTCGGCCTTCACCTGATCCCAGGGGATGTCCGGGCCTTCTTCTGCCATCGCCTCGTCGAACGCGGCCACGTCTTCGGCATCTTCAAGTGCCTCGATCATCCGTTCGTACTGCTCCGGGCTGACCACGACGGCGGCACGCTGACCGCGTCGCTCGATGAACACGGCCTCCTCCTGGGAGCGGGCGATGACCGTCGAGAGGTTGTTGCGCGCGTCGGCGACGCTGATCGTGGACATGGGCAAATTGTACATTTTGAAGTCTGAGATGTACATGACGTGCTCATCTTCCACCCCCGCGGGCTCTACCCTTGACAGGTGACCGACGAGACCGTGACCGCCCAGCGTCTGGTGCGCCGCTTCGCCCGCGAGACCAACCTGCTCGTGTCGGGTCGGGACTTCTCGGTCGTCGGGACGGATGCCGTGGCCGAGGCGCTGCGTCAGCTGCTGCCGGCGCTCGGTGCGCACCTCGGCGACGGCGGCGTGACGTTCGTGACGGGCGAGGCGCCCGAGATCCTGCTCGACGGCCACCCGCTTCCCGTGCGGAAGACGGCCGAGGACCGCGTGGATGCGGCCGGACGTCACATGCCCGTCTCTTCCGACCTCGCCCGGCGCCTCGGCGAGAAGGGGACGGTGCGCGGGGTCCGCATCGGCATCGCGATGGTGCTCGAACCCAAGACCGCCCAACTCGCCCTGCTGCTGCGGGATGCCGGCGCCACGGTCGCCGTCTACGCGCACCCCGATGAGATCGACGTCGAGGTCGCGGCGGTGCTGCGTGCTCGGGGCATCCCCGTCGACGGCGACCCGACCCTCTCGGGTGCTGCCGAACGCACTGCCGCCGTGTCGTTCCTGCGCCGCGGGTTCGACCTGCTGCTCGACGACGGTTCGCACCTGATCCGCCTCGCGCATGAGGAGGGGATCGCCACAGAACTGAAGGGTGCGGCCGAGGAGACCACGAGCGGGCTCACTCCGCTTCGGCTCATGCAGCGTGAAGGCGTGCTCCAGATCCCCGTCATCGCCGTGAACGACGCCCTCACCAAGACCTCCTTCGACAACCGCTACGGCACCGGCCAGTCGTGCGTGTTCGCGATCGCCGATGCGCTGGATGCCGCGGGCATCGACATCCGCGACCAGCCCGCGGTCGTGGTCGGATACGGCCCCGTCGGCGAGGGCGTCGCCGCGCACCTGCGGGCACTCGGCGTGCAGGTGGCGGTCACCGAGACCGACTCCGTCCGCGCACTGCGGGCCGCCCACGACGGCCACCGCATCGGCCGGCTGCATGACCTCGCCCCGGGCGCGCTCGTCGTCTCGGCCACGGGCGCTCCGCACACGGTCGACGCCGAGGTGCTGCGCACGGCGGCGGTCGTCACGGTCGCGGGCGGCGTTCCGCACGAGATCGACCTCGACCCCTCGACGCTGCGACCGTATGCGGGTGAGAACGGCGAAGCCTCTCCGTTCGTCGAACGCGCCGGAGACGGGGCCCTCGTCATCGCCCGAGGCGGCTGCGTGAACCTGTCGGCCGGTGAGGGAAACCCGATCGAGATCATGGATCTGTCGTTCGCGGTGCAGCTCTTCGCCGTCGAGCATCTGCTCACGCACGACCTGCCCGCCGGCGTGCATCCGCTCCCGCCCGAGGCCGACACCACGATCGGCACGGCCGCACTCGCCGCCCGCGGTGAGCACATCGACGAGCGCAGCCCCGCCCAGGTCGACGCCCTGCGCGAGTGGCGCTCGCCGCGATTCCGGGGAGCATCCGCATGACCGCCGTCTCCGTCTACTCCGCCGGGCTCGTGGTGCCGATCACCGCTCCACCGATCGTCGACGGCGCGGTCGCCGTGCGCGACGGCCGCATCATGCACGTGGGCGAGCGCGAGTGGGTGCTGCGGTCGCTGTCCGAGCGCGGGATCGACGCCGACGAGGTGCACTGGCCCGGCGTGCTGACCCCGGGCCTCGTGAACGCGCACTCCCACCTGCAGTACACCGGCATGGCCTCGGTCGGCCGCGGACAGTACGACGGGTTCGACGACTGGGTGCGGGCGTTCGACCCGGTCTACGAGGGCGGGTGCGACTGGGCCGCGGATGCCGCCGACGGCGCGGCACAGGCGCTGCGCTCGGGCACGACCGCGGTGGCCGACGTGGTCACCGACCGCGCGGCGGCGAGCGCCTTGCACGACGCCCGACTGCACGGCATCACCTACTGGGAGGTGATGAGCTGGACCAACGCCGACTGGGCGCGCACCGGACGCGCGCAGGTCGAGCAGGCCCTCGACGCATTGCCCACCCCGCCCGGCACCGGCCTCTCGCCGCACGCCCCCTACTCGCTCGACATCGAGCCGCTCCTCGAGATCCCCGACATCGTGCGTGAGCGCGGCGGACGCATCCACATCCACCTCGGTGAGGCCGCGTTCGAGAGCGAGTTCGCGCACGAGCATCCGCAGGCCTGGCACACCGCCGGGCTCGCCAGCTTCCAGGAGCTGCGCAAGGCCGGATTCGGCACCAGCGCCACCGAGTTCGTCGACCAGCTCGGCGTGCTCGGGCCCGACTGTCACATCGCGCACGGCGTGTACATGAGCGCCCGAGACCGTGCCATCCTGCGGGAGCGCCGCACCACCGTGGCACTGTGCCCGCGCTCGAACGCCGTCATCGGACTCGAGGAGCCGCCCATCGCCGCGTACCTGCGCGAAGGCAGCCCGATCGCCGTCGGCACCGACTCCCTGTCGTCCAGCCCCTCGCTCGACGTGCTCGCCGATGTGGCGGAGCTCGCCCGCATCGCCCGCTCGCAGGGCTACACCGACCGCGACCTGCACGCGCGACTGCTCGGCGCCGCGACCCTCGGTGGCGCGCACGCCATGGGGATCGACGTCGGCCCCGACCGCACCGGATACCTCGCCGTCGGCGCGCTCGCGGATCTCACCTTCTTCGATATCCCGGCCGGCCCGGATGCCGTCGCCGAACTCGTCGAGCACGGGGCAGGCCGCGCCGCCGCGACGATCGTCTCCGGCGAGGTGCGCTTCGCGATCGAGTCCTTCGGGCGCGCCGCTGTCGAATCCGTACCCGCCGAATCCCGACCCGTCGAACCCGCATCCGGAGGTTCCGCATGACACAGCGCCCCGCGACCGCCGAGCGGCTCGACCTCGCCGCGCATCCCGAAGGCGGTTGGTTCCGCCGCACGTGGACGAGCCCGCTGCCCGTCGAGACGCCGAACGGCCCGCGCCCGGCGGCCACCTGCATCCACTACCTGCTGCTGCCCTCTGAGCGCAGCGAATGGCACGTCGTGACCAGCGATGAGCTCTGGCTCTGGCATGGTCCGGGCCGACTCGAACTCCGCCTCGGCGGCGACGGTGCGGAACCGGGCACGGCGACCACGGTCGTGCTCGGCCCCGACGATGCCGCCCAGGTGCTGGTTCCCGCCGGTGTCTGGCAGGCCGCCCGCCCGCTCGATGCCGACGAGGTCCTGGTCTCGTGCTTCGTGTCTCCAGGTTTCGATTTCGCCGATTGGCGTCTCGCCGAATCGCCTACTCTGTAGAGGCAGACCGTCTCTGCAGAAGCAGACCCGCCTGCCTCGCCGTCTCCTCCACACCCTTCCTCGCACTGGAGTCATCGTGCCCTTCGCTCCCTCCCTCCGCCGCGCGGCAGCCGCTGCCGCTGCCGCCGCCCTCGCCATCACCCTCGCCGCCTGCAGCGCTCCCGCTGCCGAGACCGGATCCGGCAGCGGTGACGATTCGGGCCTGCAGACCGTGACCGAGGGCAAGCTCACGATCGCGACCGGCGAGCCCAACTACGAGCCGTGGTTCGTCGACGACGACCCCTCCAACGGTGAGGGCTTCGAGGGTGCGGTCGCGAACGCGGTCGCCGAGCAGCTCGGCTACAAGGCCGACGACATCGTCTGGGTGCGCACGACCTTCGACGGCGCCATCGCGCCGGGCCCGAAGGACTGGGACATCAACCTGCAGCAGTTCTCCATCACGGATGACCGTAAGAAGGCCGTCGACTTCTCGTCGCCGTACTACACGACCACGCAGGCCGTGGTCGCGGTCGGCGACTCGCCCGCGGCATCGGCCACGACCATCGACGAGCTCAAGGCCACCAAGGTCGGCGTCGCCAGCGGCACCACCAGCTACACGGTCGCCAAGGCCGAGCTCGGTGAGGCGAACCTCAGCGTGTTCAACTCGGTCGACGACGTCGTGCTCGCCCTCAAGGGTGGCCAGATCGACGCCATGATCACTGACCTCCCCGGTGCGTTCTACGTCGTCGGTGCACAGCTCGACGACGGCGTGGTCACCGGACAGTTCGCCGGGGCCGACGGCGGCGAGGAGTTCGGCATCGTGCTGCCCAAGGGCTCGGCGCTCACCTCGGACGTGACCGACGCGGTCGACGCCCTGCGTGAAGACGGAACGCTCGACGAGCTGCAGCAGAAGTGGCTCAGCGACGCGGTCGACGTCCCCGTCTTCAAATGACCTCACAGCCCGTCGACACGGCGTGGCAGCCGAGCGAGCTCGAGCTGTCGCGCCGCGTCCTGCGGCGCCGGGCGACCACCCGGTCCGTCCTGATCGCACTGATCAGCAGCCTCGTCGTCGCGGCGGTGCTGGTCATCGTCGTCGTCAACACCCCCGGCTGGGCAGTCGTCAGCCAGACCTTCTTCGACCCGCAGGTCGCGCTCGACAGCATCGGCCCGATCTTCCAGGGGCTGCTCGTCAATCTCCTGGTGCTGGTGATCGCCGCGGTCTGCGTCGCGATCTTCGGAACCACCCTGGCCACCATGCGCTCGCTGCGCGGTCCGGTGTTCTTCCCGCTGCGCGCGCTCGCGGCGGCCTACACCGACTTCTTCCGCGGCATCCCCCTGCTGATCGTGCTGTATCTGATCGGCTTCGGCATCCCCGCGCTGATGATCTTCCCGCGCATGCCCGCGATGTTCTGGGGCACGATCGCCCTCGTCCTCACGTACTCCGCGTACGTCGCCGAGGTGCTCCGCGCCGGCATGGAGGCCGTGCACCCATCGCAGCGCATCGCCGCACGGTCGCTCGGACTGACCCATGGCCAGACGCTCCGCATCGTCGTGATCCCGCAGGGTGTGCGCAAGGTCGTGCCCGCGCTCATGAACGACTTCGTGTCGATGCAGAAAGACGTCGGCCTGATCTCGGTGCTCGGCGTGGTCGACGCCGTCCGCGCGGCTCAGCTGATGGTCGCCGACACCTACAACTACACGCCGTACATCGTCGCCGGGCTCATGTTCATCATCCTCAGCTGGCCGATGATCCGCCTGACCGACGTCGTCACCGCGCGGATGAACAAGCGCGAGCAGGCCGGAGGGGTCGTATGAGCGTTCCGGTGATCGAGGCCAGGGGAGTGCGCAAGCGCTTCGGCGACCACGACGTGCTGCGCGGCATCGACCTCGCCGTCGGCACGCACGAGGTGGTCGTGCTGATCGGCGCCTCCGGCTCGGGCAAGTCGACGCTGCTCAAGACGATGAACCTCATCGAGGGCATCGACGACGGGCAGATCTTCCTGTCGGGCGAGGACATCACCGACCCGCGGGTGGATGCCGACGGCGTGCGCGCCCGGATCGGCGTCGTGTTCCAGCACTTCAACCTGTTCCCGCACCTGACCGTGCTCGACAACGTCACGCTCGCAGCCGTCCGCGTGCACGGCATGCGCAAGACCGAGGCCCGCACCAAGGCGCGCGAGCTGCTCGAGACGCTCGGCCTCGGTGCCAAGGCCGACGAATACCCCGACCGGCTCTCGGGCGGGCAGCAGCAGCGCGTCGCGATCGTGCGCGCGATCCTCACGCAGCCCGAGGTGCTGCTGCTCGACGAGATCACCAGTGCGCTCGACCCGCAGCTGGTCGGCGAGGTGCTCGACCTGGTGCGTCAGCTCAAGCAGCAGGGTGCGACCATCGTGATGGCGACGCACGAGATGTCGTTCGCCCGCGAGGTCGCCGACCGCATCGTGTTCCTCGAGCACGGCGTGGTCGTCGAGCAGGGGCCGCCGTCGCAGGTGTTCGATGCGCCGCAGCAGGCCGCGACTGCGGAGTTCCTCGCGCGCGTGCGGCACTGAGCTCGGCCGACGGCGGATCCGGCAGCGGCGCGCTCAGGCGAGCTCGTCGTCCTCGGGGCGCCTCGGATTGGGGTCCGGCGGCAGGATCACGACCGGCTGCGCGGCGGTGCGCTGCGCCCGCCACCAGATGACGAATCCGACCGCGGTGAAGATGCCGTAGAAGACGTACATGAAGCCAGTCGCGTAGTAGCCGGAGCTGAAGAGCAGGGGCACGCCGACCACGTCGACCGCGATCCAGATGAGCCAGAACTCGGTCCAGCCCTTGGCCATGCCGTAGGTGGCGAGCAGCGAGCCGACGAAGGTCCAGGCGTCGGCCCACACCGGCTCCCACGAGCCCAGCGCGCGGAACAGCGGGGTCAGCGCGACGGTGCCGACGACCATCACGATCACCAGGCCGATGCGGGCCCCGGTCGGCGCCCACTTCGGCACGATCTGTCCACCCTCGGCGTTGCGCCAACGCATCCATCCGTAGATCGCGACGGCGATGAACATGATCTGCCGGCCGGCCTGGCCGAGCAGGTGCGGCAGCGAGGGGTCGGGGCTGAGCGCGGATCCGAGGAAGACGGTGAGCAGCAGCAGGTTGCCGATGATGCCGACCGGCCATGCCCAGATCTTCCGGCGCATGCCGCCGAGCGCGCTCGCCAGGCCGAATGCGTTGCCGACGACCTCACGGACGAGGAGCGTCTGCCCGCCGGGCAGCGTCCAGTTCGAGTTGAAGGCATCGACGAACCACTGCAGCAGGTCCATGGTCAGGATGCGGCGCCGGGTTCGGCGCGGTCGTCGAGCACGAGCTGGAGCATGCTCAGGTCGAGCCAGCGCCCGAACTTGGCCCCGACCTGCGGCATCCGCCCGACCTCGGTGAAGCCGAGGCGCTCGTGCAGGGCGATGGAAGCGGCGTTCCCGCTCTCGATTCCGGCGATCATGACGTGCATCCCCGCGGCGCGGGCGCGCTCGACGAGTGCGGCCATCAGCGCGGTGCCGATCCCGCGGCCGTGCTGACCGCCGAGGACGTAGACGGAGTGCTCGACCGTGTGCCGGTAGCCGCTGTGTGGACGCCACTGCGCGTACGACGCATAGCCCAGCACGCCGGAGTCGTCGACCGCGACGATCACCGGATAGCCGTGCGAGGTGCGATCGGCGAGCCAGGCGATGCGGTCGGCGAGGTCGACCGCATCCTCGTTCCAGATCGCGGTGGTGTGCAGCACCGCGTGGTTGTGGATCGCGGTGATCGTCTCGAGGTCTGCGGTCTCCGCATCCCTGATTCGGACGTCTGTCATCGGCGGGTGGTCTCTCTTCCCGACTCAGACGTGCACGTCGGCGGGGGATTCCTCGCCCTCGTGGAAGTTCGGCGTCTTGCCGAACAGCTTCGCGATGCCCAGCACGATCCCGACGATGAGCAGCCCGAGGATGAGACCGGCGATCGCGGAGATGATGGTGTCGACGATCCAGACGACGACCGGGCCGAGGTTGTGGAGCGCGTGCTCCACGCCGTGCAGCACGTCGACCGGGAAGTGCCAGCCGACCTCGCCGAGGTTCACGAGCACCAGGTGTCCACCGACCCACAGCATCGCGACCGTGCCCAGGATGCTGATGAAGCGGAACACCGCGGGCATCGATCGCACGATCCGGGTTCCGGTGTGACGCACGCGCCGCACCGGGTTCTTCGCCATCTTCAGACCGATGTCGTCGATCTTCACCAGCAGGGCGACGGCGCCGTACACGACGCCCGTCATCAGGAGTGCGATCACGGCGAGGATCGCGAGCGTCGCCCAGATGTCGAGCCCCTTCTCCAGGCTCGCCAGCGAGATGAGCATGATCTCGGTCGAGAGGATCAGGTCGGTGCGCACCGCGCCCAGGACCAGCTTCTTCTCGTCGCGAGCGCCCTCGTCGGCATGGCCGTGCTGCACGCCGAACCACTCGAGCACCTTCTCGGCCCCCTCGAAGCACAGGTACGCGCCACCCAGGATCAGCAGATACGGCAGCACCCACGGCGCGAAAGCGGTGAGGAGCAGTGCCGCCGGGATGATGATGAGGAACTTGTTCGCGAGCGAACCGAGCGCGATCTTGCCGACCACGGGCAGCTCGCGCGCGGGCGTGATGCCCTGCACGTACTGCGGGGTGACCGCGGCGTCGTCGATCACGACACCCGCTGCCTTGGCCGAGGCCTTCATCGCGGCGCTCAGGATGTCGTCGACGACGGCGAGCAGTCCTACGGACATGGGCGGTTCCCCTCGGGCGGTGTGCAGTGCGGAGGCAACTCTATCGAGTTCGCAGAAACTCACAGCGCGCTCCCAGCCCCGAGGGACCAAAAAGGCGCAGTCCACGGTTCTTCCCTATGACGCCGCAGCCAGCGACGTCGGACTAAGGAGTCAGATCATGTCGAACGACTACGGCAAGACCCCCGAGGCCGTCAGCGGCCTCACGAACCTGCAGTACGAGGTGACGCAGCAGGACGCGACCGAACCGCCGTTCCGCAACGCGTACTGGAACAACCACGACGACGGCATCTACGTCGACGTCGTCTCGGGCGAGCCGCTGTTCTCGTCGACCGACAAGTTCGACAGCGGAACCGGATGGCCCAGCTTCACCAAGCCCATCGAGGCGGATGCCGTCACCACGCGCACCGACCGCTCGTTGTTCATGAAGCGCACCGAAGCGCGCTCCGCGAACGCCGACAGCCACCTCGGCCACGTCTTCGACGACGGCCCCCGCGATGAGGGCGGGCTCCGCTACTGCATGAACTCGGCGGCCCTCCGCTTCGTCCCGGCTGACAGGCTGGAGGAGGAGGGGTACGGTCGCTACAGTCCCCTCTTCGCGAAGACGCCGAACACCCCCACCACCGACACCTCTGAGGAGCAGTCATGACCGACACCGGAACCATCACGCGCACGCCCGGGACCGAGACGGCCGTTCTCGCCGGCGGTTGTTTCTGGGGCATGGAAGACCTGATCCGCCGCCAGCCCGGCGTGATCGGCACGCGCGTCGGCTACACCGGCGGATCGAACGACCACGCGACCTACCGCAATCACCCCGGCCACGCCGAGGCCGTGGAGATCGTGTTCGACCCGACCAAGACGACGTACCGCGACATCCTCGCGTTCTTCTTCCAGATCCACGACCCGTCCACGAAGGACCGTCAGGGCAACGACATCGGCTCGAGCTACCGCTCGGCGATCTTCCCGCTCTCTCCCGAGCAGGAAACGGTCGCGCGCGACACGATCGCCGACGTCGACGCCTCGGGCCTGTGGCCGGGCAAGGCCGTCACCACGATCGAGGCCGCGGGCCCGTTCTGGGAGGCCGAGGAAGAGCACCAGGACTACCTGATCAAGTACCCCAACGGCTACACCTGCCACTTCCCGCGCGCGGGATGGGTGCTGCCCCAGCGCGCGGAGAGCTCCGCCGTCTAGGCCGGGGGCCCGCGCCCCTCACCTCGCTCGCACGGAACGAAGGAGAAATCACGGAATGAAGGACCGGATGCGGCATCCGCTCCTTCAATCCGTGAGAACTCCTTCGCAATGGGCGGGCGAGCGAGTGGGCGAGCGGGCGAGCGGCTACGCCTCGGAGAGGAACGCCAGCGCCGCCTCTTTGAAGTCCCGCGATCCCGGAGCGTTGAAGTGGTTCCGGTTCGGGATCTCGAAGAAGCGACCGTCGGGGGCCGCGGACGCCAGTGCCCGTGAACCCTCGATGATGGCATCCTTCGAACCCGTGGCGAACAGGATCGGGCGCGTCGGCGCATCCGATGGATCGGGGTCGATCATCCCTGACGACCGCATCCCTTCCGCGAGCGCGACCAGTGCCCGCAGGTCGTTGCCGGGTACCCGCTCCGTCAGCGCGATGTAGTTCTGCGTCGTGGGGTCGGCGACCGGGGTGCCGTCGGCGATGTACGCCCGCACCTGGTCCAGGTCGAGGCGGGCCAGGGGGATGCCGTCCGGCACTCCGCCGAGCACCGCCCGGCCGATGCGGTGGGGCAGCTCGCGCACCACTTCCCAGCCCACGCGGGCTCCGAGCGAGTAGCCGACGTAGAACGCGTCGTCCACGAGGTATGTGTCCATCACGGTCTCGACATCGGTCACCAGCGTCCGGATGCGGTACCCCTCCGGATCGTGCGGCTTCTCGCTGCGCCCATGCCCACGCTGATCGAGCGCGAGCACCCGGTAGCCGGCGCGGTCGAGCTCGCGCACCCAGCCGGTGAGGACCCAGTTGTCGCGGGCGCTCGACGCGAATCCGTGCACGATCACGACGACGGGAGCATCCGGGTCGCCCCAGGTGTACGTCGCCAGGCGTGTGCCGTCGGCGGCGTACACGTGCTGCGGGTCGGGCATGCCGGTCAGGTCGGAGAGGGGGGTGGCCACCCTTCCATCTTGGCCCTGTTCCGCGTCAGCGGCGCTGCTCCACGGCCCTGTGCCGAGACCCCGCCTCCAACCCCGAGACCCCGCCTCCAACCCCGAGACCCGGCCTCCAACCCCGAGACCCGGCCTCCAACCCCGAGACCCCGCCGTAACGCCGAGACCCCCTCCTGCCGACGTGGGCAGGAGGGGGTCTCGGCGCGAAGACGGGGTCTCAGCGGATGGCGCGGATCAGACCCGATCCCGCAGGGCTGCGCCGAGCTCGGCATCCACGTTCGTCCAGTACTGGAAGAACCGCTCGCGGATGTCGTCGATGGTGATGGAGCGGCCCTGACCGGTGAGGGTCTCGAGGAACCGCGCCCGCTGCTCGCCGTCGAAGACCTCGCGGTAGAGCGTGCCCGCCTGCCCGAAGTCGTCGTCCTCGGCGTGCAGCGTGGCGGCGGAACGCACGAGTTCGCCGTCGGCCTCCCAGTTCGCCTCGATGCCCTTCGACGGATCCGCTTCGGGTCCGCCGGCAGGTCCGAACGAGTTCGGCTGGTAGGTGCGGTGCGCGGCGTCGTTGTGCTGGTACCGCATCGCTCCTTCGTGCTGGTAGTTGCGTGCCTCGGCTGCGTGTGGCTGGTTCACCGGCAGCTGGTTGTAGTTCGCGCCGATGCGGTGACGCTGCGCGTCGGGGTACGCGAAGATGCGGCCCATCAGCATCTTGTCGGGTGAGATCCCGGTGCCGCGCACCTGGTTCCCCGGTGAGAAGCCGGCCTGCTCGATCTGCGTGAAGAAGTTCTCCGGGTTGCGGTTCAGGGTGAGCGTGCCGACCTTGATGCGCGGGTAGTCCTTCAGCGAGATCGTCTTGGTGAGGTCGAACGGGTTGAACCGGTAGGTCTTGGCCTCGTCGTACGGCATGATCTGCACGTACAGATCCCACGACGGGTGGTCGCCGCGGGCGATCGCCTCGAACAGATCACGGCGGTAGTGGTCGGCGTCGGATCCGGCGAGCTGCTGCGCTTCGTCGGCACCCATCGCCTCGACACCCTGGTTCGACACGAAGTGGTAGCGCATCCAGAAGAGTTCACCGGCTTCGTTCACCCACGAGAAGGTGTGCGAGCCGTAGCCGTTCATGTGCCGCCAGCTGCGCGGGAGGCCGCGGTCGCCCATGAGGTAGGTCACCTGGTGCGCGGTCTCGGGCGAGAGGGTCCAGAAGTCCCACTGCATGTCGGGGTCGCGCAGACCCGAGTCGCCGAGGCGCTTCTGCGAGTGGATGAAGTCCGGGAACTTGATCGCGTCGCGCAGGAAGAAGGTCGGGGTGTTGTTGCCGACGATGTCGAGGTTGCCCTCTTCCGAATAGAGCCGCAGCGAGAACCCGCGCACGTCGCGCCAGGTGTCGGGCGAGCCCTGCTCTCCGGCGACGGAGGAGAAGCGGATCAGCGCCTCGCTCTTCGCGCCCTTCTGGAAGACCGCAGCCTGGGTGTACGCCGACACGTCCTCCGTGACGACGAACTCGCCGAAGGCGCCGCCGCCCTTCGCGTGCGGGTTGCGCTCCGGCACACGCTCGCGGTTGAACGCCGCGATCTTCTCGACCAGGTAGTGGTCATGCAGCACGGTGGGGCCATCGGCGCCGACGGTGAGCGAATGCGCGTCGCTCGCGATCGGGGCTCCGGCCTGCGTGGTGGTGGACGGACGGTACGAATCGGCAGGTTTCGTCATGGTTCTCTCCTTCTCCGCGCAGGCGCGACGAATACCCCCATCCGTGGATGGGTGTCCGTCGGTCGGCTATTGCGCGGCGTTCTGGCAGCTGGGGCAGAGGCCCCAGAAGGTGACCTCGGCGGTCTGGACGGTGAATCCACCCGTCGAGGACGGGGTGAGACACGGCGCTTCGCCGACGACGCAGTCCACATCGCCGACCGCACCGCAGGAGGTGCAGACGACGTGGTGGTGGTTGTCGTCGATGCGCCGCTCATAGAGCGCCGCGGAACCTGCCGGTTCGATCCGGCGGATGAGACCCGCCGTCGTCAGGTCCGCGAGGATGTTGTGCACCGACTGGATCGACGTGGTCGGCAGCACTTCGGACACGGCGCGGTAGACCCGCTCCGCATCGGTATGGGCCATGGAGTCGAGAGCCTCGAGAACGGCGACGCGGCCCGCGGTCGCACGCAGCCCGGCAACGCGAAGCGCCGAGTCGAGTTCTGTCTCCATGCCTCGAGTGTACCCCGTTATTTGAATAACTCAAAAGAACGCATATCAGGATGCTGCGCCGCGGCGGTGCGACGTCGACTCAGGCGCGTCCGGCCCAGTCGAGCACGCGGGTGCCGATGAGTGTCAGCCAGCGGGAGGGATGACCCTCCCCGGCATCGACCGGGAACCAGGTGCGACCGGCGAGCGGAGTGGTCTGCGTCCACGTGCCGTCCGCCCGTCGCGCGGCGCGGACCAGCTCGACGGCATCCGCGATCCGGTCGTCGGGTGCGCCGCCCTCGACGAGCGATGCCTCGCGGAAATGGTCCAGGGCGGTGAGCGCGCTGAACCGATGACGACTCGGATACACGAAGCGCCCCACGAACGGGCCGACCTGTTCGCCGGTCGACTCGCGGTACAGCAGCCGACGTCGCAGCAGATACTCCTCGCCCGAGTGCCGCGCCTCGCGCAGCGACGTGTCGCCGGTGAGCCGCTCATAGGCGAGCATCCCGCGCAGGGCGTTGAGCGTGGAGTGGAACGACGACCGCACCGAGTCGCCCTCCTCCGCCTCGCAGTTCCACCCGCCGTCCTCGAGGCGGTGAGCGGGGAACCATCGGGCGAGGGCGGCCACGTCCGCCCCCAGCCAGGCGCCGTTCGCCAGCGTGTAGGCGTTGATGCACACGTCGACCTCGCCGCCCCAATAGGGCAGGTCGTCGTACTCCCACCGGCTGTTCTGCGACAGGCGGTCCGCGGTGTCGCCGAGCACGGCGGCCTCCACGCCCCACTCGCGCAGATCGTTCAGGGACCAGGTCGTGGCCGTCCACGGCTGCCCCGGCTCCTCGGCCTCCGGGCTGCCGAAGAAGCCCGCCGGGAAGAAGGCGCCGCCGGCCCACTGGCCATCAGCGTCCTGCCGGGCGAGGAGAGCGGCACCGAAGCCCTCGGTCGCCACCCGAGCGCGCGTCGCCTGCCACACCTGCTCGGGCTCCCGCAGCAGGTCGCGCTCCACCTGCCAGCGCAGCGCGGGGTCACCGTCGAGCAGCCACTGCATCGTCTCCGTCGCGATCGCCATGCGGGCACGCTACTCCTCGGTGCGGCGCGCGCATACCTGTCGCGTCAGGATTCGGCGGGTGCCGAAGGCAGCTCCGGACCGTAGTTCCACGACAGGATGGCGGGCTGCTCGCGCGCGAAGCCGAGAACCGACACCGACCCGGCATCCAGGCTGATCTGGGCGCCGAAGCGCGGAGCGAGCCGCAGGTACACCGCCGTCAGGATGCGCAGGAAGTGGCCGTGCGCGACCAGCGCGACGTCTCCCTGCGACATCGCCGGCAGGACCCGCGTGAGCACCCGCGACGCCCGCGCGGCGACCTCTTCCACGGTCTCGCCGGGGGTGCGCCCGGGGATCACGCCGTGGGTGAAGGTGCTCCAGCCGTAGCCGAGGTCCGCACGGATGTCCTTCGTGGTGCGACCCTCGTATCCGCCGTAGTCCCACTCGACGAGCAGCGGATCGATCTCGGCGTGCAGGCCCGCGAGCTCCGCGGTGCGCTGCGCCCGCACGAGCGGAGACGTCAGAACGAGCGAGAAGTCGTAGTCCGCCACGAGCGCACCCGCGCGACGGGCCAGATCCTCGCCGCGCCCCGTGAGGGGGATGTCGGTGAGCCCCGTGTGCCTGCCGGTCCGCGACCATTCGGTCTCGCCGTGGCGCAGGAGCACCAGCTTTCCGGCCGGTGCTTCGGAGATGGGGTGTTCGAGTATCGGTTCGCGTGCAGCCACAACGACACCGTAACCCCCGCCGGCCCGGGTCAGACGAAGCGCACGGTCTGCTGCAGTCGGGTGCGCACGTCGAACAGCTCGTTGCCGCCGATGGCCCGCGCCTGCGGAACTCCCTGGCGCAGCACCATGGCGAGCGCACTGCGCCGCACCACCACGACCGGAACGCCCCGGGTCGTGCCGAGCGGGGTGACCGCCTGGGAGAGGTCGTCGTCGGGCAGCACGATGATCGCACCGCCGAAGCGCACCTTCGCGGCCTTGGCGACCGTGCGCATCCGCCCGAGCGCGGCGGTCACGGGCGCGCGGGTGCCGAGGCTCGGTCCCGTGATCTCGCCGCGACGGAAGCCGACGACCCCGCCGAAGTCCTCGGACATCACGCCGTACAGGCCCGAGGGGCCCAGCACCACGTGGTCGAGCTTGTCGTCGGCATCGGCTCCCGCGGCGACGTCATGCCACACCGTGAAGCCCATGCCCAGGTCGGACACCGTGCGTGCGGTGGCCTCCTCCGCCAGGGCGTCGGCGAGGAGCCGGCGCAGGTCACGCGGTGCCGAGCGCACGAGCGCGGGGTCGTAGGGATCGGGGACCTCGACGCCACGGCCGGCCCATTCGCGGATGAGGTCGAGGTAGCGCTCGCGGCGCCAGCCGCCGGGGTGACCGTACGACCGGGCCCGCGGGCGCGTGTCGGTGCGGGTCGGCGGCGGACGCCACCCGCTCCACTCGGAGCCCGCCTCGTGGGTCACACCGGTCCGGCGGTCGTAGGCGGCGCGACCCTCGGCGGTGCCGATCAGCTCCCAGGCGCGCTGCACCTGGATGAAGATCGCCGCGTCGCCACCGGTGTCGGGGTGGGTCTGACGCAGGCGCAGACGGTAGGCGCGGCGCAGCTCGACGTCGTCGACGCCGGGGTCGACCTCGAGGATCTCGTAGGCCGAAGCCGAGAGCGGACTGTCGAACATCGCTCTCCCTCCGCGACCGCGGCATCCAGGATATCCGCCGATCCTTGTGGTTTCGCCGATCCCGCCGGCGTCGATGGTTCAGTCGGGGACGTCGACGATGCGCTCGACGCCCAGCACGGGGACGACCGCACCGGCGGATGCTGCGGCCAGGTCATCGGTGAGCCTCGGAAGCTCCGCCTCGGGCGCCCACAGCTCGAGCGTGGCAATCGCCGCGTAGGTCGGCTCGCCCAGCGTCGCACCGTGATGCACCGCCCAGTCGCGCAGCAGGTTGTCGTAGCGCCCGGCATCCGCATGCGGCACCTCGAGCGTCACCTGTCGGAGCGCCGCACGCCGCACCAGGGTCGCCAGGTCGAGCGTCTCGGACACCGCCGAGGAGTACGCGCGCACGAGACCGCCCGCTCCGAGCTTCACACCGCCGAAGTACCGTGTCACCACCGCGACCACGTCGGTCAGCTCCCGGCGCCGCAGCACCTCCAGCATCGGGATGCCCGCGGTGCCCGAGGGCTCTCCGTCATCCGACGATCGCGCCTGATCACCGAGCAGACCGGTGATCATCGCGGTGCAGTTGTGGTTCGCGTCCCAGGCCCGCTTGCGGATGCCGGCGATCACCGCTTCGGCCTGCTCGACCGACGAGACGGGTTCGACGCGGGTGAGGAAGCGCGACTTGCGGATGACCGTCTCGTGCTCGACCGCGGCCGCGATGGTCGCGGGGTAGCTGCGGGCGGAGGTCACCCGCCTCACGATACCGAGGCCGTCGGCGGCTCAACGGTCCACGAACGCCATCTGCTGCGGGTTGTAGCGGTCGCCGGCCACGCCGATGCGCGCGGCCAGGGTCGACAGGTCGGCGACCTCGTCGGCGGAGAGCGCGGTGGCGGTGCTGCCCGCGTTCTCGGCGATGCGCGCGGTGCGCCGGGTGCCGGGGATGGGCACGATCCACGGCTGCTGGGCGAGCAGCCAGGCGAGGGCGATCTGGCCCGGGGTGGCCTCCTTCGTCGCGGCCAGCTCGGCGACGTGCGCCACGAGCGCCTGGTTCGCTGCCCGGTTCTCGGCCGTGAAGCGCGGGATCGTGGCGCGGATGTCACCGGCCGCGAAGTCCGCCGCGGCGTCGACCGTGCCGGTCAGGAACCCCTTGCCGAGCGGGCTGAAGGGCACGAACCCGATGCCGAGCTCGGCCAGCACCGGAAGGATCTCGGCCTCGGGCTCGCGCGTCCACAGCGAGTACTCGCTCTGCAGCGCGGTCACCGGATGCACGGCATGGGCGCGGCGGATGGTGTCGGCCGAGGCCTCGGAGAGACCGAAGTGGCGCACCTTGCCCTCGGCGATCAGCTCGCCCACGGTGCCGGCCACGTCTTCGATCGGCACGTCGGGGTCGACGCGGTGCTGGTAGAAGAGGTCGATCACATCGGTGCGCAGACTCCGCAGCGATGCCTCGGCCACCCGGCGGATCTGGTCGGGTCGGCTGTTCAGCCCGACGCTCTTCCCCTCCTGGATGTCCCACCCGAACTTGGTCGCGATGACGACCCTGTCGCGGATCGGCTCGAGCGCCTCGCCGACGAGCTCCTCGTTCACATACGGTCCGTACACCTCGGCCGTGTCGAAGAAGTCCACGCCGTGGTCGACCGCCGACCGGAGCACCGCGATCATGTCGTCGCGGCTGCCGGGGTTCGGACCGTAGCTCTGCGACATCCCCATGCAGCCGAGGCCGACCGCTGAGACCTGGAGGCCCTGTCCGAGAGTACGAGTGTGCATGAGCTGTCCTTTCGTCTTCGCCGCGGATGCGATCCGCGGCCGTGGAACCGACGCTACGCCCGGAGGTCGCGATGAGGGAGGTCCTGAGGGAACCCCGTTCGCGGGAACCTCCCGCGGCGGTACGGAGCATCCATCGAACGATGGAGACGCGTCTCACCCTCCCGCCCGATCCTCCTCGGCGCCGTCGCGGCTGGACTGGACCCATGCTCCGCACCCTCCGCTCCCTTCCGCTGTGGCTCACCTCTCGACGCGGCGGGTGGATCTCCCTGCTGATCGCGGTCGTGGCTTTCACGGCGCTCCTCGGCGCCCTCGGTCGCGTATCGCTCCCTTCGGGCAACGACGTGGCTCCGCCGGACTCCGAATCGGCTCGGGCGGCGGCGCTCGCCGAGCAGTTCCCCGATGCGGACGAGCACGCGGTGCTGCTGGTCGCGGCTCGCGATGACGGCGGACGCCTCGGCGACACAGACCTCGCTGCACTGGGATCCCTCGCCACCGATGTCGAGGCGCAGACGGGGGTCGCACCGCGGGGTCCGATCGTCAGCGACGATGGGCAGGCAGCGGTGATCCAGGCGACGCTGACCCTGGACGATGCCGACGACGATGCCGCCGCGGATGCCGTCCACGGTCTGCGCGACATCGTGGCGGAGCATCCGATCGACGGGGTGAGCGTGCAGGTCACGGGTGGTCCCGCGTTCGGCGTGGACGTCGCCTCCGCGTTCGATGGTGCCGACTTCACGCTGCTGATGGTGACGCTCGGTATCGTCGCGCTGCTGCTCATCGTCACCTACCGCTCGCCCGTGCTCTGGATGATCCCGCTCGTGGTGGTCGCCCTCGCCGACCAGCTGGCGAACAAGGCGACGGCGGCTATCGGGGCGGGGCTCGGCCTGCAGTTCGATTCCGGGATCGTGAGTGTGCTCGTGTTCGGGGCCGGGACGAATTACGCCCTCCTGCTCATCTCCCGTTATCGCGAAGAGCTCGCACGAGACACCGACCACCGGCGCGCACTGGTCGCCGCGTGGCGGGCCACCGTGCCCGCGATCGTCGCCTCGAACGTGACCGTGGTCCTCGCTCTCTCGACGCTCGCGTTCGCCGTGATCCCCGGCACCCGCGGGCTCGGCATCGCGTCAGCCGTCGGCCTCCTCATCGCGCTCGCCGCGGTGCTGCTGGTGCTCCCGCCCGCCCTCGCCGTGTGCGGACGGCGCATCTTCTGGCCCTTCGCCCCACGCGTCGGCGACGCCGCCGTGACCGGGCGCGCCTGGGGAGCGGTGGCGACGCGGGTCTCCCGCCGTCCGTGGGTGCCGCTCGTCGGCGGTCTCGCGCTTCTCGGAGTCTTCGCGGGTGGGCTGGCCGGAGCATCCGTCGGTCTCACGCAGGTCGAGAAGTTCCGGGTCGAGTCGGAGTCGGCGGCAGGGCTCACCGCGCTCGGCGAGCACTTCCCCGCCGGCGAGGCGCAGCCGATGATCGTGATCGGCGACACGGCAGAGGTCGAGGCGCTCACTGCCGCGGTCGAAAGCGTCCCGGGCGTGCTCCGGGTGTCTGCGACGGGGGAGAGCGCCGACGGCACGCTCACCCGATTGCTCGTCGTCGGAGAACCAGCGCCCGGCACGACCGAGAGTCTCGATCTCGTCCGGGAAGTGCGGGGCGCGGCGGCGGCGGCACCCGGTGCCGATGCTCTCGTGGGCGGACCGGTCGCCGCCGATCTCGACGCCCGCGAGGGCAACCGGCGCGACCTGCAGCTCATCGTCCCGCTCGTGCTCGCGGTCAGTCTGCTCGTGCTCCTCCTGCTGCTGCGCTCCCTGGTGGCGCCCGTGCTGCTGCTCGCGGTGAACATCCTCAGCGCCGTCGCGGCGATCGGCGCGGGCACGTGGCTGAGCCGGGTGCTGTTCGGATGGGACGCGCTCGACCTGCAGGTGCCGCTGCTGTCGTTCCTGTTCCTGGTGGCACTCGGCATCGATTACACGATCTTCCTGGTCCATCGGGCGCGCGTCGAGGCGCAGACGGTCGGCACGCGGCAGGGGATGGTGCGTGCGCTCACGGCGACGGGCGGCGTGATCACCAGCGCCGGCGTCGTGCTCGCGGCCGTGTTCGCCGCGCTCGGGCTGCTGCCCCTGGTCACGCTCGGACAGATCGGACTCATCGTCGGGATCGGGGTGCTCGTCGACACCTTCGTCGTGCGCACCCTGGTGGTCCCCGCGCTGTTCGCGATCGTCGGGGAGCGGATGTGGTGGCCGGGGAAGGTCGGGAGGGGCGGATCCCGCGCCGATCGGGGTGCAGATCGGCCGCACGGGGGAGAATACGAGGATGCCGCAGTCGCCACCTCCGCCATCGAGAGCTGAACCGATGCGAACTGAGCCGACGCGAACCGGACGTGCCGGCCGGGACGAGCGGGCGGACGGATTCCGCACCCCGCGCACGTGGGCGAGCCTGGTCGGATCCATCCGCATCGGCCAGGCCGTCATCACGGTCGTGCTGCTCGTGATCGGCGCCTGGCGCGCGGCAGTCGATGGGGTTCCGCTGCCGTGGGTGCTCGCCGTGTCGCTCGTGTTCCTCGGCTGGTACGGCGGCGGGCTGCTGCTCAGCGAGCGCACGTCCGACCGCCGTCTGGCGACCTGGTGGCTGCTCGGGCTGACGCTCATCTGGCTCGGAGCGGTCGTCGTCTCGCCCGAGTTCGTGTGGCTCGCCTTCCCGCTGTGGCTGCTGGCCGGATTCGTGATGCGACTGCGGTGGGCACTGCTGCTGAGCGCGGCGATCCTCGCGGTCGTGGTGACCGCCCCGCTGCTGCACACCGGCACCACGACCTATGCGAACGTGATCGGGCCCCTCGTGGGCGGCGTCTTCGCGCTGGGGATCTCGCGCGGGTACCTCGAGCTCGTCCGCGACGGGCGGGAGCGCCGTCGACTGATCGCCTCGCTCGTCGCGACCCAGGAGGAGATGTCGGCGCTCCAGGACGAGCTCGCCCGCACCCAGCGCGAGTCCGGCGCGAGTGAGGAGCGCACCCGGGTGTCGCGCGACATCCACGACACCGTGGCCCAGAGCGTGTCGTCGATCGGGATGCTGGCGCGCTCGGCCCTGGAGGCGGACGATCCCGCGCAGCGCACCCGTGCCCTCGAGCAGATCGGGGCGCTCGCCGCGGAGGGGTTGGCGGATGCGCGACGCATCGTGAACGCGCTGATGCCGGCCGAGCTGGAGTCCACGGCCCTCGGCGACGCCCTCGCCCGGATGCTGGAGCGCCTGGCCGACGAGACCGGGATCGAGGCGACCCTGCACGCCGATGACGACCTGCCGGCGCTCGGCATCGACGTCGAGGTCGCCCTGCTGCGGACGGCGCAGTCGGCCCTCGCGAACGTCCGCTCGCACGCATCCGCGTCGCGCGTCGTGGTGACCCTGGCCGATGCCGGCGACGCGGTGAGGCTCGACATCGTCGACGACGGCATCGGGTTCGACGCGAGGCACTGGGACGCGCAGGGCGGCGTCGGCGGCCAGGGTGGCGGCTACGGACTGCGCTCGATGCGGGCACGGCTGCGGGAACTCGGCGGAGGGCTCGACGTGGAGAGTGCCCCGGGCGACGGCACCGCGCTCTCGGCGCACGTTCCGCTCGGCGGTGCCGCATCGGTGAGGCGTGGAACGGAGGGTGAGGCATGACCGCCGTGCGTGTGCTGCTCGTCGACGATCACCCCATCGTCCGGGCCGGGGTGCGCTCGCTGTTCGATAACCGCGACGACGTCGAGGTGATCGGCGAGGCGGCTTCCGGAGAGGAGGCCGTGGTTCTCGCACGGCACCTGCATCCTGACGTCGTGCTCTGCGATCTGCGGCTCGGCGCGGGCATGGACGGCGTGCAGACGACCGCCGCGCTTCGTGCCCAGCATCCGGCACCCGCCGTGCTGATCCTGACGACGTTCGACCGCGACGCCGAGATCCTCGGTGCGATCGAGGCGGGAGCGGCGGGGTACCTGCTCAAGGATGTCGCGCCGGACGACATCGTGCGGGCGATCCGCCAGGCCGCTTCCGGCGGACTCGTGCTCACCCCCGAGCTCAGCGAGCGGGTCGTGCAGGTCATGCGCGCGCCGCGGGTGCGGCTCACCGACCGCGAGCTCGACGTACTCCGGCTGCTCGATACCGGCGCATCGAACCGCGAGATCGCGAAGACCCTGTTCGTCACCGAGGCCACCGTGAAGACGCACCTCGTGCACGTGTTCGAGAAGCTCGGCGCCGACAGCCGTGCCCGCGCCATCGCGATCGCCCGCGACACCGGGCTCCTCTGAGCCGTCGTCCTCAGTCCTAGGACGGCCGCAGCGGGCGGAGATCCCACATCGTGGTGCTATCGAGCACCGGCGGAGATCTGCCTGGGGGAATAGAATGTGTCATGTTACTGCGGACGCCACTTTCAGCTACAGGGGCGGGTCGTTCCAAATTCACTCGTAGGAGCTGAGCAGATGGTCGTCGGATTCTCCATCCCCACCCTTCTCGGATCTGTGGTGATCGTCGCAGCGCTGCTGTGGTTTGTCGGTGCCACCCTCCGGCGGCTGGTTGGCTCTCGCAGTCAGCAGGATGACCGATTCAAGTAAGGGAATCGTTTGCTCTGAGGGCCGGCGCTGATAGCAGTGTCGGCCCTCTGCGCGCCTGGTGGTCACGTCGAGCGCCGCGCATCTCAACCGTTCGATGGATCCCTGCCGAGGCCACTGCGCCGAGGCTGGAATCAGACCGAAAGGAACCCGATGCGCCGCCTCTTCTCCGTCGCGTTCGCCTACATGATCGTCGGCGTCGCCTCCGGACTCTTCTACCGGGAGTTCACCAAGATCAACGACTTCCCCGAGGGGGGAGCCACACAGCTGGGGCTCGTGCACACGCACCTGCTCGTCTTGGGCTTCGTCGTGCTGCTGATCGTCCTGCTGCTGGAGAAGGCGTTCGCGCTCTCCGAGAGCCGCCTGTTCGGCTGGTTCTTCTGGCTGTACAACGCGGGCGTCGTGCTGACGTCGGCCATGATGGTCTGGCACGGCTCGCTCACGGTGCTCGGCCAGGAGTCCTCCGCGATGATCGCCGGCATCGCGGGCCTCGGGCACATCCTGCTCAGTGCCGGGATGGTGCTGCTGTTCCTCGCCCTGCGCAAGCGCCTGTTCGTCGCGAAGCCCGCCGCGTCCGCCGTAGCCGTCGGTTCCGCCGTCGCCGCCTGAGGGCGTTCACAACTCCTCAAGAACATGGGCTGACGATCCGGAATCGGCCGATTCCCGAGTCACGAAGCCGGTTCTTGAGGAGTTGTGAACCGAGACCGCCGGAGCTCAGTCCGTGTCCGCCTCGACCGAGTCGTCGCGGAGGTGGGCGATGTGCGCCGCGTGCCGGGCGAGATGGTTCGGCGACTTCCGCACGAACAGCCACGCCACGAACAACAGCACGAACCAGATCGGCGTCACCAGCAGCGCGGTCAGCGTGTCGGGCTGGGTCGTCAGCGCCCACAGGACGAAGACGAAGAACGCGAGCACCACGTAGACCATGAACACCCCGCCCGGCATCCGGAACGTCGATGCGGCGACCTTGTCCTTGCGGGTGCGTCGGTACACGAGGTAGCTGCAGAGGAAGATCGTCCACACGAACATGAAGCACAGCGCCGAGACCGTGGTCACCATGTCGAAGGCCGTGCCGATGTCCTTGCCCGCGTACAGCAGCACGACGCCGGACAGCAGCAGGATGCACGACAGGAACAGGGCGTTCTGCGGCACGCGGCGGCGCGAGAGTCGGCCGAACATCCGCGGGGCATCCCCGTCCTGCGCGAGGCCGAACACCATGCGAGAGGTCGAGTAGATGCCGGAGTTGGCGCTCGACATCGCCGAGGTCAGCACGACCAGGTTCACGACCGTCGCCGCGATGCCGAGTCCGGCGAGGGCGAACATCGCGATGAACGGGCTCTCCCCGGCGACGTACTCCGTCCACGGGGTCACCGCCATCAGCACGATGAGTGCGCCCACGTAGAACAGCAGGATGCGGATCGGGATCGCGTTGATCGCCTTCGGCAGATTGCGCTTCGGGTCCTTGGTCTCGGCGGCCGCGGTGCCGACCAGCTCGACGCCGACGAACGCGAACACCGCGATCTGGAATCCCGCGACGAAGCCCATGAAGCCGTGCGGGAACATGCCGCCGTGATCCCACAGGTTCGAGAAGCTGGCGGTCCCCGCGTCGTGCTGGAAGCCGGTGAAGATCATCACCAGGCCGGTGACGATGAGGGCGACGATCGCGACGATCTTGATCAGCGCGAACCAGAACTCCATCTCGCCGAACGCGGCGACGGTCGGCAGGTTCAGGGCGAGCAGGATCACGATCACGAGGACGCCCGGGATCCACAGCGGGACGCCGGGGATGAGCGCATCCGTGTAGCCCGCGATCGCGATCACGTCGGCGACGCCGGTGACCACCCAGCAGAACCAGTAGGTCCACCCGGTGAAGAATCCGGCCCACGGCCCGAGCAGATCGCTCGCGAAGTCGCTGAACGACTTGTACTTGAGGTTCGACAGCAGCAGTTCGCCCATCGCCCGCATGACGAAGAACAGCATGAAGCCGATGATCATGTAGACGAAGATCACCGATGGTCCCGCCACCGAGATCGTCTTGCCGCTGCCCATGAACAGGCCGGTTCCGATCGCGCCGCCGATCGCGAGCAGCTGGATGTGGCGGTTGCTCAGCGCGCGCCGCAGGTGCTGCTCCTCCCCATCGGCATCGACATCGGGCGTGCTTCCGGTTCCCCCCGGGTGCTGCTTCGTCACTCTCGTCCTCCGGTCTCCGTCGACGGTTTGGGTCCGACGGTACCTTTCGCCTCCCCGACCAACAGAATCGAGATCGGGGATACCGCTCCGCCGAATCGATTCGATAGGCTTGTTCGAGCCCCGATCCGTCCCCCAGTTCTGCGAGCCGCCCCTTCATGGCCACCTCCCTCACCACGGGCCGCCCGTGGCGCGTCATCCTCGCCTTCTCCATCCCGCTGCTCCTCGGCAACGTGGTGCAGCAGCTGTACCAGTTCGCCGATGCGATCGTCGTCGGACGGCACCTCGGCGTCACCTCCCTCGCGGCGGTGGGCGCGACCGGCAGCCTGCTGTTCCTGCTGCTCGGCTTCGCCTGGGGTCTGACGAGCGGATTCGCGATCCCCATCGCGCAGGCCTTCGGTGCGCGGGACGATGCGGCCGTGCGCCGCTCGGTGGCCACGGGTGTGTTCCTCAGTGCCATCACGAGCGTGATCCTGACGGTCGCAGCCCCCCTCCTCGCCGGCCCGATCCTCACCCTGCTGCAGACACCTCCGGAGCTGATGGCCGAAGCCACGATCTTCACGCAGATCAGCTTCCTCGGTGCCAGCGCGACGATGTTCTTCAACTACCTCTCCGCGATCATCCGCGCGATCGGCGACTCCAAGACGCCGCTGGTGTTCCTCACCGTCTCGTGCGCGCTGAACGTCGGGCTCGTCGTGCTGATGGTCGGTCCTCTCGAATGGGGCGTGGGTGGTGCCGCTCTCGCGACCGTGGTCGCGCAGGCCGTCTCGGTGGCGCTCTGCCTCGAGTTCGTCCGCCGGCGCCTGCCGATGCTGCACCTGCGTCGTGCCGACTGGCGGATCACCGGGGACGACATCGCCGAGCACCTGCGCCTCGGCCTGCCCATGGGCTTCCAGGCGTCGATCATCGCGATCGGCACACTCACGGTGCAGGTCGCGCTGAACACCCTCGGGGCCGACGCCGTCGCCGCTTACACGACCGGTTCCCGGGTCGACAGCCTCGCGGTCGCGCTGCTGTCGTCGCTGGGCCTCGCGGTCTCGATGTACGCCGCGCAGAACCACGGCGGCCGCCGCCCCGACCGCATCCGTCGCGGAGTCGTCGAGGCGACCTGGATGGCGGTCGCCGCCGGTGTGGTGCTCGGTGGCCTGCTGATCGCGTTCGGCGCGCCCATGGTGCGGCTGTTCATCGGTGCGGGGTCGGACGACGTCGTCGACATGGCTCACCGGATGCTCATCATCAACGGCTGCGGCTACTGGGCGCTGGGCATGCTGTTCGTGCTGCGCGGCGCGCTGCAGGGACTCGGCCACACACTCGTGCCCACCGTGACCGGGGTGATCGAGCTGGTGATGCGTGTGGGCGCGGCCATCGTGCTGGGCGCGTGGATCGGGTTCGACGGCGTCGCGCTGAGCAACCCGCTCGCCTGGGTGGGCGCGATCGTGCTGCTGGTCCCGGCCTACGTGCGGGCACACCGCGAGCTCGGACGGCTTCCGGTCGCACCGGCCGAGGCCACCGAGACCTCGGCGATCGCGATCGTCGGACCGACCGACGGCTCGATGGTCGTGGATGCCGTCGTCACCCAGCCGTTGCGCGTCGTCCGCCCCCGTCGTCTGCGGTGGCCGAGCCGCCGCTGAACTCTCGTCCCGTCCGAATCGGCGCCGCGAGATCTCCGTCTGCAGGATGATGCGGATGGGACTTGAGACGGATGGCCTTTCCGCGACACACTTCTAGTGTCGAGGTAGCGGAGTTTCCGCTGGACCGGGGGGTCGTCATGACGACAATGAGAGTGGCCAACGATTTGGCCGAGGTGATGGTGCCGATCGGGTACGTGGGTGCGGCCATCGCCGGTGCCTGTGCGATCGTCGCTGCGGTCGCGGTCATCCGGAGCTCTGGAGGGCTCGTCGGGGGTGCGGTCGGCGTATGGATCGTGGGCGCGCTGATGAGCTTCACCGCGTCGTTCGCGCAGCAGTGGCTGCCGTTGATATTGGCGTGCGCCTCGCTCGTGGGCATGCTCCTCATCGGCGGGGTCGTGCGGGCCATCATGAGTGCGGCCGGAGCCGGGCGGACGAACGATGCGGCGGCCGATGCACTGCCCCGGGCGGTCTCCCCGACCGCGCCGGCAGTCGTGTCGAAGCCGTCGCTCGCGACGAAGTCCGCGGCGACGGCCTCGATCCCGGTCGTGTCCTGAGCGCTCAGCGGTAGTCGCGGTCGCGGTGCTGTCCGGTCTCGTCGCCGGATCCGACCCGTGCCGCTTCCCGCGCACGCAGCTCGACGCGGCGGATCTTCCCGGAGATCGTCTTCGGCAGCTCGGGGACGAACTCGATGATCCGCACCCACAGGTGCGACGACAGTCGCTCGTGCGCGTAGGTGAAGATCGCGCGAGCCGCGTCTTCCGCGCCCTCGGTGGCATCCGGGGTCAGGCAGACGTACGCCTTCGGCACGGCCAGACGCGTGGGGTCGGGGCTCGGGATCACGGCCGCCTCGATCACCAGGTCGTGCTCGAGCAGCACCGACTCGAGTTCGAACGGGGAGATCTTGTAGTCGGAGGCCTTGAACACGTCGTCCGAGCGACCGATGTACGTGAGGTAGCCGTCGTCGTCGCGCACCGCGATGTCGCCGGTGTGGTGGAAGCCGCCCGCCCGGGACTCGGCCGTCTTCGCCTGGTCTTCGTAGTACCCGGCCATGAGCCCGAGCGGCGGCTGCGACAGGTCGAGCGCGATCTCCCCCTCGCTCTCGACGACGTCTCCGGTGACCGGGTCGAGCAGCACGACCGGGTAGCCGGGCAGCGGGCGTCCCATCGACCCGACCTTGACGGGCTGGCCGGGGGAGTTGCCGATGCAGGCCGTCATCTCGGTCTGTCCGAAGCCATCGCGGATCGTGCCGCCCCAGGCGTCGCGCACGCGGTCGATGACCTCGGGGTTCAGCGGCTCGCCGGCGCCGACGAGCTCGCGCGGCGGGTGGGTGAGGCGCGCGAGGTCGGCCTGGATCAGCATCCGCCACACGGTCGGCGGCGCGCAGAAGGTGGACACGTGGTGGGTGTCCATGACCTGCATGAGGGTGTTCGCGTCGAAGCGGTCGTAGTTGTAGACGAACACGGTCGCCTCGGCCAGGAAGGGGGAGTAGAAGCTCGACCACGCGTGCTTCGCCCAGCCGGGGGACGAGATGTTGAGGTGCACATCGTCGGGTCGCACGCCGAGCCACCACATGGTCGACAGGTGCCCGACCGGGTACGAGACGTGGGTGTGCTGCACGAGCTTCGGCCGGTTCGTGGTGCCCGAGGTGAAGTAGAGCAGGGCGGTGTCGGTCGCGGGGGTCGGGCCATCGGGCTCGAAGACGGTCGGTCCGGTGGTCGAGTCGGTGAAGCGTGCCCACTCGGAGGGGATGCCGTCGCCGACGCCGATGCGGAGGATGCCGGGGTCGATGTCCGCGAGCCGATCGGCGAGCGGGCCGAGGGTGACGACTGCGCCGGCACGACCGTGTTCGACGCGGTACGCGAGATCGGAGGCGGAGAGCAGAGTGGAGGTCGGGATCGACACGGCGCCGATCTTCGTGATCGCCAGCATCACCTCCCACAGCTCGATCGTGTTGTTCAGCATCACGATCACGTGGTCGCCGCGGCGGATGCCGAGACCGGTGAGCCAGGCCGCGACCTGATCGGAGCGTGTCGAAAGCTCGCCGTAGGTCCAGGTGCGCAGGCTCAGGTCGGCCTCGACGATCTGCACGGCCGGCCGGTCGGGGTTCTCGCCGGCGATCACGTCGAACCACTCGAGTGCGAAGTTGAACTCGTCGACCTCAGGCCAGGCGAACCCCGCACGGGCCGCGGCGTAGTCGGTGGCGTTCGCGAAGAGGAAGTCCCGCATCTCGCGAATGGTGTGCGTGGCGGCGGTGGCGCTGCGGCTCATGGTGCTCCCTTGCTCCGGTGCGGACGTGCATTCCATCTTCGCGCAGGTCACCCGGATCCCGGGGTCACCGCGGCAGGACGCCCGGACCGTCGCGCAGCTCGAACACGAGCTGGGTCTCGGTGCCGCGCACGACCGGGTGCACCGTGATGTGCTCCAGCACGATGTCCCGGAGGGCGGTCGCGTCCTGCACCGCCACGTGCACCAGGAAGTCGTCGACTCCTGCCACATGGAAGACCTGCAGCACCCGCGGGACGCTCGCGAGTGCGTCGAACAGCGCGGTCACCTTGGCGCCGGTGTGATTGGCGAGGCGCACCTTGATGATCGCCTGCAGGGGGAAGCCGAGGGCCGCCCCGTCGATGCGGATGCGGGTGTCGCGGATCACGCCCCGCTCGCGCAGCGCCCGCACGCGGTGTGCGCAGGTCGACTCGGCGAGGCCGAGACGGTGCGCCAGGGCCTTGTTGGTCGTCTCGGCGTCACGGGTGAGGATCGCCAGCAGCTCGAGGTCGATCTCGTCGAGTTGTGCTTTCGCCAATGTGCGCGCCTTTCGGATGCCGTATGCTGCACAGAATAGCGTTCAACGCCGAAATGACTGCATGTTCTGTCGAGTTCCTGCGCGGATTCTGTGATTCCGGCAACGTAGAGGCATGACTGCACCGCTGCATCCCGACACCGTCGCCGTCCACAGCGGGCGCTCCGATCTCGAGGGTCTCGGGGTCCACGCGCTGCCGATCGACCTGTCGACCACGAACCCGCTGCCCGACATCGAGCGCGGTGGCGACTCCTACGAGGCGATGGCCACCGGAGGCCGCCCGCCCGCCGACGGCAGCATGGTCTACGCGCGACTGTGGAACCCGACGGTCGCCCGCTTCGAAGAGGCGCTCGCCGAGCTCGAGCATGCCGAGGCTGCGGTGGCCTTCGCCTCGGGCATGGCGGCGATGACGGCCGTGATCCTCGCGCATACGGGGGCGACCGGCGCACGCCACGTCGTCGCGGTGCGTCCGCTCTACGGTGGAACCGACCACCTGCTCGGTTCCGGGCTGCTCGGCGTCGAGACGACGTACTGCCACCCCGACGAGGTGGCCGCGTCCATGCGGTCCGACACCGGGCTCGTGGTCGTCGAGACCCCCGCGAACCCCACGCTCGACATCGCCGACATCGCCGACGTGGTGCGCCAGGCGGGTTCCGTGCCGGTGGTGGTCGACAACACGTTCGCGACCCCGATCCTGCAGAACCCGATCGACCTGGGCGCCGCGATGTCACTGCACAGCGCGACCAAATACCTCGGCGGCCACGGCGATGTCATCGCCGGCGTCGTCGCCTGCAGCGAAGAGACCGCGGAGGCGCTGCGCCGCGTGCGGGCGGTGACCGGGGGGCTCCTGCATCCGCTCGGGGCGTACCTGCTGCACCGCGGTCTCACCACCCTGCCGGTGCGGGTGCGGCACCAGCAGGAGAGTGCGCGGCGGGTGGTGCAGTGGTTGATCGATCGTCCCGAGGTCGCCGAGGTCTTCTATCCGGGGCTCGACGGAGACCCGCGCGGCATCCTCGAGCGGCAGATGCGCGGCACGGGCGCGATGATCGCGATGCGGATGCGGGGCGGGTTCGCCGCGGCCTCCGCCGTCACGACGGCGACGACGCTGTTCACGCATGCGGTCTCGCTCGGCGGGGTCGACTCGCTGATCCAGCATCCGGCCGCGCTCACGCACCGCCCGGTGCCGCCCGAGGCACGTCCTGCCGCCGATGTGCTGCGTCTGTCGATCGGCCTCGAAGACGTCGACGATCTGATCGCCGATCTGTCTCAGGCGTTCGCGGCGGTCGCCGCTCAGAGCGAGGGAAGCCTGATCGTCCCGGTCGCGATGCGCTCGGTGGGCATCCGGTCGCGGTCGTAGGTGATCTCGCGGTAGCCGTGCGGGGTCGGCACTCCGTCGTCATCGAGGCTGACGAACACGATCTTCTCGATCGTGAGGATGCGCCTGCGCGTGATCATGTTGCGGGCGACCGCGCGCATCGTCAATGACGTCGTGCCGAAATGCGTGGCCTGCAGGCCGATCTCGATCAGGTCGCCCTGCACCGCCGACGCTTCGAAGTTGATCTCCGAGATGTGCTTGGTGACCGCGCGGTAGTTGCCCAGCTGGACGATCGCGTAGATCGCCGCCTCCTCGTCGATCCACTTCAGCAGGCTCCCGCCGAACAGCGAGCCGTTCGCGTTGAGATCTTCGGGGCGCACCCACTTGCGGGTGCGGAAGTTGAGTCCGTCTTCCGACCACGCCGGTGGCTTCTCGTTCGCGGGTGTCTTCTGCTTCGCCATGAGCATGAGGGTAGGCGGGCAGTGAGTCGGCGGTGTTACGGCTGGTTTTCCGGGGAGCGACAGGGGCCGCCAGGGCGCGTTTGTGGACTCACGACAAGAAACTGAGTCCCAGCGACTCTGAGACTTGGTTTCGACCGGCAAATCCGTGGGTCGCGTACCGGCGCGCCCATACAGTCGCCCGTGGCAACGACGCCACTGACCCCCGGGAGTCCTCGATGACGAGTACGAAACCCCACGCGCACGGCAACGGCATGCGCATCGCCGTGATCGTGCTCAGCCTGCTGTTGGCCACGATGGTGATCCTGTTCTTCGTGGTGACGAACAAGATCGCCGCCGGCGCCTCCGAACTCGCCGAAGGGACCACATCGGCGAAGAGCGGTTCGTCCGAGCTCGCCGCGGGTGCCGCCGACCTCTCGGACGGTGCCGATCAGCTCGCGGAAGGCAGCGAAGACCTCGCATCCGGTGCGGCCAGCGCGCAGGACGGGTCGCAGAAGGTGAGCGACGGGGCCACGAAGGCGGCGACCGGCGCGACGACTCTCGCGGAGGGCGCCGGAAGTCTCGCCACAGGCGCGGCCTCGGCCGTGGACGGCGCGGGCAGGGTCAGCGGGGGAGCGCAGACCGCGTTCACCGGAGCCCAGGAGCTCGCGTCGAAGATGGCGAAGGCGGATGCCGGAGCGCAGACCGTCGCGACGGGAGCAGCGAAGCTCGCGGCCGGCGTCGACGGTGCGCATCGATACACGAACGCCGTGCTCGCCGGTGCGGCCACCCTGAGCGACACGTTGACCGCCGGCGTGACCCCCTCGGTGCGCACCCTCGCCCACCCCGACACGAAGACTGCCCTCCAGGGTCTGGCCGCTACCGCCCCCGGCAACTCCCAGCAGCTCCGTGATGCCCTCGCCGCGATGTCGGCGGCGGACCCGGACAACGCGCAGCTGAAGGGGCTCGCTGCTCTCGCCGACGGTGTCGACAGGCAGGTGGATGCGATGGCGGCACCGACGGCGGCGGCCCCCGCGCTCGCGCAGGGACTCGTCGGCGCCGCAGACGGTGCGACGCGCGTCACGGCCGGAGTCGGGGCGATCGTGAACGGTGATCCGTCGAAGGGGTGGCCCGGAACGGTCGCCCTCGTCGCCCCGACGGGGGCCCCTGCGCTCGCCGCCGGCGCGCAGACCCTGAAGTCCGGCACCACGCAGCTCTCGGCGGGTGCCGCCAAGCTGGCATCGGGACTGCAGACGCTCTCTTCCGGAGCCTCCTCGCTGTACGCCGGAACCTCGAACCTCAGCGCCGGTGCGACCCGGCTGAACGACGGCGCGACCACGCTGGCCACCGGTATCGGCACGCTGCAGTCCGGAGCCGGTGATCTCGACGCGGGCATCGGAAAGCTGGCCGTCGGAGCCGATGCCGTGGCGCAGGGGTCGGGAGACCTCGCCGCGGGTGGCGACAAGCTCGAAGCCGGAGCCGCCGACCTCGCCGAGGGCAACGGCCTGATCGCGGAAGGATCCGGGACGCTCGCCACCGCGACGGCCGGAGCCGCGCCGTCGATCCTGCCCTGGATCCTCGGCATCGCGTTGGCCGGACTCGTCGCGATCGGCTTCTGGGTCGGCCACCGCGTCAGCCACCGTCGATCCCTGGCGCTGGCCGCCTGACCCCCACCCCACCCATCCCCCTGACCTGAGCGGGTGCCGCCCCACCGGCATCCGCTCAGGGCGCACCCGCACCCGCTGCGATCCACCGCGATTGGCGCGTCGCATCCGGAACGGGCACGATGGAATGCGGGGGAGTTTCCCGACCAGGATCCGATGCGGTCGTGTCCCGGGAAGAGGCCCCTCGCCCGTCCGCAATCGGGGAAGGATCTGTTCGTGGCTGGTCACGCGCCCGCAGGATCGACTCGGCCGCGTCGCCGCGCATGGTGGGTCATCGGGATCGTGGCGGGTGCCCTCGTCGCCCTCGTCCTCGTCGCCATGGCCATCCTGGATTCGAAGCCCGGTTTCACCACGAACGTGACGATCTCGCTGAGCTACGTTGCCGATGACGGGCAGAAATACTCCTGCACCTACGACTACAGCACTCCGGACCGGCTGCCGATGCCCGCCGACATCGCCGAGAGCATGAACTCCCGCGACTGGTCGCAAACCGGCCAGGAGATTTACGAATGGGCGAAGAGCCATCCGGCCGAGCACTGGACGACCGAGGATGAGCTGCCCGCAGACGACCCCGAGTCGACCCGGGCTGATGCGTCCTGGGGGCTCGCGATGGAGAAGTACGTCACGTTCCCCCCGTGGCTGATCGATGCGGGGGAGGGGGACGAGTACGCGCTGTGGTGGGAAGCGCGCGCGGGCAGCAACTGCGAAGACGGCTTGCGCTGAGACAGCGTCAGGACGTATCTGCTCAGGGCAGAGCCGCTCACGGCAGAATCCGGCCCGTAGCGCGAAGTGGCGACGGATGCTGGGGGCATGAGCGAAGACAACCCCTCCATCCCGCAGTTCGGCCCTGAGGCCCGGCGCGCACTGTTCCACGAGCGCGTGCTCGTGCTCGACGGTGCGCTCGACGACGACAACGGCACGCTGCTGATGACGCAGCTGCTCGCCCTGTCGGCGGAGGATCCCGCCGCCGACATCGCCCTCTGGATCCACTCGCCCGGCGGCTCGGTGCCGTCGATGCTCGCGATCCGCGACATCATGCGGCTCATCCCCAACGACGTGGCGACCCTCGCCCTCGGGCTCGCCTGCAGCGCGGGGCAGTTCCTGCTCTCCGCGGGCACCCCGGGCAAGCGGCGGGCCCTGCCGCACGCGCGCATCCTCATGCATCAGGGCTCGGCGGGCATCGGCGGGTCCGCGGGCGAGATCGAGACGCAGGCCGACGACCTGCGGCACACGCGTGACACGGTCCTGGGCCTCATCTCGGCCGACACGGGCCAACCCCTCGAGCGCATCTTCGAGGACTCGCTGCACGACCGCTGGTACACCGCGACCCAGGCGCAGGACTACGGCTTCATCGACGGGATCGTGGCCTCGATCGCCGAGGTGATGCCGCGACAACGCGCGCGCGTCGGACTGGGGGTGAACGCATGAGCACGTACTCGATCCCCAACGTCATCGCGCAGCATCCGCGGGGCGAGCGCATCATGGACGTCTACTCCCACCTGCTCGCCGAGCGCGTTATCTATCTCGGTACCGGCATCGACGCGGGTGTGGCGAACGCGCTCATCGCGCAGCTGCTGCACCTCGACGCGGACAGTCCGGAGAGCGGCATCCAGTTCTACATCAACAGCGAGGGCGGCGACCCCGGCGCGGCCCTGGCGATCTACGACACCATGCAGCACATCCGTCCGGCCATCGCGACGACCTGCGTCGGACAGGCGATCGGTCCCGCTGCGCTGCTCGTCGCCGCCGGAGCATCGGGCCAGCGCGCCGCGCTCGCGCACGCCCGCATCGTCCTGCATCAGCCGGCCGGCCAGTCGCGCGGTGCGATCCCCGATCTGATCCTCGCGGCCGACGAGGTGGTGCGGGTGCGGTCCGACATGGAGGAGATCCTCGCGAGGCACAGCGGGCGCACGGTTGCGGAGCTCCGCGCCGACACCGACCGCGACCGGGTGTTCACGGCATCCGCTGCCCTGGACTACGGACTGATCGACACGGTGCTCGGACCGCGGGGGCTGTGAGTCAGGCGGCGAGGGCGAAGGAGCCGCGCGACACCGACACCGCAGCGGACACCGACACCGCAGCGGATGCCGGCACCGCGGCCGAGCGCAGGTCATCGGCCACGGCGCTCGTGAGCTCGATCAGGCTCGTGTCGAGTGCGCCGGCGATGGCGGCGATCATCTCGCTCGACGGCTCCTTCAGCCCCCGCTCGACCTCGGAGAGGTACTGGGGCGAGACGCCCGCCATCTCCGCAGTCTCGGTGAGGGTCTCTTCGCGGTCGTGACGGCGGCGGCGCAGCTGGTCGCCCAGCATCTGACGCCACAGCGGCTCGGGCCCGCTCGACTTCGGGCGGTCGGGGCGAGGGGTGCGCGGGAACGAGATCAGGTCGGCCATGCCTCACGATAAACCGCGGCATCCTGCGGGTTCGAGCTGTTCTGCTCAGAGCAGAACAGCTGCCTGTTGAGGAGAGGAACTCGCGCACCTCGCCGCGGGTGATCGGGCTACAGCGCCGCGGTCACGCCGGGCAGGAGCTTGCTGAGGATCGCTTCGAGCTGCGCGCGCTCCTCCGCCGTGAGTGGATCGAGCACCAGTTCCCGCACCTGCTCGACGTGCACCGGAGCGGCCGTGCGCAGCATCTCGCGGCCTTCGGCGGTCAGGGTGGCCGAGAGCGTGCGCTTGTCGGAGCTGCACGAGGTGCGCTCCACCCAGCCGCGCTCCTCGAGCGAGTCGAGGGCGTGGCTCAGGCGTGAGCGGCTGAGGCCGGCGATGCGCGCGAGCTCCGTCATCGTCACGGTGCCTTCGCCCTGCCCGGCCAGCGTGACGAGGATGGCGTAGCGGGCGTGATTGAGCCCGACCTCTTCCTTCAAGGTGCGATCGAGCACCTGCGGCAGCAGCTGGACGAACCGGATGACGGGAAGCCATGTCGCCATCTCTCCGTCGTCGAGTCGACGCGGATGCTGTCCTGCCGCGGTCATGGTGCCCTCCTCGAGTGTCACGTCGGTGTCACGCCGCCGACAGGTCGAGCGTGTGGGCGGTGTGGTCCCGCTTGGCCTGCAGGTAGCGGGTGTTCGCCTCCGACAGGTGCACCTCGGTGGGCACGCGCTCGGAGACGCGGATGCCGAGGGCCTCGAGCTGCACGGCCTTGTCGGGGTTGTTGCTCAGCAGACGGATGCCGTCGACGCCGATCGCGTTCAGCATCTGCGCGGCGACGGTGTAGTCGCGCTCGTCTTCACCGTGGCCCAGGGCGACGTTGGCCTCATACGTGTCGAGTCCGGCGTCCTGCAGCGCGTACGCGTCGAGCTTGGCGTACAGGCCGATGCCGCGACCCTCCTGGCGCAGATACAGCAGGAAGCCGCCCTCGTCGGCGATGCGCTCCACAGCCTCGCGGAGCTGGGGGCCGCAGTCGCAGCGCTCCGAGCCGAAGACGTCACCGGTCAGGCACTCGCTGTGCGGGCGCACGAGGGGTGCGGCGCCCCCGTCGGCTGCGCGCTCGAGCGCCGCGCGCCAGTCGCCGAGGCCGAGCAGCAGGTGCTCGCGGCCGTCGATCAGGCCGTCGAAGGTGACGACGTCGGCGGTGGTGGAGAAGCCGTCCCCGAAGCGCAGCGGCACGCGGACGCGGGTGCGTTCCGTGGCGACCGGAGCGACGGTTGAAGTTTCAATCATGCCGGGTGCAACGCGCGGCCCGTCGAACTATTCCCGTCCGCAGCGATCCGAGGGGTGCCATGAGAGAGCCTCCCACCCGTGACGGAATCGGCGTTGACTGGATTCACGCGAGAGAAGGAGCAATACGAATGCGTGGAGTAGTCATGTACGCCCCCGGCGACGTCCGGGTCGAGGAGCGCGAGAAGCCGACGATCAGCCGACCGACGGATGCCGTCATCCGGCTCGCCGCGACCTGCATCTGCGGGTCGGACCTGTGGCCGTACCGCGGTGATGACAACGTCGAACACACCCCGATGGGGCACGAGTACGTCGGCGTCGTCGAGGAGATCGGCGACGCGGTGCAGACCCTGAAGGTCGGCGACTTCGTGGTCGGCTCGTTCATGGCCTCGGACAACACCTGCGAGATCTGCCAGGCGGGCTACCAGTCCCGCTGTGTGCACGTCGTCCCGATGGGGAAGTACGGCACCCAGGCCGAGTACTCGCTCATCCCGCACGCCGACGGCACGCTCGTCGTCACCCCCGGGCAGCCCGACGCCGACCTGATCCCCTCGCTGCTCGCGGCATCCGACGTGCTCGGCACGGGCTGGTTCGCGGCGGTCGCCGCCGAGGCCGGACCGGGGAAGACCGTCGCCGTCGTCGGTGATGGAGCCGTGGGGCTGCTCGGCATCCTCGCCGCCCGCGAACTCGGGGCCGAGCGCATCATCGCGATGAGCCGGCACGCCGACCGGCAGGCGCTGGCACGCGAGTTCGGCGCCACCGACATCGTCGAAGAGCGCGGAGACGAGGGGGTGGCGCGCATCAAGGAGCTCACGAACGGGCTCGGCGCGCACTCGGTGATCGAGGCGGTCGGCACGCAGGAGTCGATGATGCAGGCGATCCGTTCGACCCGCCCCGGCGGACACGTCGGCTACGTCGGCGTCTCGCACGACGTGGCACTGCCCGGTGAAGAGCTGTTCTTCTCCGGCGTGCATCTGCACGGAGGGCCCGCTCCGGTGCGGCGTTTCCTGCCCCAGCTGATCCAGCTCATCTGGGACCGCAAGATCGACCCCGGCAAGGTGTTCGACCTCACCCTCCCACTCGAGGATGCCGCCGAGGGATATCGCGCGATGGACGAGCGTCGCGCCACCAAGGTGCTGCTCACGGTCTGACGTCGTCGAGCGGCGGCGGCGGCGAGCCGCCGCTCTCGGCTCGCCGCCGCACGAGCTTCAGCTCGCTCGCGAGGATCCCGAGCACGACGAGCGCTCCGCCGATGAGCGCGGTCGCGGGCAGTCGCTCACCGGCGATGCGCCCGATGACCCCTGCCCACACCGGCTCGCCGGCGTAGATGATGGTCGCGCGGGTGGGGGAGACCGACTTCTGCGCCCAGTTCATGGTCAGCTGGATCAGGCAGCTCGCCGCGCCCAGCCCCACCGCGCAGCCGACCCAGATCCATGAGAACTCCGGCACGCCCTCACCCACCACCGGCATCGTGAGCAGCCCCAGCACTCCGGCGGTCAGCAGCTGGATGACGGTGATGCGGCCGAGGTCGATCTTCCCGGCGAACAGGCTGATCAGGATGATCTCGGCCGCGATGGGCAGAGTGCTGATCATGGTCGCGATCTCGCCGGCGCCGAGGGTGAGGGCGAAGGCGTCGGGCCCGGCGATCAGCAGCAGCCCCACGAACGCCAGCCCGGCACCCGCGAAGGCCATGGCCGGCGGTCGCTTGCGGAACACGGCCCACTGCGCGAACGGAACCAGCGGCACGTACATCGCGGTGATGAAGGCCGAGGTGCTGCTGTCGATGGTCTGCAGCCCGAGCGTCTGCAGCCCGTAGCCGAGGTAGATCATGACGCCGATCGCGACGCCGGCGCCGACATCACGCCAGCGGATGCCGCGCAGCACGCGGCGGAAGATGACGACGCTGATCAGTCCCGCGATCAGGAACCGGATGCCGACGAAGAACCAGGGCCCCGAGTGCTCCATCGCCCAGTGCACGAGCAGGAACGTGCCGCCCCACACCGCGGTGATCGCGATGAGTGCGGCCTCTTGGGGGCGGAGCCGCATCCACCGAAGACGAGAGGGCATCGCTGGCCCTTTCTCGACGTTGCCGGATCGAGCATAGTCGCGCGGATCGTGACGGGAGAAGACGGCCCCGACCCGGATGCTGCCGCAGACTCGGTAGCCTCGCAGGATGAGTGACTTCGTGAGTGCATCCGAGCTGAACGACCTGCTGAACGCCGATGCGCCCGTGCGTGTGATCGACGTGCGGTGGCGGCTGGATCGACCCGAGGCCGGGCATGACGATTACCTGACGGGCCACATCCCCGGTGCCGTGTTCGCCGCGCTGGACACGGAGCTCGCCACCCACGGCGATCCCTCGGAGGGGCGGCATCCGCTGCCCTCGACGGCGACGCTGCAGGCCGCGGCCCGTCGCTGGGGCGTCCGGGCGGGCGACACGGTCGTGGCCTACGACGACTTCACGGGCATCTCGGCGGCACGCGCCTGGTGGCTGCTGCGCCAGGGCGGTGTCGATGTGCGTGTGCTCGACGGCGGCATCCGGGGCTGGCAGGCCGAAGGCTTCGAGGTCGCGACCGATGATGTGGTGCCCGAGCCCGGCGATGTCGTGCTCGACGAGATCGGCGGCGACGCGCTGTCGATCGACGAGACGGCCGCATTCCCGCAGTCTGGCGTGCTGATCGACGCGCGAGCGGCCGACCGGTACCGCGGCGAGTCGGAGCCGTACGACCCGGTCGCCGGACACATCCCCGGCGCGCGGAACCTCCCCGAATCCGTGCACTTCGATGCGGCGGGCCGGATCCTCGACCGCGAGACGATCCTGGCGTCCTTCGCCGAGATCGGGGTGACACCCGGCACGCCGGTCGCCGCCTACTGCGGGTCCGGCGTCACGGCCGCCCACACCGCACTCGTCCTGCACGAGGTCGGCATCGACGCCCGGGTCTTCCCCGGCTCGTGGAGCCAGTGGTCCAACACTCCGGGCCGGCCGGTCGCCACGGGAGATCAGCCCGGCTGATCCTCCCGTGTGCCGTACCCCCAGTGCAGCCCGAGCGCGCCGGGACCGAACGCGCGCCGCACCAGGTGCACCGACGTCCCGCGGGTGAGCGGCACCGCGGTCACGGTGACGCCCTCCGGGGTCTCGACCCGCTCCTCGCACCAGTCCGGCACGGCATCCGGGTGGAACCGCGTCCACACCAGCAGCTCTCTGGCCTTCTGTGCCAGGGCGTGACCGGTGTCCCGCATCGGCGGGTAGTCGGGCGGATACGTCACCGACCACTCGACCATCGCCGTGTCCGGTGCGGTCAGGGGCACGTCGAGCTCGAAGAGCACCCCGTGCACCTCGCCGTCGGGGTGCGAGTACCGGGCGGTGATGCGTCCGCCCGAGACGGCGCTCAGGACCGGTGCCGGTGTGCTCACGCCCGGCGTGATCTCGAGGAACGGGATGGCCGTGATCGTGCCGATCGTGGACTGCACGATGCTGCGGGTGATGCTGTACGCGACGTTGCCGTCGGCGTCGACGTCGGTCACGGAGTGCGTCGTCAGCTCGCGCGAGGTGTCGGGGTACGACGCGCCCAGCGCCTCGAAGGCGACCATGACGGCACGTTCCAGTTCCTCCTCGTCGAGGGGGAACCGGTTCGGTCCGAGGGGACCGGTCCGGTTCGTGGGCCCGAGGTGTCGGCGCAGCGCTCCGGCGTCGAGGCCGAGGAGGTCTTCGATGTCGACCAGCGCGGCGAGCGACTGCGCACCTTCCGGGCGTCGCGCGCCCGAGCGCCAATAGCTCAGCGTGGCCATCGACACGCGGTTCCCGCGCATGTTGAGCTGCTGATGCAGCCAGGACAGGGTCACGTGCCGCGCGTTGATCGCGTCGCGCAGGGCCGCCGCGAAGGCATCGGATACGGACCTGCGTTCGTCATACTCGTAACTCATCACAGCCCCCGTCCGGTATGTGAAGACCACCGCCCTAAAGTGAGCATACGACCGCACGCGCGCACCTCAGGGGACCGGGTGGGCATGTGGGGTCACTTGGCCGTCATCGCAGGCAGGGTGCCCGACCCTGCGAAGACCGGCCTGACGCAGTGATGCCCCCCTTGCTGCGTACGTCGTGAAGCCCGGCAATCGATCTGGGGAGATCAGCCGGGCTTCACGAATCCTCCTCCGCACGCCCGCGGGCGCTGCGACTCCGCGCCCCCGCGTAGACTGGGAGGAACACCCCGGAGGACTCTGGACCGTCATGTCTGCCCCTGTTCGCGCATTCACCATGCGCCACGTGCAATTGCTGCGCGCGCTGTTCGCCGCCGTCGCGGCTCTGATGATCACGTTCTCGTCGGACCACTCCGCCCCTGTCGGCCTCTCGGTCTTCAGCGGCTTCGTCTTCACCACCGCGCTCGTGCAGCTGCTCGCGGCCTGGCTGGTGCTCCCGCCAGGCTCGCGCTGGTCGTACATCCTGCTCGCCGCGCTCGGCGTCGTCGCCGGTGGCGTGAGCGGCATCCCGGCCTGGCGATCCGACGACCTGTTCTTCATCGTCGTGTCCTCCTGGGCGATCGTGAGCGGCGGCATCGAGATCCTCGCCGGCATCCGCTCGCGTCGTACCGCTGATCCGCTCTCGCGCGACGCGATCACCGTCGGCGCGTTGGGCGTGCTGTTGGGCATCGTCCTGCTGCTGATCCCGGCCGGATTCCTGCAGGAGTACACGATCGAGAAGGCCGGAACGTTCGTCCTGTCCGGCATCATCCTCGGTGTCGGCATGTTCGGCGGCTACGCGGCGATCGTCGCGGTCTTCCTCGGCATCGCCGGGCTCACCCCGAAGCGGGTGGATGCCGCCGCCGCGGCCACCGAATCGAACGACAGCACCGCCCCTGCGGAGCACGGAGGAGAGCGATGAGCGACGAGAAGCCCACCCGTCGGGACATCCTGCGCCCGCTGCACCTGCTGCTGATCGCGCTGGGCTGCGGCGTGTTCGCCATGGTTGTCACGCTCGTCTCCACCGGCGCTTTCACCACGCGCGTGAACACGGCGATCGCGAACGGCACCTACGACGGGCTCACGCCGATCGCGCTCGGGCTCGTCGTCGGCGGAGGGGCGTTCATCATCACTCTGCTGATCCTGGCGATGCTGATCCTCGCGGTCGACCCCGCCGACGTCACCAAGACCATCGACCGTCCGGTGCTGTACGACCCGGAGCCCGAGGGCGAGGCGGAGGGCGACGAGCCCGGCCGCACGTCGTCCTCGTGACGGGCGAGGGAGCCGCGCCTTTCACGGCACTCGTCGGAATAGTCCCGGCGCCACGGGGCTTGTCCCTGAAGTGACTGCCTCCGTCGACCGCGCCTCCATCGGACTCCGGTCGCCGAGAGGCCCCATCCTCGGCGCGTTGATGCTCGCGACCGGGCTCATCGCGATCGATGCCACGATCCTCGCCACCGCGGTGCCCAGCATCGTCCGCGATCTCGGCAGCTATCAGCAGTTCCCGTGGTTGTTCTCGGTGTATCTGCTGGCGCAGGCCGTGAGCGTCCCCATCTACTCCCGGTTCGCCGACACGGTCGGCCGCAAGCCGATCATCCTGCTCGGCATCGCCCTGTTCCTCCTCGGCTCGATCCTCTGCGGCTTCGCGTGGAGCATGCCCGCGCTGATCGTCTTCCGCATCATCCAGGGGCTCGGCGCGGGCGCGGTCGCGCCGATGGCCATGACGATCGTCGGAGACATCTACACCGTCGCCGAGCGCGCCAAGGTGCAGGGGTACATCGCGAGTGTGTGGGCGATCTCCTCCGTCGTCGGCCCGGCGCTCGGCGGCATCTTCGCTCAGCTCGACGCGTGGCGCTGGATCTTCTGGGTCAACATCCCGCTGTGTCTGATCGCGGCCTGGATGCTGCAACTCAAGTACAAGGAGCAGAAGCAGACCGAGCGGCACCGGATCGACTACGCCGGAGCCGTGCTGCTCACAGTCGGGTTGACGGGCTTGATCCTCGGGATGCTCGAGGGGGGCAACGCCTGGGCGTGGATCTCCGTCCAGAGCGCGCTGTGCTTCGGGATCGGCATCGTGGCTCTCGCCCTCTTCGCGATGGTCGAACGCCGGGTCGCGGAGCCCATCGTCGACCTCCGCCTTGCGGCCAGGCCGCTGATCCTGACCACCACCCTCGTCTCGCTCGGGGTGGGTGCCCTCATGATCGGCGTCACCAGCTTCGCGCCCGCCTACCTCGAGGGCTCGCTGGGCATCGCGCCGCTGCTGTCGGGTCTGGCCGTCGCCGCGTTGACGCTCGGGTGGCCGATCGCCGCAGCGAACGTGGGGCGCCTGTATCTGCGCATCGGATTCCGTCGCACCACTCTGATCGGTATGAGCATCGCCTCGGTCGCGGCGATCGTCCTCGCGTCGGTGTCTTCGTGGCCGAACCCCTGGGTGCTGTCGCTGATCGCGTTCGTCCTCGGGTTCGGGCTCGGGTGGAGCGCCGCGCCGACCCTCATCGCCGCCCAGTCCTCCGTGGGGTGGGGCGAGCGCGGAGCTGTGACGGGCATGAATGCGTTCGCGCGCTCAGCGGGCAGCGCCGTGGGAGTTGCGGTGTTCGGGGCGATCTCGAACGCGGCCATCGCGCAGGGCGCCGGCCCCGATGACCCCGACACGATCATCCACGCATCGGTCTGGGTGTTCGTCGCGGTCGCCGTGACCGCCCTGCTCACGCTGCTCGCCGCCGCTTTCATGCCGAAGGACAAGGTCGAGGACCACTCCGGCGAGCCCGCCTCCTAGCCCGCTGCGCGTCCGTTCCCGCTCCCCCGCGCCCGCTCCCGCCATCCGTCGCCGAGTGCACGGGATCGTGTCGACTGCACGGGAACCCTGCGTGGATCGGCGGTGTACTCGGCAACAAGCCGTGCACTCGGCGATCCTGCGTGGCGGGACCGGGACCGGGACCGGGACCGGGACCGGGACCGGGTACGGGTGCGCGTGTTAGCGGGCGAGGCGCTCGGCGATGCCGGTGTACGTGGCCGGAGTCAGCGCGAGGAGGCGCTGCTTCGCGGCATCGCCGATCTCGAGCCCCTGCACGAACTCGGCGAGGTCGGCGGCGCCCACCCGGTGGCCGCGCGTCAGCTCCTTGAGCAGGGCGTACGGGTCGGTGATCGTGGACCGACCGGCGACGACCTCGGCACGGATGACGGTCTGGATGGCCTCGGCGAGCACCTCCCAGTTCACGTCGAGGTCGGCCAGCAGCACGTCGCGCGAGAGCGAGATCGCATTGAGGCCGCGGCGCAGGTTGTCGAGGGCGAGCAGCGAGTGCCCGAACGCGACGCCGATGTTGCGCTGCGTGGTGGAGTCGGTGAGGTCGCGCTGCAGGCGGCTGGTGACCAGGGTCTGACCGAGCGAGGCGAGCAGGGCACCCGAGATCTCGAGGTTCGCCTCGGCGTTCTCGAAGCGGATCGGGTTGATCTTGTGCGGCATCGTCGACGAGCCGGTGGCCCCGGCGACCGGGATCTGCGCGAAGTAGCCGAGCGAGATGTAGGTCCAGATGTCGGTGGCGAGGTTGTGCAGGATGCCGCCGGCGTGGCGCACGCGGTCGTAGAGCTCGACCTGCCAATCGTGCGACTCGATCTGGGTGGTGAGGATGTTGAAGCCGAGTCCGAGGCCCTCGATGTACTCGCGGGCGATGGTCGGCCAGTCGGCGTCGGGGTCGGCCGCCAGGTGCGCCGACCAGGTGCCGGTCGCGCCCGAGAACTTGGCAAGGTACTCGGATGCCGCGATCTGGCCGCGCACGCGCTCGAGGCGCCACGCGAAGACCGCGATCTCCTTGCCCATGGTCGAGGGCGTCGCGGGCTGGCCGTGCGTGCGGGAGAGCATCGCGGCGTCGGCGTGCTCGACCGCGAGTTCGCGGAGCTTCGCGATCACGGTGTCCAGGGCCGGCAGCCAGACCTCCTCCACGGCGCGCTTCACGGTGAGCGCGTAGGAGGCGGAGTTGATGTCCTCGCTGGTGGCGGCGAAGTGCGTGAGCTCGGCGATGGCGTCGAGTCCGAGCGTCGAGAGGCGGTCGCGCACGAGGTACTCGATGGCCTTCACGTCGTGCTGGGTGACGGCTTCCTTCTCGGCGAGCCAGTCGATCTCGGCCTGCCCGAAGTCGCGGTACAGCGCACGCAGGCGTTCCTTGTCGGCATCCGACAGCGGGGTCGTCTCGAACAGCGAGCGGTCGGTGAGGGCGATCAGCCACTCCACCTCGACCTCGACCCGTGCGCGGTTGAGTCCCGCCTCGGAGAGGAAGTCGGCGAGACCGGTGACGGCGCCGCGGTAGCGACCGTCGAGAGGGCTCAGGGGCTGCGGCGGGAGCGAAGGCTGGAAAGTCAGGGGAGTCCTCCTGATGAGGCCCCGAAGGTTCGGGGCGAGCGGGGGAGACGGAGAGCGGGTTCGAGCTGGCGGAACAGGCCCCGAGTCGCCGCCTCAATCATACCGAGCACCGAATCGAACATCGCCGCCCCCGCGTAGTACGGGTCGGGGACGTCATGGGTGGAGGCGTCCGGGTCGAACGCGAGGAGCAGCGTGACCTTGCCCTCCTCGTCCTCGTCGTGCGCCCACTCCCGCAGGATGCGCTCGTGGGTGCGGTCGAGCGCGACCACGAGGTCGTTGTCGGCGAAGGCCGCGGCGGTGAACTGGCGCGCGCGGTGCCGAGAGCCGTCGTATCCGCGCCGGGCGAGGGAGTCGATCGTGCGGTCGTCGGCGCGCTCGCCCAGATGCCAGTCGCCGGTGCCGGCGCTGCGCGAGACGATACGCGAGCCGAGTCCCTGCCGCTCGGCGAGGTCGCGGAAGACGACCTCGGCCATGGGAGAGCGGCAGATGTTCCCCGTGCAGACGAAGATCACGCGGAAGGGATCCGGGGATGTCACAGATACATTCTGCCCGCCTCCGACGATCCTGCACAGCGCGGAGTGCTCAGGCGCGCCCTCTCTGCACACCGAGATCCGGGTTTCCTCTCTCCACCGACCGCGAGAATCCGGTCGAGCCCGGACCCGTCGAACGCAGAGGCTGAGGGCCATGTACTCCATCGCGCAGAATCATGCCATCGCCTCCGAGGCCAGCTGGGTCTGGATGCTGACCAGTCGCGAGATCGGTTCGGCGATCTCGCTGATCGAAGACGCGGGAGCCGTGCTGGTGTCGCTCGTCGATGCGTCGGATTGGCAGTCCGAGGGGTTCCGCGCCCTACATGAGCGGCTGGCGCGACTGCGTGAAGACTGCGGCGCCGAGATCGGGCATCTCCACGTGCGTCAGTGGGAGCTGAACGCCGGAGGAGCGGAATGAGCGGCCTGGAGATCGGGCACGGCGGGGTGATCGCCGTCGACACCCAGCAGCTGCGCGATGTCGGTTCCCGGATGCAGACGGTGGCGACGCAGTGCGAGGAGGCTCGGGCCGCGATCGCCCGCGCGGGTGCGCTCCTGGCCTCTGCGCCGGAGGCCGCTTCGCAGGTCGATATTCGTGCGCTGCATCGCAGCGGGGAGCGTGTCGGAGAGCTGCGTGCCGAACTCGAGGATGCCTGCGCGGGCACCCTCCTGATGGCGGACGCGTTCGAAGTGGTGGAGCTTCGGGCGGAGGCCGAAGCTCTCGCCCTGGGGGATCGCGCGGGCGCGAGTGCCCTTCGGGCGCGTATCCATCGACTCCTCGACGGCGACGCGCGCGTCGGAGTGATGGCCGACTGGCTGGTTGCCGACTGGGCGGGGCGACGCCACGGAGGCGTGCCCGAGCCGATGGGTGTCTTCGGACTGCTGCCGTCACTGCTCCTGGCCGGGGCGTTCGCCGGCCTCACGTCCACACTCGGGAAGGTGCCGTCGGGAGCCCGGCTCACGGGGGCCGCAGATCCCGTGCGGGTGACTCCGACCGCCACATCGACCCCGGCCGGTGCGCCGAAGGGCGTGGCCGGTGCGCTGAGGCGCATGCCGTCGTCGAGTGCGCAGGTGGCGGTCGAGAAGTACACCATGGCCGACGGCGCGACCCGCTACGTGACCTACGTCAAAGGGACGCAGAACTCCGTGCCCTGGGAGGGTGGCGAAGAGGATCCGTGGGACATGAAGTCGAACCTGGAGCTCTATCAGGGGCAGCGGTCGGCGTCGTATCAGGCGACCGTCGACGCGCTGGCCGCCGCGGGCGCGGAGCCCGGAGACCGGGTGGACATCGTGGGCTACTCGCAGGGCGGGATGATCGCGGCGCACCTCGCGATGGAGAGCGACTACGACGTCGCGATGCAGCTGACGGCGGGAAGCCCGCAGGAGTCGTCGCTCGGTGACGGCCAGACTCGCATCCAGCTCTCGCACTCCGACGACGTCGTCGCGAAGCTCGCTGCGGGAGGATCGGCCACGGGCACCGGTTCTCCCGACAGCTTCACCGCGACACGCGAAGTCGACCCGCAGGACGGCCTGTACGACCTGTCGCTGCAGCCGCACGCGCTCGAGGCTTACATCGAGACCGCACAGATGGTGGACGACTCGTCCGATCCGCGTGCCGAGGCGCTCGACGCGTACTGGCGGGAGCTCGGCGATGCCGTCGAGATTGAACGCACCGAGTTCCATGCCGAGCGGGTGAAGCGGTGATCGCGACGGCTGGTGTATCCGAGGTGTACCGTGCGTGTATGGCTCGCACGAACATCGACATCGACGAAGAACTCGTCCGGGAGGTCATGCGCAGGTACGACCTCTCCACGAAGAAGGAGGCGGTCGATCTCGCCCTCCGCAGGCTCGTCGGCGTGCCTCTCACGAAGGACTTCCTCCTCGGCCTGAAGGGCACGGGCTGGAGCGGAGACCTCGATGCGATCCGCGACGATCCGCCGTCGCCGTGGGGCGACGCGTGATCCTCGTCGACTCCTCCGCGTGGATCGCCTACCTTCGCGGGGTCGACGCACCGGTCGTCGAGCGACTCGACGGACTGATCGCCGCCGGCGCGGACATCGCGATCACCGAGCCGGTGATCATGGAGCTGCTCGCCGGAGCGCGGCGACCGCAGGAGCTCTCGAGGGTGGAGGCGCTCGCGAACGGGCTTCCGCTCGCACCACTGCACGCGGTCACCGACTTCCGAGACGCGGCAGAGCTCTACCGAGCCTCGGCGGCCAACGGCCACCCGATCCGCAGCATGATCGACTGCCTGATCGCCGCCGTCGCGATTCGCCGTGACATCCCGCTCCTGCACGGCGACCGCGACTTCGAGTTCCTCGCCGAGATCAGTCCGCTTCGCCTCGACGTTCCGGCGTGATCGCCGGGCTCAGTCGCGGCGGGCGGCCTTCTTCTGCGGGCGCAGGATGAAGCCGAAGATGCCGTTGATCACCGAGATGATGAGCGCGGCGAGCACGCCCCACCAGAAGTCGCCGACCGTCAGGCCCCAGCCGAAGCCGCTCGTGATCCACGCGGTCAGCCACAGCAGGAACCCGTTGATCAGGAAGCCGATCAGGCCGAACGTGATGATGTAGAGCGGGAACGCGACGATCTTCACGACCGTGCCGATGATCGTGTTGACGATGGCGAAGATCGCGGCCACCGCCAGCAGCGTCAGCACCACCTGCAGGGTCTCGCCGGGCGGGAACGCTCTGATCGTGACCTGGAGGGCGGGGATCAGCGTGACGACCCAGATGGCGAAGGCGTTGACGACGACGCGGATGATGAAGCGCATAGTCCGACCAGTGTCGCACGGACGCCGGCGAGAGTCAGCTGCGAGCGGTGCTCACGGGAATGCGGTTCGCGCGAATACGTCGCTCAGACTCGTCGAGATCGATCGCACCGGAGGCCACTCCGACGACGAGGTCGAATGCGTCGTCGGTGGTGAAGCGGTGCTTCCATCCGTTGATCCACAGGAACGCGACGAGGCTCGTCCACGCCGTCCGCTTGTTCCCGTCGAAGAGCGGGTGATTGCGCGCCAAGGATTCGAGGAGAGCAGCAGCTTTTCGGTCGATGGTCGCGTATGCGTCGTCGCCGAAGAGTGACGCGGAGGGTCGAGCGAGAGCCGAAGCGAGCAGTCCGGCGTCGCGGACATGGAAGCCGAGTCGTTCGACGATCTGAAGGCCGTCCGCCAGAGTGAGGTACTCGGTCATGCGTCTTCGAGGCGCTCGAGCAGGGCTTTGTCATTGTCGAGCACGAAGTCGACGGCGGAATCCACGAGAGCCGAGCGGCTCGTGTCATTCGCGAATCGCGTCGCCGCCTCGATGATCACCGCGTGCTTCGACATGTGCCGCGCACGCGCGATCGCCTCGAGCTGTGCATCGAGTTCTTCCGGGAGCCGCACCGTCATCGCCATACCAAAATGGTACCACTGCACTTCTCTACCCGACAGGGGGCCTGCGGCGCCATCCTGACCTGTGCCGCTCCCTCGTAGACTCGACGCGTGACCGAGCCGATCCTGCCCCGTATCCGACCCGCCATCGCCGCTCTCGCGCCGTACCGGCAGGGCAAGCAGGCGGGGCCCGACGCGTTCAAGCTCTCCAGCAACGAGAACCCGTTCGACCCGCTCCCGTCGGTGCTCGAGGCGCTGCAGCGCACCACCCCGATCAACCGTTACCCCGACGCGACCGCCGGTCGTCTGCGCGAGCGCCTGGGTGCGCGTTACGGCGTCGACCCCGAGCAGGTGCACGTGGCCTCCGGCAGCGTCTCGATCCTGCACCAGCTGATCCTCGCGACCGCCTCCGTCGGCGACGAGGTCATCTACGCCTGGCGCTCCTTCGAGGCGTACCCGAGCCTTCCGCTGGTCGCCGGTGCGACCGGGGTCCAGGTGCCGCTCACCGCCGACTCCCGCCACGACCTCGACGCGATGGCGGATGCCGTCACCGAGCGCACCCGCGCGATCATCCTGTGCACCCCGAACAACCCGACCGGGCCGATCATCACGTCGGCCGAGTTCGCGGCCTTCGTCGAGCGCGTGCCGAGCGACATCCTGATCATCCTCGACGAGGCGTACGCCGAGTTCGTGACCGCGCCGGATGCCGTCGACGGTCTCGCCGAGCGCGTGTTCGACCAGCACCCGAATGTCGTGGTGCTGCGCACCTTCTCGAAGGCCTACGGTCTCGCCGGCCTCCGCATCGGGTACGCGATCGGCCACGAGAAGGTGCTGGACGCCGCACGTACCACCGGCATCCCGCTCTCGGTCACCTCCGCTGCTGAGAACGCCGCCATCGCGAGCCTCGACGCCGAGGGCGAGCTGCTCGAGCGCGTCGCCGTCATCGTCGAGCGGCGCACCCGTCTCGTGGCAGGACTCCGCGCGCAGGGCTGGGACGTCCCCGACTCCCAGTCCAACTTCGTGTGGCTGCCGGCCGGCGAGCGCACCGACGAGGTGGCTGCCGCGTTCGTCGAGAACGACCTCATCGTGCGTCCCTTCTCGGGCGACGGCATCCGCATCTCCGTCGGCGAGGAAGCCTCCCTCGACCGCGTGCTCGAGGTCGCCGCCGCAGTTCGCTGATCCGCGCTCGCCGCGGCTTTCCGCGGTTTTCTCCGGCTTCCGGGCAGTTACGAGGGCGTCCTAGGTATGCGTGACCGGGCATGCCGACGCGGGTAGCGTGAGAGCGTGACCACCCCCGAGACCCCCCTTGTGAGCGTTCTGGACGAGACCGGACGGTTCGCGCCGTCCGCCGCCGCCGAGCCGTATCTCCCCCTGATCGAGGCGATCAGCGATGCGGAGCTCGAGCAGTTCTACCGTGACATGGTCGTCATCCGCGCGATCGACACCCAGGCGACCAACCTGCAGCGACAGGGCCAGCTCGCCCTGTGGCCGCCGAGCCGCGGACAGGAGGCGGCGCAGGTCGGTTCCGGTCGTGCGGCCCGCGCGCAGGACACGATCTTCCCCTCGTACCGCGAGCACGCCGTCACCCGCATCCGCGGCGTCGACCCCGTCGACATCATCAAGCTGATGCGCGGCGTCTCGCACGGCGGGTGGGACCCGACCGACCCGAAGAACGGCAACACGCGGCTCTACACGCTCGTGCTCGGCTCGCAGGTGCTGCACGCCGCCGGCTACGGGATGGGGCTCGTGTTCGACGGGCGCACCGGCATGGGTGAGATCGACCGCGACGAGGCCGTCATCGTCTACTACGGCGACGGCGCCTCCAGCCAGGGCGACGTGCACGAGGCGATGGTCTTCGCCGCGAGCTACCAGGCGCCGACCGTCTTCTTCCTGCAGAACAACCACTGGGCGATCTCGGTGCCGGTGTCGACGCAGTCGCGTGTGCCGCTCGTGCAGCGCAGCGCCGGCTACGGCATCCCGAGCGTCCGCGTCGACGGCAACGACGTGCTCGCCAGCTACGCCGTCTCGCGGGTGGCACTCGACGAGGCCCGCAGCGGCAAGGGCCCGCAGGCGATCGAGGCCGTCACCTACCGCCTCGGCGCGCACACCACGAGCGACGACCCGACGAAATACCGCGGCAGCGACGAGGAGCAGTACTGGGCCGGTCGTGACCCGATCGTCCGGATGCGCGCGTTCCTCGAGAACCGCGGTGCATCCGCGCAACTGTTCGCCGATGTCGAGGCCGAGGCGGCGGATGCCGCGGAAGACCTTCGCGCCCGCAGCGTCGAACTCGGACCCCCCAGCGTCGGCAAGATGTTCGACCACGTGTACAGCGAACCGCACCCGCTGATCGACCAGCAGAAGGCCTGGCACGCGCAGTACGAGGCGTCGTTCGAAGGAGAAGCCCGATGACCCTCGAGACGATGCCGCTCAGCAAGGCGCTGAACGCGGGGATGCGCAGGGCGATGGAGAACGACCCGAAGGTCCTGCTCATGGGCGAGGACATCGGCAAGCTCGGCGGCGTCTTCCGTGTGACCGAGCACCTGCAGCGCGATTTCGGCGACCGTCGGGTGCTCGACACCCCGCTCGCCGAGTCCGGGATCGTCGGCACCGCGATCGGCATGGCGATGGTCGGCTACCGTCCCGTCATCGAGATCCAGTTCGACGGTTTCGTGTTCCCGGCGTTCGACCAGATCACCACGCAGCTCGCGAAGCTCACCAACCGGCACGAGGGCGCGCTCAGCATGCCGATCGTGATCCGCATCCCTTATGGCGGGCACATCGGCGCGGTCGAGCACCACCAGGAGAGTCCGGAGGCGTACTTCGCCCACACTCCCGGCCTGCGCGTGGTGTCGCCGTCGACGCCCAACGACGCGTATTGGATGATCCAGGAGGCGATCGCCTCGAACGACCCCGTGATCTTCATGGAGCCGAAGAGCCGGTACTGGCAGAAGGGCGAGGTCGAGCTCGACGCCTCCGCCGTTCCGCTGCATTCCTCGCGCGTCGTGCGGACCGGCAGTGACGTGACGCTCGTCGGCCACGGCGCGATGGTCACCACGCTGCTGCAGGCCGCCGCGCTCGCCGAAGCCGAGGGCACGAGCTGTGAGGTCGTCGACGTGCGCTCGCTCTCTCCGGTCGACTACGAGCCCATCCTGGACTCGATCCGCAAGACCGGGCGCATGGTCTACGCGCAGGAGGCCCAGGGCTTCGCCAGCATCGGCGGCGAGATCGCGGCCACCGTCATGGAGCGCGCCTTCTACGCGCTCGAGGCGCCGGTGCTTCGCGTCTCCGGCTACGACACCCCGTTCCCGCCGGCGAAGCTCGAGGGCGTGTACCTCCCGGATGCCGACCGCATCCTCGAAGCCGTCGACCGCTCCCTGGCCTACTGACCGACGTTCCATGTTCACAACTCCTCAGAAATCCAGCGAGCGGGGCTCCGATGCGCCTGGGTCAGGGCGATTCGCCTCGCTTTTGAGGAGTTGTGCACACGGTCCACGAGAGGATCAATCATGAACACGCAGAACTTCACCCTCCCCGACGTCGGGGAGGGCCTGACCGAGGCGGAGATCGTCGCCTGGAAGGTCGCCCCGGGCGACACCGTCGCGATCAACGACGTGTTGTGCGAGATCGAGACGGCCAAGTCGCTCGTGGAACTGCCGTCTCCGCACGCGGGCGTCGTCGGCGAGCTGCTCGCCGCCGAAGGAGCGACGGTCGAGGTCGGTTCGCCCATCATCACCTTCATCACGGATGCGCGTGACGACGCCGGCCCCGGTGTCGTCGCCACGGCCGAGACCCCGGCCCCGGAGGAGGGTGGCGGCTCGGTGCTCGTCGGTTACGGCACGGGCGGCGGCGCGACCTCGCGTCGAAAGCGCGCGGCCGAGCGTCCGGTCCGCTCCTCGGTGGGCGTGATCGCGAAGCCGCCGATCCGCAAGCTCGCGCGCGACCTCGGGGTCGATCTCACGGCGGTCGCCGCGACCGGTGCCGATGGCGAGGTGACCCGGGACGACGTGGTCAAGCACGCCTCACAGGCGAGCGTCTTCCGCAACATCGAGACGCCCGAGTGGGGTGATGTGCGCGAGGAGACCGTGCCCGCGCCGCAGGCCGCTCCGGCCGGACTCGCCCGCGGCATCACCGCCACGCGTCCTTCCGCCGCCGGCGACGACCGCACCGAGTCCATCCCGGTCAAGGGTGTGCGCAAGGCCACCTCCTCTGCCATGGTGCAGAGCGCGTACTCGGCTCCGCACGTGACGGTGTGGAAAGAGGTCGACGCCAGCCGCACGATGGAACTCGTGAAGCGGCTCAAGGCCTCGCCGGACTACGCCGACATCAAGGTCTCGCCGCTGCTCATCGTGGCCAGGGCCGTGATCTGGGCGGCTCGTCGCACGCCGATGGTGAACGCCGCCTGGATCGAGACGGATGCCGGTGCCGAGATCGCCGTGCGCCACTACGTGAACCTCGGCATCGCCGCCGCCACCCCGCGCGGCCTGCTCGTGCCGAACATCAAGGACGCGCAGGACCTGAGCATGAAGGACCTGGCGCGGGCGCTGAACCGCCTGACGCTCACGGCTCGCGAGGGCAAGACGCCGCCGGCCGATCAGCAGGGCGGCACGATCACGATCACCAACATCGGTGTGTTCGGGATGGATGCCGGCACCCCGATCATCAACCCCGGCGAGGCCGGCATCGTGGCGATGGGCACCATCAGCCAGAAGCCGTGGGTCGTCGACGGCGAGGTGCGCCCGCGCTGGGTGACCACGGTCGCCGGATCGTTCGACCACCGCGTGATCGACGGCGACGGCATGAGCCGCTTCATCGCCGACGTCGCCTCCGTGCTCGAGGAGCCCGCGTTGCTGGTGGAGTGAGCCCGCGGCGTCGCGCCCGGGGCGCGGCATCCCGCCCAACTTGATAATGGTTCTCATTAGCGTTTAGAGTGAAGGCATGAAGAAGCCCGTCGTCGCCCTCGCCCTCGCATCCGTCGCCGCCCTCGCGTTGGCCGGATGCTCCACCACCCCGGCAGCGGGAGAGGGCGACGACGGCACCATCACGGTCGTCGCGAGCACCAACGTCTACGGCGACATCGCCGCGCAGATCGGCGGCGACCGCGTAGAGGTCGAGTCGCTCATCACCTCGGCCTCGCAGGACCCGCACTCCTACGAGGCGACCGCGCGAGACCGCCTCACCGTGCAGAAGGCCGACCTGGTGATCGAGAACGGCGGCGGCTACGACGCCTTCGTCGACACGCTGCTCGAGGACGCGAAGGACCCGCACGTCGTCACGGCGGTCGAGTTCTCGCACGACTTCCCCGGCAACGAAGGCCACGACGAGGCCGAGCACGACCACGCCGACGACGAGTCCCACGACCACGATCACGCCGAGGGTGAAGAGGGTCACGAAGGCCATAACCACATCGAGGGCTTCAACGAGCACGTCTGGTTCGACCCGCACACGATGATCCATGTCGTCGAGGCGATCTCCGACGAGCTGGCCGAGCTCGACCCCGACGGCGCGAAGGAGTTCGCGGCCAACGCCGACGAGATCGTCGCCGACCTGGAGGGCTTCGAGGCCGACCTCGAGACCATCAAGACGGATGCCGCAGGGGCCACGGTCTTCATGACCGAGCCGCTGCCCGGCTACCTCGCCGCCGCGGCCGGCCTCACCGACGTCACGCCCGAAGGGTTCGCCGAGTCGGTCGAGGAAGGTACCGATGTGGCTCCCGCCGTGCTGCTCGAGGCGCTGAAGGTGATCGAAGACGGACAGGCCACGGCCTTGCTGACCAACGCGCAGACCGGTGGCGCGGAGACCGAGCGCGTCGAGGCGGCCGCGAAGGACGCCGGCATCCCCGTCGTCGCCTTCACGGAGCTGCTCGAGGACGGATCGTCGTACTCTGAGTGGATGAGTGACGCGATCAAGAGCCTCGCCGCCGCTGTCCAGCCGTGAGCGGCGGCGCTCCGGTCCTCGAGATCACCGACGCCGCGCTCCAGCGCGGGGATCGCGAACTCTGGTCAGGGCTCGACCTGACGGTGCAGCCCGGCGAGTTCATCGCGGTGCTCGGCCCGTCCGGGTCGGGCAAGACCACGCTGCTGCGCAGCATCCTCGGTCTGCAGCCGCTGTCTTCAGGGTCGATCCGTGTCGCGGGGGAGCCCGTGCACCGCGGGAACTCCCGCATCGGCTACATCCCGCAGCAGCGCAACCTCGCCCCCGACACCAGCATGCGAGCCCGCGACCTGGTGGGCCTCGGCGTCAGCGGAAGCCGGTTCGGGTTCCCGATCCCGCATCGCGGCGACCGCGCCAAGGTCGACCGGCTGCTCGACGCGGTCGGTGCCTCGCACTTCGCCGATCGTCGCGTCGGCCTGCTCTCAGGTGGCGAGCAGCAGCGGCTGCGGGTCGGTCAGGCCCTCGCCGACGAGCCGGCGCTGCTGCTGTGCGACGAGCCACTGTCGAACCTCGACCTGGCCAACCAGCTGGCCGTGACCGACATCATCGACCGCCAACGCCGTGAGCGCGAGGCCGCAGTGCTGTTCGTCACGCACGACATCAACCCGATCCTCGGCCGTGTCGACCGCATCCTCTACATCGCGGGCGGCCGGTTCCTCCTGGGCACTCCCGACGAGGTGCTGCAGACCCGCGTGCTCAGCGACCTCTACGGCACCCCGGTGTTCGTGCTCCGCGCGGGCGACCGGCTGGTCGTCGTCGGTGTTCCGGATGCCGAGCCGCACCACGACCACGGCGACCACGAGCACGGAGGAGCGGCATGAGGCCCCTGGTCGACTGGAGCGACGTCTTCTCGTTCCAGGACTACGGCGAGCTTGTCGCCCTGCTGTCGAACTCGATCATCGCGGGTGCCGTCCTCGGCATCGTCGGCGGACTGATCGGCGTCTTCGTCATGCAGCGCGACCTCGCGTTCGCGGTGCACGGCGTGAGCGAGTTGTCGTTCGCGGGTGCCGCCGCCGCCCTGCTGTTCGGCGGCAGCGTGGTGTTCGGGTCGTTGGCCGGCGCCCTGATCGCGGCGATCCTGATCGGCATCCTCGGCGCCAAGGCCAGGGACCGCAACTCGATCGTCGGGGTGCTGATGCCGTTCGGCCTGGGCCTCGGCATCCTGTTCCTCTCCCTCTACGACGGCCGCAGCGCCAACCGGTTCAGCCTGCTCACCGGCCAGATCGTGTCGGTGTCGAGCCCCGACCTCGGCTGGCTCATCGGCATCAGCATGGTCGTGCTGCTGGGGCTGCTCGTGATGTGGAACCCGCTGCGCTTCGACTCGCTCGACCCGGAATCGGCTGCTGCGCGCGGAGTGCCGACCCGTGCCGTGAGCCTGCTGTTCATGGTGCTGCTCGGCCTCATCGTCGCGGTGAGCGTGCACATCATCGGTGCGCTGCTGGTGATGGCGCTGCTGGTCACACCCGCCGCTGCGGCGATGCGGGTCACGGCCGGCCCCATCGCGGTGCCACTGCTGTCCGCCCTGTTCGGATTCGTCTCGGCCGTCGGCGGCATCCTGCTCGCCCTCGCCGGCACGCTGCCCGTGAGCCCGTACATCACGACCCTGTCGTTCACCATCTACGTCGTGTGCTGGATCGTGCAGAAGACACGGGCTCGGGTGAAGCGCGTCCGGGCCTGAGTCATGCGCGGGCGCGTCCACTCCCAGCCCTCGCCAACCCCTGCGGCCTAGACTCGTCTCATGGCTCAGCGGAACACCTGGCAGCGCGAACGCGTGCGCGAAGCACTCGCCGACGCGCGCGGTTTCGTGAGTGCGCAGAATCTCCACGCCTCGCTGCGTGACGACAACACCGGCATCGGCCTCGCCACCGTGTACCGCGCGCTCGCCGGCCTCGCCGCTTCCGGTGACGCCGATTCGTTGCAGAGCCCCGAGGGTGAGGCGCTGTACCGCGCCTGCACGACGCAGGGTCACCACCACCACCTCATCTGCCGGTCCTGCGGCCTGACGGTCGAGATCGAGGCCAAGGACGTCGAGCAGTGGGCGCACCGCACCGCGGCACTGCACGGATTCACGGATGCCGCACACGTGGTCGACATCTTCGGGCTGTGCACGCCGTGCACGAACAAGCGAGACGCCGAAAGGGCTGCGAACCCGTGAGCCCCTCGGCAGGTACGGCGACCCGTCACGGTCACACGCATCGCCCGGCGCCGTCCGCGCGCTCGGCCTGGATCGGAGTCGGTCTCGGCGTCGTCATCATCGCGGCGCTGTTCCTGATCGACGCCTTCGTGCCCACGCTCTTCCCCGCAGCCCTCCCCACCCGCGCGCAGGACGGCCTCACCCTCGCGCTGAGCGTGCTCATCGAGGCGCTGCCGTTCGTGATCCTCGGCGTGCTGCTGTCGATCGTGGTGCAGGTGTGGCTGCCGCCCGACGTCATCCACCGCTGGCTGCCTCGGCGCGCCTGGGCCCGTCGTGCCGTGCTGTCGCTGCTCGGCATGCTGATCCCGGTCTGCGAGTGCGGCAACGTGCCCTTCGCGCGCGGGCTGATGATGCGCGGGCTCGCTCCGGCCGAGGCGATGACCTTCCTCATCGCGGCGCCGATCGTGAACCCGATCGTGATCCTCACCACGCACGCGGCGTTCGGCTGGGACGGCGGCATCCTGGTCGCCCGCCTCGTCGGCGGCTACCTGATCGCGAACCTGATCGGCTGGATCTACAGCCGCCACCCCGACCCGGACGGCATGCTCACGCAGCGCTTCGTCGACACGTGCGACCGCGTGACGCACGAACCGGGCACGCCGGTGCGCCGCAGCCTGACGCAGTTCCTCGTCGAGCTGCGCGCCGTGATGCCCGCGCTGGTGATCGGCTCGGCGCTCGCCGGAGCCGTGCAGGTGCTCATCCCGCGGGAATGGCTGCTGGCGATCGGGTCGAACCCGGTGCTGTCGATCGTCGCGATGATGATCCTCGCGATGACCGTCGCCATCTGCTCGAACGTCGACGCCTTCTTCGCGCTGTCGTTCGCGTCGACGTTCTCGTCCGGTGCCATCGTCGCCTTCCTCCTGGTGGGCCCGCTCGTCGACGTCAAGATGCTCGCGCTCATGCGCACCACGTTCACGACGCGCACCCTCGTGGGCATCGTGGGCATCGTGCTCGCCTCGGCCTTCGCCATCGGGATCGGGGTGAACGTCCTTGTCTGAGCAGACCGCCATCCGCGCCCGCGCGCTCGGCACCCGCTGGCTGGGTGTGGGGCTCGCCGCCGTGATCTCGGTGGTCACGCTCGGCCTCGGCCTCACCGGGCGTCTCAACCTCTACATCAGCCCCGAGTCGGTGTGGTTCGCGTGCACCGCCGCGGTCGTGACACTGGCCGGCGCGATCTGGTCGTGCACGCTCCCGCTCGGCGAGGAGGGCGATCACGGGCACGATCACGGGCCCGCTCCGGTGGTCGCGGAGGGCTCGGATGATGCCGATCACGGCTCGCACCCCGCGTCGCCTCGACGTTCTCTTGCGGGTGTCGGTGCCGTCGCGGGCGGAGTGATCGCCACGGGCGTCGTCGCGGCCGCACTCGTGCTGCCGCCGGCCTCGCTGTCGGTCGAGCTGGCGATGTCGCGCGCGGGGGAGCAGAGCGCGCTGTTCGCGGGGTCGGACACTGTCGCGCTCGGCGTCGCCGACACCTCCACGTTCGGCGTGGGGGACTGGGCGAGCGTCTTCGCCGCGGCCACGAACACCGCCGCCTATGACGGCGCACCGGTGACCCTCACGGGCTTCGTGACACCCGATTCCTCGGGCGATGACGGCGTGAACCTCACCCGACTGGTCATCACGCACTGCGTGATCGACGCGCAGACCGCGGCACTCCCGGTCGACGTCGATCCGGATGACTACGCGACCGGACAGTGGGTCGAGATCACCGGGACCGTGCGCGCGGATGCCGACGGAAAGCTCCGTGTCGAGCCGACCGATGTCGTCGCGATCGACGAGCCGGGGGATCCGTATGAGTACTGACGACGATCGCCCCGAGGTGCCCGCCGTTCCGCAGACTCGTGCGGAGATGCGCGCGGCCAGAGAGGCAGCCGAGGCGGCCGAGGCCGAGCGGATCGAGCGCGCGCTCGCGACGCACCATGAGCCCGAGCCGAGCGCCGAGGAGCCGCGTGCCGATGCGGGCGGGACTGCTGCTCGTGAGGCCGCCGCCCGTGAGGCCGCTGCCCGCGAAGCCGCCGTCCGTGAGGCGGGCGATCGCGAGGTCGCGGAGCAGGAAGCCGCCGCCCGCAAGATGGCCGCCTTCGAGGCTGCTGCGCGGGAAGATGCCGAGGCGACGGCGATTCCGTCCGTTCCTCTCCCCACGGAGCCCGTCGTCGTGGGTGCGGCCCCTTTCGTCGCGTCCCCTGACGCTTCCGATGCCGCCGACACCGAGGCCGAAGCCGAGGCCGAAGCCGAGGCCGAGGCTGAGCCGCGCGATGCGGCGTTCGATCCGGCCGATTCCCGCGAGCCGTCCGCACGCGAACCTGCCCGCACCCCCGCGACGTCGCGCCGCTTCCTCCTCACGATCGGCGCGGTCCTCGGCATCCTGGTGCTCGTCGGCACCGCGTTCGGGATCGTGAGCCTCCTGCAGGGGCCACGGATCAGCGAGGTGCAGGTCGACACCGCGCAGGCGATCGAATCGTCCGGGAGCCGGGTCATCCTCACGGCGAACCAGGCGCTCTCGGACATCGATCCAGAGCAGGTCACCGTCGAGCCGGCCGTGCCGTTCACCGTCGATGCCTCCGGCCGGGGCGTCGGTGTGCGCTTCACCGTTCCGCTCGACGACTCCACGAAGTACACCGTGCGTGTCGCCGATGTCACCGGTGCCGGTGGGGGTCCCTCGACGACCCTGACGACGAGCTTCGAAACCCCGGCATCCCACATCTTCATCCTGCGCCGCGATGTCGACGGCAAGGACAAGATCTTCCTCACCGACCTCAAGGGCGATGGGGTGGCGGTCTACGAGCACGACAAGATCAACGACTTCCGGGCGACCTCGAACCAGCTCGTCGTCGCGGTCGAGGAGGGCGAAGGGTCCCGGCTGCTCGTGATGGATCGTGATGGGAAGAATCAGCGTGAGCTGAAGCTTCCCGGTGAGGGCGACGTGGGCGCGATCCAGGTCTCCGAGCGCGGCGGCCTCGTCGGCTACAGCTACTCCGACCGCAAGCTGAGCGACGACGAAGGTCGGGCGAGCGTGCTGGTCACCCAGTCGCTGAACGGCAAGGACGACCCTCAGATCATCGAGGTCGCGGGCAAGGAGGCGAGCGTTTTCGTCTGGCAGTTCGTGCCCGACAGCGCCGCCGTGCTGTTCATCGACTTCGACGGTGCGCTCTCCCTCGTCGACCGCTCGACCGACGCGGGGGTGCAGTCCCTCGGACTCGCGGCGACCATCCAGGGCATCTCCCGTGGCACGTACACGGCGATCGTCGAGCGGATCGACGGCACAGCGGTCGAGCTCGACCTCGCCGACGGATCCGAGGAGCCGCTCGCGGCATCCGATCCCGACTACGGCACGGCCACCTCGATCACCCCGTTCCCCGGTGGCACGCTCCGGCATGTGGTCTCGCGCGACGAGGCGGGGCTGCCGATCGGACAGGCCGTGATCCGTGTCGACGATGACGGGAAGGCCACCCCTCTGGTCGAGGTGAGCTCGGCGGATTCGATCCTGCAGGCGTGCGCATCTCCGAGCGGCCAGTACGCGGCGGTGGCCATCGCCCCCGACCTGGCGAACAACCCGTACGACGGGATGCGGCTCCCGCTGCCCGAGAACGTCGAGACGCACCTGATCGACATGGAGTCGGGCAAGGAGATGGTGGCCCTCACCGGTTTCGACGTCTCCTGGTGCCAGACGGCACCGCGGTTCTGACATGTCGACGCGCGATGCCCTGCGCCGTGCCGTTCGCGCCGATCTGGGCGGCTCTGCCGTCGACGTCGCGCCGCGACTGCTCGGCGCGGAACTGCGCACGTTCGTCGTCGGGCCCGAAGCCACAGACCCGGTCGAGGTGCGGCTGCGTATCACCGAGGTCGAGGCGTACCACGGGCGGGGCACCGGCGAAATCGCGGATCCCGGATCACATGCGCGGATGGGGCCGACCGCCCGCAACGCCACGATGTGGGGCGAGCCGGGGCACCTGTACGTGTACCTGAGTCACGGCATCCACTCCTGCGTCAACGTCGTGTGCGGGCCCGAGGGACAGGGCGACGGCGTGCTGCTGCGCGCGGGCGAGATCGTGGCCGGAGCGGATGCCGCGGCTCGGCGGCGCGGCGCGGTGCTGCCTCTCGGTCGCATCGCCCTTCGCGACCTCGCCCGCGGGCCGGGACGCCTCGGTCAGGCCGTCGGGTTGCGGCATCCGCTGCACGACGGGATCGACGCCGTCACGGGGGAGGAGCGGCACGGTGCCCGCGCCGAGCTGTGGTTGGGTGATCAGCGAGACGACGTGGTGCGCGGCCCGCGCGTCGGTGTCGCCGGAGTCGCCGGCACGCACGCGTTCCCCTGGCGCTTCTGGATCGATGGCGACCCCACCGTGTCGCCCTTCCGCTGGGGGCGGGGCGCGGCCGAGGCCGCGGCGCTCGACGGCACTCCGCCCGTGCTAAACTGACTCTTTGTCTGCGCACACTCCTGTGCGCAGTTCGCGTGCTTCCCCTTCTGCGGCCGAGAGATCGGCGGGTCGAGGTTGCGTGCAGACAAGGGATCTTGGGTGAGGCCGTCCGGTCTCACGGTATAGAAGGAGTCACATCATGGCAGCAGTGTGCCAGGTGACCGGAGCTGTTCCCGGCTTCGGACACAATGTCTCGCACTCGCACCGCCGGACGAAGCGCCGCTTCGACCCGAACGTGCAGAAGAAGACGTATTTCGTTCCGTCGCTCGGTCGTAAGATCACGCTCAACGTGTCCGCCAAGGGCATCAAGGTGATCGACGTCCGCGGCATCGAGAACGTGGTCAAGGACCTCCAGGCGAAGGGTGTGAAGCTCTAATGGCCAAGAAGGCTCAGGACGTTCGTCCGATCATCAAGCTGCGTTCGACGGCAGGTACGGGTTACACGTACGTGACGAAGAAGAACCGCCGCAACACCCCCGACCGCCTCGTGCTCAAGAAGTACGACCCGGTCATCCGTCAGCACGTCGAATTCCGAGAGGAGCGTTGATCAATGGCTAAGAAGAGCAAGATCGCTCGCAACGAGCAGCGCAAGGTCATCGTCGAGCGTTACGCCGAGCGTCGCGCCGAGCTGAAGAAGACCCTGGTCGACCCGAACGCCACCGACGAGGCCCGCGAGGCCGCACGCGTCGGCCTGCAGAAGCTGCCGCGCAACGCGTCGCCGGCTCGCGTGCGTTCGCGCGACGTCATCGACGGCCGCCCCCGCGGTGTCCTCACGAAGTTCGGCATCTCGCGTGTCCGCTTCCGTGACATGGCACACCGTGGCGAGCTGCCCGGTGTCACCAAGTCGAGCTGGTAAGTCTCAGCTGACAAGGGGCGAGGATCTTCGGATCCTCGCCCCTTCTGCGTCCCCTGCGCTTCGTCTTGCGTTGTGGTGCCCCTGCGTTGTGGTGCCCCCTGCGTTGTGGTGCCCTCGCGTGGGGCGCCCTCGCGTTGTGAAGGACTTCTCGCGCTTTGAAGGACGCGAGGCAGCATCCACTCCTTCATTCCGCGTCTTCTCCTTTATTCGGTGCGCGGGCGCGGGCCGCGCAGGTGCTCTGAAGGAGTTCTCACGCTCTGAAGGCCTGCTGACGGCATCCACTCCTTCGCTCCGTGTTTTCTCCTTCAGATCGTGAGATCAGACGTGCCCGGCGGGAGAGCGGACGCGTTCGCGGGAGCGGATGCTCCGCACGGAGCTGTCCTGCACAGTAACCGCTCGCTGAAGAACAGTGCCCGCTTGCAGGGATGGTGGTCACCCCTGCGCCAGGCGGGCGGGCACGATCGTTCGATGGATCCCGTGGATGAGCTGAGCCGTCGTGGAGGAGTCGCACGAGTGCGCACGCTTCGAGAAGCCGGTGTGAGCGAGTACGCGCTGCGGCGGTCGAAGGAGCAGTGCGAGATCACGACCGTGCGCCAGGGGTGGGTGGCGCTGCCCGACGCCGATCCGCAGACGGTCGGAGCGGTGTCCCGCGGAGTCGTGCTGAGCTGCGTGACGGCGGCGGAGCGGTACGGGCTCTGGGTTCCCGCGAAGTCGGCGCTCCACGTCGCCGCCCGCCCGAACTCTGCGCGCATTCGGGTGCCGTCGCAGGTCGTCGTGCACTGGTCGAAGCCTGTGGTCCTGCGTCCTCCGGACGCCGCGGTCGACGAACTCGTGAACGCCCTCGCTCTGATCGCGCAGTGCCAGCCGTTCGAGACCGCCCTCGTCATCTGGGAGTCGGCGATGAACAAGGGGCTCATAGATGACGCGAGACTCCGAGGCCTCGAGCTTCCGCCGCCCGCCCGAACGCTTCTCGCGAGGGCGCGCCCCTTCGCGGACTCCGGGCTGGAGACCATCGTCATCCATCGGCTCCGGTGGATGGGGCTGCGGATGCTGCCGCAGGCGTGGGTCGTGGATCGCCGGGTCGATCTCCTCATCGGTGACCGGCTGGTGATCCAGCTCGACGGCGCGACCCACACAGGGGTGCAACGGACCAGGGACATCGCGCATGACGCGCAGCTGCTGATCCGGGGTTACCGGGTGCTGCGTTTCAGCTACGAGCAGGTGATGGAGCGCTGGCCCGAGGTGCAGTCGGTGATCATGGAGGCCGTTGCGCAAGGAGCGCACGTTGCATGACGGCGTACCACCCGCGCAACGCGAAGGAGATCTCGCGGAATGAAGGAGCGGATGCCGTACCCACTCCTTCATGCCGCGAGATCTCCTCCATTCCGTGTCTTCGAGCCTGCCCGGCGCAAGCCGGCGTCACGCGACGGCGGCGGTGGTGTGCGCGACGGCCCAGGTGAGGGCCTCATCGGCGATCTCTTCCCAGCCGTCCTGGCTGACCAGGCGGTGGGTGCGCCCGGGGTACTCCTTGTACTCGACGACGGCGGGGCTGCCGGTGGAGCGGTACTTCTGCACGATCGCACGACCGATCGCCGGCGGCACGACGTGGTCGATCTCACCCGTGATCACATACAGCGGGGCCCGGTCGGTGCGCGCGTAGTCGACGTGCGTGACGCCGCCCTTCTCGTTGAACGCGGACGCGACGCCCTCGAAGAAGACCCGGTTGTAGGAGTTCACGGCCGATTCCTCCCAGAGGCGGTCGGACTCGGCGCGGCTCAGGTCGTTGCCGAACGTGAAGTGGAAGTGGCGCTTCGACAGCGGCTTGGCGCCGTTGCGGCCGAAGGGGTTCGCGAGGATCGGGGTACCGGTCCAGAGCGTCGACAACGGCAGGGTGGTGATGCCGGCGGTCTGTCCCGGGGCGACGCCCACGTATGCCGCGCCGACGCCGCGGTCGGCCAGCATCTGCGTGATGACCCCGCCGAAGGAGTGGCCCATGACGATCGGCTTCACGGGCAGCGAGCGGATGATGCGCTCGTAGTGGTCGACGATCTGCTTCAGTCCGATGCCCTTCAGGGCGGACGGGTCGCGGCGGATGTCCTCGACCGAGCGGTCGTCGATGCCGGGCCATCCCGGGACGATGACCTCGTGGCCCTGCGCGCGGAAGCGCTCGGCCCAGGTGGTCCAGCTGGTCGGGGTCATCCACAGCCCGTGGATGAGGACGATGGGGGTCTTGTCGGTGGTGTTCATGATCTTCTTCTCTCTGTTCGGCTCCCGCTGATCGGAAGTGCGTTACTCTGATAGTCGACCGAACGTTCTATCTACCACAACCTATTCCCCAAACCGGGAAAACGGATTCGGATGCCGGGGTTCGGATGACACGATGAGAGGAAGATCATGGACACCACGACGAAGCGCCCCAGCCCCGCCCGCGCACGGCTGATCGATGCCGCCACCCGCCTCTTCTACGAACAGGGCATCCACGCGGTCGGCGTCGACCGTGTGATCGAGGAGGCCGGGGTCACCCGCGCCACCCTCTACAAGCAGTTCGGCGGCAAGGAGAACCTCGTGCTCGCCTATCTCGGCCACGAGGACGAGATGCTCCGCGCGATGTTCACGGAGGCGGGAGCGACCGTCTCCGATCCTGACGCGCTGCTGGATGCGGTCGTCCAGGGCATCGCGGCCGACATCCGCGAACACCATACGCGGGGCTGCCCCTTCATCAACGCGGCCGCGGAGTATCCGGATGCCGGTGGGGCCGTGCGGCAGCTCATCGACGAGCACCGGGAGTGGTTCCGCTCCACGCTGCAGCAGGTCGCCGAGGCGGCCGATCTCGAGCGTCCCGAGGAGGTCGCAGCCTCCCTCGTGCTGCTGCGCGATGCCGCGCTCGTCGGCGGATATCTCGACGGCGAAGGCCGCGTCAGCCCGGCGTTCGAGCGCACCGCCCGGGCCGTGATCGACGCGCACCGCGCTCGTTGACGACCCTCGAATCTGTGACTGGAGTGGCCAAAGTGGTGCGACACGCCCAGTAATTGCCCAAAACCCGCGAAATGACGCGGAAATGCGGGTGGTGGTTGATACATTCGAGGCGGTCACTAGACCAGGAGCATCCGCTCCGATACCCACAACGATGCGACGGGATCTCGTCGCTGGAGGATGACATGGCTGACAAGTCCATCACCAAGACCGAGCTCGTCGCGAGCATCGCAAGCGCCACGGGCCAGAGCCAGGCCACCGTCTCCGGTGTCCTCGACTCGCTGTTCGCCACGGTCTCCGACGCTGTTGCCAAGGGCAGCAAGGTCTCCATCCCGGGCTGGATCTCCTTCGAGCAGGTCGACACCGCTGCTCGCACGGGCCGCAACCCGCAGACCGGCGCCGAGATCAAGATCCCGGCCGGCAAGCGCGTCAAGGTGACCGCTGGCTCCAAGCTCAAGGCTGCCGTCAAGTAATCGACCGCACCTCATCGAAGGCCGCTCCCGTTCCGACGGGGGCGGCCTTCGTGCTTTCCTCCCTCCGGGCGCGCCTAGGCTGGAGGGGTGAGTTCCCGCAGCGAGTCGACGAGTCGGATCTCGGCGTATCGCATCGCCGGGATCGTCATCCTCCTCGTCGCGGCACTGGTCGCCCTGACGCTCGCGCTCCTCGTCGGCGGCGGCGCTAAGCCCCCGCTCCTGCAGGACCCTGGTCCCTTCGTGCTCTGGGGCACGCCGATCGCCAAGCTCGTGATGAACATGTCCGGTGCGGTGATGCTCGGCTCCCTGGTACTGGCCCTGTTCGGGTTGCGCGCGGGGGACCGCTCGTTCGACGCCGCGCTGAACATCGCCTCGGTCGGCGCCGCCGTGTTCACGATCTCGGCGGGCGTCGCCGGGTTCCTCGCCTTCATGGCCGCCTTCAACCCGAAGCTCAGCATCGAGCGCGAGTTCGGTACGCAGCTGGGCCGCTTCCTGCTGGAACTGCCGCTCGGCCAGTCCTGGCTCATCACGACGCTCTTCGGTGCGATCATCACGGTGCTCGCGTTCGCCTGGCGTTCATGGACGCCCACGCTCATCACGGCGCTGCTGGCCGCGGCATCCTTCCTCCCACTCGCGACGCAGGGTCACGCGGGCGATCTCGCCGGGCACAACATGGCGGTCAACTCGATCCTGCTGCACACGATCGGCGCCGCCGTCTGGCTCGGCGGACTTCTGCTGCTGATCCTGCTGCGCGGACGTGCCGACGTCGACACCGCGAGGCTCGTCGGGCGCTATTCGTCGCTCGCGATCGCCGCCTTCGCCGTGGTCGCCGTGTCGGGGGTCACGCGATCGATCGTCGCCGTCGGCGACTGGAACGCGCTGTGGACCACGCCCTACGGCTGGATCGTGCTCGCCAAGGTCGCGCTGCTGGGCGGCATGGGCCTGCTCGGCGCCTGGTACCGCGCGCGCCTCATCCCGAAGCTCGCCGGAGCCCGTGCCGCCGGCTGGTTCTGGCTGCTCGTGCTGTGCGAGGTCGCGCTGATGGGCCTCGCCTCCGGCGCCGCGGCCGCGCTGGCCCGCACGCCCCCTCCCACCGGCGAGACCGCCGCCTTCCTGCAGACGCCCGCCCAGATCCTGACCGGAGCGACGCTGCCGCCGGAGCTCACCCTCGAGCGCTGGTTCACGGCATGGGACATCGACGTGCTCTGGCTCATCGCCGCGGGCCTCGGACTGTTCTTCTACCTGGCTGGCGTGTGGCGCCTGCATCGGCGTGGTGACCGCTGGCCGATCCATCGCACGGTCTTCTGGGTGCTGGGGGCGCTGCTGCTCGTCTGGGTCACCGGCGGGCCGATCAACGCGTACCAGGAGTACCTGTTCAGCATCCACATGATGGGCCACATGATGCTGTCGATGGCGATCCCGCTGTTGCTCGTCTCCGGGGCCCCGATCACCCTCGCGCTGCGTGCCATCCACAAGCGCGACGACGGCACCCGTGGCGGCCGCGAGTGGATCATGTGGGCCGTGCACTCGCCGTTCGCCCGCGTGGTCACGCATCCGTTCGTCGCGGCGGCGATCTTCATCCTGTCGCTGTGGGCCTTCTACTTCACCGATCTCGTGCGCTGGTCGATGTTCGAGCATCTCGGGCACGAGTGGATGGTCATCCACTTCCTGATCTCGGGCTACCTGTTCGTCATGAGCCTCATCGGCGCGGACCCGGTTCCGTACCGTCTGCCGTATCCCGGGCGCCTGATCACGCTGATCGCCGTCATGGCGATGCACGCGTTCTTCGGCATCGCGATCATGATGCAGGAGGGGCTGATGGTCGCCGACTGGTTCGGGGCGATGGGTCGCGACTGGGGTGTGGACCCGCTGCAGGACCAGTACGTCGGCGGCGGCATCGCGTGGTCGATCGGGGAGATCCCGACGCTGATCCTCGCGATCACGGTCGCCATCCAGTGGAGCCGCAGCGACACCAAGCTGCAGCGTCGGGCGGACCGGCACGCGGATCGCACGGGTGACGCGGAGCTCGAGGAGTACAACGCCAAGCTCGCCGCCCTCGCCGAGCGTGATCAGCGCCGCGAGGAGCGCGAAGGCCGCTGAGACCCGTCGCGCGCGTACTCAGTAGACAGGGACTCAGTCGAGAGGGACCCGGTCGACCGGGACCTCAGTCGACTGGGACGTCGCCCGGTGCGCCGACCCTGATCGATGCCGAGCCGTTCGGCAGGATCACGATCGTGCCGTTGAGCTGGAACGGCACGTCTTCGGAGAGCGGTGCGATCGACCCGTCGAACAGCGACTGGATCTCGACGTCGATGTGCGCCACGGCCTCGGTGGTCGGGATCTGCCAGTGGCCCTCGTCGGGGATCACCGTGACCTGAGGCTGGCTCGTGATGGACCACTTCGGCGGGGCGGTGATCCGGTTCGTGACCCGCAGTCCGAACGGGCAGGCGGTCGGCTGCAGCACCTCCTGCGTCGTGCACTCGGTGAGGAACTGCTCGACCTGCTGCTGCACGACCTTGACGAACTCCTCGGTCGGTTCGGTCTGCACGTCGAGCGGCGTGACGGCCAGGGGCGTGTCGGCCAGCACGCCGTGTCCGGATGCGGTCGCGATCGGGGTGTCGACCGTGACCGAGTAGAGCCCGGGGGTGAACACCAGAAGCGGCAGGGGATCGAGCGCGCCCGCCTCGGGCCCGAGGGCCGACACCTGGCGACGGTCGACCTCGAAGCCGTTCACGGCGAACTGGTCGGCGCCCCGCACGGTGAGGTCGATCACGGCGAGTGGGCTGGTGGTGAAGCGCCAGTTGGGGGTCACGCCCGCCCAGCCGTCCTGCTCGATCAGGAACGTGCTCGTGCCGGAGTGGCCGCTCGCCTGGTAGCTCACGGTGACCGCGGTGCCGCCCTCTGCGGGCTTCTCCGACTCGACCTTCACATCGGTCAGCGGTGCGAGTGCCGAGCGTCGGAGCATCGCCTCCGAGGCTGTCGGGTCGATGCCCGCCTTCTCGAGGGTCTCGCGGTCGATCGCGACGCCGGGAATGCGGAGCGCATCGGCGGCCCGACCGGCGGAGAGCAGGTCGAGATAGCGGACCACGAAGGCGGACGGACCGTAGAACTGCTGGTACAGCGTCGCTCCGCCGGCACCGAGTGCGGCGACCAGCATGAGCCCGACGACGGCCAGCATCGCCAGATCGACGCCCAGGCGCGATCGCCGGGGCGCGCGCGTGCCGGCCCGTCCCATGGCGTCAGTCTAGGAGGGCGTCCTGGGGGGACGCCGAGCGTCGGCGGCCCCGGGCGGATGCCGGGACGTAGCATGGGTGGCGCCCCGTTTCCGTCTGCTTCCCCTGTGAGTGCCGTGTCCCTTCCCGCCCTGTCCGAGGAGCAGCAAGAGCTGTTCCGGCTCATCGAGGACACCGGCGAGCACGTCTTCATCACCGGGCGTGCCGGCACCGGCAAGTCGACGCTGCTACAGCACTTCGCCTGGAACACCAAGAAGCAGATCGCCATCTGCGCGCCGACGGGTGTCGCGGCGCTCAACGTCGAGGGCCAGACCATCCATTCGCTCTTCCGGTTGCCGATCGGCCTGATCGGTGATGCCGACATCGATCAGAACGATGCGACGCGGCGCATCCTCAACGCCATCGAGACGCTCGTGATCGACGAGATCTCGATGGTCAACGCCGACCTGATGGATGCGATCGACCGCTCCCTGCGCCAGGCCAGAGGCCGCAGGGGCGAACCGTTCGGCGGCGTGCAGGTCGTCATGTTCGGCGACCCGTACCAGCTGGCGCCCGTCCCCCCTCGTGGTGACGAGGCGCGCTACGTGCAGGACCACTACCGCTCGTTCTGGTTCTTCGACGCCAAGGTGTGGGCCGGCGGGTCCGGGATCTCCGATCAGGGCGGCCTGTTCGAGGTCGACACCCGCGCCGAGCTGCACGTGCGGGAGCTGGTGCAGATCCACCGGCAGTCCGACGACGGGTTCAAGGCGATGCTCAACGCCGTGCGCTACGGACGGGTCACCGCCGAGATCGCCGGCGTTCTGAACACGCAGGGGGCGCGGACGCCGCCGGAGCCGGAGCCCGGCGAGGTGCCGATGATCACCCTCGCCACGCGCAACGACATCGTGAACAGCATCAACAGCAGGCACCTTGCTGCGCTGCCCGGCAAGGAGCAGACCGCGCGCGCCGAGGTCAGCGGCGACTTCGGACGCGGCGAGGCGTCGCTGCCGGCCGAGAGCGAGCTGAAGCTCAAGGTCGGCGCGCAGGTGATGTTCCTGCGCAACGACACGGCGATGTCCGGAGAGCCGCCCCGCTGGGTCAACGGCACCATCGGAACAGTGGTGCGCATCATCGGCAGCGCGGTGCGCGTCGACATCGACGGCGAGGAGGTCGACGTCGAGCCCGCCGTGTGGGAACGGTTCCGCTACGCGTACGACCAGAACACCAAGAAGCTGTCGCGCGACGTGGTGGCCGAGTTCACCCAGTTCCCGCTGCGGCTGGCCTGGGCGGTCACGATCCACAAGTCGCAGGGCAAGACCTACGAGCGCGCGATCATCGACCTCGGCTCCGGGGCGTTCGCGCCGGGGCAGACGTACGTGGCGCTGAGCCGGCTGACTTCGCTCGAGGGGCTCTACCTCTCGCGCCCGCTGCGACCCCGCGACATCCGGGTGGACGAGGATGTGCGCCGGTTCATGCGCGACGCCTGGCTCGCGGCGTCGACACCGGAGCTGCCGAAGAGCTGACGCCGGCGCCTCAGGCCGCGGCGCGCGCCCGGTCGAGGTCTTCGAAGAGCTCGGTGTTGAAGCGGTAGGCGAGGAGCACCTCGTCGATCACCCGCTCGCGTTCGGCGTCGTCCCACGGTGCCGCATCCAGCTGCTCGCGGTACACGTCCTTGAAGGCCGACGGGTCGGCGATGTCGTCGAACAGGTAGAAGCCGATGCCGTTGGTCTCGAAGCCGAAGCGACGGGCCATCACGCGGCCGATGAAGATCCCGCCGGAGAGGTCGCCGAGGTACCGCGTGTAGTGATGTGCCACGAAGCCGCCGGCCCAGGTCGCCCCGACCTGACGGATGCGGTCGACGTAGCGCTGCGTGGTCGGCAGCGGCACGATCTGCTCGCGCCAGTCGGCCCCGAGGAGGAACTCCAGGTCGGCCTCGAGCGCGGGAAGGCGGGTGAGCTTGTCGCTGATGAAGACCGAGGCGATCGGGTCCTGGCGCATGCGGTCGCCGGCGCTCTCGAGTGCTTCGTAGATGAAGTAGTGCTGAGCGACGAGCGAGATGTAGTCCTCGCGGGAGCCCTCGCCCTTCAGGAGGTCGGACATGAAGCCGGCGGTCTCGCTGCGGGAGTGGGATCCGGACGAGCGCTCGCGCAGGGCGGCGGAGAAGGAGAGGATCTCGGGCATGACCTCAGTGTAAGGGGAGCCTTACCTCAGAGGAAAGCCCGGAGTTGTCGGAAGTCGTCCGGAGACCCGCCTCCGCGACGATCAGGCGTGCGGGCGAGGCTCGACACCGAGGCGGGCGCAGGCCTCGTCGTAGAGCGCCACGACCTCGCGACGCACAGACGGGCGGTCGGCGATCGGTCCTCCGGGCCACGGCACGCGCAGCTCGGACGCGGCGCCGCCGGCGGTGATCTCCCACACTCCACCATCGCCGTCGAAGCCCGTCATGACGGACTCGCTGATCTCGGCGTCGGTCTCGGCAAAGGCGCGGGCGATGAGCAGATTATCGTCGGTGTGGTCGCCGTTCATGTGGCGGAGAACGGCGGTGATCACGTCGGCGTCGAAGAGGTGGGGCACGATTCTCACCTTACGCGCGCGGGGGGATCGCCCGGCGCGGGGCCGTCTTTCAGGATCCGCGTTCTAGACTCGGGAGACACATCCTCGGGGGTTCTACATGCAGCTTCTCTCGTCGCGCCGTTGGCGCGCCGCAGCGGCCAGTGCGGCCGTGCTCGCTCTCGTCCTCACCGGATGCTCCTCCGAAGGCTCCTTCACGTACACACCACCGGCTCAGGTCGACGGCGCTCTGCCCGATGCGACGGTCGACGCGATGCAGGCGGCGGTCGACAACGCGCTGACCGCGTCCGGCGCCTCCGGGGCCATCGTGGGCGTCTGGGTCCCCTGGAGCGGCAGCTGGGTCACCGCATCGGGCACACAGGACCGCGACGGCGGTGAACTGTCCACCGACATGACGTTCCGCGTCGCGGACGTGACCCGCCTCATGACGTGCGATGTGCTCTACGCCCTCGCCGACGAGGGGACCGTCAAACTCGACGCCAAGGTGCCCAAGTACGTCTCGGGCGTCGCCGACATGAAGGACGTCACGCTCCTCGACCTGTGCAACGGCACGAGCGGGGCCGGATCGTCCGAGCCGACGATCAAGGGTGCGCTGCTGAACACCCCGGAGCGGATATGGGCTCCGTTGGAGCTCGCCGGCTACGGGCTGGGCCGCGAGAGGGTGGCACCGGCGACGACCTTCCGCGACTCCGACGCGGGATACCTCCTCCTCGGCCTCGCTCTGGAGCGGGCCACGGGCATGTCGGCATCCGAGCTGATCGCGGAGTACGTCACGGAGCCGCTCGAGCTCGCCGCCACCTCGCTTCCCGGCTCGACGCCGGCCGCCCCGGGCGACACCCCGATGAACGGGCACTACATGTCGGCCGTCGAGGGTGGCTACAACTGCGCCGCCCCGGTCGACATCACCACGCTGTCGGCCAGCTCCGGCTACACCGACTCCGGCGTGGTCTCGAACATCACCGACCTCGGCCGCTACGTCCAGGCGGAGGCGAAGCAGGTGCTGCGCACCAAGGACACTCCGGCCCGCTTCGGCAGCCCGCTCCCGGCCGGCGCACATGACCCCTCCTGGTTCCAGACCGCGGGTGGGGCGTTCCTCGTGGGCTCGATGGTCGGTCAGCACGGCTCGGTTCCCGGTTACGCCACGGCCGCATACTCCGATCCGACGACCGGGTTCACGGTCGCCGTGGTGCTGAACGACTCGACGGCCGGCGTGGCGATCGCGCAGCAGCTGTCGTGGGAGCTCGCGGCGATCGCGTCGAAGGCCCCCGCGGCGTCCGGTCAGACCGCGCCGGAGTTCGGGCTCCCCTTCACGGCGGAGCAGTACCACGAGGCGATCACGAAGTCCGCGCTCGCCTGCGTGCCGCCTGCGGAGTGATCACCGGCCCGACCTCGGTGCGGAAGGGAAGGGCGACGATGGCGATCATCGACAACGCGATCTACGTGGACGGTGTGCGCACCGAGAATCCGCAGAGCCTGAGCGAGACGTTCGAGCGCATGCGGGAACGCGGCGGGATGAGCTGGATCGGGCTGTACCGGCCCAGCGAGGAAGAGATCCGCGAAGTCGCTGACGAATTCGGCATCCATGCCCTCGTCGTCGAGGACGCGCTGTCGGGACACCAGCGCGCCAAGCTGGAGCGGTACGGCGATGTGCTGTTCATGGTGCTGCGCCCGGCTCGCTACCTCGACGAGGCCGAGGAGGTCGAGTTCGGCGAGGTGCATGTGCTGGTCGGCCCTGATTTCGTCGTGACGATCCGGCATGCCGAATCTCCGGACCTCGGACGCGTGCGGCACCGGCTGGAGAACGACCCGGCGCTGCTCGCCCATGGTCCCGAAGCCGTGCTGTATGCCATCCTCGACGAGGTGGTCGACGAGTACGCGCCGGTCCTCGCAGGACTCGAGAACGACATCGACGAGATCGAGAGCCAGCTCTTCGAGGCAGACGTGGATGCCACGCAGCGCATCTACGAGCTCGGCAGGGAGGTCATCGATTTCCAGCGCGCGACGCAGCCGCTCTCCGGGATGCTCGAGGCGCTGCTGCGCGGCTCGGACAAGTACCTCGTGGGGGAGGAGCTGCGCAGCTACCTGCGCGACGTGCTCGATCACACGCTCCGGGTGAGCGACCGCGCGACGACCTTCCGCACCGTGCTCGACAACGCCCTCACCGTCGAGTCGACGATCGTGGCCCGTCGGCAGAACGAGGAGATGCGGCGGATGACGGAGCTCAGCATCCGTCAGAACGACGAGGTCAAGAAGATCTCGGGCTGGGCAGCGATCCTCTTCGCGCCGACGCTGGTCGGCACGATCTACGGCATGAACTTCGACCACATGCCCGAGCTGCACTGGCTGCTCGGCTATCCGATGGCCATCGGCATGATGGTCGTGCTGGGCTTCGCCCTGTACGCGGTGTTCAAGCGCAAGGGCTGGCTCTGACGCTGTCCGGAACCGTGCGGTCGTTGGCCGGATCGGATCTTGCCCGGCGCCTCGGCGGCGATCACGATGAGTCCATGACGACTTCTCCCGACACCGCCCTGCTGGTCATCGATGCGCAGGAGTCGTTCCGCCAGCGCGCCGACGACTGGGCGGCGACCGCGAACCCGGCAGTGCTCGACAACATCGCACTCCTCGTCGCGCACGCCCGCGAAGTCGGCGACCCGGTCGTGTGGGTCACCCACTCCGAACCGGGGACCGGGGGCGTGTTCGATCCCGCCAACGGGTTCGTGCGGGTGATCGAGGAACTCGAACCTCGGGATTCCGAGGACGCCCTGACGAAGACCACCGTCAACGCGTTCGGCTCGACCGACCTCGAGGAGCGACTGCGGCGTGCCGGCATCCGCCGCGTCGTCGTCTGCGGCATCCGCACGGAGCAGTGCTGCGAGACGACCGCACGTATCGCCGCCGACCTCGGCTTCGAGGTCGAGTTCGTGACGGATGCGACGACCACCTCCGCCATCCCGGCGCACGGTGCGCTCGCCGCGGTGTCGGGGGAGGATCTCATGCGCCGCACCGAGAGCATCCTCTCGGCCCGCGGGTTCGCGACCGTCACGACCACGCGGGAGCGGACCGGCGCGACCGCCGGGGTCTGAACCGCGGCTCAGTCGTCGGCCTCGACTCCGGGGCCGGGCCCCGGACGCACCGGAGCGTCGGGGGCGATGTCGATCCGGGTGTTGCCGTCGTGCTCGCTGACCTCGATGCGCGGGGCGGCGTCGGCCTCGGTGGCATCCGGCGCAGCGGTGAGCTGATCGTGGCGCTTCTCGGCGCTCGTCATGTCTTCGGCGCTGTTCTCAGGCGTGCTCATGATTCTCCTTCGGGTCGGTTTCGGTGTCAGGGGTCTGGGTGGTCCTGAGCGGTGCGCCGCCGGTGCGCTTCCGGTTCCAACGGGCCAGCAGGTACAGGACGCCGCCGACGGCGAGCAGGATCGCACCGAAGAGCCAGACGACCGCGCGCTGCTGGGTGAGCAGCAGGATGCACGAAGCGATCCCGAGCACAGGGACGAACGTCCACACCCGGAAGTGATCGTGCTCGACGTGATCCCGCCGGAGGACCAGCACCGAGATGTTCACGCTGAGGAAGACGACCAGGAGCAGCAGGACCACGGTCTCGGCGAGCGTCGCCAGATCGCCGACGAGGGTGAGCCCCATCGCGACGAGGGTGGTGGTGAGGATCGCGACCCACGGTGTCTTCCGTTTCGGGAGCACGCGGCCGAGCACCGGCGGCAGCAGGCCCTGCTCGGCCATGCCGTAGGTCAGGCGGCTGACCATGATCATGGTCAGCAGGGCGCCGTTCGCGACGGCGACGAGGGCGATGAGGCTGAACAGCCAGGAGGGGATGCTGACGCCGGTGGCCTCGACCACGGCGAGCAGCGGGCCGCTGGACTCCTGCAGCTCGGCGGGCGGGAGGGCGATCGAGCTCGCGAGGCCGACGAAGACGTAGACGGCGCCGGCGGTGATGAGTGCTCCGAACAGGGCACGCGGGTAGGTACGCCGCGGATCCTTCACCTCCTCGATCATGTTGGCGGAGGTCTCGAAGCCGACGAACGAGTAGTACGCGATGACGGCTCCCGAGAGCACGGCCATGGCGACGCTCGTGCCCTCGGGCGCCTGGGTCACGCGCGACACGTCGCCGCCTCCGCCGCCGAGGAAGATCGCGACCACGGCGACGACGATCACGAGTCCACTGAGCTCGATCGCGGTCATCACGAGGTTGGCCCCCAGGGACTCGCGGATGCCGCGGGCGTTCAGCAGTCCGACCAGGGCGAGGAAGGCGATGGCGACCGGGATGGTCGGCAGGTCGAGGAAGGTGCCCAGGTAGTCACCCGCGAACGCGATGGCGAGCCCCGCCGCGCTGGTCACACCCGCCGCGAGCATGCTGAAGCCCACGAGGAACGAGACGAGCGGGCTGTGGAACGCGCGCTCGGCGAAGACCGCGGCCCCGCCCGCGCGTGGGTACTTGGTGACCAGTTCGGCGTAGGAGCCGGCGGTGAGCATGGCGAGCAGCAGCGCCAGGAGCAGCGGCGCCCACAGCATGCCGCCCACCTTCTCGGAGAGCACACCCATGAGCGCGTAGATGCCCGCACCGAGCACATCTCCGAGGATGAAGGCGAACAGCAGCGGCCCGGTGATCGCTCGTCTCAGCCGCGTGGGTGCCTCGGTGCCGGAGGCAGTCTCGGTGGTCATCCTCGCACGCTACGGGGAAGGGGGGAGCGCGGGCCACGGGGTTGACATCACCGGCGTGATTCCGGCATCCGGACGCTGTGGATGTCGCCGCGATCGGGGCACGCACCTGAGTTCAGGGAATTCACAGCAATACCGCGCGGCTTCCCGATATTCCGGTGCGCGCAGCGATAGCGTCGGTGCCGCACGAGGGGTGCGTCGGCCAGGGTGCGCGGGCAAACGGGTGACTTCCCCTCTCCGGAATTCCCAAGCAAAGGGCTCTCTCATGACTGGTACGGCACGCAAGGCGCTCGCAGAAGCGGTCGCCACCTTCCTCTTCGTTCTCGCGATCATCGCGGCGGTGAACAGCGACAGTCCGCTGACGCCCCTCGCGATCGGCTTCACCCTGATGGTGCTCGTGTTCTCCACGGGTCACATCTCGGGCGCCCACCTCAACCCGGCCGTCTCGGTCGGTGTGTTCCTGCGCGGCGGCCTCAGCGTCGCCGACTTCATCGCCTACCTCATCGCACAGTTCGTCGGTGGCGCGGTGGCCGCACTCGTCAGCATGTCGGTCTGGCCGGCCGGTGAAGAGGCCATGGTCATCGAGGTCGGCCCGGCGTTCCTCGTCGAGGCGCTGTTCACGCTGATCCTCGTGTGGGTCGTGCTCAACACGGCCACGTCGAAGGACACCGCGGGCAACTCGTTCTACGGTCTCGCGATCGGTGCGACCGTGTTCGTCGGTGCGGCCACGGTCGGCTCGATCTCGGGCGGCGGTTTCAACCCGGCCGTCGCGCTCGGCCTCTCGGTCAGCGGTCACTTCGCGTGGAGCTCGCTGTGGCTCTACATCGCCGCCCCGGTCGTGGGCGCCGTGATCGCCGCGATCCTGTTCCGCGTGCTCAACACGGACGACGCCAAGAAGATCGCCGTCGCGGAGTAACTCCCGTTGCTCGGTCGAAGCGCCGCATCCTCTTCGGAGGGTGCGGCGCTTCTTACGTGTGTGGGACCTGTGGGAGCCTGGAACCGATGGACACCACCCCGGCGCCGCGGCGCACACTCCTGGTCGGATTCGGCAAGCTCGGCGCGCGCCTCGCACCCCGACTTCTCAACGACGGCGCTGAGGTCTTCGCTCTGCGGCGGAGTGACGGGGAGCTGCCCGCCGGCGTGGTCGGCATCCGCGGTGATCTCGCGCAGCCGCTCACGGCCCCGCTGCCCGCGGTCGATGCGGTCGTGATCACACTGCCGCCGGGCGCCGCGGAACACTCCTATCGCACGGCACTCGGACACCTTCGGGATGTCCTGCCGGCGATGCCCGCTCGCACCGTGTTCGTGTCGTCGACCGGTGTCTTCGAAGGGAGTGCCTTCACGGCCGACCGTCCTCTCACCGAGCAGGACGAGCCCGCGGCCGAGACCGAGCGCTCGCGGGGGCTCCGTGACGGCGAGCGGGCGGCGGCCGAACTGTTCGACGCCGTGGTCGTGCGACCGGCGGGGATCTACGGTCCCGGTCGCGAGTTCCTGCTGCGCAAGGTCCGCGAGGGCGCGGCGGTCGACCACTCCCGGCTCACGAACCGCATCCACGAGACCGACCTCGTGCGCACGCTCGACCTGCTCCTGCGCACCGACGATGCGCCGCGGCTGGTGCACGCGGTCGACGAACGACCGGCACCTCTCGGCGACGTCGTCCGCTTCCTCGCCGGGGAGCTGGGCGTCGCTGTTCCACCCGACGAGGCATCCGACGGCCCGCGCGGGTTCGTGTACGACGGGTCGCTGCTCCACTCGCTGCTCGGGCGTCTCGACTACCCCACCTACGAAGAGGGGTACGCGGAGATGATCGCCGGATCCGCCTCACACCCGCGGCCCGGCCCGTAGCCTGGACGCATGACGAGCACCCGCACGAGCGCCCGCACCGCCCTCGAGGTCGCCGACTGGCGCCGACGGGTCTTCGCCCTGTACGACGCCGTGCGTCTCGCCGACTCGCCTGAAGACGCTCACGAGCTGTGGCGGATGGAGCGCGACGAGCTGATGCTCCACCACCCCGCGACGCCGCTGCTGCCGGAGGACCGGCCGCTGTTCGAGGGTCTGCCCCTCGCGTCCTACGATCCGGACTGGCGCTTCGAGCTGCCGATCCTGCCCGCCGACCCCGGGGGCTTCGACTTCGCGACGGGGACCGACGGTGTCGTACCGTTCGAGCGCATCGGCCGGGTCGAGATCCCCGATGCCGGATCGCTCGACGTCTGGCGACTCACCACCTACGGCGGCGGCCTGTTCATCCCGGTGCGCGACGCGCTCGCCGGGCGCGAGGGCGGAACGTACGGCGGCGGTCGCTACCTGATCGACACGATCAAGGGCGCCGACCTGGGATCGGATGCCGCAGGCGGCACGATCGTGCTCGACTTCAACTTCGCCTACAACCCGTCCTGCGCGTACGACCCGGCCTGGGCGTGCCCGCTCGCGCAGCCGGGCAACGTGCTCGCCGTTCCGGTCCCCGTCGGGGAGATGTACTGAGAGCTCTCAGCCGACGATCTCGATCGCGGTCGAAGTCTCCTCGTCGTCACAGGCGCCCCCGACCCACAGCCGGATCCGCCCCGGTTCCACCCTCCGCACACCGTCGACGCCCGTGAACGCGAGGCGCTCCGTGGGAACCGTGAATTCCACGCGCTGCTCCGCGCCCGCTTCCAGCGAGACCCGCTGGAACCCGATCAGCTGCGCGACCGGGCGGGCCACGCTCGCGACCTCGTCGTGCGCATACAGCTGCACGACGTCGGTGCCCGCGCGGGAGCCGGAGTTGCGCACGAGCACGGACGCCCGGAACTCTGCGCCCGCGCCGACCGTCGCGTCGGCCGTCAGCTGCTCGTGCGTGAAGGTCGTGTAGCCGAGTCCGAATCCGAACGGTCGTGCCGGTGAGGGGTCGACGCTCGACACGTCCGTGCGTCCACCGAGCGCGGGATGCAGGTACGAATAGGGCTGCACGCCCGCGGACCGCGGCAGCGACACCGGGAGCCGTCCCGACGGGGCGATGGCCCCGCTCAACACCGCCGCGACGGCCGGGCCCCCTTCTTCGCCGGGGAAGAACGCCTGCAGCACGGCCGCCGGGAGCGAGCGCTTCTCGGTGGCGGCAGAGCCGGACGGAGCAGGCGAGTTCACCGACCCCAGGCCGGCGGTCAGTCCGGCGCCCGACTCCCGATGCGGCAGTGCCCAGTCCAGGGCATACGGGCGACCGGTGAGCGCGACGACGACCACCGGGGTGCCGGTCGCGACGACGGCCTCGACCAGGGCGCGCTGCACGCCGGGGAGTTCCAGCGAGTCGACGTCGTTGCCTTCGCCGACCGTGCCGCGTCCGAAGAGTCCGGCCCGGTCGCCGACCACGACGATCGCCACGTCGGCCTCGCCAGCGGCGGTGACCGCGGCCGGGAATCCACTGCGGTCCTCGCCCTCGACCTCGCCGCCGACGACATGGGTGATCGTGGCGGCGGGGAGCTCGGCGCGGAGTCCGTCGAGCACGCTCGGCAGGGCGATGCCGGCGGGCACCTCGGGGTGGTGCGCGAGCACGTGGTTCACGAACGAATAGCAGCCCATGAGAGCCTCCGCGCTGTCGGCGTTCGGTCCGATGACCGCGATCCGTGGCGCACCGGAGGCATCCAGCGGCAGTACGCCGTCGTTGCTCAGCAGCACGATCGACTCCTCCGCGAGTCGGCGGGCGAGTGCGCGGTGCTCGGGGGAATCCAGTTCGATCGCGGCGGGCGCGACCGTGAAGTCGGCATCCAGCAGTCCCAGCTCCTCCTTCTGCGTCAGGACGCGTCCGACCGCCCGGTCCAGGATGCTCTGCTCCAGCGACCCGTCGCGCACCTGCGTGGCGAGGGTCGTGTACGCGTCGGGGGAGGGCAGCTCCACGTCGATCCCCGCGGTGATCGCCAGCGCGGCGGCCTGCGCCGAGTCGGCCGCGACGTGGTGCATGCTCTGCAGGAAGTCCACGGCGAAGTAGTCCGACACGACCACCCCGTCGAAGCCCCAGCGTCCGCGCAGCACCTCGTCGAGGTAGTACGGATCGGCGGCCACCGGCACCCCGTCGATGTCGGTGTACGAGTTCATGACGCTGCGCACCCCGCCCTCGCGTACGGCCATCTCGAACGGCGGGAGCAGCACGTCCTCGATCTCGCGCCGCCCGGCGTGCACCGGCGCGTGGTTGCGGCCCGCGGTGGACGCCGAGTAGCCGACGAAGTGCTTGAGGGTGGCGTGCACGCCCTCCGACTGCAGGCCGCGGACGTAGGCGGTGCCGACGGTGCCCACGAGCAGCGGGTCCTCGGCGATGCACTCGTCGACGCGCCCCCACCGCGGATCGCGGACGACGTCGAGCACGGGAGCGAGTCCCTGATGGATCCCGAGTGTCCGCATCGACGATCCGATCGCCCGCCCCACCTCCTCGACCAGCTCGGGATCGAAGGATGCGCCCCACGCCAGCGGGGTCGGGAAGGTCGCCGCCTGCCAGGCAGCCAGGCCGGTCAGGCACTCCTCGTGCACGAGGGCCGGGATGCCCAGCCGGGTCTCGCGCTGCAGCCGTGCCTGCTCGCCCCACAGCCACTGCGCGCGCTCGATCGGGTCGACCGGGCGCGTGCCGTACACGCGCGTCAGGTGGCCGATGCCGTGCGCCGTCGCATCCTCGTACCGGGTGGAGGTCTTCTTCTCGCCGGCCATCGGGGCGACGAGTTCGTCTCCCTGATCCACCCAGAAGCCGACGAGCTGCGCCTGCTTCTCCTCGAGCGTCATCTGCTCGAGGAGGCCCTCGACGCGCGGGGAGAATCGGGGGCGGGATGTGGGAGCGAGCACGTGCGTCTCTTTCTGTGGGGTCTGCGTCGACATCGTCAGCCCTTGACCGCGCCGGTCAGTCCGCCGACGATGCGGCGCTCGAAGAGGCTGAAGAAGATCAGGGCGGGGATCATCGACAGCGAGGTGAAGGCGAGGACCTTCGCGGTGTCGACCGAATACTGCGAGGCGAACGACTGCACGCCGAGCGGGAGGGTGAACGCCGCCGCATCGTTGAGCACGAACAGCGGGAGGAGGTATCCGTTCCAGCTGCCGATGAACGCGAGGATGCCGGTGGTGATCACGCCGGGGATCGAGAGCGGCAGCACCATGCGCCAGAAGAACCCGATCCGGCTGCATCCGTCGATGAACGCCGCCTCCTGGATCTCGTCGGGGATGGCGCGCAGGAACGGGACCAGGATGATGATCGTCGTCGGCAGGGCGAAGGCGATCTGCGGCAGGATGACCCCGCCGAGCGAGTTCATCAGCCCGAGGCTGCGCACCACGATGTACAGCGGGGTGATCGCGACCGTCAGCGGGAACATGAGCCCCGCGGCGAAGAATGCGTAGAGCACTCCGCGGCCGGCGAACCGATAGCGGGCGAGCACGTACGCGGCCATCAGCCCCAGCGCGACGACGCCGATCGTGGTGGCGAGGGCGACGATGGTGGAGTTGAGCACCTGCCGCCAGAACACGCCACCGGTGATGACGTCGAAGTAGTTGGAGAACACCCACGGCTGCGGCATCCCCGACGGGTCGGTCGTGATCTGCGCGTTCGTGCGGAATCCGCCGATGATGATGTACGCGATCGGGGCGAGCATGAGCCCGACGACGATCAGCGCGACGAAGTAGACGGTCGGGTTGGCCCAGGGCGGCCGCGGGCGCGGAGCGCGTCCGGGGCGCCCGGCGCGTCCGGGTCGCTGGGTGACGAGTACCGAGGTGGCGGTCATCGCGTCGTCCTCTTCTTCCGTGCAGGGGCGCCGGTGAGGGCGCCGTCCGTGTCGCGACGCAGCACCGCGCGCTGGTAGATCAGTGCCACGACGAGCGAGATCAGGAACAGGACGACCGCGACCGCGTTGCCGTACCCGAAGTTGCCGGCGTTGCGCCCCTCGGAGACCATGTAGGTCGCCATGGTCGAGGTGCCGGCGGTGGAGGCGATGTACTGCCCCCAGATGATGTAGACCAGGTCGAACAGCTGCAGCGAGCCGATGATCGACAGGAACGCCCAGATGCGCAGGGTCGGCGCGAGCAGCGGCAGCGTGATGCGCCACTGGATCTGCCAGTACGAGGCGCCGTCGATCGAGGCCGCCTCGTGCAGCTCCTCCGGAATGCCCTGGAGCCCCGCGAGGAACAGGATCACCGCGAACCCGACGTACTTCCAGGTGATGATCACCATCAGCGTCCAGATCGCGATGTCCGGATTCGACAGCCAGTCGTTCGCGAGGAACCCGAGGCCCATCTTCTCCAGCAGGTCGTTGAACGCGCCGCTGGTCTGCAGCATCAGGCTCCAGCCCGTGCCCACCACGACCTCGGAGATCACGTAGGGGATGAAGATCAGCACGCGGATCAGCGACTGGCCGCGCATCCGCCGGTTGAGCAGGAGCGCGAGGAGGATCGCCGCCGGTCCCTGCAGGATGAGCGAGAACACGAGGATGAACCCGTTGTGGGCCAGCGCATCGTGGAACAGCGGATCCTGCAGGATCGTCAGATAGTTCTTCAGCCCGACGAAGTCGGTGGGCGGACCGTAGCCCTGCCAGCTGAAGAAGCCGTAGTAGCCCGCCATCAGCACCGGGAAGATGACGAAGGCGAGGAAGACCAGGAGGGCGGGCCCGGCCAGAAGGATCACTTCCAGCCGGGCGGCCGCCTTATGCCTTGGCTGCGGCATCCTGGACGGCCTTGACGATGTCCTCCGGGGTTCCTTGACCGGCGAGCATGTTGACCACGGCGACGTTGAGCGCGTTGCCCACGTTCTGTCCGTAGACCGTATCGAGCCACTGCGTCGCGTACGGCGCCGCGTTGTAGGCCGCGAGGATGTCCTTGAGGTACTGCTCGGTCACTGCCTCCTGCGCCACCGTGTTCACCGGCGGGGCGTTGAACGCCTTGTAGTAGGCGGTCTGCACGTCGGACGTGCCGAGGTAGTTGAGGAAGTCGACGCAGGCGTCGGGCGCATCCACCGAGCACGAGTATCCGTCGACGCCGCCCATCATGGACCCTGCCTCACCGTCGCCGCCCTCGACCTCGGGGAACGGGAACCACGACAGGTCGGGCAGCGGCTTCTGGTCGGGCGTGAGCGATCCGATCACGCCGGGGTTCCACGCGCCCATGAGCTCCATGCCGGCCTGGTGGTTGGCGATGAGACCGGCCGAGCTGCCCGCGCCCTGCTGGGCGGTGGTGGTGAGGAAGCCGGAGTTGAACGGCTCGGTGGCCGCGAACGCCTGCAGGTCTTCGCCCGCGCGCACCCAGCAGTCGTCGTCGAAGTTCATCTCGTCGGCGGCCTTGGCGAGCGTCTCGGCACTGCACTCGCGCAGCGCGAGCCAGTAGTACCAGTGGGCGGCGGGCCAGGCATCCTTCGCGCCGAGGGCGACCGGGTCGATGCCGGCGGCCTTGAGCTTCTCGGTCGCGGCCTCGAGCTCGTCCATCGTGGTGGGGTTCTCGGTGATGCCGGCCTCGTCGAACAGATCCTGGCTGTAGAAGAGTCCGCCGGGGAGCACGGCCACCGGCATCGCGTAGATCTTGTCGTCCAGGCTGCTGGCCGAGTAGGCGGCGTCGGAGATCTCCTCCGCAGCACCACCGGTGATCGAGTCGGTCAGGTCCTTGAGCTGGCCGGCCTTGACCATCGCCGCCATCTTGCCGCCGCCGCGCTGCAGGAAGATGTCGGGAGCATCGCCGGAGTTGAGCGCGGTCTGGAGCTTGCCGTCGAGGTCTTCGTTCTGGATCGACTGGATCTCGATCGTGACCCCGGGGTTCTCCTTCTCGAAGTCGGCGACGGTCTGCTCCCAGAACTCGACGCCGGGTCCGGTGGTGGAGTTGTGCCAGAGCGTCATGGCGGCGTCGCCACCACCTCCGCCGTCGGGGGTGCTGGCCGTGCACCCGCTGAGTGCGAGAGTTCCGACGGCGGCTATCGCGGCCGCGGAGATCAAGGAACGCCGTGTGCTGTTCATGTGATGGTTCTCCTCATCGAGAGTTGCGCCGCGTCTCTGCAGGCGCCGCGGCATCAGGGGGTGTGACCGCGTCGCGTTGCAGTCTGCTGTCGTTCGTGAGGACCGTCAAACGTTTTCGAAAACAGTTTCCATCCGGGCGGCATCCCCGGATACGCTGGGCGACCATGAGCGGGAGAACCACGATCCACGACGTCGCGAAGGCCGCCGGCGTCTCGGTGTCGACCGTGTCGAAGGCGGTGAACGGACGCTACGGGATAGCGGATGCGACGGTCCGGCGCGTGCTCGATGTGGTGCAGGAACTGGGCTACGAATCGAGCCTGGTGGCGAGCAGCATGCGGGCTAGACGCACGGGCGTGATCGGGGTGCTCCTGGCCGACTTCGAGCCGTTCAGCGCCGAGATCCTCAAGGGCGTCGGTGCAGCCGTGCACGACACCGCCTTCGACCTGCTGGCGTACAGCGGTTCGCGGCACGGACAGGGCGAAGGGTGGGAGCGGCGGTCACTCAGTCGGCTCTCCGGTACCCTCATCGACGCCGCGATCATGGTCACCCCCACGGTCGTCGGCGCGTCGACCGAGATCCCCGTCGTCGCGATCGACCCGCACACCGGCCGCGCCGACCTGCCGACCGTCGAGTCGGACAGCTTCGGCGGCGCGCTGACGGCGACCCGGCACCTGCTCGACCTCGGGCACCGCCGGATCAGCTTCCTGGGCGGGCGCCCCGATCTGCGATCCGCGGGCCTGCGCGATGCCGGATATCGACGCGCGCTGAGCGACGCCGGCATCCCGGTCGATCCCGATCTGATCCGCTCCGGTCGCTACGAGCTCGAGGCCACGAGGGATTCGGCGCGGATCCTGCTAGCCGGGCCTTCGCGGCCCACGGCCGTGTTCGCCGCGAACGACCTCTCGGCCATCGCCGTGATCGAGGTCGCGCACGAGCTCGGGCTCCGGGTGCCGGAAGACCTCTCGGTGGTGGGGTTCGACGACGTGCCGGAGGCCTCCCGCCGCGCCCTGCCGCTCACCACGATCCAGCAGCCGATGCGTCGGCTGGGGTCGGTGGCGGCCGAGATGGTCTTCGCCCTCCTCGCCGGGCAGCCCGTCGAGGAGATGCACGTCACGCTACCCACCAGACTGGTCGTGCGGGCGACCACCGCCGCGATCGGAAACGAGTAAGAGAAGACCCGTCAGCGAAGACGAGTACGAGAAGGGGTACGGACACATGACCACTGCGAGAACAGCTGTCGCACTGGCCCTGCACGAGGCCGCCGAAGCCAATGGATTCAGCGGGGTGATCCGCGTCGACCGTCCCGGCGAAGAACCGTTCGCCCGCGGGTACGGGCTCGCGGACCGCGCCCACGGCCTGCCGATGGCGGCGGAGAGCCGGTGCGGCGTCGCCAGCATCGCGAAGGGTTTCACCGCGGTCACGATCGGAGCGCTCGTCGATGACGGGACGCTCGCGCTCGACGACCTGGTGAGGCCCTTCCTCGGCGACGATCTCCCGCTCGTCGACGACGCCGTCACGGTCGAGCACCTGCTGTCCCACACGTCGGGCATCGGCGACTACATCGACGAGTCGAGCGGTTCGATCACCGACTACGTGATCGACCGCCCCCTGCATGAGCTCGACAACACCGAGGCGTTCGTGCCGGTGCTCGACGGCCGGCCGCAGGTGAGCGCGCCGGGCTCGCGATTCGCCTACTGCAACAGCGGTTTCGTGCTGCTGGCGCTGGTGGCGGAGCGCGCGTCGAAGACGCCGTTCCACGAGCTCGTCCAGGAGCGCGTCTTCGCTCCCGCCGGGATGGCGTCGAGCGGATATCCCCGCACCGACGACATGCCGGGGGATCTCGCTCTCGGGTACCTGGGCGACACCGACGACCGCACGAACGTGCTCCACCTGCCGGTGCGCGGGAGCGGAGACGGCGGCGCGGCCACGACGGCCGCCGATCTGCACGCGTTCTGGACGGCGCTGTTCGATCACCGGATCGTGAGCGCGCAGATGCTGGCCGTGCTCACCGAACCGCTGAACGAGGTCGAGGACGAGAACATGCGCTACGCGCGGGGCTTCTGGCGCGGATGGGAATCGGGCACCGTGATCCTCGAGGGGTACGACGCCGGAGTCTCGGCGCGCACCTGGCACGACCCCGAATCGAGCGTGACGGGGACCGTCATCGCGAACGCCTCGGACGGCGCCTGGCCGGTCCTGGAGGCCGTCGACTGGCCCTGAGAGTGGTTTGCCCTGAGCGCCGTGATCGCGTGCGTCCCGGCGGGCTCGGCGACCTCGAGGTCGCCGAGCCCGCCGGACGTCTCAGGCCCGAGCGACGTCGAGCTCGATGACCGACCACGACAGCGGCGGCAGCGTCGCGCGCACGGCGCCGTCGACGACCTCGGCGGCCCCGAGCGGCACCATGTGCACGCTGTCGGGCGTGGTCTCGAGGTTCGACGTGTGGCGGTCGCCACCCTCGGGGATCGTCAGGGTCTCGGCGGTGACCACGCGCAGGTCGCCGAGTCCGTGCAGGTCGATCGTCAGATCGCTCGACTCGTCGAGTGAGCGGTTCGCGACGAACACGACCACCCGTCCGGTCGCCTCGTCCCAGGTCGCCGCCGCGTCGACAGCGTCGACCCCGCCGTAGCGCTTCGTCTCGATCTGCGGAGCCGACACCGCGAGGCGCAGGATGCGGCCCTTCGCGAGCCGAGCCATCCGCTCGAACGGCCAGAAGCTCGTCTGCCGCCAGGCCGGACCGTTCTCCTCCGAGCGGATCGGGGCGATCACGTTCACGAGCTGCGCCTGGTTGGCGATCTTCACGCGGTCACCGTGCCGCAGCAAGCTGTTGAGCAGGGTGCCGACCACGACGGCATCCGTCACCGAGTACGTGTCCTCGATGAGTCGCGGATGCTGACGCCATCCGGCCTTCTCGATCTCCTTCGCCTCGACGTCGTTGTACTTCACCTGGTCCCACACGTTCCACTCGTCGAACGAGATGTCGATCTGCTTCGTGTGCTTGCCGGACGCCTTGACCGCGTCGATCGTGGCGATGACACCCTCGATGAACGCGTCCATGTCGACGGACTCGGCGAGGAACGACTCGGCGTCGCCGTCGTGCTCCTGGTAGTACGCGTGCATCGAGATGAAGTCGACCTCGTCGTAGGCGTGGGTGAGCACCGTGTGCTCCCAGGTGCCGAACGTCGGCATCGTCCGCCCCGACGAGCCGACGGCGACGAGCTCGATCGACGGGTCGACCAGACGCATCGCCTTGGCGGACTCCTGGGCGAGCCGCCCGTACTCGGTCGCGGTCTTGCCGCCGATCTGCCAGGGGCCGTCCAGCTCGTTGCCCAGGCACCACAGCTTGATGTCGAAGGGCTGCTCGGCGCCGTTCTTGCGGCGCAGGTCCGACCAGTACGTGCCGCCGGGGTGGTTGGCGTACTCGACGAGCGCGCGCGCCTCCTCGACGCCGCGGGTGCCGAGGTTGACGGCCTCCATCACCTCGACATCCGCCTCCTTCGCCCAGTCCATGAACTCGTGCAGGCCGAAGGCGTTCGTCTCGATCGTGTGCCAGGCGCCGTCGATGCGCACCGGCCGGTCCTCGACCGGGCCGACGCCGTCCTCCCAGCGGTAGCCCGAGACGAAGTTGCCGCCGGGGTAGCGGACCACGGTCGGTCCCATCTCCTTCACGAGCGCCAGCACGTCCTGCCGGAAACCGCGCTCGTCGGCCTGCGGGTGCCCCGGCTCGTAGATGCCGGTGTAGACGCAGCGCCCCATGTGCTCGACGAACGAGCCGAAGAGCCTCCGGGGGACGTCGGCGATCGTGAAGTCGCGGTCGATGGTGATGCGGGCCTGAGACATTGCTCTCCTTGTGAGTGGGCCGGGACGGGGCGGGGCGATGATGCCGGGGACGGATGCCGCGGGCGGACTACTGACCGCCGAAGCCGCTGGTCGCGACTCCCTTGACGATCTGCTTCTGGAAGATCATGAACACGATGATGAGCGGCAGCGCCGCGAGCACCGCCTGCGCCATGACCTGGGCGTACTGCACGCCGTAGGCGCTGATCACGGTCTGGAGTCCGACCGGCAGCGTCATCAGCGTCGTGTCGTTGATCACGAGGAACGGCCAGAGGAAGTTGTTCCACGCGCTGATGAACACGAAGATCGCGACCGAGGCCATGATCGGACGGGAGAGCGGCAGCACGATCGACCAGAAGATCCGGAACCGGCCGGCGCCGTCGACGCGCGCCGCGTCTTCCAGCTCGATCGGGATGGCGTCGAAGAACCGCTTGAGGATGAACACCATCGCGGGGGCCACGACCTGCGGCAGGATCAGACCCCAGTAGGTGTCGACCATGTTGAACGCGAGCATCTCGTAGAACAGGGGGATGATCAGCACCTGCGGCGGCACGACGATCGAGGCGATGATCACCACGAACAGCCACTTGCGTCCGGTGAAGTCCAGGCGCGAGAAGGCGTAGGCCGCGAGTGCCGAGATCGCCAGGGTGATCACGGTGATCGCCACGGAGGTGAGCAGGCTGTTCAGCGCCCAGGTGTAGACGTTGCCCTGCGAGAGGATCGCGGTGAACGCCTCGATGGTGGGTCCGCTCGCGCCGATCCAGCCGGGGTCGCCGGATGCGGCATCCGTCTCGGTCTTGAACGCGGTCGCGACCGCCCAGAGGAACGGCAGCAGCCAGCCGATGGCGAGGAGCAGCAGCACGACGAACGCGGTGATGCGGAGCGGCCCGAACGGCTTCTGTCCGGGCAGGTGCGAGCGCCGGGGGCGACGCGACGACGCCGTCGTGATCGTCTCGGTGGCGGTGGATGCGAGGGGGGAGGCGGTGGCGGTGGACATCAGAACTGCTCCTTCCGGCGGCGCGTGATCAGGGCCTGCGCGACGCCGAGGATGACGATGAGAGCGAAGAAGACGTAGGAGATGGCGGCCGAGTAGCCGAACCGGTAACTGACGAAACCGGCCTCGTAGATGTACTGCACGATCGAGCGGGTGGTGTCGCTCGCGACCCCGCCGAGCATCTGGTACGCCTGGTCGAACAGCTTGAGCGAGGCGAGGATCTGCAGGATCAGGATGAGCACCGTCGCCGGTCCCAGCTGCGGGAGCGTGATGGACCAGAACTGGCGCCAGGCGCCGGCGCCGTCGAGGGAAGCGGCCTCGTACTGCTGCGGCGGGATGTTCTGCATGGCCGCGAGGTAGAGCAGGAAGTTGAAGCCGACCGTCCACCACACGGTCGCGATGACGATCGACAGCATGTTGGTCTCGGGGTTCTGCAGCCACGCGAGCGGCTCGAGGCCGAAGAACTCCAGGATGTTGTTGGCCGCGCCCACCTGGGGGTTGAAGATCCAGACCCAGATCTGCGAGATCACGGTGGAGGCGAGCAGGAACGGCATGAAGAACGACAGGCGCCACAGCCACTGGCCGGGGATGCCGCGGTCGACGAGGGCCGCCATCGCGAGGGCGATCACGACGAGGGGCACCGTGGAGAGCAGCGTGAACCAGACGGTGTTGCCCATCGACTGCCACATCTTCGGATCGACGAACGCCTCGGCGTAGTTGGCGAATCCGATGAACGAGCCGCCGGCCCCGGTGAGGGACTGGTCGGTGAAGCTGAGGATGAATCCGTGGATGATCGGCCAGACCAGGAACAGGGCGAAGGCCACGAGGAACGGTGCGAGGAAGACCCAGCTGATGAGCTGCTCGCGGTTGCGGGAGCCGGCGCGGCGTCCGCGCGGGGTGGTGCGGGACCCGGTGACGATCGTGCGGGTGGAGTCGGTGGCGGAGGTCATGATCCGAACGTCCCTTCGGGGTCTGCCGGGTTCGGCTGTCGGAGCAGGGTGTTCACCCGTGCCTCGAAGCGGTCGATCGCGGCCGCCGGGTCGTCGCCCGAGAGCAGCACGTTCTGCACGGCCGCACCGAACTCGGCCTGGAAGTTGGAGCCCGACCCGGTGAACCACGCGGTCGGGTCGTACACGACGTGCTGTGCCGCCTCGGCGTAGTTCGCCTGGGGGATGAGGTCGGCGTACTCGGGGGATTCGGTCACGGGGAGGAACGCGGGGATGTGGCCGGCCTCGGCCCAGCCGAAGGAGTTCTTCAGCATGTCGGCGACGAACTCGTAGGTGAGATCGCGGCGCACGGGGTCGGCACTGGACTGGTGCGGGAGGACGAAGGAGTGCGAGTCGGCGTACACTGCCGGGGTGCCGTAGAGCGTCGGGATCATGGTCGCGTCGAACGGGATGCCGGCGGCCTGCATGGTGCGCAGCTCCCAGACTCCGGTGAAGAGCATGCCGCTCTTGCCGGTGGCGAACTCGGCGATGGCGTTGCCGTAGTCGTTCTGGGCGGCCGCGATCTCGCCGTCGAGCAAGGTCTGCATGAGCGTGAGCGATTCGACCGCAACGTCTTTGTCGATCACGGCCGGCCCGCCGGCGGGCAGCTCCATGGCGCCGCCGTGCTGCGAGTAGAAGGTGTAGAACAGGCGCCACATCTGCGCGCCGTCGCCGAGGTAGCCGTACGAGAGGGCGTGTCCGGATGCGGTGCCGCTCACGGTGCGCAGCTGCTCGAGGAACTCCTCGGGCGAGCTCGTCTCCTGCAGCTTTCCGTCGGAGTCGAGGACCCCGGCGGCATCGCACACGTCGGTGTTGAACATCATCACGAAGGGGTGCGCGTCGAGCGCGACGCTGTACATGTCGTCGCCCACGAAGCCCTTCTCCCAGATCGGCTTCGGGAAGGTCGAGCTGTCGACGCCGAGCTCGGCGAGACGGTCGAGGTCCCAGGTGTCGAGCAGTCCGCCGGGCGCCCAGCCGACCGTGCGCGTCGCGTGCATGATCGCCACGTCGGGGGCGCGGCCGCCGGCGCCCGCCATCGCGAGCTTCGTGTAATACGGGGTGCCCCAGGCGAGCACGGTCGGGCGGATGCGGAACGCGGACTGCGCGCCGTTGACCTGATCGAGCAGTGACGACATCGTCACGCCGTCGCCGCCGGAGAGCAGGTGCCAGAACTGCAGCGTCTGCGGGCCGGAGCCGGGGGTCGTGCCGGGCGCGCAACCGGCGAGCAGTGCCGTTCCGGCGGCGAGCGAGGCGGCGGTGAGGAACTGCCGGCGGGACAGATCGAGTGGGGGTGTCATCGTCACTCCTTCGTGACTGTGCGGGGGACGCCTCATCATTACATCGATGTAATCGACGACGCAAGCATCAGATCGAGACCCAGGAGTGGCGGATGTCAGGGGCGGTAACCGCGCGGGCGCCCCTGCGTGCTCGCGCGCTCCAGCAGGTGATGCGAGAGGGTGAGGGCGCGCGGGGGAGCGGCCCGGTCGTCCATGCGCGATTCGAGCAGACCGAGCGCCGCGATCGCGAAGGCCCGCCGATCGAACGCCACCGAGGTCAGGGCCGGCGAGGTGTACCGCGAGAACTCGACGTCGTCGAAGCCGGTCACGATCACGTCGTCGGGCACGCGGATGCCGTTGTCGTGCAGCGTGTGCAGCGCCCCGAGCGCGAGCGAATCCGTGAACGCGACGATCGCGTCGAAGGGCACGCGACGCTCGAGCAGCATGTGCACGGCATCCGCACCACCGCCCATCGACCACGGCAGCCGGTTGATCTCGAGGGCCGGATCCCGGGGGAGGCCCGCTTCGCGGAGCGCGTCGTGCACGCCCTCGAGGCGCAGACGGCTGGTGGCCGTGGCGATCGACGGATCGTCGTCGGCGCCGACCACCGCGACACGGGTCGCGCCGCGGGAGAGCACGTGACGCGTGGCATCGGCCGCGGCCTGCCGACTGTCGATGCGCACGTGGTCCGCGCGGTTCTGCTCCACCTCGCCGATCACCACGAGCGGCGGGAGGCGGTCGGCGTACTTCAGCACGCTGTCCTCAAGGCGGATCGGGTTCAAGATGAGGCCGTCCACCAGGTGCGCCCGCGCCCGGGAGACCAGCTCCTTCTCGCGCTCGGGCTCGGATGCCGTCTCCTCGATCTGCACGGCGAGGCCCCGCTCGTGCGCGGCCTCGACGATGCGGTGCACGAGCTCGGCCGAGAATGCGGTGGCGAGGTCGGGGAGGGCGACGGCGATGATCCCGGAGCGTCCCTTGCGCAGCCCCCGCGCGCTGAGGTTGGGCACGAAGTCGAGCTGCGCCATGGCGGACTCGACCTTCGACCGCGTGCTCTCGTTGACCGGAACCGTGCCGGTGACCACGTTCGAGACGGTCTTCGTCGACACCCCGGCGAGGGCCGCGACGTCCTTCATCGTGGCGCGGGGCGGCGGCTGCGCTGTCATCCGGTCAGCCTAGCGTCGAGGCCGGGAGCGGATGGAGTACATCGATGTAGTCGCCGCTGCCCTGGCTATCATGGCGCCATGACCACCGAACGCAACTGGGCAGGCATCCTCACGTACCGGGCCTCGACGATCGCGCAACCGGAGACGGTCGACGAGCTCGGTGCCCTGCTCGGCCAGGGAGGGCCGGTGCGCTTCCTCGGGTCGCGGCATTGCTTCAACGACATCGCCGACACCGACGGTGTGCTCATCGCGCTCGACCGGCTGCCCACGGTGTTCGAGGTGAACACGAACCGCACGGCGGTGAAGGTCGCAGGCGCCGCCCGCTACGGCGACATCGCGCCGCTGCTCGAGACTGAGGGGCTCGCGCTCGCCAACCTCGCCTCGCTGCCGCACATCTCGATCGCCGGGGCGGTTGCCACCGGGACGCACGGCTCGGGCGACGCGATCGGCTCGCTCGCGAGTGCGGTCCGGGGCCTGACGATCCTCACGCCGTCGGGCGAGACGCGCACGCTCGAGCGCGGGGATGCCGACTTCGACGGTGCGGTCGTGAGCCTCGGCGCTCTCGGCGCCGTGCTCGACGTGACGCTCGACGTCGAGCCGACGTACGAGGTCGCCCAGCACGTGTTCGAGCGCCCCGACTGGGATGCCGTGCTCGCCGACTTCGACGACGTGACTTCGATCGGCACCAGCGTGAGTCTGTTCTCGACCTGGGAGCGCACCGACTTCGTCGACCAGATCTGGGTCAAGCAGCGGCAGCCCGAGGCGCGCGAGGCCGCGCGGGAGTCGCTGTTCGAGAAGCTCGGCGCGGTGCCGGCGGTGAGCAAGCGGCATCCGATCCTCGGCGTCGACCCGGTCGCGTGCACCGAGCAGCTCGGGGTGTCCGGTCCCTGGTTCGAGCGGCTGGCGCACTTCAAGCTCGAGTTCACGCCGTCGGCCGGCGCCGAGATCCAGAGCGAGTACCTCGTGCCCCGCGCGGATGCGGTCGCCGCGATCCAGGCCGTGCGCACCCTCGCCGGGCAGATCGCGCCGCTGCTGCTGGTGAACGAGATCCGCACCGTGCGCGCGGACGACCTGTGGCTCAGCTCGTCGTACGGGGCGGATGCCGTCGGCCTGCACTTCACCTGGAAGCCCGACGAGGCCGCGGTTCGTGCGCTGCTCCCGACGATCGAGGCTGCGCTGCCCGAGACCGCCCGCCCGCACTGGGGCAAGGTGTTCACGCTCGACGGTGCCGAGACGCGCTCGCGGTACTCGCGATGGGACGACTTCGCCGCGCTCGCCGCCCGCTACGACCCGGAGCGCCGCCTGGTGAACCCGTACCTGGAGCGCCTCGGACTGTAGCGGAGGTCGTTGCACCCCCTGGGTTGTTCTCGGTAACATTCACCGGAGCAGCCGACGGAGGTGCGCATGGTGAACGTCGGCTCGGACAAGCCCAACATCCGGCAGGTCGCGACGATCGCCGGGGTCTCGCACATGACCGTCTCGCGTGTGCTGAACGACCACCCGAACATCAAGCCCGACACGCGGCGGCGTGTGCTCGAGGCGATCGAAGAGCTCGACTACCGCCCCAACCTGGTCGCCAGAGCGCTGGCCACCCAGCGCACGCAGCGCATCGGCGTGATCGTCGAGAGCGCGGTGGCGTACGGCCCCACGAGCATCCTGCGCGCGGTGGAGATGTCGTCGCGCGCGGCCGGCTACTCGGTCACGCCGATCGCGCTCCACGAAGGCGACACGCTCACCCCGCAGGAGGCGGTGGACCACCTCGTCACGCAGGGCGTCGACGCCCTCTGCGTGATCGCTCCGCGCTCGTCGTCCGTGGCCGCGCTGCGCAGGATCGCGATCAACGTGCCGATGCTCGTCGTCAAGGCCGACGCGGACCCGACCTTCCTCACGGTGTCGATCGACCAGCACGCCGGGACCACCCTCGTGGTCGATCACCTCGTCGCGCTCGGACACCGCGACATCCTGCACATCTCCGGACCGCTGGACTGGCTGGACGCGCGCGCCAGGGAGCGGGCGTTCCACTCCCGAGCCAAGTCGTGGGGCATCCGCGAACGGCCGATCGTCGTGGGGGACTGGTCCGCCGACTTCGCCTATGACTTCGCGAGGGGTCTGCAGCGGCTCCCCGACTACACGGCCGTGTTCGCGGCCAACGACGACATGGCGATCGGGCTCATCCACGGCCTGCACGACAAGGGCTTCGATGTGCCGAACGACATCAGCGTCGTCGGCTTCGACGACGTGCCGCTCGCCCGCCACTTCGTTCCGCCCCTCACGACCGTCCGCCAGGATTTCGGGGCTCTCGGCATCGCCGTCGTCGAGATGCTCCGTGCCGCGATCGAGGGGCGCGAGATCCCGGCGCTGACCCGCATCCCGACCGAGCTGGTGCCGCGCGCCTCGTCGGCCGCCCCGCGGGAGGGGCGGTGAGCGCCGAGCCCACCCCGGAGCCGCTCGTCCGGCTGCAGGGGATCACGGTCGAGTTCCCGGGGGCGCGGGCGCTCGACGGTGTCGACTTTCGGCTCTTCCCCGGCGAGGTGCATGCCGTGATGGGAGAGAACGCGGCGGGCAAGTCGACCCTCGTCTCGGTGCTCACGGGAACCCGCGCCCCCGACGCCGGCGTGGTCTTCGTCGAGGGTGAACCGCGCCGGTTCGGCGGTGTCGCCGACAGTCGCGCCGCCGGCATCGCCACCGTGTTCCAGGAGACGCAGCTGGCCCCGAACCTCAGCGTCGCCGAGAACGTCATGCTGGGCCGTGAGCGTCGCGGGTACTTCGGCATCGACTGGAAGCGCACGCGAGCGGATGCCGCGGGTGCCCTGGCGCGACTGGGGCTCGACGACCTCGATCCGAAGACGCCGCTGTCGATGCTGACGCCGGCGCAGAAGCAGCTCGTCGCCTTGGCCCGCGCCGTCGTGGACGACCCGCGGGTCCTCGTCCTCGACGAGCCGACCTCGAGCCTCGACCAGGAGGAGGTCGCCACGCTCATGCGGGTGATCCGCGGTCTGCGGGAGCGCGGGGTGGCCATCCTCTTCATCACGCACTTCCTCGAGCAGGCCTTCGCGATCAGCGACCGGATGACGGTGCTCCGCGGCGGTCGGCGGATCGGCGAGTACGCCACGCGGGACCTCGAGCGGGCGGACCTCATCTCGAAGATGCTCGGCAAAGACCTCGACGGGCTGCGTGCCCTCGGCTCGGAACGCAAGGCGCATCACTACGCCTCGGACGGAGAGCCCGCGATGCGCGCCACGGACGTCGGGCGGCGGGGCGAGTTCGAACGGACCGACTTCGAGGTGCAGCGGGGCGAGATCGTCGGTCTGGCCGGCCTCCGCGGATCCGGACGCTCGGAGCTCGCGGCACTCCTCAGCGGCACGACGCGGACCGATAGCGGCGAACTGTGGGTGGACGGCGAACGCGTGGAACTGCGCAGTCCGTCGGCCGCGCTGCGCCATCGCATCGCGCTGTCGGCCGAGAGCAGACGCACGCAGGGCATCATCGGCGATCTGACCGCCCGGGAGAACATGATCCTGTCGCTGCAGGCGCTGCGCGGTTGGGCGCGCCCGCTGTCGGCGGCCGAGGAGGCGGCGATCGTCGACACCTACGTCGAGGCGCTGCATCTGTCTCCGGCCGACCTCGATCGACCGGTCAAACTGCTCTCCGGGGGGACGCAGCAGAAGGTGCTGCTGGCGCGCGCGCTCGCCGTGCGCCCGCACGTGCTCATCCTCGACGAGCCGACGCGGGGGATCGACATCGCGGCCAAGCTCGACGTGCAGCGCCGGATCAGTCAGCTCGCCGGCGACGGGGTGGCGGTGGTCTTCATCTCCTCGGAGCTGGAGGAGGTCGTGCGCCTGAGCGACCGCATCATCGTGCTGAAAGACCGCGAGAAGATCGGCGAACTCAGCAATGGGCCGGGTGTCACGGTCGACACCGTGGTGGAGATGATCGCCGCGGATCCCGGTCCTGACGCGGAATTGTGATCGGTAACAGAACCTCGCCGCTGGAACATTCCTGATTTTTGGAACAATCCTTGTGTTCCAGAAATTGTTCCCGGTAACATCGCCGCAGGATAGGCAGTGCCGCTGTCCTGCACTCACGCAAGGGACCACGTCAGGTCCACCATTGCCGGGCTGACTACCGGCATCTCAAGGAGGAGAACATGTCCGCGAAGAAGCGCATCCGCATCGCGCTCGGTCTGGTCGCAGCCGGCGCACTCACCATCGGCCTTGCCGCCTGCTCGTCCGGAGGAACCGACGGAGAAGCCGGCGGCGATGGTGGCTCCGACGAGCTGACCACGGTCGGTTTCGTCGCCGTCGGCCCCGAAGGCGCGTGGCGCGAGGCCAACGAGCAGAACATCCAGGACACCTTCACGGAGGACGCCGGATACGAGCTCAAGTACGCCCCCGCCACCAACCTCGACCAGAAGTCGCAGATCGACGCGTTCACGTCGTTCGTCGACGAGGGTGTCGACGTGATCCTGCTGTCGGCGACCGAGGCCTCGGGCTGGGAGGACTCCCTCAAGCGAGCGCAGGAGGCCGAGATCCCGGTGATCCTGCTCGACCGTGGCATCGAGCCCGACGACGACAGCCTCTACGTCACCCGCATCGCCCCCGACAACGTCGAGGTCGCGAAGGAGGTCGGCACGTGGGCGGCCGCCACCTTCCCCGATGGCGGCAACTACGTCGTGCTCGAGGGTCCGGCCGGCGTCGGCGTCGTGAACGAGCGCAACGAGGGCTTCGACGAGGGCCTCGGTGACGCCGCGCTGACGAAGCTCGACGCGCAGACCGCGAACTGGTCGGCCGAAGAGGGCAAGAGCGTCTTCGAGACGATGCTCAAGTCGGCGAACAACGACATCCAGCTCGTGTTCGCGCAGAACGACGAGATGGGCCTCGGCGCCGCGCAGGCGGCCGAAGAAGCCGGCCTCGTCGTCGGCGAAGACGTGAAGATCGCCACGATCGACGGCACCAAGAACGCCATGCAGGCGCTCGCCGACGGTCAGCTCAGCTACGTGCACGAGTACAACCCGCTGTTCGGCGAGACCGCGATGGAGGTCGTCGAGAAGGCGCTCGCCGGTGACGAGGTCGAGTCGTACATCGTCGTCCCGAGCGAGGCGTTCGACTCCGCCGAAGCCGCGCAGGCCGTGCTGGCCGACCGCAAGTACTGAACCCGACGCCGGAGTGATCCGGCACCCCGCCCGGGTGGCGCCCGCAGCGCGCCACCCGGGCACCCGGACGGAGAGACAGTGATGAACGAAGAACTCCCCATCGTCGAGATGCGCGGGATATCGATCGGATTCCCCGGTGTGAAAGCGCTCGACGGGGTCGACTTCCGCCTGTTCCCCGGTGAGGTGCACGCCCTCATGGGGGAGAACGGCGCCGGCAAGTCGACGTTGATCAAGGCCCTCACCGGCGTCTACCGCATCGACTCCGGGTCGATCGTCGTGACCGGCCAGGAGCGCAGCTTCACCGGAGCCGGAGACGCCCAGGACGCCGGCATCTCGACCGTGTACCAAGAGGTCAATCTGGCGCCGAACCTCTCCATCGGCGAGAACGTCATGCTCGGGCACGAGCGCCGCGGTCCGTTCGGCATCAACTGGTCGGCCACTCATCGCGCGGCCACCGAGGCCCTCAGCCGGCTCGGACTCGGACACCTCGACACCCACCGACCTCTCTCCACCCTCTCGATCGCCCTGCAGCAGCTCGTCGCGATCAGCCGGGCCATGGCGATCAAGGCCAAGGTCCTCATCCTCGACGAGCCCACATCGAGCCTGGATGCCGCCGAGGTCGACGGCCTCTTCGCCGTGATCCGCTCACTGCGCGACCAGGGGGTCGCGATCCTCTTCGTCTCGCACTTCCTCGATCAGGTCTATGCGATCAGCGACCGCCTCACCGTGCTGCGCAACGGCCGTTACGAAGGCGAGTACCTCACCCGTGACCTCGACCGGCACGCGCTCATCTCGACCATGATCGGCAAGGACCTCGACGCGCTGAAGTCGCTCGGCGGCAACCGTCGACGCGCACCCCGTGACGCCGAGGAGAAGCCGCTGCTGTCCGCATCCGGCATCACGCGTCGCGGCGCGGTCGAGCCCACCGACCTCGACATCCGCCCCGGCGAGGTGATCGGCGTCGCGGGCCTGCTCGGCTCCGGACGCACCGAACTCGCCCGGCTGCTCTACGGAGCCGACCGCACCGACGGCGGGACGATCGAGCTGCACGGTCGCCGCGTCGAGCTGAAGTCGCCCGCCGAAGCGCTCGCCCTGCGCATCGCGTTCTCGACCGAGAACCGCCGCGACGAGGGCATCGTCGGAGACCTGACCGTGCGCGAGAACATCATCCTCGCCGTGCAGGCCGAGCGCGGCTGGGCGCGGCCCATGCCCCGCAAGGAGCAGGACGCGATCGTCGAGAAGTACATCGCGCAGCTGAACGTGCGCCCCGCCGATCCCGACCGGATGATCAAGAACCTCTCGGGCGGCAACCAGCAGAAGGTGCTGCTCGGCCGCTGGCTGGCGACGCGGCCCGAACTCCTCATCCTCGACGAGCCCACCCGCGGCATCGACGTGGGCGCCAAGGCCGAGATCCAGGAGGCGGTGGCCGAACTCGCGGAAGAGGGCGTCGCCGTGGTCTTCATCTCGTCCGAGCTCGAAGAGGTGGTCCGGCTGTCCGAGCGGATCGTCGTGCTGAAGGACCACCGCAAGATCGGCGAGATCCAGAACGGACCGGACGTCACCGCCCAGGTGGTCGTCGACGTGATCGCCGCGCACGGCGTGGAAGCGGCGGCCGAGACCCTCGACGAAACCGACGGCGCGCTGCCGGATAGCATCGCTCACACCACTGACAAGGAGGCAGCGCGATGACCGCCGCAACCGGCTCCACCATCTGGCGCGACCTGATCCACAAGCCCTTCTTCTGGGGGATCGTCGCCATCGTCGCGCTGCTCGCCCTGAACGTGCTCAAGGACCCGACGTATCTGGCTGTGTCGATCAACCCGAACAACGGCAACCTGGTCGGCAACGTCATCGACATCCTGCGCCAGGCGGCGCCCATCATGATGATCGCCATCGGGATGTCCCTCGTGATCGCCACTGGTGGCATCGACCTCTCGGTCGGCTCGCTCATGGCCGTCGCGGGCGCCGTCTCGATGGAGTTCCTCAGTGCCGCCGACCCGTCGGCCGGGGTGGGGGGAGCACTCGGCGCCGTCGGCCTCGCGCTGCTGATCACCGGTATCCTCGGGGCGGTCAACGGGGTGCTCGTCGCCTACGTCGGGCTGCAGCCGTTCATCGCCACGCTCGTGCTGATGCTCGCCGGGCGCGGCATCGCCAAGGTGATCACCGGCGGTCAGAACACCACGGCGTCCAACGATGCGTTCCGCTGGATCTCGAACGGCTTCGTGCTCGGCATCCCGGTCGTGTTCATCCTGGCGGTGCTGCTGGTGCTCGCCGTCGGCTGGGTCGTGCGCCGCAGCGCCCTCGGCCTCATGATCGAGGCCATCGGAATCAACCCGCGGGCGAGCCGCATGGCCGGCATCAAGCCCAAGGGCCTCCTGCTGACGACGTACATCCTCAGCGGCGTGCTGGCCGGTGTCGCCGGCATCATGTCGGTCGGCAGCGTCATGACCGTCGATATCTCCCGCACCGGGTACCAGCTGGAGCTCGATGCCATCCTCGCCGTCGTCATCGGCGGGGCATCGCTCGCCGGGGGCAAGTTCTCGCTGAGCGGCGCTTTCGTCGGAGCGCTGTTGATCGCGACGCTCGACAAGACCGTCCTCTACCTCGGCATCTCGTCATCGGCCACGCCGGCATTCAAGGCGATCGTGATCGTCGCCCTGTGCCTTCTGCAGTCCGAGCGCATGCGCAGCTGGTTCCGCAGAAGACGCCGTTCCGCACCGGTCGAACCGGTCGCGCAGAAAGAGGAGGTGGCCGCATGAGCGTGGCGACGGCGGCTCCCGCCCTGAACGAGACCGAGACGCTCCTCGACCGGATGCGACGCGTGGTCACGGCGAACCCGTCGGTGCTGCCGACCATCGCCTCGGTGGTCATCTTCGTCGGCATGGTCGTGTTCGGCGAGATCGCCTACGGCCGCATCGTGCAGGCCAACACGCTGTCGAACCTGCTCATCAACAACGCTCACCTGATCGTGCTGGCGGTCGCGCTGACCTTCGTCATCCTCACCGGTGGCATCGACCTGTCGGTCGGGTCGATCATCGCGCTGTCCTCGGTGGCCGGGGTGATGCTCTCGAACGCGGGCTGGAACGCGCTCGCCGTGATCGTCGCCATGATCGGGATCGGCGCGGCATTCGGCGTGGTGTCCGGCGTCCTCATCCGATACTTCAACGTGCAGCCGTTCATCGCGACGCTGGCCATGATGTTCCTCGGGCGCGGGCTCGCCTCGCTGCTGAGCACCAAGCCGGAGCGCCTCGGCGAGGACTCTCCGATCCGGTGGATCGGCGTGCAGCTCAAGATCGTCGACGGACCCAAGGTGAACGACCTCGTCATCACGCCGGCCGTGGTGATCGCGGTGATCGTCGTCGCAGTGGCCTTCTTCGTCCTGCACCGCACGCGGACCGGACGGACGGTCTACGCGATCGGCGGCTCAGAGAGCTCCGCGCTGCTGATGGGTCTCCCCGTGCACCGCACCAAGGTGCTCGTCTACGTGATCAGCGGTTCGCTCGCCGGACTCGCCGCCGTGCTCTACACCGCACGACTCGGCACGGCGCAGAACATCACCGGCATCGGGTGGGAGCTCGACGCGATCGCTGCGGCCGTGATCGGCGGCACGGTGCTCACCGGCGCCTACGGCTACGTGCTGGGCTCGGTCATCGGTGCGCTGGTTCTCGGCCTGATGAACGTGCTGATCACCCGTGATGGCGGCATCCCTCCGGAGATGACCACCATCATCACCGGCGGCATCCTGCTCGTGTTCGTGCTGCTGCAGCGGGCGGTCACCCGGAAACGGGAGTAGCCCCGAGCTCCTTTCGAGTCGCGCAAATGGTCCCTTCCCCGTCGGAAAAGGGACCAGTTGCGCGATTCGAAACGGGGGTGACTCAGGCCGTCGGGATCCAGACCCGCATCGTGGACGGACCGCGCTGCGCCCAGTCGTGATACGGGACGAGCAGGGCCTCCGCGACCTCGCCGGAGGCGCGGTTCCGCAACGGCATCCGCACCTGACCTCCGGACTCGACGGGCTCGCCGGCGACCACCGCGTCGACCACATCGGCGCCGAAGTCGAGAGACTCCAGAGCCAGCACCTCGGGGCCGCGCTCGACCACGACCGAGCCGCGCACGGCGTCGACGCGAGGATCGGGGCTCGTCACGCGGGCCGCCAGCGGCAGCGTCAGTTCGACGACATCACCGGTGCGGAAGGCACGGCGCACCTCGACCACGCCGGGTGCAGCCGGATGCTGCGCGCTCTCGCCGTCGGCGTCGACCCGCACCGTCGCGCCCGCTGCCCATGCCGGCACGCGCAGGGTGAGCGTGAACTCGGCGTCGTCCGCGATCGTCACGCGGATGCCGCCGTCGGCCGGGTACCCGGTCTCGATGTCGAGTGCGATCACGCGTCCGTCGGGCAGCGTGGTGCGCACGGATGCCGGCGCGTACTGATGCAGCTGCACGCCCTCGTCGTCGGCCGTCGCGACATAGGCCGCGAGGCTCGCGAAGGTGCGCGCCACGTTGGGCGGGCAGCAGGAGACCTCGAACCACGGCGCGCGCAACGACGAGGAGGCGCGCTTCGACGTTCCCTCCGGGTCGGCCGGTGCCCCCGGAACCCGCTGGTGCAGGGTGTTCGCGTAGTAGAACGCCCGACCGTCCGGCGCGGGAGACGTCGCGACGACGTTGAAGAGGGTCCGCTCGATGAGGTCGGCGTGCCGGGTGTCGCCGGTCGCGAGCAGCAACCGCCACGAGAACATGATCGACCCGACTCCGGCGCAGGTCTCGGAGTAGGCGCGATCCGAAGGCAGCTCCCAGTCGGCGCCGAACGCCTCGTCCTGGTGGTGCGACCCCTGGCCGCCGGTCACGTAGGTGCGGCGGTCGACCGTGCGGTCCCACTGCCCGCGCAACGCGTCGAGCAGTCTGTCGTCGGAGAGCTCGATCGCGACGTCGGTGGCGCCGGAGGCCAGGTAGTTCGCGCGCACGGCGTGCCCGCGCAGCGCCTCGGCCGCGCGCACCGGCACGTCGTCCTGGAAGTACTCCTGGCCCCATTCGATCTCGGCGAGCGAACCGCGGCCGTGCCGTTCGACGAACAGGGCCGCTTGGTCGATGAAGCGCTGTTCCCCGAGCGCCCGTCCCAGCTCGGCGAGTCCGACCTCGACCTCGGCGTGACCGCAGATCGCGTCGCGGCCGTCGGTGCCGAACTCGCCGCAGACGAGCTCGGCCGCGCGTCGGGCGACCGCGACGAGTCCGTCGTCGGCATCCGGCCGGGTGCGGTGCCGAGCGACCGCCGCCTGGAAGAGGTGTCCGAGGCAGTACAGCTCGTGGCCCCACTCCAGATCCGACCAACGCTCGCCCTGCCCCGGGCGCCCGAACTGCGTGTTCAGATAGCCGTCGGTCTCCTGCGCGGCACCCACCCGCGAGACCACGGCGCGGAAACGCTGCTCGAGCGGGGCATCGGTCGCGGCATCCGTCCGTCCGATCTCCCAGGCGAGGGCCTCGAGGTACTTGTAGATCTCGGAATCCGCGAACTCCCGCCCGCGGCGCCCCTCGGGCAGTGTGCCCGCGGCGGCGAGATCGAAGTTGGGCAGCCAGCCCTCCGACTCCAGGCGCGATTCGATGTGGTCGAGGGTCGCCGTGCCGTTGACGGCCTGGCGTTCGCCCCAGAATCCGCCCGTGATGCGCACGTCGTCGAGGCCGAGGGGGCGCAGGCGCCCGCGCGTGGGAACCACCGGAGCAGCCGGTGCAGTGGTGTCGAACATCGTCATCCCTTGAAGGCGCCGGACATGAAGCCGCGCACGTAGTGTCGTTGGAGGATCAGGAACAGCACGATGCAGGGGAGCGCCAGCACGACGACTCCCGCCTCGGTGGCGCCGTAGTCGACGACACCCTGCACCTGCCCGCGGAGGTTCGCGACCGCGAGCGGCAGTGTCATGCGGTTCGAGTCGTTGATGAGGATCAGCGGCGCCATGAAGTCGTTCCATGCCGTGAGGAACGCGAACAGCCCGACGGTGACGAGTCCGGGCTTGACCGCCGGGAGCAGCACCCGCCACAGGGCGCCCCAGCTGGAGCATCCGTCGACCATCGCCGCCTCGTCCATCTCGCGCGGGATCGATTCGAAAGAGATGCGCATCATGAACATCGAGAACGGCAGCTGGAACATGGTGATCACGAGTGCGACGCCCACCAGCGAGTTCTGCAGGCCGACCGCGTTGAGGATCACGTACAGCGGGATGAGCAGGGTCGCGTACGGCACCATCAGGATCGCGAGGGTCAGCAGGAACAGCGCGTTCTTACCCGGGAACGAGAACCGGGCGAAGGCGTAGCCGCCGAGCAGCGAGATGAACAGGGTCAGGGCGACCGTGAGCACGGAGACGAACAGCGAGTTGCCGAGGTAGACCCAGATGCCCGCCTGGTACTCGCCGAGGGCGGCATAGTTGCCGAACCCCCAGCCGTCGGTCTGGCTCGTGCCCGCCATCGGGCTGACAGACGAGACGCCGGTCCAGATGAGCGGGTAGAGGAAGATCACCGCGAGGGCGGTCGTGAACACCCAGTACGGGATGCCGAAGACGATGCGGGCCGCTGTGGAGCGGTATCGGGGTGCTGTCGGCTGATGGTCCGGCGCGACGATGGTGCGGGTCAGTGTCTGAGACATGCGGGTCAGCTCTCATCCGGACGCCGGAAGGCGCGCAACTGGAAGACGTTGATGACGATGAGCGCGAGGAGCACGATCACCGAGAGGGCGCCGGCGATGCCGAGGCTGTTCTGCCCCTGGAAGGCCACGTTGTAGATCAGCTGCACGACGGTCATCGTGCTGTTGTCGGGGCCGCCCTTGGTGAGGATGTAGAACTGCTCGAACGCGAGGAGCGACCCGGTCACGCACATCACGGTCGTGAGCGCGAACGTCGGCTTCAGCAGGGGCACCGTGATGTAGCGGAAGGTCTGCCAGCGGCTCGAGCCGTCGATGCGCGCGGCCTCGTAGATGTCGTCGGGGATGCCCTGCAGACCCACGAGCATCAGCAGCATGTAGAAGCCGGCGAAGCGCCACACGATGAGGAAGATCGTCGACCACAGTGCGCCATCGGGGGTGCCGAGGAACGTGATGCCCCACGACTTCATGAGTCCGGCGAAGGGCCCGGCGATGGGGGAGTACAGCACGTAGAAGAGCAGCGAGGCGGATGCCAGGCCCAGGGCGCTCGGAATCAGGAACGCCGTGCGCAGGAGGCCCTTCCAGCGGGTCGACTCCTGCACGAGCAGCGCGAGCCCGAGACCCAGGCCGATCAGGAGCACGGTGGTGATGACTGTGTACAGCAGGGTGAAGCGGATGCTGTCCCAGAAGAGACGGTGATTGACGGCATCCACGTAGTTCTCGGGGAAGTTCAACCCCTGGTTCCCGCTGAGCAGCGGCCAGTCGGATGCCGACATCTGCAGCACGAGGATCAGCGGGACCACGAACAGCAGCGCCACGAAGATCGCGGTGGGGGCGGCGTACAGCCACCCCTGCACGGGGCCGCCGAATCCGGTGCGCGCGCGTCGGCGGCGCAGCGGGGGTGCGGTCGAGGTCATCGGGTTCTCTTTCGTCGGAGGCTGTCGCTTTGTCGAGGGGAGCGGCGGGCGGCGCGTCATGGCACCGCCCGCCGGGAGGATCACTGCCCGAGGATGGCGGTGATCTCGTCGTTGTCGGCGTCGACGGAGTCCTCGCCGTTCAGCACCCGGTTGCGCACGAGCGTGAGCCACGGGCTGCCCGGCGCGTTGAACGCCTGCTGGAAGTTCAGAGCCACGGGTGTGCTGCCCTGCGCCGCGACCTCGTTGATCGTGACCAGGCGGGGGTCGGCCGCCGCGTACTCGTTGTCGGCGAGGTCGCCGCGTGAGACCGCGTTGCCGTCCTTGGCGAGCACCTCGACCTGTGCCTCCTCGGACATCATCCAGTCGAGGAAGTTCCAGGCCTGCGCGGACTGCTTCGAGTCCTTCGAGATGCCGATGCCGTCGCCGCCGACGAACGTCGAGACGCCGCCGTCGACACCCGGGATGCCGGCCACGCCCGCGTCGAACTCCAGCGAGGGGAGGAGCGTCGCCGGGAACGGCATCACGCCGACCTTGCCCTCGCTGAAGGCCGCGGTCCACGTCGGGCCGGTCTCGTCGGTGGAGCTCGGAAGCACCGCGCCCGCCTCTTCCAGCTCGGCCCAGGTGTCGTACACAGCCTGAGCCGCGTCGCCGTTCAGCAGCGATTCGGTGCCGTCGTCGCTCATGACCTCTTCGCCCGAGGCCCAGACCGAGGGGAACCAGGTGAAGACCAGGCAGCCGCCGCAGTTCAGACCCGTGGCGGTGCCGTAGGTGTCGGGCTTGTTCAGAGCCTGCACCGCCTGCGCGGCCTCGGAGAACTCTTCGAGCGTCGCCGGCGCCTTCTCGGGGTCGAGGCCGGCCTCGGCGAACAGCTCCTTGTTCCAGAACAGCATCGAGAGGTCGAGCGCGAACGGCAGCACGTACTCCTTGTCGTCGACGGTGCCGGCGTCGAGATGGCCCTGATTGATCTCGTCCTTGAAGTCGAGGCCGTCGATCTGCTCGGACAGGTCGGCGAAGAGCCCCTGCTGCGCCCAGTTGGGCACGTAGACGATGTCGGCGGCGAAGAGGTCGGGCAGCCCTCCGGATCCGGCGGCCGCGCCGACCTTGGCGACGTAGTCGTCGTTCGGGACGACCGTGAGCTCGACCTGGTTCTCGTGCGAGTCGTTGTAGGCATCGACGAGCAGCTTGGCCTGGCGCTCGATGGGAGCGCGGGTCCAGAGCGTCAGCGTCGAACCGTCGTCGACGCCTTCCGCGGGGATCTCCTCGCTCGGGCCGGCGGTGTCGTCGCCGGCTGCGCAGCCCGCGAGCGGGACGGCGAGCAGGCCGGTGACGGCGAGGATGGTGGCCGTGCGGCGGAACGCACGGCGTCGGGTGGTGTGCATGGGATTGCCTCCAGGACTCTTCGGTGAGTGGATGCGGTCGGCGAGCGACGGCAGTGTCGAGCTGAGGTGCAATTTCGAAAACTCCGAAACCGCTTTCGAAAGGTATATCGTGAATGAAGCGCGGCGGTCAAGCATCGCTCCGATAACCTTTCAGAAACGTTCAGGGGGCGAGATGGTCAGCAGCGGCGACATGGCGGGCAAGGCGGCGACGCTCAGCGACGTGGCACGGCATGCCGGTGTCTCGATCGCCACGGCGTCGAAAGCGCTCAACGACCGCGGTGATGTCGCAGCGGCCACCAAGGCCCGCGTCGTGGCCGCCGCCGCAGAGCTCGCGTTCACCCCGAATGCGATGGCCCGAGGACTGCTCGCCGGACGCACCGGCACGGTGGGACTGCTCACCAGCGACCTAGAAGGCCGCTTCATGATCCCGATCCTCATGGGGGCGGAAGACGCCTTCGGTGCGGGGCGCATCAACGTGTTCCTCTGCGACGCCCGCGGCGACGCGTTCCGCGAGCAGCATCACCTGAAAGAGCTGTTGAGCCGACGCGTCGACGGCATCATCGTCGTCGGACGGCAGACCGACCCGCGTCCCTCGCTCGGGCAGGACATCCCGGTTCCGGTCGTGTACGCGTACGCGCCGTCCGACGATCCGCGTGACCTGTCCCTCACTCCCGACAACTATGCGGGAGGGCGCCTCGCGATCGAGCATCTGCTCTCGTGCGGGCGCCGACGCATCGCGCACATCTCAGGTGAGCCCTCCTACGCCGCGGCGCAGGATCGTCTCGCCGGTGCCCGGTCGGCGCTCGCCGAAGCCGGACTTGAGTTCGTCGGCGATCCGATGCTCTCGGAATGGACCGAGCACTGGGGTCGGGATGCCGGAGCGCTGCTGCTGCAGCGGCACCCGGACATCGATGCGGTGTTCTGCGGGTCCGACCAGATCGCGCGCGGTGTACTCGACTCGGCGCGGGATCTCGGGCGCTCGGTGCCCGACGACCTCGCCGTCATCGGCTACGACAACTGGGAGGTGCTGGCGACCAACGCCCGCCCGGAGCTGACCAGCATCGACGCGAACCTGCAGCAGCTCGGGCGTCAGGCGGCGCAGCGCGTGTTCGACGCGATCGACGGCGTCGACATCGGTGAGGGCTCGCACCATCTGCCCGTGCGCCTGGTGATCCGCGGGTCGACCATCGCCCGGCGCTGACCCGTTCGAGATCCTTCGGCAGGCTCGGCGTCTCCGACGCTGCCGGCGTCACACGTGGTCGCGCCAGGAGTGCTGCGGGTCGTAGCCGAGCACGCGGCGCGCCCGGTCGATCGACAGCAGCGTCTCGTTCGGGCCGAACTCGCGGCGCTTCGGCACGTCGGGGAACACTTCGGCGAGCAGTTCGTCGTTGGGCCGCGACATCACGGTGTCGGCCGCGGCGATGATGAACCTGTCGAATCCCGGGGCCGCGACCTCCAGCGCCCGCTGCACCGCCTGGGCGCCGTCGCGGGCGTCGATGTAGCCCCACAGGTTCCACTTGCGCCCGAGGGCGTCGGCGTCGAACGAGGGGAACTCGGCGTAGTCCTCGGGGACCATCACGTTCGAGAACCGCAGGGCCGTGATCGACAGATCGGGGTTCCAGCGCACGAGCTCGGTCGCGAGCTGCTCCTCGAGCGTCTTCACGAGCGAGTACACGGATTCGGGGCGCGCGGGATAGTCCTCGTCGACCGGCACGTAGGGCGGCGGCACGTCGAACGGCAGCCCGAGCACCGTCTCGCTCGACGCGTACACGATGCGTCGGATGCCGAGGCGCACGGCCGCCCAGAACACGTTGAACGTGGCCGGCATGTTGTTGTGGAAGGTCGCGACGTCGGTGCGGATGCCGGGGGCCGGGATCGCCCCGAGGTGCACCACCGCGTCGATGCCGTCGTGCCTGTCGCCGACCGCCGTGAACGCGTCGACGACCTGGCCGTAGTCGGTCAGGTCGACCTGCACGAAGTCGGGGCCGCGGGTGCCGGTGAGGTCCATGCCGATGACGTCGTAGCCGTTCGCGCGGAGTTCGCGGGCGACGACGCGGCCGAGCTTGCCGGAGGAGCCGGTGAGAGCGATGCGCATGTCACCAGAGTGCCACGGCGGCGGGCCAAGTGGACCGGGCGTCGTACACTCGTCGGCGTGAGTGACACGAGCAGCGGCCGCAGCCGATCCGTCGGCGTCCGCGACGTCGCCGCCCGCGCAGGCGTGTCCCGGCAGACCGTGTCGCGGGTGCTGAACGACCACCCCGACGTCGCCACCGACACCAAGGAGCGCGTGGTCGCCGCGATGGCGGAGCTCGGCTACCGCATGAACAACGCCGCCCGTGCACTCGGCACCCGGCGCTCGCGGACCCTGGGGGCTCTGGCCTCGGATGCGCTGCAGTACGGGCCCTCGCGCAGCCTCGCCGCGCTGGAGGCTTCGGCCCGCGAAGCCGGGTACTGGGTGAGCGCGGCCTTCGCGGATGCGGCGGATGTCGGAGCCGTCGTCGCGGCGGTCGACCACCTCGTCGTGCAGGGGGTGGAGGGGATCGTCGTCGTCGCCCCCCACGCCCAGACGCTGGAGGCGCTCGCCGCGCTGCGCATCGACGTGCCGGTCGTGACACTGCACTCCGCCGGCCTCGGTACGACGGGACTCTCGGTGGATCAGGCGGCGGGTGCACGGTTGGCGGTCGCCGCGCTCGCCGATGCCGGACACACCCGCATCGCGCATCTCGCGGGACCTGCGGACTGGCTCGAGGCGGAGTCGCGCGCCGAGGGTTTCGCCGCGGAACTCGCCGCTCGCGGGTTGACGCCGGGGCCGGTGATCGCGGGGGACTGGTCGGCCGGATCGGGGTACGCGGCGGTCGAGGCGGTTCGCGACTCTGGGGTCACGGCGGTGTTCGCGGCGAACGATCAGATGGCGCTCGGGCTGCTGAGCGCCCTGCACGAGGCGGGGCTCACGGTTCCGGGCGACGTCAGCGTGGTCGGGTTCGACGATGCGCCGGATGCCGCGTACTACTGGCCGCCGCTCACCACCGTGCGGCAGGACTTCGAGGAGCTCGCGCGTCGGGCCGTCGCCGCCGCGATCGACGGAACCGCTGCCGCCGCATCCGCTCTCGCCCCCGTGGCGCCGGTGCTGGTCTCCCGCGCCTCCGTCGCCCCGCCCCGCTGACCCCCGCCCCGCCCGCTCCCCGCCCGCACCCCGCCCGTTCCCCGTCGCCGAGTGCACGGCCTGTTGTCGAGTGCACGGCTTGCTGGCGTGAACTTCCGGTGCGCTCGGCAGCTTCCCGTGCACCCGGCGAGAGGAGGGGCGGGGCAGGGGGCGAGCCTTGACGGGCCGCGACCTCCCGTGACAGACTTCCGTGACCGGTCACAGTGGCCGGATGCGAACCCTGAGGCAGCTGTGAGCGACGACGCCCCCACCTTCGAACCCGACATCGAGCACGCGATCGCGACCGTCCGCGCGGATGTGGCGCGTCTGCACGGCGAACTGGTCCGCTACGGACTGGTCGTCTGGACCGGCGGCAACATCTCGGGCCGCGTGCCCGGCGCCGACCTCTTCGTGATCAAGCCCAGCGGTGTGAGCTACGACGACCTCACCGCCTCGAACATGATCCTGTGCGACCTCGACGGCAACGTGATCCCCGGCACGCCCGGCAGTGACCGTTCCCCGTCGAGCGACACCGCGGCGCACGCCTACGTCTACCGGCACATGCCGACCGTCGGCGGGGTCGTGCACACACACTCGACGTACGCCGTCGCCTGGGCGGCGCGGGGCGAGGAGATCCCCTGCGTCATCACCGCGATGGCCGACGAGTTCGGCGGGCCCGTCCCGATCGGCCCGTTCGCGATCATCGGCGACGACTCGATCGGACGCGGCATCGTCGAGACGCTCCGCGGTCACCGCTCCCGGGCGGTGCTCATGCAGAACCACGGTCCGTTCACGATCGGGGCGGATGCGGAGGATGCCGTGAAGGCCGCGGTCATGGTCGAGGACGTCGCCCGCACGGTGCATCTCGCCCGCGAGGCCGGACCGCTCATCCCGATTCCGCAGGCCGCGATCGACAGCCTGTTCGACCGCTATCAGAACGTCTACGGCCAGACCGAGGACACCCGTCGATGAGTGCGCGCGACGACATCCGCGAGGGGCGTACGAGCCTCGGCATCGAGCTGGGCTCGACCCGCATCAAGGCCTGCCTGATCGGCTCCGACGCGACCGAGGTCCTCGCCACGGGCTCGTTCCCGTGGGAGAACCGCCTCGAAGACGGCCGCTGGACCTATGCGATCGACGAGGTGTGGCGCGGCCTCCAGGCGGCGTATGCGGTTCTGGTCGACGATGCGCAGGAGCGCCACGGCATCCGTCCCGACACGTTCGGCGCCATCGGGGTCTCGGCCATGATGCACGGCTACCTGGCGTTCGACGCGTCCGGCGAGCTGCTCGTGCCGTTCCGCACCTGGCGCAACACCAGCACGGGCGCGGCCTCCGCCGAGCTGGGGGAGCTGTTCGGCGTGAACATCCCGCTGCGCTGGTCGATCGCGCACCTGCACCAGGCCGTGCTCGACGCCGAGCCGCATCTCGCCCGGGTCGCGAGCGTTAACACCCTCGCCGGCTATGTGCACCACCGCCTCACCGGCGAGCGGGTGCTCGGGGTCGGCGACGCCTCGGGCATGTTCCCGATCGATGCCGCGACCGGTGACTACGACGCGCGGATGCTGCACGCCTACGACACGCTCGCCGGCGAGCGTCTGCCCGCACCGGCGGCTCAGCTCCTGCCGAGCGTGCTCCCCGCCGGGGCCGCAGCCGGCATGCTCACCGCAGACGGTGCCGCCCTCCTCGACGCGAGCGGCGCGCTGCGCCCCGGCATCCCGCTGTGTCCGCCCGAGGGTGATGCGGGAACGGGCATGGTCGCGACGAACTCCGTCGCCCCGCGCACCGGCAACGTGAGCGCGGGCACGAGCATCTTCGCGATGGTCGTGCTGGAGCATCCGCTGGCCGAGGTGCACCATGAGCTCGACCTCGTGACCACGCCGGCGGGCGACGCCGTGGCCATGGTGCACTGCAACAACGGCGCCAGCGAGCTCGCGGCCTGGGCGGGGCTGTTCACGCGCTTCGCCGCCGCGGCCGGTCAGCCGATCGACGACGATGCCGCGTTCGACGTCCTGTTCCGCGAGGCGCTCGAGGGCGAAGCGGATGCCGGTGGCCTCCTCGCCTACAACCACCTCGCCGGCGAGCCGATCGCCGGCCTGATCGAGGGGCGTCCGCTGTTCGTGCGCACCCCCGACAGCGCGCTCACGCTCGCGAACTTCATGCGCTCCCAGGTCTACGGCGTGTTCGGCACGCTCGCGCTCGGCATGCAGGTGCTCGCGGCGGAGGGTGTGCAGCTCGACCGGATGTTCGCGCACGGAGGCATGTTCCGCACGGCCGGGGTCGCCCAGCGCTTCCTCGCCGGTGCGCTCGATGCTCCGGTCGCCGTCGGCGAGCTCGCCGCCGAGGGTGGCGCGTGGGGCATCGCCGTGCTCGCCTCGTACCTCGCTCATGCCGACGACCTCGCGCTGGCGGACTACCTCGACCAGCGGGTGTTCGCCACGGCATCCCTCAGCACCGCCGACCCCGACCCGGCCGATGTCGCCGGGTTCTCCGCCTATCTCGACCGCTACCGAGCGGGCCTGGCCATCGAGGCCGCCGCCGTCGAATCCCTGTAAGGACCGTTCATGACCCGCACCCCGCTCACCACCTCCCTCGACGGCTACGAGGTCTGGTTCCTCACCGGTAGCCAGCACCTCTACGGCCCTGAGACGCTCGCGCAGGTCGCGGCGCAGTCGCAGGAGATCGCGCGGCTGCTCGACGAGTCGCCCGAGGCTCCGGTCCGGATCGTCTGGAAGCCGGTGCTGACGGACGCCGCAGCCATCAAGCGCACCGCGCTCGAGGCCAACGCCGACGAACGCGTGATCGGCCTCGTCGCGTGGATGCATACCTTCAGTCCGGCGAAGATGTGGATCGCCGGACTCGACGCGCTGCAGAAGCCGCTCGCGCATCTGCACACGCAGGCCAACGTCGAGCTGCCCTGGGCCGACATCGACTTCGACTTCATGAACCTGAACCAGGCGGCGCACGGCGACCGCGAGTTCGGGTACATCCAGACGCGCCTGGGTGTGCCGCGCAAGACGATCGTCGGGCATGCGTCCGACCCGCGACTGCGCAGCGAGCTCGGTACCTGGCAGCGCGCGGCGGCGGGGCTCGCGGCCTCGCGCGACCTGAAGCTCGCGCGCTTCGGCGACAACATGCGCTTCGTCGCGGTGACCGAGGGTGACAAGACCGAGGCCGAGCTGCGGTTCGGTGTGCAGGTGAACACGTGGGGCGTGAACGAGCTGGCAGAGGCCGTGGCCGCGGCATCCGCCTCCGACATCAACGCGCTCGTCGCCGAGTACGAAGAGCTGTACGAGGTCGTTCCCGAGCTGCGGCGCGGTGGCGAGCGGCACGAGTCGCTGCGCGACGGTGCGGCGATCGAGATCGGGCTGCGGTCGTTCCTCGAGGAGGGCGGCTTCGGTGCGTTCACCACGTCGTTCGAAGACCTCGGTGCGCTGAAGCAGCTGCCGGGCCTCGCGGTGCAACGGCTGATGGCCGAGGGCTACGGCTTCGGTGCCGAGGGTGACTGGAAGACCGCCGTGCTCGTGCGCATCGCGAACGTGATGGGTGCGGGTCTGCCCGGCGGCGCGAGCCTGATGGAGGACTACACCTACGACATGACCCCGGGCGATGAGCTGATCCTCGGTGCGCACATGCTCGAGGTCTCCCCGTCGCTGACCTCCGCGAAGCCCACGCTCGAGATCCACCCGCTCGGCATCGGCGGCAAGGACGACCCTGTGCGCCTGGTCTTCACGGCCGATCCCGGCCCCGCCGTCGTGGTGGCGCTCAGTGACATGCGCGACCGTTTCCGCCTCACCGCGAACGTGGTCGAGAACGTGCCTCCGCGGGCCGCGCTGCCGAAGCTCCCGGTCGGACGCGCCGTCTGGAAGCCGCAGCCCGACTTCACCACGAGCGCCGCCGCCTGGCTCACCGCCGGTGCCGCCCACCACACGGTCATGTCGACCGCGGTCGGGATCGAGGCGTTCCGCGACTTCGCCGAGATGGCCGAGGTCGAGCTGCTCGTGATCGACGACAGCACCACGCTGCCCGAGTTCCAGAAGCAGGTCCGCTGGAACCAGGCCTACTACCGGCTGGCTCAGGGCCTGTGACGACGATGCCGCGCTCCGGCCGTCAGCTGCGGATCGCCGCGCACGGGTATGAGGCCGTGATCGCCAGCATCGGTGCGACGCTGCGGACGCTCACGTTCGAGGAGCGCGACCTCGTCGTGCCGTTCGACGCGGATGCCGTGCGCCCCGGTTACCGCGGCGTCACGCTGGCCCCGTGGCCGAACCGCATCGTCGACGGACGCTACTCGTTCGGCGGAGCGGAGCAGCAGCTGGCGCTCACCGAGCCGGAACGCGCGCATGCGCTGCACGGCCTGCTCGCCTGGGTCGAGTTCGAAGACCGTCTGGTGCTCGACGACCGGGTCGTGCTGGCCGCCGTGATCCTGCCGCAGACGGGGTACCCGTTCCGCGTCGAGGTCGAGGTCGAGTACAAGCTCGACGCCGAGGGGCTGCACCAGACGGTGACCGCGCACAACGTCGGGGCGGATGCCGCGCCCTGGGGTACCGGGCCGCACCCGTACCTCGTGGCCGGCCAGGGCGGAGTCGACGACTGGACCCTGCTGCTCCCGGCATCCGAGGTGCTCACGGTCACACCCGACCGGCTGAGCCCGGTCGGGGTGGAGCCGGTGTCGCAGCATCCGGAGTGGGACTTCCGCTCGGCGCGCCCCATCGGCGACGTCTTCATCGACCACGCCTTCACCGGCCTGATCCGTGACGGCGGCCTGGCCGAGGTGCGGCTGACGGCTCCTGACGGTCACGGCGTCGGGATGGCGTGGGACGAGCGCTGCCCGTGGGTGCAGGTGCACACGGCCGACACCCCCGCCGTCGCGGAGACTCACCGCATCGGCCTCGCGGTCGAGCCGATGACGTGCCCGCCCGACGCGTTCAACTCCGGCGTCGACCTCGTGACACTGGACCCCGGGGCGACGCACGCGGCGTCGTGGCGGATCTTCGCGCTGTAGCGGTGCCATTCGCACCGCCGCCGCCGGGCGCGGGGGAGCATGGGGCACTAGCTACTTAAGCGCTTAGGTTACAGTGGACTCCTCACGAATCAGCGAGGAGGACTCCGCATGCGCACGACGTCGGATCTGGCAGGACGGTGGAGTTGGATGGTCGACGCCGAGGGGGACACTCCTGTCCCGGAAGAGGCCGCGCCGCTCGTCGGGAGGGCCGTCGCCGCGCAGGTGCCCGGGGCGATCCACCTCGATCTGCGGAACGCAGACCTCATTCCCGACCCCTTCGTCGACCGGAACGAGGAGGCCGTGTCCTGGGTCGCTCGATGCGACTGGCGCCTGAGTCGCACCTTCCCCCGGTCGGGCGACGCGGAGCGGGTGGATCTCGTCCTCGACGGCGTGGACACCATCGCGTCGATCGCCGTCAACGGGCGAACCGTCGGACAGACGCGGAACATGCATCGTGCGTACCGGTTCGACGTGACGGCGGCGATCGAGGAGGAGAACAGCGTCGATGTCTGCTTCACCTCCGCATACACGTATGCCGAGCAGCAGGAACGTGCGCTCGGCGCGCGCCCCAGCGCCTATCCGCAGCCGTTCGCATTCATCCGGAAGATGGCCAGCAGCTTCGGCTGGGACTGGGGGCCGACCCTTCCCGGATGCGGGCTGTGGCGTGACGTCAGGATCGAGAGCTGGAGCACGGCGCGGATCGCCGCGGTCCGTCCGTTGGTCGACGTCTTCGAGCAGACCGGCATCCTCACCGCTCACATCGACCTCGAGCGAACGGCCTCCGGCGCGAGCCTCCCGCTGCATCTCGAGATCGAGATCGCGGGGCAGGCCGTTCATGCCGAGGTGCCGCCGGGTGAAGAGTCGGCGACGATCGTGGTCGCCGTTCCCGATGTGCAGCGGTGGCACCCGCGCGGACTCGGCGAACCCCATCTGTACTCGGTCGAGGTCTCACTCTGGTCGGAGCGAGAGCGGCTCGACGAACACCGCACGCGGGTCGGCTTCCGGACCGTCGTCGTCGATCGGACCCCCGATGCGCACGGCACGCCGTTCGTCGTCACGGTGAACGACCGCCCGATGTTCATCAAGGGCGTGAACTGGATTCCCGAGAGCGTCTTCCCCGGGGAGGATGTCGCCGACCGCGTCCGCACGCGCCTGGAGCAGGCGGCGGAGGCCAATGTGAACCTCGTCCGGGTGTGGGGTGGAGGCGTCTACGAGAGCGAGGCGTTCTACTCCGCGTGCGACGAGCTCGGCCTGCTCGTGTGGCAGGACTTCCTCTTCGCCTGCGCCGCCTATCCCGAGGAGGAGCCGATCAGGGCACAGGTGCTGGCCGAGGCCCGCGAGAACATCGTGCGGCTCAGCTCTCACCCGAGCCTCGCCCTCTGGAACGGGAACAACGAGAACCTCTGGATGCGCCTGGACAAGGATTGGGCATCGCAGCAGGGCGGGGAGCTCACCTGGGGTGAGCGGTACTACCTGGAGTGGCTGCCGGACCTCGTCCGCGAGCTCGACCCGACCCGTCCCTACACGGAGGGGAGTCCCTGGTCGGGCAGCGGGGTTCACGATCCGAACGACCCGGATCACCAGACCTTCCATTCCTGGGATGCCTGGAACGAAGACGACTACTCGGTCTACCGCGCCAGCTCTCCGCGTTTCGTCTCCGAGTTCGGTTGGCAGGGTGCAGCCGCCTGGCGGACGTTGCGCGATGCGGTCTCGGACCCCGATCTTCGTCTCGACTCCGAGAACGTCCGGCACCATCAGAAGGCCATCGACGGGCACGCGAAGCTCGCCCGCAATCTCGCCCGCCACCTCCCGCCGACGGACGACTTCGACCGGTGGCATCTGCAGACGCAGTGGATGCAGGTCGAGGCCGTCCGCACCGGCGTGCTGCACTGGCGCGCGAGTTGGCCGCGCACCTCGGGCACGATCGTGTGGCAGCTCAACGACCTGTGGCCGGTGACGTCCTGGTCGGCGATCGACAGCGCGGGCCGGTGCAAGCCGCTCTACTTCGCCCTGCGCGACATGTACGCACCGCGCGTGCTGACGATCGAGCCGCGGGACGGCGGGCTCGAACTGTGCATCATCAACGACGACGACGAGGCGTGGCACTCCACGGTGGGATTCGCGCGGCGGCGGGCCGATGGGATCGCCGCGGCGGAGCAGTCGTTCCCGCTCTCCGTGCCTCCGCGCTCGGTGGCCCGCATCGAGCTGCCGCCGATCATCGCCGAGCCGCGGGATCCGGCGGAGGAGTTCGTGGTCGCCACCGTCGACGACCAGCGAGCCCTCTGGCATTTCGCTCCGCCGAGTGGCGCGCACGCTCACGCACCGCTGGAAGTCGCCGTCGCCGTCGTCGCCGGCGGTATGGACATCAGCGTCCGCTCGCGTCTCCTCGCACGCGACGTGCTCGTCCAGCCGGATCGCCTCCATCCTGAGGCGACGGTCGATCGCGGCTTCACCACCGTGCTCCCGGGGGAGACCGCGATCTTCCGCGTCCGCGCGCCGGAGCCGCTCGATCCCGACTCGGCGCGGGAGGCGTTCGTCGTCTCCTCGCTGCGGGATATCATCGATCCCGACTGACGGGAGCTGCATCGGTGATGACGAGCGCTGCGCGGGCCCGGCGGGTCACGATCGCCGATGTCGCGCGCGAGGCGCAGACGTCGACCGCGAGCGTCTCCTATGCCCTCAACGGTCGCCCGGGGATCTCCGAGGCCACGCGGGAACGGGTGCTCGAAGTGGCGGCCCGACTCGGCTGGTCGCCGGCGAGCGCCGCGCGTGCCCTGGCGGGTGCCGGTGCGGACACGATCGGTCTGGTGCTCACGAAGGATCCTCGTGATCTCTCCGTCGAGCCGTTCTACATGCAGTTCATCGCGGGAGTGGAGTCGGCGCTCGCCGTGCGCTCCCGTGGTCTCCTGCTCGAGGTCGCCGCTGATGCGGACGCCGAGGTCGAAGCGATCCGGCGTTGGCGCGGTTCGCGGCGTGTGGACGGCGTCCTCCTCACCGACCTGAGGCCACACGATCAGCGGATCGCCGTCGTCAGGGAAGCCGGCGTCCCCGCGGTCGCGGTGGGCGATCCGAGCGCTGCGGCCGGCCTGACGACCGTGTGGACGGACGACGCCGCCGCGATGAGACAGGCCGTCCAGCATCTCGCTGCTCTCGGGCATCGTCGCATCACCCGGGTCGCGGCGCCCCGACGGTATGCGTACACGGCCATCCGCGATGACGCGTTCGATCAGACTGCCCGTGCGTGCGGCCTCGACCATGACATCGTCCGCAGTGATCTCTCGGAGGATGCCGGTGCGGTCGCCACGCGCGCCGTGCTCTCGTCGCCGCGCCCGCCGACGGGGTTGATCTTCGACAACGACATCATGGCCGTCGCCGCCCTGACCACGGCGCATCAGCGGGGACTGTCCGTTCCCGGAGATGTCTCGATCATCGCGTGGGACGACTCGCTGCTCTGTCGACTCGTGACGCCGGGGTTGACGGCGCTCAGCCACGATGTGGTCGCCCTCGGCGCCCAGGCCGCCCGCCGCCTGCTCGACGTCATCGACGGTGCGGAGCCGGCCGTCTACCAGGAGGCGACGCCGATGCTGCAGGTCAGGGCCTCGACCGGTCCTGCGCCGACCGAGGCCTGATCCACCGACGGCGGTCTACCAGCGAAGGGCGGGGTCCCACCGCAGCTGCACGCCTCCGCGCTCGAGGTCGCGCTGGAAATCGTCGAGGTGCCGCGCATCCGCGCGCACCGTCGACGGCTCGACACCGTGGTCGAGACAGTACGAGGCGAGGGCCCCCACGGCCTCGCCGATGGACCATTCGACGGGCTGCAGCCGGTAGCTGCCGTTCGAGATGTGCGTCGTGCCGATGTTCTTGGCTGCGGGGAGGAGATTGCGCACGCGCTGCGGCAGAAGGGCGCCGAGCGGGATCTCGAACGGCTCCGGGAGCCCGCCGCCACCGGCGCTGCCACCGGTCGTGGCGTGCCGGTCGATCCAGTAGTAGTGGCCGACCCCCACGGTGTCGGGATAGCGCTCGGCGCCCCTTCCGTCGCGGAGATCGCGGTCGAAGTCCTGCTCGAGGATCGTCCGTTCAGCCCGGATACGACGGGATTCGCGGAAGTAGGGCATCATCGCGAACCCGTCGGGCGTCCCCGTGACCTGTGGTGCGAGGCGGAGCCCCGGCCAGCCGACACCGCCATCGGGTCGAGGAGCCTCCGTCTGCAGCCAGTAGAGCAGCGACCGACTCAACGCCTTGGAACGATCCCAGTGGACGGCGGCGTCGTCGACGCCGAAGAGCGGGCCCCCGACGTAGTCGTTCATCGGCCAGTTCACGATGACGATGTCGCTCTCGTAGGCGCCGTCCTCGAACTGGCGCCGTGCGGCGATGCGGCGGTAGTTCCACAGTTCCGGGGCGCCGTCCATGTTGCGGTGGTCGACGTCGATGGCGAAGGGGTCATCGTCGTCGTTCACCCGCAGTGTGTACTCGCGGGCGATGGAGCCGTCGTGCGCGGCGCGTCGGAATCCGAGCATCTTCTCGCCGTCGAGCTGCGGCGGCCGCCACTCGCGGAAGGTGTCGTAGTCGTCGGGGCGATCGATCGTGTGATCCTGACCGGCGAGGTGTTCGACCGCGAAGCACCAGGTGACGCTCTGCATGTCGAGCGGGTCACCGGCCTCCGGCGCACTGGGCTCCCCGGTCTCGCCTCGAGCCTCGCGGCCGGTGACGTATTCCACTCCGCCGAGCTCCAGGAGATCACCGAGCTCGGTCGCATCCAGCACGAACGGCGCGGACAGCTCGCGCGAGACGCCCTCGCGGTCGCGCACGGTCACCGCGGCGATGCGGTCACCGTCGGTGTGGACGGCGACAGGCGTGGTCTCGAGCATCAGAGCGAGTCGGCCGGAGGCCTCGTACGGCCGGAGGAGGTCGTGGATCACCGCGAGGATGACCTTCGGCTCGACGCTGAGCGGGCTCACCCAGGCCGCGCCCGGGTTGAGATGCCGGTCGGCTCTCGCGGCGGCGGTGAGCGGGTAGTACGTCCGGTAGTGATCCCGGACGAGGTCGCGGAACTGGGCGTAGCTGCGGTTACGACCCGTCGCCTCGATGCGTCGGTGCTCGTCGCTGGGTACGAGCTGACTCGTCAGCTGGCCCCCCAGCCAGGGGGTCTGCTCGGTCATGATGACCGATCTGCCGCGGCGCAGAGCGGCGAGGGCGGCGGAGACGCCGCCGACGCCACCGCCGATGATGAGAAGGTCGGCCTGCTGTCGTGTCACGGAAGAACACCTTTCTTTCCCGAGAACTCTAGGTAATTTTCTCGAACATGTCCAAGTAAAATCTCTAGAGGAGACGGGTTCGCCATAGAATTCCAGAACGCTGACTGAGTGAAGGGGTGCCCATGCGCGCGAAGGAGCGTCGACCATCGCTTGCCGAGGTGGCGGGTGAGGCGGGGGTCTCGATCTCCACCGTCTCGAAGGTCGTGAACGGGGCGCCCGACGTCGCTGCCGACACTCGCGTGCGGGTGGAGTCGGTGCTCCGCGACAAGCAGTACCTGTCGCCGAAGCAGCGCTCGCGGAGTGATCTGGCGACGGTGGTGGTCGTGCTCGCGAGTTCGAGCATGTCGTCCCCGCTGACGGTCGAGATCCTGCGCGGCACCATGCGTGCGGCGCACGAGGCCGGGCTCGAGCTCGTGCTGCTCGACCTTCCGGATGGGGCGCCCGCCGCCGGCTGGATCGAGCGGACCAAGCGCAACGGTCCGACCGCGGTCATCGCGCTGAAGTCGCGGTTGAGGACGCAGGAGCGGGCGAAGCTCGCGAAGAACGGCGTCCCCCTCGTCGAGGTCGACACCTACCAGCTGCCGGACAACGACTCGTACTCCGTGGGCGCCACGAACTTCGCAGGGGGGATGGCAGCGACGCAGCATCTGCTCTCGCTCGGGCATCGGCGCATCGGGTTCCTCGGCGGAGTCTCCGACACGCAGGCGTCGATCGCTCGCAAGCACGGACATCTCGCCGCTCTCGCCTCGGCCGGGATCGAACCCGGGGACGACATCATCGAAGAGGGCGACTTCACCTACGAATCCGGCCTGCAGGCGGCGGAGACCCTTCTGGGTCGACCGGGTCGCGTGACGGCGATCTTCGCGGCGAGCGACGCGCAGGCCGCCGGAGTCCTCGAGGCCGCGCGCCGCGCCGGCGTGTCCGTCCCGGATGAGCTCAGCGTCATCGGGTTCGACGACCAGCTCGTCGCGCGGATGACGGCCCCGCAGCTGACGACCATCCGGCAGCCCTCCGAGGCGATGGGCTCCTACGCGGTGGAGGTCGCCCACAAGCTGTTGCTCGGCACGACACCGCCGGCCTTCCATACCGACCTGGCGACGGAACTCGTCGTGCGAGGATCGACGGCACCTCTGCAAGCTATCGAAAATACTGCTTGATATTCTCGATAGTTCTGGTACTTTTTCTTTCAGCGCGCTACGAGGCGCGTCAATGAGTCCGAAGGAGTACTTCATGCGAGCTACCCGATCCCGAGGGGCTGCCATCGCGCTCACCGGAGTTCTGGCGGTGTCCCTCAGCGCCTGCGCCGGTACCGACAGCGGCGCCTCAGGCCCCGTCGACCTGACCATGGCGCTCTGGTCCTCCAACGAAGGTCACCTGGCGCTGCTGCAGGAGATCGGCGATGCCTACGTCGAAGAGCACGGCGACGAAGTCTCGTCGATCACTTTCGAACCCGTCACGAACCCGGACTACGTCGCCGGGCTGACGACGCAGATCGCCGGCGGCGACGTTCCCGATCTCGCCTGGATCCCGGAGGCGAGCGGTCCCGAGTTCGTCGACTCCGGGATCCTGCACGACGTGCGTGAAACCCTGGAGGGCGCCGACGGCTACGACCTCGACGACATCCTCCCGGCCGCGCTCGCGCCGTGGCAGGACGACGACGGAGGCGTCTACGCGTATCCGTTCTCGAACTCCCCCTTCGCGCTCTACGTCAACGATGACCTCGTCGCGGCCGCGGGCCAGCCGGATGTCGAGTCGCTCGTCAGCACTCCCGACTACACGTGGGACACGGTCGCGGACATCGCTGCGGCGGTGAACGGCGAGACGGGAGCGACAGGGCTGAACGTGCCCACGTTCAACCCGACGAACTGGAGTGCCGTGACCATGCTCGGGAACGCATGGGGCGCCGCGCCGTGGTCCGAAGACGGTACGACCTGCGAGTTCGCCTCTCCCGAGATGATCGAGTACCTCACGTGGTACCAGGACCAGATCGACAGGGGAGCGATCCCTGCCGTCTCCGGCAACGCGGCGCCCGCTGCATTTGCGAGCGGTGACGTCGCCTTTAGCGTCGCTCAGCTCAGCCAGTCGGGGAGCCTCGACGACAGCTTCGAGTGGTCGTTCCTCCCGCTGCCCGCGGGACCGGAGGGGTACCACCCGATCGTCGGCCAGGCGGGCGTGAGCGTCCTCGAGCGCAGTGAGAACCAGGATCAGGCGGCAGGCTTCCTCGCCTACCTGACCAACCCCACGAACGCCGAGCTCCTCGCGCAGTTCTTCCCGCCGCCCCGTGAGTCCCTGCTCAACGTGGAGACGCTCTCGCAGGCAGCGCCGAAGCTCTCGCCCGACGAGATCCAGTCGGCGATCATCGACGTGGTCCCCGACGCCTCGGTCAAGCCGCAGCACCCGGTGCTCTCCCAGTTCTCCGACAAGGTCCGTGCGGGTCTCGACCCGGTGTGGTCGGGCGGCGACGTCGAGACCGCGGTCACCGGCATCTGCGAGCAGATCTCGCCGACGCTCAAGGGCTGACCGCGTGACCGCACGCACCGTCGCGGCGAACGATCGAAGAGCCCTGCCGAGCCGGCGTCCCCGTCCTGACGGGGATCGCTGGCTCGGCGTGGCCTTCGTCGCGCCCCAGGTCCTCGGCGTCATCGTCCTCGGTGTCGTCCCCTTCCTCTTCGTCATCTGGTACAGCTTCAACGAATGGCGTCCGCTCACCGGCGGCATGGAGTTCATCGGGCTCGACAACTACTCGCGTCTCTTCGCGGACCCGACCTTCTCCGCCTCTGTCGTCGCGAGCCTGCTGTTCAGTGCCGGCGTCCTCATCCTGAACCTCGTGATCGCCATCAGCCTCGCCGTGCTCCTCAATCGGCGGATGAAGGGCATCACCGGATTCCGCACGATCTTCTTCTCGCCCGTCGTGGTGTCGGTCGTCGCCTGGTCGGTGACCTGGGGGTTCCTCCTCGCCCCGGATGGCGGCATCAACGGAGCGCTGCGGATGCTCGGGATCGACGGCCCCAATTGGCTGGCAGATCCCTCCACCTCCCTGATCTCGCTCGTCGTGGTGCAGGTCTTCAAGGGCGTCGGCATGAACATGGTGCTCTTCCTCGCCGCGCTGCAGAGCGTGCCCGAGGAGATCCGGGAGGCCGCCCAGCTCGACGGTGCGACGCCGTGGCGGTCGTTCTGGGCCATCACCGTGCCGATGATCGCTCCGACGATCCTGCTCACCGGCATCCTCACCACGATCGGCTCACTCGAAGTCTTCGCACCCGTGCAGCTGCTCACCGGAGGTGGTCCGGGGGATTCGACCAACGTCCTGCCGTTCCTCCTCTACCGCACCGCTTTCGTCAGCCAGCAGTTCGGCTACGCCAGCGCGATCGGTGTCGTTCTGTTCGCCATCATCCTGGCCCTGACGATGCTGCAGTGGACCACGCGACGCAAGTGGGTGCACGATGAGGTCTGAGACGTCGAAGGCGGCCCGCAGCCGCTCCAGGATCAACACCGTCGTGCTCTACGTCCTGCTCGTCGTGGTGTCGGTGCCGTTCCTGTATCCGACCCTGTGGATGTTCTTCTCGTCCTTCAAGCCCGCGAACGAGATCTTCCTCCAGCCGCCGACGCTGCTGCCCAGGGAGTGGACCCTCGACGGCTTCGTGCAGGTGTTCACCGCCCAGCCGTTCCTGCAGCAGTACGGGAACTCGATGTACATCGCGGCGATCGTCACCGTGTCGTCGATCCTGCTCTCGGCGATGGCCGGCTACGCCTTCGCGCGGATCCGGTTCCCGCTGCGCAACGCGGCCTTCACCCTGCTGCTCGCGGCGATGATGGTGCCGACCGAGGTGACGATCATCCCGATCTTCACGGCGGTGAACGCCATGGGGCTCAACGACACCCACTGGCCGCTCATCATCCTCCCGATCTTCGGGCCGACCGCGGTCGTCTCCGTGTTCATCTTCCGGCAGCACTTCCTCAGCTTCCCCAAGGACTACGAGGAAGCGGCCCGGCTGGACGGCGTCACACGGGCCGGGGTGTTCTTCCGCATCGCCCTCCCGTTGGCGACGCCGGCGATCGCGGCCGTCGGGATCATGGCGTTCCTGCGCTCGTTCAACATGTACTTCGAGGCGCTCATCTTCCTGCGCACACCCGAGAAGTTCACCCTCGGACTCGCGATCACCCGCTATCAGGACTTCTACGGCGAGCAGATGTGGAACACGCAGCTCGGCGCAGCGTCTCTCACGGTCGTCCCGATCCTCGTGGTGTTCCTCATCGCGCAGAAGCAGTTCGTTCAGGGCCTCGCCCAGACGGGGCTCAAGGGATGAGCTGACTTCCCCCACAGCGACGACGCGGACCGGGCGTCGTCGCCACTCACCATGCCCCGGTCAGAGACGAAGGAGTCGAGATGATGCATGAGGATGAGACCCGCCCGCAGATGCTGCCGGCGCTCAGCCGAAGGAACTTCCTGGTCGGTGCGAGCGCCGCCGCGGCGCTGCTCGCCATAGGGAACGCGGGGGCGTCGCCTGCGCTGGCGACATCGGCCGGCACGGTGTTGCCGCTCGTCGCGCCGCTCCCCGCCGGGCAGCCGGTGCGCTCCCAGTTCGCCCCGAACGAGCAGGTGCTGGCCGCCTACCTGATGATCGTCGCACCTCTCGCCAACAGTGTCCGGGACGTCGCGCCGAACTACGGATGGATGGAGGACGGCTGGTGGCGCACTCCGAACCAGCCCTACAACACCCGCATCATGGAGCATGTCGCGACGCTCTCATGGTTCTACGCCAACGACCGCCCGTGGAACCCGTACTACCGTGACCCCGCTCTCCTCGGACGGCTCGACGCGGCGCTCAGCCACTACCTCTCGCTGCAGCACGCCGACGGCTCGTACCCGGAGTACTCCCCGACCGAGCATCACCTGTCGCCGACCGGATTCGGAACCGTGGCGCTCGCCGCGGTCCTCCGGGACCTTCGCGCCGCGGGCGAGCTCCACGACCGCCGTCTGCAGATCCGTGACGCCATCCGCAAGAGCTCGGCCTGGCTCGTGGACACCTCGCGTCCGCATTGGAATCGACCGGTGCAGTTCGCCAATCAGGTGGTCGCCGGCCTCTCCGGAGTGGTCGAGGCGGCGCACATCCTCGGCGAGCCCGCGGTGAGCGCCTCCGTTCCGAACCGGCTGCAGATCATCCTGAAGGACGGCCAGGCTCCGGCCGGGTTCTTCCACGAACCCGTCGCGCCGGATGCCGGATACAACTTCGACGTGATGCTGCCCGATCTCGGCGCCCTCTACAAGAGGCTGCCTGACCCGTCGATCATCCAGCTGGCGGAGCGGTTCGCCGCGTGGTGGGGGTACGTCGTCGTCATGGAACCCGGGCGGAACGAAGGCTTCATCCTCTCCGGGACGAGTGCGCGCAACATCGTCGCGACGTTCGTCACCACCCCCGTGGACGATCTGGATCGCAGCGCCCTCGCGCGGACGCTGCTGCCGCACGTGCCCGCGCTGCGTGCCTTCTACGCGAGCGCGGAGGAGAAGACGCAGGCGCGAAACGCGTGGAGCTCCTCGGCGGCACCCGTGGCCCCGAGACAGAAGCAGGATTCGTCGCCACGGCTGCACATGCATGTCCCGCAGGCGCCGATCGGGGTGCCCGCGGCGCAGCGCGATGCCCAGGTCGCCGCGCTGCGGTATCGGGCCGAGAGCACATTCACCGAGCTGCGCAAAGGCACCCTCGATCAGCAGTATGTGTTCGTCCGCCGCCCCGGCTACTACACCGCCGGCCTCTACGGCGTGCGGCAGAACTCGCTCCAGCGGATGGGGACGAACGCGTTCTGGCACCCCGTCGCGGGGATGCTCGCCCTCACCGTGAACAGCACGGGTCCGGATGACTGGACGACCGTCGCCGACACGGTCGGGACGGCTTCATCGCGGGGTCCGGTGACGGCGACGCATCATGCCGGGTCCAGCGCATCGGGCACTGTGATCCCGGCGGATGCCCTGACCGGATACACGGGTACCTTCACCACCAGGTACGTGACCGCGGACGGCGCCGTCACCACGGATGTGACCCATCGCCCGGATGGGATCAGGCGTGCGCTGATGACGCCGGGAGCGTCACGCGAGCGCATCCCGCTCATCATCGGCACCGACGATCAGGTGGTCTTCGCCAACGGCACGCCGGCGCCGTACGGACAGGAGACCATCACGGTCACCCGAGGGATCACGGTCACTCGAGGCGGCATGAGGTTCATCATCGACTGGGGTGTGGACCGCGAAGCGAAGTACGCGCCCATGGATCGGTCTTACCTCGGGAACCGAACGCACCGGATCCTCACGATCAGCTTCGCGAACTCGCTCGCCGTCGACTTGAAGGTCGTGCCGGCGGTCTGATCCCCGGGTCCCCGTCGGCGCCGGCGGTTCCGCGGCGCCGACGCGGGCCGGCGGCGTCGCCCCGTCCGGCTCAGGACCGCACGAGCCGCGCGATCGCGTCCGACGCTTCCTTGATCTTCGCGTCGGCGTCGTCGCCGCCCATGCGAGCGGCGTCCACGACGCAGTGCTTGAGGTGGTCGTCGAGAAGGCCGACGGCCACCGCCTGCAGTGCGCTCGTGAGCGCGCTGATCTGGGTGAGGATGTCGATGCAGTACTTCTCGTCGTCGACCATCTTCGTGATCCCGCGGGCCTGGCCCTCGATGCGGCGCATCCGGTTCAGGTACTTGGTCTTGTCGGTGATGTAGCCGTGGGCGTGTTCGTCAGCCGTCGCTTCGGGGGTCATCTCTGCTTCCTTCGTCGCATGATCGGGTTTCAGCGGCCGAGGACGGCGCGCGTGCTCGCTTCGGGGGTGATGTCGATGCGTCGCAGCAGCTGGGCGTTCAGCGCCACGACGACGGTCGACAGGGACATCAGGATAGCCCCGACCGACATGGGCAGGACGAATCCGATGGGCGCCAAGACGCCGGCGGCGAGCGGAACCGAGAGCAGGTTGTAACCGGCCGCCCACCACAGGTTCTGCTTCATCTTGCGGTACGCGGCTCGGGACAGCTCGATCACGGAGACCACCGACCGTGGGTCGGAGCTCGCGAGGATCACGCCGGCCGAGGCGATGGCGACATCCGTCCCCGCGCCGATCGCGATGCCCACGTCGGCCTGGGCGAGGGCGGGAGCGTCGTTGACGCCGTCGCCGACCATCGCGACCTTCTTGCCCTCGGCCTGCAGCTCGGCGACCTTCCTCGACTTGTCCTCCGGTCGCACATCGGCGAAGACCCGGTCGATGCCGAGCTCGGCGGCGACCGACTCGGCGACGGCCTGGGCGTCGCCGGTGATCATGACCACCTCGACGCCGAGCTTGTGCAGGGCGTCCACGGCCTGCTGCGATTCCGGCCGCACCTCGTCGGCGAGCTTCAGTCCGCCCACGACCTGTCCGTCGACCACGACGTGCAGGATGATGGCGCCCTCGCCGCGCCACTGATCCGCGGCCGCGATCTCCTGCCCGCCGACCTCGTCGAGGAGCTTCGGGCCGCCGACGCGCACCTCCCGGCCGTCGACCGTCGCCGTCACGCCGACCGCGGGTGACGAGGTGAAGCCGGATGCCTTCGCGAGAGTCATGCCCGTCTCCTGGGCGGCGCGCACGATGGCGCGGGCGAGAGGATGCTCGCTGTCGGCCTCGGCGGATGCGGCGAGGAGCAGCAGCCGGTCGGCGTCGATGTCGCCGGTCGGCTCGACGGCCGTCACCGTGGGTGCTCCCTTGGTGAGCGTGCCGGTCTTGTCGAAGAGCACGGCATCGACCGTGCGCATGCTCTCCAGCGCGAGGCGGTCCTTGATCAGGACGCCTCCGCGGGCCGCGCGCTCGGTCGCGATCGACACGACCAGCGGGATCGCGAGGCCCAGTGCGTGCGGGCAGGCGATGACGAGGACGGTGATGCTGCGCACCACGGCGGCATCCGGGTTCCCGACCAGGGTCCAGATGACGGCGGTGAGGGCGGCCGAGAGCAGCGCGAACCAGAACAGCAGCGCGGCGGCGCGGTCGGCGATGCGCTGGGCGCGCGAGGAGGAGTTCTGCGCCTCGGTGACCAGTCGCTGGATGCCGGCCAGGGCGGTGTCGTCGCCGGTGGCCGTGATCTCGACGCGCAGGCCCGAGTCGGTGGCGACGGTTCCCGCGGTGACGGTGTCTCCTGTGGCCCGGGTGACCGGTCGGGATTCGCCGGTGACCATGGACTCGTCCATCGCCGCGGTGCCGTCGATGATGCGGCCGTCCGCAGGGATGCTTCCGCCGGGACGGACGACCACGACATCTCCGACGACGAGATCCGCGGGCGAGACGGTGACGACGGTATCGCCCTCGACGCGCTCGGCCTCGTCCGGCAGCAGGGCGGCGAGCGAGTCGAGTGCCGACGTGGTCTGCGCGAGCGACCGCATCTCGATCCAGTGGCCGAGCAGCATGATGACGATGAGGAGTGCGAGCTCCCACCAGAACTCGAGCTCGTGATGGAGGAGCCCCAGTGTCGCACCCCACGAGGCGAGGAACGCCACCGTGATGGCGAGGCCGATGAGGAGCATCATGCCCGGCTTGCGCGACTTGAGTTCGCTGACGGCGCCGGTGAGGAAGGGCCAGCCGCCCCAGACGTACATGACCGTGCCCAGCACCGGCGCGATGAACCGCGCCCACCCGGGGACCTCGTAGCCGAAGATCATCGCGAACATCGGCGAGAACGCCACCACGGGAACCGCGATGACCAGGTTGATCCAGAACAGGCGTCGGAACTGACCGACATGGTCGCCGTGACCTGCGTGCCCGCCGTGACCTGAGTGACCCCCATGACCGCCGTGGTTCTCGTGCCCCTCGTGATCGCCATGGCTCTCGTGGCTGCCATGGTTCTCGTGCGCAGCCTCCGGGGCATCCATCGAGTGCGCGGGCGAGTGGTGGTGCGCATGCGGATCGGTCATGGGGTCATCCTCTCTCAGGCCATGTTGGCGGCGTACTTGGCGGGGTCGGAGTCGAAGGCCGGCCCGCATCCGGCGCAGCAGAAGTAGTACCGCTCGCCCTCGTGATCGCGGAAGAGGCCCGCCGCCTCTGCGGCCTTCTTGCTGACCGGGTTGCCGACCATGACCGGGCAGGTCGTCAGATCGTCACTCGCACCGCCGGCCAGCAGGTTTGCGCGTCCGTTTCCTGCCGCGGCGGGGTTCGGGGCACTGATGCTGCAACAGCTGGCGGGTGCCTCGGTGTCGTTCGTCATGCGGGTGATTCCTCTCTCATTCTTCGGTGGGGGCGGTGGTGGCGGAAGGGGCGTCAGGGCTTGGCGATGCTCTTGAAGCCGCGCAGGCGGAGGCTGTTGCCGACGACGAAGACGCTCGAGAGCGCCATCGCCGCACCGGCGAGCATCGGGTTCAGCATCCCGAGCGCCGCGACGGGGATCGCCGCGACGTTGTAGGCGAAGGCCCAGAACAGGTTGGTCTTGATGGTTCCGAGGGTCTTGCGCGACAGTCGGATCGCATCGACCGCGCTGCGCAGGTCGCCGCGCACCAGGGTGATGTCGGATGCTTCGATCGCGACGTCCGCTCCGGTGCCCATCGCGAGGCCGAGGTCGGCCTGAGCGAGGGCAGGGGCGTCGTTGACGCCGTCGCCGATCATCGCGACCGTCTTTCCCTCGCGCTGCAGTCGGGTGACGACGTCGACCTTGTCCTTCGGGAGGACCTCGGCGATGACCTCTTCGATGCCCACTTCGGCGGCGATCTGGCGGGCGACCGCCTCGTTGTCGCCGGTGAGCAGGATGGGGGTCAACCCGATTTCCTTGAAGCGACGGATCGCCTCGGCGCTGCTGGGCTTGACGGTGTCGGCCACCACGAGGATGCCTCGTGCCTGCCCGTCCCAGCCGACCGCGACGACGGTCTTGCCCTCGCCCTCGGCGCGCGCCTTCGTCGAGGCGAGCTCGCGGCTCAGCTTCTGCGACCACTCGGCGAGGAGCGAGTCACGGCCGACCAGCACCGCGTGGCCGTCGACGATGCCCTGCACGCCCTTGCCCTCGATGTTCGCGAAGTCCTCGGGTGTCGGCAGTGCGCCGACCTCCTGGGTCGCGCCCTTGGCGATGGCCTGCGCGATGGGGTGCTCGGAGGCATCCTCCAACGCACCGGCGAGCCGGAGCAGCTCTGCACGATCGGTGCCGTCCTCGACGAACACGTCGACGAGGGTCATCCGGCCGGTCGTGACCGTGCCGGTCTTGTCCAGCACGACGGTGTCGATCTTGCGGGTGGATTCCAAGACCTCCGGGCCCTTGATGAGCACGCCCATCTGCGCGCCGCGACCGGTGCCGACCAGCAGCGCGGTGGGGGTGGCGAGACCGAGAGCGCAGGGGCAGGCGATCACGAGCACGGCGACGGCCGCCGTGAACGCCGCGGTCACCGGGAATCCGGCGCCGAGCCAGCCGCCGAGCGCCGCGAACGCGATCACGATCACGATGGGCACGAACACTCCGGAGATCCGGTCGGCGAGCCGCTGCACCTCGGCCTTCCCGGTCTGCGCGTCTTCGACGAGCTGCGCCATCTGCGCCAGCTGCGTGTCGGAGCCGATCCGGGTCGCGCGGACCACGAGCCGACCGCCGACGTTCGTCGTGGCGCCGGTGACGGAATCGCCCTCGGCCACTTCGACGGGCACGGCCTCGCCCGTGAGCATGGATGCATCCACGGCCGACGTCCCGGAGACGACGATGCCGTCGGTGGCGATCTTCTCGCCCGGTCGCACGATGAACTCGTCGCCGACCTGCAGGTCTTCGACGGGGATCTTCGTCTCGACGCCGCCGCGCAGAACGGCGACCTCCTTCGCTCCGAGTTCGAGGAGAGCGCGCAGGGCGGCACCCGCCTGCTTCTTGGAGCGCTTCTCGAAGTAGCGCCCGGCGAGGATGAACATCGTCACCCCGGCACCCACCTCGAGGTAGATGTTGGCCGCGCCGTCGGAGGGGGCCAGCGCGAACTCGAAGGGGTGCGTCATGCCCGGCGTGCCCGCGGTTCCGAAGAACAGCGCATACAGCGACCACAGGAACGCGGCCGAGGTGCCCATCGAGATGAGGGTGTCCATCGTTGCGGCGCCGTGGCGGAGGTTCGTCCACGCGGCCTTGTGGAACGGCCAGGCCGCCCAGATGATCACGGGCGCGGCCAGGGCGAGCGAAGCCCACTGCCAGTACATGAACTGCAGCGCGGGGATCATCGCCATCGCGATCACGGGCACCGTCAGCACGACGGCCCCGATCAGCCGGTTGCGCAGCGAGCGCAGCTCCGGATCCTCGCCCTCGGCGTCACCGGTCGACCCGGTGTCTGCGCGCTTGCCCTTCGGGGCGGGCAGCGCGGCCGAGTAACCGGTCTTCTCCACCTCGGCGATCAGCAGTGCCGGATCGTAGCCGTCGGGAACGGTGACCTTCGCCTTCTCGGTCGCGTAGTTCACGGTCGCGACGACGCCCTCGAGCTTGTTGAGCTTCTTCTCGATCCGCATCGCGCAGGAGGCGCAGGTCATCCCGCCGATCTCCAACTCGACGCCGGACCCCGCACTCGAGGGTGCTGATGTGCTCATGTCCTTCTCTTTCTGCTCTGACTGTTGCTCGGGGCCGCGGCGGATGGCCGGCGGCCGGGCGCCGTGCGCGGCTCAGTGGCCGTCGTCGTGCGAATCGTCCTCGGATGCCGGTGCGTCCCCTGCCGGGGCGGCATCGAGCACGAACTCGGCGGTGTGCACCGTGCCGTCGACCTGGAAGTCCAGGTACAGCAGGTAGCGACCCGCTGTCGGGGCCTCGGCGGCGAAGGCGATCTCCGGACCGGAGGTCTCGCCCGCCTTCGGCTCGTCACCCGCGGCGTGCACGTGCAAATAGGCGAGGTCGCCCTCGCGCAGCGCGACGAGGTGGCCGAATGCGCCGAGATACGGTTCGAGGCCGGTCACGGGAGTGCCGTCCTTCGTGAGGGTGAAGGTCAGGTCGCTCGCCGATCCGGCTTCGAGTGCCCCGTCGAGCGACACGGTGAATCCGTCGACCTCGGCGACCTGCGTCGGCGCGGGGGTCACGGGCGTGAACTCGCCGGCGACCTGCACGGTCTGCGTGAGGGTGAGCGACGGTGCGTCAGCGCCGGCCGGCGTGAAGTCGGCGAAGACGCGGTAGGTGCCGGCGGCGTCCCACTCCCACGGCAGCGACCAGGTGCCCGTGGCCTCGTCCAGTGTGGGGTGCACGTGCCGGAACTGACTTCCGTCGGAGCGCACCACGATCAGGTGCAGGTCCTTGTCGTGCGCGGTCGTGTACTCCGTGACCGGGGTGCCGTGCGCGTCGCGGATCTGGAAGCTCAGCTCGCCGGGCTCGTCCGCCCCCGCCGGTGCCGCGACCGGAGACAGTGCGTATCCTTCGAGGCTCAGCGAGAGCCCCTTGAGGGCGTCCGCTGTCGCGCTCGCCGCATCCTCGGTGGTCGCGGCCGCGCCGTGTGCTCCGTGCTCTTCCATCTCCGTACCTTTCGTCCACTCACTGACAACGGTCGGGGGGATGACGACCTGGGCGAGGCCGAATGCCGCGCCGAACGCCACCACCACCCCCGCCCCGTAGATGGCGAGCCGCGCCCCGGCGTTCATGCCTTCCGCACCGCCGAGTACCCGGCCTCTGTGACGGCGGCCAGGATCTGCGCGTCGTCGAGGGAGTCGGAGCCGGTGACGAGGAGTACGCCCGTCTGTGCGCTCACCTGGATGTCTTCGACACCCGGGACCTCGGCGACCTCTTCGCGGATCGACATCTCGCAGTGTCCGCAGGTCATTCCGGTCACCTGGAATTCGTTCGTGGTCATCGCGTATCCTCTTTCTCGTTCGGTACCCGTACCGGGTATCAGTGACAACGGTATACCCATGAGGGGTATTCCTCAACCGGCCGGATCCGTTGCGCGGACCCGGCCGGTACTGGTCAGGGGTCACTGGTCGTCGTCGGAGAGCCGGGGATCAGGCCGATACCGACTCCTCGGAGACGAAGGCCGCTGCCCGCGGCTTCCTCATGGCGATCGCGGTGATGATCGCTCCCAGCAGGGCGAGGATCGCCGCGCCGATGAAGGCGGCGGAGTAGCCCTGCGTGAGCTCGACCGTGGTGGAGTCGTGGCCGGCGATGCCGTAGACGATCGCCGTGAGCACCGCGAGGCCGAGCGCGGATCCGATCTGGTAGCTGGTGCTGACGAGTCCGGAGGCGACGCCGGTCTCCGCCGGAGGCGCCGCGTTGATGGCGGTGCCGAGCGAGGGGACGAACGCCAGCGACATGCCGAGGGCTGCGAGCAGCGAGGCAGGTAGGACGTCGACGACGTAGGAGCCGTCGGGTCGGACGAACGCGAGCCAGGCGAGACCGCCGGCCAGCAGGAGCAGTCCGGTGACGATCAGTGCCTTGGCGCCGAACCGCTCCTGAAGCCGCGGTGCCAGGGCGATCATGACGAGCACGACCAGTCCGGTCATCGGCAGCAGTGCGGCTCCGGCGGCGAACGCGCTCGCACCGAGCACCTGCTGCAGGTAGAGGTTCAGGAAGAACCACATCGACACCCACGCGGCGCCGAGCATCAGCTGGGCGACGTTCGCGGCACCGAGGAGCGGGGCGCGCAGCAGGCCGAGGCGCAGCAGCGGGTTGCGGCTGCGGGCCTGGATGAGGAAGAAGATCAGCAGCAGGACGATGCCGGCTGCCAGCATCCCCAGCGTGGACCAGGTGAGCCAGCCGATCTCCGGTGCGTTGACGACGGCGTAGACCACGGCGGCGAGTCCGAGGGTCACCGTGACGGCTCCGCCGATGTCGATCGAGCCCGATGCCTTGCGGACGGTGCGGGGGAGAGCTGTCGCGGCGAAGGCGAGCACGATGAGCGCGATCGGGACCGTGACGTAGAACACCCAGGGCCAGCTCGCGTACTCGGTCAGGACACCGCCGAGGAAGACGCCGGCCGTGCCGCCGATGGGCGCGGCGGCGCCATAGACGGCGAACGCCTTGGGGAGGTCGGAGGTGCCGCCGAACAGCATCATGAGCAGAGTCAGGGCTGCGGGGGCGATCATCGCGGACCCGGCGCCCTGGATGGCGCGTCCGGCGATCTCGACGCCGACCGTGCCGGCGGCTCCGGCCATGATCGAGCCGACGATGAGGACGATCCAGCCGAGCACGAAGATCTTGCGGGCGCCGAATGCGTCGGAGAGGCGTCCGCCCAGCAGGAGCAGGCCGCCGAAGGCGACGACGTAGGCGTTGAACACCCAGGACAGCGACTCGGGGGTGAAGCCGAGAGCCCTCTGGATGTCGGGCAGGGCGACGCCGATGATCGACGTGTCCATGATCACGACGAACTGCGCGGTGGCGATCAGCACGAGGCCGAGCCATCGCTTCGCGGGTGACAGGGGTCTGGATGTGGACATGGTCGTTCCTCCTGGAAGCTCGCCGGGATGTCCGGGTCGCGGTGTAGCCTATACCCATAGGGGGTAGGGGTGCTCGACACCGCGAAGACGCCCGACCGAACGTGCAGGAGGCACACGATGATCGACACCACCTCGGCCGACCGGCGCGGCACGCGCGCTGTCGCGTTCGACCCGATGCGTCGCGCCATCGCGCGAACCGTCACCGAGAGCGCGGCGATACCCAGCTTCACCGTGACCGCCACGGCGGATGTCGATGCGCTGTTGAGCCTGCGAGAAGAGTTCAACCAGGAGCTGACCCCCACCGGGCAGAGGCTCTCCGTGAACGCCTTCCTCGTGCGCGCCGTAGCGCTGGCCCTCGCAGATCATCCCGAGATCAACGCCAGCTACTCGGACGAGGGCCGCGGACAGGTGCTCCTTCATGACCGCATCAATATCGGTGTCGCCGTGGACGCGCCCTCGGGGCTGATGATCCCGGTGCTGCACGACGTCGACCACGACTCGGTCACCGAGATCTCCCGCCGGACCCGTGACCTCGCTGCGCGGGCGAAGGAGCGCAAGCTCCAGCTCTCCGACCTGAGCGATGGCACCTTCACCATCAGCAACCTCGGGATGTTCGGCGTCGGGCACTTCACCGCGCTGATCATCCCGCCGCAGGGGGCAGTGCTCGCGGTCGGCGCGGTGACCGAGCACGTCGCGCTCGTCGACGGCGCCGCTGTCGCTCGCCGACTGCTCAGGTACACCCTCACCGCGGATCATCGGATCATCGACGGTGCCCTCGCAGCGAAGTTCCTCGCCACCCTCACCGGCATCCTCGAGCGGCCTGACCGACTTCGTCGACCCTGACTCGGGCGACCTCCCCGGGTCAGCCGGGAGCCAGCGTGGCGAGCTCGCCGAGCAGGGGCGGATCCGCGCCCGGCCGGGAGACGGTGACCGCTGCGGCCCGCGCGCTGAAGCGGAGGAGCTCGGCCAGGGAGCTGCCGTCGATGTGGCGCAGCTTTTCTGCTCCGCGAGGTCACTCGCTGGGCGGCTCGGTCTGACGATTCTGGCGCGGAATCCATACTTTTCGGATGATGATCAGAATCGACGCCGTCAGCGGGATGGCGACGAGTGCCCCGAGCAGTCCCAGGAGTGTGGCGCCGATCATCGCCCCGATGATCACCAGCACGCCGGGCACCGCCGCTGCCTTGCCCATGATGCGTGGCGTGACGACGTACGCCTCCACCTGGATGTAGACGAGGTAGCACACCACGAAGACCAACGCTGCCGTCGGGCTGACGAGCAGCGTCGCGACGCCGCCGATGACCAGGAACACGAGGGAGCCGATCATCGGGACCAGGGTGACGAAAAAGGCGACGATGGCCATGACCGCGGGCACGGAGGAGCCGACGGCGAGTTGGATCACGAACACCACGAGCGCGTTGATGGCCGACAGCGTGACGCCGCCCGCGACGACCGCCCCGACCGACTGCGTGATCTCGTCCAGGAGAGCGACGAAGCGGTCTCGCCGATACAGCGGGATGAGATTCGCGATCGCCCCTCGAGTGCTCTGCAGGGAGGAGATGAAGTACAGGGTGAGCACGACGACCATGATGAAGCTCGAGATCGCGCCGATCACCCCGAATCCCGCTTTCAGGACTCCTCCGGAGATCGCGAGGAAGGAGGAGAGCGTGGTGAGCGACCGCAGGCCGTCGGCGATGAGGGCGGAGAGGTCGACGCCGAGATTCGCCTCGAGTGTGAGGTACCAGCCGCTCTGCTGCACGGCGGCGATGGTCTCTGGGGCGGCCTCGATCGCCGCGGAGACCTGACGGACCGTTGCCGGGACGAGGATGAGCAGGATCGCCGCGACGACTCCGAGGAAGATGACAGCGACGATGGTGACGCCCGCCCCGCGGCTCAACCCTCGACGTTCGAGGGCACGCACGGCGGGATCGAGGCCCAGGGCCAGGAACATGCCGAGGAAGATGGAGATGAGAACCGTCGAGACACCGGCGACGGTGGCGGCCAGCGCGATGGCGAGGAGGACGCCCACCGCGACGGAGAAGCCGGAGAGCAGCGGCTTCGCGGGGAGCACGAGCTGAAGCCGCGGAGCTCGCCGTCCGCGCTCTCGGTCCGCGCTCAGCCCGGATTCCCTCTCGTCCATACGTGCACGCTACGCGCGGACCACGGCGCTCACGTGTGCCCCCTCACCCGTTCCTGGTGACCGCGGGGACACAGTCCTATACTCGCTGACACGCGTCCGCACGGGCCGGGCACGACCTCTTCCGCAGATCAGACACCACTTCACCACGATCAGACGCATCGGGAAGGTTGGCGAGAGTATGGGCAATGAAGCAGCAGGTCAGGACAGACCGCACGGTGTGCGGCGTCGAGCCCTCCTGACGGGAGCAGTGTGGTCTGTCCCTGTGATCGCGATCGCGGCGGCGACGCCGCTCGCCGCGGCATCGACGGACGCGCGCGGCCGGTTCGTGATCGAGTCGATGCTCGGCGGCACGTGGGTGAATCCGCAGTACTACGGTGCGTCGATCCAGCTGCGCAACGACGACACTCAGGCGTCCACACTCCCTGTGGAGCCGATCACCAGCGGCATCGTCGTGGTGACCTTCGCCTCCGTCGATGTCGGTGCGGTGCAGCCCGCCATCATCGCCAATGCAGGCGGAAGCAGTCCCGTCGTCGGGGCACTCCCTGCGACCGATCCGACGTGGACATCGGTCGGCGCGAGTGACAACGGCGATGGCACCGTCTCCTACACGTTGGCCTTCGCCGGGTCGCTCGCCGGGCAAGGCGTGACGAATGTCAGCTTCGGTGTCCTCGGCTCGACCCCGCTGCATTCGGGTATCTCGGTTTCCGTCCAGGCCACGGGTTCGCCCACCGACGGATCGACGAGTTCCCGCACCGTGACGCTGTTCTGACGGAGACACCTCGTCGGGCGTTCACCCCGCCGGGGTGAGCAACCGCTTTCGCCTCCGCGGCGCTTGGCCGAAGATCAAGGCCATGCAGACGGAAGCCTCGGATGAACCGGTCCGCACGACCCGGGTTCTCGACATCATCACCGTCGTTCTGCTCTCGGTGACCGCGGTCCTGACAGCGTGGTGCGGATTCGAGGCCTCGAAGTGGGGCGGCGAGATGTCCATCGCCTTCAGCCAGGCATCGAGTGCGCGAGTCCAAGCAGCCTCGGCACAGTCGACGGCTCAGGCCGCACGTCAGTACGACCTCACGCTCTACACCGAATGGGTGCTCGCCGACGAAGAGGGGCGTGACGACCTGGTGCGGTTCATCGAAGAACGCTTCACCGAAGAGTTCGCGGTCGCGTTCGACGCGTGGACAGCCGAAGGGCGCACCGCCCGCGGTCCTTTCGTGATGGACGAGTACGTGCCACCCGGCGCGGTCGAGTCCGAAGAGCTGAGCGCCCGCGCCGATGCGAAGTTCGACGAGGCCCTCGCCAACAATCAGCGCGGCGACGACTACTCCTTGCTCACGGTCCTCTTCGCCCTGGTCCTGTTCTTCGCCGCGATCTCTCAGCATCAGGCGGTCCCGTGGAGGCGCTGGGTGTTCCTCGGCTTGAGTGGGGTCATCGTCATCGGAGGAATCGCGACATTGCTCACTTTCCCGATCAAGATCTGACGGAGATCTTCGGGTCACCCCATCGGGGTGATGTGACCTTCCGACGCTGCGCCCGCTGTGGCTAGCGTCGCCCGTGGTGGCGGGCTCACCGCCCCATCTCGAAACGGGGGTATCGGTGTGGCTGAGGACTTCAACGGCAAGATCGCGCTCGATGTGCGGGACTCGGTGCCGGACTGGGAGCCGTACCTCTTGCCGGCCGCACCGGAGAACGCTCCGAATGTGCTCGTGATCCTCTACGACGACACCGGGATGGCATCGTGGTCGCCCTACGGTGGTCGGATCAACATGCCCACGCTCGACCGGCTTGCCGCGAACGGCCTCACCTACACGCAGTGGCACACCACCGCGCTGTGCTCACCGACTCGTTCCGTGTTCCTCACGGGGCGCAACCACACGCGCAACAGCATCGCTTCACTGATGGAGTCGACGAACGGTTTCCCCGGCAACTCGGGGCGGATTCCGGATGACTGTGCACCGATGGCGCACATCCTGCAGGACAACGGCTATTCGACGTTCTGGCTGGGTAAGGACCACAACGTGCCGGAGCAGGACAACGCCGCCGGCGGCAGCCGCAGGCAGTGGCCGTTACAGATGGGCTACGACAGGTTCTACGGCTTCCTCGGTGGAGAGACGAACCAGTGGTACCCCGACCTCGCCGAGGACAACCACTTCATCGAGCAGCCGTACACGCCGGAAGAGGGGTATCACCTCTCCAAGGACCTCGCGGATCAGGCGTTGCAGATGCTGCGCGGCCAGCAAGCGACCAATCCGTCCAAGCCCTGGTACATGTGGTTCTGCCCCGGGGCGAACCATGCGCCGCATCAGGCGCCGCAGGAGTACATCGACAAGTACAAGGGCGCTTTCGACGAGGGATACGACGCCTATCGCGAGTGGGTGCTCGGTCGCATGATCGACCGCGGCATCATGCCCGCGGACACCGAGCTGACGCCGTTCAATCCGATGCCGGAAGCTCAGGCGAACGCTGCCGACCACGTCAAGCCCTGGGACACGCTCAGCGAAGATGAGAAGAAGCTGTTCCGCCGTATGGCAGAGGTCTTCGCCGGATTCAGCGAATACACCGACGCGCAGATCGGGCGGATCGTCGACTACCTCGAGGAGACCGGCCAGCTCGACAACACGATCATCTTCTATTGCGCCGACAACGGCGCATCCGGAGAGGGGTCGTCCGACGGTTCCGTGAACGAGAACAAGTTCTTCAACAACTACCCCGACGATCTCGCAGAGAACCTCACCCGTATCGACGACCTCGGCGGCCCCGAGGCCTACAACCACTACCCGACGGGCTGGGCGGCAGCATTCTCCACCCCGTTCCCGATGTTCAAGCGCTACAGCCAGTACTCCGGCGGCACCTGCGATCCGATGATCATCCACTGGCCTGCAGGCATCAAAGCCAGGGGCGAGATCCGCCACCAGTACCACCATGTCACCGACATCGTGCCCACGATCCTCGACGTGGCGGGCCTCGAGATGCCCGAGGAGTATCGGGGGGTCGAGCAGGAGCCGCTGCCCGGCGTCTCCATGCGGTACTCGTTCGACGCCGCCCCCGACGCGCCCACCCGGAAGAAGCGCCAGTACTACAACATGATCGGCACCAGAGGGCTGTGGCAAGACGGATGGAAGGTCGCTGCCACGCACGCCCCGATCACCGGACACGGCCACTTCGACGAGGATGAGTGGGAGCTCTACCACGTCGACGAAGACCGTTCGGAATCGAAGAACGTCGCCGCGGACCACCCCGAGAAGGTCAGAGAACTCGTCGACGCCTGGTTCGAAGAAGCCGAAGTCAATTACGGGCTCCCCATCGACGACCGCACCGCGATGGAGCAACTCACCATCGAGCGCCCCTCGTCCGAGCCCCCACGCCACCGCTACATCTACTACCCCGACAGCGGGTCGGTCCCCGAGGGCGTCGCCGTGAACGTGCGGGGCCGGTCATTCAAGATCATCGCGGACGTCGAGATCGAAGACGACGCCGAGGGCGTGATCTTCGCCCACGGATCGCGCTTCGGCGGACATGCACTGTTCATCCAGGACGGACGACTGCACTACGTCTACAACTTCCTCGGCATCCAGCCGGAACAGACGTTCGTCTCGGAGAAGCTCACCTCGGGAAAGCACTCCGTCGGCATGGAGTTCATCCGCGAGGGGGCAGGCGAGTACAAGGAGTCCGTCGGCACCACGACCCTCTACGTCGACGACCAGGCGGTCGCGACCGGACCGATGCGCGCCCAAGTCGGAAAGTTCACGTTGTGCGGTGACGGCCTGTGCATCGGATACGACAGCGCCGACTCGGTGAGCCGCTCCTACCGGTCACCCTTCACCTTCACAGGCGGAACGATCCGCGGCGTAGCCGTCGACGTGAGTGAGGAGCAGTACCTCGACCTCGAACTCGAAGCGCAGGCCGCCTTCGCGCGGGAGTAGGGCGCTCCCGCTCTGGACGTCATATGTGGAGGGACTGACGGGAATCGAACCCGCGCTATCTGCTTGGGAAGCAGAAGTTCTACCATTGAACTACAGTCCCGAACCCGCCCGAGGGCAGGTGAGGGCAAGCCTACCTGGCACACGGGCGTTGGCCAAAGTGCGACTCAGCGTCGCGCGTCGACCAGGCGCTGTCGCTGGCTCCCGAGTCCGTCGATGCCGATCTCGACCACGTCGCCGGCGCGCAGGTAGGGGAAGCGTCCGGAGAGCGCGACTCCCTGCGGGGTGCCGGTGTTGATGAGGTCGCCGGGCTCGAGCACGAGGTACTGCGACAGGTGGTGCACGATCTGCGCCACGGTGAAGATCATGTCGGCGGTGTTCGAGTCCTGACGGGCCTCGCCGTTCACCGTCGACCAGAGCCGCAGCGCCTGGGGGTCGACCTCATCGGCGGGGACGAGTACCGGGCCGAGCGGGTTGAAGGTCTCGGCGTTCTTGCCCTTCGACCACTGCCCACCGGACTGCTCCACCTGGAACGCGCGCTCGGAGACGTCGTGCGAGACGACGTATCCGGCCACGTGCGCGAGCGCCTCCTCCGGGCTCGCGAGGTAGCGGGCGGTGGTGCCGATCACGACGCCGAGCTCGACCTCCCAGTCCACCTTCTCGGCTCCCGGCGGGATGAGCACGTCGTCGAACGGGCCGACGATCGTGTTCGGGTGCTTGTGGAAGAGGATCGGCACCGTGGGCGGGGCGTCGCCGGATTCCGCGGCGTGCGCGGCGTAGTTCTGTCCGATGCACAGCACCGCCATCGGGCGCGCGATCGGCGCACCGACGCGCAGTGCCTCGGCGCCGTCGAGCAGGGGGAGCGTGCCGGCAGTGAGCGCCTCCCGCGTGCGGGTGATCCCGTCGCGGGCGAGGAACGCGCCGTCGATGTCGCCGGTGAGCGGCGTCAAGTCGTGGATGCGACCGTCGTGGCGCACGGCCGGTCGTTCGGCGCCGGCCGCGCCGAGTCGGAGGAATTCCATGTGTCGTGTCTCCAGGGTCAGTGCGTGTAGGGGCGGTGCTTGTCGATGGCGTCGGAGAGCTCGACGCCGAAGCCGGGAGTCTCGGGCACCTTGAGTCGGCCGTTCACGGGCACGGGCTCGCCCACGAGCATCGGCGAGAACATCGGCACGACCTCCTCGGCAGTCGGGTGCATCATGAGGAACTCCGCGAACGGGCTGTTCGTGCGCGTCACGACGAAGTGGTACGAGTACACCGACGATCCGTGCGGAACGACCATGGTTCCGTGCGCGTCCGCGAGCGCCGAGATCTTCAGCAGCTCGGTGATGCCGCCGCACCAGCCCACGTCGGGCTGGATCAGGTCGACGCCGGTCTCGAGCAGCTGCCGGAATCCCCACCGCGTCGCCTCGTGCTCGCCGGTGGTGACGAGCACGGTGGAGGGTGCGCGCTTGCGCAGTTCGGCGTATCCCCAGTAGTCGTCGGGGATGAGCGCCTCCTCGATCCACTTCAGCCCGTGCTCGGCGGCGGCGTGGGCGAGGCGCGTCGCGTACTCGACGTCGAGCGACATCCAGCAGTCCAGCATGAGCCAGAAGTCATCGCCGACCTTCTCGCGCATATCGGCCAGCTGTGCGATGTTCTTGCGAAGCCCCTCCTCGCCCTCGGCGGGGCCGTGGTGCAGGGGCATCTTGCCGCCGATGAAGCCGAGCTCCTTCGCGCGATCGGGGCGCGCGCCGGTCGCGTAGAACTGCAGCTCGTCGCGCACGGGGCCGCCCAGCAGCTCGAAGACGGGCACCTGTCGCACACGGCCGAGCAGGTCGTAGAGCGCGAGGTCGACGCCGCTGATGGCGTTGAGCACCACACCGCGCCGTCCGTAATAGAGCGTCGACTTGTACATCTGATCCCAGATGCGCTCGATGTCGGTGATCTTGCGGCCTTCGAGGAAGCGTGCCAGGTGCTTCTCGACGATGAACGCGCCGATCTCGCCGGCGGTCGTCACCGAGAAGCCGACCGTGCCGTCGCTCGCCTCGATCTCGACCACGAGGGTGCCGAGCACGTTGATGCCGAAGCTCTGCCGCGACTGCCGGTACTCGGGGTACACGCTCATGGGCGTCGCGATGTGATCGTCGATCCAGTGCTCGGCGCCCTGGTCGTGGTAGTCCGCTCCGCCGCCGCGCACGGTGTAGGCGCGGACCTCGCGGATGGTGGGGGTGCCGGTCATCGTGTCTCTTCCTCTCGGTCGAATCGGACAAGGACCTTGCCCGGGGTGCCGTCGCCCGCCGCGAGGGCGGAGAAGGCGGTGTCTGCATCGGCGACGTCGATCTCGCGGCTGATCAGCGTGCGGTAGACGTCGGGGTCGGCGCCGATGATCTCGGTGGCATCGGCGAAGTCGTCGGATCCGTAGGTGAAGCTGCCGATGAGCGAGCGCTCCTCGGTGCTCACGAGGAACGCGTCGATGGTCACCTGCGGAGAACCCATCCCGACCAGGCAGATCGGGGCGCCGAGCGTGGTGCTGGTGAACGCGTCCCGCAGCGTCGGGGTGATCCCCACCGCGTCGAGCGCCGCATCGGCGAGCCCGCCGCCGGCTCGGAGCTGGTCCGCGACCGGACCGTCGGCCGGATCGATCGTCTCGGCGCCGAGCCGCCGCACGAGCTCGCGGCGTGCGGCATCCATCTCGCTCACGATGATCGTCCCGGCGCCCGCGTCGCGCAGGGCGATCACGATGGACTGGCCGATCGGACCGCCGCCGATCACGAGCACGCGTGCGAGGCTCCCGGCGGGGAGTCGGCGTACGGCGTGCACCGCCACGGCGAGCGGCTCGATCAGCGCACCCAGTTCGATCGGCAGGCCGTCGGGCAGCGCGACGACATTGCGCGCCGGGACGACGACGTAGTCCGCGAACGCGGCGGGGATCTCCTTCGCCACACCGATCACATGCTTGCCGGGGTGGTGCTGCTCCCGTCCCGCGAACGCTGCGGCATCCTCGGCGGGCACGACGACGGGGTTGAACGTCACCGCCGTGCCGACCGCGAGCTCGTCGACACCGGTGCCGAGCGCGGCGATCGTCCCGCTCGACTCGTGCCCCATCACCTGCCCGGGGAACCGGCGTCCGTTCTCGCCGGTGTAGCCGTGCACGTCGGATCCGCAGATCCCGGTCGCGGCCACCCGGATGAGTGCCTCGCCGGGGCCGGGCTGCGGAATCGGGGCTTCACGGACGTCGAGGCGTCCGATCTCGGTGAGCACGAGCTCGCGCATGGGCGTATGTCTCCTTGATCTGCCGGGCGCGGTCAGCGCTGGCCGGTGGTGGTGGTCGTGGCGAGTCCGACGCCGTCCGTCTCGCGGACAGTGGGGCTGACGACCTTGCTGAGGGCGATGAGGCCGGCGCCGACCAGGGCGATCGCGGCCAGGATGATGAGTCCCGCGTTGTCGCCGAACGTGGCGTCCGCCCAGTTCTTCAGGACCGGCGCGAGGAAGCCGCCGAGGCTGCCGAGCGAGTTGATGAGCGCGATGCCGCTCGCGGCCGCCGCTCCCAGCAGGAACGACGTCGGCAGCGTCCAGAACACCGGCTGCACCGAGATGAACCCCGCCGCACCGACGCTGAGCGCGGCCAGGGCGATCAGCGGATCCTGGATGACGGCGGAGAGCACGATGCCGACGCCCGCCGCGGCGAGGGCGCACGTGGCGATCAGGCGGCGCTGACCCGTGCTGTCCGCGAGTCGGGAGAGCACGAAGGTGATGATCAGTGCGAAGGTCCACGGCACGGCCGTCAGCAGGCCGACCTCGAGCCCGACGGGCTTGCCGACGATCGTGGCGATCTGGGTGGGCAGATAGAAGGTCACCCCGTAGACGCTCATCTGGATCGTGAGGTAGATCGCGGCGAAGTACAGCACCACCGGGTTGGCGAGTGCGCGCAGGGCGCCCCGCGGCGAGTGGTTCTCCTTCGCCGAGTCCTCCGCTTCGAGTGCGGCCAGGAGCGTCGAGCGCTCACCCTCGCTCAGCCACTTCGCGTCCTTCGGGCCGTTGTCGAGGTAGAAGAACGCGACGATGCCGATGATCACCGTGAGGATGCCGGTCACCAGGAACATGAGCTGCCAGCCGTGGAGGCCGACCTTGCCGTCGAGGTCGAGCAGCATTCCCGACAGCGGCCCGCCGAAGATGAAGGCGAGCGGTGCGCCGAAGTAGAACAGGCCGTTCACGCGGGCGCGGAACTTGAGCGGGATCCAGTAGGTGAGGAACAGGATGACGCCGGGGAAGAAGCCCGCTTCGGTGATGCCGAGCAGCACGCGCAGGATGTAGAAGATCCACTCGTTGGTGGCGAACATCATGAGCGCGGAGACGATGCCCCACGAGACCATGATGCGCGCGAGCCAGATCTTGGCCCCGACTTTGCGCATGATCAGGTTCGAGGGCACTTCGAACACCGCGTAGCCGAGGAAGAAGATGCCGGCGCCGAGCGCGTACGCGGCATCCGAGATCCCGGTGTCGGCCTGCCAGGCCGCCTTCGCGAATCCGAGATTGGCCCGGTCGAGGAAGGCCAGGATGTACATCAGGAGCAGGATCGGGATCAGCCGGAGCGTGACCTTGCGGACGATCGCGGCGAGTTCGGGCCGCGTGGGGGACTGGGTGGACATCGGTGCATCTCCATTGACGAGGGAATCCAATGCGTTCACGTATGTGAATCTGATGTCTCAGACCTGAACGCGCGATAGTGTGACACACGTTCGCGTCGGACACAATTCATCACCGGGGGAGACATGACAGACATCGCGCAGGCGCCGAGTGCCGTGAAATCCGCCGGTCGGGCCCTCGAGATCATCGAGCACCTCGCCGCGACCGATGCCCAGACGTTCCCAGAACTCCTCGGGGCGCTGGGGCTGCCGCGCTCGAGCGCGCACGGCCTGCTCCGCACGCTCGTCGACGCCGGCTGGGTCGAACTCGACCCGGTGAGCAAGCGCTATTCGCTGGGCCTCAAGGCCTGGCAGATCGGACAGCGCTACGACGGGCACCGCCTGCTGCTCGAGGCCGGGCCGGCGCTGATGCGCGCTCTCACCGACGAGACCGGGGAGACCGTGCAGATGGCCCGGCTCGACGGGGTGGAGAACGTCTACATCGCGATCAGCCCGTCGCCGAATCCCATGCGTCTGGCGTCGAACGTGGGGATGCGACTCCACGCGCACGCGACCGGCATCGGCAAGGCGCTGTTGAGCACGCTCGATGATGACGACGTCATGCGCCGCCTGCACCAGGTCGCGATCCCGCGCCTGACGGCCCGCACGATCACCGACCCGGACGACATCCTCGCGGTCATCGAGAAGGGGCGGGATGTGGGCTTCTTCGTGGACGACGAGGAGTTCATCGACGGATGCCGCTGTGTGGCGATGCCGCTCACCTGGCCGGAAGAGACCGGCGTGGCCGCCGCGCTGAGCATCACGATGCCGACCAGCCGCACCGACGAGCGGTGGCCGCACTCCATGGTCGAGCCGCTGCGGCGCACGGTCCTTCGCCTCCGCGAGGACATGCATCTCCAGGGGATCAGCATCGGCAACTAGGCTGGGGCCGTGCTTCTCAGTGATCGCGACATCAAGGCAGAACTCGCATCCGGCCGCGTCGGCCTCGAACCGCACGAGCAGGAGATGGTCCAGCCGTCGAGCATCGATGTGCGCCTGGACCGCTACTTCCGGCTGTTCGACAACCACAAGTATCCGTTCATCGATCCGTCGGTCGATCAGCCGGAGCTCACGCGTCTGATCGAGGTCGACCCGGAGGAGCCGTTCATCCTGCACCCCGGCGAGTTCGCGCTCGGTGCCACCTACGAGCAGGTCACGCTGCCGGACGACATCGCCGCCCGCCTCGAGGGCAAGTCGTCGCTGGGGCGCCTCGGGCTCATCACGCACTCGACGGCCGGCTTCATCGACCCGGGGTTCACCGGGCACGTGACGCTCGAGCTCGCGAATGTCGCGACCCTGCCGATCAAGTTGTGGCCGGGGATGAAGATCGGGCAGCTCTGCTTCTTCCGACTCACCTCGCCTGCCGAGAACCCGTACGGCTCCGGTCCCTACGGCAATCGGTACCAGGGGCAGCGCGGACCGACGGCCTCACGGTCGTTCCAGAACTTCCATCGGACGGATGTCGGCGTGACCGATATCGGAGCAGTCGGAGGCTGACATGACGGACGGCAGCGGCAGCACCCCGGAACAGCCGGTCACCCCCGAGGAGACGGCGCTCCCCGAGGAGGCACTGGCCCCCGAGGAGGCGCTGATCCCGCCCGCCGAAGCCGTCATCCCGCCGCCCCCGCCCGAGATCCCGATCCCCGAGGGCCTGCTCACGCCGCCGCCGTCAGCGGACATCCCCGATGCGGATGTCGTGATCCCGCCGCCTCCGCCGGACCCGCTGCGTCGCTCCGACCGGGTACGCCCGACGCCCCGCATCCTCGACGGCGAGGCGCCGGCCGCGGTGGCCGAGGACTGGGCGCAGCCGTCGGTCGCGCCCGAGGTTCCGACGTCCGGCGGCTACGGCGGGTTCGTGGCCGTGATCTTCGCGTTCCTGTTCCTGCTGCTCGTCGCCGCGATCGTCGTGATCGTGGTGCTGCTGAACACGGTCGGGCTGCCCTTCGCGGGCGGAGCCGTCGTGCCGCAGTCCGTCCTCGCGCTGCTGGTCTGACGCCGCCTCAGGCCTTCGTCTGCCGCCGACGGAGCGCCGCCGATGCCACGGCGACCACGGTTCCGACGGCGACGCCGATCACGGTCTCGATCGCGCGGTCCTGCAGGAGCACGTCGACCGGTGTGGGGGCGGCGAGGTGCACCATGAGTAGGGCCAGCGGGGTGATGAACACCATCGCGATGCCGTAGTTGCGGCCGACGAAGAGCTCGGCGGCGGCCTGCAGCAGCACCACGAGTGCGATGACGGCGAGCGGCGGCAGATCGATCGCAAGGACTCCCGCTGCGACGAGGATGCCGAGCAACGTGCCGACGAGGCGCTGGATGCCGCGGATCACACGGGCGTTGAGCTGTGGACCGCTGACCGCGGCGACCGCACCGACCGCCGCCCAGTACCAGTGCGAATCCATGATCAGGAATCCCGCGAAGCCCGCACCCACGATCGCGACGGCGACGGTGGCGGCCATCTCCCACGCGATGGGTCCCACGGGCTGCCGAGAGCGGGGCGGCGCCTCCTGCGTGCCGCGCGTGAACAGGCCGATGATCGCGCTGACGGCGAGGCCGAACAGCACGCTCGCGCCGCCGACCAGGAGCACATCGCCGAAAGAGGCTGCCGTCGCGGGGATGGTGGCGCACGCGCCGACCGCGAACACCGGGAACAGCGGCCCTGGCGGGTGCCAGCGCATCGTGTACGCGAGCAGGGTGACGGCCGAGGCGATGGCGGCGAGCACGAGGATGCTGACGGCGGCGGGAGCGGACACGACCGAGAGCGCGGTGCCGATGAGCATCGCGGCGAGCAGGACTCCGCCGGCGCTCGCCTGCATCCGGATGCGGTCGCGGAACACGTCGTGGCGACCGTACAGCGCGGCGAAGGCGCCGAAGCTGGCGTAGATGCTCAGGTCGAGGCGCCCCAGCATCCACAGCACGAGGAGCGGCACCGCCACGCTGATCGCGGCCCGGAGAGCCACCCGGTGATCGCCCCGGTGCGGTCCGACGCGCAGGACGCCTGTCCATACTCGTCCCTGGGAATCCGCCACCGATCCAGCCTACGTCCGACGGCGACCGGGCCGAAGCCGAGGTGCTACGCGTGCGACGTGCGTAGGAGTGTCAGGCTCCGTTCGAGGACGACGTTCAGCCCGCGGGTCGCGGCGTCGGCATCTTCCTCCTCGATACCGAGCCACAGGGGTGCGGTGAGGGCGGCGATCTCCTGACCGATCTCGGCGACCAGGGCGCTGCCCGCGGGAGTGAGCGCAGTGTCGGTGAGGAGCCCGCGGTCGCGCAGAGCGGCGGTGAGCCGGCCGGCATCCGGATCGTGGAGCCGCTCGGCGACGAAGCCGTCGAGGTCGTGGGTGCCGTCGAACTGCGAGGCGAGTCTCAGCGTGACCCACTCGCGTTCGGTGAGGTCGCGGCCGACGAGGACGCTCTGCAGCAGGGCGTTCAGCGCCTTCTCCGTCTGGCCGATGAGTTGAGGACCGAAGGGGATCATGACTTCTCCATATCGTTGGTTCCACCAACGGTAACAGATCGTGGGTGGCACCAACGAGTAGCATCGGGGCATGCGACGACTCGAAGACAGAGCGACCTGGTGGGTCAGCCGAGCGCAGTTGCGCAGCCATGCGCTCCTGCAGGAGCAGTTCACCGATGCGGGCGCCCGCGCCTACCACTACCGGCTTCTTGCGGCGGTCGAGGAGTGGGGCCCGATCAGCCAGGCCGACCTCGGGCGCGCGACCGAGATCGACCGCAGCGACGTCTCGGTCGCGCTGGACGCGCTCGAAGCGGGCGGGTTGCTCGCGCGCGCGCCGCATCCGTCCGACCGCCGCCGCAACCTCGTCACCCTCACCGCGTCGGGCCGCACCGAGCTCGCCCGGCTCGATACCGTCGTCGACCGAGTGCAGGAGCAATTCCTCGCCCCGCTGGCCGACGAGGAGCGCGCCGTCTTCCTCGACCTGCTCAGACGCGTCGGAACCGGTGTATCTGCCTGATCACTCGATCCGTGGTCGACGCAGGGCCGTGAGCGTCACCGCGCTCGCCGCGATCAGCAGCACCGCCCCCAGCCAGGCCGACACCTCGAATCCTGCGGAGAAGGCGTCGGTGGCGAGTACGCGGAGCGCGTCCCCCTGGGTGGCGGGGAGGGCGTCCGCCGCCTGCAGCGCCGCAGCCAGCGTCTCCGCCGCGCTCCCGTATGCATCGGCGGTCCCTTCGGCATCCGATCCCTGGGGAATGCCGGCGCGATAGACCGCGACTCCGATGCTGCCCATGACGGCGATGCCGAGGGAGACGCCGATCTCGGTGCTCGTCTCGCTGAGCGCCGATGCCGATCCTGCCCGTTCGGGAGGCGCCGACCCCACCACGAGCTCGGTGGAGAGGGCCGTAACGGGACCGATCCCGGCATAAGCGACCGCGAAGCCGACCAGTACGAGCACGGTGTCCGCCTCCACCGCCGCGCGTGCGAGGACCACGAAGCCCGCAGCGGACACGGCGAGCGACACGGCGACGATCAGCACCGGGCGGATGCGGCGGGCGAGGATCGGTGCCAGGACGGAGGCGAGGATGAGGGCCGCGGCTCCCGGGAGCAGCAGCAGGCCGGTGAGGAGCGGCGGATGCCCCGCGACCAGCTGCAGATGCTGCGTCAGGAAGAGGTAGATCCCGCCGATGGTGAGGGTGCTGATGAGAAGTGCGATGAGGCCGGCGCGCACCGCAGGGTTCGCGAAGAGCCGGAGGTCGAGCAGGGGATCCGTGAGTCGGCCCTGTCGCCGGATGAAGAGGTAGCCGAGCAGCAGGCCGATGATGCCGGACGCGGCGGCCGGCGCACTGATGCCGTGCACAGCCGACTCCTTGATCCCGAACGTGAGCGCGAGCATTGCGCCGATGATCAGGCCGACGCTCGCGAGATCGGGTCGCCCAGCCGTGCGATCGCGGTACTCCGGAAGGAGCAGGGGGGCCGCGATCAGCAGAAGCAGCATGACAGGCAGTCCGAGGAGGAACACGGAGCCCCACCAGAAGTGCTCGAGCAGCGCCCCGCCCACGATCGGGCCGAGGGCGATTCCGGCGGAGAACATCGTCGCCCAGATGCCGATCGCGAGCCCGCGCTGATGCGGATCGGGGAACATGCTGCTGATGAGCGCGAGAGTCGACGGCATGAGCGTGGCACCGGCGATGCCCATGACCGCACGACTGGCGATGAGCATCTCGGGAGTCGTCGAGAACGCGGCCGCTGCGGACGCGATCCCGAACGCGGCCGCACCCAGGATGAGGAGACGTCTGCGCCCGATGCGGTCGCCGAGCGATCCCATTGTGACCAGGAAACCGGCGATCATGAACCCGTAGATGTCGATGATCCAGAGCAGCTGCGTCGCGGTCGGCTGGAGCTCTTCGCTCAACCGCGGCACTCCGAGGTGCAGCACGGTGATGTCGAGTGCCAGCAGCAGCGTGGGCAGAGCCAGCACCGCGAGACCGAGCCACTCCTTCGCCCCGGCGCGCATCAGGGGGGTCGTCGTCTGGTCCATCGTCTCCTCGTATCCGGCTCTTCTCTTCCGAGAGCACGTCCCTCATACTGAGACGGTTCCCCGGATCGGGGAAGTACCCACTATTTACTTCGGTACTTACCTTTTGGTAAGTGGGGGAGGGATCATGTCGGACACCGTCAGATGCGGGCCCTACGTCTGCGGCATCGACGCCGCACTCGATGTCGTGAGCGGCAAATGGAAGGGCCTGATCCTCTGGGAGCTGGTCGAGCACGGCACCCTGCGCTTCGCGCAGCTGCGCCGTGGCTTGCCCGGGGTGAGCGAGAAGATGCTGACCCAGCACCTGCGTGAGATGGAGCAGGACGGCCTGGTTCGTCGACAGGTCTACGCGGAGGTGCCGCCGCGCGTCGAGTACTCGCTGACTGAGGCGGGTGCCGCGCTCAGTGCCGCTCTCGAACCCCTCGGAGACTGGGGCCGTGAGCGCATTCTCCGTGAGGAGATCGCCCTCGTCGACCATGCCGACGCGTCGCGGATGCCGCGTCCCTGACGTCGTGTCAGAGCCGCGGCATCCTTTCGCTCACGCGTGGCCGAGCAGCTCGAACAGGCTCGAGAACCCTTCGTCGCCGTGGCCGTCCGCGATCCGGCGGTCCATCAGCCGCTTGACCTCGCGCATGCGCAGGGTGTCGACGCCGAGGGACTCGCGGTGGCTGATCAGGTCGTCCATCAGTGCGGCCTGCACGGTGAGCGAACCGAGGTCGGGCCCGTACTCCCCACTCGCGACGGCGGTGCCGAAGGCCTGCACCAGCGGCACGTAGCCGCCGACCGACCCGGCGACGCGGTCGGCGAACCCCTCGACGTCGGCGCCCTCCGCCTTCACGAGCGCGAACGTGTGCAGCAGGCCGAGGAGGAACTCGTAGCCGACCGCCACCTGGGCCAGGAACTCGACGGCAGCGAGCCCCGCATCCTCGCCGTAGTAGGTGAGGGTGCCGAGGTCTTCCCACACCTCGCGGTGAGCATCGAACCCGTCGCGATCGCCGCTGAACGACAACAAGAAGTTCGGTCTGCCGACATCCGACGGGTCTCCCAGGATCCCCCCGTCCACGTACTTCGCTCCGCGCGTGCGGGCCCATTCCGCGTTGCTCCGTGCTTGCGCGGGGGAGCCGCTGGTGACGTTCACGATGACTTTTCCCTCCACCGCCGCGTCGAGTGTTCCGACGACCGCATCCACCGCGCCGCTGTCGAGCAGGCAGACGATGACGAGCGGGCTCGCCGCCACGGCATCCGCTGCCGTATGGGCGACCTCGGCGCCGGCCGCGGCCAGCGGGTCGGCCTTGCTCGCTGTGCGGTTCCAGACGGTCGTGGAGTGACCGCGGTCGAGAAGGGCCTTCGCGATCGCGGAGCCCATCTCGCCGAGGCCGATCACGGTGACCCGGGTTTTCGTTTCCATGGTGAGGTTTCCTTTCCGTCAGTCGGACGCCGTAGCGGCGGGCTGCTCGTCGTCGCGGGTGAGTCCGATGCCCCAGCTCGCGCCGCGCGCGATGAAGGCTCCGAGAACGGTGACGCCCGCGAACACGAGCATCAGGAGGCGGGCGGCATCCACGACGTCCGGCATCGCGAGGTTGACGAGGACCCCGGCCATCGCCGAGCTGAACGCGCTCGCGATGATGAAGACGGTGTTGACAGCCGCGGCCGCCTTGGCGCCCTCCTCTTCGCCCGACGTGCTGCCGAGCGCGGCGACGGTCAGGTGCGGGAATCCGAGGCCGATGCCGGCGCCGGCGAGGAACAGGGTGGCGAACCAGAGTGCGATCACGACGGCGGAGGGGCCCTCATGCTGGAGCAGACCGTACGCGGCGAGACCGATGGCGACGACGACCGGACCGAGGGTGATGAGCACGCGGCGCGAGCGGATGCCGGTGGCATTCGCCGTGAACACCTGGGTGATCGACCAGCCGAGGGACAGGGCGGCGCCGAGCAGGCCGGCGATGAACGGCATCAGTCCGCCGATCTCCTGGCCGAAGAGCGGGATGAACGCCTCGGTGCCGATCGCGAACGCCAGGACGGCGACCGTGACGTAGACCCAGCCCAGCGAGGAGCCCGGGGCGAACGTGACCCGGGGGAGGATGCCGGTGCGCCCGCGGCGCTCGTGACGCAGGAACCATGCGCCCAGTACGACCCCGACCACGATGGCGACCCCGGTGCCGAGACCGCTGGGGACGACGCTCGCGATGCCCACCGCGGCGACGCCGCCGGAGAGGAGCACGAGGGATCCCCACGGCACCGATTCGCTCGAGCGGGCTCGGGCGGTCCTCGGCAGTGCGCGCACCACGACGATGCCGATCAGCGCGGAGACGACGGCGAGGCCGACGAACGTCACCCGCCAGGCGTCCAGCTGCGCGAACACGCCGCCCACGACCGGGCCGACGATGTTGCCGACGCCCCACATCGCCGAGACGAGTGCCGCACCGCGCGCCCAGAGCCGCTCGGGAAGGGCGCGCTGGATGAGCGCGTAGCCGAGGCCGGCGAGCAGTCCACCGCCGAGGCCCTGCACGGCGCGGCCGGAGAGCAGCGCCCACATCCACGGGCTCGCCGCGCACAGCAGCGAGCCGAGCGCGAACAAGCCGAGCGCGAGCAGGTAGGCGCGCACGGCGCCCTGCTGCGTGAGGATCCTGCTCACCATCATCGAGCTGACGACGGATGCCAGGAGGAAGGTCATCATCGTCCACGCGTAGAACTCCGCGCCGCCGATGTCGCCGACGATCGTGGGGAGCAGGCTGGTCGTGAGATACACGTTGCTCGCCTCGAGCAGCACGCCTCCCGCGAGCACCGAGGCGATCGGGGCGTAGCGGCTGCCGAGGAGTTCGCGCCAGCTCCCTGCGGTGCTCGTGCGGTTCGGTGTCTGGGTCATCGGATGCCCTTCGTGGCGTCGGAGGCGGGCGTTCATCCGCCCGGCGGCGCCGTTCCTCGGCGGCCGATCGTCACGCTAATACCTCGAGTAAACTCGAGGTCAAGAGGGGGTGCAGATGTCCTTGGAACCCGATGATCTGCTGCCGATCGGCGAGGTCGTCCGCCGCAGCGGCGTGCCGGCGACGGCCCTGCACTTCTATGAGCAGCTCGGACTCATCGTCTCGACGCGGACCGCGGGAAATCAGCGCCGCTACCGTCGGCACATGCTGCGACGGATCTCACTGATCGTGGTCGCCAAGCGCCTCGGCATCCCTCTCACCGACGTGCACGAGGTGTTCGAGAGCCTGCCGACGGATGAGCCGCCCTCGCAGCACGACTGGCAGCGCGTGGCGAAGCTGTGGCGCGAGCAGCTCGACCTCCGCCGCACGCAGCTCGAGCACCTGCGGCGCGAGCTCACCGGATGCATCGGCTGCGGCTGCCTGTCGATGAAGGCGTGCCGTCTGCTGAACCCCGAGGATGCGCTCGGCACCGACGGACCGGGACCGCGCCGCATCTGACAGCGGGGATCGCTGGGGTGAGTCTCGGCTGGCGTGTGCGAGTCTCAGGAGGTCGCTGCTGGCAGGGCTTCCGGTGCGGCGGGCGCGTCTGCTGTCTTGGCGGCCCGCTGCCGACCGGCGTAGAGCGTGCCCCAGCGGGTCAGCTCCGTGAGCAGTTGTCCGGAGCTCGCGCCGAGGTCGCTGAGCCGGTACTCGACCTTGGGCGGCACCTCGCGGTACACGGTGCGGGTGATGAGGCCGTCTTCCTCGAGCTCCCGCAGCTGACGGGTGAGCACGCGTGCGGTCGGGTTCTCGAGCAGGCGTCCGAGCTCGCCGAAGCGCAGCACCTCGTGCTCGCCGAGCAGGGTCAGGATGCTGGGCTTCCAGGCCCCGCCGAGCACCGCGATCGACACCTCGGCGTCGCAGGTCTCGGTCCAGTCGCGGATGATCCGCTCGGTCTTCTCCCGCACGGCACGGCTCCCTTGGTATCCGAACTGTCAGTACGTATCAGAAATGACCGTACTTGTGGCTTCTGTCTGTACTTTACAGACTGAGACCGTGACCAACACCCCCACTCTCGACGGCACTCGCTCCTCCCTTCGCCTCTGGTTCGCGATGGTCCCCCTCCTCCTCGGGGTGCTCATCGGCGCCCTCGCGATCAGCAGCGTCTCGACCGCCCTTCCCGCGATCCGCGGCGAGCTGGACCTGACCGACACCGAGGGACTCTGGCTGGTCGATGTGTACGCGCTGTCGTTGGCCGCGACGCTGATCGTCGCCGCGCGGATCGGTGATGCGTTCGGGCGCAAGACCATCATCCTGATCGGCCTGGCCGGGTTCGCCGTCCTCAACGTGATCGGCGGGCTCGCCGGCAGCGGCCTGCTGCTCATCGTCGTGCGGGCGCTGCTCGGTGTCGCCGAGGCCTTCGTCATCGCGGGCGTGGTCGCGACGATCGGCGCCAAGTTCCAGGCGCGCGAACGCGTGCTCGCCTACGGCCTGTGGACGGCGACCTTCGGCACGGGCAGCGCGCTCGGGCCCGTGCTCGGCGGAGTGCTGGCCGAGGGTCCTGGATGGCGCTGGCTGCTGCTCGGCAGTGTTCCGCTCGCGGTGGTCGCCGCGGCGCTGGCTCTGTGGCTCGTGCCCGACTCGCGCAGCTCGCAGCGCCCGTCCTGGGACCTACCCAGCATCCTGTCGTCGATCGTCGCGCTCGGTGCGCTCGTCTTCGCGCTGCATGAGGCCCTCGCGGCGCCGATGTCGGCGGTGGTCGCCGCGGTGATCGCGATCCTGAGCCTGGTGTTCTTCGTGCGCCGGCAGCGACGACTCCGTGATCCGCTCATCGACATGCGGCTGTTCCGGGTGCCGGGATTCAGTCCCGCGATCATCCGCATCATCGTGAGCAGCGGAGTGTCGTCGGCCTCGGTGCTGCTGGTGAGCCTGCATCTGCAGGACTCGCGCGGGCAGAGCGCGTCCGAGGCGGGCATCGCCCTGCTGCCGCAGGCGGTGGCGATCGCGATCGGCGGTGTCGTGGCGCCCGTGGCGCTGCGCTGGCTGTCGGCGAACGCCCTCACCGTCCTGGCGCTGATGCTGCAGGCCGTCGGGCTCGTCTGGCTCGCACTCGACCCCGCGATCGTGGCGATCCCGCTCGTGCTCGTCGGGCTCGGGTTCGGCGTCGGCGCGACCCTCGCCGCGACGGCGCTGTTCGAGGTGACGACCGAGGATCAGGCCGGCCAGGTCGGCGCGATCCAGGAGGTGGGGTTCGCGCTCGGCGGCGGGCTCGGCATCGCGGTGTTCGGCACCATCGCCGCCGTGCTGGTGACGGGCGGTTTCGTGGCGGCGGTGCTCGTGGCGGCCGTCGTGGTCACAGCTGCTGCGCTGGTGCCGCTGGCACGCCGCGGCGTGCGTTGATCCGCCCCTGATAGCGCGAAACGCCCCACCCGGCTGTCGGGTGGGGCGTTTCGCAGAGGGGGGTGGAGGTCAGGCGTCGCTACCGCGGGTGAAGCCCGCGTCGAAGCCGCGCTCGAAGGCGTGCTGGGCGATGCGCTCGGCACGGTGCGGACCATGTCCGCGGTGGGCGGGGTGTCCGTGGCCCCGGTCGTCGTGACCGTGGTCGCCGTGCCCGGGGTGTCCGTGCCCGGGGTGTCCGTGCCCGCGGCCGTGACCGCGGTGTCCGGCACCTGCTTCGCCGTGGCGGCAGCCGTGCTCGGCATCCGCGTCCGGACCGAAGCCGCGGCCGAACGGACGCCCGAAGCCGCGCGGGAATCCGCGTCCGTGGCGGGGTCCGCCGAAGCCGTGCCGACGGCCGCGAGGAAGAGGGGTCTCCTCGTCCCAGCCGAAGGCGCGGGCGATCTTCTCGAGCGAGGCGAGCGTCGTGGCCATCTCCTCGTCGGAGACGGCGCTCGACACCTTCGCGCGGATGCCGTCGACGATGGTGCCGAGGCGATCCTTCGCCGCACGGCCCTCGTCGGTGAGCGTCCAGCCGTCGCCCTCGGGGGCGACCCAGCCGCGCTCGACGAGTCGGTGCAGCTTGTGCTCGTTCAGCGGGCGGTCCGTCGTGACGGTGCCGTCGACGATGTTGAGGATCCGCCAGTCGCGGCGGCTGGCGTGCTCGCCGTCGAAGGCGGCGGCGAACTCGGCCGCCATCAGGCGGTCGGCGGCCTTCAGCCAGTAGCCGAAGGGGCGGGTGGTGTTCTCGGGGTTCTGTGATTCAGAGGTGTTCATGGGAAGTCCTTAGTTGTCAGTGTGCATGTGAATGTCACAGTGCATGTACATGTAGTGTGACATGGAGTCCCAATGCATGTCAAGTCGCATGTAAAATCGAACGGTGACCACCGAACCGCACGACCCCGCCGCGCAGGATCCCGCCGAAGCCATCGCGCAGGCGCTGTCCCGCCTGCGCGGGCGTCGCCCCGGCGACCGGGGCCCCGGCGGCCGCGGCCCGTCCGAGCGCGGTCGGGGTCACGGCGGCCCGCACGGCTGGCACGGCGGTCCGCATGACGACGACGCCCGCGACCACTTCGACCACCACCGCGGACACCCCGGCATGCCGCCCTGGATGGCCGACCCGTCGGGACGTCTCGGCGGACCCGCTCGCATGCGCCTGCTCGAGGCGCTGGCGGCGGCATCCGCTCCGCTCAGCGTCAGCGATCTCGGCATCGCGATCGGCGTCGATCAGCCGCGCGCCTCACGGCTCGTGCAACAGGCCGTCGATCACGGCTTCGTGCGCCGTGAGGCCGACCCCGACGACGCGCGACGCACCCGTATCGCTCTCACCGACGAGGGTCGCAGGCTCGCCCGCGGCATGCGCGGGGAGCGTCGCGAGATGCTCACGACCGCGCTCGCTTCCTTCACAGACGACGAGCGGGTCGAGCTCGCCCGGCTGCTGAACAAGCTCGCCGACAACTGGCAGCGCTGAACCGGCTGCGCCCTAGGCGCGCGCGAACTCGAGCGACGGCTCGTCGTCGACCGAGAGCGACAGCACGACGGTCTCGACGGCTTCGTGTGCCTCGATCCGCCGTTCGACGTCGCGCAGCCGGCGGGCCACATCGTGCTCGCGGGCGTCGCCGGCCAGGTCGATCTCGGCCACGATGAACAGCCGGTTCGGCCCGACGTACTCGATGTGCAGGTAGGTGACGCGCTCGATGTCGTCCAGCCCCAGCAGAGCGGTGCCGACGCGGGCCCGCAGCTTCGGCGCCGCCGTGGCGCCGACCAGGAACGCGATGTTCCGCCGGATCAGGATGATCGCGACGACGCCGAGCAGCACGCCGACCAGGATCGAGCCGATCGCATCCCACGCGGCCACGCCGGTGATCTGGTGCATCGCGATCGCGCCGGCCGCGATCGCCAAGCCGATGAGCGCGGCGGAGTCCTCGAAGAACACGGCCCGCAGCGTCGTGTCGCTCGTCTCCAGCACGAAGTCCCAGGTCGACGATCCGCGTTCCTTGGCCAGGCGCCGGGACCTCACCATCGCCTGTGTGAACGACGCGCCCTCCAGCACGAACGAGACGCCGAGCACGATGTACGCCACCATCGGGCTCTCCACGGGGCCCGTGTCGGACAGCTCCTGGATGCCGTGCATGATCGACACGATGGATCCGGCCGTGAAGATCCCGAACGCGGCGATGAGCGACCACACGAAGGCGTTGCGTCCGTAGCCGAGGGGGTGCCGCGCATCCTTGGTCTTCGCGCCGCGGCGGTCGGCGATGAGGAGGAACACCTCGTTGCCGGCATCCGCCCACGAGTGCGCCGCCTCGGCGACCATCGATGCCGACGAGGTGATGATCGCCGCGATCGTCTTCGCCACCGCGACGAGGATGTTGGCGAGGAAGGCGAGGATCACGGTCACGCGGTCAGGCTACTCCCGCCGCGGGTGTGCACGACTCAGCGCGGCGCCTTCACCGGGAGCAGCAGCAGGAAGCCGGCGATCAAGACGATCACGATGCCGAGGATGCCGTAGGCAGTCTGGCTCGTCAGCACGATCAGGAGCGTCCAGGCGCCGGAGGCCATCCAGCTCGCGGCGCGACCGGTCGTGGCGTAGAGGCCGAAGATCTCGCCCTCGCGGCCGGCGGGGGTGACCCGGGCGAGGAACGAGCGTGCCGCCGCCTGCGCCGGACCCACGAACGCGCACAGGACGAGGCCGCCGATCCAGAAGACCATCGACCCGGCGTCCCGCAGGAAGAAGACCGCGAGACCGGCGACGATCATCGAGCCGATCGAGGCGAGGATGATCCGCTTCGGGCCGAGGCGGTCGTCGAGCCGGCCGGCGGCGATCGTGGAGACGCCGGCGATCAGGTTCGCGACGATACCGAAGATGATGATGTCCTGCGCCTCGAAGTGGAACACGGCCGTGCCGATGATCGCTCCGAAGGCGAACACGCCGCCCAGCCCGTCGCGGAAGACGGCGCTCGCCAGCAGGTACCAGAAGGTGGGCCGGGTCTCCTCGTTGCGGTACAGCCCGGCGACGTCCTTCACCAGCAGCGGGTAGGAGGCGAAGAAACCGACCTTGCGCTCCGGGCGGCCGAGCGACGGCTCCGGCACGTTGAGGAAGATCGGGATGCTGAAGATGATCGCCCATACGGCGCATCCCACGGCGATCAGTCGATAGGCGAGGCCGTTGTCGGTCGACATGCCGAACCAGTCGAAGGTGTCGAGCACGACCACGATCACGAGGGCGATGATGCCGCCGAGGTAGCCGAAGCCCCACCCGAGGCCCGAGATGCGTCCGACGTTCTTCGGGTTCGCGATGCCGATGAGCATCGCGTTGGAGTTCACCGCGGCGATCTCCTGGAACACGGTCGCGGCCGAGATCAGGGCGACGCCCAGCCAGAACAGGCTCGGCGTCGGTTCGACGAACCACAGGCCCAGCATGCACAGGATCAGGGCTCCGGTGCCGATCCCGAGCCAGAGCTTCTGGCGCCCGGCGGCATCCGCCCGCTGGCCGAGCACCGGAGCGAGCAGCAGGATGCCGAACGCGGCGATGGTCGAGCCCAGCCCCAGCCCGGAGGCGAGGTCCGCCTCGGCGGCCAGTCGCACCTGATCGTTCTTGTCGAGGGCTGCCACGTCCGCGGGGAGGAATCCCTCCCCGACGAGGTACAGCGCCGTGAACACGAACGTGAGGATGACGGTGTTGAAGGGCTGCGTCGCCCAGTCCCACAGCGCCCAGGAGTACACCTGCTTCTTGGGGGCCGGCGTCTCGCCGCGCAGGTCGAGTCCGACGACGGCCACGGCGCCGCTGTTGGCGGTCGCCACGGGCTCGGGGACGCCCTGGCGAGATTCGGGTTCGCTCATGGGGGAAGTCTGGCGGCCCCCGGTGAACGCCCGGTGACGGCGCGCCGCACGCCGGATCGTGCGTGATCCTCGAACGGGTCAGAGCGCAGGGCCGCGCCGGATGCGGATCGGGCCGCGGGTCTCGTCGATGCGCACGCGCTCGCCCTTCTGCGTCACCACGATCTCGTCGCGGGCGGCGAGTTCCGCCGCGACGCGTCGGACGTCGTCCATGCGCGCGCGCCAGCCCTCGCCGCCGACCGCGCGCGCGACGTCGCTGGGGCAGATCGAGGAGTCCGACCGCTTGCGGGTGAGCGCTCGGATCGCCGCGGCGATGCGTTCGTCGAAGGCGTCGCCGGAGCGCGCCTCCCACCAGGGGGCGCCTCGTTCGCCGAGTGCGTTCTTGGCGTCCTGCACCCGGCGCCGGGCGTCGGGCTCCGACGCCTTCACCGCGCGCCGGGCCGCCATCAGCTCGTCGACCAGCTCCTGGCGCAGCGCATCGGGGATCGACGGATCGGATGCGCGCCACCGCCGTCCGTTCACGATGATGTGGTGGCCGTCGGGGGTGCGCTCCGGGCCGTCGTCCCGCTCGTGCGCCGCGTCCCGCTCGTGCTCCGCCATGCCGACAGTGTCTCGGGCCCGCAGCGACCGCTCCAGACCCTTGACGAGCGACGCTCACGCGTACGACGCGGCGAGCATCTCGGCGAACAGCTCCTCGGCGTCGCACTCGACGCGGTGCCGGGTGAACCAGTCGCAGATGTTCACGCAGTCGCGGTGCAGCAGATCGAGCCCCTGCGGGTTCGCGATGATGTCGACGATCTGCGGCAGGTCGATCACCCGCACCCGCCCCTCGTGCACGAGCAGGTTGTACGCGGAGAGGTCGCCGTGGGCGAAGCCGGCCGCGGCGAAGATCCGCATGAGATCGACCACCTGGACGTAGTACTCCTGCAGCTCGGCGCGGTCGCTGCGCACCTGGGCGAGTCGGGGCGCGGCCGTGCCGTCGGCATCGCCGAGGAACTCCATCAGCAGCTCGGTGCCGTTGACCTGCACGGGGTAGGGCACGGGGGCGCCGAGCTCCCACATCCGGCACAGCGCCTCGAACTCGGCGAACGACCACTGCGCCGCGGCGACCTCGCGGCCGTGATCCGACTTCCTCGCGAGGGCGCGGGTGTCGCGGGTGTTCCGGGTGCTGCGGCCCTCGGTGTAGACGGACGAGCGGTGGAAGCTGCGGTGCTCGGCGCTGCGGTAGCGCTTCGCCGCGAGCAGCGTGCGCTGGCTCGGGTCGTCCGGCACCGCGCGTTCGAGCAGGAACACGTCGGCCTCCTTGCCGGTCTTGAGGATGCCGCGTTCGGTGTCGAGTGCGCCCGCCGAGGTGACCACCCACGCGGGCCACGGCTGGGGGCCGCGCTCGGACGGGGTGATCGCGGGCCAGGTGGACCAGCGCTGCCCCTCGCCGGGATCGACGTCGGCGAAGGAGAGTTCGGTTTCGAGGGAGTCGAATGAGGAAGTGAAGTGATCAGACAAGGTGTGGCTCCGGGAGCAGGAGGCCACGCCAGGGTCAGGAGCGGGTGGCCTCGAAGGGAAGGTGGTCGGCGGTGAGCGCGACAAAGACCGTGTTCATGTCTTCAGCTCCTTCCGCTCGGGCTTCCCGGGCGCTTCCCGGTGCGTCGTCGAGCATAGGGCGTGCGTCGGTTCCGTGTCCAGGATTCCGGGACTCGGACGATCGGTCGGTTGCGGCGGACGCCTGATCGGGCGACGGCATCCGGATGCTGCGAGCGTGGAACCATGACCATCACAGCGCCCGTCCCCACCGTGCCGGCCTCGGCCGTCACCCGCATCCGCTACGGCGGACTGATCGTGCTGATGCTGATGGGCTTCCTGCTGGTCACGGCGGAGTTCCTCCCCAACGGCGTGCTGACCGAGATGGCCGACGGGCTCGGCGTCACTCCCGGTCAGGCCGGGCAGACCGTCACTGTCACGGCCCTCGTCGGCCTCGTCGTCGCGCCGACGATCGGACTGATCTTCCCGCGCCTCGACCGACGGTCGCTGCTGGTGTGGATGGCGCTCGCCGCGGCGGTGTCGAACCTCATCGTGGCGATCTCGCCGAATCTGATCATCGTGCTGCTGGCGCGCTTCCTGCTGGGCGCCGCGATCAGCGCGTTCTGGGCGATGTCGATCACGGTCGCCGCCCGCCTCGCGGGGCCTGCGAACCTCGGTCGCGGCGTCATGTTCACCTCCGCCGGTGTCTCGCTGGCGACCGTGGCCGGCGTGCCGCTGGGCGTGATGCTGAGTGAGCTCGTCGACTGGCGGATGGTCTTCGCCATCGCCGGAGGGCTGATGGTGGTGCTCGCGGTCGTCCTGCGATTCACACTGCCGTCGGTTCCGGCCGAGCGCGCGTCGAGCCTGCGCCTGCTCGTCGACACGCTACGCCGGCCGGGCATCGGACTCGGCATGGTCGGGCACGTGCTCGTGGTTCTCGGGCACTTCCTCGCCTACACGTACGTGCGTCTCGCGCTGGAGCGCATCCCCGACGTCGACGCCTCGACGATCGTGGTGCTGCTCGCGCTGTTCGGCGTCGGCGGCCTCCTCGGCAACATCACGATCGGACTCGTCATCGACCGCACGTTCGCCTTCTTCGCCGTGTTCGCGCCGCTGGTGATCGCCGTGTCCGTGATCTCGATGATCCTGTTCTCCGGGTCGTTCCTGGGTGTGGGCATCGTGGTGGTGGTCTGGGGCTTCTTCTTCTCGTCCTGGCTGATCGTCGCGAACACCTGGGTCGGACACCGGATGCCGGATCGGCTCGAAGCCGGCGGCAGCCTCGTGGTCGTGGGCTTCCAGGGGGCGATCACCATCGCGGCCGGCGTCGGCGGGCTCCTCGTCGACACCCTGAACGTCGAGCTGGTCTACGTGCTCGGTGCGGCCGCGCTGCTCGCCGGTGCCGTGCTCTTCGGGGTGTCCAACCGGGTCAGCAGCCGCGCCTGACGAGGGTGCCCGTGACGGGTGGGGACGGGCGGGACGGCGTCAGGCGGAGACGGGGATCCGGTTGGCCATCCGCCACGACGTGGGGGTCAGCCCGGTGCGGCGGCGGAACGCCCGGCTGAACCCCTCGTCCGAGGCGTAGCCCAGCTCGCGGGAGATCTCCGAGACACTGCGTCCGGCCTCGAGCATCCGCTTGGCCGCGTCCACGCGCACCTCGGTGACGTAGTCCGCGGGGGAGCGGCCGACGGCGTTGCGGAACCGCTCGGCGAAGGTCGACCGCGACATGGCGCCGATGGCCGCGAGGCGTTCGACCGTCCAGTCGCGGCCGGGCTCCTCATGGATGGCGTCGACGACGCGGTCGAGGAACGGGTCGTTCGACAGCGACGGCCAGCCCGCCGGTGCGCAGCCGTTCGCCGCCCAGGCGCGGATGACCGACAGCAGCACCGTCGTCGCCATCATGCGGCAGATGACCGGGTCGCCCTGACGGGCCGGGAGCACGGTGTGATCGACGAGGCCCATGTTCAGGGCCAGGGCGGCGGCGGCCGGCTCGATGTCGTCGAAACCGGTGACGGTGAGGAAGGGCGGAAGCAGGGCGGGCAGCGGCGAAGCCGCATCCGCGAGCACGATCTCGGCGATCATGAGGCTCGTGTCGCCCTGGGCCTCGAGCGCGAACGGTGTGCGGCCGAGTGTGAGGAAGGCATCGCCCGCGACGAGCACGTCGCGGCGGCTGCTCGGGTCGACCATGAGGCGGTGCGAGTCCCGGTCGACGTCGAGGCGGCAGCCGTCGCCGAGCGGCGGATGCCCGTGCACGCCGCCTTCGACGATGTACACGAGGGTGATGGCGCCGGTCGGGATCGGCAGCAGTGTGCCGGAGGCGAGCGACATCCGACGGCCGACGCCGACGCGGAGGTCGACGGCGCCGAGCACCTGCGAGATCGCGTCTGCGTCCACTGTCACCATGCCTTCGGCAACGCCTCCGTCGCGTCCGCTATTCCGCATCCGACTTCTTCGAGGCGCGAAACAGGTCGCATCGCTCCGGCGTTCTCAACCATTCGGTTGATTCGACGGCGATGACGGCCGGATACGGTGGGAGGACCCCCACCCGAGGAGTTCCGTGTTCCGCACCCCCGACCGCCTGTTCCGTGTTCTCGCGATCGCGGAGGCGATCACCTGGACGATCCTGATCGCCGCGATCATCGCCCGTGCCGTCGGCGCGCCCGGGGTCGTGGTGACGGTGGGTGGCGGCATCCACGGATTCGTGTTCCTCGCCTATGCGGCGACGGCGATCCTGGTCGCGCTGAACCAGCGCTGGCACCCCGGCGTCGGTGTGCTCGCGGTGGTCAGCGCCGTGATCCCGTACGCGACGATCCCGATGGAGATCTGGTTGCACCGCACCGGTCGCCTCGACGGTGCCTGGCGCCTCGAGGCCACGGACGACTCGCGGGATCGTCGCTGGTACGACCGCCTGATGCGGTGGTTCCTGCGGCGGCCGTGGGTGCTGGCGCTGCTGCTGGCCGTCGGCATCGTGGCGCTGTACGTCATCCTGCTGCTGGTCGGCCCTCCCGGCGGCAAGTGAGCCGCCCCGGAGTGAGCCCGGTCGGCGTGGCGATCAGGGCGTGACGACGACCGCGTTCGCGTCGGTGACGGCGTCCATGATCTTCTCCGCGTCGTTGGCCATGCAGTCCACGATCGTGTAGAGACCGACTCCGGTCTGCGTGAACGCGCGGGCGGCCATGAGCCACGACCGAGAACCCTCCACCGCGCTGACCTGACGCATCTCGACGCCGCCGTTGCCGCCCGCCATGTAGCTGAACTCGCCGGTGGTGGCGACGGGGGTGATGTCGGCCGTCGGGGTCTCCAGCAGCACGCCGAGGATCGCATCGGACGACGCGCTGTCATCGCCGTCGACGACGGGCACATCGGTCATGTGGCCCTGCCAGAAGCGCACCGTGCAGGTGCCGTCTGCCGTGCCGTACGTCCAGCCGCCGTTGCCGTCGTCGGGCGAGATCGTCTCCCACTGCTCGTCGGCGATGAATCCGTCGCCCCACTCGATGTAGGTGTCGGGATCGAGGTCGAGGCCCTCCTCGAAGGTCAGCGTCGTGCCGGGGGTGCCGCCTTCCGGGGCGTCCGTCCCGTCGGTCTCCGTGCCGGGCGACGGCGCCGCAGAGGGATCTGCTGCGGGGATCTGCGCGTACAGGCATCCGCTCAGGGGCAGGATCGCGAGCGTCACGATGGCGGCGGCGGTGCCGAGGCGGCGGGTGGCGGAGGCGGTCCACATCATGCCCGTCAGCCTAGCCACTTCAGGCGCGTCGGACGGGCTGCTGCAGCTCGGTGACCCAGTCCGACTGGTCGTCCGACACGGCGCGGACGTAGAGCTCTCGGCACGGCCCGTCGTGCACCAGACCGCGGGCGAAGATCTCGGTGTGGATGCCGTGCCAGCTCTCGGCGATGCGGTCCATCGACCCGAGGTGGATGCCGCACACCGCTTCGTTCGCGGCCGGGAGTTCGATGATCTCGAACCCGTCGCGGGCGGGGCCGGAGTATGTGTACCCGACGACGACCTGCAAGCCGTCGTCGAGCGTCTCGTACTGGGCGATCGGAGTGGAGAGCGAGTGCTCGTCGCCGATGATCGCCGCCACGGCGTCGAACGACGGGCCCACGACGGCGGCGACGGACGACTGATCGGCGACGACGGTGCGGATGGCGGCGAGGCGGACGGCCGGGAGGGGCTTGTCGACGATCTCGATCGGGGACATGTGGTTCTCTTTCTCGATGAGGTGGAGGCGCCGCTCCACGTCGACGAGTCTCTCTGCGGCGACCCGGTGCTCCAGCTCGACCTCCGCGCGGCGGATCCGCAGCAGGGAGGCGATGCGGTTGGCGTCGACACCTCGGTCGAGGATCGACGAGATGTCATCGAGCCCGAAGCCCAGCTGACGCAGGGCGACGATCCGATGCAGACGATCCAGTTGCGAGGGGTCGTAGGAGCGGTAGCCGCTGAACTCGTCCACGTGGGCGGGGACGAGCAGGCCGGCCGTGTCCCAATGCCGCAGCATGCGGTGGGTCACCTGGCCGATCTGCGCGAACGCTCCGATGGACAACATGTCTCTGTTCTCCCGTCTGCCACAGTGTCAGGGTCAAGTATCGCGTCCGGGATGTGTCGATCGATTTCGCGGCGGTGTGCGGGACCCCCCGTGACCGCATATCGGTATTTCGTTTTGTGGGCCTGATCTGGCCCTTTGAATGTCGGTGGCCCCTGATTGACTCGAGATATGGCAGCACTGGTGGATGCGACGGTCGAGCAGGTGGGGACGCTCGCCGAGCTCACCGACATGCTCGTCGGGTTGGAGCGCACGATCAGCAGTCTGCAGGCCGCGCGTGACGGCGTGCTCGCGGTCGGTTCCCGGCTGGCGCTGCAGGTTGCCGACGAGGCGGAGCATCCGGATTTCGGCGATCTGACCACCCGCACGGTCGCGGCAGAGATGGCGGCGGCGCTCCGGGTGAGCGACCGCACGGTGCAGGCACGGATGACGGAGGCGGTGTGGCGGGTGGAGCGCTTCCCGCTGGTGTGGGCGGCTCAGGGGACCGGGCGCATCAGCGCCGCACATGCACGGGCGATCTGCGATGCGGCAGAGCATCTGGAAGACGCGGCCGATCGCGACGCATACTCCGCCGAAATGGTGCCGTTCGCCGAATCGGGATCGCCGAACCGGGTGTCGCGGCATGGTCGGCGCGTCGCGGAGCGGTTCCAGTCCCGGTCGGTCGACGAGCGGCACAAGGATGCGCGGGAGAAGCGGTCGGTGTGGGTGAAAGACGTCGGCGACGGCATGTCCCAGCTCGGGCTGCTCGGCCCCGCCGCGCTCGTGCACGGCGCATTCGAGCGACTGACGCAGATGGCGCAGGGCGTGCAGGAGCAGGGTGAGGCGCAAGCGCAAGCGCCATCGCACGAGCCCGAATCGCCGGAGCGGGAGGACGTCGATCAGCGCACGGTCGCGCAACTCCGCGCCGATCTCGCGCTCGACCTGCTGCTCACCGGTGCTCCGGCGGGCCATGACACTCCTGAGGGACTTCTTGCCGCAATCCAGGGAGCGGTATCCGTCACCGTTCCGGTCACGACCCTGATGGGGCACGGTACGACTCCGGCCGAACTCGACGGGCGTACACCGATCGACACCGGCACGGCGAAAGCTCTTGCGGGAGCGGCGTCCGGGTGGGATCGGATCCTCACCCACCCGATCACGGGGGCGCTGCTCGCCGTCGATCGCTATCGGCCCGGCTCCGAACTGAAACGGCATCTGCGGGCACGGGATCAACGCTGCCGATTCCCCGCCTGCGGGTATGCGGCCCGCGACTGCGACATCGACCATCATCACGATGCCGCCCGCGGCGGGCCGACCGCCGTGAGAAATCTGGGCCACCTCTGCCGCCGCCATCACGTGCTCAAACACCATTCGCCGTGGGTCGTCGAAGTGCTCGGCGACGGCGCCTATGCCTGGACGAGTCCGACGGGCAGGGTCTACCTCGATCGACCGCAGCCCCAGAACACCGTGACGTTCGTCGAGGATCACGCGCTCGCACCCTTCTGATCAGGGGCAAGGGAGTGTGCGCGGGGCCGTACGGGGTGCGGTTCCGCAAAGTTGAGTTGACTCGTATCAAGTTGATTTGACACGGTCGATGCTCGAGCGTACAGTTGAGCCATCGCGACTCAGGTTTCTCTGATCGCCGCAGATTTCCGCACCACAACGAACATCCAGTTCACGAAACTTCCAACAAAGGAGAGAACACATGGCACGTGCTGTCGGTATCGACCTCGGAACCACCAACTCCGTCGTCAGCGTCCTCGAGGGTGGCGAGCCCAAGGTCATCGCCAACGCCGAGGGCTTCCGCACGACCCCCTCGGTCGTGGCCTTCACCAAAGACGGGGAGGTGCTCGTCGGTGAGACCGCGAAGCGCCAGGCCGTCACCAACGTCGACCGGACGATCGCTTCCGTCAAGCGCCACATGGGCACCGACTGGAGCTTCGACGTCGACGGCAAGAAGTGGACGCCGCAGGAGATCTCCGCGCGCATCCTCATGAAGCTCAAGCGCGACGCCGAGTCGTACCTGGGTGACACGGTGACCGACGCGGTCATCACGGTCCCCGCGTACTTCAACGACGCCGAGCGTCAGGCCACCAAGGAGGCCGGCGAGATCTCGGGCCTCAACGTCCTGCGCATCATCAACGAGCCGACCGCGGCCGCTCTGGCCTACGGCCTCGACAAGGGCAAGGAAGACGAACTCATCCTGGTCTTCGACCTGGGTGGCGGAACCTTCGACGTGTCGCTGCTCGAGGTGGGCAAGGACGACGACTTCTCCACGATCCAGGTGCGCTCGACCGCCGGTGACAACCGTCTCGGTGGAGACGACTGGGATCAGCGTCTCGTCGACTACCTGATCAAGCAGTTCAAGGAGACCACGGGCGTCGACGTCTCGGGTGACAAGATCGCCCTGCAGCGTCTCAAGGAAGCTGCCGAGCAGGCGAAGAAGGAGCTCTCCTCCTCGACCTCGACGAGCATCAACCTGCCGTACCTGTCGCTGACGGAGTCCGGCCCGGTGTCGCTTTCCGAGACCATCACCCGCGCGAAGTTCGAGGACCTCACGAAGGACCTGCTCGACCGCACCAAGAAGCCGTTCGAGGATGTCATCCGCGAAGCCGGCATCAAGGTCTCCGAGATCGACCACATCGTGCTCGTCGGTGGATCGACGCGTATGCCCGCGGTCGCCGAGCTCGTCAAGCGCGAGACCGGCAAGGACGCGAACAAGGGTGTCAACCCGGATGAGGTCGTCGCCGTCGGAGCCGCGCTCCAGGCCGGTGTCCTCAAGGGCGAGCGCAAGGACGTCCTCCTCATCGACGTCACGCCCCTGAGCCTCGGTATCGAGACCAAGGGCGGCATGATGACCAAGCTCATCGAGCGCAACACGGCCATCCCGACCAAGCGCAGCGAGACCTTCACCACGGCAGACGACAACCAGCCGTCCGTCGCGATCCAGGTCTTCCAGGGTGAGCGTGACTTCACGCGCGACAACAAGCCGCTCGGCACGTTCGAGCTGACGGGTATCGCTCCGGCTCCCCGTGGCATCCCGCAGATCGAGGTCACCTTCGACATCGACGCCAACGGCATCGTGCACGTGTCCGCCAAGGACAAGGGCACCGGCACCGAGAAGTCGATCGTCATCTCCGGGGGCTCCTCGCTGTCGAAGGAAGACATCGAGCGCATGGTGCGCGAGGCCGAGGAGCACGCGGCCGAGGACAAGGCGCGCCGCGAGGCCGCCGAGGTCCGCAACCAGGCCGAGACGCTCGCGTACTCGATCGACAAGCTGATCACCGAGAACGACGACAAGCTGCCCGAAGACGTGAAGACCGAGGTCAAGGCCGACGTCGACGCGCTCAAGACGGCGCTGGCCGGCGAAGACGACGAGGCAGTGAAGACCGCGTTCGACAAGCTCAACCAGTCCCAGTCCAAGCTCGGCGAGGCCATCTACGCCTCCTCGCAGGCGGATGCCGCAGCCGGCGCTTCGGCTGAGGGCGAGGCCCCGGCCGGTGACGCTCCCTCCTCCGAGGAAGACGTCATCGACGCCGAGGTCGTCGACGACGAGGACGAGAAGAAGTAATCATGACGGATAAGAACTTCGACGAGAACCAGTTTCCTGAGTCCGCCGAAGGTCGCAGCGAGGGGTCGGACGCTCAGGCATCCGGCCCCGCGCCGCACCACCCGGACTCCCGCGAGGCGGCAGCGGCCGAGGGATCGGACGAGACCCCGATCGACGGCGCCGCGACTCCTGAGCCTGCCGACGACCTCACCGTCGACGACATCCTCGGAGCGACGCAGACCGGCGAGGCCGCGGCAGAAGACGCCGTGCTCGCCGACCTCGAGTCGACCCTGCTGAACGACCTCAAGCGCTTGCAGGCCGAGTACGCCAACTACCGTCGCCGCACCGAGGAGCAGCGCCAGGTCGAGATCGAGCGGGCGAAGGGCGAGGCCGCCAAGGGCCTGGTCCCCGTGCTCGATGATCTCGATCGCGCCGCTCAGCACGGCGACCTCATCGACGGCACCCCGTTCGCCGTGATCGCCGACAAGGTGCGCACGGTCGTGGAGCGTCTCGGAGTGGTCGCGTACGGCGAGAAGGGCGAGGAATTCGACCCGCAGCGCCACGAGGCCATCTTCCAGCAGCCGACTCCCGGCGTGGAGAAGACCACGATCCTCGAGGTCGTCGAGGTGGGCTACCGCCTCGGAGACGTCGAGCTGCGCCCCGCGAAGGTCGTCGTCGCTGTCCCTGCGGAGTAGGTGATCGATGGCCAGCCAGGATTGGTTCGACAAGGACTTCTACAAGACCCTCGGGGTCTCCAAGGACGTCAGCGATGCGGATCTGAAGAAGACGTATCGCAAGCTCGCGCGGAAGTACCACCCGGACTCCAATCAGGGTGATGCCAAAGCAGAGGCGAAGTTCAAGGAGATCAGCGAGGCCTACTCGGTGCTCTCCGACGCCGAACAGCGCAAGGAATACGACGAGATCCGCGCCATGGGCTCGGGCGCTCGCTTCACCGCGAGCGGTCAGGGCGCCGGCGGCTTCGAAGACGTGTTCAGCCGGTTCGGTCAGCAGGGCCGAGGGCAGACCGCCGACTTCGAGGACATCTTCGCGATGTTCAACCAGGGTCAGGGCGCGAGCTTCGGCAACGGGCGCTTCGGGCAGCCGAGCGGCGGCTACCGCGGCTACGGCGGCCCGCAGCGCGGCGCCGACGTCACCGCGCGCACCACGCTCGACTTCGTCACCGCCGTGCAGGGGGAGACCATCTCCCTGCAGGGCGAAGACGGCAAGCCGTTCAAGGTGAAGATCCCCGCGGGCGTCGCCGACGGGCAGAAGATCCGTCTGCGCGGCCGTGGCCGACCCTCGCCTGACGGCGGGGAGAACGGCGACATCGTGGTGCAGATCGCGGTGCGTCCGCACCCGGTCTTCACCCGCGACGGGCTCAACCTGCGCGTCGTGGTCCCCGTGACGTTCACCGAGGCGACCCTCGGGGCGACGATCGAGGTTCCGACGCTCGGCGGCGATGTGGTCAAGCTCCGGGTCGCACCCGGCACCCCCTCCGGGCGGGTGCTGCGCGTGAAGGGCCGCGGAGTCGCGACATCGAAGGGGACGGGCGACCTGCTCGCCGAGCTCCAGGTCGCGGTGCCCACGCACCTCGACGACGCCGCACGTGAGGCGCTGCAGAAGTTCCAGGAGCTCGAGCCCGAGGAGAACCCGCGCGCCGAGCTGATGGCCAAGGCGCGGCGATGACCGATCGTCGAAGCGGGCACCGGGGGCGGAGGCGTTCATGATGAATGCTGACACCCCGGTGTTCGCGATCGCGGCCGCCGCGGAGCTCTCCGGCCTCCACCCGCAGACGCTGCGGCAGTACGACCGCATCGGGCTCGTGGTCCCCGGGCGCACCACGGGCGGCTCCCGCCGCTATTCCCCCCGCAACATCGAGCAGCTGCGCGAGGTCGCCCAGCTCTCCTCCGAAGGCGTGAGCCTTCCCGCGATCGCGCGCCTGCTGGACCTCGAAGACGAGAACCGGATGCTGCGCGATCGCATCGCCGTGCTCGAGGGCGCGCTGCGCACCGAGCGCGAGAATCGTCCCGGCGTGCGCGTGTTCGCCGCCGGCTCCGCGGGGGTCGTCCCGATGCCGACCGGCCGCCGCATCCGTCGCTCGACCGAGGTCGTGCTCTGGGACCCGCGCGGGAGCGCCTAGTCCACATACCGCGCGTCGGCGCGCCCGCTTGCCCGTGACTCAGCGGCTGATGCCGACGCGGCGCACCAGCACCCAGGTGTTGCCGCGGTCATCGTAGGTGTGGACGAACCCATCGAGCACTTCGCGCGCCAGAGCCAGCCCGCGGCCGCTCTCGCTGTCCACGTCGGGCATCGCGACACCGTGCCAGTCGATCGAGGCGGGCGGAGCCGTGTCCACCAGTGTGGCGCGCAGCTCGTCGGAGGAGAGGCTGAGGTCCACGGAGAGCGTCACTGCGGCAGTGACCTCTCCGTGCTGCACCATGTTGGTCGCGATCTCGCTGACCGCGAGGGCGAACACCGTGCGGTCCTCGGCCGGTACGCCCGGCGCATCCGACCACAACCGTTCGAGAGTGTCGAGGATCTCGTCGACCGTCGCCAGCCCGGCGGGTCCGCTCACGCGGGCGCGGGCTTCACCGGGCATCGAACGCCGATTCGGGCGTCGGGTAGTCACGGAGCACACGATCCAGGTTCGTCAGCCGCAGGACCGTTCGCACCGCCTCGGGCACGGCGGCGATGCGCAAGTCCCCGCCGGCGACCCTCGCGCTCTTCAGACCGCCGACCAGAGCGCCGAGGCCGGAGGAATCGACGAAGGCGAGCTCCGCCATGTCGATCACGATGTGCGGCTCGCCGGCCGTCACCAGGTCGCCGACCGCGTTGCGGAGCAGGGGTGCTCCGGATGCGGTGAGGCGCCCGGAGAGCGCGATCACGGCGTACCCGTCGCGGGTGTCAGTGGACAGTTCCATGGGACTCCTTCTCGAGCAGGACGGCGGCCGGGCCGCGGTAGCGGGCCGCCTGGATGATGACGCTGAGGACCACGAGGTCGTACACGACCCAGACCGTGTTCACGAGGGTGCCGACCCCGTCGGCCGTTCCCAGTAGGACCCGCGTCACGCCGATCACGAGCGCCACGCTCAGGACGGCGATGGCGGTCAGCTGCGGCCAGATCTCACGCCAGGGCACACCCCGCGGATCGCGACCATCCTTGCGGGTGACGGCGAAAGCGAGCGGGCGATGGAAGACGACGTTGGCGAAAGCCGTCACGCACGCGCGTATCCACACCGGGAACAGGGCGAGCGAGTACTGCTGGCCCCGCCACGTGCGCACCCCCTTCGCGACCACGAGGAACAGCAGCTGGTTCACGAGGAAATAGGGCAGGAACCGCGCAAAGAAGTCGACAGACCACGCGGTGACCGGCAGCACGCCGAACACCAGGTAGATCACCGGCGCGGCGAGGTACGCGATCGCGGCGAACCCCGAGAGGTAGCTCCACATCGTGGCGAAGTGCATCAACCGCTGACCGAACGAAAGCCCCCGCTTGACCAGTGGATTGTCGCGCAGCATCACCTGCAGCGTGCCCTGCGCCCAGCGCAGACGCTGTGTGAGCATGGTGCGCAGATCCTCCGGTGCGAGTCCCTTGGCGAGGATCTCGTGGTGGTACACGCTGCGCCACCCGAGAGCGTGCAGCTGCATTGCGGTCGCCATGTCCTCCGTCACGGAGATGGTCGCCAGCGGCAGGATCGGCTGAGCTTCCTCGCCCCGGTCCAGACGAAGCGCGTCGAGCAGCCCCCGTACGGCATCCAGAGCGGTGATCGGAGAGAGATCGGACTCGGCGAGAGCGGCGAGCCCCGCCTCGTCGACGATCACGGCATCGAGCTCCGCATCCTGCGCGATGGGCAGCGCGCCCAGCTCCTCCAGGTCGGCCCGGATCCCGGCCAGATCCTGTGCCACCAGGATGCGCGAGGCGCGGTCGACAGCGGCACCGACCTCGTCCGCCACATCGGCGACGGGCACGCCGGCTGCGAGATCACGGATTCCTCGACGGATGGTGATCTGGAGGACGGAGAGCTCACGCGACAGTTCGGCGCTCGCCGACTCCCGCATCTCCTTGTCGATCATGATCTCGGCCGTCCGCAGCGCCCTGCCCGCGGAATCGGTGACCTCTCGGACGTACCCGATGATGCCGAGCTGCATCAGCGCCTCACGACGGAGAACCGCATTCGAGCCGCAGAAGAACGCGGCGTTCCACCCGTCCTTGCCCTGCTGGATCGGGCCGTAGAACAGGGGCGCCTGGCTGCCGAGCGGATCCGCTTCGTCGACGTTCACGAACCACTGCGGTGTCTGGACGACGGCGACCTTCTCGTCGTCGGCGAAGTAGCCGAGGGTGCGGTGGAGGATCAGCGGATCGGGGATCTGATCGGCGTCCAGGATCAGCAGGAACTCCCCGTCCGTCTCGAAGAGCGCGTTGTTGAGGTTGCCGGCCTTCGCGTGCCGTGGCTTGCCGGCCCAGTCCGCGGAGCGCGTCAGATATCCGACTCCCGCTTCCCGCGCTGCGACCTCGAGCTCGGGACGGGAGCCGTCGTCGAGTACCCACGTCGTGTGCGGATACGCGATCCGCGCGGCTGCGCGGGCCGTGGTCATCACCAATTCGATCGGTTCGTCGTAGGTGGCGATGAAGACGTCGACCGTGCCCTCAGGCGGCGACGTCGGCGTCGGCCGCGTCCGGGCCTTCCACATCGTCGAGGAGAAGAGGATGGTGTCGATCAGGCTGTACGTCTCAGCCAGAACTAGCGGGACCGCAATCCACCAGGCGGACCAGTTCACCGACTCGAGCCAGCGCCAGGCGACGTAGTTCACGCCGAGCACCACCGACAGCACCGCGAGGATGCGGATCGTTGCGAAGCGCACGGTCATCGGTCACGCCTCACCACGACCACGGTGATGTCGTCGGTGGCGCGATCGTCGTCGGCCAGCCGCAGAGCCTCGCGAATGGCGCCATCGGGTCCTAGCGTCGTCAGCACGCGGTAGACGTGCGCGAACGGGTCGTCGGCGTCGAGCACGTCGAGCAGTCCGTCGCTGCAGCACACGAACGCATCGCCGGGGTCGAGGTGGGCGAACCGCGGTTCGCGGATCTCGGGCGGCTGCAGCCCCATCCCCATTCCCAGCGGCAGGCTCGTCGAGCGCAGGTGCTCCCATGAGCCGTCCGCGCGCAGGATGAAGGCGAGACTGTGGCCGGCGTCGATCAGCTCGAGGTCTCCGGTCTCCGGTCGGAGTTCCGCGTGCACCGCTGTGACGAACATCGCCGTGTCGGCAAGATCCTCCTCGAGCAGACGGTCGGCGTCGGCGATCGCCGCCGCCAGTGAGCGTCCGGGAGCCGTGCGCAGAGAAGCGCGGACACTCGCTGCGATGAGGGCCGGCCCTGTGCCCTTGCCCATCGCGTCGGCGAGGGTCACGCGCAGCGCGCCGTCATGCATGCCGAGGTCGTAGAAGTCGCCAGCAAGCCGGCCGCGTGACGCCGCACCTCCGGCGATGGTGTACCCGGGAACGACCGGATGCGAATGCGGACGCAGCGCACTCTGGATCACGGCCGCGTGGTCGAGCTCGGCATCGTTCGCGAGCTCCGTCTGCACCCAGAACGCCAGGTCTCGCAGCAGACCCTGCTGGGCGTCGGACAGCGTGTGCGGTTCGGTGTCGAGCACGCACAGAGTTCCGATGGGCTCGCCGCCGGGCGCATGCAGCGGGTGCCCGGCATAGAAGCGGAGGTGCGGATCGCCCACCACGAATGGGTTGTCGGCGAAGACCTCGGTCGTGAGCGCATCCTCGACGATCACGGTCCGATCCTGCCGGACGGTGTAGTCGCAGAAGGAATCCTGCCGCGGGGCTTCATCGCCGCCGAGTCCGATCTCGGACTTGCGCCACTGGCGGTCGCGGTCCAGGAGCGAGACGCTCACCATGGGGACCCCGAACATCTCCTTGGCCAGTCGTGCCACCCGATCCACGCGCTCATCGCGCGGTGTATCGAGGATCCCCAGTTCCTCGAGCGCTTCCTGACGTCTTCGCTCGTCGAACATCTCCGCCCCTCCCCGGTCGTTGCCTCATCCTGACACGGCGACGAGGGAAAGCCGAGGGGCGCGGCGCGGTGTGTATCCTGTCAACAGTTAACAGGAGGTCACCATGACGCAGTCCGTGAAGCGTGGAGAGTCCCTCGGCGCGCAGGTGGCCCGTGTCCTGCGGCAGCGCATCGTGCGCGGCGAGCTCGCCCCCGGCGCGCGTATCACCGAGGAGGCCCTGGCCGAGGAGTTCTCGGTCAGCCGCGGACCGGTGCGCGACGCCCTCACCCAGCTCAGCTTCGAGAAGCTCGTCGAGGTGCAGCGCCCCCGCGGCGTCTACATCGTCGGGCTCACCCACGACGACGTCGATCAGCTCTACAGCCTGCGCGGCGCCCTCGAGCAGCTCGCGCTCTCCCGGGCGATGCGCGTCGAAGACGACTCCCGATGGACCGCGATGGCGGCCGCCGTCGGGCGCATGGGCGAGGCGGCGGATGCCGGTGATCACGCGGCCTTCGTCGCCGCCGACCTCGAATTCCACTCGCAGATCTATGCCCTCGCCGACCACCCCCGTCTGGAAGGCGCGTGGAATCAGTACCTCCCGACCTTCACCGCGCTGCTCGAGGTCACGATCAACCACGACGAAGACCTGCACGAGTCGTCCGGCGACCACGTCAAGCTCATGGACGTGATGCGCAGTGGAAAGCCCGCCCAGGCCGCGAAGGTGCTGTCGGAGCACCTCGACGGTGCCCGCGAGCGCATGCTCGCCGAGATCGCCGCCCGCGCCTGACCGCGAGCATCCATCGATCGAGAGGCTGCGTCGGTCGGGAGGCTGCGTCAGTGTTGACTGTTAACAGTCAACACTGCTAGCCTCAGGGGGTCGACAACAAGGTCGACCCACGTAGAGGAGCAAAGATGCCCCGCAAGCGCATCACCCGGGCGGCCGCCGCGATCGCCGCTCTCGCAGCCACCGCTCTCATCGTCTCGGCCTGCACCAAGGTCGAAGAGGGCGAAGAGGCCGGCTCGGCCTTCCCCGAGAACGACATCCGGCTCATCATCCAGGCCAACCCCGGCGGAGGATCCGACCTCTCGTCGCGCGCGCTCGCCACGGAGCTCGAGAAGATCCTCGACGTCAGCGTCATCCCGGAGAACATGCCCGGTGCCGCCGGCGCCCTCGCGATGGAATACGTGGGCGCACAGGATCCCGACGGCTACGTCATCGGATTCGCGCCCGTCGAGATCGCCATGCTGAACACCACGCAGGGTGCGAACGTGATGCCGGACGACTTCGACCTGCTCGGCCAGATCATGCTCGCCCCCGGCGTCGTCACGGTCGGCGCGAACAGCGGCATCGAGAACCTCGAAGACCTCGTCACCCAGGCGAAGGCCGGTGCGGTCACCGTCGCGAACTCCGGCGCCGGCTCCATCTGGGAGGCCGCGACCGTCGGACTCGGCAGCGCGACCGACGCCGATTTCACCCCGGTCCCGTACGACGGCGGAGCGACAGCTGTCGCCGCAGCCGCATCCGGTGAGACCGTCGCGGCCGTCTCGGGCCTCGGCGAGGCTTTGGCGCAGGGCGACGCGGTGCGCATCCTCGCCGTCATGAACGACGAGCGCCACCCCGACGCGGAAGACGTCGAGACGGTCGAAGAGGCCATCGGCGAAAACGTCATCTTCGGCGGCTGGGGTGGAATCTACGCCCCGAAGGGCCTGCCCGACGACGTGAAGTCGACCCTCGAGGCCGCGGTCAAGGAGGCCGTCGAGTCGGACAGCTACCAGAAGTTCCAGGCCGACGCCGGGAACCTGGTCGTCTACCGCGACTCCGCCGAGTGGACCACGTTCGTCGACGAGCAGTTCGACCTGTTCAAGGACCTCCTGGGCTGAGAAGGCCCGGCTGAGAACACTGCGGGGCCGGCGCAGGTCGGCCCCGCAGCCGTTCCTCTTCGACGAAAGAAGGAGCATGATGTCCACCCCCGACACCGAATACCAGGGCGCACCCGCCTCCCGCCCCCTCGAGGTCGTCTTCGCGGTCGTCGCCCTGGCGTTCACCTCCGGCTACCTCTTCCTCTCGACGCAGATCCCGCTACGCCGCGAAGCCGCTCCCGGGCAGATCGACGCCCGCTTCTGGCCCCTCGTCATCGGAGTGACCGGGGTGGTCGTCGCCATCGCACTGCTCGCCGTCGCGGTCACCCGCCCGGCCCCGACCCGCGAAGACCTCGAGCGCATCCAGCCCGGCGGCTACCTGCGCGTCATCGCCACCCTCGTGATCACCGGTGCCTTCATCGCACTGTGGTCGCTGGGCTCGGTCATCCTCTTCGGCTACCGCGTCGAGGTCTTCCCCGTCGCCGCCGCCCTGCTGATGGCCGCCCTCATGCTCCTCTACGGCCACCGCCGCTGGCTGAGCCTCATCATCTACTCCGCCTCGGTCACGGCGTTCGTCTACGTCGTGTTCGGGATGCTCCTGAGGATTCCCCTGTGAACGCGCTCATGGAGGGGCTGAACTCGCTCCTCGACATCTCGATCCTGCTCTACATGCTCGTCGGCCTCCTGCTCGGCTTCATGGTCGGAGCCTTCCCCGGCATCACCGCGACCATGGCCGTCGCCCTCGCCGCCGGATTCACGATGACCCTCGAGCCCGTGCAGGGCCTCGCGGTGCTGCTGACCATCTACGTCGCCGCGAACTTCGGCGACCGGGTGCCGTCGATCCTCATCAACACCCCCGGCACTCCGGCATCCATCGCCACCACCCTCGACGGATATCCGATGGCCAAGCAGGGGAGGGCAGGACTCGCCCTGACCATCTCCGCGATCGTCTCGGCGGTCGGCATCCTCGCCTCCCTCGTGCTCTTCGCCGTCGCCGCCGTGCCGATCGCCAGCTTCGCCCGCGACTACTTCAAGTCGCCCGAGCTGTTCGCCCTGGTGGTCTTCGGCATCGCGATCATGATCGGCATCTCGTCGAAGTCGATGCTCAAGGGCATCCTCGCCGGACTCTTCGGCCTCATGCTCGGCAGCGTCGGCACCTACGCCGCGACCGCAGACCAGCGCTTCACCTTCGGGGTCCTCGAACTCGTCGAGGGCGTGAACTTCATCGCCGTCATCATCGGACTGTTCGGCATCGCCGAACTGTTCGACCAGCTGCTCACGCATCGCAAGTCCGCCGTGCGTCCGATCTCGAGCCTCGGCCGCTGGTGGCCGAACCGCGCCGAGCTGAGGCAGAGCGGGCGGGCGACCGCGGTCGGCGGCGCCGTCGGACTCGGCGTCGGTCTCATCCCCGCGGCGGGTGGCGACATCGCCGGACTCATCGGCTGGGAGCGTGCACGCAAGGTGTCGAAGCATCCCGAGATGTTCGGCAAGGGATCCATCGAGGGCGTCGCCGCGAGTGACACCGCATCCAGCGCCACGCTCGGCGGCTCGCTCACCACGACCATGGCGCTCGGCATCCCCGGCGACTCGGTCATGGCCGTGATGATCGGGTCGATGATCATCTGGGGCATCACCCCCGGGCCGACGCTGTTCACCAACCGCCCGGACCTCGTTGTCTCCATCGTCGGCATCATGCTGATCGCGACGATCCTGTCGCTGGTGCTGAGCCTCATCCGCATGAAGGGCATGGTGAAGCTCCTCGATGTGCCGCAGCCGTACCTGTGGAGCGGCATCCTCATCTTCTGCATCATCGGCACCTACGCCACCTCGAACAGCCTCTCGACGGTCGTCACCATGCTCGTCTTCGGCGTGATCGGCGTGCTGCTCAAGCGCATGCAGGTTCCCGCCGGCCCCATCGTGCTCGGTCTCCTCCTCGGGCCGCTCGCCGAGGAGAACCTCGCCCGCACGCTGGCGATCCTTCCCACGCGCCCGTTCTTCGAGGTCGTCAGCCCCATCGCGATCGTGCTGCTCGCGCTGGCCGTGCTCTCGATCGTGATGCCGGCGATCCGTGCGGCCCGCAGACCTCGCGCCGAGCGCGCGGCGCTCGCGGACTCGATCCTGCACGACGACAGCATCCAGCAGATCGAGAAGGCGCACGACGAGCTCGCCGCGCAGCCCGACCTGCTCACCTCCACCGTCCGCAACGTCGACGTGCCCACGCGTCGCGCCCGCAAGTCCCGCAAGAACTCCGAGGAGACCGAGAAGTGACCCGCTACGACATCCTGACCGCCGTTCCGACCGCGTTCCGCCGCGACGGCAGCCTCGACCTCGAGGGGTCGCGCGCGATCTTCCGTTTCGTCGGCGAATCGGGCAACGAGGGCGCCTTCATCCTCGGCACGACCGGCGAGTTCCCCGCCGTCGACGTCGCCGAGTTCACGGCCCTCGTCGCGGCCGCCGTCGAGGAGCTGCAGGACCGGATGCGCGTGATCGTGCACGTCGGCCAGCCCAGCACCTTCGAGGCGGTGCGGCTCGTCGAGATCGCCAAGGGCCTCGGTGTGACCGAATTCGCCGCCCTCACGCCGTACTACCTGAAGTCGACCGAGGATGCGATCTTCGACTACTTCCAGGCGGTGTCGGATGCCGTCGGCGACGGGCGCCTCTACGTCTACATCTACCCGGCGCGCAGCGGCAACACCGTCTCGCCCGAACTGCTGGTGCGGCTCGCTGCGCTGCCGAATATCGTGGGGGCGAAGCTCAGCGAGCTGTCCCTCGACGAGATCGCTGCGTATCGCGCCGTCGTCCCCGCCGACTTCGAGCTGTACACCGGCGCCGACCGCGACCTCATCGCCGCCGTCGACGCCGGTGCGCAGGGCGTCGTGTCCGGGGTCTCTTCCGTCACCCCCAAGCCGTTCCGCGCCCTGGCCGACGCCGGACGATCGGGCAACGCCGAGGCGATCGCCGCCGCCCAGGCCGCCGTCGACGATGTCGTCTCCCTGATCGGCGGAGACATGGCCCGCATGAAAGAGGCGTACCGGGTGCTCGACGTCGTCGACGCCTACTGCCGGATGGCGATCGCCGAGCCGAGCGACGCCGAGCGCACCGCTGTGGCCGAGGTGGTCGCCGCGCACCGCTGACCGGGGCCCTCGCCGGGGGCTGATCACAGGAGATGGAAAAGTGCGCTTCCTAGCGTGGAAGCAGGGAACGACCCTGCTCCGCGCCTGGCGCGCGGGTGTCCTGCCACGAAGGAAGAACTCCTCATGACGAACACCAAAGCCTCCTCCGCCGCCCCGTCGCTGGGACTCCTCGTCCTGCGCGTGGTCGTCGGTGCGATCTTCGCCGCGCACGGCGCGCAGAAGATCTTCGAGTTCACGCTCCCCGGAACGATCGGCAGCTTCGCGGGCATGGGGATCCCCCTCCCCGAGATCGCGGCGCCGGTCGTCGCGTTCGTCGAACTCGTCGGCGGACTGCTGTTGATGCTCGGGCTCTTCACGCGCCCGGTCGGCATCCTGCTGGCGGTCGACATGATCGTCGCGCTCGTCGCCGTGCACCTGCCTGCCGGGCTCTGGGTCGGAGAGGGCGGATACGAGTTCGTCGCCGTCCTCGGCGCCGCGGCGCTGGCGCTCGCGTTCACCGGCGCCGGGCGGTTCTCGGTCGACGGTGCATTCCTGCGCGGTCGAGCACCGGCCTGGCTCGCCTGACCGGAGAGCAGTGACACGGATGCCGCGGGGGCGACCCCGCGGCATCCGTCGTCTGCGGGGATACGTGCGTTCTCCGGGGTGAGAAGACACGATAAGGTTGCGTAACCATTTCATTCTTGACACCGCTGTGAATGCGGAGTTATGGTGATGAAACCGATTTCACGCAGACCCGGCGAGAACTCGGATGCACCGTCGCATAGAACTTGCTGCCCAAAGGAGTGAACAGTGAAGTCGAACCACGCACACCCGTCCCGCCGCGCACGCGCGCTGCGGATCACCGGCCTCGTCGCCGCCGCGACCATCGCCCTGGCCGGATGCGCCGCCGGCGACGACTCGTCGGATGCCGGAAGCGCCGGGGGAGAGCTCACGTTCTCCAACTGGCAGTTCCTCGAAGACGGCAAGGGCCCGATCATCTGGGACGCCGTCAAGGGCTACACCGGCCCCGACGACAACATCGAGCTGACCAAGGTCGAGATCCCGTTCGCGAACTACGCCGACAAGCTCAGCACCGAGCTGGGTGCCGGCGGCGGCCCCGACGTGATGGTCCTCCAGGACAGCCAGTTCGCCTCGCTCGTCGACGCCGGCGTGCTCGAGCCGCTCGACGACATCGCCGATGAGCTCGGCGACACGCTCAACAACACGAACGAGGCCGGAGTCTTCGACGGCGGGCAGTACGGCTTCAACTGGGAGCGCCCGACCTACAGCACCGTCATCTACAACAAGGACATCTTCGCCGAGCTGGGGCTGGAGGTCCCGACGACGTTCGACGAGTTCCTCACCACGGCGAAGACGATCAAGGACGAGCTGGGCATCTCCGGCTGGGCCGGCCGGCACCAGACCGCCGAGATCGACGGTTGGACGCTGGAGATGGCGAACTGGATCTACGGATTCGGCGGCGAGCTCAGCGACGGGAAGAAGCTGACCATCGACAAGGCCGAGAACGTCGAGGCCGTCGAGGCATTCCTCGAGACGTTCGCCTCGGGCGTCGCCCCCATCGGCGACGACGCGTCGACCTTCCGTGCGAAGTTCGGCCAGGGCCAGGTCGGGATGCTGTTCGAGAACTCCGGTGTCGCGACGACCATCACGAGCAACCCGGACAACGCCGTGAACGGACAGAACATGGGCGCGGCTCCGCTGCCGCTCGCGAACCCCGGCTCGAACTCGCAGCTGATCATCGCCGTCAACGCGAACAGCGACAACAAGGAGGCCGCCAAGGACTTCGTGCGCTGGGTGCTCGGCGAGGAGGGCCAGACCGCCATCCGTGCCGGCCTCGGCGCCTCCGCCATGGCCACCGACGTCGAGCCGGACGCTGCCTTCCTCGAGGCCAACCCGTGGGCGACGCAGTTCCTCGAGGCCGCCAAGACCTCGAAGTCGACCCTCGTCGAGGGCTTCGAGACCGAGAGCAAGGTCGTCTGGCGCGAGGTCCTCACCGCGGTCGAAGACCTGCGGGTCAACGGCGGCGACGTGAAGGCGAAGCTGGCCGAGGTTCAGGAGAACCTCGAAGCCGAACTCGGCTGAGCACCCCGAGGGGCGGGCGTGACCCCCGCCGCCCGCCCCTCGGCCATCCCCGCGACACGCGAAAGGACACCCGGCCATGGCCACCCCCACGCTCGAGGCGCGACCCACGACGCCCTCAGCTTCGCCGCCACGGCGACGCCGCGACACCGGCGCGATCGGACGCTTCATCGAGCGCAACGGCGCCTACCTCTTCCTCTTCCCGGCGATCGCGTACCTGGCGGTCTTCACGGTCTTCCCCCTGATCCGCGGCGTGCTGCTGTCGTTCACGGCGACCAAGCTGGTCAACCCCGCCGGGGGACGGCCGGTCGGCATGGAGAACTACGAGTACCTGCTGTCGAGCGACAAGTTCTGGTCGTCCGTCATCACGACCCTCCTCTACACGCTCTTCACGGTGGTCTTCTCGGTCGGCATCGGAACCGCCGGAGCGCTGCTGCTCAACACCGCCTTCAAGGGGCGCGGCATCATCCGTGCCATCGCGACGATCCCGTGGGCCGTGCCGACAGTGGCCGCCGCCCTCATCTTCGTCTGGATCTACAACAACGAGCAGGGCATCCTGAACCGCACCACCGCAGCTCTCGGCCTCGGTGAGCACGGCTGGCTCGTCGATCCGAAGTACGGGCTGTTCGCGGTGACGCTCGCGACGGTCTGGAAGCTCACGCCGCTCGTGATGCTGGTCATGCTCAGCGCCCTGCAGAGCGTGCCGCACGAGCTCCGCGAAGCGACCTGGGTCGACGGCGCCACCCGCTTCCAGTCCTTCCGCGCGGTCACCCTGCCCCACATCATGCCGACCGTGCGCGTCATCACGCTGCTCATGACGATCTGGTCGATCCGACGCTTCGAGATCATCTTCCTGATCACCGGTGGGGGACCGCTCGACGTCACCAACACGCTCGTCGTGAACGTCTACCGCACCGCGTTCCAGGATCAGAACCTCGGACGCGCCGCGGCCATCGGCGCCCTCGGCCTGGTGCTGTCGCTGCTGGTCACCGTCGTCTACTTCATCGTCGAGCAGATCCAAGAACGTCAGGAGAGCCAGCGATGACCACCGTGCGCATCCCCACCGATCTTCCGCGTCGCCGCGGGATCGGCGCCAAGTTCGGCAGCCTCGGCAAGGCCGTCCTCATCACGCTGCTCGTCGTCTTCGCCGGATTCCCGGTGTACTGGATGCTGGCGACCTCGCTCGGCACCGAAGCTTCGCTCTACGGTGGCAGCCAGCCGCTGCTCCCCGAGGTGCAGAACATCGGCCAGTGGGGCGGCTTCCTCTCCGACATCCCGATCCTGCGCTGGCTCGGCAACTCGTTCGTGATCGCCGCCGGCACCACGATCCTCAGCCTCGTGCTGGCGACCATGGCCGCCTATGCGCTCAGCCGGTACAAGTTCCACGGCCGCGGCGTCGCCGGCTTCATCTTCTTCAGCACGCAGATGCTGCCGGAGGCGCTGATCATCGTCCCGCTGTACGCGATCTTCGCCGGCGCCGGGCTGCTCAACAGCCACTGGGGGCTCGTCCTCGCCGACACCGCGTTCGTGATGCCGGTGAGCATGTTCATCATCAAGAGCGGCATCGACAAGATCCCGTACGAGATCGAGGAGTCGGCCCGCATCGACGGCTGCTCGCGCCTGCGCATCCTCACCACGATCGTCCTGCCGCTGATCATGCCGAGCATCGCGGCCGCGGCCGTCATCGCGTTCTTCGACGGCTGGAACGAGTTCATGTTCGCGAACACCTTCATCTCGTCGTCCGACCTGTGGCCGGCATCCGTGGGGCTGTCGTCGTTCCTCGGGCAGTTCTACACGCCGATGAACATCGTCATGCTGTGCGCGCTGCTCTTCGCGCTGCCCGCGATCATCTTCTTCCTGTGGGCGCAGCGCGGCATCGTGTCCGGGCTCACCGCGGGATCCGTCAAGGGCTGACCGCCCTGCAATCTGGAGTATCGATACATGTCTGAAGGACTCGACCCGCTCTTCTCGGTGCGGGACAAGGTGGTCGTCGTGACCGGCGGCTTCGGCCAGATCGGAGCGGAGTTCGTCCGCTCGCTGCACCAGCGGGGCGCGCGCGTCGCCGTGACCTCTCGCAGCGAGGTGGCCGATCCCGCCGCGCGTCTCGGCATCGACGACCCGGATGGGCGCCTGCTCGCCGTGGCGATGGACATCACCGACCAGGCCAGCGTGGACGCAGGACTCGACCAGGTCGCGGCGACCTGGGGCGTGCCGACCGTCGTCGTCAACAACGCCGGACTCGACACGCAGCCCAGCGCGCCGCCGGAGGTCTCCGGGCCGTTCGAGGAGTTCCCGGTCGACGTGTTCCGCGAGGTCGTCGACACCAACCTCGTCGGCACGTTCCTCGTGACGCAGGCGGCGGGTCGGCGGATGCGCGATGCCGGCGTCGGCGGCTCGATCGTCAATGTGGGATCCATCTACGGGATGGTGTCGCCCGTGCAGGACATCTACGCCTACAAGGCCGAGGACACGGGCATCCCCTTCATCAAGCCGGTCGCGTACTCGGCGGCGAAGTCGGGGCTCTACAACCTCACCCGCTACTGCGCCACGTACTGGGGGCGCGCGGGCATCCGCGTCAACACGCTCACGCCCTCGGGCGTCCGCCGGGACACGCAGGATGCGAAGTTCCAGGCGAACTACATCGCCCGGATGCCGATCGGCCGCATGGCCGAGGCCGACGAGTACAACGGTGCTCTGGTCTTCCTCGCCTCCGACGCCTCGACGTACATGACCGGCTCCAACCTCGTGGTCGACGGCGGGTGGACCGCATGGTGAGCGATCTTCTCGGTGCGCGCCTGTTCACAGCGGCGGTCACCCCGATGCGCCGCGACGAGAGCGTCGATCACGGCGCGCTCGCGACCATGCTCGACACCGACATCCGGCGCGGCGTCGAGGGCCTCTACATCTGCGGGTCGTCCGGCGAGGGCGTGCTGCTCTCCGAGGACGAGCGCATCGCGGTGGCCGAGACCGCGGTGACGGCTGCCGCGGGGCGCGTGCCCGTGGTCTCCCACGTCGGCGCGATGTCGACGGGGGAGGCGGTGCGCATCGCCGCCGCAGCGAAAGACACGGGTGTCGCAGCGATCTCCATGATCCCGCCGCTGTACTACGGCTATTCGACGGCGGATGTCGTGCGGCACCTCCGCACCGTGATCGACGCGGTCGAGCTGCCCTTCATCCTCTACAACATCCCGCAGTTCACTGGGCGCGACATCTCCGAGGGCGGCTTCGACGAGCTGCTCGCGCTGCCGCAGGTGATCGGCGTCAAGCACACCTCGCGCAACCTGTACGGGGCCGAGCGGATACTCCGCCGCTACCCGCACCTGACCCTGATCAACGGCTTCGACGAGTTCTATCTGCCGGCGCTGTCGATCGGCGCACGCGGGGCGATCGGCACCACCGTGAGCCTGCAGATCGAGCTCTTCCTGTCGCTGCGTCGACGGTTCGACGCCGGCGACCTCGCCGGAGCGCGTGCCGTGCAGGTGCGCATCAACGACACGGTCGAGGGCATGGTCGAGGTCGGCGTGTTCGGCGCGGCCAAGTACCTCGGCGGCAAGCTGTCGGTGCCGCTCGGCGACTGCCGCTCCCCGCTCCCGGCGCTCGACGACGACGGTCGTGCGCGCCTGGACGCCGTCTTCGCACGCCTACAGGAGAACATCGCGATCACCGCCGAGGAGGATGCCCGCGACGTCTCGTGATGGGGGATCGCGAGCGTCGTCCGGAGAGGCCGGTAGGGTGAAGCATCCGGGCAGCAGAGGGCGGGAAATGACCACGATCTACGACGTCGCGAGGCGCGCAGGCGTCTCGCCGGCGACGGTCTCGCGGGTGTTCAACGGCACCAGGGTCTCGCCCGAGAAGATCGAGGCGGTGCGCGCCGCGGCGGAAGAGTTGAACTTCACGCCGAACCGCGCCGCCCGCACGCTGCGCACCCAGACGTCCGAGGTCATCGCCCTCGTCATCCCCGACATCGAGAACCCCTACTTCACGGAGATGGCCCGTGGCGTCGAGGATGTGGCCTCCGAGGCCGGTTACTCGGTGGTGCTCTGCAACTCCGACTCGCAGACCGAGAAGGAGGCGACGTACCTGCAGATCGCGATCGCCGAGCACATGTCCGGCGTCATCATCGCGGCGGCGTCGAAGGCGACGGATCTCGACAGCATCCTCTCCACCGGCCGACCGGTGGTGGCGGTCGACCGCGCCACCCGTCACGAGCTCGATCTCGTCGTGATGGCGAACCGAGAGGCGGGCGTCGCGGCGACCGAGTCCCTGATCGCCGCCGGCCACCGGCGAATCGCCTACATCGGCGGTCCGGAGGACATCGACACCGCTGCCGAACGCGCCGCGGGTTGGCGAGAGGCGCTCGCAGCGGCGGGACGCGATGCCGACATCGACGAGCTGCAACGGTTCGCGACGTTCCGTGTCGACGGCGCGCGAGCGGCGATGGAGGAATTGCTCGCCCTGCCCGACCCGCCGGACGCCGTCGTCGCCGGAAACAACCTCATCGGCGTCGGAGCGATCCAGGTGCTCACCGAACACGGACTCACCCCACCGGCAGTCGGGGTCGCGGTCGTCGGGTCGCTGCCCTTCACGACGCTCTCGCCGACCGCCGTCACGATGGTGCAGCTGCCCGCCCGCCACATGGGTGTGACGGCGGCGCGCATGCTCCTCGAGCGCATCGCCGGCGACACCCACCCTGCGCGCACGGTCGTGCTGCGGGGCGAGACCCGGCAGGCGACCGCCCGGCGTTCCGCGTAGGGCTTCGGCCCGCATCGCCTCGGTGATGGACGGTGCATGCGTAACCACGATCTCCTGCTTGCATCGTGAAATCGATTTCAGCTACGCTTTCCTCAGGCGTGATCAAGGAGGACACCATGCGATGCACCCTCGGGGTGGATGTCGGCACATCGAGCACCAAAGGCGTGCTCGTGGCGCCCGACGGAACCATCATCGCCACCACCGCCCGCGAGCACGACGTCTCCCGGCCGCACACCGGCTGGGTGGAGATGGATGCCTCGATCTGGTGGGACGAGTTCGTCGACATCGCCCGCGAACTGCTCGCCGCGCACCCCGATGCCGAGGTCGTCGCCGTCGGCGTCAGCGGGATGGGTCCCTGCATCCTGCTCGCCGACGAGAACGACCAGCCGGTCCGACCCGCGATCCTCTACGGCGTCGACACCCGCGCTTCCGCCCAGATCGAGAGGATCACCGCCGAGCTCGGCGTGGACGAGATCACCCGCATCGGAGGCTCGGTGCTCACGTCGCAGGCCGGCGGGCCGAAGATCGCCTGGATCGCGGAGGAGGAGCCGGCGGCCTGGGCGCGCGCCCGACGGCTGTTCATGCCCGCATCCTGGCTCGTCCGTCGGCTCACCGGCGCGTACGTCTTCGACCATCAGTCCGCGAGCCAGGTCTCTCCGCTCTACGACATCGAGAGCGAGCGGTGGCACGCCCCGTTCTGGGGTCGCTACGCCACCACGATCGTGCAGCCGCGCCTCGCGTGGGCCGGCGACATCGCCGGCACCGTCACTCTGCAGGCAGCCGAATCGACCGGAATCCCGGCAGGGACGCCCGTCATCACGGGCACGATCGACGCCTGGACCGAGGCCGTCAGCGTGGGCGCGCACGAGACCGCCGACCTGATGCTGATGTACGGGACGACGATGTTCATGGTCTTCACCAGCGCGGTGACGCCGGGGGAGCCCGCGCTGCGCACGCCGTCGATGTGGACCACGGCCGGCGCCTTCCCCGGTACCCGGAACCTCGCCGGAGGCCTCTCGACCTCCGGCGCGCTGACCGCGTGGCTCAAGGAGCTGACCGGTGCCGACTACCCGCAGCTCCTCGCCGAGGCGGAGGCATCGGGGGTCGGCGCCCGGGGTGTGCTGATGCTCCCGTACTTCGCAGGAGAGCGCACCCCCATCCAGGACCCGGACGCGCGAGGCGTGATCGCCGGGCTGACGCTCGAGCACACCAGGGGAGACCTGTACCGGGCGGCGCTCGAGGCCACCGCGTTGGGCGTGCGGCACAACGTCGAGACCATGCGGGCCGCCGGCGCCGACATCCGCCGGATCGTCGCGGTCGGCGGCGGTACGCAGGGGCGACTGTGGCTGCAGATCGTCTCCGACGTCACCGGTCTCGTGCAGGAGGTGCCGGAGACGACGATCGGTGCGAGCTACGGGGCCGCCTTCCTCGCCGCGGTCGCCGTGGCAGCCGACGGTGAGGCGCCGCTCATCACCGACTGGAACCCCATCACGGAGCGCATCACCCCGAACGCCGAGCTGCGCACCGCCTACGACACCCTGTTCGACCGCTACGTGCGTCTGTACGACGGAACGAAGGGCGTCGTCCACGAACTCGCCGCCGAGCAGCGCGGCACGTCATCCCACTCAACCCCGGAGGAATCATGACCACCTACGCACTTCCCGCCCCCGTGTCCCGCCCGGCATCCGCGCCGAAGACCGCCTACCTGATCGCGTCGGGCGACCTGCGCGAGGCCGCCAACACCGGCGGCTGGCCGGTGCAGGTCGAGCTCGAGGCCGGCGTCACCGGCGTCTTCAACGACCTGGGATGGGCCGTCGTCCGCGCCAACGACGTCGACCCCGAGACGGGCCACGGCTTCATCTCGAGCCAGCGCATGGGCCTCGAGGTCTTCAAGAACATCCCGACCGACGCCCCGCTCATCGTCGCCGAGGCCGTGTGGCAGTACTCCCACCACGTGCTCGCCGGCCTTCGCACGCACCAGGGGCCGATCCTCACGGTCGCGAACTTCGCCGGTGACTGGCCCGGCCTCGTCGGACTGCTCGGCCTGAACGCCGGTCTGACGAAGATGGACAAGCCCTACGCCACGATCTGGTCGGTCGACTTCTCGGACGACTGGTTCAAGGCCGGCATCAAGGAGTGGACGGAGACGGGCGCCATCACCCATGACGCCTCGCACGTGCGCGTGCTCCCCGCCCTCCCCGACAGCCCCGAGAAGCAGTTGGGCGAGGCCCTCGCAGCGGAGCTCCTGGCGGAGAAGGCCATCATCGGCGTCTTCGACGAGGGCTGCATGGGCATGTACAACGCCATCTTCGACGACGAGCTGCTCAACCAGACCGGCATCTACAAGGAGCGCCTGTCGCAGTCGGCCCTCTACGCCGAGATGCTCGAGGTCACCGAGGCCGAGGCGGACGCCGCGTATGACTGGCTGATCGACGCGGGCATGACCTTCCGGTACGGCGAGGATGCCACCACCGAGCTCACCCGCGAGCAGGTGCAGTGGCAGCTGAAGATGTACATCGCCGCGCTCCGCATCGCCGACGACTTCGGGCTCGACGCGGTGGGCATCCAGTACCAGCAGGGGCTGAAGGACCTGGTTCCGGCCTCCGATCTCGCCGAGGGCATCCTGAACTCGACTCAGCGTCCGCCGGTGACCTCACGCGACGGTTCGCGGGTGCTGCACGACGGCCGCGCGTTCCCGCACTTCAACGAGGCCGACGAGGGGGTCGCCGTGGACGCGCTGGTCACCGATCGCGTCTGGCGTGCGATGGGCCTCGTGCCCGACAACACCCTGCACGACGTGCGCTGGGGCGAGGAGTACGACGGGCAGTTCGTCTGGGTCTACGAGATCTCGGGCTCGGTTCCGGCGTCGCACCTGGGCGGATGGCAGAACGCCGAGGGCTGGCGGCAGGGGCACGTGTTCTTCCCCGCGGGCGGAGCCACGATCAACGGCGTCTCGAAGCCCGGCGAGATCGTGCTGTCGCGTGTGTTCATCGCCGACGGGATCCTGCAGGCGGACATCTTCCGCGCGTCGGTCGTCGAGCTCCCGGCCGAGGAGACCCAGCGCCGCAAGGACGCTACGAACCCGGAGTGGCCGATCGCCCACGTCGTGCTGCACGGCGTCTCCCGCGACCAGTTCATGGCCCGCCACAAGGCCAACCACGCACAGCTCGTCTACGCTCCGGATGCCGAGACGGCGGACAAGGCTCTGATCGCCAAGGCCGCGATGTTCGACGGAATGGGCATCAAGGTCAACCTGGTGGGAGACGTGGCGGTCTGACCCGGCGCTCGTCTGCCTGGAGGGCTACTGAGACCGCCAGAACCGCATCACCAGGTTCGTCAACTCCTTGTCGAGATCGTCGACCTTGGACTCGATCCGCCCGAGGCGCGCGTCGAGGCCGTCGATACGTGTCGAGAGAGCGGTGTCGAGGCCGTCGATACGTGTCGAGAGAGCGGTGTCGAGGCCGTCGATACGTGCCGAGAGAGCGGTGTCGAGGCCGTCGATACGTGCCGAGAGGGTGGCGTCGATGCGATCGACCTCGACGCGGATCACGCGGCTGAGCTGCGTCGTCATGAGCGTCATGCCGCCGAGCATCACAGCCGCGAAGATACCGAGCAGCGTCCATACCTGAGGGTCGTTCAAGCGCATGCCTCCAGTCTGAGTTCGGAGGCCCACGTTGTCACGGTATTCCGGTCTCGCTGCGCCACGAGCCCAGTCGTCGTGGGTACCTCGCCGAGACGAGGTGCCCGTGTAGAAGGAGTGGCCGACCGGAGGGATCAGCCCAGGTCGAAGATCTCGAGTTGACGGAGCGTGACCTCGGCCACCGCGCGCACGCGGAGCGCCGAGGTCACGGTCCGGGCTGTCAGGGTGAACGGCGTCGTGCGGTCGGCCGGCAGCTCGGCCCGGTGTGTCATCGTGACGGGCATCCACAGGCCGTCCGTCCCCTCGGCCTCCCATCGGAGGGCCGACGACGACGCCGTCGCCGCCACGGTCACGCTGACGTCGGTCACGCCGCGAGGCTCCTCGAACCGCCATCCCACCCATTCCCCGCGACGCAGCGCGACACCGGCATCCCCCGACGGCACACCGTCGTCGAAGACTGCATCCGGACGGATGGTGTCGGTGGAGGCGACGACCTCACCGGCGCCGGAGGTCAGGTCAGGGCACCAGATCGCGAGGTCGTGGAGGGAGGAGCCCGCTTCGAGCGCTGCGGCCGGGTCGAGGCCGAACTCCAGTTCCAGCACCGCGTCGCCGGAGAGCGCGTCGATCGGCAGGTCGGCCGAGGGCAGGGGCACCCCGTCGAGTCGCGCCTCCTGCAGGATGTGGGCCGAGGGGGTGGCTCGACGCGACCGGATGCGCAGGGAGGAACCGTTTCCGCGATCCACGCGGATGTCGTCGAAGAGAGGCGACCCGATCCGCAGCCGGCCCGAGGCGAGTTCCAGCGGGTAGAGACCGAGCGCGGCCCACAGCCACCAGGCGCTCATCTCGCCGTTGTCCTCATCGCCCGGGAACCCCTGGCCGATGTGCGCACCGGCGAACAGGCGCGCGGCGAGGTCGTGCACGAGCGGCGCCGACTGCCACGGTCGGTCGCTGAACGCGTACATGAACGGGATGTGGTGCGCCGGCTGGTTCGAGATCGCGCACATCCCGGAACGCAGCGCCCTCGCCTCGCGCTGCTCATGGATGACGGTGCCGTACGCGCCGCCGAAGCGTTCATCGGCGGTCTCGGGTTCGGCGAACAGGGCGTCGAGGTGGCGTCCGAGACCGGCGGGACCGCCGTAGAGGTCGGCGAGGCCCGCACCGTCGTGCACGGCGCCGACCGACATGCCCCAGGCGTTCGTCTCGACGTTGTCTCCGCCCCAGGATCGCGGATCGAACCCGGATGCGGAGAACGCGCCCTCATCGTCCCGGCCGCGGAAGAACCCGGTGTCGTCGTCGAACAGCGTGCGATACGACCGGGCGCGATTCGCGAAGTATCGGGCGAAGGATCGATAGCGCGCGGCGTCCGCGGCCGTGGCGGACTCGGTGGCGAGCTGCGCCGCGAGGCGCCCGAGTGCAGCGTCACTCACCGCGTTCTCGATGCTCCAGCTCATGCCCTCCGGCACTTCCGAGGGGATGTATCCGGTGAACCGGCCCCGCGCGATGCCCTTGCGACCGCGGCGCGCATCCGGCCCCGGCTCGCACGCGTTCCGCCATCCGCTCTCGAACGCGGTGACGCGGTCGAAGTCCACGCCCCAGCGTGCGGCATCGGCGAAGATCTGGTCGCTCGAGGTGCCGACCATGCTGTCGACGTATCCGGGTGCGCTCCATCGCGCCATCCAGCCTCCGCGGCGATACTGCTCGAGCTGCCCGTCGAGGAGCCGCCCAGCGAGGGAGGGATCGAGCAGGGCGAGAGCCGGCCACTCGGTGCGGTACGTGTCCCAGAATCCGTTGTTCACGACGAGTTCGCCGTCGACGGCCGGTGCGACTCCGCTCTCGTCGTGTGACTCGCGCGCGGCGAACACGTCGGCGAATCGCCAGACCGGCGCCTCCGCGGTCCCGGCGTTCTCGGCGGCACTGTTGGGATACAGGTGCATCCGGTGGAGCGCGGCCGCGATCCGGGACCGATGCTCCTCGTCGGCGAGCCCACGATAAGGGGCCTCCGCGTCCGGCAGCGGTGGGATCGACACCCGCCCCAGCAGTCGGTTCCACGAGGCGGCGGCCGCATCGCGCAGCTCTCCGTAGGCGCTCGACCGCGGAGCCTCCGTCTCCAGAGCGTGCCGGGCCTGCTCCACCGACAGGAAGGAGATGCCGATCCGCACCTCGAGCGATCCACGTCCGCCCACGTATCCCGTGACCCGCCCGCGGCCGTCGTCATCGAGGGGCCCGCGATCGAGTGTCCGCTCATCGTCGCGGGGGTGCCGGACCGTCCCGGCGAAGAAGCAACGGGGAGCGTTGCCCCAGTCCTCGGGCCCCTCCGGGATCCACCCCTCGAATCCGCCGGCATCCGTCCAGAAGAGACGCCCCGCGTCGGTGAGCTGGTCGATGACGAAGCCGACCGGGGCGGCGGCATCCGCGCTGTGCACTCGGAACACCGCTGCGTGCGCCGTCGCCGTCATCTCGACCTGCAGGCCGTCGCCGAGATCAGCCGAGTATTCGTGCGGACGCGCCCGTTCGGAGCCGGGGGTGATCCAACGCCGCCGTCCGGCACGGCGCGAGGTGGGCGCGCCGAGGAACGGCATCAACTGCAGCACCGAGCGATCGCCGATCCACGGGCTCGGCTGATGGGAGAACTGCAGTGCTTCGAGCCGTCGCCCCTGGGGGTCGTCATGCACGAACGGCCGGTACGGCCAGCGGGCGTCTTCCGCGTCGGTCGCCGGTGTGACGAACGTGAATCCGTGCGGCATCGCCACCGCCGGGATGGTGTTGCCGCGGGAGAACCGTGGACCCGAATGCGAGCCGCGCCGGGTGTCGACCCGTTCGACGGGTGGGAGGTCACGGGCGGGGGCCTGCGCTTCGACCACGACCTGCACGAACCCGGTGCACCGCGCGGGGAGGTCGGCGGTGCCGGGGAGGGATGCGGCGCAGAGCACGACCTCGACCGTGCCGCTGCGGCGTGCGAAGGGGACGAGGGAGACGGTGTCGGCGTTCCACTGCTCGGGCAGACTCCAGCGGGCGGCGAACTGCGCCTGCGCGGTGAGCGGGAAGTCGTAGCGATCGCGCACGGCCGACGTGTCGCTCAGTCGTGCGCCGTCGGCGAAGCGCACATCGACCGTCACAGCGAGGGCTGCGTGCGGAGACAGTGTCGCCGCGGGACCGTCGGCGTAGAACGCCCAGTGCAGCACGGTGTCGGGGGAGATCTCGAGGTCGGTGAGCCCGGGCACGTCGACCCGCTGCTCGCCGGCAGAGGGATCGAAAGCGAAGGCGAACACCGGGCCGGGCAGCACGCCCGCTCGGGGACGGGACGACGGAGGATCGGCCGGCCCGTCCGCCGGCGTGAGATGCGCGGCGCTCACCCCTTGATCGCGCCCTCCTGCACGCCCTTGAAGAAGAAGCGCTGCGTGAACGAGAACATGATGACGATGGGCACGAGAGCGATCATGGTGCCGGCCGCGATCAAGCGCGGGTCGACCGAGAAGCTGCTGTTCAGATACGCCATGCCGACGGTCAGCGTGTACTTCGACGGGTCGGACAGCACGATGAGCGGCCACAGGTAGTCGTCCCAGGCCCCGATGAATGCGAAGATCGCGACCACCGAGACCATGCCGCGGATGTTCGGCCACACGATGTGGCGGATGCGCTGCCAGGTGGTCGCACCGTCGACCGTCGCGGCATCCAGCACGTCCTTCGGGATCATGCGGCAGGCGGTGGCGATCAGGAGCACGTTCATCGCGCTGATCGCGCCGGGGAGGAAGACGCCCCAGAGGGTGTCGGCCAGCCCGAGGGCGCGGATCGTCAGGAAGTTGCTCGTCACCGTCACCTCGCCGGGGAAGAGCAGCGTGGAGAGCAGGATCGCCATCACGATCCACTTGCCGCGGAACCTCATGCAGCCCAGCGCGTAGCCCGCGAACGTGGCCAGGACGACGTTGCTGACGACCGTGCCGACCGAGACGAGCAGCGAGTGCCAGGCGTAGAGGTACACCGGGACGATGTCGGCGACCCTGCTGTAGTTCTGCAGCGTCGGCTCGCGCGGGATGAGCTCGGGCGGGAAGGAGTAGATGTTCTCCTGGGGCCCCTTGAAGGATGTCGACAGCTGCCAGATGAACGGCCCGATGACGAGCACCAGGACGAAGAGGAGGAGGGCGTATCGACCGATCAGACCGCCGAGGGTCGGCTTGCTGAAATCGCCGGATCCGCGGCGGCGGAACATGCGCTCGCGGGTCGGCGCCGACAGCTCCTCGGAGGGGCGGGCGTCCTCTGTCGAACGGGGCGGCGTGAGCGTGCTCATGCGGAGACCTTCGCCTTCTTCTCGCGATTCATGACGGCGATCGCGACGAGCGGGATGAGGGTGAGCAGGAACAGCGCCACGCTGATGGCGGACGCGTATCCGATGTTCCCGTTGAGGCCGGAGCCGACCTGGCGGATGAGCATCACGAGCGACATGTCGTATCCGCCCGGGCCGCCCGTGCTCTTCGAGAGCACATCGAGCTCGGCGAACACCCTCATGGCGGACACCGCGATGAGCACCGAGATGAGGAGCATCGCGCCGCGGACGGAGGGGATCGTCACCGACAGGAAGCGACGGAAGGAGCCGGCGCCGTCGAGCATCGCCGCCTCGTGCAGCTCCTTGCCGACGTTCCCGAGTGCCGCGAGGTACACGACCATGTAGTAGCCCAGGCCCTTCCAGACCGTGAGCAGGATGGCGCAGCCGAGCAGCAGCCAGCGGTCGACGAGGAACGCCATCGGCTTGTCGACCAGCCCGAGGAACTCGAGCGTCTGGTTGATGATGCCGCGGCTGTCGAACAACCAGGTCCAGATGAGGGCGACCACGACCACCGAGGCGATCACGGGGAAGTAGAACGTGGTGCGGAAGAACGAGATGCCGGGGAGCTTCTTCTGCACGAGCAGGGCCAACAGCAGCGGCAGGATCGTGAGCAGCGGCACGCACACGACGACATAGATGAGGCACGTCGTCAGGGCGTTCCAGAACATCTCGTCGCCGAACATGCGCTCGTAGTTCGCCCCGCCGACGAACTCGGGCGTCCGCAGGGGCTTGGCGTCGGTGAAGCTGAGGAAGACCGTGTTCAGGAACGGCCAGAGCGCGAACACCAGCACCCAGGCGACGGCGGGCCCGAGGAGCAGCCAGGGTGTGAACCACCGGTGGGATCTCATCGTCTTCCTGCCGGCCGGGATGCCGGTGTCCGCGCGCATGGCTTACTTGTCCACGCGGTTGGCGTTGGCGTACTCGACGATCTTGTCGAGCTGGGCCTTCGCGTCCGCCTCGCCGTTGACCGCGAGGGCGATCTGCTGGGTCATGTACGTAGCCATGTCGGAGGTCCACTGGAACGGCAGCGCCTTGGCGTCCTTCATCGCGCCGAACACGGTGTCGATCGCCGACAGCTGCTTCTCGTCGGTGACGGTCGCGGCGATGTTGTCGACGACCTGGTCTCCGCCCTCGGCCGTGCCAGGTGCGGTGCCGACGGCCAGAGACGAGAAGGCCACCTGGTTCTCCTCGTTCGTCGCGAACTCGGCGAAGGCGAGCGCGGCCTCCTTGTTGTCGGAGTCCGCCGAGACGTTGAGCCCCTGCACGTACAGCGGTGCGACACCGAGTCGCGGCGTCGCCACCGTGTTCTCGAGCAGCGCCGGTGCGTCCTTCTGCAGGTCGGTCGTGAAGCCGGTGCCGCCGGTGGTGAAGGCGACCTTCTCCTGGATGTACGCCTCCGCGTTTCCGCCGTAGTCACCGGTCAGGGCTTCCGCGGGCATCGCGCCGGCCGCGTACGCATCCGCGTACTTCTCGATGATCGCCGCGGCCTCGTCGGTGTTGAAGTCGAACTCGCCCTCGTCGTCGATGACCTCCATGCCGGCGGCCGTGAACGTGTCGAGGGCCGGGATCGAGGAGAGGAGCTGCACCTTGCCGTTGGATTCGGTGGCCACGTCTTTCGCGAGCGTGAGGAGCTCGTCGACCGTGGTCGGGAGGTTCTCCTCGGTGACGCCGAAGGGTGCGAGTTGCGCGAGGTTCCACCAGGAGGCGTCGCTGGAGAGGTACCAGGGCAGGCCGTACGTGCCCTCCATGCCCGGGTACTGGCTGTAGGCCTCCCAGGCGCCCGTGTTGTAGGCGGTCTTCAGGTCGGGGTCGGCGGTCTCCAGGTCGATCAGCTTGCCCGCGGCGACCAGCGGGTACGCGATGTCAGGCGGCAGGTTCAGCACGTCGGGGAGGGTGTCGGCGTTCGCCTGGCTCAGGATCTTCTCCTGGTAGCCGTCGCCCGGCTGGTCGAGCCACTCGACCGTCACGTCGGGGTGCTCCTTCTCGAACGCGTCGATGAGGTCCTCGAAATACGGGGTGAACTTCTCGTTCTTGAGCGACCACGTCTGGAACTGGATGGTGCCGCTCAGCTCGCCCGATGTGTCGATGGGGCCCGAGGCGTCGGAGGTGCCGCCGCCTCCCGTGCAACTCGTCAGCGCCAGTACGCCGATGCTGAATGCTGCCAGAGCGACAATGCGTGTGCGAACTTTCATCGTGCTTCTTCCTCGAGGCGGGCGAATCCGCGCGAAGTCCGCAGGAACGGACTACAGCGCTTTAGCAGATGAAACCATCCGATTTCCTCCCTGTCAAGGCACTCGTCGGGCGACGCATTGCCTGCAAGTGCAGGAGTGCGCACCGTTCGTTGCTCAAGCGTTATAGTGGTGCGAACTCCGCCCTCCTCGAAGGGCACGTCCGAAAGGTCTGACACATGACGCAGCGCGGCGCCCCCGATGCTCCTCTGAGGTTCGGGGCGAACTACACGCCGTCGAAGAACTGGATGCACTCCTGGCTCGACTTCACCCCCGACGACGTGCGCCGGGACTTCGCGGCTCTCGCGGAGCTCGGGCTCGATCACGTCAGAGTCTTCCCGCTGTGGACCGTGCTGCAGCCGAACCGCACGCTCATCCGGGAGAAGGCCATCGACGACGTCCGTGCCGTCGTCGACATCGCCGGCGAGTTCGGCATGGATGCGGGCATCGATGTGGTCCAGGGGCACCTCTCGAGCTTCGACTTCGTCCCCTCGTGGCTGTACACGTGGCACGACAAGAACATGTTCACCGATCCACGGGCGCTCGAGGGTCAGGTCGCGCTCGTCGACCGGCTCGGTCGGGCGTTGAGCGACGCACCGAACTTCCTCGGCCTGACGCTCGGTAACGAGACGAACCAGTTCTCCGCGCATACGCATCCCTCCCCCTGGCCGGTCACGCAGGACGAAGCCGGCGGCTGGATCTCGACCCTGCTGGCGGCGGCGGAGGCCGCGGCGCCGGGGCTCCCGCACGTCCACAGCGAGTACGACGCCGTCTGGTACATGGACGGCCACGGCTTCACGCCCGCGCATGCGTCGCGCCTGGGGGCCATGACCACGATCCACTCCTGGATCTTCAACGGCACCGCCCAGCGCTACGGCGGTCGCTCGGTCGCCTCCGATCGTCACGCCGAGTACCTGATCGAGCTCTCCCGCGCCTTCGCGACCGATCCCGACCGGGCGGTGTGGCTGCAGGAGGTGGGCGCCCCCTCGAACTGTCTCACCGACGAGGAGATGCCGGGCTTCCTGGAGGCGACGGTGCGCTCCGCCGCGCGCACCCAGAACCTCTGGGGCATCACCTGGTGGTGTTCGCATGACGTCAGCCGCGACCTCGGTGACTTCCCCGAGCTGGAGTACACCCTCGGGCTCATCGGTCAGGACGGCGCGGCGAAACCCATCGGCCGGCGTCTCGCCGAGATCATCCCCGACCTGCGACAGCGCGTCGTGCCGCCCGTGAGGCACACGGCCATCGTGGTGGACGTGGACGAGCGCGAGGTTCCCGTGAGTCGGGCGGCGCTGAGCCCGGGCGGGGCGGTGTTCCAGGCCTGGGTGGATGCCTGCGCCGCGGGCCTCGACCCGGCCCTCGTCACGTCGCGTGACGCGCAGGACCCGGTTGTCCTCGATGCGCGTGGCATCCGCCGCCTCATTCGTCCCGACCTGTCGGCCGACGTCGTCGATCCCTACGGATCGGTCAACACCGTCGTCCAGAGCTGACCGCGACCGCGGTTCGGGCCGGACGAGGTCGTTCAGGCGAGGCGCGCGGGCGGAGCGGTGCTCTCGCGTGCCGTGAGCACCGGCGTCGGACCCTCGACGCTGGGCAGGTTCACTCCCGCCTCGATCTGCTGCAGCAGGAGAGTGGCGGCGCGCTCGCCGAGTTCGAAGGTGTCTCGGGTCATCGCCGTGATCGACGGGTTGATGAGTCCGGCGATGACGGAGTCGTCGAACGAGGCGAGGGAGACGTCGCGCGGAACGGCACGGCCCATCTCCTGGGCGACGCGGAGACCTGCGACCGCCATCACGTCGTTGTCGTAGACGATCGCGGTCGGCTGCTGCCGACCGGAGAGCAGCGAGCGCGTGACCGCCGATGCGCGTGCGGGCGAGAAGTCCGTGATGATGACCTCGCCCTCGACGCCGTCGGTCCTCATGCGCCCGAGCACCTCGGCACGCAGGCGCGTGTGCTCGAGTTCGGCCGGGCCGGCGACGTAGGCGATGCGGGTGTGCCCGAGGGCGACCAGGTAGGAGAAGAGCGTCTCGGCCACCGTGTCGTCGCCGATCCAGACGCTCGGTACGGAGCCCTCCGGCGAGGGCTCGGAGCCGATCATCACGGCCCGGGCGTCGAGGGCTTCGATGCGCCCGACGCGGGGATCGTCCTCGCGGGGGTCGATGAAGATGAAGCCGTCGACCTGGTTGGAGGAGCGCCACTGTCGGTGCACTTCCATCTCCTCGGCGATGTCGCTGACGAGGCGGAGCTGCAGGCTGACCTTGCTCTCCGACAGCCGTGACTCGATGCCGGCGATGAGGTCGGTGAAGAACGCCTCGGATCCCAGCGACCGTGCCGGGCGGGCGAGGGCGAAGCCGACGGTGTTGGCGCGCGCTCCGACCAGCGCTCGAGCAGCCGAGCTCGGCTGCCAGCCGTTCTCTTCGACGATGCTGAGGATGCGCTGCCTGGTCTCGTCGCTCACGCCGGGGCGGCCGTTCAGCGCGAAGGAGACGGCACCGGGAGAGACCCCTGCCATGCGCGCGATGTCGGCGATGGTGACGCGTTTCGCCGGGGTCATAGTCCCTCACCATACTTGATCGATTTAGTCTCGCGGAAGAACAGACGATGCGCTTAGACTTGGTTACTAGATCGTTTTAGTAAATCCGATAGCATCAACACGGCGTCGCCTGTCGCGCCGCGGACCAGCACTCACCGTCGAGCCCGGAGATTCCCATGCATGACGACACCTCGCTCACCGTCGGCCGCGTCAAGCGGGTCCTCGAGGAGCGCATCCGCCCGGCCATCCACTCGGCGTCCGTGCCGCTGGACGTCGCGATCCACGAACTGCCCGGCGAGCCGATCGCTCCGGCCGAGGGGCTCGCCCTCGCCTTCGAGCCCGGCGTCGTCGGAGCCCCCTGGGGTCCCGCCTGGGGCACCACCTGGTTCAAGCTCACCGGGCGCGTGCCCGCCGAATGGGCCGGACGCCGCGTCGAGGCGCTCATCGACCTCGGATTCGACGTGAACATGACGGGCTTCCAGTGCGAGGCGCTCGCGTACCGTCGCAGCGCCGCAGGGTCCGACCCGATCCCGGTGAAGAGCATCAACCCCCGCAACCAGTGGGTGCCGATCGCCGAGGCGGCCGCGGGCGACGAGCCCGTGGAGCTGTACCTCGAGGCGGCATCCAACCCGGTGCTGCTCGACTACCACCCCTTCCTGCCGACGCAGGAGGGCGACATCCTCACCTCCTCGAAGGAGCGCCTCTACCGCGCGCGCCGGATGGACCTGGCCGTGTTCGAGCAGGAGGTCTTCGATCTGTCGCTCGACCTCGAGGTGCTGTTCGAGCTGCAGGCCGAGCTGCCGGCGACGTCGCCGCGCCGCATGCGCATCCTGCAGGCGATGGACGACGCCCTCGACGTGCTCGATCTGCAGCGCATCGTGGCGACGGCACCCGACGCCCGCGCCCGCCTCGCCGACGTGCTCGCCGCGCCCGCCGAGGCCAGCGCGCACCGCATCTCGGCCGTCGGCCACGCGCACATCGATTCCGCGTGGCTCTGGCCCGTGCGCGAGACGATCCGCAAGGTCGCACGCACCACCTCGTCGATGACGACGCTCATCGAGGAGCAGCCCGAGTTCCAGTACGGCATGTCCAGCGCGCAGCAGTACGCCTGGATCAAGGAGCATCGCCCCGAGGTGTGGGAGCGGGTCAAGGCCGCGGTCGCCGCCGGGCGTTTCCTGCCGCTCGGTGGCATGTGGGTCGAGTCCGACACCGTGATGCCGACGGGCGAGTCGCTGGTGCGGCAGTTCTCGCACGGGCAGCGGTTCTTCGAGCGCGAGTTCGGCATCCGGTCGAAGGGCGTCTGGCTGCCGGACAGCTTCGGGTACTCGCCCGCCCTGCCGCAGCTGATGCGCCGTGCCGGGTTCGAGTGGTTCTTCACGCAGAAGATCTCCTGGAACCAGCAGAACGTCTTCCCGCATCACTCCTTCCTCTGGGAGGGCATCGACGGCTCGCAGGTGTTCACGCACTTCCCGTCGATGGACACCTACAACTCGCAGCTGAGCGGCATGGAGGTCGCGAAGGCCTCGCGCCAGTTCAAGGAGAACCGACTCAGCTCGCGGTCGATCGCACCGGTCGGCTGGGGCGACGGCGGCGGCGGCACGACCCGCGAGATGACGGGCAAGGCCGAGCGCCTGCGCGACCTCGAGGGCAGTGCACAGGTCGTGTGGGAGCACCCGGACGTCTTCTTCGATGCCGCCAAAGCCGAGCTGCCGCATCCGGCGGTCTGGGTCGGTGAGCTGTATCTCGAGCTGCACCGTGGCACGCTCACCAGCCAGCACGCCACCAAGGCGCTGCATCGCTGGGCCGAGCATGCGCTGATCGAGGCCGAGCTGTGGGCCGCGACGGATGCGGTGCGCACCGGCGCCGCGTATCCGCAGGCCGAATTCGACCGGCTGTGGCAGGCCGTGCTGCTGCATGAGTTCCACGACATCCTGCCCGGCACCTCGATCGCGTGGGTGCATCGGGAGGCGGTCGCCGTGCTGAGTGACGTGCTGTCGGATGCCGAGGACATCTCCCTCGCCGCTCGCCGTTCGCTCGCCGGCGAGGGCGACCGCGAGCTGCAGTTCGAGCCGACATCGGTCGGGCGCGGACGTGCGCTCGGGGCGGCGTTCGTCGCCGAGCCGACCGCGGCGCCGGTCTCACTCACCGAGGAGAACGGCGGGTGGCGACTCGAGAACGAGCTCGTCTCCGTGCTGGTGTCGGCCGAGGGCCTGATCGTGTCCGCCATCGACAAGGCCAGCGGTCGCGAGGCGGTGGCCGAGGGCAAGGCCGCGAACCTCTTCCAGCTGCACCAGGACTTCCCGAACATGTGGGACGCGTGGGACATCGACCGGTACTACCGCAACAGCGTCGACGACCTCACCGCGGTCACGTCGATCGAAGCGTCGATGGTCGGCAGGGCCGCGCGGATCGTGGTCGTGCGTCCGTTCTCGGAGTCCACGATCGAGCAGACGATCATCCTCCACCCCGAGTCGCGCACCGTGCTGCTGCGCAACGAGATCGACTGGCACGAGACCGAGAAGCTGCTCAAGCTCGCGTTCCCGCTCGACATCCAGGCCGCGCACACCGAGGCCGAGACCCAGTTCGGCTACCAGTCACGCGTCACGCACACGAACACCAGCTGGGAGGCGGCGAAGTTCGAGACCTCGATGCACCGCTTCGTGCTCGTGCGCGAGCAGGATTTCGGCGTCGCCCTCGTCAACGACTCGATCTACGGGTACGACACCTCGCGCGAGGTGTCTGACGACGCGGTGACGACGACCGTGCGGCTGTCGCTGCTGCGGGCCCCGCGCTTCCCCGACCCCGACACCGACCACGGCCACCACGAGATCGAGGTCGGCTTCGTGATCGGAGCGGACGCCGCGATCGCCACGGCCGAGGGAATCCGCATCAACGCGCTCCCGAGCGTCGTGCGCGGTGCGCGCGAGGTCGAGCCGCTGGTGTCCGCGCAAGGCGAGGGCATCGTGGTGTCGGCGGTCAAGCTGGCCGACGACGGCTCCGGCGACGTGATCGTGCGCGTGTACGAGGCACTCGGTCGGCGTGCGATCGGTGAGCTGTCGGTCGGTTTTGAGCACCGTGAGGTGCGCGAGGTGAGCCTGATCGAAGACGACATCGACGACGCGCGGGTCGGCGGCGAGCTGCGACTGCGACCGTTCGAGGTGCGGACGCTGCGCATCGTGCGCTGAGGCTCGGTTCCCGTTGTGGTCGCCGGGCGAGTGCGCGACGATGGCGGGATGGCGAGCATCGACGACGTGCGGGCGATCGCCCTTGCGCTCCCCGGAGTTGAAGAGGTGGTGAGCGGCCACACCGGCGAGGCCGCGTGGCGCGTCAAGACCGGGCAGTTCGCCTGGCTCCGCGGCCCTAGCGCGACCGACCTGCGGCAGCTCTCCGACCACGGGCGCGAGTGGCCCGCGGGAGAGGTGCTCGCCGTGCGCGTCGCCGACCTCGAGGAGAAGGAGGCCCTGCTCGCCGCGGAGCCCGACGTGCTCTTCACGATCCCGCACTTCGACGGCTACCCCGGGCTGCTCGTTCGCCTCCACGCCGTCGACCGCGATCGCCTGGACGAGATCGTCACCGATGCCTGGCTGGTGCGGGCACCCGCCGGGGTGGCGAAGGAGTGGCTCGCGGAGCGCGGGCTCGGCTGAGCGGCGTGCCGCCTCGAGGGCTGCTCAGGCGGGATCGAGTCGCAGCACGTCCGGTGCCTCCCCGCCGGCGAGGTCGTCGGCGATACGGATGCTGCGCGCCAGATCGTCGAGCGCGCCGACCAGCGTGCCGAACCGCTCCTTGTCGCTGCACACCGCGGTCAGCGTCACCAGATGCGTACCCGTGTCCCAGGTGTAGGTCGCGAAGGGCGGCGACGCCGGCGAGGGCGGCATCGGCACGAGCAGCTTCTCGCCCACACCGAGCCGGGTGGGGAAGGACTCCGTGTCGTCGTAGTCCATCGGCATCGAGGCTCGGGCGATCCGCACGTCGGGCGTCAGGACCTGCGCGGTCGCCATCGCCACGATCAGCTCCGGTTCGGCCTTCCAGGTCCACACGAGCACGCGGCCGTCCGCCCGCTTCATCAGCATCGGCGCCGCCTGGCTCATCGCCCACGCACCGAACCGGGACCCCGGGCGCTCGGTCGCGCCCACAGCGGCGTTGACCTGACCCAGCAGCATGCGGATCGCCGCCTTGCGGTGTCGACGGCCCCTCCACCCGAGCGAGTCCGTCACGGGAATCCACAGCTGGGGATCGGCGTCGGCAGTCAGTCGCATGGCTCCACGCTAACGGCTGAGGCTGAGGGATGCCCGGTACGCCTCGGCCGTCCGCGCAGGGCGCTCGGGTAGAGTGGCCAGCGCCCGACCAGGGCTTTCCCTTGGCCGCCACATCGTAAGGCTGCATGTCTGTGACTCCCTCCGACGATCCGATCGATCCGTCGAGCGGCCCCGCCGCCGAACCCGCGCCCCGCCCGTTGAAGATCGTGATCGGCTGCGACACTTTCGCCCCCGACATCAACGGCGCCGCACGCTTCGCCGAGCGCCTCGCCGCCGGTCTCGTGCAGCGCGGACACGACGTGCACGTCGTCGCCCCGAACCAGGCCTACCGTCGCGCGCAGCCGCGCACCGAGGTCATCGAGGGTGAGCCGATGACCCTGCACCGGCTGCCGTCGGTGCGCTGGGCTCCCCACGACTGGCTCCGGTTCGTGTGGCCCTGGCGCTCGAAGCACTACGCCCGCCAGGTCATCGACCGGGTGCAGCCGGACATCGTGCACATCCAGTCGCACATCGTGATCGGCCGCGGCCTCGCCTACGTCGCCCATGAGCGCGGCATCCCGGTCGTCGCCACCAACCACGTCATGGCCGAGAACATCCTCGATCACACGACCATGCCGAAGTTCATCGATGACCTGGTCCTGAAGTTCGCCTGGGCCGATGCCAAGCGCACGTTCGACCTGACTCGTGCGATCACGACCCCGACGCGTCGCGCCGCCGACTTCCTCGAGAAGACCGTCGAGGTGGAGGGTGTGATCCCCGTCAGCTGCGGCATCGACCGCACGCAGTACACGCCGGTGATCGCCCCGCGCGACAAGAACCGCATCGTCTTCGTCGGCCGACTCACCGCCGAGAAGCAGGTCGAGGTCATCCTCAAGGCGATGACGAAGCTCGACCCGGCGCTCGAGACCACGTTCGACATCGTCGGCGGCGGCGACCAGCGCAAGCAGCTGGAGCACCTGGCCGCGCAGCTCGGTCTCGCCGACCGGGTCACGTTCCACGGGCGCACCACCGACGAGGAGCTCCGGGCGCTGCTGTCCCGGGCGAGTCTCTTCGTGATCGCGTCGATCGCCGAGCTGCAGTCCATCGCGACGATGGAGGCCATGGCGTCGGCGCTGCCGATCGTCGCGGCGGATGCCGTCGCCCTCCCGCACCTCGTGCACGACGGCGAGAACGGCTACCTGTTCGAACCGGGCAACGTCGATGAGCTCGCCGCGCGCCTGACCGACGTGCTCACCGCGGAACCCGCAGAGTACGAGCGGATGCAGCGCGCGTCGCTCGACGGTGTCGCGATCCACGACATCAACCGCACCCTCGACACCTTCGAGGCGCTGTACCGCGACGAGCCGCTGCCCGAGTAGCGAGTAGCCCGCCATGCACAGTGTCCCCCTCGGATCACGGCGCCGCGACGCGTCAGCGGCGGAGTAGCCCGCCATGCACATCGTCTTCTTCGGCGATCAGCACCTCGACTCCCTCGGCGGAGCGCAGGTGTCGATGCGGCTCCAGCGGGAGTTCCTCGAACGCGCCGGACACACCGTCACGGTCGTCGCGCCGAAGATGCACGGCTCGCGCTCGTCGACGGGCACCCACGGCGGGGCGTACGTCGACCTCCCCTCGACGCCGATCACGCTCGACCGCGAGTACTCGATGACGTGGCCGGGGCGCGCGACCGACCGCTTCCTCGACAGGGCGATGACCCGTCGCCCCCCGGTGGATCTGGTGCATGTGCAGGCCGATTTCTGGGGCGCGTTCATCGGGCATCGCTACGCCCAGCGTCACGGCGTCCCGGTCGTGCACACCATGCACAACCGCGTCGATGTCGGGATCGCGGCCGTCACTCCGCTGCACCGCCCCGTGCTCGCCGTGTTGAACGCCTGGCGCGGCGGCGCGATGCGCGGGATCGGCGAACCCGTGCGGGGTGCCGACGGCTGGGCGTTCCTGCGCGGCCTCGCCGCCGGAGCATCCGCCGTGACCGCGCCGTCGACGCATTTCGCGCGACGCCTCGAGCAGCACGACGTGTTCCCGCGGGTCGACGTGATCTGGAACGGCATCGACGATGACCTGCGCGCACAGACGCTCGCTGCGCGACCGGCGGCCCGGGAGCCCGGACGCCCCCGCTTCCTCTGGCTCGGACGGATGAGCCCCGAGAAGCGCCTGCTGCCGTTCCTCGACGCGTTCGTCGCCGCCGGCATCGACGCGGAACTCGAGATCATCGGCGGCGGAGGGCAGCGCGCCGCGGCCGAGAAGATCGTGCGCGGCCACGACGGCGTGCGCTTCGCCGGACGACTGACCTACCCGCAGACCCTGGAGCGGATCGCCGCCGCCGACGCGCTCGTGCAGACGTCGATCGGCTTCGAGACCCAGGGGATGACGCCGTTCGAGGCGGCCACGCTCGGCACGCCCTCCGTGATCTGTGACCCCGACATCGCGGCGGAGCTCGGCGGGGGGCTGTGGGCGGTTCCGGATGCCGGCGCCACCGCATCGGGCCGGGAGCTCGAGGCCCGACGACTCGCTGCGCTCACGGAGACCCTGCGGTTGGCCGCATCCGACATCGCCGCAGGCACCGCACCGACGCCGGTTCCCGAGGTCGCCGAGGCATTCCGCCAGTCATCGCGCACGGCCGCCATGGTCGAGGTCTACGAGCGGGTGCTCGCCCGGCGCTGATGCGGGGAGGTGGGGCGCCCGCGATCAGACGAATCCCAGGAACGCGATGCCGACCCAGCTGAAGATCATCCCGAGGGCACCGGCGCCCGCGATGCCGATCGCGACGCCGGCGAGAAGGCGCGGACCCGGGCGACGCGCGGCGATGATGCCCAGCACGAGCGCCACGAGGTAGGCGAAGAAGGAGATCACGCCGATCGCCTCATCGATCGCGTAGGCGGATCCGTATCCGAAGTTCGACGTGTAGATCAGGAGTCGCACGATCGAGGAGATGAGATTGACCGCGAGTGTGATGACGGCGATCACGAAGGCGGTCCGCCCGAGCGCGCTGCCGGCCGGGGCGGCGGGAGCTGCCGCCGCGGCCGGCCACGACGCGGGCTGGCCCGAAGCCCCGGCCGGGTAGGCCGCAGCAGCGGTCGGGTAGGCCGTCGGATGCGCGGGGGCGGCGGTCGGATGCGTGGGAGCAGCGGGAGCAGCGGGAGCAGCGGGAGCAGCGGGGGTCGATGGCGGCGCACTGGACGCGTGGGTCGGGAACGTATGCGTGCCGGGGTATTGCGGATCGGCGGGCAGGTGCGCGGGAGGCTGCTGGGGCTCGCTCATGACGACGAGCGTAGCCGTGGCGCCCGCGATTCGCACGGGGAGGGGATTCAGCTCTTCGCGCCGGTCAGGGCCAGCGTGCCGCCGAGCCCGATCATCATCACGCCGCCGGTGCCGGAGAGCGTCGACATGCGACGCGGCGAGTGGGCGAACCAGGCGCGCGCGGTTCCGGCGGCGAGGGCCCACACGCTGTCGCAGACCAGTGCGAGCGTCTGGAAGGTGAGACCGAGCAGAAGAAGCTGGGCCCAGACCGGGCCGGCCGCCGGGACGACGAACTGCGGGAGCACGGCCACGAAGAACGCGATCGTCTTCGGGTTGGTCAGACCGACGATGAAGCCCTGGCGCAGCAGCTTCGCGGCGGAGGCCGGCGCTCGATCCGCATCAGGGACGTGGTCGTGACGGTGGCGGATCGCCTGTACGCCGAGCCAGACCAGGTAGGCGGCGCCGACGATCTTGATGAGGGTGAACGCCACCACGGAAGACGCGACGATGGCGCCGACCCCGAAGGCCACGGCGAGAACGGCCGGTACGGTGCCGAGGGCGTTGCCGACGACGCTGAGCACGCCGGCACGGCGACCGAGCGAGAGAGAGCGGCCGATCACGAACAGCACGCTCGGACCGGGGATGGCGATGATCACGATGGAGGCGACGGCGAAGGCGACGAGGCTGTCGAGCGGGATCATGAGCCGACCATACACCGGGGGGTCGAGCTCGGTTCAGCGGTAGCCGTGTCCGGACTCGGCCCTCTGGTGGACGTCGCGGCCGCCGACGCGATTCCAGTCCGTCGGCGTGGGGTGGTAGCCGTCGCGACGGAGTTCGATGACGGTGGCGATAGTCGCCCATGCGACCAGAGCGAGGAGTGCGATGACGAGTATCATGGCAGAAACGCTACGTTCGATGCCGAACTGTCACGAGTGGCAGAATCGACTACCATCGTATGAAAACTGCCAATCGGGAGTGTGTATGAAGACAGTGGCCTGCGTCATCCAAGATGGCTTCGCGCCGTTCGAGTTCGGCGTCGCCTGCGAGGCGTTCGGACTCGATCGATCCAGCGACGGCGTGCCGAACTTCGACTTCCGCATCGTCGCCCCGCGCGCGGGTGTCGTGCAGTCGAAGATCGGCTTCTCGGTCAACGTCGAGCACGACCTGGCCTTCGCGTACGAAGCCGACCTCGTGGTGTTCTGCCCGCTCCCTCGCGAGCGCTGGGGCGACATCGATCCGCTCCTGCTCGACGTCGCCCGGCACGCCGTCGACCGCGGCGCCTGGGTGATGAGCGTCTGCAGCGGGTCGTTCATCCTCGCCGCCGCCGGCGTGCTCGACGGACGTCGGGCGACGACGCACTGGATGTACGCGCACGTGATGGCCGACATGTACCCGCAGATCGACATCGACCCCGACGTGCTCTTCGTGCAGGACGGGAAGATCATCACCAGCGCCGGCACCGCCGCCGGGATCGATGCCTGCCTGCATCTGCTCCGCCAGGAGGTGGGAGCCGAGCTCACGAACCGCATCGCGCGCCGCATGGTGGTGCCGCCGCAGCGTGACGGCGGCCAGGCGCAGTTCATCGACCGTCCGATCCCCGTGGTCGCCACCGACTCGCTCGCCGCGGTCGCCGACTGGGCCGTCGAGCACCTCCGCGACGACCTCGGTGTCGATCAGCTCGCGGCCAGGGCACTGATGTCACCGCGAACCTTCGCCCGGCGCTTCAAGGCCGAGTACGGGGCGACGCCCGCCGCGTGGCTCGCGCGCCAGCGCATCATCCACGCGCAGCGGATGCTGGAGCGCACCGACCTTCCGCTCGACCACATCGCCGACGAATGCGGCTTCGGCTCGGCGGCGGTGCTCCGACAGAACTTCGCACGGGTCCTCGGACTCACCCCCACGGCCTACCGCGCGCGGTTCTCCTGCGCGTCGGACGAGTCTTCGGCGGCGTGAGCGGGCGCTCCGGTCAGAGCGCCCTGGTGGTCGAACGCTCGACCAGTGAGCAGGGCAGCAGCACGTGCGCGGCGTCCTGTTCGGGCGCGGCGAGACGCGCGAGCAGCAGCTCGACGGCGCCGTGCGCCATGTCGAGGATCGGCTGGCGCACCGTCGTCAGATCGAAGGCCTGCCACGACGACATCGCGACATCGTCGAACCCGAGCACCGACACCTCGTCGGGCACGCCGATTCCGAGCGCCTTCGCGGCGTTCAGGGCGCCGAAGGCCACGAGGTCGTTGTGGCAGAAGAGCGCGGTGGGGGGCTCCGGCAGCTGCAGCAGGCGAGTCGCCGCCTCGAACGCCCTCGTGTAGTCGAGGTCGGCGACGTCGAGCAGCGACGGGTCGAACACGACCCCGGCGGCATCGAGCTCCGAGAGGAACCCCTCGTGTCGGTCGCGGACGGAGGTCGTGCCGAGCGGGCCGGCGATCACTCCGATGCGTCGATGTCCGAGGGATGCGAGGTGACGGCCCGCGATGCGACCCCCGTCGATGTTGTCGGGAGAGATCGAGTCGTTGTCGGGCACGGCGCCGGGGCCCATCGTCACCGCGGGAACGCCGAGCGATACGATGCGACCCTCGTCATCGGGCGAGAGCAGCGTCGTCGTGAGGATGACGCCGTCCACGTTCGTCTCCCGCAGGGTCCGCGCGAGGTCCTCGGTGGTGTCGGCGCGACCGCTGAGGATGAGAGCGCGGTATCCGGCTCGGTTGAGATCATCGCTGATCGTGTGCAGCAGTTCGGCGTAGTAACTGTTGCGCGGGTCGCCCAGCACGACGCCGATCGTCTGGGTGCGGCTGGTGACGAGGCTTCGGGCGCTGAGGTTGGGGCGGTAGTCGAGCTGCTGGATGGCTGCCTCGACCTTGGCGCGCACTCGCTCCGACACGCCCTCATGGCCGTTGACGATGCGGGACACCGTCGTCTGTGACACGCCTGCCGCTCGGGCGACGTCGACGCTGGTCACACCGCGGGACTTCGGCGGCATGGGCCCTCCTCTTCCGTGCCGGGCTTCCCATGCTAGACCGCGGGGAGGCGCGGAATGACTACGCAGTCCTCGGCGTGGCGCATCCGTCGCCTGCACCCGGTGATGCGCGGGGCGTGCGCTCAGATGCTCCAGTGCGCCGGTGTGGGGAGCGCGTGATCGCGAACCTCGAGGCCTGTGGGGGTGACGGATGCCGTCGCATAGAGGAGCGACTGCGTGGGGTACCCGTGCGGGCGGTTGTCGCGGATGATCGCGCGGTCGTCTTCGGGGGGCAGTTCGGTCGAGGACGCCAGCAGCGCGGTCCATTCGGCCGTCCAGTCCGGGCTGTCGGCCGTCGGACCCAGAGCACGGAACTCCGGCAGCCAGGCCTCGATCCGCGGAGTCGTCTCGTCGTCGAGGTCGTCGTGCGCGATCATGTGCGTGCCCGGATCGATGGGCGTCTCGCGCAGCTCGACGCCGTCCCATGACAGCACGCGCGCACCTTCGGGACCGACCTCCAGCAGGTTGAAGCCGTGCATGGGGAGCGGGGCGACGGGGGAGCGGCCCATGACCGATTCCAGTGCGAGGGATCCGCGGGAGACGGCGTGCGCATCGGGGAGGTCGCGCACGTCGGCGCGGTTCAGCAGCACGGCCAGCCGCCGTTCCGCGGGGTTGGCGGCGAGCCAGGCCCCACCGGCCCGCCGGTCGCGGATCCCGATCACGCCCGAATACCGCTCCGGCCACCAGGGGCCGAGGGCGTCCCATTCCCGCTGCGGGTCTTCGTCACGCACCGCCAAGAGCCTCGCGACACCGGCATTCTCGACATCGATCACGACCGTGCACACGGGTCCAAGTCTAGGTCGAGGGCGACGACGTCGGCCCCACGGCGGCGCATGCTGGGGCAGAATCGAGATGTGAACATCGTCGTCGGAGTCACGGGCGGCATCGCCGCGTACAAGACGGTGCACCTCGTGCGCCTGCTCACGAAGGGCGGGCATGACGTGACCGTGGTGCCCACCGCGGATGCGCTGCGCTTCGTCGGGCTGCCGACGTGGGAGGCGATCAGTCGCCACCCGGTCACCACGAGCGTGCACGACGACGTGGCCAAGGTGCGGCACGTCGCACTCGGCCAGGCCGCCGAGCTCGTGATCGTGGCGCCGGCGACCGCGAACTCGATCGCCAAGATCACCGCCGGTCTCGCCGACGACCTCCTTGGTACGACCCTGCTCGCCACCGAGGCTCCGGTGCTGATCGCGCCGGCCATGCACGCCGAGATGTGGCGGAACAGGGCCACGCAGGCGAACATCGCGACGCTGCGGGAGCGCGGCGTGCACATCGTCGGCCCGGCCGACGGCGAGCTCGCGGGCGGCGACAGCGGACCAGGGCGGATGTCGGAGCCCGAGGAGATCTTCGCGGCAGCCCAAGCGCTGCTGGCGCCCGGCGACCTCGCCGGGATGCGGGTCGTCGTCTCGGCCGGAGGCACGCGCGAGCCCATCGACCCCGTACGCTTCCTCGGCAACCGGTCCAGCGGCAGGCAGGGGGCGGCCCTCGCCGCCGAGGCCGCCGCACGTGGCGCCGAGGTGACCCTGGTCGCGGCGAACATCGCGGGTGACGTGCTCGCCGAGGCGCGGCATCCGTCCATCCGCGTCGTCTCCGTCGGTGCGGCCGCCGAGCTCGCCGAAGCGATGAAGCGCGAGGCCGCAGCGGCCGATGTGGTCGTGATGGCGGCGGCCGTGGCCGACTATCGGCCGGTGGAGGTCTCGAACCGCAAGCTCACCAAGGAGGCGGGGGGAGTGCCGACCATCGAGCTGGTCGAGAACGAGGACATCGTCGCCGCACTCGCGGCGGCGCGGAAGCCCGGGCAGCTCGTCATCGCCTTCGCCGCGGAGACCCCGGAAGATGAGGCGGAACTCCTCGCCCGCGCTCGCCGCAAGCAGCAGAGCAAGGGCGTGGACCTGCTCGTGGTGAACGAGGTCGGCTGGGAGCGCGGGTTCGAGAGCGCCGAGAACACCGTGCACATCTTCGGGCCGGGCGGGACGGAAGCGGGCATGGCCTCCGGGTCGAAACGTGCGGTCGCGGCCGCGATCTGGGACGCCGTCGCGCAGGAGCGCTGACGGGAGGCTGGGGCTGGAGGAGAATCTCGGCGAGTGCTAAACTTGAGTCAACAAGACTCAACTTTTACCCCGTCTCCCGATCTGGAAGGCGGGAGACGACCAGAAGGAGCATCTCCAGGAGGAGCGCATGACCACCCCGCAGACCGGCAACCAGAACCAAGACCAGCAGTCCGCCCTCGAGCAGTTCGGCATCAACCTGACCGACCGCGCCCGCGAGGGCAAGCTCGACCCCGTGATCGGACGCGACAGCGAGATCCGTCGCGTGAGCCAGGTGCTCACCCGCCGCACCAAGAACAACCCGGTGCTGATCGGCGAGCCCGGCGTCGGCAAGACCGCCGTCGTCGAGGGTCTCGCCCAGCGCATCGTCGCGGGCGACGTGGCCGAGTCGCTCAAGGACAAGGAGCTGGTCACGCTCGACATCTCCGCCCTCGTGGCCGGCGCCATGTACCGCGGGCAGTTCGAGGAGCGGCTGAAGCAGGTCCTCAAGGAGATCACCGAGTCCGAGGGTCAGGTCATCACGTTCATCGACGAGCTGCACGTGCTGATGGGCGCGGGCGGCGGCGAGGGATCGGTCGCGGCCTCCAACATGCTCAAGCCCATGCTGGCCCGCGGCGAGCTACGGCTGATCGGTGCGACGACGCTCAACGAGTACCGCGAGTTCATCGAGAAGGATGCCGCGCTCGAGCGTCGCTTCCAGCAGGTGTACGTCGGCGAGCCCACGGTCGAGGACACCATCGCGATCCTCCGCGGGCTCAAGGGGCGCTACGAGGCGCACCACGGAGTCACGATCTCGGACAGCGCCCTCGTCGCCGCTGCCGCGCTCTCGAACCGGTACCTTCCTGCGCGTCAGCTCCCCGACAAGGCCATCGACCTGATCGACGAGTCGATGTCTCGGCTCAAGATGGAGATCGACTCCTCGCCGGTCGAGATCGACCAGCTCAAGCGTCAGGTCGACCGGCTGAAGCTGGAGGAGTTGGCCCTCAAGCGTGAGAAGGATGCCGCATCGAAGGAGCGCCTCGGCGCTCTGCGCGAGCAGCTCGTCGGCATGGAGAAGGAACTCGCGGAGCTGGAGGCCCGGTGGGCGCGTGAGCGTCAGGGGCTGAACCGGGTCGGCGAGCTCAAGAAGCAGCTCGACGACGCGATCACGCAGCGCGACCTCGCCATGCGCAACGCCGACTACACCAAGGCCTCGAAGCTGGAGTACGAGACCATCAAGCGCCTGGAGCGCGACATCGCCGAAGCCGAGCAGGCCGAGGCCGCGACCCCTGCCGAACCGCGCATGGTCAACGAGCAGGTCACCGAAGAGGACATCGCCGCGGTCATCGCCGCGTGGACCGGCATCCCCGTGGGTCGTCTGCTGCAGGGTGAGAGCGAGAAGCTGCTGCACCTCGAGAGTGAGCTCGGCAAGCGCCTGATCGGACAGAAGGATGCGGTCAAGGCGGTGTCGGATGCTGTTCGGCGCTCTCGTGCCGGCATCAGCGACCCCGGGCGTCCGACCGGGTCGTTCCTGTTTCTCGGACCGACCGGTGTCGGTAAGACCGAGCTGGCCAAGGCGCTGGCGGAGTTCCTGTTCGACGACGAGCACTCCATGGTGCGCATCGACATGTCGGAGTACGGCGAGAAGCACTCGGTGTCGCGGCTCGTCGGTGCCCCTCCGGGATACATCGGCTACGAACAGGGTGGTCAGCTGACCGAGGCCGTGCGGCGTCGTCCGTACAGCGTGATCCTGCTCGACGAGGTCGAGAAGGCGCACCCCGAGGTATTCGACGTGCTGCTGCAGGTGCTCGACGACGGTCGCCTCACCGATGGCCAGGGTCGCACGGTCGACTTCTCGAACGTCATCCTGATCCTCACGTCGAACCTCGGCTCGCCGATCCTCATCGATCCGGTGCTGTCGCCGGAGGCCAAGCGCGAGCAGGTGATGGCGCTCGTGCGCCAGGCGTTCCGTCCGGAGTTCCTGAACCGTCTCGACGACATCGTGATGTTCTCGGCCCTGAGTGAAGACGACCTCGCGCAGATCGTCGAACTCTCGGTCGACCAGCTGCACGACCGCCTGAAGGATCGTCGACTCACGCTCGCCGTGACGCCGGATGCCCGGTCGTGGCTCGCCGAGCGCGGGTACGACCCGATGTTCGGTGCGCGGCCGCTGCGCCGCCTCATCCAGAGCGAGGTGCAGAACAAGCTGGCGACCGCACTGCTCTCCGGCGGTGTGCGCGACGGCGACACCGTGCGGGTGGATGTCGGTGCCGACGGTGCGGGCCTCGTGCTCACGTCGACGACGCCCGAGCCCGCGCCCGAGGACGACGATGATGACGACGTGATCGAGGCGGAGCTGCTCGACGACTGAGTCGTTCCCTTCCGGAGCCGCGCGACCGCCGCACGTTCTGAAGGAGAACTCACGCTACGAAGGAGCGGATGCTGCAGAGCATCCTTCCCGGCGTGAGTTCTCCTTCATTTCGGGCGGGTGGTCACGGTGTCCTGTGAGCGAAGGAGCGTCCGAAGCGCAGCCAGGTTCGCCACGCTGAAGAGGAGCCTGACGAGAAGCAGGGCGGCCCATAGGCCCACCGCGCTCGGGGCTGCGAACCGGCCGATGATCAGCGTGGCGGGTGCGAGCACCAGATAGGTGAGGATCAGCCCGAGCAGTCCGGCTGTGGAGCCGAAGGTGACCTTCATGTAGGCGAACAGGGATCCGGAGAACGGCTCCAGCAGCAGCTGCAGAGCGATGAGGAGCCCCAGCACCGGATCGCCCACCGGGCTCAGGCTGAACGCGGAGAGCAGGATGAGGGACAGCGCGAGGGGGACGACGAAGATGCCGACGACGCCGTACGACGCCACCCGGTACCTCGGCTCCCGAGCGCGATCCTGCAGGGTCATCCTTCCGGCGGTCTGGCCGATCATCTTCAGCGGGATGATGATGGTGCGGCACAGCGCGACGCCGGCGGCGACCTGTGCGGCGACTTCGACGGAGATGCTGGCTGCGACCAGTTGCGCGACCATGAAGAGCACCATGAAGACCGCGCCGTCGAGAGAGTTGAGAACTCGATCCCCGATGCGGCGAAGCGAGAAATCGGGGGCGCGGAGAATGCGAACCCGGATTCCGGCTCGGAGTAGTCGCCGCCGACGTTCCCAGAGCATGGCGATGACCATGAGCGAGGCGAGCGCCGACTGCAGCGCGATGGCGAGGATCGGACTCGGGATGAGCAGGACGACGGCCAGGCCGAGCGCCAGACCGATCAGCGATCGGGTGAGGGTGATCGTCAGGTTGTCCTTCTCGCGGCCGAGGTGCTGGAAAGCGGCAGCGAGAACGCTGGTATGCGACGACAGGATGTTCGCCGGAAGCTGCACGACTAGCGCCACCCACAGTGCGACCGCGAGGACCGAGCCGGAGGGTGAGGCATAGGTGAGTGCGACGCCCGCTGCGGCGCTGATCGCGACGACGATGACAGACACCGCCGAGGCGAGGCGAAGGTTGCCGGCGATGGCATCCGCGATCCGGACGGGATCGGTGCGGGCCTGACCCAGATCACGCAGAGTGCCGATCCCCACGCCGACGTTGATGAGCGTGCCGAGCCCGCTGATGGTCGCCGTCGTGCCGATGATGGCGGCGAAGTCGGTTCTTCCTGTCGCGAGAGCCACTGCCAGCAGGATGAACGACGTGCCGAGAGGGATGACCTGCGCCAGCATCATGGGCGTCGCGTGTTTCAGCACGCGGGACATGTCCTGCGTCCACTCGGGGAATGCGGTCATCTCGTCCTCCGTGCGGAATGCGTCACCGGCGAACGCTGTAGATCCGCGCTTATACGACGATAGAAACCAGACAGACACCGTCGCGAGCTCTGTCGCACGAGAGTGCCGGTGTATCGGCGGCGGTACTGCTTGTCAGCACCGGCGGATGAGTTGCGAGTCCGGCCTCACGTTCTGAAGGAGAACTCACGCAATGAAGGAGCGGATGCTGCGGAGCATCCTTCCCGGCGTGAGTTCTCCTTCATTTCGGGAGAGTCGTCGCGCTGCGATCAGGCGCGGGAGGCCGTCGCGAGGGCTCGGCCGGTGAGCGAGTCGCCATCGCGCACGAGCTGCGCCGGGCTGCCGGCGAAGACCAGCCGGCCGCCGTCCGATCCGGCGCCGGGGCCGATGTCGATGACATGATCCGCGCGCGCGACCACCCGCAGGTTGTGTTCGACGACCACCAGGGTCGCACCGTCGTCGAGCAGGTCGTCGAAGAGGGTGTTGATCGTGTCGACGTCGGTGGGGTGCAGTCCCGAAGTGGGCTCGTCGAGGATGATCCGGTCGGCGGAGTCGCGCCGCGGATCACTGAGATGCCGGGCGAGGAGCAGCCGCTGCTTCTCACCTCCCGAGAGGGTGTCGAGCGAACGTCCGACCGGGATGTAGTGCAGCCCGGTGCGCTGTACCCAGTCCAGGGCCGAGACCACATCGGGATGCGCGGAGAACAGCCTGCTGACCTCGGCGGGCGTGGATGCCAGCACATCGGCGATCGAGGCGCCGTCGACCTGCACCCCGAGAGCGGTCGGGTTGAAACGCAGGCCGCCGCACGCGTCGCAGGGCAGCGAGACGTCGTCGAGGAACGCGAGCTCGGTCGTGATGTGTCCGCGCCCACGGCAGGTGGGGCAGGCTCCGCGCGAGTTGAAGCTGAACCACGACGGGTCGAGGCCCGACGCGGCGGCGAACACCTCGCGCACCGTGTCGGCGATGCGCAGGATGCTCAGCGTCGTCGACCGCGCTCCGCCACGCAGCGCGTCTTGCCCGACGACCGTGAACTCCGGATGCTGGCGCGGCAGCTCCACGGTGGCGAAGGAGCTCTTGCCCGAACCCGCGACCCCCGTGATCGCGGTGAGCACGCCGAGCGGGACATCGACGTCGAACCCGCGCAGGTTGTGCGAGCGTGCATCCTTCACGGTGATGCGACCCGAGGGCTGCCGGGTCTTTTCGCGGATCGCCAACGGCTCGGCGAGCACTCGTCCGGTGAGGGTGTCGCTGCCGCGCAGCGCTGCGGGCGTGCCCTCGAACTGCACACTGCCGCCGGCGGAGCCCGCGCCCGGCCCGAGGTCGACCACATGGTCGGCGACCGCGATCACCTGCGGGTGGTGCTCGACCACGAGGATCGTGTTGCCCGCGTCGCGCAGCCGCTGCAGCAGGGCGACGAGGCGCTGGATGTCGGCGGGGTGCAGCCCGGTGCTCGGCTCGTCGAACACGTAGGTCACGTCGGTCAGGGCGCTGCCGAGGTGGCGCACGATCTTGACGCGCTGCGCCTCGCCGCCGGACAGGGTCGAGGATTCGCGGTCGAGCGTGAGATAGCCCAGCCCGACGGAGAGCAGGGCATCGAGCACATGACGGACGCCCTCGACCGCCGGCGCCACCCGAGGGTCGTCGAAGGCGTCGAGTAGCGCATGCAGTTCGGCCACCGGCATCCGCATCCAGTCCACGATCGATCGCCCGTCGATGAGGCTCGCCCGCGCCGCTTCGTTCACCCGCGCGCCGTGGCAGTCCGGGCAGGTGTGGTGGGTCACGAGCCGGTCGAGCTCTTCGCGCACCTGCGCCGACATCTTCACCGGGCGCTGCTTCAGGAACACGTCGCGCATGCGGGTGATCACCCCGTCGAACCGGGCGCTCTGCGGGAAACGCGGATCCGGGTCGTCGAGCTTGAGCTTGTCGGCGTAGAGGAACTGATCCATCTCCTCGGCCGTATAGTCCTTCAGCGGCTTCTGGCGGTCGAACAGCCCGCAGTACGCGAACCGCTTCCACCGATACACACCCGGACGGAACAGGCTGAACCGCACCGGCCCTTCATCGATGTTCTTCTCGGGATCGATCAGGGCGTCGATGTCGATGTCGTACACCGTGCCGAGCCCCTCGCAGGTCGGGCACATGCCGGACGGATCGTTGAACGAATAGGCGGGGGAGTACCCGGCCGACGGCTCGGCGACGCGGGAGAACACCAGGCGCACGAGCGAGGCCAGGTCGGTCGCGGTCGCCACGGTCGAGCGCGCATTGCCCGTGAACCGGCGCTGGTCGATCAGCACCGTGAAGGTCAGACCGTCCATGGACTGCACGTCTGGCGCCGGCATCTGCGGCAGCCGCGAACGGATGAAGGTCGAGTACGAGTCGTTGACGAGCCGCTGCGCCTCGGCGGCGATCGTGTCGAGCACCAGCGACGACTTGCCCGATCCGGAGACGCCGGTGAAGACGGTCAGCAGTTTCTTGGGGACGTCGAGCGAGACGTCGCGGAGGTTGTTCGTCCGCGCCCCGGTGATGCGGAGGGAGTCCATCCCGAAACGCTAACGGGGCCCCCGGACAATCCGGAGGCCCCGTTCAGAGAGAGCGTAGGTCAGGCGCTGAGGACGACCGTCTCGTTGATCGGGCGACGCACGCGCGGAGCGACCTCGCGCTCCTGCAGCACCTCGGGAAGCGCCTCGATGTCACCGAACTCGCCGACGGCGAAGACCGTGGTGGGGACGAAGCGGGCCTCGAGGTCGGCGAACTCCCGGACGACCTCCGGGTCGAAGCCGCTCATCTGGTGCACGACGAGTCCGTCGTGGTGGGCCTGCACCGAGAAGTGCGCGACGGCCTGACCGAGGTCGTAGAGGGCGTGGGTGATGGGGGTGCCATCGGCCGCTGCCGTCTCGGCGATCGCGACCACGAGCACGGCGGCGTTACCGGCCCATGCCTGGTTGAAGCCCATCAGTGCGCCGGTGACCTGGGCGTGCAGGGCGGTGCCGCGGCGGGCGACGATGAAGCGCCACGGCTGCGTGTTGTTGGCGGACGGGCTCCAGCGAGCGGCCTCGAGGGCGGTGGCGAGCTTGGCCTCGTCGATCGAGTTCTGCGCGTCGAAGGCGCGGGGGCTCCAGCGGCCGGCGAGGACGTCGAGGACGGGGTGCTCGGTCGGGGCGGTGCGGTCGATCACGGGAGTGCTCACGGAAGTGCCTTTCAGAAGGAGTGGATCGGACTCCTTCGTCCGGGTACACGGGACAGAACAGATGCATGTGCATGCATATTCCCGAATGCTGTGGTGTTCTGCGTGCCGCTAGACGGGCAGGTTGTGCGACGCGGCGTCCGCGAGCGCGCTGCGCACCGCCCGGATGGACGGGGCGGCGGCGGAGACCTTCCGTGCCGAGGAGAAGATCTCGCGGCGCGGCTCGTGGGGAAGCGGCGCCAGGTCAACGGTCGGGGTGTCGCCGGCCCACACGAGCTCGGGCAGCAGCCCGACCGCGAGCCCGGCGTGGATCAGGCGCACGTGCGCCGTGAGGTCGGCGATCTCGAAGCGTACGTCGGGCTCGAACCCCGCGGTGCGGCAGAGCTCCTCGGCCCAGGCGCGGGATGCCGTGCCGGCAGGCTCGAGCACCCACGGCTCGTCGCGGGTCGACCACAGCTCCGCGAGGGCATCCGCATGCCGAGGTGCTCCGGGTCGACGGGCGAGGGCGATCGCGTCGTGGGCGAGCACCACCCGGTCGAGGTCGGCGTGGATCGGGCGCGTGCGCCCCGGATACTGCTCGGCGAGGATCAGGTCGAAGTCGCGGCTGGACACTCCGACCAGCCCGGTCTCCGGGTCGCACTCGGTGACCTCGACTCGCAGCGCCGGATGCCTCTCTTTGAGGGCATCGAGGGCGCGCGGCAGCAGGGAGTGCGCGGTCGACTGGAACACGGCGATGCGCGCGGTGCCCGTCACCTCGGTGAGCGACTCGGCGACCGCGACCTCGGCGTGCTCGAGCTGATCGAGGATGCCGATGGCCTGCGTGACCAGCACGTTTCCCTGCGGCGTGAACTGCACCCCGCGGCCGACTCGACGCAGCAGCGGCACGCCCACGTCGCGCTCCAGTGCGCTCAGCTGCTGCGACACCGAGGCCTTGCTGTACGAGAGCGCGTCGGCCACGGCGGAGAGCGTGCCGCGGCGCGACAGCTCCACGAGCATCCGCAGTCGGTTCACGTCCAGCATGGCCGTTTCCTTCGTTCAGCTTGAGTGAACAGAATCCACGCAAATCGGTTGATAGACGGAGCCTACCGAGCGGCAGGACAATGATCCAGCCGCACACGAAACCCCGGTGTGCGCTCTCTTGGAAGGTCCACCGATGCCTGTCGCCGCCGACACCACCATTCCCCGTACCGAAGACGTCGCCGCCCTCGTGCAGCGCTGGCTCGTCGAGAGCGAGACCCACCCCGTCGAGCCGGCCGCGCAGCGCCTGTCGGAGGTGCTCAAGGACCCGAACGGGCTCGCGTTCACGGTCGGCTTCGTCGACGGCGTGATGCGTCCGGAAGACCTGCGCGTGGCGGGTCGCAAGCTCGCCGAGATCTCGGAGATCACCCCGACCCTCCTGCCCGGCTACCTGCGGGCCGCGATCAAGACCGGCGGCTTCTGGGCGCCGAAGCTCCCCGGTGTCGTCGTGCCGATCTCGCGCCGCGTGCTGCGGGCCATGGTCGGGCACCTCGTGCTCGATGCCACCCCGGCCAAGCTCGGGCCCGCGATCGCGAAGCTGCGCAAGAGCGGAAATCGCCTGAACCTCAACCTGCTCGGGGAGGCCGTGCTCGGCGAGCGCGAAGCCGGGCACCGCCTGCAGGGCACGCGCGACTTCCTGGCCCGCGACGACGTCGACTACGTCTCGATCAAGGTCTCCAGCGTCGTGAGCCAGCTGTCGATGTGGTCGTTCGACGAGGCCGTGGCGGATGTCGTCGAGAAGCTGACCCCGCTCTACGAACTCGCCGCGAAGGCCGAAGCCAAAGGCAAGGCCAAGTTCATCAACCTCGACATGGAGGAGTACCGCGACCTCGACCTCACGATCGCGGCCTTCACGAGCATCCTCGACCAGCCGGGGCTGGCGAACCTCGAGGCCGGCATCGTGCTGCAGGCCTACCTGCCCGACGCCCTCGGCGCCATGCAGCACCTGCAGGAGTGGGCTACGGCCCGCCGCGCGAAGGGCGGGGCGCCGATCAAGGTGCGCGTCGTCAAGGGCGCGAACCTCGCGATGGAAGAGGTCGACGCGGCGATCCACGGCTGGCCGCTCGCGACCTACGGCACCAAGCAGGACTCCGACACCAACTACAAGCGGGTGCTCGACTGGGCGATGACCCCCGAGCGACTGGATGCCGTGCGTATCGGCGTCGCGGGGCACAACCTGTTCGACATCGCCTACACCTGGCTGCTCGCGCAGGCTCGCGGGGTCGCTGACCCTGACAGTGCCGACCCGCTCGTCGAATACGAGATGCTGCTGGGCATGGCGACGGGTCAGGCCGAGGCCGTCCGCAAGGACGTCGGCCGCCTGCTGCTCTACACACCGGTCGTCAACCCGGCCGAGTTCGACGTGGCGATCGCGTACCTGGTGCGCCGTCTCGAGGAGAACGCCAGCCCCGAGAACTTCATGTCGGCGGTGTTCGAGCTGGCCTCCAACCCGACGCTCCTCACCCGGGAGCGGGAGCGCTTCGAGCGCTCGCTCGCCGCCCTCGCCACCGACGAGCCGGAGTTCGTCCCGGCACCCCACCGCGTGCAGGACCGTACCGCGGAAGCTCCCGCCGGCACGACCGTGGGCTTCGAGAACCAGGCCGACACCGACCCGGCCATCGCCGCGAATCGTGCGTGGGGCCGCGAGATCCTCGGCCGTTCGGTCGGGTCGAGGCTGGGCCTCGACACCATCGCGATCGCCAAGGTCGAGACGGATGCCGAGCTCGACGGCATCTTCGACGCCGCGACCGCGGCCGCTGAGAAGTGGGCCGCCCTGCCCGCCGCCGACCGCGCCGCCGTGCTGCACCGTGCCGGAGACGAGCTCGCCGCGCGCCGTGGACAGCTCATCGAGATCATGGCCCATGAGGCGGGCAAGACCATCGCCGAGTCCGACCCCGAGATCAGCGAGGCCATCGACTTCGCGCACTACTACGCCGAGCGCGCCAAGGACCTCGAGACCGTCTCGGGCGCCGAGTTCATGCCGTCGAAGGTCACCGTGGTCACGCCGCCGTGGAACTTCCCGGTCGCGATCCCCGCCGGTGGTGTGCTCGCGGGTCTGGCCTCGGGATCGGCCGTGATCATCAAGCCGGCCAAGCTCACCCAGCGCTGCGGTGCCGTGATGGTCGAGGCGCTGTGGGCCGCCGGCGTGCCGCGCGACCTGCTCGCGCTCGTCGACCTCGCCTCCCGCGACCTGGGCACGCGCCTCGTCGCCGGGCCCGCGGTGGACCGTGTGATCCTCACGGGTGCGTACGAGACGGCGCAGCTGTTCCGCTCGTTCCGCTCCGACCTGCCGCTGCTCGCCGAGACCAGTGGCAAGAACGCGATCATCGTCACCCCCTCCGCCGACCTCGACCTCGCGGCCGCCGATGTGGCCCGCAGCGCGTTCGGTCACGCCGGGCAGAAGTGCTCCGCCGCATCACTGGCGATCCTCGTGGGATCGGTCGCCGACTCCAAGCGGTTCGAGCGTCAGCTGGTGGATGCCGTGACCTCGATGCGCGTCGGACTGCCCGACGACCCGGCTACGCAGATGGGCCCGATCATCGAGCCCGCGAACGGCAAGCTCCTCACCGCGCTCACGAAGCTGGAGAAGGGCGAGCACTGGCTCGTGAAGCCGCGCAAGCTCGACGACGAGGGGAAGCAGTGGACTCCTGGCGTCAAGACCGGCGTGCGTGAGGGCTCCTACTTCCACCTGACCGAGTTCTTCGGCCCGGTGCTCGGCATCATGCACGCCAAGGACCTGGACGAGGCCCTGCGCCTGCAGAACGCGGTCGACTACGGCCTGACCGCCGGCATCCACTCGCTCGATTCCGATGAGGTCGCCACCTGGCTCGACCGGGTCGAGGCCGGCAACCTGTACGTGAACCGCGGCATCACCGGCGCGATCGTGCAGCGGCAGCCGTTCGGCGGCTGGAAGCGCTCGGCCGTCGGCGCCGGAGCCAAGGCCGGCGGGCCGAACTACCTCTTCGGCCTCGGCGAGTGGACCCCGGCGGAGCTTCCGGCGGTCGCGCCCGGCGCTGCCGTCGTCCCCGCGGTCGGCGCGCTGCTCGACGCGGCGGGTGCCGAGCTCGACGCCGTCGAGGCGGACTGGTTGCAGCGGGCCGCGGCATCCGACGAGCGCGCCTGGGTCGACGAGTTCGGAGCCGTGAGCGACAAGTCCGGCCTCGGGGTCGAGCGCAACCTGTTCCGCTACCGTCCGGTCGCGATCGACGTGCGCATCGCCGAGAACTCCCCGCTCGTCGACGGCATCCGTGTGCTCGCCGCCGCCCTGCGCAGCGGCAGCCCGTTCACGGTGTCGGCTCCGGCCCTGCCCTCGCGCGTCGAGAAGGCGCTTCGCGCGCACGGCGTCACGGTGAAGCACGAATCGGATGCGGCCTGGACCAAGCGCTACGCCAAGGCCGCGAACTCGTGGCACCGCGTGCGTCTGGTCGGCGGCGACGCCGCAGCGCTGCATCAGGCACTCGACGGCAGCCCCGATGTGGCGGTCTGGTCGCACGCCGTGACCGGTGCCGGCCGCGTCGAGATGCTGCCGTTCCTGCACGAGCAGGCCGTCTCGATCACGAACCACCGCTTCGGCAACCCGACCACGCTCGCCGACGGCGTGATCTGACCCGGGCTGACCCGCAGCACAACAGAGACGCACAACAGAGAAGCCCCCTGCCCCGCGCGTTGCGGAGCAGGGGGCTTCTCTGTTGCGCAGTCTCAGGCGCGCAGTGCGTCCCTGAGCTTGACCCGCGAACCCATGCGCAGCAGCGAGTTCTCGTAGATCTTCGCGCCGATGGCGATCGCGGCCACGCAGCTCGCGAGCAGGATCACCAGGCTCAGCAGCGGCTCCCACCACTGCGCTTCGCCGACGAACAGGCGCATCGGCATGCCGACCGGGGCCGAGAACGGCACGTACGACATGATCGTCAGCACCAGCGGGTTGTCGTTGAACACGATGACCAGGATGTACGGCGCCATGATCAGCATCGTGATCGGCGTGGTCGTCGACCCGATGTCTTCCTGGCGGGAGACCATCGACGCCGCGGCCGCGAACATCGCCGCCAGCAGGATGAAGCCGAACAGGAAGAACACGGCGAACCAGATGATCGGCGCTCCGAGCGTCGTGAGCACCTCGCGTTGACCGGTGACGATCAGCCCGATCGTGGCGACGGCCGCGAGGGCGAGGATCTGCCCCATCGCGAGCACCGTGTTGCCGATGACCTTGCCGGCCAGCAGTGTGCGCGCCGGGATCGCCGACAGCAGCACCTCGACCACGCGGGTCTGCTTCTCTTCCACGACGCTCTGCGCGATGGTGCCGCCGAACGTCGCGGCGGCCATCATGAACACGAGACCGAACGCGATCGCGATGAAGTAGCGCAGGAGCGGGTTCGTCGTGACCGGCTCGAGGATCACGACGTCGGGCGACTGGGACAGTGCTGAGACCAGCGAGCTCGGCGCATCCTGCAGCGCGATGATCGTGTACCCCGAGGGCCCGTCGCCGGGCAGCACCGCGGCGTCGACCTTGTCGTCGCGCACGAGTTCCTCGGCGGCGGCCTGGTCGGCCACCTCGGTGACTTCGAAGCCCGGGATGGCGGAGACGGCGGCGGCGGTCTCCGCGGTCGCGGCGATCGGCGTCGTCTCGGTGTTCTTGCTCGCGAAGCCACCGAGGATGATGCCGGCGAGGGCGAGCACCAGCAGGATGCCGGTCGAGATCAGGAAGGCCTTGCTGCGCAGCTTCGATCCGATCTCGCGCTCGGCGACGAGCCAGATGCCGTTGGTGCTGCGGACGGGGGCAGGGGTGCTCACTGGATGACCTCCTTGAAGATCTGGGCGAGGGACGGATGCTTCGGCGCGAAGCTCGCGACGTCGCCGCGCTGCACGGCGGAGTGCAGCACCCGCTGCGCCGTCTCAGGGCCGTCGGCGTCGAACAGGGCATAGCCGCCCTCGAAGTCGACGACCGTCACACCGGGCTCGGTGCGCAGCCATCCGGCGTCTCCGGCGGAGACGAGCTCGTAGCGGTCACGGGCATGCTCGGCGCGCAGCGCATCGCGCGAGCCGGAGGCGCGGATCGTGCCGCCGGCGAGGATGACGAGGTCGTCGCACAGGCGCTCGACCACGTCGAGCTGGTGGGAGGAGAACAGGATCGATGCGCCCTTCGCGGCGCTGGACTGCAGCACGCCGGCGACCACATCGACCGCGAGCGGGTCGAGGCCGGAGAACGGCTCGTCGAGGATCAGCACCTCGGGGTCGTGCACGAGCGAGGCAGCGATCTGCGCACGCTGCTGGTTGCCGAGCGACAGCGACTCGATCGTGTCGTTCAGTCGTTCGCCGAGGCCGAGCTCGGTGAGGAGCTCCGTCGCCCGGTCGGTCGCATCCTGCTTGCCGAAGCCGTGCAGGCGGGCGAGGTACACGATCTGCTCGAGCACCTTCATCTTCGGGTAGAGGCCACGCTCCTCGGGCATGTAGCCGAAGCGGCGGCGGTCCGCCGTCGTGAGCGGAGCGCCATCGAGGTTGACCGTGCCGCCGTCGGAGGACAACAGTCCCAGGACGATGCGCATGGTGGTGGTCTTGCCGGCGCCGTTGCCGCCGACGAAGCCCGTCAGGCGGCCGGGGGCCACCGTGAAGGACACATCGTCGAGCACGCGCCGAGAGCCGTAGCTCTTGGTGATGCCGGAGAGTTCGAGCATTCCTGTCGTCATACCCTCACGCTACGGAGCGCAGGCATCCCGGGGCATCCCCCCTGTGGCGGACCCGCCCCCGTCCGCCCCGTCCGCCCCGCGGGTGACCCCGGGCTAGCGACGACCGGTGTGCAGCACCGTGCGCACGACGAGACCGGCGACGAGGGCCCAGAACGCGGCGCTGACGCCGAAGACGGCGATGCCGGATGCCGCGACCAGGAAGGTCACGACCGCGGGGATGCGCTCGCCCGGATCGTCGATGGCCTGCTGCACGGATGAGCCGAACGCCGCGAACAGTGCGAGGCCGGCGACCGCGGGGATCACGGCGGTGGGCGCGAGCACCACGAGAGCGGCGAAGGCAGCGGAGAACACCGCGAGCACCAGGTACGACGCCCCGGTCGAGACGCCGGCGACCCACCGTCGCTTCGGGTCGGGGTCGGCATCCGGTGAGGCGGCGAGGGCCGCGCTGATCGCTGCGAGGTTGATGGCATGACCGCCCGCCGTCGCCCCGAGCGCGGTGCCGAGGCCGGTGACGAGCATGGCCGGACGCCACGGCACCTCGTAGCCGAAGCTGCGCATGATGGCGATGCCCGGCACGTTCTGCGAGGCCATGGTCACGATGAACAGCGGCAGCGCGAGCCCCACCAGCGCCCCGACCGTGAACGTCGGCGCCGTGAACTCGAGGCGAGGCAGCAGGACGGCGGGGTCGAACGGCGCCCCGCCGTCCACCAGGGAAGCGCCGATCAGCGACACCGCCACGACCACGGCCGCCGCGACGAACGCGAGCGGAACCGCCCACCGCGGCGCGAGCCGGGCGAACACCAGCCAGGTGAGCACGACCGGGATGACGCCCCAGGGGTTCGCGACGATGCCCGTGATCGGCGCCAGGCACAGCGGGAGCAGCACGCCGGCCAGCATCGCCTGCGCGATCGACGGCGGGATGCGGGCGATGAGAGCTCCGAGTGCCGGCCACAGTGCCGTGAGCAGGATGAGTGCGGCGGCCACGAGGAAGGCCCCGACCGCCGCCGGCCAGCCGCCCTCGACGGTGCCCGTCGCCACCAGCAACGCGGCACCGGGAGTGGACCACGCGACCGTGATCGGCATCCGATACCGCCACGCGAGCACGACGCACGCGAGGCCCATCATCAGGCTCACGGCGAGCAGTCCGCTCGCCGCTTGGGCCGCATCCGCCCCGACCGCATCCAGACCCGTCAGCACGACCGCGAACGAGCTGGTGAATCCGACGAGTGCCGTCACCACCCCCGCCAGGATCGGGCGGGACAGGGGTGCGGTTTCGGGCATGGCTCCGAGGTTATCGCGGAGCGTCGGTGTACCGGGCGCCTACGCGAGCCCCATGCGGTGCGCGAGCACGACGGCCTGCACACGATCGCGGGCACCGAGCTTCTGCAGGATGCGGGAGACGTGCGTCTTGACCGTGGCCTCGCCGATGTACAGCGCGCGCGCGATCTCGGCATTGCTCCGCGCATCGGCGAGCAGTGTCAGCACCTCCGCCTCGCGGTCGGTGAGCGGCTCGATGAGCGTGGCCTTCGGGGTCGCGCCGCTGTCGATCGGAACAGCCGTCCGTGTCGGTGCGGGAGTCGCGGCGAACCGCGCGAGGACTCGCCGGGTCACCTCGGGGGCGAGCATCCCGTCGCCGGCCGCCAGAGCGCGGACGGCGGCGATCAGATCCTCGGCGCCGGCGTTCTTGAGCAGGAATCCGCTGGCTCCGGCATCCAGCGCCTGATACAGGTAGTCGTCCCTGTCGAATGTCGTGACGATCGCGATGGCGGCTTCGACCGCGGGGTCGGCGACGATGCGACGGGTCGCCTCTATGCCGTCCATGTCCGGCATCTGCACGTCCATCGTGATCACGTCGGGGCGGAGCGCGGATGCCTGCGCCACGGCGTCTGCTCCCGATGAGGCCTCGCCGACCACCGTGATGTCGGGCTGGGTGTCGAGGATGGTGCGGAAGCCGGCGCGCAGCAGCGCGTGGTCGTCGACCAGCAGCACGCGGATCGGTTCGCTCATCGCACGCTCGATCCGGTCGGTGTCGGGAGTGGCACGCGGGCGCGCACACGCATCCCGCCCAGCGGTCGAGACGTCACCTCGAGCGTGCCTCCGGATGCCGCGGCGCGCTCCCGCATCCCCAGCTGCCCGAGCCCCGGACGGAGGTGGGCGACCGTACGCCCGGTGTTGACGATCTCGACCTCCACGCCGTCGTCGTCGTACCGCACGCGGACGTCGGCGGTCGCTCCGCTGCCGGCGTGACGGCGGGCGTTCGTGAGCGACTCCTGGGCGATCCGGTACAGGTTCACCGCGACCAGTGACGGCACGGGCACGGGTTCGCCGATCACCGTGTAGTCCGTGGGCAGCCCGGCCTCGGTCGACGCCTCCACGAGCTCGGCGATGTCGTCCAGGGCAAGGGTGGATGCCGCATCCGTCGTCTCGCCGCCCGGTGTGCGCAGAGTCTCCAACAACTGGCGCAGCTCATGGATCGCGTCGCGCGCCGAGCCCTCGACGCCGGAGAGGATGCGGGCGGCTTCCGCGGGATCGCGCTCGAGCACGAGACGCGCGGCGCCGGCTTGCACGCCCATCACCGACACGTGGTGGGCGACGACGTCGTGCAGCTCGCGGGCGATGCGCACCCGGTCGAGGGCGACGGCCTGCGCCGCGGTGACCTCGCGCTCGCGCTCCAGTTCGACGGTGCGCTGCTCGAGCACGGCCAGCTGCGCAGCTGCCGCCCAGGAGCGCTCGCCGAAGTAGTAGGCACCGCCGAAGTAGAGCACGTTCAGCAGCAGTTGGATGAGCATGAAGGCGACGTACGGCGACATGGCTCCGGCGGCGACATCGGCCTTGTCGGCCTCGCTGATCGCGTCGCGGTACATCGTGATGATCAGCCACACGAACATGCCGACGATGATCCCGACCCGCACCAGCATCGCGCGACGACGGTCGTTCATCCACGCGCCGACCGTGTACAGCGTGAGGAACATCACGATGTTGCCGACGTAGATCTCGGGGACGCGGATGGTGACGGCCGTGAAATAGGCCGCGGCCACGATCACGGCGGCGGTCCCGGGCCAGCGGCGGCGGAACGCCAGGGGAGCGGTGGCGACGACGGCGTAGACGAGCGCCCACCACAGGGGTGCCTGCTCGTCGCCGTAGATCTCTGCGATCGAGGAGAGCCCCGCGCTCAGCACCGCGCCGACGAACATGACGGCGGCGAGGATGACATCGGCTCGTCGTTCGCGCGCGGTCGGCGTGCGGGTGAACGCAGGGGCAGGCATCCCTCCACCGTAGAGCGGCGACCGCCTCCCGGCATCCCCCGAGCGGCGGATCGGAGAGGGGCTGGTAGGCGAGATTCGCTTGTTATTGACTGACTGACATGAGCGCTGACAAGACCGAAGACGCATCCGGCCGCATCCTGATCGACCTCTTCATGACCCTCGACGGTGTCGCGCAAGGACCGGGCGGCGTCGGCGAAGACACGTCGGGTGGTTTCCGCTTCAGCGGCTGGCAGGCGGGATACCCGTCACCCGGTATGGGCGCCGAGGTGGACGACGGGATGCGGGGCCTCGATGCTCTGCTGCTCGGTCGCCGGACGTACGACATCTTCGCGTCGTACTGGCCGCAGCACACCGATGGCCCCGAGGGGCACATCGGCAGGCTGTTCGACCGCGTCCCGAAGTATGTGGCGACGAGAGATGCCGATCTCGCGCTCGACTGGCAGGGCAGCAGCCGGGTCGGGGATGACCTCGCGGCAGAGGTCGCGGCGCTGCGGGCCGCTCATCGCAAGGTGCACGTGATCGGCAGCATCGACTTCGTGCACACGCTGCTCGCCGAGGGGCTCTTCGACGAGCTGAACCTCTGGGTCTATCCGATCCTGCTCGGCACCGGCAAGAAGGTCTTCGACGACGACGCGCTGCCGTCCGTACTGCGGCTCTTGCAGCCGCCGATCACCGACGAGGCCGGCGTGATGTTCCTCCGCTACGGCCGGACCGATCGCGTGCCGGAGGTCGGGACCTTCGGGTAAACACGAACGCAGGGTTGATCATGCGAATCGACTATTCCGCTCCGTTGCCCTGAGCCGGTAGATTCAGGGCAGATGCTGCCGAGCGATCGGCGGCTTTTCGAGGTCGAACGCGACGGCACGGTGCCGCGCGCCACCTCGCTTCGGAGGGTGGGGAACATGGCGCGACGTCGCGCATTCATTCAGGCTGTCATCGGTGGGGTCGCGGCTCTCGCCTTGGCCTTCGGCGGTGCCACATCAGCGATGGCTGCCGATTCAGGCGACTCGGTGTCAGAGGCGGTGACGTGGAGCGCCGAAGGAACGGGCGCGGTGGACATCAGCGTGCCCGCGGTGAGCGCGCCCGCGGTGAGCGCGCCCGCCGCGCCCGCGGGCGTCTCGACGGGATCGATCAGCGGCGTGGTCACCCAGGAGGACGACGGCACTCCGCTCGCCGGGGTGCTGGTGTCGACCGGTGGTGAGGGGACGCCCTGGGTGGAGGACTACACGGACGAGTCCGGTGCGTACTCCCTGACGGGGCTGGCCCCCGGCTCCTATCTCGTGTCGTTCTTCCCGGTAGGCACCGACCTCCAGCGCGAGTATTGGAAGGACACCGCCATCTGGAGCGACGGCACGTTGGTCGTCATCGGTGAGGGGACGGCAGTCACCGGCATCGATGCGTCGTTGAAGCGCGGCGCGACCATCTCCGGTGTCGTGACGACCGCCAGCGACGGCTCGGCACTCGCCGGCGTGACGGTGAACGCCCTCGACCAGCATGAGATCGTCGGCGCAGCTCAGACGGGAGGCGACGGCTCATACCGCATCGAAGGGCTGAGCGAGGGGGAGTACGTCGTGCAGTTCCTCTCGCCGGACGGGGAACAGCTCGCCACGGAGTACTGGCAGAACGTGTACGGGTACGACGCGGCGACTGCGGTCTCCGTGACGGGCACCGAGACAGCGGCCGGCATCGACGCGGCCCTCGACGCGGTCGGCCACATCGAAGGCACGGTGACGCAGGAGGGCCGGGAGGTCCCCATGGCGACGGTATGGATCAGATCGACGAACGGCGACGGATACATCTCCGGTCACTCCGTCGAAGGCGACGGGACCTATTCGGCAGCGCTCCCGCCGGGAACCTACGTCGTCGAATTCCGCTCTTTCAGCGACGAACACGCGGATGAGTACTGGGAGGACGCGCGCACCATCGAGGAAGCGACTCCGGTCGTGGTGGGTTCGGGCCAGCGTGTCACGGCCATCGATGCCGTGATGGACCGCGCCGGCCTCATCTCCGGGACCGTATCGATCGACAGTGGCGACGTGTGGGGGATCCTCGTCGAAGCGTGGCAGGGCGACCGACTCGTCGGTTCCGCACAGGCCGACTATCTCACGGGCGAGTACACGCTGCGCCTGGTGCCGGGGGCGTACATCCTCAAGGCATCGGCAGAGTTCCGCGACGGATCCACGCTCACGGCGAAGCCGCAGTACTTCGACGGTGTGACGACCGCTGCAGAAGCGACGCCCGTCGCCGCAGTCGTCGGTACGCCGGTGAACGGAGTCGACTTCACGCTCGTCCCCGTGGAGGTGCAGCCCCAGCCGATGCCGACGCTGGAGCTCTCGGTGGGCTCGATCCAGGCGGGCAAGGACATCACCGTCTCCGGCACCGGCTTCGCGCCGGGAGCGACCATCGCGTTCGAGCTGCGCTCCGACCCGATCGCGCTCGGTACCCTCACCGCCGACGCGGATGGTGTCCTCCGGGGATCCCTGCGGATTCCGGCCAGCGCGCCAGCAGGCACGCACAGTCTCGTCGCGCTGTCGGGCGGCGCCGTGATCGCGAGCGCGACGCTCGTGGTGACAGCGGCGGCTGAGGCCAGCGGTAGCGCTGCGGTGACTCCGGGACCGCGACTGGCGGCCACCGGGGCGGAAACGCCGACCGCGATCATCGCGCTCGGTGTCATGCTCGCCGTCCTGGGTGGACTGCTCGTGCGTCGGCGCCGCGTCGAGAGCTGAACTCAGCCGAGCAGCCGCTCGATCACCTGTGCCACGCCGTCGTCGTCGTTCGAAGAGGTCGTCTCGTCGGCCGCGTCCTGAACCACGGGTTCCGCATGGGCCATGGCGACACCGCGCCCGGCCCAGCGCAGCATCTCGACGTCGTTGAGCGCGTCGCCGAACGCCACGACATCGGCGCGGTCGATGCCGAGGTGCTCGCACAGACGGGCGAGGCCGGTGGCCTTCGTGACGCCCTCGGCCATCACCTCGACGAACGGAGCGCCCGACAGGGTCGCCTCGAACCCGGTCAGCCCGAGGTTGCGCAGCGTGTCGAAGAGAGCGGCAGGGGCGAGTTCCGGATGCCGGATGACGAGCTTCAGACTCGGCGCCGCGAGCACCTGCTCGAGCGGCACGCCACCCATCGTTCGAGGGTCGCGCTTGTGGTCGGAGAGCTGCGCGATCTCGGCGTAGCCGTCCTGCGCCACGAAGGTCTCGCCGGCCTCCCGCACACTCGCGAAGAGCAGGCCGGGAATGCTGGCGCGCAGCGTCTCGACCAGCGTGCGGATCGTGTCCGGTGGAAGCTCTTCGGCGAACAGCATCCGCCCGTCGTCCAGACGCACGGCATAGGCGCCGTTGCTGCACAGCGCCCAGCCGTCGAAACCCGCACCGGCCGCGATCGCCCGCAGTCCGATCGGCTGGCGTGCGGTGACGGGAATGACGTGGATGCCGCGTTCGCGAGCCGCGTCGAGCGCAGCGCGGGTGCGCGGCGTGACCGCGGATGAGGAGTCGAGCAGCGTGCCGTCGAGATCGGTGGCGATCAGCCGCACGGTCACGGAAGCAGCCGTCAGGAGAAGATCATCGGAAGGTCGTCGTCTTCTGCAGACCCGCCGAAATCGAGGTCGACGACCACAGGCACGTGATCGCTGGGCTGCTCGCCCTTGCGCTCGTTCCGGTGGATCGATGCGCCGGTCACCGCCTCGGCGAGCGTGCGCGAACCCAGGACGAAGTCGATGCGGATTCCCTCGTTGCGCGGGAACTTCAGGCGCTGGTAGTCCCAGTAGGTGAATCCCTCCGGCAGCAGCGGGCGCACCACGTCGGTGACCCCGGCATCGGCGAAGGCGAAGAACGCATCGCGCTCGGGCTGTGAGACATGCGTCGACCGACCGACGACGATGTCGGGATCGCCGTTGTCGTGGTCGAACGGGATGATGTTGAAGTCGCCGACCAGAGCGAGCGGCAGGTCGGGGTTCGCCGAGAGCTCGGCCGCCGTCGACTTCTTCAGCTGCTCCAGCCAGTGCAGCTTGTAGAGGTAGTGCGGGTCGTCGAGCGAACGGCCGTTCGGCACGTACAGGCTCCACACCCGAACCCCGTCGACCATCACGCCGAGCGCGCGGGCCTCGAGCGGAGCATCCGGTCCCTCATGTCCCTTCGCGAACCCCGGCATCCCGTCGAACGCCGTGCGCACGTCGGTGATCGGCAGGCGGCTCGCGATCGCGACGCCGTTCCACTGGTTCAGGCCGTGCACCTCGACGTGGTACCCGGCCTCTTCGAACGGTCCGTAGGGGAACTGCTCGGGCTTGCACTTGATCTCCTGCATCGCCAGCACGTCGATGTCTTCACGGACGGCGAACTCGACGGTGCGGGTGACGCGGGTGCGGATGGAGTTGACGTTCCAGGTAGCCAAGCGCATGCATCCAGCCTAGAGCCCACCTCCTACACTGGATGCCGTGACCGCACTCGACGCAGACCGCCAGACCCTCCTCGACCTGATCAAGGACGAGGCGGTGTTCCACGGCGACTTCACCCTCTCCAGCGGCAAGAAGGCGACGTACTACGTCGACATGCGCAAGCTCACCCTGGACCACCGCGCCGCCCCCGCGATCGGCCGGATCATGCTCGACCTGATCGGCGACCTCGACGTCGTGGCCGTCGGAGGCCTCACGCTCGGCGCCGACCCGATCGCGAACTCCGTGCTGCACGCCTCGGTCGCCACCGATCGCCCGCTCGACGCGTTCGTCGTGCGCAAGGAGCCGAAGGACCACGGCCGCGGCCGCCAGATCGAAGGGGCCGACGTCAAGGGCAAGCGGGTCGTCGTGCTCGAAGACACTTCGACCACCGGCCAGTCGGCGCTCAAGGCCGTCGAAGCTCTGCGCAAGGAAGGCGCCGAGATCGTCGCCGTCGCCGTGATCGTCGACCGCAAGACCGGCGCGCAGGCCGCCATCGAAGCCGAGGGGCTCGAATGGCGCGCCGCCTTCGACCTCGACGACCTCGGGCTCGACCCCCAGTGACGCGCTACGCACTGGCCGTCGACGTCGGCGGCACGAAGATGGAGGCCGCGCTCGTCGCGGAGGACGGTGTGCTCGGCACGGGCAGCCGCAGCCGGCAGGCGACCGGGCGTGAAGCCACGGTCGAGTCTTTGAACGCCGCCGTCATCGCGATCGTCGAGCACGCGCTCGCCGCCCTGCCCGCGGATGCCGAGCTCGTCGGCGCGGGCGCGGGGAGCGCCGGCCCCGTCGACCGGACCCTCGGCACGATCATGCCGGTCAACATGCCGCTCGCGCGCGGCTTCGCGCTCGCTGAGGCGGTTCGCGCCGCAGCATCCACGGTCATGGGGCGCGACGTGCGCACCGTCCTCGGCCACGATGGCGGTGCACTCGCGCTCGCCGAATCCTGGCTCGGGGCGACGCAGGGTGCCGGTGCGTCGTTGTCGATCGTCGTCTCGACCGGCGTCGGCGGCGGCTTCGTCGCGAACGGGTCGTACATCCCCGGTGCGACAGGCAACGCCGGACACCTCGGACAGGTGCGCCGTGAGGGCGGGCTGACCCTCGAGGAGATCGCCTCCGGGCCGGCGAGTGCGTCCTGGGCGCAGGAGCAGGGCTGGACCGGCACCACGGGCGAAGACCTCGCGCGCGACGCAGCGGCCGGCGACACCGTCGCTCGCTCGGCGATCGAGCGCTCGGCCCGAGCGGTGGGAGAGGCGCTGGCGGACGCCGCGACCCTGGTCGACCTCGACGTGGTCGCCATCGGCGGCGGTTTCTCGCGGGTGTCTGCGGACTACATCGACCTCGTGCAGCAGGCGCTCACCGCCAGTGCGGTGCACGAATACTCCCGGCGCACCCGCGTGGTGCGCTCGGGGCTGGGTGACGAAGGGCCCCTTATCGGCGCCGCCGCCCTCGTGCTGCGGTAGGTCGTACCGGAACGCTGCTCAGCGACTCGCCGTGAGCAGGTGCCGCGGCGGTCCTTCGAGGCGGGCGACGGAGATCTTCAGGTCGGTGACGTCGGCGGCGACCGCGTCGATCCGAGAGCTGAGCTTCTCGTCGACGGCATCGATACGGGTGCTGAGCTTCTCGTCGACGGCATCGATACGGGTGCTGAGCTTCTCGTCGACGGCGTCGATGCGGTCGCCGATGCGGCGGATCATCCACGCGCCGGCGGCGAAAAGGCTCGCGCCGAGGGTGAGTACGATGCCGATCGCGCTGACGACGATGGTCCAAGTCTCCGTGGTCACGGTGTTATCCCCTCCCTGCCGTGAGCAGGTGCCGTGGCGGTCCTTCGAGGCGCGCCACCGAGATCTTCAGGTCGGTGACGTCGGCGGCGACCGCGTCGATCCGAGAGCTGAGCTTCTCGTCGACCGCATCGATGCGGGTGCTGAGTTTCTCGTCGACGGCGTCGATGCGGTCGTCGATGCGGCGAATCATCCACGCGCCGGCGGCGAAAAGGCTCGCGCCGAGGGTGAGCACGATGCCGATCGCGCTGATGACGATGGTGAGGGTCTCCGTGGTCACGGGGTCATCCTCTTCCCGCGGTGATGAGGTGCCGCGGCGGGCCTTCGAGGCGCGCGACGGAGATCTTCAGGTCGGTGACGTCGGCGGCGATCGCGTCGATGCGGTCGTCGAAGCGGCGGATCAACCAGGCGCCGGCGGCGAAGAGGCTGGTGCCGAGGGTGAGTACGACGCCGACGGCGCTGATGATGATCGCGAGGACTTCAGTGGACAACGGGCTCCCCTTGACGCGGGCGGGTTCAGAATCGACGTTACGCCGCATCTGCCGAGGCGACCTGCGGTATTCCGGCATCCGTGGAAAGGTCTTCGATACCCGGAAAGGGGGGAGGGGAAGTCAGTCGGTCGTCGGTGCCGTGACGCGGGATCGCGCCGCGATCAGCACCAGCACCGGCACGAGCGCACAGAGGGCAGCAGACACGAAGAACGTCGTGCTCGATGCCGGGTCGCGGCCGACCAGCAGGATCAACGTGGGGACGAACGTGCCGCCGACCGCGCCGCAGGCCACGAGCGCACCGGTCACGGCAGCGCTGCGAGCCGGATCGAGGCGGTCGAGGGCGAGCCCCAGGATGAGTCCGTAGCTGGGAGCGAGGAGCACGACCACCGCGGCCAACGCGATGAGTGCGCCCACCGGCGCGGACCTCACGAGCATCCCGGCCGCGGCCATCAGGACGGCCGCTCCGCTCGTCGCGGTGGCGAGGATCACGATCGGCGAGACGGAGGCCCGACGCAGGGCCGCCGCGCCGAAGCGTCCGATGGCCATCAGGGTCCAGAACGCCGAGGTTCCGAGCGCGGCGAGAGCCGGATCGACATCGAGGATCCGCTCCGGGATCACGGCCGACCAGCCCGACAGCACGGTCTCGACGCCGACGTAGAGCGGCAGCGCCGCCGCGAACGGCAGCAGCACGAGGAGCCCGCGCACGTCGCGATGCGCAGGAGCTTCGGCAAGGGAGGCCGCAGGAGTCGGGCCGGCGAGCATCACGATCGTGACGAGGGGCACCACCGCGAGGATGCCGAGAGCCGGGCGCACGTCCGACCCGAGGGCGACGAGCAGCGGCGTGACGGCAGCGCACACCGCGACCGTCCCCAGCAGTGCGCTCAGCAGTCCCGTCGCGCTGCCGACAGCCAGGGACTTCGCCGCCACCGAGCCCGAGGCCTCGACCAGCCCGAACCCGAAACCGGCGACGATCGCCGCGGCGATGAACACCCCGGGCGTGCTCGCCGCCGCCACAGCGATGACGGCGGCAGCCTGAAGCGCGCTGCCGAGGATGAGCGTGGTCTGGGGCGGTCGGCGGATCAGGAGCGGACCGGAGACCAGCACGCCCACCAGCAGCCCCGCGAACAGGGCGGGCACGGCGGCGCTGAGGTCGGCCCCGATCGCCCCCTCGGCGCGGGGGAGTATCGCCGGGACGAAGGCCGCCGTGACACCGAGCCCCGCGAATGCGGTGAACAGCCCCGCCCGTGCGCGCCCCGCGTTCGTCACGCCCCAGCCGCCCGCACGCGGTGCACGGCGGCGAACGTGTCGCGCAGCGCCTCCATCGAGCGGTCGTAGTTCGACTGGGCGACGCCGATGAAGATGCAGTCGACCACCATGAGCTGCGCGATCCGGCTGCCGAGTGCACCCGAGCGGAACCCCGTCTCGCGGGCGGCCGTCGTGAGCACGATGTCGGCCTGATCGGCCAGCGGTGCCCCGGCGTGGTTGGTGATCGCGATGGTCGTGGCGCCTGCCCGACGGGCGAGCAGGAGGAACTCGATCGTGTCGGTGGTGGCGCCGCTGTGCGACACCGCGATCGCGACGTTCCCCGGTCCGAGGGTCGCCGCCGAGGTCCAGGCGGCATGCGGGTCGGACCAGTCCAGCGCCGTGCGACCGATACGGGTGAGCTTGCGCTGCAGGTCGAGCCCGACGATGGAACTCGCGCCCACGCCGAAGATGTCGACCCTGGTCGACGACGTGATGGCTTCCACCGAGGCGCGCAACGATTCGGTGTCGAGTACCTTCGCGGTGTCGGCGAGGGAGAGCGTCTCGGCGAGCGAGACCTTGGCGACGATGTCGGCCAGGGTGTCGTTGCGGTCGATGTCGCCGGAGACGGCGGGGAGGGCTGCCGTGTCGAAGGTCTCGCGTTCCACATCGCGCAGGACGTGGTTGCGCAGCTCCCGCACGTGCTCGTAGCCGAGCCGCTTGCAGAATCGCACGACCGAGGTGGTGGAGGTGTCGCAGCGCTGCGCGAGCTCGGCGACCGAGAGTCCCGCGGTGCCCGCGGGATCGGCGAGGAAGAGGTCGGCGATGCGCTGCTCGCTCGGACGCAGCTCGGGACGGATCGCGCGCATGCGGACGAGGACGGGGTGTGCGCCGGCTTCTTCGCGGGCAGCTTCATTGGACATGGCGGTCTCCGATCGCTGTTCATAACAGTAGAGGAACTTCTGTTACATCTGTAGTGACCTTCGTGTACTTTTGGTACCAACCAAGACCGACGACGTTCACGGGGCGGCAGGCAACAGCGCCTGACCCGACGCCACGGCGACGCGTCCCAGCCAGGAGGAATCTGCAATGAGCACAGCACGGCGAGCGTCATTCGGCGCTCTCACCGCCACGGCCGCCGCATTGGCGCTCGTGATCACCGGTTGTTCCGCACCGGCATCGAACTCCGAGTCCTCTGAGGGCGCGGCGGGCGGCGACCTCGTCATCGGCGTCACCAGCGACCCGGACACCCTGTTCCCCTGGAAGGCCACGCAGTTCCAGGCCGTCAACGTGCTGCAGAACCTGTACGGCACGCTGACCGAGTTCGACGAGGACCTCAACGTCGTCCCCGGCCTCGCCGAGTCCTGGGACGTCTCCGACGACGGCCTCACCGTGACCTTCCACCTGCGGGAGGGCGTCACCTTCGCCGACGGCACCACGTTCGGCTCCGAAGACGTCAAGTACTCGCTCGACGCGATCGCCGCCGAGGCCACCGCCGCCGTCGCGAGCAGCTCCCTCGCCTCCGTCACCGCGGTCGAGGCCACGGACGAGACGACCGTCACCCTCACTCTGAGCGCTCCCGACGCCGCTCTCCCCGCCAACCTCGCCGTGATCAACATGGCCATGCTGTCGTCCGACGACACCGAAGAGGCGCTCAACACGACCCCGAACGGCACCGGTCCCTTCATCCTCGACAGCCGCAAGGCCAGCCAGTCGATCACGCTCGCCAAGAACGAGGACTACTGGGGCGACGCCGCACTGCTCGACACCGTCGAATTCCGGGTGATCCCCGACGAATCGTCGATCGTCTCGGCGATGCAGTCCGGCAACGTGCAGCTCGCGGTGTTCGACGACCCGCTGGTCGCGCAGACCGCTGAGGGTGCCAACGTCGAGGTCGCCACGACCCCGCAGCTGAGCTACCACGCCCTGCAGCTGAACGCCACGCGCGGCGACCTCGCCGACGTCAACGTGCGCCTCGCCATCCAGTGCGCGATCGACCGCCAGGAGGTGCTCGACACCGCCGCCCTCGGCGAGGGCGAGGTCACCGGCCCGATCACCTCTCCGGCGTACAAGTCCGACCCCGAGGCGCGTCCGTGCCCCGAGCGTGACCTCGACAAGGCCGCCGACTACCTCAAGAAGGCGGGCAAGGAAGACGGCGTCACCATCAAGACGATCGTCTCGCAGGGCGAGTACGCCACCTCGGTGAACGAGGCGCAGAACCTCAAGGCCCAGCTCGCCGATGCGAAGATCACGCTCGACATCGAGGTCCTCGAGTCCGGTGCCTTCGTCGACCGCTGGATCGCGGCCGACTTCGACGCCGCTGTCGCGCTCAACGGCGGTCGTCCCGACCCCGACGGCATGTACGGCCGCTACTTCACCAGCACCGGAAACCTGAACAAGGTCGCCGGCTACTCCTCGCCCGAGCTCGACGCGCTGTTCGCCGAGGGACGCCAGACGGCCGACCCGGAGAAGCGCAAGGACATCTACGCGCAGGTCTCCGAGAACCTCGAGGACAACGCCGCGTGGATCTGGCTGTTCACGAGCTACACCTACACGGCGACGGCCTCGACCGTCGACGGCTTCGTCCCCATGGTGAACGGCTCGCTGCAGTACCTGCGGACCACCTCCATCAAGTAGCGGATCGAGGGGGCGCGGCACGCCCGCGCCCCCTCCCTCCCCGACGACAGGCACCCCCACACGCGCATGTTCAGACAGCTCCTCCGCAACAGCGTGCTGCGACGCATCCTCGCAGCACTCGGCACGCTCCTCGGCGTCGCCATCTTCGTCTTCCTGATGCTGCGCGCCATCCCCGGCGACCAGATCAGCTCCGGCCTCGGCACCGAGGCAGCCGCCCTCACGCCTTCGCAGCGCGCGGCCCTCGAGGCCTACTACGGCCTGGACCAGCCGCTCTTCGTGCAGTTCTTCTCGTGGCTCGGCAACATCTTCACCGGCAACCTCGGCTTCTCGTCCCGGGCGCAGACCAGCGTGCTCGACCTGACCGCCGCCGCCCTCCCCGTCACGTTCGAGCTCGCGATCTTCTCGATCGTGATCGCCCTCGCCATCGGCATCCCGCTCGGCATGCTCTCGGCGTCGAAGCCCGACTCGGTCCGCGATGGCTTCGGCCAGGTGGTCGGTCTCGCCGGACTCTCGATCCCCGCGTTCCTGCTCGGCACCGCACTGCTGGCGGTGCTCGCCTCGTCGTTCGGCTTCAACCCCAACGGTCAGGCCTACGCCACGCTCTTCGAGGACCCGCTGCTCAACCTCCAGCAGATGCTGCTGCCGTCGATCGTGCTCGGGTTCGGCATCGCCGCGCCGATCATGCGCACGACCCGCACCGCGGTGCTCGAGATCCGCGCCAACGACTTCATCCGCACCGCGAAGGCGAAGGGCGTCCCGCCGCGCCGCCTGCAGGTGCGGCACGTGCTCGGCAACGCGCTGGTCCCCATCGTCACGATGACCGGCCTGCAGTTCGGGTACCTCCTCGGCGGCGCCGTGGTGGTGGAGCAGATCTTCTCGCTCCCCGGCATCGGACGACAGGTGCTGCTCGGCATCCAGCAGAAGGAGTACGCGCTCGTGCAGAGCACCGTCCTCGTGATCGCACTCGCCTTCGTCATCGTCAACCTGCTCACCGACCTGCTCTACCGGGTCATCGATCCTCGGGTGCGTGCCGCATGACCGACATCTCTCAGACCTCGGCCCTCGCCCCCGGCGGCGGGCGCACCATGGAGCGCGTGCGCCTCCTGCTGCGCAGCCGTAGCGGGCTCACCGGCCTCATCATCGTCGTGCTGCTCGCGGTGCTCAGCCTCGTCTCGGCGTTCGGGCTGCTGCCCTTCGACCCGCTCGCCCAGGATCCGCCGTCGCGCCTGCAGCCGCCCTCGGCCGTGCACTGGTTCGGGACGGACCAGTTCGGTCGCGACGTGTTCTCCCGCGTCGCTGCGGGCGTCGCCAACTCGGCGCTGATCTCCGTCGTCGCGGTCGCCTTCGCCACCGTGGTCGGCACCGTGTGCGGACTCATCGCCGGCTTCTACCGCGGCTTCTCCGACGGCGCGATCACGGCCGTCACGAACGTGCTGTTCGCCTTCCCGCCGCTGCTGCTCGCGCTCTCGCTGGCGTCGGTGTTCGAGCGCAACTGGTTCACCATCGCCGTGGCCATCGCGATCGTCTACGTGCCGATCTTCATCCGCGTGACCCGAGGCCCCGTGCTCTCGCTGCGCGAGGTCGAATACGTCAAGGCCGCCAAGAGCACCGGTCAGAGCCGCATGGCGACCATGTTCCGACACGTGCTGCCGAACATCACGTCGATCATCATCGTGCAGGTCACGCTCTCGCTGTCCTGGGCCGTGCTCACCGAGGCCTCGCTGAGCTTCCTCGGGCTCGGCACCCCGCCGCCCGCACCCTCGCTCGGTTCGATGATCTTCGAGGCGCGCACGCTCGTCACGATCGCCCCGTGGACGATGATCGCGCCCGGTGTGATCGTGGTGCTGCTCGTGGTCGGGCTGAACCTGCTCGGCGACGGCCTCCGCGACAGTCTCGACCCCCGGAACAGAGGAAAGCGATGACCACGGAGGACCTCGGCGGACTCGCCACGGAGGCCAGCGATCCCCGCTACGCGGAGCTCGACCTGATGAGCGTGGCGGAACTCGCGCAGACCATGAACGAGGCGGATGCCACGGTGCCGGTTGCCGTGCAGCGCGCCCTCGGACAGATCGTCCCCGCGATCGAGGCCACGGCCGCCCGCATGGCGCAGGGCGGTCGCCTGGTCTACGTCGGCGCCGGAACCCCCGGCCGTATCGGCGTGCTCGACGCCTCGGAGTGCCCGCCCACCTTCAGCACTCCGCCCGAACTGGTGTTCGCGATCATGGCCGGAGGGCCCGGTGCGATCGTGAACCCCGTCGAAGGCGCGGAGGACGACGCGGAGGCGGGGGCTGCGGCCATCGACGCCGCCGGCATCGGCCCGCTCGACACCGTGATCGGCATCGCCTCGAGTGGACGCACGCCGTATGTGATCGCCGCCGTCCGCCGGGCGCGCGAGCTCGGAGCGCTCAGCATCGGCCTGTCGTGCAACGTCGGCACAGCACTCAGCGCGGCGGCCGAGCACGGCATCGAGGTCGAGGTCGGACCCGAGGTGCTCTCCGGATCGACCCGGCTCAAGTCGGGTACGGCGCAGAAGCTCGTGCTCAACATGTTCTCGACCATCTCGATGGTCCGGAACGGCAAGGCCTACGGCAACCTGATGGTGGATGTGAAGGCCACCAACCACAAGCTGCGCGAGCGGGCGATCCGGATGGTGCAGACCATCGCGGATGCCGACCGCGACACGGCGGTGGCGGCGCTGGAGACCGCCGCCTACGACGTGAAGCTCGCGTCGATCATGATCCGCCGCGGTGAGGACCTCGCCGCGGCCACCGCACGACTGGGCGCCGCCGACGGACGGCTGCGCACCGCACTGGAGGAGAACTGATGCGCGTCCTCGGACTGATCTCCGGCACCTCGCACGACGGGATCGATGCCGCCGTCGTCGATTTCACGACCAGCGGCGGTTTCACCGCGCACGGTGTGGATCTGCACGGCACCGTGCTCGCGGCGATGAGCGTGCCCTACGCCCCCGAACTTCGGGCGCGACTGATCGCGGCGCTCCCGCCCGCGCAGACGACGCTCGCCGAGGTGGCCGAGCTCGACACCCTGATCGGACAGGCGTTCGCCGAGGTCGCGGCCGACATCGCGGCCGAGGTCGGCGGCGTCGACGCGGTGTGCTCTCATGGACAGACCGTCTACCACTGGGTCGACGGCGCCCGCGCGCTGGGCACCCTGCAGATCGGGCAGCCGGCCTGGATCGCCGAGAAGGTCGGCGCCCCGGTGGTGTCCGACATCCGCATCCGCGACATCACGGTCGGCGGTCACGGCGCCCCGCTGGTGTCGTTCCTCGACGAGCTGCTGCTGCGTTCGCGCGCCGGTATCTCGGCGGCCCTGAATCTGGGCGGCATCTCGAACATGACCGTGGTGCGGCAGGACGGCCTCGTCGCGTACGACATCGGCCCGGCGAACGCCCTGGTCGACGCGGTCATCGTGGAGCGCGGCCTCAACCCGCTCGGCTACGACGACGACGCCGCGATCGCCCGCACCGGACAGGTCGATGAGGCGCTGCTGGCGGCACTGCTCGAAGACCCGTACTACGCCCTCACCCCGCCCAAGAGCACGGGCAAGGAGCATTTCCACCTCGGCTACGTGCACGAGCACCTCGCCGCACAGGGGCGGGAGATCTCCGTCGCCGATGTGGTGCGCACCCTGACCGAGCTCACGGTCCGCACTGTGGCGCGCGACGTGGAGGCCGCCGGCATCGGGTTCCTCGCCGTGTCGGGCGGCGGATGCCGCAACCCGCTGATCCTCGACGGACTGCGCGCCGCTCTGCCGGCGACCGAGGTCGTGCTCGCCGACGAGCTGGGGGCCGCGGCCGACAGCAAGGAGGCGATCCTCCTCGCGCTCATCGGCTGGTCCACGATGCACGGCGTTCCCGCGATCGTCCCCGGCGGCACCGGTGCGCGCGAGCCGCGCATCCTCGGCACCATCACCCCGGGCGTCGGCCCGCTGCAGATGCCCGAGCCCGTCGCCTCCATCGACTCCCTCGTGCTCACGGAGGCCTCGGCATCGTGAGCCTGCAGGTGCGCCCCGCCACCCCGGACGACCTGTCCGGGGTGCTCGAGGTGTTCCTCGCGTGCTGGCGGGAGAGCTACCGGGGTCTGCTCCCCGACGCGGCGATCGACGCGATGACGGATGAGCGGGCAGAGGCGCTGTGGCGCCGGGTGCTCGCCGATCCGGTGGGCGTCGTGCTCGTCGCCGAGCGCGACGGCGAGATCGTCGGGATCACCCGGTATGCCGCGACCCCCGGTGCGGGTGGCCGCATCGACGGCGCCGTGCACTCTCTGTACGTCTCGCCTCGTGCTCACGGGGGCGGGATCGGCGGAGCGCTGCTGGCGCAGGCGTCCGCGGAGTTGCAGGATGCCGGGGCCGAGGCCGCGACGCTGTGGGTGTTCGCGGCGAACCTGCCGTCGATCGGGTTCTACGAGGCCAAGGGATGGCACCCCGACGGAGCCACCCGCACCCAGCCGGAGTTCGGTGAACCCGAACAGCGCATGCGCAGGGAGTGGACATGAGTGCCGCCGCCGCCGTCGCGGCCGTCCTCGCCACGGACTCCGCCCCGCGGGGCGCCGTCGCGGGTGTCGTCACCGATGCCGGGCGCGACATCGCCGCGGGCGGTCTGGCCGACCTCGCCGGAACGCCGATGACGACCGAGACCGCGTTCGACATCGCCTCGGTATCGAAGGTCGCCGCGACCACGACCGCGATCCTGCGACTCGTCAGCCGTGGTGAGGTGGGCTTCGACGATCCGGTCGACCGCTTCGTCCCCGGCACGTCCTGTGCGCCGGGAACGACCGTGCGCCACCTGCTGCAGCATCGCGCGGGTCTGTGGGAGTGGCAGCCGCTCTACCTCGATCACGCGCACGCCGGCGACCCCGCGGCCGCGGCCGACGCGATCCCGCTCCGCTACGGCCTCGACGAGGGCCGTCACTACTCGGACCTCGGATTCCTCCTGCTCGGCCGCATCATCGCCGCCATCGCCGGACGGCCTCTGGATGCCGCCGTCCGCGAGCTCGTGACCGCACCCCTCGGGCTCAGCCGTACCGGATACGGCCCCTTCGCTGCGCCGGTCGCCTCATCGTCGCTCGGTGACGCCGCCGAACGCCGCATGGTCGCAACCGGTGAGCCCTATCCGATCCTCGCCGCCGACCGCACATTCGCCTGGCGCGAAGACGAGATCACAGGCAGCGTGAACGACGGCAACAGCTTCCACGCCGCCGGTGGCATCTCTGGCCACGCCGGACTCTTCAGCACCGCCGACGAGCTGCTCACCCTGGGTGCTGCGCTCGCCGCTCCCGAACGGCATCCCGAGCTGTGGCATCCGGATGTGACAGCCGACCTGTTCCGCGACGGACCCGACGCCGGGCAGGCGCTGGGCTGGCGCAGCGACATGGTCGCGGTCGGCGGCCGACCGACCCGGATGCTCTGGCACCCGGGCTTCACGGGCTGCGCGCTGGGATTGGTGCCGGGCACCGGCACCGCCGCGGTCCTGTTGAGCAACCGCCTCTTCGCCCCCGAACCCGCGCCGACCGAGGCGCTGTGGCGCACGGCGCTCCCCGCACTCCTGGGTGACAACGATCTGGGCGGCAACGACCTGGACGACAACGAAGGAACGAGAACACCATGAGCACCACCGAGCCCGTGCTGAGCATCAGCGGCCTCGCCGTCGCCTTCCGAACCGGTTCCGAACTGATCACCGCCATCAGCGACATCAGCATCGACGTCGCCGCCGGTGAGACCGTCGCGATCGTCGGGGAGTCCGGGTCGGGCAAGTCGACCACCGCCGCCGCGGTCAACCGTCTGCTGCCCGAGAACGGGGTGATCACGGCCGGCAGCATCCGCTTCGACGGGCGCGAGCTGACCGATCTGCCCGAGAACGCGATGGTCTCCCTGCGCGGTGCCGGGATCGGCCTCGTGCCGCAGGACCCGATGTCGAACCTCAACCCGCTCATGCGCGTGGGCGAGCAGATCGGCGAGGCGCTCGAGGTGCACGGCCACACCCACGGCGATGCCACGAAGGCGCGGGTCGTCGAGCTGCTCGAGATGGTGGGGATCGCGGATGCCGCGCAGCGGGCGCACCAGTACCCGCACGAGTTCTCGGGCGGTATGCGCCAGCGCGTGCTGATCGCGATGGGGCTCGCCTGCAAGCCGCGCCTGCTGATCGCCGACGAGCCCACCTCGGCCCTCGACGTGACCGTGCAGCGGCGCATCCTGGACCAGCTCGATGCGCTCACCGATGACCTCGGCACCGCCGTGTTCCTCATCACGCACGACCTCGCCCTCGCTGCCGAGCGCGCCGACCGCATCGTCGTGATGTTCCGCGGTCACATCGTGGAGGAGGGCACCTCGGCCGAGGTGCTCGGCAACCCGCAGCACGAGTACACGAAGCAGCTGCTCGCCGCGGCACCGAGCCTCGCCTCCCGCCGCGAAGCCCTGCCGCAGCGCGAGGCCGCCGCCGGGACGCCGTTCGTCGAGATCCGCGACCTCCGCAAGGAGTTCGCCCTCCGGTCTCCCAAGGCGGGCGAGCCCGAGACGTTCACCGCGGTCGACGGGGTGAGCTTCGAGATCCGTCGCGGCACGACCGTCTCGATCGTGGGCGAGTCGGGGTCGGGCAAGTCGACCACGGCGAACATGGTGCTCGGACTCGAGGACGCCACGTCGGGATCGATCCTGTTCGACGGGCTCGACCTGACCACGCTCCGCCGTAAGGAGCTGTTCGCGCTGCGCCGCCGTGTGCAGCCGGTGTTCCAGAACCCCTACGCCTCGCTCGACCCCCGTTACACGGTCGAGCAGTCGATCGCCGAGCCACTGCGGGTGCACCGCATCGGCACCGCGGCCACCCGTCACGCGCGCGTGCTCGAGCTGCTGGAGCAGGTCGCCCTGCCCGCGGCGATGGCTGAGCGCCTGCCGCACGAGCTGTCGGGTGGGCAACGCCAGCGCGTGGCGATCGCCCGGGCGCTCGCGCTCGAACCCGAACTCGTGGTGCTCGACGAGGCCGTGTCGGCGCTCGACGTGCTGGTACAGGCGCAGATCCTCGACCTGCTCGCCGACCTGCAGAAGCGCCTGGGCCTGAGCTACCTGTTCATCAGCCACGACCTCGCGGTCGTGCGGATGATCTCCGACGAGGTGCATGTCATGCAGCGCGGCGTCGTGGTCGAGAGCGGCACCCCCGAGCGCATCTTCGACGACCCGCAGCATCCCTACACTCGCGAGCTCCTCGCTGCGATCCCGGGGGCGACGCTGGCGTCCTGACCAGCGCCGGCTCCGGGGTCAGCGGGACCTGTCGTCGTCGTCCCAGGGGCCTTCCCACCAGCCGGCGCGGCCGTCGTCCGAGCCGCCGCGCCCCCGGCGAGAGCGGACGAACTGCACGACGAACACGGTCAGCGAGCTGAGCAGGATCAGGAAGACCACCAGGAACAGCACGTCGCTCTGATTCATGGGCGTTTCCCCTCCGCGGCATCCGCCACGATCTTCGCGATGCGGGCCGCCCGGGTCTCCGGGCGCTTGGCCATCGCGATGTGCGTGAGACCGAACTTCTTGACCGACTTCGGGAATGCATCCCAGTTCTCGCGCGCGGCGGGCACCGCGTCGAGGGCGGCGGTGAACTCCTCCGGTTCGGTCCCGGCTTCCGGGCCGTCGAGCACGGTCCACGAGCCGTTCGCCTTCGCGACCTCGAGCACACGGATGCCGGCCGGAGCGAGCAGACCCTCGGCCTCGAGTTCCGCGATCCGCGCCTTGTTCGTCGCCGCCCAGCCGCTGCCGGGGCGGCGAGGGGAGAACCACTGCCCGTTGGCGCGGTCATCGGTCCCGTCATCGAAGACGCGCACCGGGCCGTCGATCCATCCGAAGCACAGCGCCTGCCGCACGGCATCCTCGTACCCGACGCCGTCCGACGCTCCGCGCACGCTCAGCAACCAGACGCCCGCCGCGCGCTCGTGGTTCGCCTCGAGCCAGGCGCGCCAGGCCGCGGCGTCCGCCGCCCGGAGTCGTTCGCCCTCGTCGAGTGCGCCCATCGGCTACTTCTTGATCTTGACCGTCGTGATCGTCTCCGTGATCCGCGGCAGCAGGTCGGCGACCGACTGCACGATCTCATCCGGGCGGAACGGGTACTTCTCGATCTCGGCCTGGTCGCTGATACCGGTGAGCACCAGGATCGTGTGCAGACCCGCCTCGATGCCGGCGACGACGTCGGTGTCCATGCGGTCGCCGATCATGCCGGTGCGCTTCGAGTGCGCGCCGATCTTGTTCAACGCCGAGCGGAACATCATCGGGTTCGGCTTGCCGACCACGTACGGCTCCTTGCCGGTGGCCTTCGTGATGAGCGCGGCGATGGCGCCCGTCGCGGGCAGCGGTCCGTCGGCGCTCGGGCCCGTGGCATCCGGGTTCGTCACGATGAAGCGCGCGCCGCCGATGATGAGGCGGATGGCCTTCGTGATCGCCTCGAACGAGTAATTGCGCGTCTCGCCCACGACCACGAAATCGGGGTTGGTCTCGGTCATGATGAAACCCGCATCGTGCAGTGCGGTGAGGATGCCGGCCTCGCCGATCACGAAGGCAGAGCCCCCGGGGAGCTGCTGCTTCAGGAAGTCGGCGGTCGCGAGGGCCGAGGTCCAGATGCGCTCCTCGGGCACGTGCAGTCCGCTGGTGCGCAGGCGAGCCGACAGGTCACGAGCGGTGAAGATCGAGTTGTTCGTCAGCACCAGGTACGGGATGCCCGCGCTCTCCCAACCGGCGAGCAGTTCGGATGCTCCGGGGATGGCGTCGTTCTCATGGACGAGCACGCCGTCCATGTCGGTGAGCCAGCATTCGATGTCGTCACGTTGAGCCATGTGCACAGCCTAGAGGCCCCAGGCGACGCGCACCTGACCGTGTTGCGGGGGAGCTAGGCGCTGAGCCAGACGACCTGTGCCGCCCCTTCGGGCAGTGCCGTCTGCGCGCCGTCGATCTCCACCCCGGATGCCGTCACCGTGACGGTCGATGCGACCGCCAGGCCCAGCGCCTCGAGAGATCGCAGCAGCTCGGGGTCGCGGTCGTCGACGCGCAGCACCCGTCCCGCGTGCCCGGCCGGCGCGTGGGCGAGGAGCACGAACGGCTCGCGCTCGATGTGACCGTCGGCATCGGGGATCGCATCGCCGTGCGGGTCGAAGCGCGGGCGTCCCAGTCGGGCGTCGATGCCCTCCAGCAGCCGGTCGCTGATGGTGTGCTCGAGCACCTCGGCCTCGTCGTGCACCTCGTCCCAGCCGTAGTCGAACTCTTGCACCAGCCAGGTCTCGATCAGGCGGTGCCGGCGCACCATCGCGAGTGCGCGCAGGGTTCCGGCATCCGTCAGCCGCACCGCACCGTAGGGCACGTGCGAGACGAGACCCGCGGCGGCGAGCTTCTTCACCATCTCGGTGACAGAGGACGGGGCGATGCCGAGCTTCGCGGCGAGCACCGAGGGAGTGATCGGTGCGTCCTGCCACTCGGTGTGCGCGTAGACGGTCTTCAGATAGTCGTCAGCTGCAGGGGATGCCACCGGACCAGCTTAGGTCAGCTCGTCGCGGCGGCCAGCAGGCTGTACGCGGCCTGACCCGCGAAGAACAGGACGAGGAAGCCGAGGAGGGCGGCGGCCAGGGAGAGTCGGCCGTCGAACCCCTCGATCTCGGCGATGCCGATCTTGCGCGCGCGGAAAGCCAGCACGAGAGTGGCGATGCCCAGGGCCAGCTGTACCCACGGGCTGCCGAGGCCGATGACCTTCGGGAACGCGATCAGCAGGCCGCCGATCACGCCCGTCGCGAGACCGATCCAGGTGAGGATGCGGACGTTGCGGCGGGCGTTATCGGCAGACATGCTGTCGAGCCTATCCGGGTCAGGCCCCCGTCAGGACGAGCCAGAGCAGCGCTCCGTTGAGGGCTATCAGCAGCACCGAGGCCACGATGCCGGCGGCCGTCGTCCAGCGCCGATTGGCCCAGGCGCCGAGGGTACGTCGCTGCGCGGTGAGCACGACCAGCGGGATCAGGGCGAAGGGGATGCCGAACGAGAGCACCACCTGGCTGAGCACTAGGGCGAGTGTCGGATCGAAGCCGATGCCGAGGATGATGAGCGCGGGGATCAGCGTGACCAGGCGACGGGCGAGCAGCGGGATGCGCACGTGCAGCAGACCGTGCATGATCTCGGCCCCGGCGTAGGCGCCCACCGAGGTCGAGGCCAGTCCGGATGCGAGGAGTCCGACGGCGAAGAACGTCGCGACGACCGGACCGAGCCCCGTGGCGAGAGCGGCGTGCGCGCCCTCCAGCGAGTCGGTGCCCTCGACGCCGGCGAGGTTCGCGGCGGCGAGCAGCAGGATGCAGAGGTTCACGGAGCCGGCGATCACCATCGCGATCGATACGTCCCAGCGGGTGGCGGTGAGCAGGCGGCGGATGCGTGAGGTCTCGGTGCGCACGGCCTCGTCGCCTGCGTGGGCGGTCGTGGCGCCGAAGCGGTCACGGGCGAGGGAGGAGTGCGCGTAGATCGCGTGCGGCATGATCGTCGCGCCGAGGATGGATGCGGCCAGCAGTACCGAGCCGGTGTCTTCGAAACGCGGGACCATTCCTCCGAGCACCCCGGCCGGGTCCGGCGGCGCGACGAAGACCCCGGCGACGAAGCCGACCGTGATGATGACCATGAGCCCGATGATCACGAACTCGAACGGGCGGGCGCCGCGCCGGCTCTGCACCGTGAGCAGGATCATCGAGACCGCGCCGGTGATGAGTCCGCCCAGCAGCAGCGGCACGTCGAACAGCAGGTTCAGGGCCACCGCGCCGCCGATGACCTCGGCCAGGTCCGTGGCCATGGCGACCAGCTCGGCCTGCAGCCAGTATGCGCGGCGGGCCCACGGTCGCTTCAACCGCGCGCCCAGCACCTCGGGCAGGCTCTGCCCGGTGACGACGCCCAGCTTCGCGGAGAGGTACTGGATCAGCCACGCCATGATGTTGCCCGCGAGCACGACCCACACCAGCAGGTAGCCGTACTGGGCCCCCGCGGTCATGTTGCTGGCGACATTGCCGGGGTCGAGGTACGCGACGCCGGCGACGAGGGCGGGACCGAGCAGCCACAGGCTGCGCGGGGCCCTGGCCGGGGACGCGGTCGGGGTCGTCATCGGGAGCGAAGAATTTTTAGGCACACCGAAACCGTAGCGTATTTTTCGGTGGACCTAAATATCTGGATGTTCGCTCCGGCGATAGCCTGGCGAGATGGATGATGCCGCTTCGGACCCCTCGCACGCCGACACTCCGGCGGGCCCGATGCACGGCGGCTCGACCGCTCAGCCCGGCTACGGCGTCGGTCCGTGGCCCGGAGGCGAGGATGCGTGGCCCGAGGGGGAGCAGTACGACCCCGAGCTCCTCGCGGCGGGCGACACCCGCAACGTGATCGACCGCTACCGCTACTGGCGGATGGAGGCGATCGTCGCCGACCTCGACACGCAGCGGCATCCGTTCCACGTCGCCATCGAGAACTGGCAGCACGACATGAACATCGGATCGATCGTGCGCAGCGCCAACGCGTTCCTCGCCGACACCGTGCACATCATCGGTCGCCGCCGCTGGAACAAGCGCGGGGCGATGGTCACCGATCGCTACCAGCACGTGGTGCACCACGAAGACGTCGAGACCTTCGCCGCCTGGGCTGCGGCGGAGGGCCTCCCGATCATCGCGGTCGACAACGTCGAGGGTGCCGTGCCCGTGGATCGCGCCGAACTCCCGCAGCGCTGCGTGCTGCTGTTCGGTCAGGAGGGGCCGGGGCTCTCGGCCGAGGCGCTCGCCGCAGCATCCGCCCACATCGAGATCACCCAGTACGGCTCGACGCGCTCGATCAACGCCAGCGCCGCGGCCGCCGTGATCATGTACGAGTGGTGCCGGAGATACGCGGGCTGAGCGCCGCCGGAAACCCCTCGACAGGCGGTGGCTGCGGGCGTAGCGTGAGTGCCGATCGAGGAGGTCGACATGGCAGTCGTCACACCCATCCGCCCGTTCCTCTGGTTCGTCGACAGGGCGCAGGAGGCGATGGAGTACTACGTCTCGGTGTTCCCGAACTCGTCGATCGACAGCGTGACCTACTATCCGGATGAGAACCTCAGCGAGCACTTCGAGGGCATGACCGGGAAGGTCATCAACGGGGAGTTCACTCTGAACGGAACGCGATTCGGCTGCCTCGACGGGGGTCCGGAGTTCACCTTCAACGAGGCCGTCTCCTTCGTGATCGAGTGCGCCGACCAGGAAGAGATCGACCGCTACTGGCAGGCGCTCTCCGCGGTGCCGGAGGCGGAGGCGTGCGGCTGGTGCAAAGACCGGTTCGGCGTCAGCTGGCAGGTGGTCCCCGCCGGGCTCGACCTTCTGCAGCAGCGGCCGGAGCAGATCCAGGCGCTGATGCACATGAAGAAGATCGTGATCTCGGAGCTCGAGATCGCCTGAGCTCGCGTTCTCGGTGGCGATGAACGGCGCGCTCAGCCGCGATCGATGCCGAAGAGGTGGCGGTAGATCGCGTTGACGTCGCGATCCAGATGATCGATGCGCCCGTGGACCGAGCTGATCTCCGTGCGCACATGGGCGAACTCGCTCCGCATCTCGGTCCGCACGCTGGCGAACTCGTTGCGGACCTCGGTCCGCACGCCCTCGAACTCGTTCTGCATCGTGCGCAGGAACATCGTCGAGATCAGCGTGATCGTGCCGAACATGCCCGCGGCGAAGACGCCGATCAGCGTCCATACCTGTGGTTCCGTCATCCCCAGCATTCCTTCAGTGTCCCCCGATCATCGTCGAGTGCACCAGGGTTTCCGCGCGTAGTATTCCGCGGATTCCGGTGGGTGGGGAGAAGTGGCGATTGACCGGATCGGTGCAGTGCCGGACGCCCGGCGTCAGACGGTCGCCGCGAGCCAGCGCCCGGACCGCACGCGCCAGCCGAGAGTGCCCAGACGCGCGAGCAGATAGACGCCGAAGAAGGCGACCGCGAGCCACACGAGTCCCGCGGTGCCGTCGACCCCGGTCGCGGCGATGATCCACAGCGCCGGGAGGAACGGGACCAGGTTCAGGCCCCCGGCGATCGCGAGGTAGCGGGCGTCGTTCGCGCCCATGAGCACCCCGTCGAGCACGAACACGACACCCGCGATCGGCTGGGCGACGGCGAGCACGAGCAGTGCCGGCTGCACGAGGGCGGCGATCTCCGCCGAGCCGGTGAACACGATGCCGAGCACCCCGGAGAGTGCGGCGATCAGGCCGCCGACGATCACACCGAACCACGCGCCCCAGGCCACGGTGCGGGCCAGCACCCGGTGGACCTGCCGTTCGTCTCCGGCGCCCAGCTCCTTGCCGATGAGCGCCTGCGCGGCGATCGCGAGGGCATCGAGCGCGAACGCCGCGGCGGAGAAGATCGTGAAAACGATCTGCCACCCGGCCAGCTCCTCGGTGCCGATGCCGGTGGCGATGCCCACGGTCGCGAGCAGGGCGACGCGCAGGCTCACGGTGCGAAGGAACAACCATCCGCCCGACGTCGCCGTGCTCCGGATGCCGGCGCGCTGGGCGCGCAGTGAGGCGCTGTGACGGGTCGCCAGGCGGCGGATGACCAGGGCGTACGCGGCGACCATGCCCCACTGCGCCGTCACGGTGCCGGCGGCCGAGCCCGCGATACCCCACCCGAGTCCGTATATGAAGAGCCAGTTGAGCAGGGCGTTCGCGCCGAAGCCGAGCCCCGCGATCCAGAGCGGCGTCATCGTGTCCTGCATGCCGCGCAGCAGGCCGGTCGCGGCGAAGACGATGAGCATCGCCGGCAGGCCCCACATCGAGATCACCAGGTACTCGTTGGCCTGCTGTGCGACGGCCTCGTTCGCGCCGAACAACGAGACCAGCCACGGTGAGGAGACCGCGCCGACGACGGCGAGCACCGCGCCGAGTCCGAGCGCGAGCCACATGCCGTTGATGCCGACCGACACGGCCTCGCCCGGCTGTCCGGCGCCGAAGCGGCGGGCGACCGCCGGAGTGGTCGAGTAGGCGAGGAACACCATGAGTCCGACGATCGTCTGCAGCACGGCTCCCGCGATGCCGAGGCCCGCGAGCGGGGTCGTGCCGAGGTGCCCGACCAGGGCGGCATCCACGATCAGGAACGCGGGCTCCGCGATCAGCGCGCCGAGGGCCGGGACCGCGAGGCGCAGGATCTCTCGGTTGAGGGAGGCGCGCGCGGTCATCCTCCGAGCCTATGACCTGGCGCCGACCTCGTCCGTCCGCGCCCCCGAGAGCCGTCGTAGGGTGGGAGGGAATCGGATGCCGCGGAGGTGCATCATGACGGATCCCCGAGAAGCTGCGGCGCGCTACCGCGCGCAGCAGCAGCAGGCCGAGACCGCGGACGGCGATGAGGAGTCGGGCGCCCCGCCGGGAGCCGGTGCCGCCGTCGACAGGGCCGCCTTCATCGAGACGGCGATCCAGGTGGCGATCCGTCGCGGCGAGTTCGACGATCTTCCCGGCGCGGGCAAGCCGCTCGAGGGACTCGGCACCCACCACGACCCGGACTGGTGGATACGCCGCAAGATCGAGACCGAGAACCTCACCGGACTCGGCCCGCCCGCCATCCTGCTGCGCACCGAGGACCGGGAGCTCAACGACCAGCTCGACCTGCTCGGCCGCGAGTCGGACGTGCGTGACGTGCTCGAGGACTTCAACAAGCGCGTGCGCGAGGCGCGTCGCCAGCTCCAGGGCGGACCTCCCGTCGTGACCGAACCGAGGGATGTCGACGCCGAGGCGGTGGCCTGGGCGGAGCGTCGGGCGTCGCGGCCGGCGGCTGCGCCGGTGCCGGAGCCGCGCCGCCGACGCTTCGGTCGGCGACGCCGCTGAAGTCCGCTGCGCTTCCCGCGGTGAAATGCGCCTCGTTCGGCCGGATGCCGCGAGTCTGGCCGAACGAAGCGCGATCGGCCGAAGATGGTGCAGCGAATCGACCTGACGTCCGAGGCGGGTCATAGGCTGGTGCGCATGACTGACGTTCTTCCCGTGGGCCTCGCCCTTGATGAGTTCAGCTCCGACATCCGCCCGCAGGACGACCTCTATCGTCACGTGAACGGCGCCTGGCTTTCGCGCACCGAGATCCCTGGCGACAAGGCGCGGTGGGGCTCGTTCCATCTTCTCGCCGAGCAGGCCGAGAAAGACGTGCGGGCGATCATCGAGGAGTCGCAGGATGCCGAGGAGGGTACGCTCGCCCGCAAGATCGGCGACCTGTTCGCGAGCTTCATGGACACCGAGCGCATCGATGCCGCCGGTCTCTCTCCGCTGGAGGAGACCCTCGCCGAGGTCGACGCCATCGACGGCGTCCCGGCGTTCCTGCGCACGGTGGGCGCCTACGACCGCGACGGTCGCGCGGCCGTGATCGGCATGTACGTCGACGGTGACCCGGGCGACCCGGAGCGCTACCTGCCCGTGCTCATGCAGGCCGGGCTGTCCCTGCCGGATGAGAGCTACTTCCGGCTCGACACGTTCGCCGACACCCGGGCCGCCTATCGCGCACACCTCGAACGGCTGCTCGACCTTGCCGGTGTTCCGGATGCCGCGGCGAACGCCGACCGGGCGATCGCGCTCGAGACCGAGCTCGCCGGGCACCACTGGGACAACGTGCGCAGCCGCGACGCCGTGGCGACCTACAACCTCAAGACCTGGGACGAGCTGCAGGAGCTCGCGGGCGTCGACCTGGCTCCGTGGCGCGAAGCGGTGTCGCCGTCGAACCCGGCGGCCTTCGACGAGGTCGTCGTCTCGCAGCCCAGCTTCTTCGAGGGGCTCGGCTCGCTCCTCACGCCCGAGCGGCTCGACGACTGGAAGGCGTGGCTGCGGGCCAAGGTCGTGCACGCGGCGGCTCCGTACCTCACCGACGACCTGGTGCAGGAGAACTTCTCGTTCTACGGCACCGAGCTCACCGGCGTGCCGACGATCCGCGAGCGCTGGAAGCGCGGCGTCTCTCTGACCGAGGGCGCGCTCGGCGAGGCGATCGGCAAGGTCTACGTCGAGCGGCACTACCCGCCGACAGCGAAGGCCGCGATGGACGAGCTGGTCGCCCACCTGATCGAGGCGTATCGCCAGAGCATCACCGACCTCGAGTGGATGACCGCCGAGACCCGGGAGCGCGCGCTCGCCAAGCTCGACTCCTTCACGCCCAAGATCGGCCACCCCGAGGTGTGGCGCGACTACTCGAGCCTGGAGATCGACCGCACCGACCTGTTCGGCAACGTGCGCCGGGCGTCGATCTTCGAGCACGACCGCCACGTCGACAAGGTCGGCAAGCCCATCGACCGCCTCGAGTGGCACATGCCGCCGCAGATGGTCAACGCGTACTACAACCCGTCCATGAACGAGATCGTGTTCCCCGCGGCCATCCTGCAGTACCCGTTCTTCGACGCGAGCCGCGACGCCGCCGCGAACTACGGCGGGATCGGCGCGGTCATCGGGCACGAGATCGGTCACGGCTTCGACGACCAGGGCAGCCGCTACGACGGCGACGGCCGACTCCAGGACTGGTGGACCGACGCCGACCGTTCGGCCTTCGAGGAACGCACCAAGGCGCTCATCGCGCAGTACGACGCGCTCGTCCCCGAAGGGCTCGACGCTGAGCACCATGTCAACGGCGCCCTCACGATCGGTGAGAACATCGGCGACCTCGGCGGCCTCGGCATCGCGCTCAAGGCCTACGAGCTCTCGCTCGGCGGCGCGGAGGCCCCGGTCATCGACGGGTACACGGGCGTGCAGCGCCTGCTGCTCTCGTGGGCGCAGGTGTGGCAGCAGAAGAGCCGCGACGCCGAGACGCTGCGACTGCTGACCATCGATCCGCACTCGCCGAACGAGTTCCGCTGCAACCAGATCGTGCGCAACATCGATGCGTTCTACGAGGCGTTCGGCGTGGACGAAGACGACGCTCTCTGGCTCCCCGAGTCGTCGCGTGTGACCATCTGGTGACCAATCGTCTGACTCTGTGATGCATCCCCCGGCGGTGGGGTTACGATAGCCCTGCCGCTGGGGAGCGCTTCCCCGCGGTATCCCGCAAATCCCCCCCCTCGTAAGGATCACGCGTGGGCGCTCTCGAGCCTGGTGAAGGGTTCCGCAACTCCTCGGCCCCGGAGTCTGTCGGCGGTGCGCCGGAGTCTTCTGCGGGCCGTCGCTCCCAGCGCACCAGTCGTCGCCTCCCGCGGCGCGCCGCGCTCGGGCGCCGCTCCTTCACAGCCACCCTGCGGTCGCTCGAGGGGTTGGTCGATTCCGGCGCTCAGGTGTCGGTGCACGTCGTCGACCTCGACAATCATGTGCACGTGCTGGCCGGCGACGATCACGTGACCATGCCCGTCGCGGGGCTCGGCGTCGTCCCACTGCTGATCGAGGTGGCCGCCGGTTTCCAGAGCGGAGCGCTCGATCCGTTCGAGATCATCGAGCGGGACAGTGTCGAGGCCGTGGAGACCTCCGGCCTGTGGCGGCATCTGCACGCCCCGGCGCTGCCGCTCGAGGATCTCGCCGTGCTGGCCGCGACAGCCGGCGATCCGATCGCCGTGAACGCCCTGCTGCAGAAGGTCGGACATGACCGGGTGCGCGAGCGCATCGAGTCGCTCGGCCTGCGCCGTACGGCCCTGCTCGACCGGTTCCGTGACCGCCGCGGTCCGGACGACGCCCCGCAGGTCGCCGTGGGATCCGCTCGGGAGCTCGCCGGGCTGTTCTCGGCCCTGGTGAACTCGCAGGTCGTCGACGCCGCGGTCAGCGCGCAGGTGTCGGAGTGGCTGAGCCTGAACCAGGACCTGAGTCTGGTCGCGGCATCCACCGGCCTCGACCCGTTCTCGCACGATCACGACGCGCACGGTCTGCTGTTCGTGAACAAGACCGGCCGCGATCGTGGTGTCCGCGCCGAGGCGGGAGTGCTGGCCGGACCCCGTGCCGGCGTCGCCTACTCGCTCATCGTCTGCTTCGACGACCTCTCCATCACGCACCGGCTGCGCGCGCACGACGCCTTCCGGGTGCTCGGCGTCGAGCTCATGGAGTACACGCACTGAGAGCGGTTCCGTGTCGTTGGCGTGGCCGATCCCGGACCGGCTGCGACCGCCGCGAGACGGCGACCCGGACCCGCGCACGATCTCCCGCTGACGGCGCGGGGAGCGGAACTCAGCCGGGCAGGGACGGATGCTGCTCGGAGCTGCGCTGCTTCGGGATGAAGAGCGACAGCACGACCGCGATGATGCCGGCGGCGATCGCGAGCCAGAAGCACACCTCGAACGCGGCGCGGGTCGGAACCGCGACACCGTCGACGTCGATGCTCATCGCCGCGAGCACGCCGCCCATCACGGCCGAGGCGCTCGAGGTGCCGACCGAGCGGAACAGGGCGTTCAGGCCGTTCGAGGCGCCGGTCTCGTTCGCCGGCACCGACCGCATGATGATCATGGGCATCGCGGCGAAGGTGAAGCCGATGCCGACTCCGATGAAGATGTTGGCGACGAAGATGTGCCACACCTCGGAAGACCACAGCAGCACGAACACGTAGGCGAGCACGATCGCGCCGGCGCCGACGGTGAACAGCGGCCGCGGTCCGACCGTGCGCTCGAGCCAGCCGGAGAGCGGTGAGATCACCATCATCACGAGGCCGGCGGGCATGATCACGAGGGACGCCGCGAGCATGTCGAGCCCGAAACCGGCGCCGCCGACCGCGGGCATCTCGAGCAGCTGCGGGAACGTCACGTTCGAGGCGAACAGTGCGAACCCCATGCCGATCGCGGCGATGTTGGTGAACAGTACGGCGGGGCGCGCCGCCACCCGCAGGTCGAGCAGCGGGTCCTTCGTGCGCAGCTGGTACCAGCCCCACACCAGCAGCACGGCCAGCCCGCCGATGATGCAGACCAGTGTGAGGGGTGAGGTCCAGCCCCACTGCGCACCCCGGGAGACGAAGAGCAGGATGCCGGTGAGGCCGATGGCCAGCCCGATGGCGCCGAGCACATCGAGGCGCCCGGGGGAGCGGAGCACATCCTCGGGGATCACGGCCAGCACGAGCAGCAGTCCGACGACGCCGAGCGCGGCCGCGAGCCAGAACAGCATGTGCCAGTCGGCGTTCTGGGCGAGGAGTGCGGCGACGGGCATGCCGATCGCGCCGCCGACGCCCATGGTCGCGCTCATCAGGGCGACCGCGGTGCCGAGCCGCTCGGTCGGCAGCACGTCGCGCATGATCGCGATGCCGAGGGGGACGACGCCCGTCACGGCGCCCTGGAGTGCGCGCCCGACGATCACGCCGATGATCGAGCCGGAGACCGCGGCGATCACCGAGCCGAGGATCAGGATCGCGAGCAGCACGATCACGACGCGGCGTTTGCCGTACATGTCGCCCAGTCGGCCGGAGATCGGCGTGGCGACCGCGGCCACCAGCAGCGTGATCGTGACGACCCAGGTGGTGTCCTCGCGGGACGCGTTCAGCAGTTGCGGCAGCTCGGCCTGCAACGGCACGACGAGCGTGAACATGAACGACGAGCAGAGCCCCGCGAAGGCGAGGACCGCGACGATCGCCCACTTCGGCGGGGTTCGGGAGAGGCGCTTCCTGGCTCTGTCGTCGTTCGCACCCACCGGCTCAGGCTATCGGCGATCCGACGGTGCGGGGTCGTCGGAGAGGTCTGATCGCGGTCCCGTTTCCTCGAACGGGCCCAGGAGGGGCAGACTGGGTGCGTGCGAACCATCCGCGATCTCGACACCGTTGAACTCATCCTCGACGCGCAGGGCCTGCTCGACTCCATCCGGGGTCCGCAGCGCGTGGTGGATGCCGGCACCCTGCGCGCCCTGCAGCAGTCGGGCAACTACGTCGTCGGCTTCTTCGACGGCGAGGGCGACGAGGAGCGCATGGTCGGCGCCTCCATCGCCTTCTTCGGCGAGCCCGCCCGACGTGCGATGCATTCGCACATCACGGCGCTGCTGCCGGAGTACCGCGGGCGCGGCTGGGGTCGCGAGCTCAAGGAGCACCAGCGTCAGTGGGCGTTCTCGCGCGACGTCGGGCGCATCACCTGGGTGTTCGACCCGCTCGTGGCGCGCAACGCGCACTTCTTCTTCTCGGTGCTGGGCGCCCGTGCCACCGGCTACTCCGTGAACCGCTACGGCATCTTCGGCGGTGGCGACGCGGGTGACGAGAGCGACCGGCTGGACGTCGAGTGGGCGCTCGCCGACATCGCCAAGCCCCCGGCCGACGACGCGGTGGTCGAGACCCTCGAGATCCCCGCCGACATCGAGGCGATGCGCGTCTCCGACCCGGCGGCCGCCCACGAGTGGCGGCTGCGCCTGCGTGCGCAGATGGAGGGGCTGCTCGGCAGCGGCCTGACCATCGCCGGCTACGACAACGCGCGCGGCTACCTCTTCACTGCCTGAGCCGGGCGGCCGGATCGCCGATGCGGGACGCGCTCAGCGCACCCCGCGCATGAGCTTCAGCACGGGCTTGACGCTCAGCAGCAGCCCGATGCCGACGACGATGGCAATCCCCCCCAGGATCGAGAAGAAGGGCACCTCGTCGTCGGGGTTGTAGAACTGCACCAGCCAGCCGGAGATCGCCGTCCCCAGCGCGATCGACAGGAAGAACAGCGCGACCATCTGCGTGCGGAACACGCCAGGTGCGAGCTTCGTGGCGGCCGACAGGCCGACCGGCGAGATGAGCAGCTCCGCCACCGTGAACACGAAGAGGATCCCGACGATCGCCAGCAGCGGCGTGGAGTTCTCCCCGCCGCCGGCGAACGGCAGGAAGAGCAGGAACGCCGATCCCATGATGATCGCCGCGAGCGCGAACTTCACGGGCGTCGATGGTTGACGCTTTCCGAGCTTGGTCCAGATCGCGGCGAAGACACCGGACAGGATGATGATGAAGACCGGGTTGATCGACTGCACCCAGGAGACGGGCATCTCCCAGCCGAACAGGTTGCGGTTCAGACGCTGGTCGGAGTAGATCGTCAGCACCGTGAACTGCTGCTGATACAGCGACCAGAACGCGACGCTCGTGATGAACAGCGGCAGGAACGCCCACACCCGCGATCGTTCGGTCGCGTCGATGCGACGGCTGCCGAGGATCACGGAGAAGTAGGTGATCGCGGCGACGATCGTGACACCGATCACCAGGGTGGCGAGGTTGTCGGGTCGGATCACGCCGGTGAGCACCAGGACGGCGATGAGCACGATCGCGGCGGCCGCGATGAGTCCGACCAGCGGATAGCGGGACTTCGGGAGGGGGTTCGGCACCTCCCGCGCCGAGGCGGGCAGCGCCTTGCGGCCGAACGAGTACTGGATGAGCCCGAGTGTCATCCCGATGGCCGCAAGTCCGAAGCCGTAGTGGAAGCCGAGCGAGGACTGCAGGATGCCGGTGAGGATCGGGCCCAGGAAAGCGCCGAGGTTGATGCCCAGGTAGAACAGCGAGAAGCCGGCATCCCGTCGCGGGTCGTCGGCGCTGTAGAGGCTGCCGACGACCGATGTGGCGTTCGCCTTGAGTCCGCCGGATCCCAGTGCCACGAGCACGAGGCCGACGCCGACGCCGACCGCCCCGGGGAGCAACGCCAGGGCGAGGTGGCCCGCCACGATCACCATCGCGCTCACGAACAGCACCCGCTCCGCGCCGAACAGGCGGTCGGCGAGCCAGGCCCCGAGGATCGTCGACAGGTAGACCGACCCTCCGTACGCGCCCACGATGCCGCCCGCGACCGCCTTGGGGATGCCGAGGCCACCCTCGGTCATCTCGAAGTACAGGTAGATGAGCAGGATGCCCTGCATGCCGTAGAAGCTGAACCGCTCCCACATCTCGACGCCGAAGATGTGCACGAGCGCCCAGGGTTGGCCGAAGAAGCGGGTGTCTTCGTCGCGGGTCCGCCGAGTGCGCGCAGAAGTGCTCATCCCAGGACGGTACTCCGCGGTGGGCCGAGGGGCCAGGTCCCGCGCGGGACGACGGATAGAATGAGGTGCCCGTGTTCACGGGTCTTCTCCCGCATCCGACCATTGGAGCCACCATGGCCGAACAGTCCCGCCTCGACAAGGTCATCGCCCTCGCCCGCCACCGCGGGTTCGTGTTCCAAGCGGGTGAGATCTACGGCGGTTCTCGATCGGCCTGGGACTACGGGCCCCTCGGTACGGAGCTCAAGGAGAACATCCGTCGCCAGTGGTGGCAGACGTTCGTGCGCGGCCGTGGCGACATGGTCGGCCTCGACTCCAGCATCATCCTCCCCAAGCGCGTGTGGGAGGCGTCGGGTCACGTCGCCACGTTCACCGATCCGCTGGTCGAGTGCCTGCAGTGCCACAAGCGCTTCCGCGCCGACAACCTCATCGAGGACTTCGAGGCGCGCAAGGGCCGCAAGGCCGAGAACGGTCTCGCCGACATCCCCTGCCCGAACTGCGGCACCAAGGGGCAGTACACCGAGCCCAAGGCGTTCTCCGGTCTGGTGAAGACGTACCTCGGGGTCGTCGACGACGAGTCGGGCCTGTACTTCCTGCGCCCCGAGACGGCGCAGGGCATCTTCGTGAACTTCTCGAACGTGCTCACCGCGAGCCGCAAGAAGCCGCCGTTCGGCATCGGCCAGGTCGGCAAGGCGTTCCGCAACGAGATCACCCCCGGCAACTTCATCTTCCGCACCCGCGAGTTCGAGCAGATGGAGATCGAGTTCTTCACGCCCCCGGCTGAGGCGCAGGAGTGGTTCGAGCACTGGGTCGAGGCCTGCTGGAACTGGTTCATCGACCTGGGCATCGACCCCGAGAACATGCGTCAGTTCGACGTGCCCGAAGACGACCGCGCGCACTACTCGGCCGGCACGATCGACGTCGAGTACAAGTTCGGCTTCGCGGGCAAGGAGTGGGGCGAGCTCATGGGCGTCGCCAACCGCACCGACTACGACCTCTCCAGCCACAGCGAGGCGTCGGGCCAGAGCCTGACGTACTTCGACCAGGCCACCGGGGAGCGCTACACCCCGTACGTGATCGAGCCGTCGTTCGGTCTCACCCGCGCCATGATGGCGTTCCTCGTCGACGCGTACCGCGAGGAGCAGGTGCCCAACGCCAAGGGCGGCACCGATGTGCGCACGGTGCTCAAGCTCGACCCGCGCCTCGCCCCGGTCAAGGCCGCCGTGCTGCCGTTGTCGCGCAACGAGAAGCTGTCGCCGCTCGCCCGCGAGGTCGCCGACACGCTCCGCAGCTCCTGGGCCGTCGACTTCGACGACGCCGGTGCGATCGGTCGCCGCTACCGTCGCCAGGACGAGATCGGCACCCCGTTCTGCGTCACGGTCGACTTCGACTCGCTCGACGACCGTGCCGTCACGGTGCGCGACCGCGACACCATGGCGCAGGAGCGCGTCGCGATCGATGAGCTGCACGCGTACCTCGCGGAGCGTCTGCGCGGCGCCTGAGGTTCCCGCGATCAAGACCCCGTCGGCCCGAGTGGCCGGCGGGGTCTTTCATGCGCTCCCGGCGACCGCCCGCGCATACCGCTCGGAGAGCAGCTGCAGCCGCGGGAGCAGCTCGGGCGGGCTCTCGACCGTGAAGTCCATCATCAGCATCCCGATGTAGGCGGCGACGGTGTCGAGGCTGTCCGCACCCGTGACGAGGATGCAGTGCTCGTCGTCGACCGGTTCGACCACGCCGACCGCGGCATGGATCCGGTCGAGCACGGCCTCGGCGGGTGCGTCGATCCGCAGTCGGGCGTGCACCTTCCAGCCGCTCACCGCGATGGTCCGCATCGCGAACGCCGTGTAGTCGCCCCCGGGGAGCGGCTGCGGATCGAAGCGGCGATGCGTCGGCATCCGCAGCTCCATCCAGTCGACGCGGTAGGTTCCCCATTCGTCGGTCTGCGGATCGCGGGCCACGAGGTACCACCGCCGCACCCAGGTGAGCAGCCGGTACGGCTCGACCAGCACGGGCGCTCCGTCGTAGTCGAAGCGCAGCCATTCCCCGTTGCGGATCGCGCTCGCGATGGCCTGCAGCGACGCGGCGTCGACTTCGGGGTCCGGGGCATCCGTGTCGTTGTTCTCCGGTGCGCGCTCGACGCTCGATCGCAGGGCGTCGACCGTGGGGCGCAGGTGCGACGGCAGCACCTGTTCCAGCTTGGCGAGGGCTCTGGCGCTCGACTCCGCGATTCCGGCGATACCGGCCGCCGCGCGGAGACCGACGGTGACGGCCACCGCCTCCTCGTCGTCGAGCAGCAGGGGCGGCAGCTTCCCTCCGGCACCGAGCCGGTAGCCGCCGACGGACCCTCGCGTGGCGTCGACGGGATAGCCGAGGTCGCGCAGTCGCTCGATGTCGTGTCGCACGGTGCGCGCCGAGACCCCGAGACGCGACGCGAGGTCGCTTCCGGAGCGCTCCGGACCGGTCTGCAAGAGGGCCAGCAACGCGAGCAGACGAGCGGTCGGGTCGGCCATCGGAACTCCTCGAAAGTGATCTGTTTATTAGGAACGAATCCAACCTAATGCCCTTCTACCTTCGAGATATGGAAAACACGACGCTCGCCTTCCGCCCCTTCACCGTCTTGGTCTCCGCCACCGAGGTCGCCGATCTCCAGGATCGCCTCGCCCGCACCCGTCTTCCGCAGCCGTCGCCGACGGACGACTGGGATGCCGGCACCCCCAACTCCTACCTGCGCGAGGCCGTCGCCGCCTGGCGAGACTTCGACTGGGCTGCGGCCCAGGAGCGGATCAACGCGGTCCCGCACTTCACCACCGAGATCGACGGCCAGACCATCCACTTCCTCCACGTGCGCTCGGCTCACGAGGGTGCGACGCCGCTGCTCCTCGCGCACACCTACCCCGGTTCGTCGGTCGACTACCTCGACCTGATCGACCGGCTCGTCGACCCGGTGGCTCACGGCGGCCGTGCCGAAGATGCCTTCGACGTCGTGATCCCGGATGCTCCGGGCTACGGGTTCTCGCAGCCTCTGGCCTCGACGGGCTGGACGGTCGGTCGGGTCGCCGCGGCGTACGACCGCCTCATGCGCGGGCTCGGCTACGACAGCTACGGCATCCACGGCTCCGACAACGGCGCGATGGTGGCCCGTGAGCTGGGTCTGCTCGAGCCCGCGGGCTTCCTCGGACTCCACGTGCTGCAGCTGTTCTCGTTCCCCTCGGGCGACCCGGCGGAGTTCGAGAAGCTCGAGCCTGCGGACTACGCCGGCCTCGAGCACATGCAGTGGTTCCAGTCCGTCGGCGGCTACAACACGATGAACGCCTCGCGCCCGCAGACGGTGTCGGTGGGGCTCAGCGACTCCCCGGTCGGGCTGCTCGCCTACAGCGAGCTGTTCAACTCGTTCGGCAACGGCACGTCGCTCGTGCCGCTCGAGAAGATCCTGCTCGAGGTCAGCGTGAACTGGTTCGCGAACGCGGCCTCGGGCATGAGCCGCAGCTACCTGGAGAACGCCAGGGCGGATGCCGCGGCAGAGGGCGCCGAGCCGCGGATCAATGCCGCACGGACCGGGGTCGCCGTGTTCGCGGACGACTTCCAGACGATCCGGGTCTTCGCCGAGCGCGACAACACGAACATCGTGCACTGGAGCCGCTTCGACGAGGGCGGACACTTCGCCGCCCTGGAGCGTCCGGACCTGCTGGCCGACGACATCCGCGCATTCTTCGCCACGCAGTCCTGATCCCGCACACTGAAGACCCGTCCGTGCCGCTGCCGCACGGGCGGGTCTCGCGTGTCAACCGGTGACGGTGAGCTGCACCTCGGGGGTGCCGCCGGCTTCGACCCACGCGAGCGAGCGTTCGAGGATGCCGCGCAGCACGTCGAGGTCGACCTGCTCCAGGTCCTTGATGTACAGGCATCCGACGCCCGTCGTATGCGGGCCGAGCTCGGCGAGAGCCTCGGAGTGGGCACCGACGCCGTCGAAGAGGTAGATCGTGGTCGCGGCCTTGCGGGGTGCGAAGCCGAGCAGTCCGCTGTCGCCCTCGGTGCCGGTCGGGTAGCGGTAGTGGCACGAACCGAAGCCGATGATCGTGCCCCAGGTCTGCGGCTCGCGGCCGGTGATCTCCTGCATGAGTGCGGTCAGCGTCTCGGCGTCCCGGCGTCGGACGGCGGGGGAGGAGCGGGCGATGAGTCCCGCGACATCATCGCCCGTGGGCTTCACTTCGGAGCCTTCGCCGCGGCCTTCATAGCCTTCTTGTGCTCGCGCACCTTCGTGAGGGACTCGGACGAGACGATGTCGGCGACGCTGCGATACGAGCCGTCTTCGCCGTAGGGAGCGGATGCCTCGCGCCAGCCCTCGCCCGTGAAGCCGTACTGCTTGCCCAGCAGAGCCAGGAAGATCTTCGCCTTCTGTTCGCCGAATCCGGGGAGGGCCTTCAGGCGCTTCAGTACCTCGGGGCCGTCCGGGTCGCCCTCGGTCCAGAGGGCAGCGGCGTCGCCGTCCCAGTCATCGACGAGCGTCTGGCACAGCGTCTGCACGCGCGTCGCCATCGACCCGGGGAAGCGGTGCACGGCGGGCGTCTGCTTGAACGCCTCGAGGAACTCGTCCGGTGCCATGTGCGCGATGGTCGCGGCATCCGCCGCTCCGGTGCGCTGCTCGATCTTGAGCGGACCGGCGAACGCGGTCTCCATGGGGACCTGCTGATCCAGCAGCATCCCCACCAGCAGGGCGAGCGGATTGTCGGTCAGCAGCTCGTCGGCGGCGGTGTCTCCGGTGATGTGAAGGGCCATGCCTCCAGTGTCGCACCCTGCGGTCGAGGCACGCATCGATCGGCTGATCGCGCGTGCTTCGGCCATTCGGGCGCGAAACGGCCGAGGGAGGTGCAGAAGGCCGAAGGGAGCGCGAGCGCGGGTCAGGCGGTGGCTGCGTCGTCCGCGGCAGACGCGTCGGCCTCGGGTGCGATGCCGTACAGGGCGGCGAGCGCCGCGGTGAACTCGTCGGCGCGGCCGGCGGCGGCGAGCTCGTGAGCGCGCACGGTCGGCGTGTGCAAGAGCACGCCCGAGAGGTGACGCAGAGCCTGTTCCACCTTGCCGTCCTCATCGCCGCGCGCACGGGCACGGTCGATCTCGCGCTCGAGCAGCTCGAAGATGTGTGAGCGGAGTGCGACGACCGACGGCGTCACGCTCTGGCGGGAACCCACCACATGGAAGGTCTCCGCGGCCTCACGGACGACGCTGCGTGCGGCATCCGTCGCCTGCAGCTCTTCGAGCGGCGCGTGCAGGCGGATGGTCTCGAGGTCGAGCAGGGCGACACCCTCGAGGGCGGCGACGGCGGGGTCGACGTTGCGCGGCATGCCGAGGTCGACCACGAGCCGACTGTGGGCGCCGACCGGGCAGCCCGCGGCGACGGCGGCGACCGGGAGCTGCAGGTGCTCCGGGCCGAGAACGGGCTCCGTCGCCGTGGTGCAGGTGATCAGCAGGCTCGAGTGCGCGGCGGTGCGGGCGTACTCGTCGGCGGCGACCGGACGGATGCCGTGCTTCGCGGCGAACACCGCGGCGCGGCCGGAGGGGGAGTACACCGAGATGTCGACGGCGCCGCGCTCACGCAGCGTGGCGAGGGTGACCGCCGCGTAGGCGCCGGTGCCGACCAGCAGCACCCGCTCGGCGGACCAATCCGCGATGCGGCTGTCGGCCAACTCCAGTGCGAGGCGCACGAGAGAGCGGCCGGCGCGGCCGAGCGCGGTGACGTTCTTGACCTTGCGCTGCGCCTGGCTGGCGCGCTGGAAGAGGCGCTCGAGCTCGGGCGAGGTGGTGCCGTCCTTGCGGGCGGACTTCAGAGCGCGGCGCACCTGACCGGCGATCTCGCCCTCGCCGGAGACGACGGATTCTAGACCGGAGGCGACTGAGAAGAGGTGCTCGGCGACGCGGCGGCCCGAGTGCACGGTGTAGGCGCCGTCGAGTTCTGCGGCGGGGATGCCGGTGGCGGATTCGACCGCTTCGATGACCGCTTCGACCCCGATGGCGCCGGCCGCGGTGAGCGGTTCGTCCATTTCCACGTACGCCTCGAACCGGTTGCACGTCGCGAGGACCACGGCACCCTGCACGCACGGCGTCATACCCACGATGGTGGGAGCGACGTCGTCGGGGGTGCGGCTCAGGCGTTCGAGCAATTCGAAGGAGGCGGTCTTGTGACTCGCCGTCACACACAGCAGCACAGCTCGATTGTACCGGAGAGCGTGGCGACCGGGATTCGACCGGGCGAACTCGGCGGCCGCATAAGGGCGGAATGGGAGGATGGGGGCATGGCCCTCTCCGACGCTCCGCTCCTGCGCGCCCTCGCAGGCGACCGCCCCGCCCATGCTCCGGTGTGGTTCATGCGGCAGGCCGGCAGGTCGCTCCCCGAGTACCGCGACCTGCGCGTCGGGACCCGGATGCTCGACGCCTGCCTCACGCCCGACCTCGCCGCTGAGATCACGCTGCAGCCGGTACGCCGCCACGGGGTGGATGCGGCCGTCTTCTTCAGTGACATCGTCATCCCGCTGCGCCTCGCCGGGGTCGACGTCGAGATCGAGCCGGGGCGTGGGCCGGTGTTCGCGAACCCGGTGCGCACCGCATCCGACGTCGATCGCATCACGGCCATCGACCCCGACGGCCTCGACGGCACGGCGATCGCCGAGGCCGTGCGCCTCGTCACGGCCGAGCTCGGCGACACCCCGCTGATCGGTTTCGCGGGTGCCCCCTTCACTCTCGCGGCCTACCTCGTCGAGGGCGGCCCCTCCAAGGAGCACCTGCGTGCACGGGGCATGATGCACTCCGACCCCGACTCGTGGAACCGTCTCGCCGGCTGGCTCGCGAAGGTCTCGCGCCGCTTCCTCGAGACCCAGCGCGATGCCGGGGCATCCGTCGTGCAGCTCTTCGACAGCTGGGCCGGCTCGCTGAGCACCGCGGACTACCGCGCCTTCGTCGCCCCGCACTCCCGCGCGGCACTCGAGGGCATCGGCCTGCCGACCATCCACTTCGGTGTCGGCACGGGTCCGTTCCTCGCCGACATGCGCCTCGACGGCATCGCCGACGGTGTCGGCGTCGACTGGCGTCAGCCGCTGGATGAGGCCGCCGCGATCCTCGGCCCGGATGTCACGGTGCAGGGCAACATCGACCCCGCCCTGCTCTCCGCCCCCTGGCCCGTGCTGGAGGCACACGTGCGCGATGTGATCGCGCGCGGCCGCGCGGCCCGGGCACACATCCTCAACCTCGGCCACGGCGTCCCGCCCGAGACCGACCCCGACCAGCTCACCCGCATCGTCGAGCTCGCGCACACCGTCTGACGATCAGGCCGAGACGGCCGATGGGAGAATTGACCGCATGACCTCAGAGCCGTCTTCCGCCGAGCCGTCCGACCTCGCCGCCCGCGCGGCGGAGAAGCACGTCGTCGTCATCGGCGGCGGCATCGGCGGACTCGTCGCCGCGCGCGAGTGCGCCAAGGTCGGCATGCAGGTGACGCTGCTCGAAGCCGCAGACGAACTGGGTGGCGCGATCCGCCGGATCGAGCTCGACGGAGTCGTCGTGGACGCCGGCGCCGAGAGCTACGCGACCAGGGGCGGCCTGGTGCGGGCACTGGTCGAGGAGCTGGGGCTGGCCGACCGTATCGTCGCCCCGCGGCCGGGCGGTGCATGGCTCGCCGGCATCCCGGGCGTGGGTGCGGCGCCGCTGCCTGTCGGCGGCATCCTCGGCATCCCCGCGAACCCCTTCCAGGACGACGTCCGTCGCATCCTCGGCTGGTCCGGCGTCTGGCGCGCCTACCTCGACCGGGTGCGTCCCCCGCTCACGATCGGCCACCAGCTGAGTCTGGGGAAGCTGGTCTCCTCGCGGATGGGATCGAAGGTGCGGGACCGCCTCGTCGCTCCCGTGACCACCGGCGTCTACTCCGCATCTCCCGACGACGTCGACATCGACATCGCGGCTCCCGGCCTCAATGCCGCGCTCACCCGCGTCGGGTCGCTGTCCGGTGCGGTGCAATCTCTTCGGGACGATGCGGCAGCGAAGGCCGGCGTCGCCACGGCGGCGAAGACCCCCGGCGCGGCGGTCGAGGGCCTGTCCGGCGGCATGAGCGGGCTCGTCGATGCGCTGGCAGACGACCTGGCCCGTCTCGGGGCCGAGGTGCGCACGGGCGTGCGCGTGCGGGGCCTCCGCAAGACCGCGAAGGGCTGGGGCGTCGAGACCGAGGCTGCCCCCGAGATCGCCCCCCCGGCGGCTGACGAGACCGGTCCGCTGGTCGCCGAGCTGCACGCGGCCGAGGCGGTCGAGTCCGAGCCCGTGATCGATCAGATCGCCGCCGACGCGGTCATCGTCGCCACGCCTGAGGCCGCCGCCCGCGCGCTCCTCTCCGCTGCGGTGCCGGCGCTGAAGAAGGCCGAGGCCGCCGCGTCGCCCGAGATCGAGATCGTCACGCTCCTGCTCGACGCCCCCGTGCTGGATGCCGCGCCGCGCGGCACCGGCGTGCTCACGGTGCCCGACAGCCACACGGCCAAGGCGCTCACGCACTCGACCGCGAAGTGGGCCTGGGTGCGGGAAGCCGCAGGTCGGCGACACCTCGTCCGGGTGTCGTTCGGAGCGCAGGGGGAGCCCGCAGCGACGGCGGCGCTGAGCGACGAGGCCGCCGCCGATCTCGCGCGGACCGAAGCCGCCACGATGCTCGGGGTCACGCTCGCCCCCGAAGCCGTGATCGCCGCCCACCGCGGTCGGTTCGTGCAGTCGCAGCCCGCGTCGATCATCGGCTCCGGCGAACGGCGCGCAGCGGCACGCGCGGCGGTCCAGGCCGTCCCCGGCATCGCCGCGGTGGGAGCCTGGCTCGCCGGCACGGGCCTCGCACAGGTGATCCCGGATGCGCGCGACGAAGCCGACCGCCTGCGCCGCGCCCTGTTGTGGGAGTGAGTGCGCGCTCTGTGTCAACCCTCTGACCCATAGATGCCGAAATCGGCATACGGGGCTACGCTGGGAGCCTGGTCGCGGGGAGCGGAAGCCTGCGGGCCATCCAAGCCGGGCGAAGCAGGCCGGACAACCGGAACTAGGTGAGGAGACCCCATGAAGGGGAAGATCGGACTCGTCGTCGGACTCGGCGTGGGCTACGTCCTCGGCACCCGTGCCGGACGTGAGCGCTATGAGCAGATCAAGACGCAGTGGCTGAAGGTGTGGGAACTCGATCCCGTGCAGGAGCAGGTCTCCAAGGTCAAGGGCTTCGTCGGTGACAAGGCTGCGGCCGTGCCGGGCGCTCTCTGGACCGGCGTCGTCAAGGTGGCCAAGTCGGTGACCGGCAACGGCACTCCGGGGCAGCGCCTCGACTCCGCCATCGCCACCGGTCGCGAGGCCGCGGAAGACCTGGCCGAGGCCACCGAGGAGGCCGTCGAGGCGGCGAAGGCGACCGCCAAGACGAGCAAGCCCGCGTCGAAGCCGGCCGCGTCGAAGTCCACTGCCTCCAAGTCCACTGCCTCGAAGTCCGCACCCAAGAAGACCGGCGCCTGACATGCCCCGCGGATACCGAGATCGTGCCGACGACAGTCTGCTGACCCTCCTCGGGGATCTTCCGGAACTCGTCACGAATCTGGTCAAGGCCGAGATCGACGCCGCCAAGGCGTGGGTCTCGCGCACCTCGAAGGATGCCGGCATCGGTTCCGTGTGGTTCGTCGTCGCGCTGTTCTTCCTGTTCTGGGCCGTGCCGGTGATCCTCGTGTTCGCGATCGCGGGGCTGTCGTCCTGGTGGCCGGTGTGGCTGTCGGCGATCGTCGTGTTCGGCATCCTGATCCTCGCCGTGCTGCTGTTCGCGCTGCTGGGCATCCTGAAGTTCCGCAAGGTTCTCCGCCGTCAGAACCCGGCGCAGGCCGTGGCCGAAGACATCCGACTCGTGAAGGAGGCCGGCGATGACGAATTCTGAGTCCCTGCCGCGCACCGTCGTCCCCGCAGGCATCGTCGACCCGGTGACCTCCGCTCGAGCCGAGCTGAAGGCGGCGCTGGCCGCCATCGAGGTGAAGGGGAACATCCCCCGCCGCGTCGAGAAGGCATCGACCCGCACTGCGGCGAAGGCCCGGGTCTTCGCCGACCGCAATCCGCTCGGCGCGATCGCCGCGACCGTCGGCATCGCAGCCGTCGTGGGGGGCGCGGTCTGGGCGATCGCGCGCGCCATTTCACGCTGACGACCGCATTCCAGGATGCCGCTGATTCCCCCGGTCGGGGGGATTAGCGGCTCCTGCGCAAACGAGGCAGACTGGGGAGCATGATGTCCGAAGAGCGCGATGAGAACCCGTCCGGCTTCACCCTCTGGGCCGTCTGGCGACGAAACCCCGACGTTCCCGTGACGGAGACCGAGTCGACCGAGCTCGAGACGATCGTCTCCTACGTCGAGGACTCCGGCGTGACCGTCCGCGGCTTCTACGACGTCTCCGGCCTCAAGGCCGACGCCGATCTCATGGTCTGGCTGCACGGCGAGACCGCCGAGGAGCTGCAGAAGGCGCTGCGTCGCCTGCGCCGCACCGAACTGCTCCGCCCGCTCCTCCCGGTGTGGAACGTCATGGGCGTGCACCGCGACGCCGAGTTCAACCGCGCCCACGTGCCCGGCTTCCTCCGCGGGGTCGAGCCGAAGGATTGGCTGTGCCTCTACCCGTTCGTGCGCACGCCGGAGTGGTACCTGGCCCCCGAGGAGGAGCGTCGCAAGATGCTCGCCGACCACGGCCGCAAGGGCGCTGCGTTCACCGGCGTCCTCGCCAACACGGTCGCCTCGTTCGCGCTCGGCGACTACGAGTGGCTGCTGCCCCTCGAGGCCGACGAGCTCACCGACCTCGTCGACCTGATGCGCGACCTCCGCTACACCGACGCCCGCCTGTACGTGAAGGAGGAGGTGCCCTTCTACACGGGGCGCAGACTCCGGTTCGACGAGATCGCGGACGTTCTGCAGTAAGCGCCATGAGCACCCCCATCCGTCTGGGCACCCGTCGCAGCGCGCTCGCGCAGGCGCAGTCCGGTCATGTCGCCACGGCCCTCGAGAAGCTCTCGGGGCGCCGGGTCGAGCTCGTCCCCATCACCAGCGAGGGTGACACCAATCGCGCCTCGCTCTCCGAGATCGGCGGCCAGGGCATCTTCGCCACGCGACTTCGCGAGGCCCTGCTCGCCGGGGAGTGCGACTTCCTGGTGCACTCCCTGAAGGATCTGCCGACGGCCATCCCCGACGGCCTCGTGATCGCGGCGACCCCGAAGCGGGAGGATCCGCGTGACGTGGTGCTCACCCGTGACGGCATCCCGCTGCACGAGCTGCGCTCCGGGAGTACGGTCGGCACCGGCTCGCCGCGCCGCATCGCCCAGGTGCGCAGGCGGGCGCCGGGCGCCGAAGTCGTCGACATCCGCGGCAACGTCGACTCCCGGCTGGCGCGGGTCTCCACCGGGGAGCTCGACGCGGTGATCCTCGCCGCGGCAGGGCTTTCGAGGCTCGGGGCGGAGTCTCCGCTGCGTCGCGAGGAGCTCGGTCTCGCCGAGTGGCCGACCGCGCCGGGCCAGGGTTCTCTCGCCGTCGAAACACGGGAGGACGCGCCGGAAGAGCTGCGCGCGGCGCTCGTCGGTCTCGACGACCTCGACACCCGACTCGCCATCACGGTGGAGCGCGCGATCCTCGAAGGACTCGACGCGGGATGCCAGGCGCCGATGGCCGCTCACGCCGTGGTCGACGGGTCTTCGATCCGTGTCAGGACCGTCGTCTACGCCGTCGACGGCGGGCGCCGGATCGGCCTCGACGTCACCGAAGACCTGAACGGGGAGTATATTCGTCGGAACGGCAGTGGCAATGGAGCGGATGCTGCCGATGGTGCAGACCCGGTGCACGCAGCGCGCGAGCTCGGGTTCACTGTTGCCCGTCGGCTGCTCGATCAAGGGGCGGCCGGCCTCGTACCCCGAGAGCAATAAACCCTCATGACCACTTCCGAAATCAAGCAGGACCGACCGCTGGACGGCTGGCGCATTCTTGTGCCGCGTGGCGGGCCGTGGGGCGACAGCGTCGCCGCGAGCCTGCGCGCACTGGGCGCGGTGCCCGTCGTCGCGCCGCTCATCAACTTCGCGCCGACCACCGATCAGGCGACGCTCGACACCGCGCTGGCGCAGCTGGCCGCGGGCGAGTTCGACTGGCTGACCGTCACGAGCGCCACGACCGTCGATGTGCTCTTCGCGCATCGAGCCGTCATCCCTCGGTCGACGAAGATCGCTGCCGTGGGCGAGACCACCGCGGCCGCCCTGCAGGCGGTCGGCTACGAGGTCACGCTGGTGCCCGAGCAGGACAACTCGGCCGAGGGCATGGCGCAGCAGCTCATCGCTCTCGAACAGGAGCCGCGCCGCATCCTCGCGCTCCGCAGCGAGATCGCGAAGCCCGTGCTCAGCCTGCTCCTCTCGGAGGCGGGTCACGACGTGCACGGCGTGGTCGCCTACCGCACGGTGGGTGTCCCGGTGACCGAGCGTATCCGCCGCGACGTCGAGAACGGCCGGATCAACGCGATCCTCATCACGAGCGGCTCCGTCGCCGAGCAGGTGCGCGAGCAGTTCCCGGAGATCCCCGACGAGACGCTGCTCGCCGCCATCGGTCCACGGACCGCGAACGATGCGCAGCGTGCGGGCCTCCCGGTGTCGGTGGTCGCCGACCGGCAGACCATCGATGCGCTGATCGATGCGGTCTCGCACTTCACGCTTCCGCACGCGGCCGACGAGTTCGCGCCGTGAGCTACCCCGATGTCCGACTGAGGCGCCTGCGTCAGTCGCGGGCCGTGCGTGATCTCGTGCGCGAGACCTCGCTGCAGCCCCGACAGCTCGTCCTGCCGCTCTTCGTCCGCGAAGGCATCGCGGAGCCGGTGCAGATCGGTTCGATGCCCGGGGTCGCCCAGCACTCGATCGACTCGCTGCGTGCTGCCGCCGTCGAGGCGGCGGAGGCCGGCGTCGGCGGCGTGATGCTGTTCGGTGTGCCGTCGGTTCGCGACGCTCGCGGGTCCGGAGCAGACGACCCGCGCGGCATCCTGAACGTCGCGACCGAAGCGCTGGCCGCCGAGGTCGGCGACGCGCTCGTCGTGCAGACCGACCTGTGCCTCGACGAATTCACAGATCACGGCCACTGCGGCGTGCTCGCGGCCGACGGTTCCGTGGATAACGACGCGACGCTCGAGCGCTACGCCTCGATGGCTCTCGCCCAGGCCCGTGCCGGATCCCAGCTGCTCGGACTGTCGGGGATGATGGACGGCCAGGTCGCGGTGATCCGCGCGGCGCTCGACGCCGAGGGCTTCACCGACACGCTCCTCCTCGCCTACGCCGCCAAGTACGCGAGCGCCTTCTACGGCCCCTTCCGCGAGGCCGTGGATTCTCAGCTCCGGGGTGACCGTCGCACGTACCAGCTCGATCCGGGCAACCGGCGCGAGGGCGTCCGCGAGGCCGTCGTCGACGAGGCCGAGGGCGCGGACATCGTCATGGTGAAGCCGGCGATGGCCTTCCTCGACGTGCTGCGCGAGGTGCGCGACACCGTGAGCATCCCGGTCTGGGCGTACCAGGTGTCCGGCGAGTACGCGATGATCGAGGCCGCCGGCGCGAACGGCTGGATCGACCGCCGGGCCGCCGTGCTCGAATCCCTGCTCTCCATCCGCCGCGCGGGTGCCGATGCCGTGCTGACCTACTGGGCGACCGAGGCCGCCGGCTGGCTGCGCGACTGATACCTCCGAGGATCTCTCATGACCGACCGCAATGACGACCTGTTCTCCGCTGCCCGCGCGGTGATCCCGGGTGGGGTCAACTCGCCCGTGCGCGCCTACGGCTCGGTAGGAGGCACGCCGCGATTCCTCGCTTCGGCGAAGGGCGCCACCGTGACGGATGCCGCGGGGCGCGAGTATGTCGACCTCGTCGCCTCCTGGGGCCCCGCTCTCCTCGGGCACGCGCACCCGGAGATCGTCGCTGCGGTGCAGGAAGCCGCGGCTCGAGGACTCTCCTTCGGCGCCCCGACCGAGGGTGAGGTCGAGCTCGCCGCGCTCATCGCCGACCGGGTCCGCTTCGGGGAGATCCGTCCCATCGAACGTGTGCGTCTGGTGTCCACCGGCACCGAGGCGACCATGACGGCGATCCGCCTCGCGCGCGGCGCGACCGGTCGCGACCTGCTCGTGAAGTTCGCCGGGCACTACCACGGTCACTCCGACGGGCTTCTCGCGGAGGCGGGTTCCGGTGTCGCGACGCTGGCGCTCCCCGGTTCGGCCGGTGTCCCTGCGCCGATCGCCGCGCAGACCCTGGTGATCGGTTACAACGACCCCGAGGCGCTGGCCGCGGTGTTCGCCGAGCACGGCCCGCGCATCGCCGCGGTGATCGTCGAGGCGTCGGCCGCGAACATGGGAGTCGTCGCCCCCCTGCCCGGCTTCAACCGTCTGATCGCGGAGACCGCGCACGCACATGGTGCCCTCATGATCCTCGACGAGGTGCTCACGGGCTTCCGCGTGCACCCGGCGGGGTTCTGGGGTCTGCAGGCGGCGGCGGGCGAGGACTATCTGCCCGACATCTTCACCTTCGGCAAGGTCGTCGGTGGAGGCATGCCCCTGGCCGCGCTCGGCGGTCGCGCCGAGGTCATGGACCTGCTCGCACCTCTCGGCCCGGTCTACCAGGCGGGAACCCTGTCGGGGAACCCGCTGTCGGTCGCTGCGGGCCTGGCGACCTTGCGACTCGCGACCCCAGAGGTGTACGCCACGGTGGACGCGGCATCCGCCCGGGTGTCGGCCGCCCTCGATGCCGCCCTCACGTCGGCCGGCGTCACGCATGCCGTGGCCCGAGCCGGCAACCTGTTCAGCGCGTCGTTCCGTGCGTCCGAGCCGCGGAACTACGCCGAGGCGCAGGCGCAGGAGTCGTTCCGCTACGCCCCGTTCTTCCACTCCCTGCGGGAGCAGGGCGTCGCTCTACCGCCGAGTGTCTTCGAGGCCTGGTTCCTCACGGCCGCGCACGGCGAGCGGGAGCTCCAGCTCATCGAAGGGGCACTCCCGGCTGCCGCCGATGCCGCGGCTGCTGCGCGCCCCTGACCCGATTTCGGCGAACCGGCCGCGAGAAACCGCGACGGATGGTGGCAATCGACAAGGGATCGTTGCGTTCCTGTGAGCAACTTCCAGACAACTGGCAGGGCCGCGCTGGCAGACTGAGTGCATGGTGACGTTGCTGCTGGACCAGACGCAACTCGAAGTCGTGCTCTCGCCGCTCGAACGGGCCGCCACCTTCCACCGTGAGAACGTCCGCATCGCGCGCGACACCATCACCAAGGTCCAGCTCACGGATGACGCGTGGACGTGGCTGCGGGGCGTCCCGAACCCCGGCACGCACATCCCCGGCATCCTCGCCGCCGGCAGTTGGAAGGCGGCCGGCAGCCTGGACTTCGTGCTGATCCGCAAGCGTCGCCCGAGCGTCGTGATCGACCTCGAGGGCGACGCGCAGTACCGCCGCCTGATCCTGACCACGCGGCACGGGCTCGCGCTCACTCAGGCGTTGCGCCTCGATGTGTCCGCGGAGCCGGCAGACGTCGAGGAGATCGTCGCGACCTCGCCCACCGCCGTCCCGAAGGGCAGCCGTCGGCCGGTCATCCGTCCCCGACCTGCCTGACGACGGCCTCGACGGCTGCGGTCGCCCCTGACCGAACAGAGGAACGCCCCCGCGACCATGTGGTCGGGAGGGCGTTCTCGGTTCTCATCGGCGACGAGAGTCAGCCGTGGTGGTTCTCGCCACCTTCGTGCTCATCACCGTCATGATGCTCGTCGCTGCCGGACTGGCCGTCCGCGTCGGACTCGCCATCTGCGGAGGCGGCCTCCTCGGCGGGAGTCTCCTCCGGGGCGGACTCGTCGTCGGTCGCCTCATCGGACGCGGCCAGCGGCACCGTGTCGATGACGCCGGTGGACGCGATGCTCCAGTGCGCGCTCTCGGTCGAGGCGTCGTCCGCCGATTCCGGGCTGAGGGGGTAGTCCTTCGGCTCGTCCTCGTAATAGGCGCGAGCGGCTGCGGCCAGCATCGAGCTGACGGCAGCGGAGCGCGGATCCTCGTCGGTGTCCGAGCCATCCGAGTCGTCGTGCTCCGAGTCGTCGTGCTCCGAGTCGTCGTGGTCCGAGTCGTCGCGGTCCGCGGTGTCGTCCTCTGCGCCGTCGTGGTCGGCATCGGAAGCGCCAGCGAGATCGGCGAAGATCTCGACACCCGTGTGCTCGACCTCGGACGCATCCTCGCCCAGCGGCGTGCCCTCGTCGTCTGACGGGCTGTCGCCGGTGCTCACGTCGTCGGTGGCTTCGGGTGCACCCGCCGCGCCGTCGGCGGTGGCTTCGACGTCGGCAGGCTGCTGCTCGGAAGCGTCATCAGCGGTGTGCTCGTCGTCGGATGCGTCGAAGATCTCGGCGACGCTGTGACGTGCCTCGTCGGTGGACGTCGGTGCGTCGGCCGCGACCGGAGCGGCCGCCCCGAACAGGATCTCGTCGAAGGACCGTGCCGGGGGCGCGGTGGTCTCGGATTCGGATTCGGATTCGGACTCGTCGCCGGTCGCCTCGTCGCCGGTTGCCTCGTCCGCGGCGGCCTCGTCCGCACTCGCTCCGTCGGTGTCGTCGGCGGCCTCGACGGGCGCGGCGTTCTCCGCGTCGTCGGCGGGAGCCTCTTCGGCGGGAACTTCTTCGGCGGAATCGTCGGTGGGAGGCTCGTCGCCGGCCTCTTCCTCGGAGTCGCCGTCGGCGCGGGCGGTGCCCGCCGCGGCGAGATCGTCTGCCACGGCCTCATCGGCGGGAGCGGCGGCGGCCTCGGCCGCCCATGCTGCCGCTGCGGCGACGGGGATCGCGACCACGGACTCGTTCGGCGCGAGAGTGGCGTCGGCGGCCAGAGCCTCGGCGGCCACGGCCGGCGCGATCGGTGCCGGTGCCGGTACCTGGGCCGGGTAGGCGGGGGGCGCGTGCCTACCGCCGCGCATCAGGTCGATGAAGACGTCTTCCAGCGTCGGTCCGCGCTGCACGAGCGTGCTCAGCGCGATGCCTGCGTCGGCGGCCACTGCGCCGACCGTGCCGGCGTCGCCGCCGCGGACGGTCAGGCCCGAGCGCAGCACCTCGATGTCGAATCCGGCTGCGGAGAGCGCAGCGCTGAGCGCATCGCGGTCGGCGGCGTCGACGATGACGGAGCCGCCCTTCGGGTCGGCCAGCGTCTCGATGCCACTGGCCAGGACCAGCTCGCCCTTCGACAGCACGAGCACGTTGTCGGCGACCTGCTCCACCTCGCTGAGGACGTGCGACGATACGAGCACCGTGCGCCCTTCGTCCGCGAGGCGGCGCATCAGCAGCCGCATCCAGCGGATCCCCTCGGGGTCGAGCCCGTTGGCCGGCTCGTCGAAGACCAGGGCGCCCGGGTCGCCGAGAAGCGCGTGCGCGACGCTGAGCCGCTGGCGCATGCCGAGCGAGAAACCGCCGATCCGCGAGTCGCCCTCGCCGTCGAGCCCGACCAGCGAGAGGACCTCACCCACGCGCGCCAGCGGCACACCGTTCGCCTTCGCGGCGATCGTCAGCTGTCGCTCGGCGGTGCGGCGCGGGCGGTAGGCGGTCTCTTCCAGCACGGCACCGATCGTGCGCAGCGGCTGGCGGAGTTCGCCGTAGGCCGTGCCGCCGATCGTCGCGGTTCCGGAGGTGGCGCGCACCTGACCGAGCAGGATGCGCAGCGTGGTGGTCTTGCCGGCTCCGTTGGGGCCGAGGAAGGCGGTGACGGCACCCGGCTCGACGCGCGCGGAGAAGTCCGAGACGGCGGTCACCTCATTGAAGCGCTTCGTCACGTGCGTGAACTCCAGCACCTGTCCTTCGGGCATCGTGACCTCTCGTCGCGTGGAACAGTTCCTCCCTATCCTGCCGGAAAAGCCTGTCGGATCCCGCATTTCGCGCGGAATACCGCCCTTCGGGAAAGGTAGCCTGGCACGCGTGACCGATTCTCAGGCTGCCTCCCGTGTCCTCGTCCGCACCGAAGGGGCGCTCGGGCGGCTCACCCTCAACCGTCCGGAGGCGATCAACGCCCTCGACGTGGAGATGATCGGGATCCTCACCGAGACCCTCACCGCATGGCGCGACGACACCGATGTGCAGATCGTGCTGATCGACGGCGCGGGGGAGCGCGGCATGTGCGCCGGCGGCGACGTGCGCGCGCTGCACGCGCAGATCGTGGCAGGGCAGGCCGAGCGGACCGCGGAGTTCTTCCGCGCCGAGTACGCCCTGAACGCGATGATCGCCGAATACCCGAAGCCGGTCGTCGCCTTCGCGGACGGCATCACCATGGGCGGCGGCATCGGGCTCGCCGGCCACGCCGCCATCCGCATCGTCACGGAGCGGTCGAAGCTCGCGATGCCCGAAACCCGTATCGGCTTCACGCCCGATGTGGGCGGCACCTGGCTGCTCGGGCGGGCGCCGGGGCGTTTCGGCGAGTACTTCGGGCTCACCGGATCGACGATGAACGGTGCGGATGCCGTGTACCTCGGCTTCGCCGACCACTTCGTGCCGTCGGAGCGGCTGGAGGCCCTGAGCGAGGCGCTCGCCTTCCGCGCGGACCCGACCGGGCCCAGCGAGATCGTGCTGCTCTTCGACGAGACGCCCGAGCCCACGCAGCTTCCGGCATCGCGGGAGTGGATCGACGAGGCCTTCTCCGCGCCGACCGTGACCGAGATCGTCGATCGACTGCGCGCGCAGGAGCACACGGATGCCGCCGCCACGGCCGAACTGCTGGAGGGGCTCGCGCCGACCGGGCTCACCGTGACCCTCGACGCTGTGCGCGAGGCGAGGGAGATGCCGGGTCTGCGCGCGGCGCTCGAGGGTGAGTACCGACGGGTGCTGTGGTTCGTGAACGAGCATCCTGACCTCGTCGAGGGCATCAGGGCACAGCTGGTCGACAAGGACCGCAACCCGAAGTGGGATCCGCCGACCCTGGCGGAGCTCGCCCCGGATGCCGGTGCCCCCGCACGGGACTACGTGCCGCAGCCCGCCCTGTTCTGAGGTCGCGGCGCGGGATCCGGGCCTACGTGCCCTCGCCAGCCGCGGTCGGATCCGGGGTGCGCGTCTGCCAGATCGTCCGGAGCACGTCGACCACGTCATCCGGATCGGCATCGACGGATGCGGCCTCCTCGACCAGTTCGCGGATGCGCCGGATGACGGATGCCGGAAGCACACCCGCCGTCTCCGCCACCCGTGTGCCCGCTGCGGTGCGCGAGATCACGAGCCCCTCGCTCTCGAGCATCTTGTATGCGCGTGCGGCCGTGCCGGGAGCGACGCCCAGATCGCTCGCGGTCTGGCGCACCGTCGGCAGCCGTTCGCCGGCGCCGAGCTGTCCCGACACGATCAGGCCGCGCAGCTGTCGGTAGATGTCGAGGGCCGGATTCGCCTCGTCCGCGGGCGACAGCTTCGGGCTCGGGGTCACTTTGCGGCCCTCGATTCGGCGGCCTGCTCGGCGGGGGCGGCGGGTCCTGTGCCGTGCGCCAGCTGTGCGGTCACGAGGAACAGGAGCACGAACGCGGTGATCTCGAGCGCCGGAGCCACCCAACCGCCGATGGCGGCGAGCTCGCCGTATCGCCAGAACACGTCGTAGGAGTCGCTGCCGCTGTCGCCCTGGATGGTGAGCCCGGCGACCGATCCCGCCTCGGCGATGAACCGGAGCGCCCCCGCCAGAGCGAGCAGGGCCGCGGACGCCGCGAGCCGGGCGATCCCGCTCGCGATGTCGCGGCGCTCCCGCTGCTCGGCGACGACCGTCTCCGGACGGAGGAACGCGCGGGCCGCGTTCGCGTGCAGTGCCGCGACGACGACTGCCACGAGGGCGGCGGTGCAGATCAGGACGGGGATGCCGTAGGCCCATCCGTAGAACCAGGGGCGGATCGGGTCGATGGTTTCGTTGGGGACGTCGATCTCGAGGTAGACGTACGGACCGCCGTTGAGGTTCGACGATGCGAGTCCGGCGAGCAGCGTGGTCGTCGCGAGGGCGAGAAGGGCGAGGGCGGTGCCCACCGACCCCACGCGGGAGCTGAAGGTCAGCCAGGTCCGGCGCGCGGCGACGACGGGTCGCTCCGGAGGGGTGCTGCCGTGCATGACGATCATCGCCAGCAGGATGGCCACGCCGACGGATGCCGTGAAGACGGGTGTCGCGTACCGCCACCAGCCGACGACGCCGTTGAGGCTCACGCCGAACATCCCCAGGACGTACCCCGTGATCAGGTTCTCGGCGATGAAGATCACGATCACGACGATCGCCGCGATGCCGAGGGCGCGGTGCTCCGGCGTATAGCGGGCGGACACCGCGGTGGATGCCGAGGGCGTGAGCCGGACGCGACCGCGTCGTCGCGCAGCCTCTCGGGGCGAGACGGCGATCCCCACCGCGATGATCGCCGCGAGGATCAGGGAGACCAGCGGCAACGACAGGAGGCGGCCGAGCAGCTGGATCGGGTCGAGCAGGGATGCGATGTGCGGAAGCATGGGAGGTCCGTTCTCGGTTGTGTCATATGTCTATCACAAGTTGTATCAACAGGAAAACACAAGAAGCGCTGCGGTCGGGCTCGTCACTTGTTCGCCCGCGTGCAGAAACGAATGATCCCCGGGTGGAGGGGTTCGCTGTCAGCGAAGGTCAGCCTCGAGGGGGATACGAATGTCCACGGTTCGTGGCACTCTGTCTTGTGGCCGGTTGTCGGTCGGCATCCGTCTGCCGAGAAACCCGCCGTTTCATCCTTCCTAGAAAGTCCGCCTGTGCTGGGAAAAATCCTCTTCCGCTATCTCTCTCGATACCGGTGGCTGCTGCTCGGCGTGCTGGTGTTCCAGCTCGCCAGCGCCGCGGCGACCCTCTACCTCCCGCGCCTGAACGCCGACATCATCGACAAGGGTGTCGCCCAGGGTGACACCGCCTACATCTGGGGCACGGGTCTGTTCATGCTCGCGGTGTCGCTGGGGCAGATCATCGCCTCGGTCACGGCGACCTTCTTCGCCGCGCGCGCCGCGATGGGCGCCGGCCGCGACATCCGCGCCGACGTCTTCGGCAAGGTCAGCGGCTTCTCCGAGCGCGAAGTGTCGCAGTTCGGCGCCGGCTCGCTCATCACGCGAAACACCAACGATGTGCAGCAGGTGCAGATGCTCGCGATGATGGGCGCCACCATGCTCGTCACCGCCCCGCTGCTCGCGATCGGCGGCATCTTCTTCGCCATCCAGACCAACGTCGGCCTCAGCTGGCTGATCGCCGTCTCGGTGCCCGCGCTGCTGATCCTGGCCGCGCTCGTGATCGGGCGCATGGTGCCGCTGTTCCGCAGCTACCAGGGCAAGCTCGACAACGTCAACCGCATCATGCGCGAGCAACTCACCGGTGTGCGCGTCGTGCGCGCCTTCGTGCGCGAACGCATCGAGGAAGAGCGCTTCCGCGGAGCCAACACCGACATCATGGTGGTCGGCCGCAAGGTCGGCTCGCTCTTCGTGCTGCTGTTCCCGCTGTTCATGCTCATCCTCAACGTGACCGTCGTCTCGGTCATCTGGTTCGGCGGCATCGAGGTCAACAACGGCACGGTGCAGGTCGGCACGCTGTTCGCCTTCATGCAGTACATCGGTCAGATCATGGGCGGCGTCATCATGGCGAGCTTCATGGCGATGATGATCCCGCGCGCCGCGGTCTCGGCCGAGCGCATCGGCGAGGTGCTCGACTCGGAGTCCACGCTGGTCCGCCCCGAGAACGGCGTCACCGAGTTCCCGGTTCCCGGAGCCGTCGCGCTCGACGATGTGGAGTTCACCTACCCCGGTGCCGACTCCCCGGTGCTGCGCGGCATCAGCTTCGCGGCCGAGCCCGGAGAGACGGTGGCGATCGTCGGATCCACCGGTTCCGGCAAGACGACGCTCATCTCGCTCATCCCGCGGCTCTTCGACGTCTCGGGCGGATCCGTGCACGTCGGCGGCACGGATGTGCGCGAGGCCGACGTCGAGTCGCTGTGGGACAGCATCGGCCTCGTACCGCAGCGTCCGTTCCTCTTCACCGGAACCGTCGCGTCGAACCTGCGCTACGGACGCGAGGAGGCGACCGACGAGGAGCTCTGGCACGCGCTCGACATCGCGCAGGGACGTGACTTCGTCGAGGAGATGCCCGACGGGCTCGACTCGCGCATCGCCCAGGGCGGCACGAACGTCTCCGGCGGTCAGCGTCAGCGTCTCGCGATCGCGCGTGCGATCGTGCACCAGCCGAAGATCCTCGTGTTCGACGACTCGTTCTCGGCGCTCGACCTCACCACGGATGCCCGGCTGCGCCAGGCGCTGTGGCGGGAACTCCCGCACGTGACGAAGATCGTCGTCGCGCAGCGCGTCTCCACGATCACGGACGCCGACCGCATCGTCGTCCTCGACGGCGGCACCATGGTCGGCGTCGGCACGCATGAGCAGCTGCTCGAGACGAACGACACCTACCGGGAGATCGTCGAGTCGCAGCTGGGGGTGGACGCATGAGCGAACTGAACGACGAACAGGGCAAGGCCAAGCGCGGCCGCAGCCGCGGCAAGGCGACGACGGCCGTGGCCGAGGTCGAGCTGTCGGCCGAAGAGCAGTACGAGGCCGAGCTCGCCGAGCAGGCTCGTCAGAACTCCGGCGACTGGGACAGCGTCGCGCCGGGCAAGGCCGACAACTTCGGTCCGAGCTTCGCGCGCATGATCGGGCTGCTGAAGCCCTCCGCGATCTGGTTCGTCTTCGTGTCGATCCTCGGTGCCATCGGCGTCGTACTCACGGTCGCGGCGCCCAAGGTGCTCGCCGAGGCGACGAACCTCGTCTACAAGGGATTCATCTCCATCCAGCTCGGGCAGCCGAACGGCGACTTCCCCGGCTTCCCCGCGGGCACACCACAGGACGTCGTGATCGATGCGCTGCGTGGTTCCGGTCAGGACGACTTCGCGAACCAGGTCGGGGCGCTGGGCGACTTCACGGTCGGCCAGGGCGTCGACTTCGAGGCGCTGCGTCTGGTGATCGCCGCGGTGCTCGCGATCTACGTGGCTGCGGCATTCCTCACCTGGATCCAGGGTTACGTCATCAACGTGATCATGGTGCGCACCATGTGGCGCCTGCGCGAGTCCGTCGAGGCGAAGATCAACCGTCTGCCGCTGGCGTACTTCGACAAGGTGCAGCGCGGTGAACTGATCTCGCGCGTCACGAACGACATCGACAACATCACGCAGACGATGCAGCAGTCGCTCTCCGGTGCACTCACCTCGGTGCTCACCGTGATCGGCGTGCTCGTCATGATGTTCTCGATCTCGTGGCAGCTCGCGCTCGTCGCACTCATCACGCTGCCTCTCATGGGCGTGATCTTCGGCATCATCGGACCGCGTTCGCAGAAGGCCTTCGGCACGCAGTGGCGCAAGGTCGGGCGACTGAACGCCCGCGTCGAGGAAGCGTTCTCCGGCCACGCGCTGGTGAAGGTCTTCGGACGCGAGAAGGATGCGCTCGACAAGTTCCAGGTCGAGAACGAAGAGCTGTTCCAGGCGAGCTTCAAGGCGCAGTTCCTCTCCGGCATCATCATGCCGGCGATGATGTTCGTCGGAAACCTCAGCTATGTGGGCATCGCGGTGCTCGGCGGTCTGATGGTCGCGAACGGACAGCTGCGTCTCGGCGACGTGCAGGCGTTCATCCAGTACTCGCAGCAGTTCACGCAGCCGCTGTCCGAGCTGGGTGGCATGGCTGCGGTGGTCCAGTCGGGCACGGCATCCGCCGAGCGGGTGTTCGAGCTGCTCGACGCCGACGAGCAGGAGGCGGACGACGCCGATGCTCCCGAGCTCGTGGAGGGCAAGGGTGTCATCGAGTTCGAGAACGTCGCGTTCTCGTACACGCCCGAGCGCCCGCTCATCCGGGACCTGTCGTTCCGGGTGGAGCCGGGGCAGACGGTCGCGATCGTCGGCCCGACGGGCGCCGGCAAGACGACGTTGGTCAACCTGATCATGCGCTTCTACGAGCTCAGCGGCGGGCGCATCATGCTCGACGGCCAGGACATCGCCGAGGCGACCCGCGACGAACTGCGCTCACGCACCGGCATGGTGCTGCAGGACCCGTGGCTGTTCGCCGGCAGCATCCGCGAGAACATCCGATACGGTCGCTCCACGGCGACCGACGAAGAGGTTCTCGCCGCCGCCAAGGCGACCTACGTCGACCGCTTCGTGCACGCCCTCCCCGAGGGCTACGACACGGTGCTCGACGAGGATGCCGCGAACGTCTCCGCGGGCGAGCGCCAGCTCATCACGATCGCCAGGGCATTCGTCGCGCAGCCGTCGATCCTCATCCTCGATGAGGCCACGTCGGCGGTCGACACCCGCACCGAGCTGCTGCTGCAGCACGCGATGGCCGCGCTCCGCGAGGGGCGCACGTCGTTCGTGATCGCGCACCGTCTGTCGACCATCCGCGACGCCGACCTCATCCTCGTGATGGAGCACGGCGACATCGTGGAGAAGGGCACGCACGACGAGCTCATCTCCGCGCAGGGCGCCTACTGGCGGCTGTACCAGTCGCAGTTCGAGCAGGCGGCGACCGACATCGACGCCGAAGACGCCCTCACCGGATCGACGCCCGTCGTCGTCACCGGAGAGGCCGGCGACGACGAGAGCGCGAAGGAAGAAGCCGCTGCCGTGGCCGGAGCCTCGGTCGGGGCCCAGGCGCCCGCGGCCGAGGTCGCCGCCGCGCAGGCTCTCCTCGAGGACGGGGCCGACGGCTCCGCCCCTCGCGGCTGATCCGCGTCCGGCGCAGCGACGCACGCAGAACAGCGCCCCATCCCGCACTCGCGGGGTGGGGCGCTGTTCTGCGTGCGCTGTTCTGCTCGACCGGCATCCTGCCGCGCAGAGCGACATGCTCAGCAGGTGAGGAGTCAAAAAACGCCGCCTCCGAAGGGCTGGAGGCGGCGTTCTTTGACTCCTCGGAGTGAGAGAGTCAGGCGGCGGTGGTTCGGCGACGATCGGCGCGATCTCGGCGCGAGAGTCAGCGCGGGTCGGTGGTGATGCCCAGGAGCTCGAGCGGGTGGGTCAGACGCCACCAGGGGCTCGGTCCCTCGACATCTTCGGCCAGGACCAGGGGAACCGTGACGCTGTCGAGCGGGCCGGCAGCGGTCATCGTCCCCACCGTGCCGTCTTCATCGCGCTCGTCCGCGAGGTCGAAGGCCGGGGTGGCTGTGGCGAGGGCACCGTTCCACAGCACCACATCGGCGTCGGAGTCGGTGACGACCTCGACATCCTCGCCCCACTGGGTCGTGACGCGTCCGACGACCGTGCCCGCGGCGACCGCCGGGCCCTGCGCCTGCAGTGCAGCTTCGGTCTCGGCGAACAGCGAGCGGGTCAGGGCGAGCCGCTCATCGTCGCCCGCCTGGTTCAGCGCGGCGGCGTACAACTTCACCGTCGTGTCGCCGACGGTCACATCCTTCGCGGTGAGCAGGTTCCAACCGACCAGCGTGCCGGTCTTGATGCCGACGACACCCGGATCGGCGAGCATCCCGTTCGTGTTGACGACCGTGCCCGCGCCGGGGAGGTCCACCGACTTCGTGCCCACGATCTCCGCGAACACCGGATTCTGCATCGCCAGCTCGCCCAGTGCGATGAGCGAGTCGGGCGTCGAGACGTTGCGTTCGTCGAAGCCCGACGGGGTCACGACCGTGATGCCGGTGAGGTTGCGCTCCCTCAGCCAGGTCTCCGCGGCGGACGCGAACTCCCGGTCGGAGCCCCAGATCTCGGACGCGAGCCGGTCGATGTAGTTGTTCGCCGACCCCAGGAGCGTGCCCTGCAGCATCTGGTATTCGGTCAGCACACCGTCGACGGGCACATCCAGCGCGGACTGATCACTGCGCCGGTAGTCCCAGTACTCCACGCTGTCGCGGTAACTGAAGCGGAACTCGGGGCCCTGCTCGCCGAGCGCCAGCGGCATCCGGTCGAGCACCATCAGGCTGCTCACGACCTTGGTGATGCTCGCGATGCTCACGGCACCGGGATTCGAGGCCACCGTGCTCAGCCCGCCGATGCCGACAGCCGCGCTGCCCTCGCCGGGCCAGGTGATCGCAGCCGCGGCGGCGGGAGTGGTCTCGAATTCGACGGACTGCACCGTCGGAGGGACTTCGTGCAGTGGCCACAGCATCGTCGTACCGGCGTAGGCGGCGACGATCGCGACGAGCGTCGCCAACGGCACCAGGACCCCCGGACGGGCGATCGCCGGTCGCAGGTGGGCCCCGCGCATCAGCCCGCCTGACTGCTCGGCCTCGGCCGGCTCGTCGAGAGTGGCGAGAGGCGGGTGCGCGGCGACCGTCGCGGCATCGACCCAGGTGAGGGCCGTCGCTCCGGTCGTGTCATCCGCCCACTGCGGTGCGCTCGCGTGGAGGAGAGCATTCGTGTCGTCCGCCGGCTCTTCACCGGCTGTCCGCTCGGCCGGGACGAACGGCGGTTTGGTCAGCGGGGGTGTCGGCGGCGTCGCATCCACGGGCTCGACAGGCTCGACAGGCTCGACGGGCTCGATGGGCTCGATGGGCTCTACGAGGCCGGCGGCCTCGACGGGCTCCGCTGCGGGTTCGGAGAGCAGCTCGGGTTCGTGATCGACGCCGCCGCCCGTGGAGCCCGGTGTCGTGAACAGCGCGCCGATCGCCGCGGAGTCGACCGGGATCGCCGGGGCCACGACGGCGTCCGGAGGGCGCACATCGCCCGCGAACAGCCGGTCGGCGGCGAACGCGGAGGTGTCGGCGGAGTCTGCGGGGGCAGCATCCACCGCGACCGGCAGGTCGTCGACCGGTCCGGAGGGGACGGCGTCCGGCGAGCCGTCGCCATCGACGACGCCCGTCGCCTCGTCGGCGGGATCTGAAGCGGTCACTCGTTTACGGTACCCAATCCCGGGCGCGTTGCGCGGCGCGCAGCCTCGTCGCCCGCGGGGTGTCGCGAGCCGGTAGGCTCTTCAGCACAACCACGGGAGTCCGGCGAGCCGGGCTGAGAGGGAGCGAATCGCGCTTCGACCGTCGAACCTGATCTGGGTCATGCCAGCGCAGGGAGGAGTTCAGATGAGCACGTCCACGTCCACATCGGCGTCCACCAAGGCCCCGGCCACGCCCCCGGCCAGGAGCTTCCTGCGCTGGCGCATCGTCGACATCGTCGTCGCCAGCGTCATCGGCGTCGCCGCAGGCCTGATCTTCCTGGCGTGGAACGTCGGGTACCTCGGCCCGAAGGCCCTGCTCGAGCCGCTGCTCCCCGGCGTCCAGGGGCTTCTCGACGGCCCGTGGCTCTTCGCCGGCGTCCTCGGCGGGCTGATCATCCGCAAGGCGGGCGCGGCGATCTACGTCGAGCTGCTCGCGGCGGTCGTCTCGGCCCTCATCGGCAACCAGTGGGGCGGATTCCTCACTCTCGAAGCCGGACTCGTGCAGGGTCTCGGCGCCGAACTGGTCTTCCTCCTTTTCTTCTACCGCCGCTGGTCATTGCCGGTCGCGATCCTCGCGGGTGCCGGTGCTGCCCTCGCCGGCGGGATCAACAACCTCGTGCTCTGGTACGCCGGCTCCGGGCCCGCCTTCACGACGATCTACCTCATCAGCACGGTCATCTCCGGTGCCGTCATCGCGGGGGCGCTGTCCTGGGTGCTGGCGCGAGGCATCGCCGCGACCGGAGCGCTCGACCGATTCGGCTCCGGGCGCGAGGCACGCGTCCGCGTCTGATGGCGGCGGATCACACCGTCCCCGCCGCCGTCGAGGCGCGCGGCTGGGGGTGGCGCCACGCGAGTCGCCTCGCCTGGGCGCTGAGCGACGTCTCGTTCCGCATCGACCCCGGTGAGCGTGTGCTGGTGCTCGGGGCTTCCGGGGCGGGCAAGTCCACGCTGCTCCACGGTCTCGCGGGCGTGCTCGGCGGCGAGGAGGAAGGCGAGAGCGCGGGCGAACTGCTCGTCGACGGCGCTCCCGCCGTCGCCACCCGGGGGCGCGCCGGTCTCGTGCTGCAGGACCCGGACTCGCAGGTGATCCTGGCGCGAGCCGGCGACGATGTCGCGTTCGGCTGCGAGAACCTCGGCGTGCCACGGGCGCAGATCTGGCCCCGGGTGGAGGCGGCGCTGGATGCCGTCGGCCTCGATGTGCCGCTGGACCACCCGACCAAGGCGCTCTCCGGCGGGCAGAAGCAGCGGCTCGCGCTCGCCGGCATGCTCGCGATGCGTCCGGGGCTCGTGCTGCTCGACGAGCCGACCGCCAACCTCGACCCGGCCGGTGTCGTCGAGGTGCGTGACGCGGTGCAGCGGATGCTGCAGGCACAGCCCGCGACGCTCATCGTCGTCGAGCACCGCCTCGAGGTGTGGCTGCCGCTCATCACACGGGTGATCGTGATCGGCGCCGGGGGAGTGGTGGCAGACGGAGCGCCCGCTGAGGTACTCGGTGACCAGGGTGCACGACTCGCGGCCGACGGCGTGTGGGTGCCGGGGCACGCCCCCGCCGCCCCGCCGCCCCCGCGCGGGACACCGGGCGAGACTCTGCTCTCGGCGCGCGGACTCGCCGTCGCCCGCGTCAAGGGACGCCCGGTCGCCACCGGCATCGACCTCGATGTGCGCGCCGGTCAGGTGCTGGCGATCACCGGCCCGAACGGCGCCGGTAAGTCCACGCTCGGACTGACCCTCGCGGGGCTGCTTCCGCCTGCTGCGGGTGACCTGACGGCATCCGCCGTGCTCGCCGCCGGGGCGGACCCCTCGCCGATCCGCTGGGCCTCGCGGGATCTGCTGACCCGCATCGGCATGGTGTTCCAGGAGCCCGAGCATCAGCTGCTCGCGAAGACCGTGCGCGAAGAGCTGGCCGTCGGACCGCGCGCGCTCGGGATGGACGAAGACGAGATCGCCGTGCGCAGCGACGAGCTGCTCGCGCGACTGCGCCTGACGCACCTCGCCGCCGCCAACCCGTACACGCTCTCCGGCGGCGAGAAACGTCGCCTCACGGTCGCCGCGGCCATCGCGACCCGGCCGCGGGTGCTCGTGCTCGACGAGCCCACCTTCGGGCAGGACGCCCGCACCTGGGCGGAACTCGTCGCCATGCTCGCGGCGCTCCGCGACGAGGGGTCGGCGATCGTCACGATCACCCACGACCTCGATGTCGCGCGCGCGCTGCACGCCGAGCGGTTCGAACTCGGGGGCGTGTCGTGACCCTGCTCGACACGCAGGCGCGCACCGGAGCCCTCGCCGCCGTCAACCCGGTGGCCAAGCTCGGCGTCAGCGCGCTGATCGCGGTGCCGCTGATCCTGACGCTCGATCCGGTGTCGGCATCCGTCGCGCTCGTGCTGGAGTTCGTGCTCTTCCTGTTCGCCGGAATCGGCTGGCGCGAGTTCTGGATGCGCACCTGGCCGGTCTGGCTCGCCGCACCCCTGACCGGCCTGACCATCGCGCTCTACGGCGAGACGAGCGGCACCGTCTACGTCGACTGGTTCGTGCTGCGGATCAGCGAGGGATCGCTCGCGCTCGCGCTCGCCACGATGCTGCGGGTGCTCGCGATCGCGCTGCCCTCGGTGGTCCTGTTCATCACGGTCGACCCGACCGACCTCGCCGACGGCCTCGGCCAGATCGTGCGACTTCCCGCCCGGTTCGTGCTCGGGGCGCTCGCCGGGCTGCGGATGGTCGGTCTGTTCCTCGACGACTGGCGTGCGCTCGAGCTCGCCCGCCGGGCGAGGGGCGTGGCCGATCGCGGTCGCATCCGCCGGTTCCTCGGGATGGCGTTCGCGCTGCTCGTGCTGTCGATCCGGCGCGGGGCGAAGCTCGCCACCGCCATGGAGGCGCGGGGATTCGGAGCGCCGGGGCGGCGGACCTGGGCGCGCGAGTCACGGTTCGGCGCGGCCGAGTGGATGCTGCTCGCCGTGGGGGCCGCGATCTCCGGCATCGCGATCGCCGCCGCCATCGCCACCGGGGCGTGGAACTTCATCCTCGGCCCCGGCGCCTGAGCGCGGTGTCAGCGCGGGGTCAGGCGGCGTTCCAGAGCTCGCGGTAGTAGGCGAGGCGCTCGCGGTCGGGCTCGACTCCGTAGGCCTCGATGAGCGCGTCCTCCCAGCCGGGGCCGTAGTTCCACTCGGTGCTCATGGCGGCGACGGCGATGTCGGCCCAGCGGTCGGCCACACCGAGCAGCGCCAGGTCGACGTGCGCGAGCCAGCGGCCGTCGTCGCCGACCAGTGTGTTCGGGCAGCAGGCGTCGCCGTGGCTGACGACGAGGAGGTCGATCTCGGGCGCGGTCCGGAGGTGGTCCGGCACGACGATCCCGCGCCGTTCGGCGTTCTCGATGCGCGATGACACGCTCCAGTCCCAGGGGCAGTCCGCGACGGGAAGGGCGTCGTGCATGGCGCGGAGTGCCTCGCCGACGGCACGAACGGCGACCGCGGGTTCGGCGACCCACCGCGGGTCCACGGCGCTCAGCCCGTCGAGCGCGGCCGTGACCATCCACTCGTGCGTCTCGTCGCCGCCGCTCTCGAGCACGGTCGGCACCGTGATCCACTGCGACGCCCACTGCATCCGCTCCGCCTCGTCGCTCAGGGTGAACTCGAGGTTCCGCGGCCCCCATTTGATGAAGAACGGATCGCCCTGGCCGGTGGCACGGAACGTCAGCCCGCCGTAGTCGTTCCGCCACACGCACTCGAGGTCGGCGCCGCGGGCGAGGAGCCGGACGCGATCGGGCACGACGACGTCGTCGGTGGGGATGGTCATGCTCCCATCCTGCCGCAGGCTTCGGACGGGGGACCGATATCTGCGGGAGGCTTCGGACGACGGGACCGTTCTTCGTGGAGGCGGTGTCGTAGGCTCGCTCTGAACGCGCTTCCTGCGGGCGGGCGCCACCCGTTTCGTGGTGGAACCAGGAACCACGTAGGCTGAGACCGCGTTCCAGCGAAGCGTGTCGCAACGACGTTCGAAGGAGAACCTCAGATGCAGATCAGCGGTCAGGGTGCACTCATCACCGGAGGGGCCTCGGGCCTCGGGCTCGCCACCGCGCGCCGGCTCGTCGCCGCGGGAGCTCACGTCACGATCATCGACCTCCCCTCGTCGAAGGGGGCGGAGATCGCGGACGAGCTCGGCGGACTCTTCGTCGCGGCCGACGTCACGAACGCCGACGAGGTGCAGGCAGCCGTGGCCGCCGCGCAGTCCGCCGCTCCGCTGCGCGTGGTCGTGAACTGCGCCGGCATCGCGCCGCCCGCCAAGGTGCTCGACCGTGAGGGCAATCCCGCGGTGCTCGCCGACTTCGAGCGCGTGATCCGCATCAACCTCGTCGGCACGTTCAACGTCATCTCCCAGGCGTCGGCCGTGATGGCCCGGAACGAGCTGCACGACGAGGAGCGCGGCGTCATCGTCAACACCGCGAGCGTCGCGGCTTTCGATGGTCAGATCGGCCAGCCCGCCTACTCCGCGTCCAAGGGTGGGGTGCACGCGATGACCCTCCCCGTGGCACGCGAACTCGCCCGCCACGGCATCCGCGTGTGCACGATCGCCCCCGGCATCATGGAGACCCCGATGCTGATGGGCCTCCCGCAGGCAGCTCAGGACTCCCTCGGCCAGCAGGTCCCCTTCCCGTCGCGCCTCGGTCGCCCCGACGAGTACGCCGCCCTCGTGCAGCAGATCGTCGAGAACGGGTACCTCAACGGCGAGACCATCCGTCTCGACGGCGCCATCCGCATGGCCCCGAGATGACCGACACCCCCTCTTCCCGTCGCGATCAGAACCCAGGAGAAACCATGTCCCTTGCCGGAAAGACCATCCTGATGTCGGGCGGCAGCCGCGGAATCGGCCTCGCGATCGCGCTGCGGGCGGCCGCCGACGGGGCGAACATCGCCATGCTCGCGAAGACCGACACCCCGCATCCGAAGCTCGAAGGCACCATCCACACCGCCGCCGAGCAGATCCGGGCAGCCGGCGGCAACGCACTCCCGATCGTCGGCGACGTGCGCGACGACGACGACATCACCGAAGCGGTCATGAAGACGCAGGGCGAGTTCGGCGGCATCGACATCGTCATCAACAACGCCAGCGTCATCGACCTCTCCCGCTCGCTCGACCTGGGTGCCAAGAAGTACGACCTGATGCAGGACGTCAACGTGCGCGGCACCTTCATGCTGTCCCGCGCGGCCGTGCCGATCCTGAAGGATGCCGAGAATCCCCACATCCTCTCCCTCTCGCCGCCCCTGAATCCGAGCCCGAAGTGGCTCGGCGCGCACACGGGATACACCTTGGCGAAGTTCGGCATGACGCTGGCGACGCTCGGTCTCGCGGCGGAGTTCGCGCGCGACGGGATCGCCGCCAACACGCTGTGGCCCCGCACCACGATCGCGACCGCGGCGGTGCAGAACCTGCTCGGCGGCGACAAGGTCATGGCCGCGAGCCGCACCCCCGAGATCTATGCCGATGCCGCGTACGCCGTGCTGCTCAAGCCCGCGGCGTCGTACACCGGGCAGTCGCTCATCGTGGAAGACGTGCTCGAGGCCGACGGCGTGACCGACTTCTCTGGCTACGCCGCGATCCCCGGCACACCCGACAGCGCGCTGTTCCCGGACATCTTCCTCGACTGAGGGTGGGCGCCCGAGCGCTCAGATCAGCAGGTACACCGCGCCGAGGACCGTCAGCACGATCACGATGCGGTCGAACACGCGCTGGTTCATGCGCCGCGCGACCCGCAGGCCGAGCAGGGCGCCGATCACCACGAGCGGGGCGAGCACGGCATCCATCAGCAGCACCGGCGCGTGGAAGAGCCCGAGGCCGGCGAGGAACGGCACCTTGATCACGTTGATGATGGCGAAGAACCACGCCGAGGTGCCGAGGAACACCTGCACGGGCGTGCGGGTGGCCAGGAAGTACATCGACATGACCGGTCCGCCCGCGTTGGCGACCATGGTCGTGAAACCACCGAGCGTGCCGTAGGCGCCCGCGAGCACGATGCCGCCCGACGGCGGGGCCGCCGCGTCGGCCTTGCTCTGCCGCCACCGGCGCCAGAGGGTCACGGCGATCATCAGGAGCAGGATCACGCCGATGGCCCGGCGGACCACCCCGTCACCGGCGAGTGCGAGGAACGCGAACCCGACGAGGAGCCCCGCGATCACCGCGGGGGCGAGGCGCAGCAGCGTCGGCCAGTGGGCGTGCCGGCGGTAGGCGAAGAGCGCGAACAGGTCGCCCACCATGAGCAGCAGCAGGGTCGCGGCCGTCGAGGTGCGGGCGGGCAGCACCGCGGCGAACAGGGCGATGGCCAGGATGCTGCCGCCGGGCAGCGCGGTCTTCGAGATGCCGATCGTGACCGCGGCCACGGCGAGGGCGGCCCAGGCCCACGGGTCGAGGGCGATCACCGTTCGAGCTCGGCGACGATCGCGTCGTAGCCGCGGCTCCTCGCGAGGTCGACCGGCAGCACACCGTCGCCGTCGGGGATGCCGATGTCCGCCCCGCCGTCGAGGAGCGCGCGCACGACCTCGAAGTAGCGGGAGGAGCCGTCGCCGAGCACGATCGCCTCGTGCAGCGCCGTCCAGTTCAGGTTGTTGACGTGGTTCGGGTCGACACCCGCCTCGAGCAGGATCTCGACCGTCGACAGCAGTCCGCGTTCGGAGGCCGGGATCAGGGCGGTGCCCCCGAAGCGGTTCGTGCTCGTCAGGTCGGCGCCGCTCTCGAGCGTCAGACGCAGGATCTCGTCGTGCCCGCGGGCGCCGGCGTACAGGTAGGCGGAGTCCTGGATGTCGTCCTTCGCGTTCACGTCGGCACCGGCCTCGATGAGCACTCGTGCCGCGTCGACCTGATTTCCCTTGGTCGCCGCGACCAGGGCGGTCATGCCGCCGTCGCCCCGCGCCTCGATCGCCGCTCCCGCATCGAGGGCCGCGCGCACGGCATCCGCGTCTCCGCTGGCGGCGGCGACGAGCAGGTCCTGAGTGGCGTCGGACATGGAGACCTCCGGTGTCGGTGCGGGCGGGGCGGGGTTCGCGGTGCAGGCCGTCGCGGTCAGCAGGACGGCGACGAGTGCACTGAGGACGAGGATCGGTCGCGCACGCATGCGTCTGGTATACCAAACGAGGCTGAACGCCGCCGGGTCGATCAGCCGCGAGCGGCGGCGAGCGCTGCCGTGAACCGGGCGGCGCGCTGCTCGATGTCCGCCCAGTCGGATGCCGCGATCGATGCGCCGTTGGCCAGGTCGCCGCCGGCGCCGACCGCGACGGCACCCGCCGCGAACCAGGCTGCGAGGTTGTCGGGGCTCACGCCGCCGGTCGGCATGAGCGGGGCGTCGGGGAACGGTCCGCGCAGCGCGCCGAGGTACGACGGACCGCCCAGCGACGCCGGGAAGATCTTCACCACGTCGACGCCGAGTTCGAGTGCGCTCATGACCTCGGTGGGCGTCATGGCCCCGGTCATCACGACGCGATCGGTGTCGAGCATCGTGCGGGTCAGGTGGGGGAGCGTGCCGGGGCTGACGAGGAACTCCGCCCCCGCATCCGCGGCCGCCGCTGCCTGCGCGGCGGTCGTCACGGTTCCGGCGCCGATGTACGCGGCGTCACCGTGGCGGGTGATGAGCTCGCGGATCACGGCGGGCGCGTCGGGCGTCGAGAAGGTCACCTCGATACCGGTGACCCCACCGCGGATGATCGCCTCGGAGGCCTCCAGGGCCAGCTCGGGGGACGAAGCGCGGAGCACGGCGAGGATGCCGGTGCTGCGGGCGCGGTCGAGACGGTCTGTCATGAGGCTCCTTGGGGTGGGGGACCCTCCCATTCTCCCTCGCCGGGGAGTCCGCTTCCGCGCGGGGAGGTACCGGTCCGTCGCGCTCAGCTGCGGTGCGGAACCCAGGCGTCGATCAGGAGCTTCGACTCCTTGAGGCCGAGGCCCGTCTGCTCCCGGAGCAGCTTGATCGCGCCGATCCGGGAATCGCGGGCGATGAGCGCATCGATCTCGGATGCCACGGATGCCGGCAGCGAGGCGCGCACGGTCGACGGCGTCAGCGCGCTCGGGGTGATGGCGGAGTGCACGGCGGTGGCGTTCGACACGGCGGCGAGGTGGGGAGCGGTCGTGCTGGCCGACCGGTGCTCCACGCGATCCTTCGCCTCTTTCAGGCCCACGCCGGTGTGGTCGCGGTAGAGCTTGATGGCGTGGATCTTGTGCCCCGCTCCGACGAGCCGGTCGATCTCGGCGACGACGTCGGGCGTGAGTCCGGAGGTGGGTGCCGATGCCGAGGAGGCGGGCGCGGAGCGCGGCGTCGCGGCCGTCGGTGTGAAGACCTGCGGCTCCGGCAGCTTCGGCCGCATTCCGCGCAGCGCGACGGCCAGGATCGCGACGACGACGATCAGGCCGACGATGATCCCGATGATCCACAGCGCGTCATCCATGGGGTCAGTCTACGGAGGCGACATCCGCTGCCCCAGGGGCTTGCGGACTACTTGGCGACGAGCGTGGTCTCGAAGCGGTAGAGGTCGGGCCGGTAGCAGTGGTGTCCGAACTCGATCGCCGCGCCGGACTGGTCGAACGAGATGCGCTCCATCGTCAGCAGCGGCCCGCCGGCTTCGATCTCCAGCAGCTCGGGCTCGTCCGCCTCCGCCCGCCGCGCTCCGATCTTCTGCTTGGCGACGCGGATGGCGACGCCGCGCGCACGCAGCACCTGGTAGAGACCGCGCGATTCGAGCTGCTCCGACGAGATGTTCGCGAACTCGCCCGGCAGGTAGTTCTCCAGCACGGCGACGGGGACGCCGTCGGTGCTGCGTCGTCGGCGCAGGTGCAGCACCTCGGTGCCGGGGGCGAGTGCCAATGCGGCCGCGACCTCGTCGGATGCCGCGATGACCTCGTGGGTGAGCACCTGCGTCCCCGGTTCGTGATGGGCGCTCTGCAGGTCTTCGAACAGGCTGGTGAGCTCGACCTGGCGCGTGACGGATCCCTGCACGACCTGGGTGCCGATGCCGCGGCGTCGCACGAGCAGACCCTTGTCGACGAGTTCCTGGATGGCGCGTCGGATGGTGGGTCGCGACAGGCCGAGCTGCTCGGCGATCGAGACCTCGTTCTCGAGGCGGGCGCCGGCGGGGATGGCGCCGGATTGGATCGCGCTCTGGAGGCGCGTCGACACCTGGAAGTAGAGCGGGACGGGTCCCGTGCGGTCGATGTCGGCGAACAGATCGTTTGGCCACGGAGTGACGAGATCGGCCATGGTGCTCCGCTTTCTGTGAGGGAGTCATATTGTAGCGACAATCATACGATCGCCTATGTCGCCTCTTTTTCGGCGGATCCGGGCGGTGAGGCGCGCGGAGACATCGGTTCCGTGGGTGACCTGGCCCGTGAAATGCATAAAGTGCTATTGTTCGGACATGGTGGAGTTCTCGTGAGCATAGTGGGGGATCCGCACCTGCTCGTGGAGCTCGGACTCCTCGCCCTGGCGTTCGTCCTCTCGCTCGCCGTCGGGGTCGAGAGGTCGCGCAAGCTCAAGAGCGCGGGCCTGCGGACGCATGTGCTGGTGGGGATCGGCTCGGCGATCTTCACGCTGATCTCGGCGTACGGATTCGAGGGAGTGCTCGGCCCGGACGTGGCCGTCGATCCCTCTCGCATCGCGGCGCAGGTGGTCTCCGGCATCGGCTTCCTCGGCGCCGGCGTCATCTTCGTGCGCAACAACGCCGTCTCCGGGCTGACCTCCGCCGCGACCATCTGGGTCGTGGCGGCGATCGGCATGGCGTGCGGGGCCAACATGCCGCTGCTGGCGATCGCCGGCACGGGGCTGCACCTGCTGACGGTCGGACCCCTGTCCCGCGTACGCGACCGCGTGCGCCCCGAGCCGGAGCGGCTGCGGGTCACGCTGCAGTACGAGTCCGAGCGCGGCGCCATCCGCGAGGTGCTCGCCGCCGCCGAGCGCCGCGGTCTTCCCGCCACCCTCCTCGGTGCCGCGCGGATCCACGGGGACTCCGACATGCGCGCGACGCTCGAGTTCGCGGAGGCTTCGCCCGAGATGCGATCGGAGCTGATCGACGCGATCGCGCGACTCGATGGGGTGCGATCCGTCGTCGTCCAGGGCTTCTCGGACGACGATTGATGCATATGTAATTACCTGCTAACATTTTCACCGGGCCTCGGGTCCGACCGTTCAATGGAGAAAGGAAATCGAGTGATCCGTATCGCGAATGCGCCGGTGAGCTACGGAGTCTTCGAGCTGGCTCGGCCGGATCTCGTCGCTCTCCCCGAAGGGGAGGAGCTCGCGCGCTGGATCAGCGAAGCCGGCTACCAGGGCATCGACCTCGGCCCGGTCGGCCTCCTCGGTCGCGGGGCGGATCTCACGGATCGCCTGCAGAGGTACGGCCTCGAGCTCGCCGGCGGATGGATCGATCTGCCCTTCGCAGGCACCGGTGACGAATTCGAGCGCGCGCTCGCCGGCCTCGACGGCATCCTCGACGTCCTCGTCGCCGCCGCCGAGACCGGCCCCGTCCTCGCCCCGCTCCCGACCCTCGCCGACTCCGGCAGTGCCGAGCGCAAGGCGCGCCCCGGTGGTGCTCCCAAGCTCACGCTCCGCGGCGACGACTGGGCCCGGTTCGCCGATCGCGTGAACATCACGACCGCCCGGGTGCGCGACCGCGGGCTCGAGCCCACGTTCCACCACCACGCCTGCACCTACGTGGAGACACCGGAAGAAGTCGACGCCCTGCTCGAGACGACCGATGTCGGACTCACCTTCGACTCCGGTCACCTCCTCATCGGCGGAGGCGACCCGCTGCCCGACTACCGTCGCTGGCGCGACCGCATCAACCACCTGCACCTGAAAGACGCACGCACGCAGATCCTGCGTGAGGCGCTGCAGACCGACGACCCGATGCGGTCGGTGTGGGAGAAGCGCGTCTTCGTGCCCCTGGGCGAAGGCGACCTGGCCGTCACCGAGCTCGTCGACGAGATCATCGACAGCGGATACGACGGGTGGCTGATCGTCGAGCAGGACGTGGTTCCCCGCTCCGCCACCGAGGTCGAGCAGGCCAAGGCCGAGCAGATCGCCAACCGCGACGCCCTCCGGAAGTGGTTCGCATGAGCGTCACGCGCGTCGCCGTCATCGGACTGGGAGCGATCAGCCAGAGCGTCCACCTGCCGCTGCTGCGCCGGAACGCCGAGAGCTTCGAGATCGCCGCCCTCGTCGACCTCTCCGCCGAGCGCACCGCCGACATGGCCGCCCGCTACGGGGTCGCCGACGACCGTCGGTTCTCGTCCGTCGACGCCCTGATCGCCGCGAAGGACGAGGGCGCGCTCGTGATCGACGCCGCCATCCTCGCCACCACGGGCTCTCACGCCGGCGACACGCTGCGCCTGGTGCGAGCCGACATCCGGGTGCTCGCCGAGAAGCCCCTCGCCTACTCGCTCGCCGAGCTCGACGCGCTCGCCGCCCACGCCGCCGAGACGGGTATCGATCTGCGCGACTGGGTGCGCGTTGGCTACATGAAGGAGTACGACCTCGCATCGCTCCGAGCGAAGGAGCTCCTCGCCGACGTCGACCTGCGCGCGGTGAGCGTGCAGGTGATGCACCCGCTGGACGGTTCCCAGCTCGCGTACGCCCGCCTCGCGGCACCCACCGGCGACGTCTCCCGTGACACCCTCGCGTCGCTGATCGACGCCACGTCGGCGATCGTCGACTCGGCCGTCGGCTCCGACCTCCCCGTCGACCTGCGCGCGCTCTACACGAACGTCGTGCTCGGCTCGATCGTCCACGACGTCGGACTGCTGCGCATGCTCGTCGGGGGTCTGGGCGACGTGGACTTCGCGCAGCACTGGGGGCGGAAGATGCCCGGGTCGGTCCACCTGCGCGGTGCGCTCGCCCGTGACGAGACACCGTGGACGCTCGACTGGCACTACATCGACGCCTACCCCGACTACCAGGAGACCGTCACCTTCCACCACGAGACCGGCTCGATCGAGCTCGTCTTCGGGGTGCCGTATGTGACCAACCTCCCCACGATCCTCCGTGTGACCGAGAACCACCCGGAGCTGGGCATCCGCGTGAGCGAATCGCGCTGGATGCAGCAAGAGGCTTTCGAGAACGAGCTGTTCGCGCTGGCGGCACTGGTCCGCGGCGAGCGCCCCGACGGGGCGAGCGTCGAGGAGTCGATCGCCGATGTGCGCGTCGGGCAGCGGATGATCCGCGCGCTCGCGCTCTCGAAGGGCTTCGCACTCGACCCGAGCGCCGAAGCCGCGCAGTAGTCACCCCCACCCGAGACCGAGCGGCATCCGCTCGGCGATCAGCGACACAGAAAGGTCCAGAAATGGTCACGAATGGAAAGCGCCGCCTTCTTGCGGCGTTCGCCCTCACCACTGTCGGTGCGGTCGTCCTCGCCGGCTGCTCCGGAGGATCAGAGCCGGAGGCCGAGGAGGAATCCGGACCGGTCACCCTCACCCTCACGACCAACTCCATCACCGGCGGCAAGAACGCCGCCGAGGCGGATTGGATCGCCGACTGGGTCATCCCCGAGTTCGAGAAGGCCATGAAGGCGGAGGACAAGGACGTCACCGTCGAGTTCCAGCCCCAGGGCGTCGACGACGAGGACTACAAGACCAAGATCGCCCTCGACCTGCAGTCGGGCAAGGGCGCCGACATCATCGGCATGGACGGCATCTGGGTCGGCGAGTTCGCCGAGGCCGGGTACATCAAGCCGCTCGCCGACGTCGGCGGAGACGCGGTCGACGACTGGGACGGCTGGGCGCAGATCCCGGATGCCGTGCAGAACGCCCTCTCGTTCGACGGCGACCGCTACGGGGTGCCGCAGGGCGCCGACGGCCGCGTGCTCTACTACAACAAGGATCTCTTCGCGCAGGCGGGGCTCGACGAGGACTGGGCTCCCGAGAGCTGGGACGACATCCTCGACGCGTCGCGCGACCTCAAGAAGCTCGACGGCGTCACCCCGATCCAGCTCAACGCCGGCACGGCGATGGGCGAGGCGACCACCATGCAGGGGCTGCTGCCCATGCTGGTCGGCACCGGCGAGCAGGTCTACGAGGACGGCAAGTGGATCGGCGCGACCGACGGCATGGAGAAGGCGCTCGACCTCTACGAGACCATCTACGTCGACGAGGGCCTCGGCGACCCGGTCCTCCAGCAGGAGGCCTCGGGACGCGACACCTCGTTCCAGCTCTTCGCCGAGGGCAAGATCGGCATCCTGCTCGAGGGCGACTACTTCTGGCGCTCCGTGATCAACCCCGAGGAGGGTGTGGGAACCGCCCCCATGGTCGACCGGGACAGCGCCGTCGGCTACGCCAAGATCCCGGCGGTCGAGCCCGGCGAGGGCATCGACGGTCAGGACTTCGTCTCGATGTCCGGCGGAACCGGTCGTGTGCTCAACCCCAACTCGAAGCACGCCGAACTCGCGTGGGAGCTGCTCGCCTTCATGAACTCTCCCGAGGCGTATGAGGCGCGTGCCGCCGGCACCCTGGCGATCTCGCCCCGCAACGACGTGAACGAGAAGCTGCTCTCCTCCGACCCGATGCTCACCTTCGTCAGCGAAGAGGTGCTGCCGATCACGGCCTACCGTCCGGGACTCGCGGCCTACCCGCAGGTGTCGGTGCTGCTGCAGCAGGCCACGCTCGACGTCGCCACCGGAACCTCGGTCGACGATGCACTGAAGACCTACGTCCGTGGTCTCGAAGGCGTCGTGGGTCCGGACGCGATCTCCGAGTGACCATGACGCAAGCAACGATGCCGGCGGGGAGCGTCACCACTCCCCGCCGGCGCCGCGCAGAGGATGTCGCGGGTCTCGGTCGGGCCAGGGCCACGCTCTTCGCGGCGCCCGGTCTGCTCCTGATCGGCCTGTTCCTCCTCTTCCCGGCGATCTGGACCGTCTACCTCGGCATGACCAACTACCGGTTGACCGGCTTCGCCGCCGCCAACCCGGAGTTCATCGGCCTGGACAACTTCTCCACGGCTCTCAACGATCCGCGCTTCTGGAACTCGCTGTGGCTCACGCTCGTCTTCGTGCTCGTCTCGGGCATCATCGGGCAGACGATCCTCGGCTTCGCGCTGGCCTGGATGTTGCGCAACGTGCGTGCGGGGGTGAAGACCTTCATCGAGACGCTCGTGCTCGCCGCCTGGGTCATCCCCGCCTCGGTCGCCTCGTTCCTCTGGCTCGCGCTCCTGGATCGGCGCACCGGCACCCTGAACTCCCTCCTCGGCACCGAGGGGGCGGCGTGGCTGATCGAGCACCCGATGGAGTGCATCATCATCTTCAACATCTGGGTCGGGACCGCGTTCTCGATGCAGCTGTTCTCCTCGGCGATCAGCGCCGTGCCGCCGTCGCAGCTTGAGAGCGCGCGCATGGTCGGTGCCAACACGTGGCAGCAGCTGCGCGACGTGATCCTGCCCAACATCAAGGGCCACCTGCTGACCAACACCCTGCTGATCACGCTGTGGACGTTCAACACCTTCACGCCCTACCTGCTCACCGCGGGCGGGCCGAACGGTCAGACCGACATCCTGTCGGTGTACATCTACCAGACCGCCATCCCCGGCGGGCAGCTGGGTCTCGGTGCAGCGATCTCGCTCATCATGCTCCTCATCAACCTCGTGATCGCGCTGATGTACACGCGCGTCTCGCGGGGTAAGAGCACCAAGAAGAAGAAGGTGACCTCATGATGACCACCATCAAGACGGTCGTGCGCGACCGCTCGGTGACCCACTTCGTCTCGCGGATCCTGTTCACGGTCGTGCTCGTCATCGTGTCGCTGTTCTTCGCGCTGCCGATGGTGTGGCTGATCCTGGCTCCGTTCGACGCGACCCCGTCGCTGACGGTGTCGTGGCCGGACTGGACGCTCGACAACTTCGCGCGGCTGGTCGAGAACCCGTACGCGATGAAGTCGATCCTCAACTCGCTGATCCTCGGCGTCGGCACCATGGCGCTCGTGATCGTCCTCGGCGCCCTGGCGTCGTATGCGATGAGCCGGATCAGCATCCCCGGCCGCGACGGCATCCTCTACGGTCTGCTGCTGCTCTCGTCGATCGTGACGGGGACGGCGGCCATGGTGCCGACGTTCCAGCTCATCAACCAGCTGCAGCTGATCAACACGCACGTCGGCGTCATCCTGGTGCTGGCGGGCGGGATCCTACCGACGGTGATCTTCATCCTCAAGGACTTCATGGACTCGATCCCGAAGTCGTACGAGGAGTCGGCGCGGCTGTACGGCGCCGGCCCGTTCCGCATCCTCAAGGACATCGTGGTGCCGATCGCCCGCCCGGGTCTCGCGTTCATCGCGATCTGGACGATCGTGCAGGTCTGGGGCAACTTCCTCGTTCCGTTCCTGCTGCTGCGCACGCCCGACATGCAGCCGGCCGCCGTGCTCATGTACACCTTCTACACCGAGAGCGGCCAGGCCGACCTCCGACTGATCTCGGCGTTCTCGCTGGTGTTCTCGGTGCCTGTCCTGCTCATCTACTTCTTTGTGAACCGTCGCTACGGTTTCCGCTTCCACGGAGGGATCAAGTCCTGATGGCCGCCATCATTGCAACCGAACTCGTCAAGGAGTACCCCGGCGGGGTGCGCGGCGTCGACAGTGTCGACGTCGAGATCGCGGACGGCGAGTTCTTCGCGCTCCTCGGCCCCTCCGGCTGCGGGAAGACCACGCTGCTGCGGTCGATCGCGGGGCTGGAGAGCATCACCTCCGGAAAGCTCACGATCGGCGAGAAAGACGTCACGAACGCGGAGCCGGGCGAGCGCGGCGTCGCGATGGTCTTCCAGGACTACGCGCTGTTCCCGCACATGGACGTGGGCGACAACATCGCCTACCCGCTGCGGATCCGCCGCGTGGGGAAGGCCGAGCGTCGCACCACGGCCGAGTCGGTCGCGAACGGGCTGTCGCTGAACGGACTCATCGAGCGCCGCCCCGGCCAGCTCTCCGGCGGCCAGCAGCAGCGCGTGGCGCTCGCCCGCGCCGTCGCGACCCGGCCAGACGTGCTGCTGCTCGACGAGCCGCTGTCGAACCTCGATGCCCGCCTGCGCCTCGAGGCGCGCACGTTCCTCAAGGAGCTGCAGCGCGACCTGGGCGTCACGACCGTGTTCGTGACCCACGACCAGGCCGAGGCGCTCGCGCTCGCCGACCGGATCGCGGTCATGAAGTCCGGCAAGCTGCAGCAGATCGGCTCGCCGCGCGAGATCTTCCACCGCCCGAACAACACCTTCGTCGCGGGGTTCATCGGCTCGGTGCCGATGAACCTGCTCGAGACCGCGGTCTCGGGCGGAACCGTGCGGATCGGTGAGTCCGACGTGGCCGTGCCCACCGAAGCCGCGGCCGCCCCGCACGACGGCCAGACCGTGATCTGGGGCATCCGTCCCGAGTACCTGCGCTGGTCGACCGAGCCCGTCGAGGGCGGTATCGCCGCCGAGGTCGTCGTGACCGAGACCCTCGGTGCGACGAGCCTGGTGCTCGTGAGTGCGGGGGAGCACAAGTTGCAGGTCGTCGTGCCCGAGGAGCAGGAGCCGGCGCCGGGCGACCGCGGCTGGATCGTCCCGCAGCTCCACCGTGTGCTGCTGTTCGACGCCGAGAGCACCGAGCGGATCGGCTGATGAGCCCCATCCGCACCACCCTGCACCTCACCCACGAGATCCAGAACGCCGACCGCTACGTGCGGGTGCCGTTCGACGTGCCCGCGGGCACCGACTCGCTCGAGGTGCGCATCTCCTACGACAGCGAGGCGGCGGTGATCGACCTCGGCTGCGAGGGCGCCGCAGGGTGGCGCGGATGGTCGGGCGGAGCGCGGACCGCGTACGTGATCCGCACCGACGACGCCACGCCCGGGTACCTGCCGGGGCGTCCCGAGGAGGGCGAGTGGAACGTGATCCTCGGCGTGCACCGGCTGAGCGCCGGCGGCGCCGACATCACGGTCGAGATCTCGCTCCCCGCGGAGTCGACGATCGATCACGGACCGGATGCGGCCCCCGTGACCGGGGTCACGCGGGGGAGTTCGAGAAACCTCCCGGCGCCCGCCGGCCTGCGCTGGTTCGCCGGGGACTTCCACGCCCACACCCTCCACTCCGACGGCCGCGAGAGCATCTCGGGGCTCGCCGCACTGGGCGCGAGGGTCGGGCTCGACTTCCTCGCCGTCACCGACCACAACACCACCAGCCACCACGCGCACCTCCCGGCTGTCGGGATGCAGCACTCCATCACGCTGCTCCCCGGGCAGGAGGTGACCACGCACCGCGGTCACGCGAACGCCTTCGGAGACATCGGCTGGATCGACTTCCGCCGCCCCGCGCAGGAGTGGGTCGACGAGGTCGAGCGCCGCGGCGGTGTGCTCAGCGTGAACCACCCGATCTCGGGCGACTGCTCGTGGCTGCATCCGCTGGAGCGCGCCCCGCGGGCGATCGAGCTGTGGCACTCGACCTGGTATCGGGAGCTCATCGCGACCTCGCCGCTCGCCTTCCACGAGAGGTGGGACAAGGATGCCGTGCTCCTCGGCGGCGCCGACTTCCACATGCAGAGCCAGGGCGTCGGCCCGGGCACCCCGACGACCTGGGTCGCGGCGGAGGACGCCTCGCCCGAGGCGATCCTCGCCGGAGTCGCCGCCGGGCGCACCGCCATCATGGGCGGGGTGACCGTGCGCGACGGGCTCACCGCACCGGACCTCTTCACCGCCCCCGTGCTCCTGCGCATCGAGGACGAACTGCTCGCCATCGATGCCGACGGTCTGATCCTCGTCGACGGCGCCGGCGAGCGCCGCTCGGTGCGCGGCGATCGCGTCGCGTTCCCGGCCGCGCGCTCCGCCGGCCCCCACTACCTGCTGCACCCCGACCGCAGCATCGCCGCCCTGTGCGCCTGACCGGCCGCACGCCCCACACCTTCCCCCAGAGAATCAGGAGTCCCCGCCCGTGACCAGTGAGATCGTCGTCGTCCCCCACACCCACTGGGACCGCGAGTGGTACGAGCCGCACGATGTGTTCCGTCTGCGCCTGGTGCACATGCTCGACCGGCTGATCGGCATCCTCGAGGCGGAGCCGGAGTACCGGTTCACGCTCGACGGGCAGGCCGCGGCGATCGAGGACTACCTCGAGATGCGCCCGGACATGCGCGACCGGGTCGTGGCACTGGTCGAGCGGGAGCAGCTCAGCGTCGGCCCGTTCCTCATCCTCCTCGACGAGTTCGGCTGCGACGGCGAGACGATCATCCGCAACCTCGAGCTCGGCCGCGCCGCGAGCGCCCGCCTCGGACGCACGATGCCCGTCGGCTACCTCCCCGACATGTTCGGCCACGCGGCCCAGATGCCGCAGATCCTGTCCGGCTTCGGCATCCGTCACAGCGCCCTCTGGCGCGGCGTCCCCGCCGACATCGCCGAGCACGCCTTCTCCTGGGTCGCCCCCAATGGAGACGCCGTGCGGTGCGAGTACCTCTTCGACGGCTACGGCAACGGACTCGACATGTTCGCCCTGCCGGGGCAGCTGCCCGAACTCGCCCCCGACTACGCCGCCCGCACCGCATCCTGGTACGGTGACGACCCGGTACTCGCGATGCTGGGCACCGACCACTCGGCGCCGCCCGAGGATCTCGCCGAGGTCATCCGCGACTACGACGCGGGCGGGCGCGAACCGCACCTCTCGATCGCGACGCTCGACGGTCACCTCGCCCGCTACGCGACGGACGCCGCCACCCTCGCCGCCCTCCCGCAGGTGCACGGTGAGATGCGCTCGCACGCCCGCGGCAACCTCCTCCCCGGCGTCTTCTCCATCCGCACGAACCTCAAGCGCGAGATGGCCCGCTCCGAGCAGGCGCTCACCGCCGCCGAGCGCCTCGACCTGATGTACGGCACCCGCGACCACCGCTCGTTCTTCGACACGGCCTGGTACCGCATCGTGGAGAGCACCGCGCACGACTCCGTGACCGGATGCGGCGTCGATGCGACGGCCGAGCAGGTGGGCACGCGCATCCACACCGCCGGCCACATCGCCCGCGGCGTGATCGACACCGTGCTCCGCGACGTCTCGGCTGCCGTCTCGCCCGCGCAGCACCTGGTGTTCAACCCCTCGGGCTTCGCGCGGCGCGCGCAGGTCGAGGTCACGCTGCACGGGGTCGACGCGGGCTCCCTCTCCGCGGGCGTGCAGCTGCTCGACCCGCTGACCACCGTCCTCGGCGACGAGCGGATGCGCACGGCCGACCTGCCGAAGATCCTCCGCCGCATCCACGGCCGCGAGCTCTTCGGCCAGCAGATCAACGGCTACGAGTGGGGTGAGCGGTCGCTGCGCTTCCAGGTCGCCGAGAGCCCGCAGGGCGTGTGGGACCTGGCGACCTTCACCGTGGAGCTCGAGGGGCGCGTCGCCGCGGATGCCGCGGGCGACGATGTCTGGCACGTCGAGACCATCGCCGACCCTCGGCACCGGGCGCTCCTGGCCGTCGACGTCGACGGGCTCGCGCTCGCCGCGGTCGGCGAGACCACGGCGCCGTCATCGGCCGACGCGGTCACCGTGACGTCCGGATCGCTCTCGAACGGGGCGCTGACCGCGACCGTGAACGCCGACGGCACCGTCCGCATCGACGGCGCGGACGGCTCGTCGATCGACGGCGCGCTCGCTCTCGTCGACGACGGCGACTGCGGCGACTCGTACAACTACGGTCCGGCCGATGCGGCATCCGCCGTCTCGGCGCCCTCGTCGGTCGAGGTGACCGTGCTCGAGGAGGGGCCGCTGCGCGGTCGCATCCGCATCCGCCGGGTCTACGACCTGCCGGAGCGCCTGGACGCGGACCGGCGGCGCTCGACCGCGACGGTGCCGCTGGTGACCGAGACCACGATCGAGCTGCGCGAGGGCGAGGGCTTCCTGCGCGTCGGCATCGACTACGTGAACACCGCCTCCGATCACCGGCTCCGGGTGCTGGTGCCCGTCGACGGCGCCGGGCTCGACTCCTCCCGTAGCGCCGGGCAGTACGGCACGACCGTGCGCGGACGCGAGGCCGAGGGCGGCTGGGGCGAGTTCCCGCTGCCGACCTATCCGGCGTACCGCTTCGCCGCGGCGGGCTCGACCGCGGTGCTGGTGCAGAAGCTGTCGGAGTACGAGCTGGTGTCGACGGCCGACGCGCCGGATGCTCTCGCGGTCACGCTGTCGCGCTCGGTCGGGATGATGAGCGTGAACGTGCATCCGCTGCGCGACGAGCCGGCCGGATCCGAGATCCCCGTGCCGGGCGCCCAGTACCTCGGGGTCGCCGTGCACACCGATCTGGCGATCCTGGTCGGCGCCGACGACGCGACCGCGGTGCGCGCCGCCGATCTCTTCCGGCACGACCCGCTCGTGGTCCGCGGTTCGGGTGAGGCCGACGGCCCGCTGCCCGAGGCGGCGTTCCCCGTGCGGCTGTCGGGTGATGTGGTGCTGGAGTCGGCGCGACGCGTCGGCACCGAGGCCGAGCTCCGGTTCGTGAACTACCTGACCGAGGAGCGTGAGCTGGCGTTCACGTCACCCGGCGACTGGGCGCGGGTCGACCTGGCCGGTGAGGTGCAGGACGGCGCCTTCGACGCGGCGGCTGCTCGTGCCGTCGGCGGCGGGATGCTCAGCATCCGCCGGGCGATCGACTGATCTCGGCAAGTGAGCAACTAAGTGCTAATGTTAAGACAAATGATCGAGGGAGAGGGGGAGCGATGACCGAGAACACATCGGTCCCGGAGATCCTGGCCATCGGGCGCCTGGGTGTCGACCTGTATCCGCTGCAGGACGGCGTCGGCCTCGGCGAGGTCACCAGTTTCGGCAAGTACCTCGGCGGCAGCGCTGCGAACGTCTCGGTCGCCGCCGCACGGTACGGCCATGACGCCGCACTGCTCTCCCGTGTCGGTGACGACCCCTTCGGGCGGTACCTGCGCACAGAGCTCGAGCGCCTCGGGGTGCACAGCCGGTACGTCGCGACCGACCCGACGTACAAGACCCCGATCACGTTCTGCGAGATCTTCCCGCCGGACGACTTCCCGCTGTACTTCTATCGCGAACCGACCGCCCCCGACCTGCAGATCCGGCCGGGCGACGTCGACGAGGCCGCGGTGCGGCAGGCTGCGCTCGTCTGGTTCACCGCGACCGGCCTGAGCGAGGAGCCGAGCCGGCAGACGCACCTCGATCTCCTCCGGGCGCGCGGGCGCCGCGCGCACACCGTGTTCGATCTGGACTACCGCCCCATGTTCTGGGAGACGCCCGACGAGGCCCGCGTGCAGATCCAGCGGGCGCTGGAGTTCGCCACGGTCGCCGTGGGAAACCGCGAGGAGTGCGAGGTCGCGGTCGGCGAGACCGACCCGCAGCGTGCGGCGGATGCGCTTCTCGAGCGCGGCGTCGAGCTGGCGATCGTGAAGCAGGGACCCCGCGGCGTGCTCGCCAAGACGCGGTCGAGGCAGGTCGAGATCCCCGCGACCGCGGTCGAGGTCGTGAACGGACTTGGTGCCGGCGACGCGTTCGGCGGTGCGCTCTGCCATGGACTGCTCGCCGAGTGGGAGCTGGAGAAGACCCTGACCTATGCGAATGCGGCGGGCGGCATCGTCGCCGGACGCCGGGAATGCTCGACGGCGATGCCGACCGAGCGCGAGGTCGCCGAGGTCGTGAACGGAGATGCGTGAGATGACAGCCCTGACCGAAGAGGACTTCCACCGGCTCCGGACGGTGCGCGCGGAGTCGCCGCACACGATCCGCGAGACGTTGGCCGGACGTCGCCGCCGCGACATCATCCGCGGGGATGGACGGCTGTTCATCATCGCCGCCGACCACCCGGCGCGCGGTGCGCTCGCGGTCGGCGGGTCGCCGTTCGCCATGGCCGACCGCTATGAGCTGCTCGATCGGCTCGCGATCGCCCTGCGGCATCCGGGAGTGGACGGTGTGCTCGGCACCCCCGACATCATCGACGACCTGGCGATGCTGGGCCTGCTCGACGACAAGATCGTCGTCGGGTCGATGAACCGCGGCGGGCTCCGCGGAGCGACCTTCGAGATGGACGACCGCTACACCGGGTACGACGTGCCCGCGATGGTGGACTCCGGCATCGACTTCGCCAAGGCTCTGCTGCGGGTGAACCTCGACGACGACGGGACGGCGCCCACGCTGGCCTCGACGGCCGACGCGGTGACCGCGGCCGCACGGGCCGACCTGCCGATCATGCTCGAGCCGTTCCTCAGCCGCCGGGTCGACGGCCGGGTCGTCAACGACCTGAGCCCGGATGCCGTGATGCTGTCGATCGCGATCGCCAGCGGTCTGGGTGCGAGCAGCGCCAGCACGTGGCTGAAGCTGCCGGTCGTCGACGACATGGAACGCGTGCTCGCGGCGACGACGCTACCCGTGCTGCTGCTCGGCGGCGACGCGGGCGCCGACCCCGACGACACGTTCTCGTCCTGGGAGGACGCCCTCTCGCTCCCCGGCGTGCGCGGCCTGACCGTCGGTCGCACTCTCCTCTATTCGTCGGACATCGACGTGGCATCCGCCATCGACGTCGCGGCCTCCCTCGTCCACCCCGGGCTGACCGCCTGATCGCCCTCTCCGCAGAAGGACACGCATGACCTCCGCTTCCGACATCCCCGTCATCGGCCACTGGATCGACGGCGCCGCCCGCGCCTCCGCGAGCGGTCGCACGGCTCCCGTCCACAACCCCGCGACGGGGGCGGTGACCGGGCATGTCGCCCTGGCCGACGACTCCGAGATCGCGGACGCCATCGCGTCCGCGCAGCGCGGATTCCAGGTGTGGAGCGCCTACTCGATCGCGCGGCGCCAGGCGGTGATGTTCGCGTTCCGTGAGCTGCTGAACGCGCGCAAGGGGGAGCTGGCGGCGATCATCACGGCCGAGCACGGCAAGGTCCGCTCCGATGCGATGGGCGAGATCCTGCGCGGACAGGAGGTCGTGGAACTCGCGACCGGGTTCCCGCACCTGATCAAGGGCGCCTACTCGGAGAACGTCTCGACCGGCATCGACGTGTACTCCCTCAAGCAGCCGCTCGGCGTCGTCGGCATCATCTCCCCGTTCAACTTCCCGGCGATGGTGCCGATGTGGTTCTTCCCGGTCGCGATCGCCGCGGGCAACGCCGTGGTGCTCAAGCCCAGCGAGAAGGATCCGTCCGCCGCGCTCTGGCTCGCCGCCCTCTGGGCCGAGGCCGGGCTGCCCGACGGCGTGTTCACCGTGCTGCAGGGCGACAAGCAGGCCGTGGACGGTCTACTGGAGAGCCCCGACGTCGCCTCGATCTCGTTCGTGGGCTCGACGCCCATCGCCCAGTACATCTACGAGACCGCGTCGCGCCACGGCAAGCGCGTGCAGGCGCTCGGCGGCGCGAAGAACCACATGCTCGTCCTACCGGATGCCGACCTCGACCTCGTCGCCGACCAGGCCGTGAACGCGGGATTCGGCGCGGCGGGAGAGCGGTGCATGGCCGTCTCGGTCCTGCTCGCGGTCGAGCCGGTGGCGGACGCGCTGATCGAGCGCATCTCGCAGCGCATCGCGGGGCTGCGCATCGGCGACGGTGCGGGCGGTGCCGACGGCGAGCCCGACATGGGTCCGCTGATCACGGCGGAGCACCGCGCGAAGGTGTCGGGCTACGTCGACATCGCCGAGGCCGACGGGGCGCGCATCGTGGTCGACGGCAGAGGGTTGACGGTCGACGGGAACGAGGACGGCTTCTGGTTCGGGCCGACGCTCATCGACGAGATCCCGACCTCCTCGCGGGCGTACCAGGAGGAGATCTTCGGTCCGGTGCTGTCGGTGGTGCGGGTGCAGACGTTCCAGGAGGGGGTCGACCTGATCAACTCCGGCCGGTTCGGCAACGGGACCGCGATCTTCACCAACGACGGCGGGGCGGCCCGCCGCTTCCAGCACGAGGTCCAGGTCGGGATGATCGGCATCAACGTGCCCATCCCGGTTCCCGTCGCGTACCACTCGTTCGGCGGGTGGAAGGCATCGCTGTTCGGCGACGCGAAGGCGTACGGTGTCCATGGCTTCGACTTCTTCACCCGCGAGAAGGCGATCACCAGTCGCTGGCTCGACCCCGCTCTCCACGGCGGTATCGACCTCGGCTTCCCCCAGAACAGCTGACCAGCGGATGCGGGCAGGAGAGGCCATGACCGAGGACGGGAACTGGTTCCACCGCCGCGGCACGATCGGCCGCGACGGCTGGGAGAGCGTGGTCGACGACACGACGCCCGGCTGGGCGCACACCGGCATCCGCATCGGCGAGCTCGGCGCGGGGGAGCGCCTCGCGCTCGCCGACACCGGGGTGGAGCGGATCATCGTGCCGCTCTCCGGGTCGTTCTCCGTGGCGCACACCGAGGAGGGATCGACCACCGAGACGCTGCTCGCCGGTCGCCGCTCCGTGTTCGACGGTCCGAGCGACGTGCTCTACCTGTCGGCGGCGGCCACGGCCGTCATCACGGGCTCAGGTCGGGTGGCCGTGGCGTCTTCGCCCACCTCGGTCGTGCATCCCACGCGGCTCATCCTCGCGGCCGAGACCCCGGTCGAGCTCCGTGGCGCCGGCGCCTCCAGCCGGCAGGTGCACAACTTCGGTACGCCGGAGGCGCTCGACGCCGAGCGCCTCATCGTGTGCGAGGTCATCACGCCCGCCGAGAACTGGTCGTCGTACCCGCCGCACAAGCACGACGAGCACGTGCCGGGGCGAGAATCCCGGCTCGAGGAGATCTACTACTTCGAGGCGGCGCCCACGCGCTCGAGCGGAGACGCCGCTGCCGCCGACGCGGCCTTCGGGATGTTCGCGACCTACTCCTCGGATGCCGGCGAGATCGACATCGCCGAACGGGTGCGCACCGGCGACATCGCGCTGGTGCCGTTCGGATTCCACGGTCCCGCCGTGGCCGCTCCCGGCTACGACCTCTACTACCTCAACGTCATGGCCGGCCCCGACCGGGAGCGGGCCTGGCTCATCACCGACGACCCCGCGCACGCGTGGGTGCGCGACAGCTGGAGCGGGCAGGACATCGATCCCCGGCTGCCCTACCGAGCAGAGGGAGAACTCTGATGCAGACCAGACGGATGACGGTCGGCCAGGCACTGGTCGAGTTCCTCTCGCGGCAGTGGACGGTCGACGGCGACATCCGCGAGCGCACCGTGCCCGGCATGTTCGGCATCTTCGGTCACGGGAACGTCGCCGGTCTCGGCCAGGCGCTGCAGCAGTACAACCTCGAGCAGCCCGACCTGATGCCCTACCACCAGGCCCGCAACGAGCAGGCGATGGTGCACCAGGCCGTCGGGTTCGCCCGGATGCATCGCCGCAGGGCGACGTTCGCGAGCACGGCCTCGGTCGGTCCCGGCGCCACGAACATGCTCACCGGTGCGGCCCTCGCGACCACCAACCGGCTGCCGGCGCTGCTGCTGCCGAGCGACACCTTCGCCACCCGGGTCGCGGACCCCGTGCTGCAGCAGTTGGAGCGCCCGCACGACATCGGGCTCACCGTGAACGACGCGTTCCGCCCGCTCTCGGTCTTCTTCGACCGGGTGCAGCGCCCGGAGCAGCTGTTCTCGATCGCGCTCGCCGCGATGCGCGTCCTCACCGATCCCGCCGAGACCGGTGCGGTGACGATCGCCCTGCCCGAAGACGTGCAGGCCGAAGCGCTGGAGGTCCCCCTCGAGTTCCTCCAGGACCGGGAGTGGCACATCCGCCGGCCGCTGCCGGAGCGCGGACCGTTGGCGCGGGCGGTGGCGGCGATCCGCGGCGCGAAGCAGCCGCTCCTCGTCGCGGGTGGCGGTGTCATCTACTCCGAGGCGGAGCAGGCGCTGCGGGCGTTGGTCGAGGCCACGGGCATCCCGGTCGGCACGACGCAGGCGGGCGGCGGCGCGCTGCCGTGGGATCACCCCCAGTACCTGGGCGGGATCGGTGCGACCGGCACCACCGCGGCGAACCGCATCGCGGCGGAGGCCGACGTCATCATCGGCGTCGGCACCCGGTACAGCGACTTCACGACGGCATCACGCACGGCCTTCCAGAACCCCGACGCGGTGTTCGTCAACATCAACGTCGCGGCCTTCGACGCCTACAAGCACGGCTCGCAGCTGCCCGTCGTCGCGGATGCCAGGGAGACCCTGGTCGCGCTGCGTGACGAGCTCGACGGATACCGCGTCGCACCGGCGCTGAGCGCACGGATCGCCGACGAGAAGCGCGAGTGGGATGCGGTCGTCGACCGGGCGCTCGCCCCCACGGGCCGCGAGCTGCCGGGCCAGCCCGAGATCATCGGCGCCGTGCGCGGGGCCGTGGCCGACGAAGACGTGATCGTGCAGGCGGCCGGCTCGCTCCCCGGCGACCTGCACAAGCTCTGGCGCGTCAGCGATCCGCTCGGCTATCACGTCGAATACGCCTACTCCTGCATGGGGTACGAGATCGCGGGAGGACTCGGCGTCAAGCGCGGGCTCACGGCATCCGGCGACGAGCGCGACGTCGTCGTCATGGTCGGCGACGGCTCGTACCTGATGCTGAGCTCCGAGCTCGCGACGGCCGTGGCCGAGGGGATCAAGATCATCGTCGTGCTCATCCAAAACCAGGGCTATGCCTCGATCGGGCACCTCTCGGAGACGGTCGGCTCGGAGCGCTTCGGCACCGAGTACCGCCGCTACGACGACGAGGCGCGCAACTTCCAGCGCGGCGACGTGCTGCCGGTCGACCTCGCCATGAACGCGCGCAGCTACGGCGTCGACGTCATCGAGATCGCGAAGGGGTCCGCGGCGATCGACGCCCTGCGTGCCGCGGTCGCCGCCGCGAAGGCCTCCGAGCGGACGACGCTCATCCATGTCGAGAGCGATCCGACGGTCTACGGCCCCGACGGCGAGGGCTGGTGGGATGTGCCGGTGGCCGAGGTCTCGCGCACCGAGACGGCTCGACGGGCGCGCGCGGAGTACGAGGGTCAGCGCGCCGCACAGCGCCCGCTGCTGGGGTGAGTCGGGTCGGGCCGCCTGCGCTCCAGGTACTTCCCACCCGGTACCGCGTACCCTGGAAGGTATGACTGAGACTCCCCGCACGCGCGAGACGCGCCCACAGGCAGCGCCCGCGTCGTCCCGTTCGGGGGCGGTCCGCGAGACCAAGAAGCCACAGGTGCGCCCCGCGACCGAGGGCTGGACCCAGCAGAAGGATGCCGAGGGGCGGCCGCTGCTGCAGTTCGCGAGCCCCAAGCGCGGCAAGCCGCCGGTGCACCTCGCCGACCTCACTCCCGCAGAGCGCGTCGAGAAGGTCAAGGAGCTCGGGCTGCCCGGCTTCCGCGCGAAGCAGCTGTCGACGCACTACTTCCGCCACTACACGTCCGACCCCGAGCAGATGACCGACCTCCCGGCCGACACCCGGGAGCAGCTGGTCGCCGGGATGCTGCCGCCGCTGCTCACCGAGGTGCGCCGCCTCGAGACCGACAAGGGCGACACGATCAAGTTCCTGTGGCGTCTGCACGACGGCGCCCTGGTCGAGTCGGTGCTCATGCGCTACCCCGGCCGCATCACGCTGTGCGTGTCGAGCCAGGCCGGCTGCGGCATGAACTGCCCGTTCTGTGCGACCGGCCAGGCGGGCCTGACCCGCAACATGTCGACCGCCGAGATCATCGAGCAGATCGTCCGCGCCAACCGGCTCATCGCCGAGGGTGGGCTCGGCGGCAAGAAGTCCGACGACCACAGCATGGAGCGCGTCTCGAACATCGTCTTCATGGGGATGGGCGAGCCGCTGGCCAACTACAAGCGCGTGATGGATGCGGTGCGGTCGATGGTCGCCCCACAGCCCGACGGCCTCGGCATGAGCGCCCGTGGCATCACCGTGTCGACCGTCGGCCTGGTGCCGGCGATCAAGAAGCTCGCTGACGAGGGCATCCCGGTCACGTTCGCGCTGTCGCTGCACGCACCGGACGACCACCTGCGCGACGAGCTCATCCCGGTCAACTCCCGCTGGAAGGTCGATGAGGCACTGGATGCCGCCTACGACTACTACGCCAAGACCGGCCGCCGCGTGTCGATCGAGTACGCGCTCATCAAGGACATGAACGACCACGGCTGGCGCGCCGACCTGCTGGCCGAGAAGCTCAACCAGCGCGGACGCGGGTGGGTGCACGTGAACCCGATCCCGCTGAACCCGACGCCCGGCTCGATCTGGACGGCATCCGAGAAAGACGTCACCAACGAGTTCGTGCGCCGCTTGAACGACGCCGGCATCCCGACCACCCTCCGCGACACTCGCGGCAAGGAGATCGACGGCGCCTGCGGTCAGCTCGTCGCCACCACCGAAGACGAGGCCGCCTCCGCCGCGATGGCCTGAGGCTCGCCCGCGCGGCGGGCGTCTGTCGTGCCGAGTTGCTCGGCCCGGTCGAGCCAGCGCGTGATGGTCGCCGCCTTGGCATCCTTCACACCGAGCATGCGGTGCGTGCGCACCGAGCTGATGCCGCAGAACTTCATGGTGTTGCGCACGATCTGCGTCTGTGCCGGGAGGCCGGTGAACGGCAGGAAGAACCAGGGAGTGTCGGCGAGCAGGAGCAGACGTCCACGGCGCGCGGGGATCAGGCCCTCGGGGAGGCCGAGCTTCGAGTAGCGGTACTCCTGCTGCGGCAGCAGCGCCCGATCGAAGAAGCCCTTGAGGAGGGCCGGCGGTGCGCCCCACCACACCGGTGTCGCGATGACGATCGTGTCGGCATCGTGCAGAGCCTGCTTCGCCTCGACGAGGTCGGGCTCGAGCGTCATGCGCTCGCGGTAGCCGAAGCGCAGGTTGGGGTCGAAGTCGAGGTCGCGCAGGGCGAGCACGCGGGCATCGCCGTGCCCTGCGGCGTACCGCTGGGCGAGCGAGGCGGTCAAGGAGCGGGCGTCGGGGTGGCCGTCGATCACGAGAGCGGTCATGGCGTGGTTCCTATCTGGACAGTGTCAAGCTGGTGGACAGTGTCAAGATAGGAGATGATGTTGCTCATGTCAAGTTCGAAGGACGGCTACCACCACGGCGATCTCGCCCGCGCCCTGGAAGACGCCGCCATGCAGCTGCTGGAGCGGATGCCCGCGGCGGAGATCAGCCTGCGCGAGGTTGCGCGGGCGGCGAACGTCAGCCACAACGCGCCGTACCATCACTTCTCCGACCGGCTCGGACTGCTCAAGGCGATCGCCGAGCGCAGCATGGCCGACCTCCTCGACCAGGTCCGCGCTGCCGCCGAGAAAGCCGCGACCCCGCGGGCGGCGCTCATCGACGGGGGATCGGCGTACATCCGCTTCGCGATCGAGCATCCGCATGCGTTCGACGCCGTCTACGACCCGACCGTCTGCATCCCGGGATCGCCGACCGCGACGATGGCGCCGCTGATCGACGGGCTCGAGGCCGTGCTCGCCGAGGGCGCAGCTGCGGTGGGGCTCGACCGACCGACCGATGTCGTCGCGCTGTGGGGCCTGATCCACGGGCTCGGCACCCTCGCCGCCGCCGGACATTTCACCCTCGACGACGGCCTGTCCGCCTACGCCGCTGCTCTCGATCGGCTGCTCCCGGCATCCTGAATCCGTCGGACGGCACGGAGCCTGTGAGGCACTCCAAGGACTTTTCCACGGTATCCACAGGCGATATTTCGTAGATTGTTCGGATGCCCTATTCCGCCCATCGACCGGGTCGCTACGACTCGCAGGGTCGGATCATCATCGACGGCGAACCCGACGCCGTCACCGATGACCTCGACTTCCTGCGCGAATTCGAGCCGACCGGCGCCGACGACGCCACCCGCGAGGTTCCCGTCGCAGACCCCGCCGAGGCGACCCCGATCGCAGATGCGGTCGCCGCCGACGAGTCCGCGCCCATGAAGCCCCCGCGCGAGCCCCGCGTCCGCAAGCCCCGCAAGAAGCGTGCCCCGCGCACTCCCGGCTCCCGTGCCCGGACACTCGCGATCCTCGGTGGCGCGGAGGGCGAGATCCTCGACCGCGTCCCCGGCGAGACACCGCGCTTCGTGCAGATGTTCTTCGTGCTCGCCGGCACCGCGCTGGTCTCCGCCATCTCGATGCTCTTCGCGCTCACCACCGGTGTGCAGGCCGCGATCTGGCTGGCCGTGCCGCTCGCGCTCGTGTGGGCGCTCATCATCTTCAACCTCGATCGCTTCCTCACCTCGACCATGAGCTCGACGCGGAACGTGTGGCGGCTCATCGGCCTCGCGATCCCGCGTGTGATCATGGCCGCGATCATCGGCTTCGTCGTCGCCGAGCCGCTCGTGCTGCAGATCTTCCACAACGACATCGCCCGCGAGGTCGCGTCGACCAACATCACGCAGTCGCAGTCCGATCAGGAGGCGCTCGAGACCGGCCCGGAGAAGATCGCGCTGGATTCCGCCACCGCCAAGGTCGCCGACCTCGAGAACCAGGCCGCGACCGGCATCGTCGCAGGGACGGAGTCCTCTTCGGCCACCGAGTCGGCCGCCCAGGCCACGGTCGACGACGTGACCGCCAAGATGACTGCGCAGCAGGCCGTCATCGACCAGGCGCGCGTGCTCTACCAGTGCGAGCTGACCGGTGAGGGCGCGGGCACCGTTCCCGGCTGCACCGGCGTGAACGGCGAGGGCGCGAGCTCGGACGCCGCCAAAGCTCAACTCGCCGAGGCGCAGCAGACGTACGACGCGCTCGCTGCGCAGCTGCGCACCGCGAACGAGGAGCTCGCCGCCGCCGGCACCGCTGCCAAGGAGAACACCTCGACGTCGGAGTCGACGAACCGCGAACAGGCGAAGTCCCAGCTGCCGGCCGCCCGCGACACCTACGACCAGGCGCTCGCCGCGTACAACGCGCGCGCGGATGCCGTGGCCCAGGGCAACGCCGGAGCCGTCGGTCTGCTCAGCCAGATCAGCGGATTGAACCGCTTGAGCGAGAAGGAGCCCACGATCCTGTGGGCGCACATCCTCATCGCGGCGCTGTTCTTCATGATCGAGCTGCTGCCCGTGCTGGTGAAGGTGCTCACGAGCTACGGCGACCCGAGCCTGTACGAGAAGGCCGCGGCCATCCGCAAGCAGGTCGCCCTGGACCGGGTGACGGCGGAGGGCTTCCGCGACCGCGCCGAGATCGTGACGACTCCGGCGCCATCGCCTCCGTCAGCCTCCGCTCAGGCCACCTGACCTGGCCCGCGCTCCCTGGACACCGTCGCGCCTAGGCGACGAGCGTCAGGCTTCGCGACGGGAGCAGGACGTCGGCGATCACGGATGACCCGTGCTGCGGTACGGCGAGGGTCAGCGAGCGGATCAGGGCGACGGTCGACGGCGGCCGCGACCACTGCTCGCCGGTCAGCGCCGCCTCGATCAGGGACAGCGGATGCTGAAGCGCGGGGTCGTGCTGGCGGGAGTCGTCGCTCAGCCATTCGATGAGCTGACCGATGGTCCAATCGGGCCTGATTGGACCGAGATCTGCCGGAGGAGTGGTCGTGAAGGTGCTCATTGGTCCAGAATCAGGTCTCATGAGCGTCGATGACAGGGCCAATACCCGGCCGGTGGACCATGGATCGGCCATTCCTGCGCCATCCGCAGGTTCATCGCCGACTCTCGTCCGTGCGGGCGAGGTCGCCTCGGAGGCGTTGTCGGCACGGCTGGGCCGTTGGACCCACGGAGACGGCACGCTGGCGGCGCGGCTGTCCCGCGGCATCGAGGCTCTGATCGCGGGCGGCGAGCTGCGCCCCGGCGACCGGCTCCCGGCGGAGCGCGCCCTCGCCGCCGCGAGCTCCGTTTCGCGCGGCACGGTCGTCGCCGCGTACGCCGACCTGGCCGAGCGCGGTCTGGTGGAGCGGCGGCAGGGGAGCGGCACACGCGTCGCCGGTGCGGCGGCATCCGTGGCTCCCGTGCAGCGGCAGGGACGCGGCGAGGCGCTGTTCTCGGCCCTGCCCAATGCGATCGACCTGCTGCGTACCGTGCCGCAGATCTCCGAGCTGGGCGTGCAGCTCATCAGCGAGCACAAGCCGCGACTCGAGCTGGCGCTGCTGCCCGAGACCGATCCGGCGGGACTCCCCGCACTGCGCACCCTCATCGCCGACATGTACGCCGCGGAGGGCACGCCGACGACACCCGAGCAGATCCTCGTCACGCACGGCGCGCAGCAGGCCATCAGTCTCGTCGTCAACGCCCTCGTGAGCCCCGGCGACATCGTGCTCGCCGAGGAGATCACCTGGCCGGGCGTCACCGACTCGGTCAGCCTGCGCGGTGGCACGGTGCACGGTGTCCCGATGGGTCCGGACGGACTCGACGTCGACGCGCTCGAGCAGGCGCTCGCCCGGCTGCGGCCCGTGCTCGTGGCCCTCAACCCGCACCACCAGAACCCCACGGGGTCTCGCCTCCCCGCCGCCGCGCGGCATCGCGTCGCCGAACTCGCCGCCCAGTACGGTGTGCCGGTGATCGAGGACCGGGTCGTGGCCGGCATCTCCTTCGACGGCGTGGTGCCGCCGACCCTCGCGGCCGAGCGGGCGGACGCTCCGATCATCGTCGTGGAGTCGGTGTCGAAGTGGGTGTGGGCGGGGCTGCGGATCGGATGGCTGCGCGCCGACCCCGTGCTCGTGCGCCGCCTGCGCGGGGCCCGGCAGCTCGCCGACCAGTCCACCAGCGTGCCGGGCCAGCTGCTCGCGCTCGACCTGATCGCCCGTGTCGATGACCTCCGTCGGGCGAACAGTCGCATCCACCAGGAGCGCCTGCGGCTGCTGCAGGAGCTGATGGCCGAGCACCTGCCCGACTGGAAGGTCGAGCCGCCCCGCGGCGGGCTGTCGCTGTGGGTCCGGGTCCCTGCCGGCTCCGCCGACGCGCTCGCCCGGGTGGCCGCGGCACACGGCGTCTCGATCGCGGGGAGCGCGGCGTTCGCGGTGTCGGTGTCTCCCGACGACCACATCCGCATCCCGTTCACCGCCCCGGACGACGTGCTCGCCGAGGGCATCCGTCGGCTCGGAGCGGCCTGGCGCGAGTATCGGGAGACTCTCGGGATGCCTTCCTAGGATGTCCCGCATGACACCGCTGCCGCGCCGGACCCTGTGGATCTCGATCGCCGGCGTGCTCGCCATCATGGCCTACGCGGCGGTGGCCGCGGTGCAGATCCTCGTGCTCAATCCGCTCGCCGCCGTTCCCGGGCGCACGCTCGACGAGATCCGCGCCGAGATGGATGCGGCCGGCGAGGTCCTGCTGTGGGAGCCGGTGTTCTTCATCCTCGGCATCGGTGTGGCGCTGGCGGTGGTGGTCGCGATCGCCTCGATCCGCGGGCGCGCACATCCGATGGTTCCCGTGATGAGCTTCCTGGCGCTGCTGATGCTCGGTGCGTTCGGCTACTTCGCCGCGTCGTTCGGCGTGGGGATGAGCCTCGCCGACACGTTCGGGATCAGCGGCGGGGACTACTCGCCCTGGGCGCGACCGCTCTACGCCGTGAGCCTCGTCGCCGGTGTCGCGCTCGTCATCGTCCCCCTCGTGATGCTGATGCGCCGGCCGGCGGCTGTCGCTCCCGCATGACGGCGGATGCCGGCATCCAGCCCCGTCATCACACGCAGCCAGTAGCGTTGTTCCATGGTCAACTATCGCTATCTCGGCAACAGCGGTCTCAAGGTCTCGGAGATCACCTACGGCAACTGGGTCACCCACGCCTCGCAGGTCGGTGACGACGCCGCCGTCAAGACCGTGCACGCCGCACTGGATGCCGGAATCACCACCTTCGACACCGCCGACACCTACGCCAACACGGCGGCGGAGGTCGTGCTCGGCAAGGCTCTGGAGGGGCAGCGCCGCGAGGGGCTGGAGATCTTCACGAAGGTCTACTTCCCGACCGGCCCGAAGGGCCCGAACGACACCGGCCTGAGCCGCAAGCACATCTTCGAGTCGATCAACGGCTCGCTGCAGCGCCTCGGCACCGACTACGTCGACCTGTACCAGGCACACCGCTTCGACTACGAGACTCCGCTCGAAGAGACGTTCCAGGCGTTCGCCGACGTCGTCCGCCAAGGCAAGGCGCTCTACATCGGCGTTTCCGAGTGGACCGCCGAACAGCTGCGCGAGGGGCACGCTCTGGCGAAGCAGCTCGGCATCCAGCTCATCTCGAACCAGCCGCAGTACTCCATGCTGTGGCGCGTGATCGAGGGCAAGGTCGTGCCGGCCTCCGAAGAGCTCGGCATCTCGCAGATCGTCTGGTCGCCAATGGCGCAGGGAGTGCTCAGCGGCAAGTACCTGCCCGGTCAGCCGGTGCCCGAGGGCTCGCGCGCAACCGACCCGCACAGCGGCGCCGACTTCATCAAGAGCTTCCTGCAGGACGACATCCTCACCGCCGTCCAGCGCCTGAAGCCGATCGCCGAGCAGGCAGGTCTCTCGATGCCGCAGCTCGCGATCGCGTGGGTGCTGCAGAACCCGAACGTCGCGGCCGCGCTGGTCGGAGCCTCGCGTCCCGAGCAGCTCGCCGAGACGGTCAAGGCCTCGGGCGTCAAGCTCGACGCCGACACCCTGGCCGCGATCGACGCGGCACTGGGCGACACGGTCAACCGCGACGCCGAGCACACCTACTCGGTGTCGCCGAAGTCCCGCCTGGTCTGACGCCGGACACGAGAAGGCCGCCGTTCCTCGGAACGGCGGCCTTCTCGTTGTCCGGGGGAGGTCGGTGGCTCGGCGGTCAGCCGAGGGTGATGTCGACCTGGATCTCGGCGGCGAGGCGCTCGAGGTCGTCGCGCAGCGCATCCAGGTCGACGGACGCCGGCACCTTCGCGGAGACGGATGCCTCGAACAGGCGGCCGCCGGCCATGGCCGCATCCCGGGTCTCGGTCGCGAGCTCCTCGATGCTCAGCGCGTGGGCGCTCAGGACGGCAGAGACCTCGCGCACGATGCCGGGTCGGTCGTTGCCGAGCACCTGGATCTCGAGCAGCCGATCGTCGGCGGCATCCGCATCCGGCGTCCCGGTGAGCACGGCGAGAGTCAGCAGTCCCTGCCCCTGGAGTCCGCGCAGCGCGGAGCTCAGTTCGGGTGCCCGGTCTTCCGCGACCGAGACCTCGATCACGCCCGCGAACGTGCCGGCGAGCTCCGCCAGCGAGCTGTTCTCCCAGTTGCCCCCGTGGGCCTCGACGACATCGGCGACAGCGGCCACGAGGCCAGGACGGTCTGCACCCGCGACGGTGAGGATCAGAGTTGTCATGCGGCCAGCGTAGCCCGACGCCGTCACTCGCCCCAGACGCCCGATTCCAGGAACCGATCGAGCCGCGCGCGGTGCGGGGCGAGGTCCCAGCCCTGCGCCGCGACCCACTCATCGGAGTAGTAGGTGCCCGCGTAGCGGACCCCGCTGTCGCAGATCAGAGTGACGACGCTGCCGGTCTCGCCCGCGGCCCGCATCCGGGCGATGAGCTGGAACGCGCCGTACAGGTTCGTGCCGGTCGAGCCGCCGGCCCAGTGCAGGGTGCGCTCGCGCAGCATCCGGATCGCGGCGATCGACCCGGCATCCGGCACCCGGATCATCTCGTCGATCACGGTGGGCACGAACGAGGCCTCGACCTGCGGCCGGCCGATGCCCTCGATGCGGCTCGGGCGTCCGGCGGGCGGGTCGACCGTGCCGGCCCAGCCGTCGTAGAACGCCGAGCCCTCGGGGTCGACCACGGCGATGCGCGTCTCGTGGCGGCGGTACTTCACGTACCGCCCGAACGTCGCACTCGTGCCGCCGGTTCCGGCGCCGGTCACGATCCAGGTGGGGATCGGATGCCGCTCCTGCGCGAGCTGACTGAACACGCTCTCCGCGATGTTGTTGTTGCCCCGCCAGTCGGTCGCGCGCTCGGCGAACGTGAACTGGTCGAGGTAGTGGCCGGTGCAGTCGGACGCGAGGCGCTGCGCCTCGGGCGACATGTCTTCGGCGCGGTCGACGAAGTGGCAGGTGCCACCGTAGAACTCGATGAGATCGATCTTCTCCTGCACGGTCGAGCGCGGCACCACCGTGATGAACGGCAGCCCCAGCATGCGGGCGAAGTACGCCTCGGAGACGGCGGTCGATCCGCTCGACGACTCCACGAGCGTGGTGTCCTCCCGGATGCGGCCGTTGACCAGTCCGTAGAGGAGGAGCGAGCGCGCCAGACGGTGCTTGAGTGACCCGGTCGGGTGGACGGACTCGTCCTTGAGGTACAGGTCGATGCCCCACTCGGGCGGCAGCGGGAAGAGGTGCAGGTGCGTGTCGGCACTGCGGTTCGCGTCGGCTTCCAGCAGGGCGATCGCGGTGCTGGTCCAGTCGCTCATACCCTCGAGACTATCGGCCGCCTCGTCGATCATCCGGGTGCGCTCACCCCTCGGCGGGATGTTCCGGCCCGAGTGTCGATGCCATCGGTTCGCCCGCCGCATCGCCCTTGAGTTCGACGAGGATGGTGTGCGTCGGCGTCGTCCCGGTGTTCTCGCCGGAGTGACGCTGCGCCGGTATCCAGACCGCCTGCCCGGAGGTGAGGGCCGTGTCGAACGTCCGCTCCCCGGCGCTGAGGCGACGAGAGAAATCGCTGAGGGTGATCATCACACTGTTCGGATGATCGTGCGGCGTCGTCTTGTCGCCGGGGACGTCGGTGTATTCGAGCACGCGGACGTGCTCGTTCTCCCAGAGGGTGCGGTAGTGGTCGGGGTTGGTCAAGGTGGGATCGTCGGTGATCATGCGGTGACGGTACACCCCTCGCGGCGGCGCCGTCAGACCCACTTCCGCGTCCGGGTGCCGGGGCGCCCGGAACCGCTCAGGGCGCCGTCGCGTGGCGCAGCCAGCGCTCGATGCCGGCGATGTGCGCGGTCGTCAGCGAGGTCGCCAGTGCGGGGTCCCGCTGGGCGACCGCGTCGGCGATCGCCCGGTGCTCCGACAGGGTGCGCTCGACGGCGCCGCTCTCGGTGAGGCCCCGCCAGGCGCGGGCACGCACGGTCTGGCTGCTCAGGTGCTCGATCAGGCTCGCGAGGTACGCATTGCCCGCCATCGCCACGATCTCGCGGTGGAATCGGATGTCGTGGTCGACGAGCTCCTCGATGCTCACGGAGGCATCCACGCCCTCGACCTCGCGCTGCAGCTCGGCGATTTGCTCGTCGGTGCCCAGCGTGGCGGCGAGGCCGGATGCCTGCGACTCCAGCATCCGGCGCACGGCGAAGATCTCGAGCATCGAGTCGTCGTCGTGCATGTCGACGACGAACGAGATCGCCTCCAGCAGCAGGTGGGGCTCGAGGCTCGTCACATAGGTGCCGTCGCCGCGCCGCACGTCGAGCACGCGGATGACCTCGAGCGCCTTGACCGCCTCGCGCATCGAGCTGCGGGAGAGACCTAGCCGCTCGGAGAGCTCCTTCTCCGGAGGCAGGCGATCACCGGGGGTCAGCTCGCCCGACACGATCATCGCCTTGATCTTCGCGATCGCGTCGTCCGTCACAGCCATGGCGTCATCCTAGCGATTGCTCCGATGTCTGCGGCAGGATGAGGGGATGCGAGTTCTCGATGCACATCTGCACCTGTGGGATCCGGAGGCGCTGACCTACACGTGGCTCGAAGGCCCGATGGCGTACCGGTTCGCCGACCTGGAACTCGAGCACGCCCGCCTGGAGCGTGCCGAGACCGAGAAGTGCGTGTTCGTGCAGGCCGGGACGGTCGACGACGACTTCCTCGATGAGGTGCTCTGGGTCGCAGGGCTCGCGCCCGCGCTCGGAGTGGTCGGCATCGTCGCCGGCATCCGCCTCGACCGGGGGACCGACACGGTCGCGCACCTCGAAGGTCTCGCGGCCGAGCCGCTCGTCGTCGGCGTGCGGCACAACCTGCAGGGCGAGCCCGACGGACTGGCGGTGTCGGCGGCCTTCGTGACCGGTGCGCGCGAGGTCGCCGCGCGCGGTCTGACCTTCGACGCGTGCGTGCGCGCCGCGCAGCTGCCGGATGTCGCCCGCCTCGCCGGAGCCATCCCGGAGCTGCGACTCGTGCTCGATCATCTGGGGAAGCCCGCCGTGGGCACGGCCGCGGCTCCGCTGGCGCCGACCCCGGAATGGGCCCGCGACCTGACCGAGCTGGCGCGGCATCCGAACACCTTCTGCAAGCTCTCGGGGTTGCCCGGCGAGGCCGGCGGCGACTGGGACGCGGCGCAGCTGATCCCGTTCCTCGATGTGGCAGCCGATGCGTTCGGGATCGAGCGGCTGATGTGGGGGAGCGACTGGCCCGTCTCGGTCATCGGACCGGCCGAGGACGACGACCCGCACGCACCGGAGGACGGCTCGCCGACCTACCAGCCCACGGCCCGCACGCGCTGGGCCGACACGGTGATCGCCTGGGCGGATGCGCGGGGGCATGACCTCGACGCGATCTTCTGGACCACCGCCGAGCAGTTCTATCGCACGGATGCCCGGCCGCAGGCGCCGACCGTAGAGCCTCCGCGTCACGGCATCCGGGGCTGGTTCCGCGGCAGCCGCGGCTGACGCCGGGCGGAACTCACTCCGCGCGAAGCCGCAACCGCGCCATGCCGCCGTCGACCTCTATCGACGTGCCGGTCGTCGAACCGGCGGCGGGGCTCACGAGGTAGGTGACCGCGGCGGCGACCTCATCGGGGTCGACGAGCCGTCCGTGCGGTTGGCGGGCCTCGAGCGCGGCGCGTTCGGCCGCGGGGTCGGTCGCCGAGTCGAGCAGTCGCCCGACCCAGGGGGTGTCGGCCGTGCCGGGGTTGACCGCGTTCACCCGGATACCCTCGCGCAGGTGGTCGGCCGCCATCGCGCGGGTCAGCGCCGAGACGGCTCCCTTCGACGCGCTGTAGAGCGCCCGCTGCGGGAGTCCGGTGGTGGAGGCGATGGATGCCGTGTTGCAGACCGCCGCCGCAGGCGACTTCCGCAGCCAGGGCAATGCCGCCGCCGTCACGCGGGCGATGCCGGTGACGTTGATCGAGAGCACGCGCGCCCACTCGTCGTCGTCGTTCGCCGCGACGTCGCCCTGCGCGCCGATCCCGGCGTTGTTCACGACGATGTCGATGCGCCCGAACCGCTCGGCCACCGCCGCGACCGCCACGTCGACGCTTGCACGATCCGAGACGTCGGCGGTGAAGGCCGTGAACGCGGGGTCGGCCGCGGCGGTGTCGCGGTCGAGGATCGCGATGGTCGCCCCGTCGGCGCGCAGGCGCTGTGCGATCGCCGCACCGATCCCGGATGCTCCGCCGGTGACGATCGCCACCAGTCCGTCGAGTGCGCTCATCTCTGTGTCTCCCATGCCACGAACTCCTGCCGCTGCCGGCCGAGGCCGTCGATCTCGATCTCGACCACGTCGCCGGGTGCGAGGTAGGGGTACTTGCCCGAGAGGGCCACGCCCTGCGGGGTGCCGGTGAGGATCAGGTCGCCCGGCTCGAGCGTCACGTACTGCGACAGGTGGTGCACGATGTGCTCGACCGTGAAGATCATGTCGCTCGTGTTCGAGTCCTGCCGCGGCTCGCCGTTGACGAAGCTGCGCAGTCCGAGCGCGTGGTGGTCGACCTCGTCGGGAGTGACGAGCCACGGGCCGGTGGGGTTGAATCCCGGGGCGATCTTGCCCTTGGACCACTGCCCGCCCGACACCTCGATCTGGAACGCCCGCTCCGAGACGTCGTTCGCGGCGACGAAGCCGGCCACGTGGGCGAGCGACTCCTCGGGGGAGTCGAGGTAGGCCGCGCGAGCGCCGATCACGATGCCGAGCTCGACCTCCCAGTCGGTCTTCTCGCTGCCGCGGGGGATCGTCACCGCGTCGTCGGGTCCGACCACCGTGTTGGGCGTCTTCAGGAAGAGGATGGGGATGGTCGGCGGCTCCGAACCCGACTCGGCCGCGTGGGCGGCGTAGTTCATGCCGATGCAGATCACGGCGCTCGGACGGGCGATCGGTGCGCCGATGCGCATCGCCGCGGCATCCGCGAGTTCCGGAAGCTCCCCGGCATCGCGGGCCGCCGAGACCCTGGCGACGAAGTCGCTCTCGAGGAAGTCGCCGTTCACATCGGATGTCAGAGAGCGGAGGTCGAGGTAGTGGTCACCCTCCACGAGGACGGGGATCTCCGTACCGGGGGTGCCGAGCCGCGCGAACTTCATGATTCTCCTGATCGGTGGGGAGGCCACGACGCTGCGGCCCATCTCGTTGACAGTATAGACATCGGATGTTTACACTCCAAGGTATCCGCACGGAAGAGATCCGCCGTGCACGGAGAGGACCCCCGTGACCCGTATCGTCGCCCTCGACACCACCGACATCCGCTTCCCGACGTCGTTGAGCCTGGATGGTTCGGACGCGATGAACCCCGACCCCGACTACTCCGCCGCCTACGTGATCGTGCGCACGGACGCCGAGGACGGCATCGAGGGCCACGCGTTCGTCTTCACGATCGGGCGGGGCAACGACGTGCAGGTCGCCGGGATCGACGCGCTCGCCGGGCACCTCGTCGGCCGCGAGCTCGAACCCCTGCTCGACGACATGGGCGGCACCTTCCGGGCGATCATCGGCGACTCGCAGCTGCGGTGGCTCGGCCCCGAGAAGGGCGTCATGCACATGGCCATCGGTGCCGTCATCAACGCCCTGTGGGACATCAAGGCCAAGCGAGCGGGGCTGCCCCTCTGGCAGCTGCTCGCCCGCATGACCCCGGAAGAACTCGTCGACCTCGTCGACTTCCGCTACCTCGCGAACGCCCTCACCCGCGAGGATGCCCTCGACATCCTGCGCGCCGCGGAACCGGGCCGCGCCGAGCGGGAGCAGCAGCTGCTCGCCACCGGGTACCCGGGGTACACGACGAGTCCCGGCTGGCTCGGATACTCCGACGAGAAGCTCGAGCGGCTGGCCCGCGAGGCCATGGCCGACGGCTTCACGCAGATCAAGCTCAAGGTCGGCGCCGACCTGCAGGACGATATCCGTCGCTTCCGCAAAGCCCGCGAGGTGTGCGGACCGGACTTCCCGATCGCGATCGACGCGAATCAGCGCTGGGAGGTGTCGGAGGCGATCGAGTGGGTGAACGCGCTCGCCGAGTTCCACCCCGCGTGGATCGAGGAGCCGACCAGCCCCGATGACGTGCTCGGGCACGCCGAGATCGCGCGCGGCGTGGCGCCGATCCGCGTCGCCACCGGCGAGCACGCCCAGAACCGTGTCATCTTCAAGCAGCTGCTGCAGGCGGATGCCATCTCCGTCATGCAGATCGATGCCGTGCGCGTCGGCGGCGTCAACGAGAACATCGCCAACCTGCTGCTCGCCGCCAAGTTCGGCGTGCCGGTGTGCCCGCACGCGGGTGGGGTGGGCCTGTGCGAAGCGGTGCAGCACCTGTCGATGTTCGACTTCGTCGCGGTCACCGGCACCCGCGAGGGCCGCATGATCGAGTTCGTCGACCACCTGCACGAGCACTTCGTCGTGCCGACCGACATCCGCGGTGGCTCCTACATGGCGCCGACTGCGCCCGGGAACGGCATGGAGATGAAGGCCGACACCATCGCGGCGTACACCTGGCGGGGGGCGTACATCGGCGCCTGAGTTCGTGCGTCAGTCCGCGGCCCGGCGCGCGCGATAGGCGGCGACGGCGTTGCGGTTCGCGCAGGTCGTCGAGCAGTAGCGCTTCGAGCGGTTGCGGGAGAGATCCAGGGCGATCGCCAGGCAGGTGTCATCCGCACACACGGAGAGGCGCGAGCCCTCCTCGGCGCGGATGACGTCGATCAGCGCCATCGCGGTCTCGATCAGCACGCGCTCCGCCAGCGGATGCTCGTCGGCCACGGCATGGAGGTGCCAATCGACCCCGTCGTGGCGGAGCAGTCGCGGGGTGAGGCGGGACTCGGCGAGGGCGGCGTTGACGAGTTCGGCCATCTCGTCGCGCGGCGCCAGCAGCATGGATCGCAGACGCGGGCGCAGGCGGCGCAGGGAGGCGAGCTCGTCTTCATCGCGGTCGAGTCGTCCGGTGTAGGGGAACTCGCGGAGGAAGGCGCGCTCGTCGTCGAGGTCGACCAGCGTGTCCGGATCCTCGGCCGAGTTCACGAGCCACACGGCGGCGCGGAGACCCTCTTGGGTGTCATCGGTGAAGATCACGTTGACATCTTACAGCGTGCGCGAGTAGCGTCATCGATCATGGTCAGGGTGAGTGATGACAGCGTGGCGGTCGCGTCCGCACGCGGTGTGCGCCTGGGGCTGCCGCTCGCCATCGCGGCCGCGCTGTCGTTCGGCATGTCCGGCGCGTGGGCGCGCGGGCTCATCGACGCGGGGTGGACGCCGGGAGCCGCCGTCACCGCACGCATCTGGGTGGCGGCCCTCGTGCTGCTCATCCCCACGATCCTGTCGCTGCGCGGGCGGTGGGGTCTCCTTCGCCGCAACGCCGGCATGATCCTCGCCTACGGACTGCTCGCCGTCACCGCGACCCAGCTCTTCTACTTCCAGGCCGTCGCCGTCATGGATGTGGGGCTGGCGCTGCTCATCGAGTACACGGCACCGGTCGCGGTGCTGCTGTGGTTGTGGGCCCGGCGGGGTGAGCGTCCGAGTCGCAAGAGCGCCATCGGCGCGGCCATCGCTTTCGTCGGGCTGGTGCTCATGCTCGACATCCTCACGGGGGCCGATGTCGACGTGGCCGGCATCCTGTGGGCGCTCGGAGCCATGGTCGGGGCGGCGACGTACTTCGTGCTCTCGGCCAGAGTCGACACGGGGCTGCCGCCGCTCGCGCTCGCCGGCAGCGGGCTGCTGATCGGTGCACTCGGTCTCACGGCGGCCGGGGCGATCGGCGTCCTGCCGATCGCGTGGACGACCGACGACATCGCCTACCGTTTCGGCAGTGTGCCCTGGTTCGTCCCCGTGCTGGCGATCGGTGTCGTGGCGACGGCCCTCGCTTACCTGCTCGGCATCGCCTCGACGCGGATGCTGGGTTCGCGGCTCGCCTCCTTCGTCGCGCTCGCCGAGGTGGTCGCCGCGCTCCTGTTCGGCTGGCTGCTGCTCGGCCAGCTTCCCGATCTGCTGCAGGGGCTCGGCGGAGTGCTCGTTCTCGTGGGGGTCATCGTGGTCAAGCTGGGGGAGCCCGTCGCTCCGGAGTTCGTGGAGCCGGTGCCCACCCCCGGGAATGTATACGGGAAGCCCGTAGAAAAAGACTGAGAGGCCCGTCCCGCTGCTTTATGTATACACTGAGGGCATGCCCCCTGTTGTCGAGCGCTTCTCCGCGAGTGATCGCGCGTACACGGCCCTGCTCGACGACATCCAGTCGGGTGCTCTTCCGGCCGGCTTCGTTCTCGGGGAGGTCGAGCAGGCCGAGCGTCTCGGTGTGAGTCGCACTCCGATGCGGGAGGCGCTGCGCCGACTGGCCGGCGACGGTCTCGTCGTCCAGCAGTCGCCGCGCGTCACCGTGGTCGCCGACCTGGATGCCGACGACATCCGCTCGCTGTTCGAGATCCGCCGCGCGCTGGAGGAGAGCTCCGCCCGGCTCGCCGCCGTGCGGGGGGACGCCGGTCTGTTCGCCGAGCTCGCCGCGGAGTTCGCGCACGTCGACCTCACCGGTCCCGCAGGCCGTGACGCCTACTACGCGTTGATCGCCCGGTTCGACGGTGCCCTCGATGCGGCCGTCGCGAACGACTACATCGCCTCGGCCCTGCGCACCGTGCGCACGCACCTCGTGCGCGTGCGCCGGATGGCCCGCGACAAGCCCGCCCGACTCGCGGCATCCGCCGCCGAGCACCGCACGATCGCCGAGGCGCTCGCCGCCCGCGACGGCGACCTCGCCGCCCATGCCACCCACGTGCACCTGCACAACGCCCTCACCGGCATCCTCGACTCTCTCGACTCCAGCAACAGCGAAGGATAAGAAATGACCGTCACCCATCACGTCCGTGTGCACCGCAGCGACGAGAACCTCGCGCGCGAAGACCAGCTCGCCTGGAAGATCGCCGAGGTCGCCGCCGACCGGGTCGAGGTCGAGCAGGACGTCGTCGACATGATCATCAACCGCATCATCGACAACGCCTCGGTGGCCGCGGCATCCCTCACCCGCGCGCCGATCAACGCCGCCCGCGCGCAGGCGTTCAGCCACCCCGTCTCCACCGGCGGCGTCGGAGCGAACCTGTTCGGTGCGGCGCTCGACCACCGCACCAGCCCCGAGTGGGCGGCCTGGGCGAACGGCGTGGCCGTGCGCGAACTCGACTACCACGACACGTTCCTCGCGGCGGAGTACTCGCACCCCGGCGATAACATCCCGCCGATCCTCGCGGTCGCCCAGCACACCGGCAAGGACGGTCGGGCGCTCGTGCGCGGCATCGCGACCGGCTACGAGATCCAGATGGACCTCGTGCGCGCGATCTGCCTGCACAAGCACAAGATCGACCACGTCGCCCACCTCGGCCCGTCGGCGGCCGCCGGCATCGGCACCCTGCTCGGGCTCGACGTCGAGACGATCTACCAGGCTGTGGGCCAGGGTCTGCACACCACGACCGCCACTCGGCAGAGCCGCAAGGGCGAGATCTCCACCTGGAAGGCGCACGCCCCGGCCTTCGCGGGCAAGATGGCCGTCGAGGCGGTCGACCGGGCCATGCGCGGGCAGACCAGCCCCGCGCCGATCTACGAGGGCGAAGACGGTGTGATCGCGTGGATGCTCGACGGCAAGGACGCGTCCTACGACGTGCCGCTGCCCGCCGTGGGCGAGCCCAAGCGCGCGATCCTCGACTCGTACACGAAGGAGCACTCGGCCGAGTATCAGGCGCAGGCGCTCATCGACCTCGCCCGCAAGCTCGGGATCGAGAACCCGGCGCTGCGTGACCCCGCGAACATCGACTCGATCGTCATCCACACCAGCCACCACACCCACAACGTGATCGGCTCCGGGGCGAACGACCCGCAGAAGTACGACCCGACCGCATCGCGCGAGACGCTCGACCACTCGGTGCCGTACATCTTCGCGGTGGCACTGCAGGACGGCGGCTGGCACCACGTCGACTCCTACGCCCCCGAGCGTGCGGGCAGCGCCGACACGGTCGCGCTGTGGCACAAGATCACCACGGCGGAAGACGCCGAGTGGACCCGCCGCTACCACTCCGAGGACCCGGCTGAGAAGGCCTTCGGCGGTCGCGTCGAGATCCGCCTGACCGACGGCTCGACCGTGGTCGACGAGATCGCCGTGGCCGACGCGCATCCGCTGGGCGCCCGTCCGTTCGCACGCGAGAACTACATCGCCAAGTTCCGTCTGCTCGCCGAGCCCGTGTTGGAGCCTGCCGAGATCGAGCGGTTCCTCTCCCTCGTGCAGCGCCTGCCCGAGCTCACGGCCGCCGAGGTCGGCGAGCTGTCGATCGTCGCGAAGCCCGGGCTGCTCGAGGCTGCTCCGGCGCCTGCGGGACTGTTCTGATGCTGTACTCCACCGTCACGCCCGCCGAGAAGCGGCGGCTGTTCCGGGAGCGGCTGGCGAGCGGCGAACTGCTGCGCTTCCCCGGAGCCTTCAACCCGCTGAGCGCCCGGCTGATCGAGCAGAAGGGCTTCGACGGGGTCTACATCTCCGGTGCCGTGCTCGCAGCCGACCTGGGGCTGCCCGACATCGGCCTCACGACGCTGACCGAGGTCGCCGGACGGGCGAAGCAGATCGCCCGCATGACCGACCTCCCCGCGATCGTCGACGCCGACACCGGCTTCGGCGAGCCGATGAACGTCGCCCGCACGATCCAGGAGCTCGAAGACGCGGGCCTCGCCGGCACGCACATCGAGGACCAGATCAATCCGAAGCGCTGCGGCCACCTCGACGGCAAGGCCGTCGTCGACGAGAACACCGCGATCAAGCGCATCCGGGCTGCCGCCGACGCCCGACGCGACCCGAACTTCCTCATCATGGCGCGCACCGACATCCGGGCGATCGAGGGGCTGGATGCCGCGATCGATCGGGCCCAGGCGCTGGTGGATGCCGGTGCCGACGCGATCTTCCCCGAGGCGATGCGCACGCTCGCCGAGTTCGAGGCGATGGCCGAGGCGCTCGACGTGCCGATCCTCGCGAACATGACCGAGTTCGGCAAGAGCGAGCTGTTCTCCACGGACCAGCTGCGTGATGCCGGCGTCAACCTGGTCATCTGGCCGGTGTCGCTGCTGCGCATCTCGATGGGGGCCGCCGGTCGTGCTCTCGATACGCTGAACGACGAGGGGCACCTGACCTCGAAGCTCGGCGAGATGCAGCACCGCGCCGATCTCTACGATCTGATCGACTACGAGTCGTACAACCATTTCGACTCCGGCGTCTTCAACTTCACCATCACGAAGGAGTGACCATGACCGAGCCGGACATCAAGAAGGGCCTCGCGGGGGTCGTCGTCGACACGACCGCGATCTCGAAGGTCAACCCCGAGACGAACAGCCTGCTGTACCGCGGATATCCCGTGCAGGAGCTGGCCGACACTCAGCCGTTCGAGGCCGTCGCCTACCTCCTGTGGAACGGCGAGCTGCCGACGCCCGAAGAGCTCGCCGCGTTCCGTCTCGAAGAGCGGAAGCACCGCGCGCTCGCCGACAACGTCAAGGCCGCGATCGACCTCGTGCCGCTCGACGCCCACCCGATGGACGAGGTCCGCACCGCGGTCAGCCTGATCGGCGCCTCCGACCCCGGTGCGGGCGGTTCGGTGCTCGACGCCGGTGGCAGCCCGGAGCAGAACCTCGAGCGCAGCATCCGCCTGTTCGCGGCACTGCCCGCGATCGTCGCCTACGGTCAGCGTCGCCGTCGCGGGCAGGAGATCATCGCCCCGCGTGACGACCTCGACTACTCCGCGAACTTCCTCTGGATGACGTTCGGCGAGGAGGCGGACGGCGTCGTGGTCGACGCGTTCAACCGCTCGATGATCCTGTACGCCGAGCACTCCTTCAACGCCTCGACGTTCACCGCGCGCGTCATCACCTCGACCCTGAGCGACATCTACTCGGCGGTGGTCGGCGCGATCGGCGCCCTCAAGGGACCGCTGCACGGTGGGGCCAACGAGGCCGTGCTGCACATCTTCGACGACATCGGCACGGCCGAGAACGTCGTGCCCTGGCTCGACAAGGCGCTCTCCGAGAAGCGCAAGATCATGGGCTTCGGGCACCGGGTGTACAAGAAGGGCGACTCCCGGGTGCCGACCATGAAGGCGGCGCTCGACACCCTCGTGGAGCACTACGAGCGCCCCGAGGTCGCCGCCCTCTACGACACTCTCGAGTCGGAGTTCGTCGCCCGCAAGGGCATCTATCCGAACCTCGACTACCCGTCGGGTCCGGCGTACAACCTGATCGGCTTCGACACACTGACCTTCACGCCGCTCTTCGTGGCGGCGCGGGTGACGGGGTGGACCGCGCACGTGATCGAGCAGGCCGGATCGAACGCGCTGATCCGTCCGCTGTCCTTCTACGACGGCCCCGACGAGCGACACGTCGAGAGCTGACCCACGACCGACCGCGAGAAGGCCCCGTCCCCGGACGGGGCCTTCTCGCGGTCGGTCGCGCGCCCGATGCGCTGTAGCGCGCCGTCGGCCGGGGGTCAAGGCGATGCGGCGAATTCTCGGGCGGAGTAGAACCGAATGCGGGGCGAAGGCGTCGCCTCGTGAAGGAGGCTCCATGTCCGCATCCGACGTGACCGTCAAAGAGGTCCGGTCGCTCGTCCCCGCACGGATGGACCGGCTGCCGTGGTCTCGGTTCCATTGGATGATCGTCGTCGGACTCGGATTCTCCTGGATCCTCGACGGCCTCGAGGTGCAGATCGTCGCCGCGAACGGGTACGCCGCGACTCTGGGCATGGGCCCCGCTGAAGTCGGCCTCGCGGGAACCTGCTACCTGTTGGGCCAGGTGTTCGGTGCGCTGGTGTTCGGGCGTCTCGCCGACCGGCTCGGCCGCAAGAACCTCTTCCTCGTGTCGCTCGCGGTGTATCTGATCGGCTCCGCCATCGCCGGACTGTCCTTCGCGCCCTGGTTCTTCTACATCTGGCGGTTCGTCGCGGGCGCGGGCATCGGCGGCGAGTACGCCGCCATCAACTCGGCGATCGACGAGATCATCCCCGCGAAGTACCGCGGCCGCGTCGACATCGCGATCAACGGCACCTACTGGGGTGGCGCCGCACTCGGTGCGGTGGCGAACATGTTCTTCCTCAACACCGACATCCTCCCCGCCGACCTCGGCTGGCGGCTCAGCTTCTTCGTCGGCCCGGTGCTCGGCATCCTCATCATCTGGCTGCGGCGGCACATCCCGGAGAGCCCGCGCTGGCAGATGACCCACGGGCGCGAGGAAGAGGCGGAGCGCAACGTCGACGAGATCGAGGAGCGCATCCGCAAGGAGGGCAAGACGATCGACCCGGTCGACGAGAGCAAGGCGATCACGGTCAAGGAGTACGGCAGCGTCCCGCTCCTCGTGATCGCGAAGGTGCTGTTCAAGAAGTACCCGCGGCGCACCCTGGTCGGCATCACGATGATGGTGACCCAATCGTTCCTCTACAACGCGATCTTCTTCACCTACGCGCTCGTGCTCGAGAACTTCTACGACACCCCGCCGGCGTCCGCGTCGCAGTACTTCATCGTGTTCGCGGTCGGCAACCTCGCCGGCGCACTCATTCTCGGGCACTTCTTCGACACGTGGGGTCGGCGGCGGATGCTGTTCTCGACCTACGTGCTCGCGGGCCTGATCCTCCTCGTCAGCGCGTTCCTCTTCAACGCAGGGGTGCTGAACGCGGCCACGCACACGGCGTTCTGGTGCGCGTCGTTCTTCTTCGCCTCGGCGGGGGCGTCGGCGGCGTACCTGACGGTGAGCGAGATCTTCCCGCTCGAACTGCGCAGCCAGGTGATCTCCTACGTCTTCTCGATCGGCCAGCTCGTCGGGGCCATCGCGCCGGTGCTCTACGGGTCGCTGATCGGTGCGAGTGCCGAGACGGGTGACCGCGGTCCGCTGTTCTGGGGGTACGTGCTCGGCGCGGCGATCATGATGTTCGGCGGCGTCGTCTGCGGCATCTTCGGGGTGAGCGCTGCGGGCAAGTCGCTGGAGGACATTGCGGATCCGCTCTCGCTCGTCGAGCCTGCGAAGAAGGGGGTCTCACCGGGGAGATGACCGGACTGCGTGCTCAGAGCGTCCGAAGCCAGCGGCGGATGCGGCCGCGGGCGTTCCGGTACGGCGATGCGGTGTTGAGCGAGATCATGCGACCCATGGTCCAGGTGCGGTACCACGGGGTGCCGTAGAGCTCTTCCTCCGAGCGACTCAGAACGAGGGCTTCGATCCGCTGCTCAGCCTCGTCGAGTCGTGCCCGCAGCGCCGCCCAGGGCTCGCCCTCGTGGTCGCGGTAGAAGCGCTGAGCCAAGGCGCCGAGGTCATTCCAGCCGAAACCGGCCGCCGGCATCTCGTCGGGGAGCCCGGCGGCGCGACGGTCGTGCCAGGTGAGCACCTGCTCGTTCCAGCCGATCAAGTACGCGAGAAGATCCGCCGGGCTCATCATCGTGCTCTTGACGTGACCGGACAGCACGGGTTCTCGGGCGGACTCCGTCGGCACCCGATCGAGGTCGGCGCGCAGGCGGGCATACTCCGTCCGGATCGCGGTGAGCAGCTCGTCCTTCGACGCGGGTACCGCCATCAGTGGTCCCTGATGTCGCGCGCGAACAACGGTCGAGGCCGAGCGCCCAGTGCCAGCACGGCGAGCACGGTCTGGACGAGGCCGGTCGCGAAGAAGATGCCGTGCAGCGGCGACCACTCGAGGAGCACCGCGATCTCCACGAAGATCCAGATCATCATGGTGAGGCCGGCGGCGGCGTGCAGCCCCCACGCGAGAGCGAATCGTCCGAACTGCGCGACGAGAGCCAGAGCCTGCATTCCGCCGACGACGATACCCAGGATGATCCCCGGCCAGACGTAGGAGTGGAAGACGCTGCCCTCGAGCCACTCCGGCGGCAGCCCCATTCCTCCGCCGACCGTCAGCCCGACCATTCCGATCAGTGCGGACACGAGGTTGATCGCCGCGACTGCGGCGAGAGCGACGCGGAGGGCGCGGGGGGTCGATCGCATGCGCTCACCGTACCGGCAGGCCTCGCCGTGTGCGGGAGGAGCGGGCGTGGAAAACGGTCGGAACCGGCGCCGCGCAGGTCGCGGCGCCGGTTCCGATCAGGCGAGTGCGGCGACGAGCGCCAGAGCCGCGGATGCCGAGGACTGCGGGTTCTGGCCGGTGATGAGGAGCCCGTCGACCACGGTGTGATCGCTCCACGGCGAGGCGATGTCGACCTCGGCGCCGCGGGCGCGCAGCTCGCTCTCGAGCAGGAAGGGCGCACGGTCGGCGAGGCCACCGAGGCGCTCCTCCTCGTCGGTGAACCCGGTGATGCGGCGTCCGGCGACGACCGATTCCCCTGCCGCGGTACGCGCCGGGAGCAGAGCCGCGAGACCGTGGCAGACGGCTGCGAGCGGGCGTCCGGCGGCGAGCGTCGCGGTGATCAGCGCGGCGGAGTCCTCGTCGATCGCGAGGTCCTGCATCGGACCGTGGCCGCCGGGGTAGTAGACGGCGTCGTAGGCGGAGGGATCGATGTCGGCCAGCACCAGAGGGGTGGCGAGCCCGTCGATCGCGGCGATCGACTCGGCGTCGCCTTCGGTGAGGCTCCCGGCGTCGGCGACCGGAGCGACGCCACCGGGGGTTGCGAACGAGACGGAGTGGCCCGCATCGCGAAGTGCGCGGTAGGGGGTGAGCAGTTCCTCGGCCCAGTAGCCGGTCGGGTGCTCGGTGCCGTCCGTGAGGGTCCAGGTGCGGGCGCCGGTGACGACGAAGAGAACTGAGGACATGCGTGCTCCAGAGGGTCGGACGGCGGATGCCGTGGGATGCGGATACGGGGGACAACCGCCCCTCATCGTCACCGATTCCGATACATTCTCGATATGACCGATCGGAATGACGATGGCTTGCGCGATCTCGCGCTCTGGCGGACGTTCCTCGCCGCACACCGGTCCGGGTCGGTTTCTGCGGCAGCCCGGACGCTGGGGCTCGCGCAGTCATCCGTCACGACCCAGTTGCAGGCGCTGGAGCGCAGCGTGGGTGCACCGCTGTTCGTCCGGCACGCCAGGGGCATCCGTTCCACGCCGCGAGCGGATGACCGGGCCGCGCGCCTCTCGGGCCCCCTCGACGCGCTCGCGCTGGCGCTCGGGAACCCGCCACCCGCAGAGGCGCCGCCGGTGCGCATCGGCGGGGCGGCGGAGTTCATCGAACGCGTGGGGATGCGGGCGCTGGCATCGATGGTCGCCGACGGTCGGCGGATCGCGGTGACGACGGGGCTGGCGGACGAGCTGCTCGAGCAGCTGCGAATGGGCAGTCTCGACCTCGTGGTCTCCGCCGTCCGCCCGAAGGGGCGCGCACTTCCGACTGCCGCTCTCGTCGATGAGGAGTTCGTCCTCGTCGCCGCGCCGTCGCTCGATCTGGACCCGCGACGCGGGATCACCCCGGATGACCTCGAGTCCGTCCCGCTTCTCGCCTACGCGCACGATGTACCGATCCTGCGGCGGTACTGGCGGCACGTGTTCGGCGTGCGGCTCGACCGAGAACCGGCGCTGATCGTTCCCGACCTGCGGGCGCTCGCCGCGGCAGCCGTCGCTGGCGCGGGGGCGACCGTGCTGCCGACCGACCTGATCAGCGAGGAGCTCGCCGACGGGCGGCTGGTCGTGCTGCGAGAGACCGACGATCCGCCGATCAACACGCTCTATGCGGTGCGCCGACCCGGTCCCCTCACCGATGCCGTCGCCGAGATCGATCGGGCGCTTCGAGCCGCCGTCGCCTGATTGCCGGGCGCCAGGGAGGGCTTCAGCGCGCGAGCCAGTTCCGCAGCGAGCGGGTGACGAACGGGAGTACCCAGTAGGCCATGATCGGCGTGAGCACGAGAGTGGTGACGAGCACGCGCAGCCAGATCGGCAGCTCGTTCCATCCGGGGACGGGGCTCATCGCGTAGGTGAATGCGAGGTTCACGGGGAAGAAGCCCAGCCAGATCGAGGTCGCCTGCTTCCATCGCGGCGGAGCGGGGGCGACGGTGACCGTCTCGGTGGTGCCGTCGGCTGCCGGGAGCGTGATGGTCCCGGTGGTCGGCTCGTCGAACCAGCCTTCGATCCCGGTGCGCCGCTTGGAGCGCTCGCTGCGCACGAAGCCCTCGCCCATCGAGAGCCACCAGGCCCGCTCGGCCGACTGCTCCCACGCGGTGAGCGAGTCCTCGCTCGCGAAGCGGTACAGCATGTGCCACACCTGCGAATCCTCGCCGGCGCGCACCCAGCCGGAGCCGAGGAAGCCCGGGTACTTCGTCGCGAGGTTCACGCCCGTCTGCACCCAGGCGGTCGCCTCGACGATGCGCTCGGGGTCGACTTCGCGGCGGATGGACACGGTGAGGGGTTCGGACATGGTGCGGTCCTCGGGGAACGGGCGGCCGGGGTCGGGACGCCGAAGCGGATGCGCCAGGGGTGGCAGCGCACCGTCGATTCTAATTCGGATGCGGAGGGCTGCAGGCCGCTTCGGGCCCGGACGGAGAGGACCCCCGCCGACCCGATTCGGCGGGGGTCTCGCGGCGTGGGCGCCGCGACGGGAGCGAGAGTGCTCACCGTGCGCGCGGTAGACGTGACACCCGATCCGGTCTGAGTCTCTGTCCGCGCACCTGCAGTTGTACCCGGGCGAGATGACGCGGCGGTGAACGGGGCGCGAACAACCACGCTCCGCCGCATTCTCGAGCCGACCGGAAATGCAAGGACGTCCTAGTAAATATCCGGCCCTCCGAGTAAACTCCTCATTGTGCCAACGACGGCACGAAGGGACGTCACACAATGACTCGTACTATCCCGCACTTCGTGGGCGGATCGCTTCTCACCCCCGACTCCGGTCGCTTCGCCGACGTGTTCGATCCGAGCACGGGTGCCGTGCAGGCGCGTGTGCCGCTGGCCTCCGCCGACGAGGTGCGCCGCGTGATCGCTAACGCCGAAGAGGCGCAGGTCGCGTGGGCCGCGACCAATCCCCAGAAGCGGGCCCGCGTGCTGCTGCGGTTCCTCGACCTGGTGCAGCGCGAGATGACCTCGCTGGCCGAATTGCTGGCGAGTGAGCACGGCAAGACGGTCGACGATGCGAAGGGTGACATCCAGCGCGGGCTCGAGGTCATCGAGTTCTCCGCCGGAGCGCCGCATCTGCTGAAGGGCGAGTACTCGACGGGGGCCGGTACCGGCATCGACGTCTACTCGATGCGTCAGCCGCTCGGGGTGGTCGCCGCGATCACGCCCTTCAACTTCCCCGCGATGATCCCGCTGTGGAAGGCCGGCCCCGCGCTCGCCGCGGGCAACGCGGTCGTGCTCAAGCCCAGTGAGCGCGACCCCTCCGTGCCGGTGCGCATCGCCGAGTTGTTCCTCGAGGCCGGGCTGCCGGCAGGAGTGCTCAACGTCGTGCACGGCGACAAGGAGGCCGTCGACACACTGCTCACCGACGACCGCATCCGCGCCGTCGGGTTCGTCGGCTCCACGCCCATCGCCGAGTACATCTATGCGACCGCGACGGCGCACGGCAAGCGGGCTCAGTGCTTCGGCGGCGCGAAGAACCACATGATCGTGATGCCGGACGCCGACCTCGACCAGGCCGTCGACGCGCTGATCGGTTCCGGCTACGGCTCGGCGGGCGAGCGGTGCATGGCGATCTCGGTCGCGGTCCCGGTGGGGCAGGAGACGGCTGATGCTCTCGCCGCCAAGCTCACCGAGCGTGTGGCGCAACTGCGTATCGGACCCTCTCTCGCGACCGATGTCGACTACGGACCTCTGGTCACGCGGGCGGCCGTCGAGCGGGTCGAGGGCTACATCCAGCAGGGTGTCGACGAGGGTGCGACGCTGCTCGCCGACGGCCGCGGATTCGTCGTCGAGGGGCACGAGGCGGGCTTCTACCTCGGACCGACCCTGTTCGACCACGTCACCACCGACATGGCGATCTACCGCGAGGAGATCTTCGGCCCGGTGCTGGTGATCGCCCGCGCCGCCGACTACGAAGAGGCGCTGCGGATGGCATCCGAGCACGAGTACGGAAACGGCGTCGCGATCTTCACCCGCGACGGCGATGCCGCCCGCGACTTCGCCGCACGCGTCGAGGTCGGGATGGTCGGCGTGAACGTCCCGATCCCCGTCCCGATCGCCTACTACACGTTCGGCGGCTGGAAGCGCAGCGGCTTCGGCGACCTCAACCAGCACGGCACCGACGCCTTCCGCTTCTACACGAAGACCAAGACGGTGACGAGTCGTTGGCCCGCGGCGGGCATCCGCGACGGAGCCAGCTTCGTCATCCCCACCATGCACTGATCCCCACGTCCCGGCACGAGATCCCACAAGGACACATGATGACCATGACCACCGTCACCACCACCGCTGAGGAGCGCGAGGCGATCCTCAGCGCCGTCCGCGAGTTCGCCGAGGGCGAGCTCGCCCCCTTCGCCGCCGAGCGCGACGAGAAGCACCTCTTCCCGCGCGAGTCGCTGAATCGCGGCGGAGAGCTGGGGCTCGGCGGCATCTATGTGCGCGAGGACTTCGGCGGTGCCGGCCTCAGTCGCAGCGACACCGTCGCGATCTTCGAGGAACTCGCCAAGGGCGACCCGGCGGTCGCCGCGTACATCTCGATCCACAACATGGTCGTGTGGATGATCGACACCTACGGCGACGACACGCAGCGCGAGACCTGGCTGCCGCAGCTCACCGCGATGCAGGAGTTCGGCGGCTACTGCCTCACCGAGCCGGGCGTCGGTTCCGATGCCGCCAACGTCGCGACCAGTGCGGTCCGCGAGGGCGACGATTACGTGCTCACCGGGATGAAGCAGTTCATCTCCGGTGCCGGCGAGGCCGCCGTGTACGTCGTGATGGCCCGCACGGGGGAGCCCGGTGCCCGCGGCATCAGCGCATTCCTGGTTCCCGGCGACGCCGAGGGGCTGAGCTTCGGCCCGCTCGAGAAGAAGATGGGCTGGCACGCGCAGCCGACCCGTCAGGTGATCTTCGACGGCGTCCGTGTCCCGGCATCCGCGATGCTCGGTGACGAGGGGCGGGGGTTCGCGATCGCGATGTCGGCGCTCAACGGCGGTCGCCTCAACATCGCCGCCTGCTCGCTCGGCGGCGCGGAGTGGGCACTCGACAAGGCGGTGCGGTACGTGCACGAGCGGGTCGCGTTCGGCGAGCCGCTCGCCGAGAAGCAGGCGATCCTGTTCGCGATCGCCGACATGCGCACCGAACTGCACGCCGCCCGGCTGATGGTGCGCGACGGTGCCCAGGCCGTCGACGAGCAGGCGCCCGACGCGACCATGCGCTGTGCGATGGCCAAGCGCTTCGCCACCGATGCCGGCTTCGACGTCGCCAACCGGGCGCTGCAGCTGCACGGCGGCTACGGGTATCTGCAGGACTACGGGATCGAGCGGGTCGTCCGCGACCTGCGGGTGCACCAGATCCTGGAGGGGACGAACGAGATCATGCGACTGATCGTCGGACGCGAGATGCTGCGACCCGCGGGTTCGAGCTCGATGCGGAGCGCATCATGACCGTGTCGTCCTCGAAAGCGGTCGTCGCTTTTCTCGGCCTCGGACACATGGGTCTGCCGATGGCGAAGAACCTCGTCGCCGCCGGCCATGAGGTGCACGGCTTCGATCTCGTGCCCGCGGCCATCGAGGCCGCGCAGGCTGCCGGCATCCCCGTGGCGGCGAGCGGGGCGGATGCCGTGGCGCATGCGGATGTCGTCATCACGATGTTCCCCGCGGGGAAGCACGTGATCGAGGCGTATCGCACGGAGCTGCTCGCGGCCGCGCGACCGGACACCCTCTTCATCGAGTCGTCCACCATCGCGGTCGACGAGGCCCGCGCGGCCCACGCACTGGCGCTCGCCGCGGGACACCGCAACCTCGACGCCCCGGTCTCGGGCGGAGTCGTGGGGGCCGAGAACGGCACCCTCGCGTTCATGGTCGGCGGGTCGGAGGAGGACTACGCGGCAGCGCTCCCGCTGCTCGAGATCATGGGCAAACGCATCGTGCACTGCGGTGGTCCCGGGCTCGGCCAGGCGGCGAAGGTCTGCAACAACATGGTGCTCGCGGTCTCGCAGATCGCCGTCGCCGAGGCCTTCGTGCTGGGGGAGCGGCTCGGGCTCGAGCACCAGGCGCTGTTCGACGTCGTCTCGCAGGCATCCGGACAGTGCTGGTCGATCACGACCAACTGCCCTGTTCCCGGGCCTGTGCCCACGAGCCCGGCCAACCGCGACTATCAGCCCGGCTTCGCGGGGGCGCTCATGGCGAAGGACCTCGGCCTTGCGCTGCAGGCCATCGAGCAGACCTCGACCGACGCACGCATGGGCCGGCTCGCTCAGGAACTGTACGCCGCCTTCGCCGCCGGCGACGGTGCGTCCCGTGACTTCTCCGGCATCATCACCGACATCCGCGACGGCGTCGTGTGATGATCGGTACTTCGACGGAGAGGGCGATATGACCGAGTACGAGACGATCCTGGTCGAGCAGCGAGGACGGGTCGGGTGGATCACCCTGAACCGTCCCGAGGCGCTGAACGCGCTGAACAGCCGGCTTGCAGAGGAGGTCACCGCCGCCGCCGTCGCTTTCGATGCCGACGAGGGGGTGGGAGCCATCGTGGTCACCGGCTCGGAGAAGGCTTTCGCGGCCGGTGCCGACATCAAGGAGATGGAGGGCATGTCCGCGGCGCAGATGCTCGAGACCGACCACTTCGGCGTCTGGCACGAGTTCGCCGCCGTGCGCACTCCGGTGATCGCGGCCGTCTCCGGGTTCGCCCTCGGCGGCGGGTGCGAGTTGGCGATGATGTGCGACATCATCCTGGCCGCCGACAACGCCAAGTTCGGTCAGCCCGAGATCAACCTCGGCGTCATCCCCGGCATGGGCGGCACGCAGCGCCTGATCCGCGCGGTCGGCTACTACAAGGCGGCCGAACTGGTGCTCTCCGGGCGCTTCATGGGCGCGGAGGAAGCAGAACGAGCCGGGCTCGTGTCCCGCGTCGTGCCGACATCCGATCTCCTCGCCGAGGCGACGAAGCTGTCCGACACGATCGCCTCGAAGTCGCTCCCGTCGGTGTACGCCGCGAAGGCCGCACTCGACGCCGCGATGGAGACGACCCTGGCCGAAGGGCTCGAACACGAGAAGCAGGCGTTCGCCGCGCTGTTCGACACCGCTGATCAGAAGGAGGGCATGTCGGCCTTCCGGGAGAAGCGGTCGCCCGACTTCCAGAACCGCTGATCCGCCCGTGCACAACTCCTCAGAAAAGTCGTCGGGCTGGCCGCCGCGCCGCCTCGGCGCTCACGTCGCGAGGATTCTTGCGGAGTTGTGCACCGCCTCAGTCGCGGAGGGCGTCGACGATCTTCGCGATGCGTCGCTCGCGCGTCGCGTCCTGCTTCGCGTCGGTGACGGAGCGCGCGTGCTCCTTGCGGACGGAGTACGACAGGGCGTCGAAAGCGGCGCGCACCCCGGGGTCGGCATCCAGGGCCGCGGCGAGTTCGTGCGGAACGTCGACCGTGCGCTCGGCCGAATCCACGCGGATCACGGCATCGACGTCCTGCCCGATCTCGAGTCCGAGGTCGGCGCGCACGGCCTTGCTGAAGCCGATCATGTTCTCGCTGCCCATACGGGCCACGCGCAGTCGGGCCGTCCGGCCGTCGATCGTCACGGCGACCGGGAAGGCCTTGCCGGCACCGAGCGACGCGACCTGCTCGTCCGTGAGCAGGATCGCCGCAGCCGGGCCACGGCCGGTGAGGACGGTGTGCAAGCGCAGTTCGCTCATGCCGAAAGCGTACGCCCGGGTCCCTCGAATTCCGCGGCCAGGATCGCGTTGCGCTCCAGGATCAGCCGACGCATGTACGCGCGCAGGAACATCGCGTCGACCAGGCGGCCGAGCGGCCCCAGCGGCGAATGGAAAGTCACGGTGTCGTGCATGAGCGTGCCGGCCGGATGCTCCTCGAAGCGGTGCTGGTGCAGGAAGTCGCGGAACGGGCCGGCGATCTGGCGGTCTGAGAAACCGCGTGGGGGATCGACGTCGAACACGATCGACCGCAGGCGGAAGGGGATACCGAAGTGACGCGCCCGCCACGTGGCCGTCGATCCCTCGGTGAAGACCCCGCCCGCCGGGGCCTCGATCATCGTCTCGCCGTACCGGGCCATGCTCTTCACGTGGAGTTCCGGATCGAGCGATGCGGCGAACACTTCGGCAGGAGCGGCCGCGATGACCGACTCGAGCGTGAACCGTGCCATGTCAGAGGGCGTCGGGCTGCGGACGCGGATCGGCGAAGTCTCCGGCGTCCTTGCGCAGTCGCGCGACGATCGCGACGAGCTCGGCAGCGTCGTCGCGGCTCATGCCGGGGTCGGCGAAGACCTCGGAGTTCAGCGCCCGGGTGGCGCGTTCGACCAGCTCTCGACCGGCATCCGTGAGTGCGAGGAGTGCGGCGCGTCCGTCGTGCGGATGCGGCTCCCTGGCGATGAGCCCGTCGCGGACCAGGCGTTCCGCCGTACTGGTCACCGTGGTCGGGTGCACCTGGAGGCGGGCGACCACGCTCGACAGGGGGAGGCGACCGGCGCGGCTGAACGCCAGCAGGCGCAGCACCTCGAACCGGGCGAAGCTGAGGGCGAATGGCTTGAGCGCCGCATCGACCCGGGCGAGCAGCAGCTGCTGGGCCCGCATGACCGAGGTGACGACGGCCATGCCGTCGGCGGCATCCGTCCATCCGTGAGCGAGCCACTGCCGCTTGGCTTCGGCGAGCGGGTCCACGGGAAGAGGGCGGGGTCGGGTCACGTCTCTACGGTACCGGCGGGGGAGGATGGGGGGACCGCGGCGCGCACGGCCGCCGCAGTGTGGAGTATGTATACATTGTCGGCGGAAACGGCGGCTCCGAACCGTGATTACCTCCGTTTTTGGCTACATAGAGCCCGATGCGGATAGACTCGGGCTGTCGTGAGGAGCATTCGATGAAGATCTTCGTCCTGGTCAAAGAGGTGCCGGACACCTATGGCGATCGCAAGCTGAATCTCGAGACCGGACTCGCCGATCGTGCGGCCGGCGATGTCGTCCTCGACGAGATCACCGAGCGGGCGCTCGAGGTCGCGCTCAGCTACGCCGACAAGAACGAGGGCACGGAGGTCGTCGCCTTGTCGATGGCTCCCGCCGGCTCGACCGCCTCGGTGCGCCGGGCGCTCGCGATCGGCGCCGCATCGGCCGTGCACATCGCCGACGAACAGCTCGCCGGCGCCGACCTCGGTCTCACCGCCGAAGTGCTGGCCGCGGCCATCCGCCGCGGTGCGCCGGATCTCGTCATCACCGGCAACCTGTCGACAGACGGCTCCGGCGGCGTCATCCCGGCGATGCTCGCCGAGCACCTCGGATTCGCCCAGGCCACCGCGCTCAGCTCCGTGGAGATCACCGACTCCGAGGTCTCCGGCACCCGCGCCGCCGACGCCGGCGGGCAGCCGGTCTCGGCCCCGCTGCCCTCGGTGATCTCGATCACCGAGGCGCTCCCCGATGCGCGCTTCCCCAACTTCAAGGGCATCATGGCGGCGAAGAAGAAGCCCCTCGAGGTGCTCTCGCTCGCCGACCTCGACGTCTCGGCAGATCCGTCCGCCGCTCCGCGGACGATCATGACCGCCGTGTCGGAGAAGCCCCCGCGGGCCGCCGGCGTGAAGATCACCGATGAAGGCGACGCGGCCGACAAGCTCGTCGAGTACCTCGTGCAGAACAGGCTGGTGTGAGATGACCTCGTCCGAGAACCCGATCCTCGTCCTCATCGACGTCGACCCGTCCGGCTATGTCGCGAGCAGCACGGCGGCACTCATCGGCGCGGCCTCGACGATCGGCTCGCCCGTGGCGCTCATCGTCGGTGGCAGCCCGGCCGCGGTTGATCAGGCCGCTGCGGCAGGAGCATCGGTCGTGCTCACCGCCGACGGCGACCCGTCCGTGCTCACCGTGCCGATCGTGGATGCCCTGCAGGCCGCGGCCGCACAGGTGCGCCCCGACGCCGTGCTGATCTCGAACTCGATCTCCGGCCGCGATGTCGCCGGGCGCTTCGCGGCGCGCACGAAGAGCGCCCTCTCGGTGGATGCCGTGGGCGTCTCCCGTGACGACGAGGGCGTCGTCGCCCACCATTCCGTCTACGGCGGGGCATACCTCGTCGACTCGGCCGCGACCTTCGGCACTCCGGTGATCACGGTGCGTCAGGGCGCGGTGGATGCGCGCGCCGAGGCCGTGCCGTCGCACTCGGTCGAGGTGCTCGACGTCACCCCGTCCGGCGCGGTCGCCGCGACGGCTGGTCCGGTCGAGGCTGTCGAGGTCGCCTCCTCCCGCCCCGAGCTGCGCGGAGCCACGCGAGTCGTCTCCGGTGGACGCGGCCTCGCGTCGAAGGAGAAGTTCGTGCTCGTCGAAGAGCTCGCCGATGCGCTCGGCGCTGCCGTCGGTGCGTCCAGAGCCGCCGTCGACGCGGGATACATCCCGCAGTCGCACCAGGTCGGTCAGACCGGCGTCTCGGTGTCTCCGCAGCTGTATGTCGCTCTCGGCATCTCGGGTGCGATCCAGCACCGCGCGGGCATGCAGACCTCCAAGAACATCGTCGCGATCAACAAGGACCCGGAGGCACCGATCTTCGACGTCGCCGACTTCGGCATCGTCGGCGACGTGTTCGCGGTGGTCCCGAAGGTGATCGCCGCCCTCGAGGCGCGGAAGAAGTAGTCATGGCGACGCGGATGCTGCGACGCGGTCTGCCGCGCGTGCCGGGCGGGGAGCCGTGGCCGCCCGCCGATGCGGTGGTGTCGGATGCGGTGGTGTCGGATGATGCATCGTCGGATGCCGTGGCGGAATCGTCGGTCGCACCGGTCGCACCGGTCGCCGACGTCGGTGCCGAGCCGGTCCCCGTGGCGGCGACGACGGATGCTGTCGCCGAGGCGGAAGGGGCAGGCGCCCCTGTCGCAGCTGCGTCTCCGGTTGTCGACGCCGCGGTGAGCGGTGGATCGCGTATCCGTCGCGGTCTGCCGCGCGTGCCGGGTGGCGAGCCGTGGCCTCCAGCGGACGTTGCCCTTCCTGGCCAGCCCGCTGCTGCGCGTGCTGCTAGCTCCGCGGTCGGTACGGCCTCGGTCTCCGACTCGAGCGCGACCGCGGCCCCGGTCATCGCGTCGGGAGCGACCCCGGTCGTTGAGCGAGCGCAGCGAGACGAAACGCCCCGAGTCACAGAACCTTCCATGTCTGCTGGCACCAGCATCCGTCGAGGGCTTCCACGCATCGCGGGAGGGGAGGCCTGGCCGCCCGCGGGAACTGTCCCGGTGGCGGACGTTTCGTCTCGGTCGGCTTCGCCGTCCTCGCTCAACGACCGGGTGGTGGAGGCGGACTCGCTCAACGAGGCTGTCGCCGCCCCGGAACCCGCCGCCCCGGCCGCCGGTTCCGCCCTGGTCGTCCCGGTCCTCGCCGACCTCGACACCCCGCTGCCGTGGACTCGTACGGTCTGGAGAGGTCGCGCTCCGCGCCACGTCGCCGAGACTCCGTCGTCGGGTCGCCCGCGTCCGACCTGGCCGCAGGCGATCGCGGTCCTGTTCGGCGCCGCGGCACTCGGGGTGCTGGCTGGTGCCGCCATCGCCTTCGTGCGGGCGCTCCTGAGCTTCCCGTTCATGCAGGACTTCCTCGCGGCGTTCCCCGGCGAGTACGAGCCGGCGATCGCGGTCGAGCCGGGCTTCGCGCCGTGGGTCAACTGGGCGCACTTCTTCAACATGTTCCTGATCGTGCTGATCATCCGCTCGGGGCTGCAGGTGCGCACCGAGAAGCGGCCGACGGTGTTCTGGACGCCGCGCGGAAACGCGAAGGGCAAGATCAGCCTGAATCTCTGGTTCCACCAGGCGCTCGACATCCTGTGGCTCGTCAACGGCGTGATCTTCGTCGTGCTGCTGTTCGTCACCGGGCACTGGGTGCGGATCGTGCCGACGAGCTGGGAGGTCTTCCCGAACGCACTGTCAGCGGCCCTGCAGTACGTCTCGTTCGACTGGCCGCACGAGAACGGCTGGAACAACTACAACAGCCTGCAGCAGCTCGCGTACTTCGTGACCGTGTTCATCGCGGCGCCGCTGGCGGCGATCACCGGGTTCCGCATGTCGGGGCTGTGGCCGAAGAAGGCCGAGAAGCTGTCCAAGGCGTACCCGGTGGAGTGGGCGCGCGCGCTGCACTTCCCGATCATGCTGTACTTCGTGGCGTTCATCATCGCCCACGTCGCGCTCGTGATGCTCACCGGATTCCTGCGCAACCTGAACCACATGTTCGCGTCGCAGGATGCGGCCACCTGGACCGGGTTCTGGGTCTTCATCCTCTCGCTCGTGGTGATCGCGCTCGCCTGGGTGGCCGCCCGCCCGCTGGTGCTCGCGCCGATCGCGAAGGTGTTCGGCAAGGTCTCGGGGCGCTGAGGAGGATTCCTCCACGAGGGTGTTGACACCTAACCAAGCAAACGCTTGACTGACAAGGTGTTCGCGCCTCTCGCCTTCTTCTCCTTCGTCCGCCTCGACGACCGCTCGCTGCATGGGGACTACAACCGGTGGCATCAGCTCGACCATCGTCCGGAGAACCTCGCGCTCCCCGGCGTGGCCTGGGGTGACCGGTGGGATGTCCGCCCGGAATACGCCGAGCTCGCCGACGGGTCGCTTTCCGGCGCCGTCGACTTCGTCGCCATGTACTGGTTCCGCGATCCCGTGGACGAATCGGTCGCAGCCTGGGACGCCCTCGGCGAGGCGTCGTTCCAGTGGGGGCGCGGTCCGCTGATCCCCGGCATCCACCGGCCGATGCTGGCGTTCTTCCGTCCGGTCAAGGGGTACGCCGCCGCGCGGGCGCTGGTCGACCCGGAGGTGCTGCCCTACCGTCCGCACCGGGGGATCCACCTCACCGCGACCCGGTTCACCGATCCGCACGGGGGCGAGACGCACGAGGCGCACCGTCGCGAGGACCGCGAGCTCATCCCCGCTCTGCTCGACGTCGACGGCGTGGCCGGAGCCTGGACGTTCTCGTACAGCCACCCGCAGCGGCACTCATCGCTGCCGTTCGACGAGACGCCGGCGGATCCGCCCGGGAGCATCCGCATCCGCCTGGTGTACCTGGAAGACGACCCCGCCGACGTGACCCCGCGGCTCCGCGCGGTCGAGGACGGCTTCCCCGAGGCGGGGGAGCGGATGCTGTCCACCCCGGTGAAGACGATCATCCCCTGGCAGGACTGGTGAGCGAGGCGCTGGAGCGGCGCCTGCAGGTGCTGGAGGACCGCGCCGAGATCGCCGATCTCATCGCGCGGTACGGCCCCGCTGCGGATTCCGGTGATGCCGACGCGGTCGCGGCGCTGTGGGCACCGGGCGGCACCTATCAGTTCGATGACACGGTGCTCGGGGCCGACGACATCCGCTCGCTCGTGTCGATCCCGACGCACGTGGAGTACATGCGCCGCGGGTGCGCGCACATCGTCTCCGCGCCGCGCATCGAGATCGACGGCGACGACGCCGTGGCGGTGACGCACTCGGTCGTGATGCTGCGCGAGGGCGAGCGCTGGATCGGCGAACGGGTCAGCGCGAACCGTTGGGAGCTGCGCCGCACGGCCGATGGATGGCGGGTGCAGCGCCGTCGCAACCGTCTGCTCGACGGAGACGGAGCCGCCCGGGAGCTGCTGGCCCGCTGAGGTGTCCGGGTCAGCGCTCGAAGCGGCTGAGGGGGGTCTCGCCTGCCGCGGCGAGGCGCGCGAGCGTGCGGGCTCGGGGGCCGAGGGCGCTGCCGAAGCGCACGTCCCAGGACTCGTGTGTGTCGTCACCCAGGGCGATGCGGGCGTGGTGCGGCCAGTTCGGGTCGTCGAGCGCCTGTCGCCCGAGGAGCACCAGGTCGGAGTCGCCGTCGTGGATGAGGCGGGCGGCCTGTTCCGGGTCGACGACGAGCCCGACGGTCGCCGTGCGCACACCGACCTCGTCGCGGATGCGGTGTGAGAAGTCGGCGTGGAAGGCGAAGCCCCGACGGATGCGGGTGTCGACCGTGCGGTCGGTGGTGATCCCACCCGAGGAGGTGTCGATCACGTCGACGCCCGCGGTGGCGAGTCGACGCGCCACCTCGACCGTCTCGTCGATGCCCAGCCCGCCCTCGGCTCCGTCGACCGACGAGATGCGGAACGAGAGGGGGACGCCGCCGCCGATCGCGTCGCGGACTGCGGCGACGACCTCGAGCGGATAGCGCAGACGGTTCTCGGGGCTGCCGCCGTAGTGGTCGGTGCGCCGGTTCGACACGGGGGAGAGGAAGGAGTGCAGGAGGTAGCCGTGCGCGCCGTGGAGCTCGACGAAGCGGAACCCGGCAGCCACCGCGCGGGCGGCCGCGTCGTGCCAATCCTGCACGGACCGGGCGATCTGCGCCGTGGTGAGCGCGGCGGGGACGGCATGACCCGGGCCGGCGGACAGGGCGCTCGGGGCGACGAGGGGCCAGGGGCCGAATCCGGCCGACGCATCCTCGTCGTCGAGCGGAGCGCCCGCGCGCCAGGGCTCCCGGACGGCGGCGCGGCGTCCGGCGTGCCCGAGCTGCACGCCCGGCACCGATCCCGACGCGGCCACGAGCGCGGTGACCCGTCGCCATCCGGGGATCTGCTCGTCGCTCCACAGCCCGGTGTCGAACGGCGAGATGCGGCCGTGCGGGTGCACGGCCGTCGCCTCGGCGATGACGAGCCCTGCACCGCCGAGAGCGAAGCGGCCGAGGTGCGCGACGTGGAAGTCGGCGACCAGTCCGTCACGCGAGGCGTACATGCACATCGGTGAGATGCCCACGCGGTTCGGCAGGGTCACATCGCGCAGGGTCAGCGGAGAGAAGAGGCTCATGCGGGCTCCTTGGAATGGGGCAGGCGGAGGAAGGCGGCGAGCACCGCGGTGACCACGCCGCACGCAGCGGCGAAGCCGAGCGACAGCTGCAGCGCCCGCTCGGAGAGGAAGGCGGGATCGGCGGTCGACGGGAGTGCGGCGATCACGAACGCGAAGAGCGCGGCGGCGACGGCGCCGGAGAGGGTGCGGATGACGGAGTTGACACCGTTCGCCGTAGCCACCTCGTCGGAGGGCACCGAGGCGGTGATCAGCGACGGCATCGCGGCGAACGCGAAGGCGACACCCGCGCCCACCAGGGCGGACCCGATGAGGACGGGCAGGGCGCCGCCGTGGAAGAGCACTCGGAACAGGAAGGCGAACGCCATCATCGCCGATCCGAGCAGGAGTGCGCGTTGACCGCCGAAGCGCGTGATGACGCGCGCTGCGAGAGGGGCGAGCGCGATCATCGTCAGAGCGGACGGCAGGAGGAACAGCCCGGCCGCGGCCGTGGCGACATCGAGTCCATAGCCCGTGGATGTCGGCGCGAGGGCCTCCTGCGTCGTGAGCAGGTGGTTGGCGTACATCCCGAACGTGGCGAAGAACGAGGCGATGTTGATGGGCAGGATCGGGGCGCGCATGGCGGTGCGCACGTCGATCAGAGGGGCCGGATGTCGCCGCTCCCACACCATCCAGAGCACGAGAGTCGCGACCGCGAGCAGTCCGAGCCCCAGGGTGAGCGGGCTCGCCCACCCCCAATACTGTCCCCGGGAGATCGCCAGCAGCAGCGCGGTGAGACCGAGGGTGAGCAGCACCGCGCCGATGAGGTCGAAGGCGCGACTCGGGCCGGTGGGCGCCTCGGGGATGCGCACCCGGATCAGGACGCAGAACAGGGCGCCGACGACCGCCGAGCACCAGAAGACGGTCGGCAGACCTCCCCACTCGAGCAGCGGCCCCGCGAGGACCAGCCCGAGGGCGGAGCCCATGCCGAGCGTGCCGCTCATGAGGGCGATGCCGAGGACGGCCCGCCGACGCGAGACGAGAGCGCTCAGAAGGCCGATGCCGATCGGGACCACCGCGGTGCCGAAACCCTGGAGTGCGCGGCCGATCAGCACGGCCGTGAACCCGGGGATCACGGCGGCGATCACGGAGCCGATGACGAGCAGCCCCATCGACACCAGCAGGAGGAGGCGGCGGCCGTGCATGTCAGCGAGCCGGGTGACGACCGGGGTGCCGACCACCCCGGCGAGGAGGGTGACCGTGATCAGCCAGGAGGCGTCGGCCGCCGTGGTGTCGAGCAGCTCGGGGACCAGCGGGAGGAGAGGGACGATGAGCGTGAACTGGAGCGACGTCAGCATTCCGCAGGCGGCGAGCAGGGCCACCACCACGCGCTCGTGCCGTTCTCGTTCCGACTTCACCGTCACCGTTCCACTCGCAGGAGCGCCGTCCCTGTCGTCAGGCTATCCGGATCTCGTCAAATGAACAAGCGATTGCTAGGGTGGCGGGATGAGCAGCCGAGCGGATGACGTCGTCCCCGTCGATGAGGCCGAGCGTGACGCCTGGGAAGCCGGTCTCCTGCGCGACGCGGCCGACCTCGGCGACGGTCTCTGGGGCATCCCCGTGGCGATCCCGGAAGGGACTCTCCCCGGCACGCTCGCCTACGCGCTCGTCGGCGACGATGGGGTGCATCTGGTCGACCCCGGGTGGGACACCGCGGCGAATCTCGGGCGCATCGAGCGGGCGGTGAGGGTGGCCGGACGGTCGCTGCCCGACATCGCGACGGTCGTCGTCACCCACCACCACCCCGATCATCTCGGTCTCGCCGAACGCGTGCGGACGCTCACCGGTGCGCGGATCGTGATGTCCGCCGCCGAGCGACGGGTGCTCGCCGCGGCCGTCGATCCTGCGGCGCGGGACCCCGAGTCGTATCGGGCCACTCTGGCGCGATGGGGCGTGCCGGACGGGCGTCATGACGAACTGCTGGCCTCGTTCACACGGCCGTCGCTCACGGGCGACGTCGAGCCCGACCTGCTCGTGGGTGACGGCGACGTGCTGGAGCTCGCTGGCAGGCGGCTCGAGGTCATCGCGACCCCGGGTCACACGGGCGGGCACATCTGTCTCGCCGACCGTGACGCCCGCCTGCTCTTCACCGGCGATCACGTGCTGCCGCGCATCTACTCCGGTGTCGGCATCGGTGTGCTCGCGGGGGACGAGCCGATGGGCGACCTGCTGGCGTCGCTCGACCGCCTCGCCGAGTTCGACGACTTCACGGTGCTGCCCGGACACGAGTTCCGCTTCACCGGGCTCGCGGCACGCCGCGCACGGATAGCCGCCCACCACCTGCGTCGCGCCGGAGAGGTGGCGGCGCTCGCCGCGGAACTCGGTGACCGATCGGTGTGGGCCTACGCGAGCAGGCTCACCTGGACCTCGGGCTGGCACGGGCTCGACGGGTTCTGGCTGCACTCGGCGCTGCGTCAGACCGAGATGCACCTCGGTCTGGTCCGCAGCGGGCGTGCGGCAGCGTGGCTCAGCCGCGGCTGATCTCGCGGCGGTGCAGTCGCCAGCCGGACTCGCCCCGCACGAACACGTCGGCATAGACGCCCATGGCGGCCAGCGTCGGGATGCCGTCGGTGCCCCGGTAGTAGCGGAAGTACGAACGCGCGGTCGCCCGATCGCCGGCGACCTCGACCGTGATGCTCGACACGTCGTGACGGGTGTGCGTGCCCGGCCCCTGGATGCCCGCGGCGCGGCGCTCCTGCACGCCGGCGAGGAGGGCGGCACGACCGGAGATGGTCTGCACATCCATCGGGAGGTCCGTGGCATCGGTGAGGTCCCAGACGGCATCCGGGGTGAAGCAGTCGATGTACTGCCCGGGGTCGCCGGCATCCGCCAGTTGGGCGATGCGCGCGAGGAGCATCGCGATCTCCTGCCGATCGCCGATGGCCTGCAGGTCGACGTTCACGGCGCCTCCCCGGCCCAGCGCCGCAGGTGCGCGCGCAGGTCGGCGGGGATGGGAACCGGATCCTGTTCGGGGGAGACCGTGACGACGGTGTTCTCGGCACGAGCGACGAGCGCGTCGTCCTCGATCCTGGTCATCTCGAACGCGAACCGGAACGAGGTGCTCCCGATCCGACCCATCCGCAGGTCGATCCGGATCTCGTCGAACAGACGTGCGGCGGCCAGGTACTCGCAGGTCGTGGCCCGCGACACCGTCCACCACCCGAAGCGCTCGATGAGGGTGTCCTGACGCAGCCCCTGCAGGAACAGGAACTCCGACTGCAGGCCCTCCATCTTGGGGAACCACGCGGCGTAGTACAGGATGCCGGCCGGGTCGGTGTCGGCATAGCTGAGGCGCACCCTGTGCGAGTGGATGATCGGTCGCGGGTCGACCTCGATCACTGCGTCACCGTCCAGCCGCCGTCGACCGGGAGGAAGACGCCGTTGATGTAGCCGGCGAGCGGGGAGAACAGGAACAGTGCGGCCCACGCGATGTCGTCGGGTGTGGCCATGCGCTGAAGGGGGATGCGGGTGAGTACGCGCTGCCCGGTCTCGCTTCCCGCGAAGCCCGCCAGCCGCGGGGTATCGGTCATGCCCGGTGCCACGCCGTTGGAGCGGAACTCCGCCGAGCGGTGGGCGGCGAGGTGGCGGACGTAGCCCATGATCGCGGCCTTGGATGCCGAGTACCAGGCGTTGTCGGTGCCGACGAGGTTGCCGGCGACCGAGGTGGTGGCGACCATCGCGGCTCCCTCGCCGGGGCCGGTGGCCGCCCACGTGTCGGTCATGCGGCGCACGCTCCCCACGCAGATCTCCAGTGCCCGGTCGAAGGGGATCTCTGACGCGGATGCCGGCCCGGCGTTGTTGTGGAGGTAGCGGATCGGCCCGAGCGCGCGCACCGCATCGGTGAACCCGGCGTCCACGGCCGCGTCGTCCGACACGTCTGCCACCCAGGTGTGCACGGCGGGGGCTGTCGCGCGCACCTGCTCGGCGGTCTCGTCGAGGCCCGTCGGATTCAGGTCCCAGAGGCTGACGGCGAGACCGAGTTCTGCCGCATGCACGGCGGTGGCCCGCCCGATGCCGCTCCCGGCGCCGGTGATGAGCACCGCGTCTCCTGCTGTGAATCCGAGGTCGACTGCACCCATACCGCGCTCCTTTGCCCAAGCATTTGCTTGTTTGACTCTAGCGCTGCGGAAGGTCGAAGGCCAGCCCCGACCACCGGGGCGCCGTCACCGCGAGGAGAGCACGAAACCGCGGTAGTCGGCTGCCGCGACCTCCTCGCACCGATCGATGTAGTTCTTGAAGCCGCCGATGTACGGCAGGAACCCCCGTGCCTTGCCGGCGATGTTCGAGCCGGTGTACCACGACGGCGCCGATCCGAAGAGGGTGCGGTCGGCGAGCTCGAGGGAGTGCGCCGTCCAGGCGGCCGCCGCGTCGGACCGCGCCTCGATCGACGTGTGCCCCTGCTGTCGGCAGTGCGCGATGATCCGCAGCGCGTAGTCGCCCTGCTGCTCCGAGGTGAGTGCCATGTTCGACAGCACGCTGGGGCTGCCGGGGCCGTTCAGCACCAGCAGGTTCGGGAACCCGGGCAGGGCGATGCCGAGATAGGTCGAGGGGAAGCCGGTCCACTCCTCGCGCAGCGATCGGCCGTCGCGTCCGCGGATGTCGATCGCGGTGAGCGCGCCGGTCATGGCGTCGAAGCCCGTGGCGTACACGATCACGTCGTGCTCGCGGTGCTCGTCTGCCGTGCGGATACCGGTCGCGGTCACTGCGGCGAGGGGTTCCCGGCGCAGGTCCACCAGCGCGACGTGCGGCTCGTTGAACGTCTCGTAGTAGCCGGTGTCGGTGCAGATGCGCTTGGTGCCGACCGGGTGGTCGCGCGGTGTGAGGGATTCACGCGTCTCGGGATCCGGCACCCTCTCGGCGAGCTTCTGCTCGAAGAAGACCCGGGCGGCGTCGTTGATCACCGGGTCGACGGTGAGCCCCTGGAACGCCTTGGCGAAGAGCACGCCGCCGCGTGTCCAGCTCTCCTCGAACACCGCGCGGCGCTCGTGCTCGTCGGCGTCGGCGAAAGGGACGGGGTGGCTCGTCCAGGGAGACCCCGCGGCGCCGTTCCAGGAGAGCTCGCGCCGACGCGCCAGGTCGTCCTGCTGTCGCTGCCACTCGTCATCGTCGAGAGTCCGGTTGAACGCGGGCACGCTGTAGTTCGCGCTGCGCTGGTACACCGTGAGCTCCGCGGCATCCTGTGCGATCAGCGGGATCGCCTGCACCCCCGAGGAGCCGGTGCCGATCACGGCGACCCGCTTGCCACGCAGGTCGACCGGATCCTCCGGCCAGGCCGAGGTCTGCAGGACCTCACCCGCGAAGTCGTCGCGACCGGGAAGGTCGGGCAGCTGCGGCTTCGAGAGCCCGCCCGTCGCCATCACCAGCCAGCGTGCCGAGGCCTGGAAGCCGGACTCCGTGCGCACGTCCCAGCGCTGCGCCCGCTCGTCCCAGGACGCGGCGGCGAGACGCTCGCCGAAGCGGTAGTGACGGCGGACGTCGAACCGATCGGCGACGTGGTTCAGGTAACGCAGGATCTCGGGCTGCGTCGCGTAGCGCTCGCTCCAGCGCCACTCGCGCTGCAGGGCGTCGTCGAACGAGAACGAGTAGTCGATGCTCTCGACGTCGCAGCGGGCGCCCGGGTAGCGGTTCCAGTACCAGGTGCCGCCCACGTCGTCACCGGCCTCGAGGCCGAGGATGTCGAGTCCCGCCCGCTCGGCGTGGATCGTGGAGTATAGGCCGGCGAAGCCGGCGCCGACGATGATGACGTCGTGTTCGGGGATCATCTGCGGTCCTTCGGGTCGGGGCTGGTCAGGGAGCGGAGGTCGCTCCACAGGATCTCGGCGGCGCTCATGCCGGGGCCGTAGCCGGGGATGGTCAGGAAGCCGTGGAACTGACCGGGGTGGTGACGGAGTGTCACCGGGACGCCGGCGGAACGGAGCCGCCGGGCGTAGTCGGCGCCCTCGTCGCACAGGGGGTCGAGGCCGGCGGTGACGACGATCGCGGGCGGGAGTCCTGCGAGGTCGTCGACCGCGAGCGGGGTGACGTCGGCGTCGAAGCGGCCCGGCCGCTCACCGAGGAAGGTGCGCCAGTAGTGCGCCAGGAGCTCGGATGTGACGAAGTAGCCGGTCGCCCTCGCGCGGTGGCTCTCGGAGGACATCGTCGGATCGAGGAACGGGTAGAGCAGCACCTGTGCGACGACCGGGCTCGCGCCGCGATCGCGGAGGCCGATCGCCGCGCCGGCCGCGACGTTGCCGCCCGAGCTGTCGCCCGCGAGGAGGAGCCCGTGCGCCCCGAGTCCGGCCTCGACGGCCCAGTCCGCCGCGGTGATCACGTCGTCGCGCGCCGCGCCGGGACCGGCTTCGGGAGCGAGGCGGTAGTCGACTGAGACGACGGTGGCGCCGGTGGCGCGGGCCCATCGCCGGCAGAAGCCGTCGTGTCCGGCGATCGAGCCGTGCAGGAAACCGCCGCCGTGCGCGTACACCGTGGTCGGCGCATCCGGTCGCCGCTCGCGCGGGTGGTACGTGCGGATCGGGATGCCGTGGGTTCCGGCATCCACCACCCCGTCATCCGTCGCTGCGACGTCGTCGAGGTTCGTCGCCGGACGGATCCGCTCGTCGGCGGCAGCCCGTCCGTCGAGGGGGTCCATCGTCGCCAGCCGCGGGAAACTCGCGTTCAGCAGCTCCAGCATCCGGGTCGTCTCGTCCACATGATCTCCTTCGATCAGCAGCGGTATGACTGTTAGTCATAGTACGATCAGGAATATCTCACTCATCGACGAGGAGGTCAAGTGAGCGACCACGAAGACACCGACGACCGGCCCGATCTGCCCGCGACGAGCTGGGCCGTGCTCGGCATCCTGTCCTTCGACACCGAGCTGTCGGGATACGACGTCAAGCAGTGGGCCGATCAGAGCCTCGCCTACTTCTACTGGGCGCCCTCGCAGAGCCAGATCTACACGGAGCTGCGACGGCTCGAGGGGCTCGGCCTCGCGGAGTCACGGGTGGAGCAGACGCACGCGGCGAAGAGCCGGCGGTTGTACGGGATCACTGATCGGGGGCGCAGGAACATGCGCCGCTGGTCCGACGAGATCCCCGCGGAACCGGTGGTGCTCAAGCACTCGCACATCCTGCGCCTGTGGGCCGCGCACAACGGCGACCTCGATCGCCTGAGGGAGAGCCTGGCCGCCTACCGCGACGAGGCTCTGCGGACCGCGGACGAGGCGGCTGCCCACGCGCGAGGGGCGCAGCGGGAGGATGCCTGGCGCTTCTCCGGTGTGGCGCTCGAGTGGTCCGAGCGGTTCTCCCGCGACGAGGCCGCCCGCATCGACTGGCTCATCGAGCGCCTGAGCGGCATGCGATGAGCATCACGGTGCGGGCGTGAGCCCCGTCTGTGTCGGACGCTCAGAGACCGAACCCGCCGTCGACGTCGAGCTTCTGGCCGGTGATGAACCCCGCCGACGGGGAGGCGAGGAACGACACGGCGGCGGCGATGTCGCCCGCGGTGCCGAATCGGCGGAGCGGGATGTTCCGGGTCGCCACCTCGAGCGCACGCTCATCCAGGTCTCCGGAGGCCATCAACCGGGCCGACATCCCGTCCCACAGCATCCCCGGTCCGACCGCGTTCACGCGCACGCCGAAGCGCCCCTCCTCGGCGGCGAGTCCACGAGCCAGCGCCTCCACTGCGCCCTTCGGCGCGACCGACAGTCCGTCCCGCACGGGGTACCGCCGCGTCCCGGCGCTGGTGACGACGGTGAGCGATCCGGATGCAGCACGCAGCGCCGGGAGGAAGGCCTTCGCCACGACGAAGAAGCCGACGAGATCGTCGTCGACCTGTCGGGCGAACTGCTCGACCGAGACCTTCGACAGGTGCAGCATCGGCACGTGCGGGCCGGCGGCATGCACGACCGTGTGCACGGCGCCGTGGCGCTCGACGAGGTCGGCGACGAGGGCGGCTGCGCCGGCCTCGTCGCGCACGTCGAGTCGGTGGGCTTCGCCGTGCGCGCCGAGAGCGGCGAGCAGCTCGGGCGACGGCTCGGAGCGATGGGTGATCGCGACGCGCACCCCTTCGGCGGCGAGCTTCCGGGCGATGGCGGAGCCGATTCCGCCGGTCCCGCCGGTCACGACGGCGATGCCGGGAAGGTCGCGGAGAGAGCGGTTCTCAGAAGTCTGTGCAGTGTCCATGAGCCGGAATCTAACAGGTGTCCGAATCGTAACCAAGCAATTGACCGGTTGGGCGTTGCTCGGAGTGTCCGGGTGTGATTTACTAAGCAAGCGTTTGGTCGCTCTAGCGCTCTAACTCAACGATGAGAGAGGTTCGGATATGCGGTTCAACAGACTCGCGGCGGTTGCCGCAGGGATCGTGGTCTCGACGATGGTCCTCGCCGGCTGCTCCGGTGACGCGGACGCAGGGAACGGTGGCGGCGAAGGCGGCGGCGACGACCCGATCAAGATCGTGGTGCTCGGCGGCATGGGCGCGGAGGGCATCCTCGCCGACAACGCGACGACGGCCGTGACGGCTGCCCTGGCCTCCGTCGACGCCGTGAACGACATGGGTGGGATCCTCGACCGCGAGGTCGAGATCACCCACCTCGAGGACAACGCCGACCCGACGGTCGCCGTGACCAAGCTGCGCGAGTACATCGCCACCGAGGGCAAGCCCGACCTCGTGATGAACTCCGGCCCCTCCACGATCACCGAGGCGATGCTGCCGATCCTCACGCAGAACAAGATCGTCTCGTTCAACATCGGCCCGACGACGGGATCCGGTGACCCCGCGGTCAACCCCTACAGCTTCGACCTCAGCGCCTCCGTGCCCGACTACCTCGGCTCGTTCGTCGCCGAGATGGACGACCGCGGCTACGAGGACGTCGCGATCCTGCACGGCTCCAGCGCCTACGGCGAGCTCTTCGGCTCGCTCGGTGAGACCACCTTCACGGATGCAGGATTCACCGTCACCGGGAACGAGGGCTTCGACAACGCCGCCCTCGACATGACCTCCCAGCTCTCCGCACTGCAGCAGGGCGACCCCGATGTGCTCGTGCTCGACGCCTACGGCGCACCGCTCGGCTACGTGCTGCAGAGCCTGGAGAAGCTCGGGTGGGATGTTCCCGTGATGGGCAACTCCTCGGTCGCCGCGACCGGTCTGATCGCCACACCCGCGCCCGACGGCGTGCTCGGCACCGACCAGGTCAAGAACCTCACCATGCAGGTGTACTCCAGCACCCAGTACGACCCGGACGACACCAAGGTCAACGAGGCCGTCGAGCGCATGCTCGCCGCCGGGGACATCAAGTCGTCGCTGATCCTGGCGTACAACTACGACTCGGCGCTGCTCTTCAAAGCCGCAGCGGAGAAGGCCGGTGGAGTCGACGACCCCGACGCCCTGGTCGCGGCACTCATCGACCCCGACGTCCAGAAGGCGGCCGAGACCGCGATCCTGGGTCTCTACGCCTTCGAAGAGGATGCGCACAGCCCGCACGTGGGCCCGGAGCAGTTCGCCTTCATCCCGCCGGGCGAACTCGTCAACGGTCAGTTCCAGCCCTGACCCCGGTGGGCGCGTGAACATCGCCGGCGGCTCGGATCTCGATTCGGATCCGAGCCGTCGGCACACCAAGCCAAAGTGATGGAAGGAACCCGACCGCAATGACCATCATCTGGTCCGGCCTGGCTCTCGGTGCGATCTACGCACTGGTGGCGATCGGCTACAACATCGTCTTCCTCTCGCAGAAGACCTTCAACTTCGCCCAGGCGGCGCTCATGATGCTCGGCGCGTTCATCGCGTACGTCGGCATCGTCGTCTGGGGTCTGCCCTGGTGGCTCGTCGCGATCGCCGCGGCCGTCATCGTCGGCGCGATCGCCGCTCTCGAGGAGCGGGTCGCCATCCGTCCGGTCAAGGACCCGCACAACCTGCTGGTCACGACCCTCGGCGCCTCCATCATCATGGAGGGTGTCGCCCAGGTGATCTGGGGCGGAGAGCCCAAGCGCGTGCCCTTCTTCATGGGCGATCAGGTGCTCGAGTTCCTCGGCGGCCGGGTCTACCCCGTCGAGCTCGCACTGATCGTGCTCGTCATCGTCCTGGTCATCGCGCTCACCCAGTATGCCAAGCGCAGCATGACCGGCATCGCCCTGCTCGGCATGAGCGAGAACAGGGAGGCAGCGCAGCTGCGCGGGGTGAACGTGCGGCGCTTCGCCCTCATGGCCTTCATCTTCACCGGCGTCCTCGCCGGTTTCCTCGGTGTGTTCGTCGGCCCCAAGACGTATGCGGTCGCCACGCTCGGTGCCTCCCTGGCGCTCAAGGGCTTCGTCGTCCTCGCGATCGGCGGCTTCGGGTCCCTCGGCGGCGTGCTCGTGGGTGGACTCATCGTCGGCCTCGCCGAGGCGCTCGCGACACGGTACATCGGTGCCGACTACGCGGGGTTGACGGTGTTCTTCATCCTCATCGTGATTCTGATGGTCAAGCCGACGGGACTCTTCACCCGTCGCGTGGAACGGACGGTGTGACCGTGGCTGCTCTCTGGTTGAAACTACGGTCCATCCCCGGCTGGATCTGGCCCCTCGCCGTCGGTGCCGTGCTGCTCGCGCTGCCGTTCCTCGGGCTCAACTACGCCGCGACGCGGCAGATCGAGCTCACCCTGATCCTGGCGCTGATCGTGCTGGGCCTGAACCTCTCGCTCGGCTACGCCGGCGAGCTGGCGATGGGACAGGTCGCGATGTATGCGGCCGGTGCCTATGCCGCGGGTCTCGCCAACAAGGCCGGGGTGACCGACATCTGGCTGCAGCTGCTCATCGGCGGCGGCGCCGCGCTGCTCATCGGACTCATCTCCGGCATCCCCGGACTGCGTCTGGGGAGCTGGTCGCTCGCGATGACCTCGTTCTTCCTGATCCTGATCGTCCCGGACGTGCTGTCGATCTTCAAGGAGCAGACCGGCGGTCGCAACGGTCTGGCCGGCATCATGCCCGCGACCTCGTTCGGTCAGATGATCGACGGCCGCACCTACTACCTGATCATCGTCGGCGTCGCCATCGTGGCCTTCGCACTGATCCGCAACCTCGTCGTCTCCGACCACGGGACGGCGCTCCGCGTGCTCAAGCAGAGCCCGGTCCTGGCTTCGTCGATGGGCATCTCCGTGTTCCGCGCCAAGCTCACGGCCTACGCGATCGGCGCCGTCCCTGCCGGCATCGCCGGGGTGCTCTTCGCCAACCTCGACCTCTTCATCTCGCCGGAGGCCTTCGCGTTCTCGTTCGCGATGACGGTGCTCGCGGCCTCGATCTTCGGCGGCTCCGCCAGCATCTACGGAGCCCTGATCGGTGCAGCGGTGCTGCAGTTCGGGATGAACCAGTCGACGAACTTCAGCCAGTTCGGACTGATCATCTCCGGGGCGTTCCTGCTCATCGGCGGAGTGGCCTTCACCGGAGGACTGTCCGGGCTGCTGCGGACCCTCGTGCGCAAGGCCGACATCGCGGCCAAGGCCAAGACCGGGGTGCGCCCGGCGGAAGCCGCTCCGGCCGAGATCGAGAAGCTCGACGGCGCGCTGCTGCGCACGGAGGGAGTCTCCAAGGCGTTCGGCGGCAACCAGGCGCTGTCGAAGGTGTCGATCGATGCGGCGCCCGGTGCGGTCACGGCGATCATCGGCCCCAACGGCTCGGGGAAGACCACCCTGCTCAACATGATCTCCGGCTTCTACAGGACGGATGCCGGCACGATCGAACTCGACGGGAAGTCCATCCAGGGACTCTCGTCGTACCGGGTCGCCCGGGCGGGGGTCTCGCGCACGTTCCAGACTCCGAACATCCCCGAGAAGCTGACGGTGTTCGAAGCCGTGGCGGCCGGACGCTATGCCACGGAACGGGCCTCCGTGTTCGCCTCGTTCCTGCGGCTGCCGACGTTCTGGCGAGCTCGCGCGGAGAACCGGGCGGCGGCGGAGCGGGCGCTCGCGCTGGTCGGGCTCAGCGCGCAGCGCGACGAGCCGGCCGACTCGCTCCCGCTCGGCAACCGTCGACTGCTCGAGGTCGCCAGGAGCCTGGCAGCGTCCCCGAAGGTGGTGCTCCTCGACGAGGTGGCATCCGGCCTGGACGAGGACGAGCTCGAGGTCCTCGAGAGTCTCGTGAAGCGGCTGCGCGACGCCGGCATGACCGTCATCCTGGTGGAGCACAACTTCCAACTCGTGCTGCGCGTCGCCGACGACATCTATGTGCTCGCCCAGGGCGCGGTCATGGCGCACGGCACCCCCGATCAGATCGAGAGCAACCCGCGGGTCATGGAGGAGTACCTCGGCGTGACGGCGGAGACCAACGCGGCGGGAGGCGGCGACCATGAGTGATGTGCTGTTGGAGGTGTCCGGTCTGCAGACCGGCTACGGCGACCTGACCGTCGTGCGCGACGTCTCGCTGACCGTGCGGGCGGGGGAGATCACGGTGCTGCTCGGTCGGAACGGCGCGGGCAAGACGACGACGCTGCGGGCGATCACCGGGCTGAACAGGGTCTCGGGCGGCACGGTCGCCTACCTCGGCGAGCCGCTGACGGATGCACCTCACAAGCGGGTCGCCCGCGGGATCTCGTACGTGCAGGAGGGCAAGAAGGTCTTCCGTGAGCTCACGATCGAGCAGAACCTCATCCTCGGCGGATTCTCGCGGGGGATGGGCAAGCGGGCTCTGATCGCGGCGGCGGAGGAGATCTACCAGCTCTTCCCGATCCTGGGCAGCAAGCGTGCCCTCCCCGCGGCGAGCATGTCGGGTGGGCAGCAGCAGATGCTCGCGATCGGCCAGGCGCTGATGGCGAAGCCGAAGCTGCTCATCCTCGACGAGCCGAGCCAGGGGCTCGCTCCGGTGATCGTCAAGGAGGTCATGGAGCGGGTGCATGAGCTCAAGAACACCGGCATCGGCATCCTCCTGGTCGAGCAGGCCGTGCAGGAGTCCGTCGCCATCGCCGACGAGGTGACGGTGATCGAGATGGGCCGCACGACGCTCGCCGGGGCCGCGGCCGACGTCACGCTCGAGGATCTGCAGAAGGCGTACTTCGGCGCGGTCGCGTAGCGTCGACGCCGGAGGGTCAGGCCGCCGGGAGGGCGGATGCGGCGGGGTAGCCGAGCACCGTGTCCTGGCTGCGGGCGAAGGCCGTCGTCACCCGACGGGCGATGAGCCAGCGGCCCTCCTCGCGTCGGTAGGCCACGTCGTAGAAGCCGCGCATCACGAGCCGTGGGGCACCGGCATCCTCGGCGTAGTCGCCATGGAATTCCAGGTGGATGCGGGCCGTCGCGCGGTCGCCGTCGAACGCGAGCTGCGGCAGATGCAGGAAGTGGATGCCGGCGAAGGCAGCGTCGGCGCAGAACGCGTGGAGCGCCGGGCGGCCTTGCACGAAGGTCAGCGGCGGCGCCTCCCCGACAGCCCGCGACTGGTAGATGCCGTCCTCGGTGAAGAGGCTGCTCCACGTATCGCCGTCGCGCTCGTCGAAGGCGCGCGCGTAGGTCGCCTCCAGCTCGATGATCTCCAGTCGGTCCTCCAGCGCCCGCAGGCGCTGTTCGATGCTCCGTGTCATGATCTCTCCTTCCTGGGCGCTGCGGCAGCGCGGCGCACGCGCTGCCGCCAGGCCGTCGCGGGGTCGTCGGGTCCGCGACGGCCCCGTGGTCCGTCGCCCTCCGGTTCACGCAGTCTCCCGGCATCCGAGCGGGTCCATTCGCGCACGGCGGTGCGCTCGACGATGCGCCAGCCGTCGGGGTCGCGGCGGACATGATCGAGGTAGCGGAAGCCGCTCGTGAAGTTGAGGGACTCGTCGTCGGACGGCGTACCCCAGTGCACGGCCGTGCCGTACGTCTCGGCGAAGGCATGATCGCCGTGGAGCTCGACCCGGTGGTTCCCGACGAGGTGCATGGTGCCGTCGAACACGGCCGTCCGCTCGCGCAGCCAGGCCACGTAGTCGTCGGCCGTTCCGGAGAAGCCGGTGTGGTGGTCGACGCCGTCTCGCGCATAGACGCTGCGGACCGCCGCGTAGTCGGCGCGGTCGACGGCCGAGCAGTAGCGCAGGACCAGGTCGTGGATCTGCTGACGGTCCATGAGCTCGGCGAGCGTGTTCATGCCTGATCCGGCATGTTCGTCCAGCCGCGACCGGATGCCTTGCCGTACCAGCCGGCTGCGGCCAGTGTTCCGCCGTCGACGGGGATCGTGTGACCCGTGATGAACGCAGCGTCGCGCGAGGCGAGGAAGGCCACCACTCCCGCGAAGTCCTCGGGTGTCCCGAAGCGTCCGGCGGGAAGCCAGGATCGCAGCAGCGCGGGGTCGCGGCCGGCCAGCATGAGCTCGGCCGGGGTCTGCGCGGTGTCGGCGAGGTCGGGGGCGATGGCGTTGACCCGGATGGCGGAGGGCCCGAGTTCGACGGCGAGGCTCTTCGTGAAAGCGGAGACGCCGGCGTTGTACGCCGAGTACACGGCGTTGCCGGGGATGCCGCGGAACGCCTCGACCGTGGAGACGTTGACGATGCTGCCGCCGCCGGCCGCGATCATCCCCGGCAGGAGTGCGTGCGTCACGGCGAAGACGTGCCAGAGGTTGAGCTCGTGCAGGCGCCGCCACTGATCGGGCGGGCTCTTGGCGAAGAACGACTTCGCCGGGCGGTAGTCGCCGACGTTGTTGACGAGCACGTCGGCGTGTCCGTATTCGCTCTCGACCCGGGCCGCGAGGCGGGCGACCGTGTCGTCTTCGGTGATGTCGCCGACGAGGACGGTGCAGCGGCCGCCGGTCGCCTCGATGTCGGCGGCCGTACGTGCGGCGGCATCCGCATCGATGTCGACGAGCAGGACGTGGTCGCCGTCGGCGGCGAAGCGCCGGCTGATCCCGCCGCCGATGCCGAGGGCGCCGCCGGTGACCACGACGGTGCGGGGATGCTGCAGAGGGACGTCATCGTGACTCATGCAACAAACCTAGCATTTGGTTGGTAGCATGGACAGGTCGGCGCATCGGAGCGCCGCGCTCGGAGGAGGCGGAGTGAGCCTGGTCATGGATTTCGCGGGGAAGGTCGTCGCGGTCACCGGCGGTGCTCGAGGTGTGGGCCGTGGCGTGGTCGAGGCGTTCCTCGATGCGGGTGCCGACGTCGAGTTCTGCGGTCGCTCCGAGCCGACGACCCTGCCGGAGCGCGACGGGCGCCCGGCATCCTTCCGTCCGGTCGATGTGCGCGACGCCGCTCAGAACGAGGCCTGGATCGCGGGCGTCGCGGAACGCCACGGACGCCTCGACGTGCTCGTCAACAACGTCGGCGGCTCGCCGTTCGGCCGATTCGAAGCCGGGTCGCCGAGGTACTTCCAGGCCATCACCGAGATCAACTTCCTCTCCGCCGCGGTCGCCACGAGAGCGGCGTTCCCCGCGTTGCGTGCCGCATCCGGCAGCGTGATCAACATCACCTCGATCAGCGCCCGCCGCCCCAGCCCCGGCACGGCCGTGTACGGCGCGGCGAAGGCGGCGCTGGAGAGCCTGACCCGCAGCCTCGCGGTCGAATGGGCGCCGGAGATCCGCGTCAACGCGATCAGCAGCGGCCTGGTGCACACCGAGAGCGCGGTCGACCACTACGGCACACCGGAGCAGTACGCGGAGATCGCACGGACCATCCCGCGGGGGCGACTGGCCTCGCCGCAGGAGCTCGGCAACGTCTGCGTCATGCTCGCCTCACCCCTGTCGGCGCACGTCACCGGCGCCGTCATCCCCGTGGACGGTGGCGGCGAATGGCCCGCTTTCCTGAGCCACACCCCGAACGCGGACATCGTGCAGCAGGCCGACCGCCTCGACATCACTGGAGGATCCTCATCATGACCGAAGCCGTCATCGTCTCCGCGGTGCGCTCGCCCATCGGACGCGCGTTCAAGGGCAGCCTGAAGGACATGCGCGGTGACGACCTCGCCGTGCAGATGGTGCGCGCGGCCGTCGAGGCGGTGCCCGGCCTGAACCCGGACGAGATCGTCGACCTGATGGTGGGCTGTGCGCAGCCGGCAGGCCAGCAGGGATACAACATCGGACGGATGCTGGCGCTGCAGCTCGGCTGGGACGCGGTGCCCGGCACCACGGTCAACCGCTACTGCGCATCGTCGCTGCAGACGACGCGGATGGCGTTCCATGCGATCAAGGCCGGCGAGGGCGACGTGTTCGTCTCGGCCGGGGTGGAGGCGGTGTCGCAGTTCGGCTCCGGCAAGTCCGACGGCATGCCGGACACCAAGAACCCGCGGTGGGCGGATGCTGCGGCCCGCACGGCGCGCGACGCGCAGAACCCCGACTTCGTATGGTCGGATCCGCTCGAGCGGGGAGAGCTCGAGGACATCTACATCGCGATGGGGGAGACCGCCGAGAATGTGGCCTCCTTCCGCGGCGTGTCCCGTCGCGAGCAGGATGAATGGGCGGTGCTCAGCCAGAACCGCGCCGAGGCCGCCGGCGCCCGCGGCTTCTGGGGGACCGACATCACCCCGGTGCGTCTCGCCGACGGCACGCTCGTGACGAAGGACGACGGCCCCCGAACGGGCGTCACGCTGGAGGGCATCAGCGGCATGCAGCCGGTGTTCCGCCCGCACGGCACGGTGACCGCGGCGAACTGCTGCCCGCTCAACGACGGCGCGGCCGCGCTCGTGATCATGAGCGACACCCGCGCCGCCGAGCTCGGGCTCACCCCGCTCGCCCGTGTGGTGTCGACCGGGGTGTCGGCACTGTCGGCCGAGATCATGGGCCTCGGGCCGGTGCAGGCGGTGGAGCGCGCGCTCGCCCACGCCCGTATGTCGATCGGCGACATCGACATCCTCGAGATCAACGAGGCGTTCGCCGCGCAGGTGATTCCCTCGATCGCCGACATCGGCATCGACCCCGACCGCGTGAATGTGAACGGCGGCGCGATCGCCCTCGGTCACCCCTACGGCATGACCGGTGCCCGCATCACCACGACCGCGATCAACGCGCTCCGCGAGCGCGACGAGCAGTTCGCCGTCGAGACGATGTGCACCGCCGGCGGCCAGGGCATGGCCATGGTGCTCGAGCGTCTGAGCTGACGCACGCCGTCCGGCGGGCGCGGGCTACTGCTCCTCGGCCTGGAACGTCACGGTGGAGGTGCGCGGGGCGCCTTCGCCGAGCAGGGTGAGTGTCAGCGTCGTCGGCCAGGCGGCCGCGACGTAGTAGCCGGTGATGCCGGCGGCGACCAGTTCGGAAGAGCCGGGCGGGATCGTCACCGTGCCGGTGAGCGGGCCCGAGAGCGACTCGAGCACAGGGGCCACGTCGACCGACCAGGTGACGGTCAGCGGTGTCGTCCCGGTGTTCGTGACGGTCGCCCCCGGCCACGCGAAATCTGCACCCGTGACGGTCGCGGGCGAGGGCTGCACGGTCAGGGCGGCGGCGCCGGAGGCCGCCGCGAGCGGTGTGGCGATGGCGGCGGCGATCACGGGCGCCGACCATGCCGCCGCGCGCACCACCGATCGCCGCGTGATCCCTGTCGACGTGCGCTGCTCGTCCATATCGTCCCCATCCCCATTTTGGCCTTCGACTTAAGGCTATCGGGATAGGGACCTTCGGCTAAACGCCCACCGCTCAGACGTGCGAGCGGAGCTCAGACTTCAGGATCTTGCCGGTGGCGTTGCGGGGGAAGTCCTCGACGAAGACGAACTCGCGCGGCACCTTGAAGTTCGCCAGGTGGGTGCGACAGAAGGCCTCGAGATCGGCGGCATCCGGTCGCGGCGTGGCGTTGTGCAGCAGCAGGACGTAGGCGCGGCCGACCGTGCCGAGGCGGTGATCGTCCACCCCGATCACGGCCGACTCGTTCACCGCCGGATGCTTGCGCAGGGCGTTCTCGACCTCGGCCGGGTAGACGTTGAAACCGCCGACGATGAACATGTCCTTCAGCCGGTCGGTGATCTTCAGGCAGCCGTGCTCGTCCAGACGGCCGACGTCGCCGGTGTGGAACCAGCCGTCCGCATCGAGCACGGCGTCCGTTGCCGCCTGATCCTCGAAGTAGCCGAGCATGACGTTGGGTCCGCGGAGCAGGATCTCGCCGTCGGTGTCGAGCCCGGCATCCTGACCGTCCTCGTCCACCACGCGGATCTCGACCCCGTCGACAGCGGGACCCGTGGTCTGCGCCGTGTGCTCGAGGGACTCGCCGGGGCGGGAGAGGGTGGCCACCACGCACTCGGTGAGCCCGTATGCCTGGGCGACGGTCTCGAACCCGAGTGTGTTCACCATGTCGTGGAAGAGTGTGGCGGGTGCCGCCGTGGCCCCCGCGATCGCGAACCGCAGCGACGACAGGTCGTACTCCCGAAGCCGCGGGTGGTCGAGCAGCGAGGTGAAGATCGTCGGTACGCCGGGCAGCACGCTGATGCGTTCGGACTGCACGAGTTCGAGCAGCTGATCGGCATCGAACACCGCCAGCGGGTAGATCGTGGTCCCCGCCAACAGCGAGGTGATCATCCCGGCTTTGTAGCCGAACCCGTGGAAGAACGGGTTGACCACCGCATAACGGTCGTCGGGCGTGAGTCGTGCGCCGAGTCCCCAGGCGCGTGCCACGGAGAGCGTCTGGCGGTGCGCGCTGAGCACGCCCTTGGGGATCCCGGTGGTGCCCGAGGTGAAGAGCACGTCCATGATGTCGTGCGGGGTGACGGCCTCTGCGGCGGCCGTCACGCGGTCGTCGGCGACCGCGGATCCCGCCGCGAGGAAGTCCGACCAGGAGAGGAGGCCGTCGCCGCCTGCGCCGTCGATGGTCACGGCGGTGTGCAGGTGGGGGAGGCCGGGGAAGATCGGACCGTCGCCTGCGCGCTCGGCTGCGGCGCTGCGGAGCAGGGAGCTGTACGGCTTCCCGAGGAATCCGTCGGCGACGACCAGGCCGGTGGCGCGGGATCGCGCGAGGATCTCCGCGGCTTCATGGCCGGTGAAGCGCGTGTTCAGGGGGACGACCGCGATGCCGACCAGCTGAGCCCCGAGCATCGCCAGGATGAACTCGTGTCGGTTCGGCGCCCACAGGCCGATGCGGTCGCCCGGCTCGATGCCCTGTGCGAGGTAGGCGCGGGCGACGGAGCGCACCCGGTCCTGCAACTCGGCGTAGCCGATGACCACGTCGCCGTCGACGATGGCCGGATGGTCGCCGAGGGCTGCCATCTCCGCGAGGAGGGCGGGCACTGTCGTGGCTTCCGAGACTGTCATGGACGTCCTTTCCAATATCATGCGTACACTCCGAGTGGATGTTTCGGGAAAACGCTCACATGCGGCACACTTGAACAAGCGCTTGTGAGATTCTCTGTGAAGGAGCAGCAATGGCAACGACCAAAAGCGGGGGCCGGCAGGAGCAGAGCTCCGAACGCCGCGACCAGATCATCTCGATCGCCGCGCGCCTGATCGCCAAGCGCGGATACTCCGCCACGACGGTTCGAGACATCGCCGATGAAGCGGGCATCCTGTCCGGCAGCCTCTACCACCACTTCTCCTCCAAGGAAGCGATCCTGCAGGAGATCCTCCACAGTTTCATGGCGGGCCTGCTGGGCCGCTTCGAAGAGATCGTGGCCGAGGGGGGAAGCCCCCGTGACATCCTCGACAAGCTCATCGCACACGCCTTCGCGACGATCGAGAGCCAGCCCGACGCGGTCGGCCTGTACCAGAACGAGCTGTCGTTCCTCGCCCGTCAGCCCGGCTTCGAGTTCCTCGGCGAGAACAGCGAGCGCATCGAGGCGCTCTGGCTGGCGCAGATCACCGAGGGGCAGAAGGTCGGCGTCTTCCGCGATTCGATCGACGCTCCCATCGCCTACCGCTTCATCCGCGACGCGGTGTGGTCGACCGTCGCGTGGTACCGGCCGGGGCGCGGGCACACCGCGTCGACCCTGACCGACAACTTCCTGGATCTGCTCCACAAGGGCCTCCTCGCCGACTGAGTGGATTCCGCCTCAGCCCGCGACTTCGCGGGTGCGGGTGCCGCGCGGGTCGAGGACTTCGCGGATCAGTCGCAGCTCCTCGGCATCCGGTGTGCGCGTGAGCGGCGCATCCGTCGCATCGAGGGGGAACCCCGTGCTGTCCGCCACGGACTGTGGGTCGACGCCGGGGTGGACGGAGAGTACGGTGACGGCGCCTTCGTCGTCGTACCCGAGCACGGCGAGGTTCGTCACGATCACGCCGAGGTGGTGATGATCGAGGCCGGCCTCGCGTGCGCGGTCGTTGCCGACGCCCGAGACCATGTCCACCGAGGGGACGAACACGCGCGTGCTGTGGCGTGAGATCCAGTAGTCCACGCGGTGGTTCGCGGTGTTCCCCGGTGCTCCTCGGACGCCGATGAGCTGGCGGGTGGGGCGGGCCCAGTCGCCGATGAGCGAGATGTTCTGGTTGCCGAACCGGTCGATCTGACTCGCGCCCATCATGCTCTGACGTCGGCCGGTGGCGAGGATGTCGAAGATGCGCCGGAACGGCGCCCACCCCTCGATCGTCGGCTGCGGGGCCTCCGGGTCGCCCGGCTGCGGCGGGCCGCTCAGGAAGAACGCCTCCCCGTCGCTGAGGACGAGATCGGGGGCGATGGTGAGCTTCGCCAGCCGCGCACCCAGCGCGGGGATGATGCCGACCGCGTGCGCGAGGATCTCGCCCGACTCCCGGTACGTGTCGGCGCAGGCCGCGATGCAGATCTCGGCGTTCGTCGCTCCGGCCGTCGCAGAGGCGATGCCCGCGGTGGTGGTGTCGGTGGTCATGACTCTCCTCGGTCGGCGTGGAAACGGGCGACGGCGGCGTGGTAGCCGGCCTCGTCGGTCTGCAGGAACGTCTGCTCGAACTCGGCCCAGGCATCGGGGTCCTTGGCGGAGGCGGCGTAGTGCTTCTGGAACGCTTCGTCGCGGTCGTAGTCGGGCGCGCACGTGGTGAAGTGCGCCCCGCGCGGCGCTTCGACGACGGCCGAGGCGTAGATGCGGCTGAAGAGCAGCGTGTGGAACGAGCCCTCATCGAGCAGCGCCGAGGTCGGGACGACCTTCTCGGCGGAGACGATGGTGCGCTCGGCCGCCATCGCGAACAGATCGTCGAAGTAGGGGTCGGGCCCCAGGTATTGGGCGTTCCCCTGTTCGTCGGCCCGGTTCACGTGCACGAGCGCGACGTCGAGCGAGAGGGCCGGCATCGCCACGTACTCGGCGTCGGAGTAAGGCGAGCGCACCGTGCGCAGGCGCGGGTTGGCCGGGAGCACGTCGGAGCCGAGGCCCGCGCGGATGGGCAGGAAGTCGAGCCGGGCATTCGCTGCGCGCAGGCCCGCCACGAACATGCCCTCGTCGTACTCCTCGATCTCCAACCCGCCGCGCTCCCTGGTCCGGGTGAACAGCGGATCGAGCGGAATGCTGTCCAGGGAGACGAAGCCGTACACGAGGCGGCGGATGCGTCCGGCGGCGGCGAGGAGGCCGACATCCGGCCCTCCGAAGGCGACGACGGTGAGGTCGGTGATGTCGCGTCGGAGGATCTCGCGCACCAGGGCCATCGGCTTGCGCCGGGACCCCCAGCCGCCGATGCCGATCGTCATCCCGCTCTCGATCGTGGCGACCGCCTCCTCGATGCTCACCCGCTTGTCCGACATCCCCGCTCCTTCGCGTGACCGGCGCTAAACCTAGCGCTTGTTTGGGAATCACAGTAGCATGCCCGGGAGGACGAACAGCGAGGGAGCTGCGCATGACCGCACAGTCGATGGCAGAGCACGTGGTGGTGACCGGCGGTGCCAGCGGGATCGGCGCCGCCGTGGTGGACCTGCTCCTCGCTCGCGGGTGCCGGGTCACCGTCTTCGACCTCGCGCCGAGCGCACGAGCAGAGGTGGAGACGCGGATCGTGGACGTCCGTGACGAGACCGCCGTCGAAGCGGCGATGGACGCGGCGTGGGCGCTCGGCCCTGTCGCCGGGCTCGTCGCCTGCCACGGCATCCGTGGCGCGTTCGTGCCGGCGCTGGAGATGGATCTCGACCGGCTCCGCCTGCTGTACGACGTGCACGTGGTGGGGACGCTCGCCGTGTCGCGCGCGATGGTGCGGCGCCTCGACGGTGCTCCGGCGTCGATCGTGATGGTGTCGTCGACCACCGCCTACCGCGGCTGGGCGAACCAGGTGGACTACGGCCCGGCGAAGGCCGCGGAGCGTCAGTTGATGGAGAACCTCGCCGTCGAGTGGGCGCCGCGGGGCGTGCGGGTCAACGCGGTCGCCCCCGGCCACACGCTGACCCCGATGGTGCAGGACATGGTCGACGGCGGATACGACCTCGAAGCCGTCGAGAAGCGCACGCCACGAGGACGGCTCGCGGACCCGGCCGAGATCGCCGGCGCGATCGTGTGGATGCTGTGCGACGCCACGCACGTGATCGGCCAGTGTCTTCCGGTCGACGGCGGGTGGACGGTCGTGGGGCGGTGATGCCGGTCCGCACGATCGGCGACCTGCGCGTCTCGGCGATCGGGATGGGGGCCATGACCCTCACCCAGCTTCCGGACGCCGACATCGAGCGCGGTGTCCGAGCCGTGCACGCGGCTCTGGATGCCGGTATCACCCTGTTCGACACCGCTGACTCCTACGGTCCGACGGGAGAGATGGGGGTGAACGAGCGGGCTCTGATCGCGGCTCTGCGGCAGCGTCCCGATGCCCTCGATCGTGTGGTCGTCGCGACCAAGGGCGGGCACACGCGGGGGCCGGCGGCGACGTGGTGGGTCGACGGTTCGCCGGAGCATCTCGCCGCCGCTGCCCGTGCTTCGGCGCAGCGCCTCGGCCTCGACGCCCTCCCGCTCTATCAGCACCATCGCCCCGATGTGAAGGTGCCGTTCGAGGAGTCGATGGGCGCGATGCGCCGACTCGTCGACGACGGCGTGGTCGTGCGTGTCGGGGTCTCCAATGTGAACAGCGCGCAGCTCGACGTCGCGAAGCGCGTGGTCGGTGCGGCATTGGTCAGCGTGCAGAACGAGTACTCGGTGCTCGAGCGTTCCGGCGATGAGGTGCTGCGCCGGTGCGAGGAGCACGGCCTGGCGTTCCTCGCCTGGGGGCCGCTGGGCGGAATGCGGGCGGCGAAAGGCCTCGGTGGTGCGGCGGCCGCGGCGGCCGCGGTGGCCGAACGGCACGGCGTGAGCCCGCAGAGGGTGGCGCTGGCGTGGCTGCTGTCGCGATCGCCGGTGCTGATCCCGATTCCCGGGGCGAGTCGTCCGGAGAGCGTCCGCGACTCCGCGGCGTCCGCCGATCTCGTACTCGACGGCGACGATCTGCTCCTGCTCGACGGGCAGTCGGGGGAGGGTCAGTGAGGTTCCTGCAACAGCTCGACCCGCACCTCATCGGGGCCGAGCACGTACACGTACCGGTAGCCCTCGAGCGGCCCGGCCGTCGCGGTCATGATCTGCGACAGCGGGCGGTGTCCGAGGGCGGCCAGGCGGGCGAGGCTCGCCTCGATGTCGGGCACCACGATGGCCGGGTGCGCTGCGCCGATGTGTCCGTTGTCGGGGTCGATGCGCGGGGCGTCCGCGCCGCGGTACTCGGCGAGCTCCAGGAACACGCCGTCGGCCAGTCGGATGAAGGTCAGCAGGATCTCGACGCCCGGATACCCCGTCGCCGCTTCGACCGCGGGCCCGCTCTTGGCGAGTGGGCCGATGACCTCGCCTTCGGTCGCGGCTCGATAGAACGCCGTCGCCGCGACGGTGTCGCTGACCGTGATGCCGATGTGGTGCAGCCGGGGCATCCCGTCTCCCTCTTCTCAATCGCACGCTATACAACCAAATGCTTGTTTGATAACTATCGCGGAGGAAACTCATGAAAGCAACGCCCGTCATCGACCTCACCGGCCGCGTCGCCGTGATCACCGGAGCCGCCGGCGGTCAGGGGCGCGCGCACGCCGCGCTGTTCCATGATCTCGGCGCCGACCTGGTGCTCACGGACCTCGACGGCGCGGCCGTCGCCGAGGTCGCCGCGGCCTATGGGGACCGCGCGATCGGTCTCGCGCACGACGTCTCCTCGGCGGACGCGTGGTCGCAGGTGGCCGATGCGGCGCAGAAGAGGTTCGGGCGCGTCGACGTGCTCGTCAACAACGCCGGCTTCTGCCCGGAGGGGCCGCTCGCCGAGACCTCGGAGCGCGTCATCCGCCTCACGCTCGATGTGAACCTGATCGGGCCGATGCTGGGGGTGCAGGCGCTGCTGCCCCTCATGGGCGAGGGGGCGTCCATCGTCAACATCGCCTCCACCGCCGGCGTCGCCGGCTACGCGAACCGCGTCCCCTACTCCGCCTCGAAGTGGGGGCTGCGCGGGGTATCCCGCGCGCTCGCCCGGGAGCTCGGCGGCAGCGGTATCCGTGTGAACACCGTGTGCCCCGGCGCGGTCGACACCCCCATGATCACCGAGGACACCCGCGCCGGCGTCGGCTTCATCTCGCGCATCCCGATCCCGCGTGCCGGTCGACCGGAGGAGATCTCGAACCTCGTCGCCTACCTCGCCAGCTCGGCGAGCAGCTACTGCACCGGGCAGGACTTCATCATCGACGGCGGTCAGGTCGCCTGATGCCCAGTTACGCCTTCGACGGGGTCGTGCCGGTCGTCGATCCGACCGCGTTCGTGCACGAGACGGCCAGCCTGATCGGCGACGTGATCATCGGGCCCGGCTGCTACATCGGACCGTTCGCGAGCCTGCGCGGCGATTTCGGGCGCATCGTCGTCGGCGAGGGGTCGAACGTGCAGGACTCGTGCGTGATCCACGCCTTCCCCGGTGCGGACGCCGTGCTGGAGCCGAACAGTCATGTCGGACACGGGGCGGTGCTGCACGGCTGCCGCATCGGATCGTTCGCGCTCATCGGCATCGGAGCGACGGTGCTCGACGGTGCCGAGATCGGTGCGGACGCGCTGGTGGGGGCGGGCGCCGTCGTGACCGCGGGCACGGTGATCCCGCCGGGGTCGAAAGCGCTCGGTGCTCCGGCCCGCGTCGTCGGGCCGCTCGACGAACAAGCCCTGGCGTGGAAGCGCAACGGGGTGCGGATCTACCAGGATCTCGCGCGTCGCAGCCGCGAGACCCTGCATCCGGTCGAGCCGCTCACCGCGGTCGAGTCGGACCGACGCCGCACCTCCTGGTCGCCGGACGCCGCGACGCCGTTGCATCGGTACCGCGCCGAGGGAGCCTCGTGAACGAGGGGTTCGCCGACTGGCACGAGATCACGCACACGATCGCCCGTTACGGTCGGCTCGCCGATCAGCGACGCTCGGGGGAGATGGCCGACCTGTTCACACCGGACGGACGGATGCTGATGTTCCGTCCCCGGGCGGACGAACCCGCGGAGTCGCTGGAAGGGCGCGAGCAGCTGATCGCGGCCTTCGACACCCTCGCGGCCTTCGTCGTGACCAGCCACGTGCTCTCGCCGAGCGACGTCGAGATCGACGGGGAGTCGGCCCGGGCGCACACCTCCTGCATGTCCCATCACGTCCGCGAGACGGCGGAGGGGCGGATGCGCTTCACGCTCGCCGACCGCTACGAGGACACCCTCGTGCGGCGGGAGGGGCGCTGGTTCTTCCAGGAACGCCGCAAGTACACCGATTGGACCGAGTCCGCTCCGCTCCGGCGCTGACCCGCGAGTCTCAGGCCGTCGCGAGCGCCCAGTCATCCGCGTGCTCGCGCTGCTCGCGAGCGGTGCCGAAGAGCCGGCCGAGGGAGTGCGCGCGCTTGAAGATCAGGTGCGCGTCGTGCTCCCACGTGATCGCGATGCCGCCGTGCAGCTGGATCGTCTCGGCGGCGACGTGTTCGAGCGCCTCGGAGCACGTCGCCTTCGCGATGGTCGCGAGCTCGAAGCGGTCGGCGGCTCCGGTGGCGAGAGCATCGGATGCTGCGCGCGACGCGGTGCGTGCGACCTCCACCTGCACGTGCATGTCCGCCAGGCGGTGCTTGATCGCCTGGAACGACCCGATCGCGCGTCCGAACTGCACCCGCTGCTTCGCGTATGCCACGGTCTCGTCGAGGGCACGCGCGGCGGTTCCCGCCTGTACCGCGCTGATCGCCGCGAGCGCGAGCGCACGCACGGTCTCCAGGACGCCCGGGTCGACGGCTCCGAGGGGTCGCGCTGCGACCGCGTCGAAGCGCAGCGTGCCCAGGCGCAGGGTCTGGTCCATGGTCGGAGTGTCCTCGCGGACCACGGCCTCGGTGTCGATCACCTCGAACAGGCGCGGGCCGTCGGAGGTCTGAGCGACCACGAGCAGCACGTCGGCGGTGGCGCCGTCGAGGACGAACCCGCTCGCGCCGCTGAGCTGCCAGCCCTCGCGGTCCTCGGCGTGGACGTCGACCCGCTCCGGGGCGAAGCGTCCGTCGGGAGCAGCCCAGGCGAGAGCGGCTGACGATGATCCCTCGGCGATGCCGGGGAGCAGCCGGGCGGCGGCATCCGCGTCGCCGGTGGTCAGGATCGCCTGCGCCCCGATCGCGACCGAGCCGAGATACGGGGAGGGGGCGAGCGAGTAGCCGATCTCCTCCAACACGAGCTGCGCCTCACGGAGAGTGAAGTCCGCGCCGCCGAACTCCTCGGGGATCGCCATGCCGGCGATGCCGATCTCCTCGCACAGCAGGCGCCACAGGTCGGTGTCGAAGCGCTCGGTGCTCGCTATGGCACGACGGGTCGCCGCGCTGTCGGCACGCTGGCTCAGGATGCCGCGCACCAGGGCCACCAGCTCCTGCTGATCCTCATCGGGTTCGAATGACATCACCGCTCCTTCGGGAGGATATCGCGGGCGATCCGTGCCCGGTGGAACGCGGGGGTGCCCCAGGCCGCAGACAATGCCGGGGCGAGGCCGAGCCAGATGCGCAGGGTGTGCTCGGCGGTGTAGCCGATCGCCCCGTGCACCTGCAGCGAGGTGCGGGCGGCGAGCAGCGCGGCATCACCCGCGGCGACCTTCGCGGCCGATATCGCCCGATCCTCGTCGGGTTCGTCGGCACGCAGGGCGGCGTTCCACACGAGCGGACGGGCGAAGCTCAGGGCGATGCGCACATCCGCGAGCTGGTGCTTGAGCGCCTGGAACTCGCCGATCGGGCGGCCGAACTGCTCACGCACCTTCGCGTACGACACCGCTTCCGCCAGCATCCGCTCTCCGGCGCCGACCAGAGTGGCTGCGGCGGCGAGGCTCGCCTCGTTGAGAGCCGCCTCCAGCGCGCCGGGTCCGAGGGGTGTCGCGTCGCCGGTCGGGGTGAGGCGGGCGAGACGCCGGGTCGGGGCGACCGAGGTCAGCTCCTCTCCGATCTCGCCGCGATGCAGGGCGCCGTCGCGCACGAGGTACCGGTGCGACGCGAGCGCCGCGTCGAGGGCAGCCGGGGCCGTGCCGTCGACCGCGGCGGTCGCGATGGCTCCGGCGGCGAGGTCGGCCCTCGTGTCGTCGTCGACCAGGGCAGGCAGCAGGGCGACCGTCTCCAGGTACGGGCCGGGAACGCCGTGGTACCCGAGGCGCTCGAACACGACCACGAGGTCGCTCAGCGTGCCCCCGAAGCCGCCCGACTCCTCGCTCACCCGCAGCCCGAGGAGGCCGAGCTCGGCGAATTGCCCCCACAGGGCGAGGCCCGGAGCGGTGTCGCCGTCGGCCCAGCTGCGAGCCACATCCGCGCCGCCGGCGCCGTCGACGATCTCGTCGATGGCCTCGGCGAACGCGACCTGTTCTTCCGTGGGCAGGAACCGCATCATGCGCGCCTTCCGTCTCCGCCGCGGGGGAGTCCGAGGATCCGCTCCGCGATGATGTTCCGCTGGACCTCGTTCGTCCCCGCGTAGATGGGGCCGGCGAGGGAGAACTGGTAGTCGTCGACCCAGCGGCCCCCGTCGACCGCGGACGCTCCCCGCAACTCGCCCTCGGGGCCGAGGATACGCAGGGCGGTCTCGTGAATGTGCACGTCGAGTTCGGACCAGAACACCTTGTTCACACTGCCCTCGGCGCCCACGGACCCGCCCTCGAGCAGGGTGCTGACGGTCTGCCAGGTGAAGAGACGATAGGCCTCGGCGCCGATCCAGGCGTCGACCACCGCGTCGTCCTCCGACACGGTCCCGTGCTCGGACTGCAGCGCGACCAGACGGTCGGTCGCGGCGAGGAAGCGGCCGGGCGCGCGCAGCGAGAGGCCGCGCTCGTTCCCCGCGGTGCTCATCGCCACGCGCCAGCCGTCGCCGGGAGCCCCCAGCACGTCGGCATCGGGCACGAACACGTCGTCGAAGAAGATCTCCGCGAAGCCGGTGGTCCCGTCGAGCTGCGCGATCGCCCGCACGGTGATTCCCTCGGCATCCATCGGGAACAGGAAGTAGGTGAGCCCGTGGTGCCGCAGGGCTTCGGGGTCGGAGCGGAAGAGCCCGAAGCCGCGATCGGCCCAGACCGCTCGCGAGCTCCAGATCTTCTGACCGTTCAGCACCCAGCCCCCACGGACCTCATCGCGGCGGGCGGTGCTGCGGATCGCGGCCAGGTCGCTGCCGGCTCCCGGCTCCGACCAGGCCTGCGCCCAGATCAGCGAGCCGTCGGTCATCGGGCCGAGGAACCGCTCGTGCTGCTCGGGGGTGCCGTGCTCGAAGAGGATCGGCGCGAGCAGGGAGATGCCGTTCTGCGCGACGCGTGTGGGGGCGCCGGCGCGGTAGTACTCCTCCTCGAAGAGCACCCACTCGGTGATGCCGACGTCGCGGCCGCCGTACTGCTCCGGCCAGGACACGACCGACCATCGGCCGGCGGCGAGCGTCGCCTCCCACTCCCGGTGCGCGGCGAAGCCGGCCTCGGTGTCCATCGAGGGCAGCGGGGTCGGCGGGACGTTCTCTGCGAGCCAGGCACGTGCCTCTGCGGCGAACGCCTGCTGCTCGGAGGTCAGGTCGAGGTTCACGGCGTGGCCCCCTTCGTGTCGGCTTTGATCGAGCGCACGTCGACCCCGCCGAGGGAGTCGCCGCCGACCTCGGCGTTGTGCGCGTGTGCGGCGTGATGCAGACCGAACACCGAGTCCATTCCGGCCCGCATCCCCTGCAGGTCTTCGGCCTGGTTCACGGCCTTCTTGGTCAGAGCGAGTCCGAGGCGCGGCATCCGTCCGATGCGCTCCGCGATCTCGAGGGTCCGCTCCTCGAGCTCGTCGAGGGGAACGACGTGGTTCACCATGCCGAGCTCGTGCGCGCGGGCGGCCGGCATCCGGTCTCCGGTGTAGAGCATCTCCTTCGCGGCGCGGGGATTGGTCACCCACGGGTGCGCGAAGAACTCGACGCCGGGGATGCCCATCGACACCACAGGGTCCTGGAAGAAGGCATCGTCGGCGGCGATGATGAAGTCGCACGACCAGGCGAGCATGAGACCGCCGGCGATGCACGCGCCCTGCACCATCGCGATGACCGGCTTGGGGATCTCGCGCCAGCGCCGGCACATGCCGAGGTACACCTCGGACTCGCGTGCGAAGCGGGAGTCGACGCCCTGGGCGCCCACGTGGTCCCACCAGATGACGGCCTTGCGTTCGAAGCTCCGGTCGATGTCGCGCTCGGGGGTGCCGATGTCGTGACCCGCGCAGAAGTGCGTGCCGTTGCCGCCGAGCACGATGACTTTGACGGCGTCGTCGTCGACGGCGCGGGTGAAGGCGGCGTCGAGCGCATAGGTGACCCGGGAGTTCTGCGCGTTGCGATACTGAGGGCGGTTCAATCGGATGATCGCTGTCGACCCGCGCACCTCGTAGGTGACCACGGCGTCGGCGGATTCGACGGTCATGACGGGTTCCTCTCTGAACTCCAGCAGTAAACCAAACAATCGCTTGGTTTATTGATACTATACGTGAACGGCAAGCCGAAGACCACGACTCGATGAGGAGCACAGATGGACGCGACGCAGCACGACGCGGATGAGCGGTTCCGTGCCGAGATCCGCGGATGGCTGGACGAGAACCTCACCGGCCGCTTCGCCGATCTGCGCGGCCGCGGAGGCTCCGGACGTGAGCACGAGGACTTCGAGGCACGGCTCGAATGGAACCGCCACATGGCCGCCGCCGGATGGACGTGCGTCGCGTGGCCCGTCGAGCACGGCGGCCGCGGGCTCAGCATCGCGCAGCAGGTCATCTTCCATGAGGAGTACGCCAGAGCGGATGCTCCGGCCAGGGTCAACCACCTCGGGGAGGAGCTGCTCGGACCGACCCTCATCGCCCACGGCACCCCCGAGCAGCAGGCCCGCTTCCTCCCGGGCATCGTCGCGGCCGAGGAGCTGTGGTGCCAGGGATACTCCGAGCCGGGCGCCGGGTCCGACCTCGCCGCCGTGTCGACCAAGGCGCAGCGCGTGGGTGAGGAATGGTCGATCACGGGACAGAAGGTCTGGACCTCGCTCGCGCAGCACGCCGACTGGTGCTTCGTGATCGCGCGTACCGAACCCGGCTCCGCCCGCCACCAGGGGCTGTCGTACCTGCTCGTGCCGATGGATCAGCCCGGCGTCGAGGTGCGGCCGATCCTGCAGCTGACCGCGACCAGCGAGTTCAACGAGGTCTTCTTCGACGATGCCCGCACCGCGGTCGACCTGGTCGTCGGCGGCGAGGGCAACGGGTTCAAGGTCGCCATGGCGACGCTCGGCTTCGAACGCGGCGTCTCGACGCTCGCGCAGCAGATCGCGTTCCGCCGCGAGCTGGATGCCGTGATCGACACGGCCACCCGAACCGGCGCGATCGACGACGCCGTGCTCCGCGACCGGCTGGTGCGCGCCCGGATGGAGCTCGAGGTGATCCGCCAGCATGCCCTGCGCACCCTGGGTGGCGAGCAGGGCGACAGTGCCTCGGTGACGAAGCTGCTGTGGTCGAACTGGCACCGCTCGCTGGGTGAGCTCGCGATGGACGTCGCCGGCCCCGCGTCCCTCCTCGTCGGGGCGGACTACGCGCTCGACGACCTGCAGACCCTGTTCCTGTTCAGTCGTTCCGACACCATCTACGGCGGTTCGGACGAGATCCAACGCAACGTCATCGCCGAGCGCGTGCTCGGCCTGCCCCGAGAGGCCCGCCCATGAGCTCCACCGCCCCCGAGTACGTTCCCGGCCACGGTCTTCTGGCCGGCAAGCGCATCGTCATCACCGCCGCCGCGGGTGCCGGCATCGGCCAGACCGCCGCGATCCGCTGCCTGGAGGAGGGTGCTGCGCTCGTCGTGCTCGGTGACACCCACGCCGGTCGCCTCGCCGAGACGCAACAGGAGCTCGGCGACCGCTTCGGCGCGGACCGCGTGCGCACGGCCGTGTGCGACGTGACCGTCGAGGACCATATCACCGCCTTCCTCGACCTCGCGGAAGAGGGCGGGCCCATCGATGTCATGATCAACAACGCGGGCCTGGGCGGCTCGGTCTCGATCCTCGACATGACCGACGAGCAGTGGGGCAAGGTCCTCGATGTCACGCTCACCGGCACCTTCCGCTGCATCCGCGCCGTCGGCCGGCGCATGGTCGCCGCCGGTACCGCGGGGGTCATCGTGAACAACGCCTCCGTCATCGGCTGGCGCGCCCAGGTCGAGCAGGCCCACTATGCCGCAGCCAAGGCGGGGGTGATGGCGCTCACCCGCAGTGCCGCGATGGACCTCGCCCCGCACGGCATCCGCGTCAACGCCGTCTCGCCGAGCCTGGCGATGCATCCGTTCCTGGAGAAGGTCACCTCTCCCGAGATGCTCGAGCAGCTCAAGGCCCGCGAGGCGTTCGGGCGGGCGGCGGAACCCTGGGAGGTCGCCAACGTCATGGTGTTCCTCGCCAGCGCATACTCCTCATATATGACCGGCGAGGTCGTCGCCGTCAGCAGTCAGCACGCGTGAGTTCAGAGAGAAGGAAGAACATGGCAGAGGCATACATCGTCGACGCGGTCCGTTCCCCGGTCGGCAAGCGCGGCGGCTCGCTCTCGGGCATCCATCCGGCCGACCTCGGGGCGCACAGCCTCAAGGCGCTGGTCGAGCGCACGGGCATCGATCCCGGCGCCATCGACGACGTCATCATCGGCGCGACCGACACGATCGGCGGGCAGTCCGGCAACGTCGGGCGCTCGGCCGTGCTGGTCGCCGGCTTCCCCGAGCACGTGCCGGGTGTCACGATCGACCGGCAGTGCGGGTCGAGCCAGCAGGCCGTGCACTTCGCCGCGCAGGCCGTGATGAGCGGCGTGAACGACCTGGTGATCGCGGGTGGGCTGCAGAACATGTCGCAGCTGCCGATCTCGTCGGCCATGGTCGCCGGAGAGGCCTACGGGTTCACGACGCCGTTCGCCGAGTCGCCCGGCTGGCAGGCACGCTACCCCGACCAGGAGATCTCGCAGTTCGTCGGCGCCGAGATGATCGCCGAGAAGTGGGACATCTCCCGCGAGGAGATGGAGCAGTTCGCGCTGGAGAGCCACCAGCGTGCGGCAGTCGCCCAGGACGAGGGCCGCTTCGCGAACGAGATCGCCCCGTTGAACGGACTCGACCACGACGAGGGTGTGCGCCGCGACACCTCGCTCGAGCGCATGGCCGGCCTGCAGACGCTGACTCCGGGCGGGCGACTGACCGCGGCCGTGGCCTCGCAGATCAGCGACGCCTCCAGCGCGGTGCTGATCGCGAGCGCGCAGGCCGTGAAGGACCACGGCCTCACCCCGCGGGCGCGCATCCACCACATGTCGGTGCGTGGCGACAGTCCCGTGTTCATGCTCACCGCGCCCATCCCCGCGACGGCCTACGCGATGGAGCGCTCGGGCATGACGCTCGACGACATCGACCTGTTCGAGGTCAACGAGGCCTTCGCCTCGGTCGTGCTCGCCTGGCTGCAGGAGACGGGTGTGCCGCGCGAGAAGCTCAACGTGAACGGCGGCGGCATCGCCCTCGGGCATCCGATCGGAGCCACCGGCACCCGGCTGATGACCACGATGCTGAACGAGCTGGAGCGCACCGGCGGCCGCTACGGCATGCAGGTCATGTGCGAGGGCGGCGGTCTGGCGAACGCCACGATCATCGAGCGCCTCTGACGACGGCGGACTGGGCTCGGGGCGGGGCGTGTGCTTTCGATCGCAAGCCCGCAAAAGGTTCCATCTCGCGGAGAGGTCTGAAGAGTCGTCACATCGACGGGTCTTGAGCCTCGTCTGGATCGGGTGTGCGTAGCGCCTCCCAGGATGCGGGTCGTGCTCGGCTAGAATCACTCTGTCTGCACGCATCCAGACGGCGCAATTCTTTCACCGAGAGGAGGTCCCAGATGGCGACCAACGATCAGGTGAAAGCGCTGGTCAAGAGCCATGCGGATGGTGATGACCCTCAGTTCTACGCCGTTGCGATGCAGGTCGCGGCTAAGGCCGCGCGGACGGGGCAGTCGAAGTTTGCCCAGGAGCTTCGGGATCTGGTCAACGGTCTGCGCGAGCGGGCCGGAAACAAGGCTCGGGTGGCATCGATCGTGCCGTTCGCTCAGCCCAAAGGTGAGCTCGGCGCTCTCCTTAGCGTTTCGTACCCCGACGCGCGCCTCGGGGATCTCGTACTCGCTGACAAGCTTGCAGAGCGGCTGAAGCACGTCCTCCTTGAACAACGGCAGCGCGATGCGCTCGCGAAGCATGGCCTGACGCCCGCACGCAGAGTGCTGCTTGTGGGGCCTCCGGGGACTGGCAAGACGTCGACCGCTCGGGTCGTGGCGGGCGAACTCGGGCTGCCGCTTTTCTCGATCCGGCTGGACACGGTGCTGACTAAGTTTATGGGCGAGACAGCGGCGAAACTGCGGCTCGTGTTCGACGCGCTGTCTGAGACCCGCGGCGTTTATCTGTTCGACGAAGTAGATGCGCTCGGCGGTGATCGCGCCGCGCAGAACGATGTGGGAGAGATTCGTCGAGTGCTGAATTCCTTCCTCCAATTTCTAGAAGAAGACACTTCTGAGAGCATCATCATCGCGGCGACCAATCATCCCGCTCTGCTAGACAACGCGTTGTTCCGTCGTTTCGACACAGTTATGGACTTCTCCTTACCTGACGACGCATCCGTGCAAAGGGTCATCAAGAACAGGCTGTCGTCGTTTTATACAGGTAATCTCAGCTGGCCGCGGATCGTGCCGGCTGCCCGCGGGCTGAGCCACGCCGAGATTTCGACCGCAGCGGAGAACGCGGCGAAGCGAACGGTGCTCAGCAATCGCATTCGAGTTCGCACCGACGATCTCGTTACTGCTTTAGAGGAGCGCCCCCGTCCGCTCCGCTCGTCTGATGTGGCCCGTTCTTAGGCATGGTTGAACGCGACCGCCCCCACATTGTCGTGCCGACGCCGCCCTCGACCGAGTCTTTTACGCTCGCCGGGCAAGGTGGCGGGAGCGACAAGCCCGGGTTTTCGGGCGACCGCAAATCTCACAGTGAACGGTTGGCATCAGAGCTCGAAACCGCATGGGAACCACCGGCCGACGAGGAAGCTCAGTCCACTGGGACGTACATCACGTTCGTGTCCTTCCCCGGGCTCGAACTCGCGATCGAGAGCCTGGAGTCTTTAGCCGCGGGCGAGCAGCCCGAACTCGTCGCCGTGCGCGAAGTTGACGGTCCCGCGGGCCGAGTGCTCGAAGCAACCGTCTTCGTCCCAGTAGGCAAGAAGGAGTACTTCCTTCGCAAGCTCGAGAAATATGTCGAGTCGGTCGCTCAGGGAAGCGCCAAGCCGAGCAACGCCACCCTCATGGAGGGGATTGCTTCCATCCGCAGGGCCACGATTCGCGAACTATGGACAGATCCTGACGACCAGTTTCCGACGGATGAGAACCAGCTCTGTTGGTGGGAGACCTGGCTTCGCCGAACGGACGGCAAAGAGCGTGAGCGGCTGGGCGCATACGCCCGCCAGCACGACCTGACGACGAGCGATCACTACCTAGGTTTTGGTGAACGCACCGTGATTCTCGTACAGGCAACTGCGGCTCAACTCGCCTCGACGTTCCGGGCGGTCGACGACATCGCCGAGCTGCGGCGCCCGCATGAGGTCTCCAGCTTCTTGCCCGAGCTCTACGCCTTCGAGCAAAAGGAATGGGTGCAAGACCTTCAAAGTCGAGCATCTGCGGCCGCGGATGGGGCGCCGGTGGTGTGCATCCTCGACCGCGGCGTTCAGGCAGACCATCCACTGCTCGACGACTCCCTGGCACAAGACGATCTGCACGCCGCAGACCCCGCGTGGCGGAAGGACATCGCCGTGCATTCGCACGGCACCGAGATGGCAGGCCTGGCGCTATACGGCGATCTGCAAGCTGCGGTTTTGGATCTCCAGTACGTGCCTCTGCAGCATCGCCTCGAATCGGTGAAGCTTTTGCCCGATAGCGGCGACAACGCGCCCGACGTTTACGGTGCGGTGACCGCACGAGCGGTGGATCAGCCGGAGATCTCCGCTGCCGACCGCAAACGAGTATTCATGCTTGCTGTGACCGCGACTGCCGGCGCGGGGGAGCCAATCGGGGACGCCTCCGGCGCTCATCCAAAGCAGGAATCGGGCCGCCCTACGGCCTGGTCGGCAACGGTCGATGCGCTGACCTACGGACGTGCGATCGACGACACGACGCCACAATTCACCTACCTGGATCGAGAGGAGCAGCGGCGCCCGAGGCTCTTCATCGTCTCTGCTGGCAACATTCGCGACATCCGTGCGGAAGACGACCACCTCGACCGAAGCGACGCCGAAGCGGTCGAGGACCCGGCTCAGTCGTGGAACGCCCTCACTGTCGGTGCCTACGCCGAACACGACGCCATGGATCATGCGCTTGGCGTGTTCGCCGGCTACGTGCCGATCGCTGCTCGAGGAGAGCTGTCGCCGACGAGCCGAACCTCGGTATCTTTTGATCAGAAGCGTTGGCCCTTCAAGCCTGATGTGGTCGCCGCTGGAGGCAACCTCGCCCGAACTCCCGATGGCACCGATGTCGACAGCCCGGAGAACCTCGCGATCCTCACCACGAGGCTCCAGCGACCGGGCGAGGGCTATTTCGCCACTACCCGTGACACATCTGCCGCCACTGCTCAGGTTGCGGCCATCGCCGCCGACATCTATGCCGCTTACCCCGATCTTCGCCCGGAGACTGTGCGCGCACTGATCGTGCATTCGGCAGAGTGGACCGATGCGATGCGATCCCGCGTCGACGACGCAAGGACAAAGGCGGACGCCGTCAACCTGCTGCGACGTTACGGAATGGGTGTGCCGAGCCTCGAACGCGCGACGCGTAGCGCGTCGAACGCGCTCACTCTCGTCGCAGAGTCGGCCATTCATCCGTACGAGCGCGAGGGGCAGTCAAGTAGCGGCAAGGCGCGGGAGATGAACCTGCACGAGCTTCCATGGCCAATCGAGCAGCTCACGGATCTCGGTGAGACTCAAGTGCGTCTGCGCGTTACGTTGTCGTACTTTGTGGAGCCCAATCCCTCGAGCCGTGGCTGGGCTGGACGGTATGTGTATCCGTCACACGGGCTGCGCTTCTCGATGAGGCGCCCGGAGGAGAGCGTCGTTTCATTCCGCCAGCGCATCAATACGCAAGCGCGAGACGACGGGCAGAAGCCGTTGTCGCTGGCAACTGAGAAGGGGTGGCTGTTCGGCAGCGACCAACAGAAGTCTGCCGGTTCGATCCACACCGACATTTGGACGGGCTCGGCTGTCGACCTTGCAAGCAAGGAAGCGATCGCGGTGTATCCGGTCCTCGGCTGGTGGAAGAATCGTCCTAAAATGGACCAGAGTGATCTAGGTGTTGACTACTCGCTCGTGGTCAGTATTGAGTCCCCAGAAGTCGAAGTGGATCTGTGGACTCCCGTTGCGCAGCAGGTCGCCGCAACCGTCATCGAGGTGTAATGATGCCTGCGGAGGGGACCCCGGTCGAGGTCCTTTTCGTATTGACACGGACCTGTCGAAGTGGTTCTCCAAGCGGCGACTCAGTCGATCAGGCAGGATGCCGCGGCGCGCAGCTGCGCGACGGCGTCCCGCACCACACGGTCGACGAGCTCCTCGCAGCTGGGCAGGTCGTCGATCATGCCGACCACCTGACCGGCCGCGAGCATCCCGGCGTGGGTGTCCCCGTCGACGAGACCGGCCTTGAGCAGCATCGGGGTGTTCGCGGCGAGGGTCATCTGCGCCCACGAGCGCCCGGTCGCCTTCTTCATCGAGACGGCATCCTTCACCATCTGCGGCCAGCTCAGCCCCGACATCTTCTTGAACTCGAGGGAGCGCCGCAGCGTCGGCCCGAGTCGCGTGAGAGCGTTGCCGCCTTCGAGGCCTTCGACGAACTCGGTGCGCAGCAGCCGGTGCGGCATGCCGTCGGCCTTGGTCGTGACGACGGTGCCGTCCAGACCGAAGCCGAGGTAACGCTGCTTGATCGCCTCGGGCACCGAACTGTCGCTCGTGAGCAGGAAGCGGGTGCCCATGCCCACCCCCGCGGCACCGTAGGCGAGTGCGGCGGCGAGGCCGCGGCCGTCATGGAAACCGCCGGCCGCGATCACCGGGATGTCGACCGCGGCGACCACCGAGGGCAGCAGGATCGAGGTGGGTACGGCGCCGGTGTGGCCGCCGCCCTCTCCGCCCTGGACCATCACCGCGTCCGCGCCCCACGCCGCCACCTTCTCGGCATGACGCACCGCGCCGATCGAGGGGATCACGACCACGCCGTTGTCCTTGAGGCGTTCGATCAGTTCGCGGCGGGGAGCGAGGGCGAAGCTCGCGACCTTCACCCCGTGCCGGATCAACAGCTCGACACGCTCGGTCGCGTCGCCGGCATCCGCACGCAGGTTCACTCCGAAGGGGCGATCGGTGCGCTCGGCGACCTCGATGATCTGCCGCTCGAGCTCGTCGTACGTCATGGTCGCCGACGCGAGGATGCCGAGGGCGCCGGCTTCCGCAGTGGCGGAGACCAGGCGGGCTCCGGCGACCCACCCCATGCCGGTCTGCACGATCGGGTGGTCGACGCCGGTGAGTCGCGTGAGCGGTGTGGCGAGTTGCGGGGGAGTCGTCATGATGCGGTCACCTCTCGGTCGCGGAGTGCGCGCGGGTCCAGTCGCTCGCGCACGAGGCGGAGCTCTTCGTCGGTGGGAAGCCGGGTCTCGGAGACGCCGGCGGGGATGTGCAGGGGGAAGTCGGTGGCATCGACGACCCGGTCGAGTGTCACGCCCGGATGAAGGCTCGCGAGCGCGACCGCACCGTCCGGTCCGGTGAAGTCGAGCACGGCGAGGTCGGTCACGATGCGGCGCAGATCCTGGAACCGATCCGCGCCGGTCTCCCTCGCGCGATCCGGTCCCACTCCCGTCACTACATCGACCTGCTCCACGAACACGCGCGGGCTGTGGCGGGCGATCCAGTAGCTGGTGGCGTGGTTGACGGTGTTGGTGGCCGCCGCGCGAGCGCCGAGCAGTTGCCGGGTGGGTCGGTCACGGTCGCCGATCGCCGAGAGGTTCTGGTTTCCGTGCCGGTCGATCTGGGCCGCTCCCATGACCACGTGCCGACGACCCCGGGCGATCAGCTCGAACAGCCGCGCGTACGGGAACGGCGCCTCCGGCTCGCGGAAGGGCTCGTCGACGGCCGGGGTGTCGGCATACAGCGTCGCCTCACCGTCGCTGAGCAGGAGCTCGGGCGCGTGGGTCAGCCGAGCGAGCCGTGCGCCGATGGTCGGGACGACGCCCACCGTGCTCGCGAGGATCGCGCCCGCCCCGCGGAACAGGTCGCTGCAGGCGACGACGGCGATCTCGGCACGGGTGGCGGTCATGATGCCGCCTCGGCGTGGAAGGAGGCCACGGCCGCGCGATAGGCGTCATCGTCGACGTCGAGGAAACGGGCGCGGAAGTCGGCCCAGGCGTGGGGCGACGCGGCGGCCTCGACGTACGCCCGTTGCAGCCGCTCGTCGCGGGAGGCGTGCGGAGGGTGCGCCGTGAACCCGGCTCCGCCCGGCGACGCCACGACCAGGTCGGTGAGCGTGCGGTCGAGGACGGATGACGTGGGTCCGGCACCTGCGAGCAGGTCGGCGGTGTCCACCACGGCTTCCACGCTCACGACGGTGCGGGCGGCCGCACCCGCGAACAGATCGTCGAAGAAGAGGTCGGGTCCGAGGCAGACCGCCGTGCCCGCGGCATCCGCACGGTCGAGGTGCAGCAGCGCGAGGTCGAGGGGCACGGCGGGCATCGCGACCAGCACCTCCGCGTCGGCGTAGGGCGAGGTGATCGTGCGGATGTGCGGGTTGCGGGTCACGGCGTCGGAGCCCGCTCCGGACCGGGTGACCTCGAACGGCAGGCGCCGGGCGGCGGCCCGGAGCCCGGCGACCAGCATCCCCTCGTCGTATTCGACGTTGTGCACGGAGCCGGACTGGCGGGCGGCCGCGAAGTGGGGATCGATCGCGATGCTGTCGAGTGACACGAAGCCGTGCACCACCTCGGACGCCTGCCCGGTGGCGCACAGGATGCCGACGTCGGGGCCGCCGAAGCTGACGATGCGCAGGTCGCGGGCGCCCGACCGCACGATCTGGCGCACCAGCGCCATCGGCTTGCGGCGGGAGCCCCACCCGCCGATCCCGATCGTCATGCCGTCGTGGATCAGCGATGCGACCTCCGGGAGAGAGGAGGCCGCGATGGTCATGTCGACAGGTTCTCGCCGGTCGCGACGAAGGCGTCGCGGTGCTGATCGGCGACTCCGGCGAGGTTGAGCTCGAACGTGAAGCCCTGCTCGAACCGGTAGCTGCGGTTGACGTCGATCGGGTCGATGCCGTTCAGCGCCTCCTTGGCTGCGCGGATGACGCGCGGATCCTTGGCTGCGATCTCCTCCGCGATCGCGAGCGCGGCGTCGTCGAGTTCGGCTCGCGGCACGACCGCGGTCACGGAGCCGAACTCCTCGAGCCGCTGGGCCGTGACCGTGCGGCTCGTGTAGTACATCGAACGGAGCATGTGCTGCGGGACGAGGCGGGAGAGGTGCGTGGCCGCTCCGAGTGCGCCGCGGTCGACCTCGGGAACGCCGAAGGTCGCGTCGTCGGAGGCGACGATCACGTCGCTGTTGCCGACGAGCCCGACCCCGCCGCCCAGGCAGAAGCCGTTGACGGCCGCGATCACGGGGACCGCACATTCGTAGATCGCCTTGAATGCTTCGTAGCATCCGCGGTTGGCCCCGAGGATGCCGGAGAAGCCCTCGATGCGCTGCATCTCCTTGATGTCGACGCCCGCGTTGAACCCGCGGCCCTCCGCCCGGAGGATCACGACGCGCGTCGCCGCATCGGCGGTGGCCTCGTGCATCGCGGCGGCGACGTCGAACCATCCGGCGACGGGCAGGGCGTTCACCGGCGGGTAGTCCATCGTCACGGTGCGGACACCGGAAGGATGCAGGGTGGAAGTGATCGTCATCGGACACCTAACCTAACGTTTGCTCAAGGCACCCTAGCACTTGCTTGGTTTGGCTCATAACCCCTTCACCGCATTTGCCCTAGCAATTGCTTGGTTGGTAGGATCATGCACATCGTCATCCGCGACCGCACTCCCGTCGCGCGCAGTCGGTGCCGGCTCATCAGCCGGACAGTCTCAAAGGAGAGTCGATCCATGGCAGGAATCCTCGAAGGTCGCGTCGCGATCGTGACCGGCGCCGGTCGTGGTCTCGGGCGCGAGCATGCGCTCGAACTCGCCCGGCAGGGCGCGGCAGTCGTCGTCAACGACCTCGGCACGACGCTCGACGGCGCAGGCGTGTCGGTCGGGCCTGCGCAGGAGGTCGTCGACATCATCCGCGCGTCGGGTGGCGAAGCCGTGGCCAACGGAGCCGACATCGCCGATTTCGCTCAGGCCGCAGCGCTCGTCGACCAGGCGATCTCCGCGTTCGGTCGCCTCGACATCCTCGTCAACAACGCCGGTTTCGTGCGCGACCGGATGCTCGTCAACGCCGGCGAGGATGAATGGGACGCCGTCATCCGCGTGCACCTCAAGGGGCACTTCGCCCCGCTGCGCCACGCGAGCGCCTACTGGCGCGCCGAGGCGAAAGAGGGCAGGCAGCCCCTGGCCCGGGTGGTGAACACCTCGTCGGGTGCAGGGCTCCAGGGCAGCATCGGGCAGGCGGCGTACTCCGCGGCGAAGGGCGGCATCGCCTCCCTGACCCTGGTCGCAGCCGCCGAGTTGGGACGCTACGGCGTCGCCGTCAACGCGATCGCCCCGTCTGCGCGCACCCGGATGACCGAGGGCCCCTTCGCCGACGCGATGGCCGCGCCCGAAGACGGCTTCGACCGGATGGATCCCGCGAACGTCTCTCCCGTGGTCGCGTGGCTCGCGAGTGCGGACTGCACGATCAGCGGCCGCGTCATCGAGGTCGAGGGTGGGCGCATCTGCCTGGAGGAAGGCTGGCGCCACGGCCCGGTCCGCGAGCTCGATCGGCGGTGGTCGGCCGCGGAGGTCGGCGATGCCGTGCGCGCTCTCGTCGCCGAGAGTGTCGACCCCGAGCCGGTATACGGCGCATGAGTGCGGCGGACTGGGCGGGCCGCGATCTCGGTGAGCGGACCGTCGCCTATGACGAGAAGGATGCCATCCTCTACGCCCTCGCCGTGGGTGCGGCGGCCACCGACCTCGACCTCGTGTTCGAGGATCGGCTGCGGGTGCTGCCGACCTTCGGTCTCACGCTCGCGCAGTGGGCGCCCGACGTCCTCGCCGCAGCGGGGGCCTTCGACGACCGTGCCGTGCACGGTTCGCAGACGCTCGAGGTGCACCGTCCGCTGCCCCGTACCGGCGAACTGCGCCTCTCGGCCCGGGTGGGGGACGTCTGGGACAAGGGCTCCGCGGCGATCTTCGACGTGATCGTGGAGTGCGACGAGTTCACGGCGACGTGGTCGCTGTTCGCCCCCGGATTCGGTGGCTTCGGCGGAGAGCGGGGGCCCGCGCAAGCGGCATCCGCCGAGCGGCCGGTGGGCAGGCGCTCCGTGGTGCAGACCTTCGCGACCCAGGCGGCCCTGTACCGGTTGACCGGTGACCGCCATCACATCCACATCGACCCCGAAGCGTCGGCCCGGATCGGACACCCGACCCCCATCCTGCAGGGGCTGTGCACCCTCGCCGCGACCACGCTCGCGCTCGCCGCCGAGCAGGGCGCGCATCCGGCCGATCTGATCGCACTCCAGGGCCGCTTCAGCGGACCCGTGATCCCGGGCGACGCGCTCGACCTCGAGTCCTGGCCCGACGGCGCTTTCGAGCTGCGCCGCGACGGGGTCTCCGTGATCTCCGACGGTCGGGCGGTGTTCGCGTGAGCCGGGTGCTGGTCGTCGGTGCGACCGGGATGATCGGCAGCCATGTCGCCGCCGACCTCGCCGCGCACGGGGACGAGGTCACCGTGATGGCCCGCCGCGATCCGTCCGACCGTGATCCGCGTGCGGTCCACGGGATGCCGCGGCTCCGAGGTGACTACACCGACGCCGAGTCCTCGCCGCGCATGTTGGAGGGCTTCGACGCGATCGTGTTCGCGGCCGGCAACGACATCCGTCACGTGCCGGCCGATCAAGAGGACGACACGTTCTGGGACCGCACGCAGAGCGTCGGGGTGCCGCGGTTCGCGGCGCTCGCCAAGGCTGCCGGGGTCGGTCGCTTCGTGCAGATCGGCAGCTACTACCACCAGCTGCATCCCGAGTGGGCGGAGCGCATCCCGTACGTCGCCGCCCGCCGTGATGCGGATGAGCGCACCCGGGCGCTGAGTGACGACGGCTTCGCGGCGATGACCCTGAACCCGCCGTCGATCGTCGGCGCCGACGAGCGCGGGGTGCGCCGATTCGCCCGAATGATCGCGTGGACGCGCGGCGAGCTCGACGAGCCCGAGCTGTTCGCCCCTCCCGGCGGCACGAACTACATGTCGGTGCGGTCGCTCTCGCAGGCTGCGCGGGGCGCGCTCGACGCCGGGGAGGGCGGTCGCGCCTACCTCGTCGGCGACCGCAACCTCACCTACCGCGGCTACTTCCAGCTGCTGGCGGATGCTGCAGGGAGCGCGCACGTGATCGAGGAGCGCGACGAGGAGCATCCGTTCCAGCCCGACCGATTCATCGTCCAGGGGCGTGGCGCGGTGATCGCCTACGAGCCTGATCCGGCTGAGACGGCGCTGCTCGGCTATGCGCGCGACGACGTGGAACGCGCGCTGGCCGAGATCGTCACCGCGGTGGACGCTCTGCGCTGAGCTGCGCCCACAGCGAAGCCGTCGCGCGCAGCGTCTCGTCGAGGGTGCCGTCGGTGCGCAGCACGACATCGGCGATCGCGACGCGGTCGGCCTCCTCGCCCTGTGCGCGTATACGGCGCTCCGCTTCGGCGGCGTCATGCCCTCGGTCGTTCTGCAGACGCTGCAACCGTGTCGACGCCACGGCCTCGACCGTCACCACCAGGTCGTAGGTCCAGGGCAATGGTGCGGTGGTGCGGTTGAGCAGCGGGATCTCGTGCACGACGACTCCGGGATCGCGCCGGGCCTCCGCGATGCGCCGGGCCACCTCGTCGAGGATCGCCGGGCGCAGCAGCGCGTTGTACTGACCACGCAGTGCGTCGTCGCCGAACACCCGTGCCGCCACGGCCGCCCGGTCGAGCGCCCCATCCGGGGCGAGCACCTCGTCGCCCAGCAGCGCGGCGATGCGGGGCAGGAGCGCCGCCCCGCCGGATGTCCGCGGGTCGACGATGTCGCGTGCGGCGGCATCGCCGTCCACGATGCGGGCGCCGTGGGTCGCGAGTGCGCGTGCGACCGTGCTCTTACCCGCGGCGATGCCGCCGGTGAGCCCGACCAGGGTGGAGGCGGTCATGGCCGTCACCCGCTCCGGTGCACAGTGCCCGGATTCGTCAGGGACGGACGAAGCGGACTTCGGTCAGCGTCTCGCCGAGGAACGGCTCGGTGTGCGTCGCGCCGTCGAGGCGGAAACCGTTGCGCGTGTAGAAGCGGTGCGCGCGGGGGTTGTCCTCGGCGACCCACAGGTACAGCGGCTCGTCGGTCTCGACCGCGGCGTCGAACAGCTTCTGTCCGATGCCGGTGGAGTGGTACGCGTCGAGCAGGTAGATGAAGTAGAGCTCGCGGAACGCCGGAGCATCCTTGTCGCGGGCCGGGCCGGAGCCGACGAATCCGACGATCTCGCCGTCGACGAGCGCGGCGTTCATCTTGAACTCGGGACCCTGCGAGGCCCAGTGCGTCCACAGCTCGGCCATGCGCCGGGGCGAGACCTTTTCGAGCGCCGCCTTGCTGATCAGGTGGTCGTAGGTCTCATGCCAGCACTGGGCGTGCACGCGACCGAGGGCTTCCGCATCCACATCACGGACCGGGCGGACGATGACTTCAGGCTGGGCTTCGGCGCTCATGATCGTGACTCTACGCGCGGCGTCCGTGAAGGAGAAATCGAGTGGATGTTCGATGACGCTCGGCGTGCCGGCCTGGAGGGTTCGTACAACGATGTTCGCAAATCGTGCACGCCTGGCTACGATCGATCCTCGTGAACGTGATCTGGCGGACCCTCCTGGTGATCCTCGGTGCCCGACGCCGCGTGCGGCGGGGGAAGACCCTCGACCCGACGGCGGTGGGCAGCATCACCATCACCACTCTGCCGACCGACCTCGACATCCTGCGGCACATGAACAACGGTCGCTACCTGTCGCTGTTCGACCTCGGACGATGGGACCAGCTCATCCGCACCGGGCTGTTCGATGCCATGAAGGCTCAGGGTTGGTACGCGGTCGTCTCCAGCGAGACGATCACGTTCCGCAAGTCGCTGCAGCTGTGGCAGCGGTTCGAGGTGCAGTCGCGGTTCATCGGCCACGACGAGAAGGCGCTGTTCCTGGAGCACCGCGCCGTGGTCGACGGCGAGGTCTACGCCCGGGCGATCGTGCGGGCGCGGATGCTGCGTCGCACCGGGGGCACGGTCAGCAACGAAGAGCTGTTCGCCGCGGTCGGCAAGCCCGAGGGCGTGCCGGAGATCGACGCGTGGGTGCACGACTGGGCCGCGGCATCCGCCCTCCCGCCCGTGCGGGTGAAGGCGCCGAGCATCTGGGGCTGACCCCGTCGGCAGCGCTGGCCGGCGGCAACGATATATTGACCGTGTGCTGGCGATCCTGAAGACCACCGGGCGCGTGCTGTGGCGACACTGGCCCGCGCTCATGGCGTGGTATCTGGCCGGCGTCCTGGTGCACTACGTGATCACCGAGGTCGCCGGATTCATCGGCGCGTACTCCGCCACCCTCGGGTTCCTCGTCCTTCCGATCGGGATCCTCGCGCGGTTGATCAGCCTGGTCGCGATGTTCCTGGTGCTGCGTGACGGTCTGCGCAACCTGCAGGAGGTCGCGCCGCTGCCCGAGGCGGCCGCGGACCGCCGCCGCACCTTCCTCTCGGCGCTGCTCGCCGGCATCCTCCCCTTCTTCGCGGTCTACTGGGCGCAGGGTCTGCTGGGCGAAGACGTGCGGGCGTACTCGCTGCGCGCCCTCGAGGTGCGCAACGGAATCATCTGGACGGCGGCTGCCAACGGCGAAGGTCCCGTGAGCTCGGTCGACACCGTGCTGAACCTGCCGATCAACGTATGGACCATCTCGATCATCGTGCTCGCGTTCGCCGGTCGCTGGGCGTGGTCGAAGTGGTCGGCGAAGCTCGCGAAGTGGCTGTCGCCGGTCGCGGTCTACTTCGAGGTCGTCTGGGTCTTCTTCTCGGTGATGGTGCTCGGCGACATCTTCGACACGATCAAGGCGTGGGTCGACAGCCGCGCGGCCATGGCCTTCTTCGAGACGGTCAGAGAACAGATCCTGGATGCCGTCGCCCCACTGCGCTGGCTCTGGGAGGCCATCGGGTGGGTGCTCACCGAAGCAGGTCCCGTGCTCCTCGCTCCGCTGGCGTGGCTGACCATCGCCGGCGTCGTGTTCGGCCAGGCGATCGTCGCCGAGAAGCTGCGTGTGGAGAGCGAGCTGATCGCCCGCGTGCGCGAACACGCGGCCGTGATCCCCAACCCGCTCGTGCGCCGACTCAAGGATCTCGGCGAAGAGCTCGGCGCCCGCTTCCGCCCGATCGGACGAGCGCTGCTGCTCATGTGGCGCGCAGGGCCACTCCTCGTCGGCTCCTACGCGCTGCTCTACGTCATCGTGAAGGCGCTCGAGTCGTACCTCGGCTTCGGCATCACCCGGCTGGTCGGCCCACAGGAGTACGTGTTCTGGGCGATCGCCGCGCCGCTCGTGTCGCTCGTGCCGCTGCTGCTCATGGAGCCGGTGCGCATCGCGGTGATCAGCGGGGCGTACGACGCCACTCTGGCGCGGCTGCGCAAGCGGCAGCAGGACCGCACCGACACGGTGGGCGTCTCGGAGGCGGAAGGGGAGATGCGTGCCGTCGCCGATGCCGCCGGACTCCTGCCCTCGTCGGTGGATGCCGTCGCCGCCGCGATGGTCACCGCCCCCGCCAGGGACAGCGTCGAGGGTCAGGGCTCGAACTCGAACCTCACGAAGGACCCGCCGGCGTCGTAGGGGCGCACGTCGACCCAGAAGGGGCCCTCGACATCTTCCGGCACCACGAACGGCACGATCATCTCGTAGGCGCCGGCCTGCTCGCTGAGGCAGGTCTCCGGTTCCTCCGCGCTCCAGTCCAGCCCGATCTCCGCGCGGACGGGACCCCACTCGCGCCCCGTGGACTGCTCCACGAGGGTCGGCGTCTCGCACCCCATCCCCTCGGCATCAGGATCCACAGGCACCCCGACGGCGATCAGGCGTGTGTTCGGAGGGACGTCGAGACCCGCGAGGTCTTCGATCTCCCCACCGCGCACCGGCCCCCAGGTCGCGCCGGCGAGATCGGTCGTCTCGTCCTCGACGACCACCACAGGTGTGACCGCACGGGCCCCGAATCCGAAGAACTGGTACCACTCCTGCCACCCGACCGCGATGGCGGTCGCCGGCAGCAGCACGACGAGTGCGACCAGAGCCAGAGTGTTGCGGCGCCACCAGGAGGGCGGCTTCGCCGGGGCAGCGGCGGCCTCCGCGTCTTCCCGAGGCGCGGGCGGGACCGGAGGGAGGGGGATGGTCATCGGGCCCAGCCGTTCTCGTCCAGGAGCACCTCGGCCTCGACGGGCAGCGCGGCGAGGTCGATCGACAGCTCGATCACGGTGTCGCGCACCACCTCTCCGAGGCCGGAACCCGGCATGCCCAGGCGGAGCGTCGCGCGGTCGCCGGTCACGTCGTCCGGGAGCTCGAACGCGAGGCTCCCGGAGCGGGGGACACCGGTGACCAGCCGCTGATCGACGAAGCTGGTGCCGCGATCCGTCGCGCTGAACGTACGGTCGCCGATCGTGAGTTCCGCGAGCCGTGAGCCGCTCTGATCCTGCGTCACGCCGGTGGCGGCCTCGAGATCGACGACGAGCCAGGTGCCGTCGGCCGACCAGCCCTCCGCATCCGTGACCCGATCCGCGAGGTGCACGTCGGTCACGGTAGCGACCAGGTTGCGGGTGGAGGCCTGTTCGCCGATCTGCGCGACCGAGGCGAACGCGGCATTCGGGGCGTCGTCGGGAAGCGTCGCCTTCGAGACGCCCCACGCACAGACGAGCAACGCCACAGTGGCGACCCAGATCAGGATGTGCTTCTTCACGGGAGCGGCACCTCGTCGATGGTCGCCGTCAGCGTCGCTCCGACGCGGACGTCCACCCAGTAGTCGCCGCGCATCACGCTCTGCCCGACGTAGTGGTCCGACTCGGGGAGGGTGACAGTGATCTCGTCGCCGTCGTGGAAGTCGTCCGGCCCGACGGTCCAGGTGAGCAGCATGCGGGCGGGGACGTCAGGCTGCAACCGGGGCGCGCGCTCGCCGTCGTCGGCACGGAAGACGTCGCCCTTCTGATCGAGACCCTCGATGCGGATGCCGTCGAGCACCGGGGATTGCGGGGGGTTCGCCGTCGACGGTCGCGGCTTGTCGAACGTGTTGACGACGTCGACCGTGACGACCAGGATTCGCTCGCTCTTCTCCTCGTCCGGGAAGACCAGGGTTCGACCGCTCTCCGCGCTCAGCTCGTCGCGCAGCTCGACCCCGAGCACGGTCATCTCGAGATCGGAGCCCGCGAAGGTCTCGCCGACCTCGACGACCGGCGTGGGATCGACGGCCGCGGCCTCGAGTCCGCCGAAGACGGCGGTGGTCGCGAGCAGCACGGCTCCGGCGCCGGTGATGAGCCAGGACGTCGGGATCAGGTCGATGCTGCGTCGCGCCCAGCCGAGGACCTTCGCCCTCGCGCTCGCGTTCGCCGCGGTGACGGCCGGATCCTGCCCCTGGGCGGGGCTCTCCGGCGGCGTCGTGGTCACGGCAACAGCTTAGGACCGCGCGCGCGGCTGATCGCTCCTCTGCTTTCCGCAAGAACGAGACTTCTTTCCGCGTCATGCGGGCGAAGAAGGGGTGTTCCCGGAGCCGTGCTCAGTACTCTGAGCGAAAGTCAGGGGCAGAGACGCCCCGGAGCGGCCCCGTCGACGTCGACGGGCGGAGGAGGATGCAGTGGCAGTCATCGGCATCGTGCGGGAGCCTGCGGGCGAAGCGCGGGTCTCGGCCACCCCGGCGACGATCGCGTCGCTCGGGAAGCTGGGCCACACGGTCAGAGTGGAACGGGGAGCGGGCGCTGCGGCCTCGTACCCCGACGCCGAGTATGAGGCGGCCGGAGCCGCACTCGTCGAGCGCGCAGAGGCATGGGGCAGCGAGATCGTGCTCGCCATCACAGCGCCCGGCCCCGACGAGATCGCCCTCCTGGCCGACGGCGCGACCCTCATCGCGCTGCTGTCACCCGCCCTCCGCCCCGACCTGGTCGAGTCTCTCGCCCAGCGCGGGATCACGGCCGTCGCGCTCGACGCCGTACCCCGCATCTCGCGCGCGCAGTCGATGGACGTGCTGAGCTCGATGGCGAACATCGCCGGGTATCGGGCCGTCGTCGAGGCCGCCCACGAGTTCGGGCGCTTCTTCACAGGACAGGTGACCGCCGCGGGCAAGGTGCCGCCGGCGAAGGTGCTGGTGGCGGGAGCCGGCGTCGCCGGACTCGCGGCCATCGGTGCCGCGTCGAGCCTCGGTGCGATCGTCCGTGCCACCGATCCGCGCCCCGAGGTCGCCGACCAGGTCACGTCGATCGGCGGCACGTATCTTCCGGTCGACGTCGCGGTCGCCGCCTCCACCGACGGCTACGCGAAGGCGACGAGTGCGGACTACGACCGGCGAGCAGCCGAGATCTACACCGAGCAGGCCGCCGACGTCGACATCATCATCACGACCGCGCTCATCCCCGGGCGCGCGGCGCCTCGCCTGATCACGGCATCCGATGTCGCGCAGATGAAGCCGGGCAGCGTGATCGTCGACATGGCGGCGGGTCAGGGCGGCAACGTCGAGGGCGCGGTCGCCGGCGAGCGCGTCGTCACGGACAACGGCGTGGTCATCCTCGGCTACACCGACCTGGCCTCGCGCCTGGCCGCCCAGGCCTCGCAGCTCTACGGCACGAACCTCGCCAACCTCGTCGCGCTGCTGACCCCCGCGAAGGACGGCCGGCTGGTGATCGACTTCGAAGACGTGGTGCAGCGCTCGGTCACGGTCGTGCGCGACGGCGAGGTCACCTGGCCGCCGCCCGCCGTGCAGGTCGCAGCCGCCCCCGCGGCTAAGGCCGCGGCGGCGCCGGTCGAGGTCGCGCCGCCGAAGAAGGTGTCGACCGCGCGCCGCGTCGGCCTGATCGTGGTCGGCATCGCCGCGCTGTTCGTCGTGAACGCGTTCGCTCCGGCTCCGCTCCCGCAGCACTTCACGGTGCTCGTGCTGTCGGTCGTGATCGGCTTCTTCGTGATCGGCAAGGTGCACCACGCACTGCACACCCCGCTCATGTCGGTGACCAACGCCATCTCCGGCGTCATCGTGGTCGGCGCGATGCTGCAGATCACCTCGCCGCTGCCGATCGTGCAGGTGCTCGCCGCGATCGCCGTGCTGCTGGCGTCGATCAACATCTTCGGAGGGTTCGCGGTCACCCGACGGATGCTCGCGATGTTCACACTCGGGAACTCGGCGAAGGGCGGCCGGAAGTGACCGTCGACGCGCTCGCCGGGGCGGCCTACATCGTCGCCGCCCTGCTGTTCATCCTCAGCCTCGCCGGCCTCAGCCGCCACGAGTCCGCCCGTGCCGGCGTGGTCTACGGCATCTTCGGCATGACGATCGCGCTGGTCGCGACCGTCGCCCTCACCGTCGCTGATGCCTGGAGCACCGGCGCGTTCCTCGGCCTCGGGCTGCTCGTCGCCGCGGTGCTCATCGGCGCGGCCATCGGCCTGTGGCGCGCCAGGGTCGTGGAGATGACCGGGATGCCCGAGCTGATCGCGCTCCTGCACAGCTTTGTCGGTCTCGCGGCCGTGCTCGTGGGCTGGAACGGCTACCTCGCGCACCCGGACATCGCCCCGGCGCTCGTCGGCATCCACGACGCCGAGGTCTTCATCGGCGTCTTCATCGGCGGGGTGACCTTCACCGGATCGATCGTCGCGTACCTGAAGCTGTCGGCGAGGATGTCGTCGAAGCCGCTCATGCTCCCGGGCAAGAACGGGCTCAACATCGGGGCGCTCGTCGCGTTCGTCGCCCTCACCGTGTGGTTCGTGAACGACCCGCAGCTGTGGCTCCTGATCGCGGTCACCGTGCTCGCGTTCGCCCTCGGCTGGCATCTGGTCGCCTCGATCGGCGGCGGTGACATGCCGGTGGTCGTCTCGATGCTCAACAGCTACTCGGGCTGGGCAGCGGCTGCGGCCGGCTTCCTGCTGAACAACGACCTGCTGATCGTCACGGGCGCGCTGGTCGGATCTTCGGGTGCGTACCTCTCCTACGTCATGTGCAAGGCCATGAACCGCTCGTTCCTCTCGGTGATCGCGGGCGGCTTCGGGGTCGCGGCATCGTCCGCGGACGACACCGAGTACGGCGAACACCGGGAGATCACCGCGGAGGGTGCGGCCGAGATGCTCGTCGCGGCGAGCAGCGTCGTGATCACGCCCGGCTACGGCATGGCGGTCGCGCAGGCGCAGTACCCGGTGGCCGACCTGGTCCACCGGCTCCGCGAGCGGGGTGTGGACGTGCGCTTCGGCATCCATCCGGTGGCCGGTCGTCTGCCCGGCCACATGAACGTGCTGCTGGCCGAGGCCAAGGTGCCGTACGACATCGTCCTGAGCATGGACGAGATCAACGACGACCTCGCCTCGACCTCGGTGGTGCTCGTGATCGGCGCGAACGACACCGTGAATCCCGCGGCCGCGGAAGACCCGTCGAGCCCCATCGCCGGGATGCCGGTGCTGAAGGTGTGGGAGGCCGAGAACGTCATCGTGTTCAAGCGCTCGATGGCCGCCGGCTACGCGGGCGTGCAGAACCCGCTGTTCTTCCGCGACAACGCGCAGATGCTGTTCGGCGACGCGAAGCAGCGGGTGGAGGACATCATCGCTGCGCTGTGAGCTGTCGAGAGGGGTGCGGGCTCCCGGCCTGCGGGGTGATGCAGACCTAGGGTGGACACATGGCAGAGTCGTCGTCATCTCCGGCGGATGCCGTGGCATCCGCACCCCTCGCAGACCGTGCCGTCGAGCTTGCTCGGCGGTGGGCGATCGAGGCCGCCGCGATCGAACCCGACCCCGCTGCCGCCCGTCTCGCCGGAGTGCTGCAGGACGCGAACGGGCTGCCGTTCACGCTCGGCTTCGTCGACGGCGTCATGCGCCCCGAGAGCCTGAGCGCCGCTGCCTCGCAGCTGCACCGCATCGCGCCGATCGTGCCCGAGTTCCTGCCCTGGTACCTGCGCTCGGTGGTGCGGCTCGGCGGGGGCGTCGCGCCGATCCTGCCGTCGCCGGTCGTGCCGATCGCGCGGAAGGTGCTGCGCGACATGGTCGGGCATCTCATCGTCGATGCGCGGCCCGCCAAGCTCGAAGCGGCCATCGAACGCATCACGGCCACGGGCTCGCGCCTGAACCTCAACCTGCTCGGCGAGGCCGTGCTCGGCGAAGCGGAGGCGAAGCGCCGCCTCGACGGCATCCACGACCTGATCCGACGAGCCGATGTCGACTACGTCTCGGTCAAGGTCTCGGCCATCGTCAGCCACCTGTCGATGTGGGCCTTCGACGAGATCGTCGACGAGGTGGTGGAGCGGCTGCTCCCGCTGTACCTCACGGCGGCCGCGGACGGCACCTTCATCAACCTCGACATGGAGGAGTACCGCGACCTCGACCTGACGATCGCGGTGTTCACGCGCATCCTGGAAGACCCTCGGCTCGCCGGGCTCGAGGCCGGGATCGTGCTGCAGGCGTACCTGCCCGATGCCCTGCCCGCCCTGCAGGAGCTGACCGCCTGGTCGCAGGACCGCGTCGCGCACGGCGGCGCCCGCATCAAGGTGCGCCTCGTCAAGGGCGCCAACCTCGCGATGGAGCAGGTCGAGGCGCGGATGCACGGCTGGACCCCCGCGACCTACGACACCAAGCTCGACACCGACGCGAACTACCTGCGCTGCCTGGACTGGGCCCTGCGCCCCGAGCATGCCTCCGCCGTGAAGATCGGCGTCGCGGGACACAACCTGTTCGGGATCGCCTACGCGTGGCTGCTCGCCGGCGAGCGGGATGTGCGCGAAGCCGTCGAGTTCGAGATGCTGCTCGGCATGGCACAGGGGCAGGTGCAGGCCGTCTCGCGTGAGGTCGGGCCCGTGCTGCTGTACGTGCCGGTGGTGGCGCCGGCCGAGTTCGACGTCGCGATCAGCTACCTGGTGCGCCGGCTCGAGGAGAACGCCTCGCCGGACAACTTCCTCTCCGCGGCATTCCGACTCGGCGAGGACGAGGCCCTGTTCGTGCGGGAGCAGGACAGGTTCCTCGACGCACTCGACCGGTCGGACGATCCCACGCTGCGAACCGGTCCGCGTCGCACGCAGGACCGGAGCGCGCCCGTGCACGAAGCGCTGCGCCCCTCGCCCGTGTCACCGCTGCCGGAGACCGACCTCACTCAGGCCGTGCTCGGCATCTCGCGCGGCTCCGACGACGACGGCGGTGGTCGCGAGGCCTTCCTCGAGACCGCGGTGTACTCCGCCCGCGAACTGGAGCAGGATGCCGGTGGTGCCCCCGGCTTCTCGAACACGGTCGACAGCGACCCCGCCCTGCCGGTGAACCGCGACTGGGCGCGCGAGGTGCGGGAGCGTATCGGCGCATCCGAGCTCGGTGACGCCACGATCGCGGCCGCACACGTCGACGATGCGGACTCCCTGGAGCGGATCGTGCAGGGGGTCCGCGGTGCGGCTCCGGCGTGGGGTGGGCGTCCCGCCGCCGAACGCGCCGAGGTGCTGCTGCGCGCCGCCGCCGCGCTGGAAGCCCGACGCGGTGACCTGATCGAGGTCGCCGCCTCCGAGACCGGCAAGATCTTCGCCGAGGCCGACATCGAGGTGAGCGAGGCCGTCGACTTCGCCCGGTACTACGCGGCCACCGCGCGCGAGCTCGACGCGATCGCCGGTGCCGTATTCGTGCCGGCATCCGTCACGGTCGTCGCGCCGCCGTGGAACTTCCCGCTCGCGATCCCCGCCGGAGGAGTGCTCGCCGCGCTCGCTGCGGGTTCGGGCGTCGTCTTCAAGCCCGCGCCACAGGCCCGCCGCTGCGCCGCCGTGATCGCGGAGACGCTGTGGCAGGCGGGCATCCCGCGCGATCTGCTCGCGCTCGTCGACATCGAGGAGGGAGAGCTCGGCCGCGAGCTCATCACCCACGACGCGGTCGACCGCGTGATCCTCACCGGCGCGTGGGACACCGCCGCTCTGTTCCGCTCCTGGCGCCCCGACCTGCCGCTGCTCGCCGAGACCAGCGGCAAGAACGCGATGATCATCACCCCGTCGGCCGACCTCGACCTGGCCGTCGCCGACCTGGTGAAGAGCGCGTTCGGGCACGCGGGTCAGAAGTGCTCGGCCGCCTCGCTCGCGATCCTCGTCGGGCCCGTCGGCCGTTCCCCGCGGTTCAAGCGGCAGCTCGCGGATGCCGTGCGCTCGCTGCACGTGGGCCCGCCCGCCGATCCGCTCGCCGAGGTCGGCCCGGTGATCGAGCCGCCGCAGGGCAAGCTCGCCTGGGCGCTGAGCGAGCTCGAGGGTGAGGAGCAGTGGCTGATCGAGCCCGCGCTCGCGGCCGACGACGACGGCAGCGGGCGGCTGTGGCGCCCCGGCATCCGCGTCGGCGTGCAGTCGGGGTCGCGCTTCCACACCGAGGAGTTCTTCGGTCCGGTGCTCGGCATCATGCATGCGCCGACACTCGAGAAGGCCGTCGAGCTGCAGAACGCCGTCGCCTACGGCCTCACCGCCGGGCTGCACACGCAGGATCCGGGCGACCTCGCCTTCTGGCTCGACCGCGTGCAGGCGGGCAACCTCTACGTGAATCGCGGCATCACCGGGGCGATCGTGCAGCGGCAGCCGTTCGGCGGCTGGAAGCGCTCGGCCGTCGGTCCCGGCGCCAAGGCGGGTGGCCCGAACTACCTGATCGGGCTCGGCTCCTGGCGCTCGCAGCCGGGCGGACCGGCATCCAGCACCCTGCATCTGCGCGGGCTCGACTCCCGCATCACGGCGCTCATCGAGTCGGCGCAGTCGTCGCTGGAGTACGAGAAGTTCGAGTGGCTACGGCGCTCGGCGCTCTCGGATGCCCTGGCGTGGGACCGCGAGTTCGGGCAGGTGCGCGACGTGTCGCACCTCGGCGTGGAGCGGAACCTGTTCCGGTACCGCCCGGTGCCGGTCGAGATCCGGGCGACGGAGGATGCAGCCCTGCAGGATCTGCTGCGCGTGGTGATCGCGGGCGTACGTTCGGGCGCCGCCTTCGTGCTCTCGACGCCGGTCGGTCTGCCCGGCGACGTGCGCCGCGCGCTCGGCGACCTCGACGCCTCGGTCTTCCTCGAGACCGACGAGGAGTGGATGCAGCGGATGCTCCGTGACGAGGATGCCGTGGAGGGCATCGTCGCGCTGCCCGTGAGCGACCGGGTGCGTCTGGTCGGCGGTCGTGCCGCGGTCGCCGCGCTGCACACGGCCCTGGCGACGGCATCCGGAGGGAATCCCGACCTCGCGGTGTACGACGGCGAGGTCACAGCGGCCGCCCGGATCGAGCTGCTGCCGTTCGTGCACGAGCAGTCGATCTCGATCACCGCGCACCGCTACGGCAACCTCGACCCCTGGAGCAGCGACGTGATCTGATTCGATGTAAAGAATTCTTGACACGGCCGTGTCGGCGGCGTAGCGTGAGTGTCAAGAATCTTTTACATCGGAGGCATCATGGTCTACGAGGAACGCAACGCCTGGGCGGGACTCATCGTCAGCCCGATCGCGCTGGTCGTGTACGTCGTGCTGGTGCTCCAGCAAGCCGGGGGAGGGCCACTCACCGCCGTCGACTGGTTCCCGCTCATGCTGTGGACGATCGGCGGAGGCATCGTCGCGACGATCGTGATCAGCGTCGTCTGGGGCATCCTCGCCGGCATGAAGGACCCGGACGGCGCCGGTCGCTCCGACATCCGCGACCGTGACATCAGTCGCATGGGCGGCCGGGTCGAGCAGGCCTTCGTCGTGATCGCCGGACTCGGGGTCATCGCGCTGTGCGCGGTCGGCGCCGATGTGTTCTGGATCGCGAACACCATGTACCTCGGCTTCGCGGTGTCCGCGCTCGTCGGCGGCATCGCCCGCGTGATCGCCTACCGGCGGGGGCTCGTCTGATGGTGAAGCCGACCCTCGTCTCCAACAGCATCCGCGCCCATCGCGAGCAGGCCGGGCTCACCCAGGCCGAACTCGCCCGCACCGTCGGCGTGACCCGGCAGACGCTCATCGCCATCGAGCAGCAGAAGTACTCGCCCACGCTGGAGCTGGCGTTCCAGATCGCGCGGGCGTTCGGGGTCGGGATCGACGACCTGTTCGCCTACCCCGCCCCACCCGCATCCGGAGGAGCATCATCATGACCGAGACGATGAACGCCTGGCGACGCGAGACCTACGGCCCGTCATCCGGGGTGAACCTCGAGCAGATCCCGGTGCCGGCGCCGCACCGCGGCGAAGTGCTCCTTAAGGTCCGGGCCACTTCCCTGAACGCGGGTGACGTGCGGCTGCTGCTGGGCGATCCACTCCTCGTGCGCCCGGTCTTCGGCCTCACCCGTCCGAAGCATCCGGTGCGTGGCATGGAGGTCGCCGGCACCGTCGTCGCGGTCGGGCCCGACGTGGTGAGCGCTGAGATCGGCGAGGAGGTCGTGGGCGAGCTGGTCGGCGGCGGAGGGCTCGCCGAGTACGTGCGGGTTCCCGCGTCGCGGCTCGTGCCGATCCCGCCCGACATCACGCCCGAGGCGGCGTCGTCCCTCCCCATCGCCGCCGGCACCGCGTGGCAGGCCCTCGATCTCGCGGGCGTCGGCTTGCGCGGAGGCGAGGCTCCCCGGGTGCTGATCATCGGCGCATCCGGAGGTGTCGGCACGTTCGCGGTGCAGCTCGCCGCCCTACGCGGGGCCGAGGTCTGGGCGACCTGCAGCGTTCGCAACGCACCGCTGGTCGAGCGCCTCGGCGCCGTGCGCACCTTCGACCACCGGGTGTCGCCGCTGAGCGAGATCCCGGCCGCGCGTTTCGACGCGATCGTCGACATCGCCGGAGGGATGCCGCTGCGCGAGCTGCAGCGACTCGTGGGGCACGGTGGTCGGGTCGTGCTGGTCACGGGCGACGGCGGGCACGTGCTGGGGCCCATCCCGCGGATGCTGCGCGCCGCGGTCCTGTCAGTCGGCTCCCGGAGCATCCGTCCCCTCGCCGCGACGCCGCGACCGGAGGTGCTGGCCAAGCTCCTCGAACTCGTCGCCGACGGCCGCATCGTGCCCGTGATCGAGCGCGAGTATCCGTTCGCGGAAGCATCCGCCGCCCTCGCCCACCTCGAGGCCGGGCACGCCGTGGGGAAGGTCGTGGTCCGCGGCTCGGGGGTCTGAGCGCCTCGGATGAAGCGCGGCTCTGGCGGCGTACAGGGGGCGGGTGACACAATGGACTCCGGCGTGCCCGAGTCGCATCTTCCCCGTCGCCGGCTCTGAACGAGCAGCGGGTCGAAGGACCGCCGGGCCCCAGGACAGCGTCCGCCGCGCCCGTCCATTCGAGGAGCCCCCATGTCGACGACTGAAACCGCCGTCCGCACCGCACCCGCCCGCACCGCGCACCGCCGCCACTACCTGATGTGCAAGCCCGAGCACTTCACCGTGAACTACTCCATCAACCCGTGGATGGAGCCGTCGCGGCCGACCGACACCGCCAACGCCGTCGCGCAGTGGCAGAAGCTGCACGACCTGTACCTCGAGCTCGGCCACACCGTCGAACTCATCGAGCCGCTCGCGGGCTACCCCGACATGGTCTACACGGCCAACGGCGGATTCCTGATCGACGGACGCGCGTACGTGCCCGAGTTCCGCTTCGTCGAGCGCCAGGGTGAGGCCCCGGCGTTCGCCGACTGGTTCCGCGCCGCCGGCTACGACACCGTGATGCCGAAGGAGGTCAACGAGGGCGAGGGCGACTTCCTGCTCGTCGGCGACGTGATCCTGGCCGGTACCGGCTTCCGCTCCACCGGCGACAGCCACCGCGAGGTCGGCGAGGTCTTCGGCCGTGAGGTCGTCTCGCTGAACCTCGTCGACCCGCGCTTCTACCACCTCGACACCGCGATCGCCGTGCTCGATCCGGTGCAGGGCACAGACAACGGCGGCCCGGAGCGTGCGAACATCGCGTACCTCCCCGGCGCCTTCGACGACGCCAGCCGTGCCGAGCTGGAGAGGCGCTTCCCCGACGCGATCCTCGTGTCGGACGAAGACGGTTCGGTGTTCGGGCTCAACTCGGCGAGCGACGGCTACAACGTGATCATCTCGCCGCGCGCCAAGGGCTTCGAGAAGCAGCTGCGCGAGCGCGGATACAACCCGATCACCGTCGACCTCTCCGAGCTGCTGCTCGGCGGCGGCGGCATCAAGTGCTGCACGCTCGAGCTGCGGGGTGCCAAGTGACCGCGGTCGACATCGCGAACGAGGGCGAGGCCACGGTGACGAACACCGAGCCGCACGTCGCGCACAACTACCACCCGCTGCCGGTGAACATCGCCCGCGGTGAGGGCGCCTGGGTGACGGATGTCGAGGGCAAGCGCTACCTCGACCTGCTCGCCGCGTACTCGGCCGTGAACTTCGGGCACCGGCATCCGGCGCTCGTGGCCGCGCTCACCGAGCAGCTCGGCCGGGTCACGCTCGTCAGCCGCGCGTTCCAGAGCGACCGGCTCGAGCCGTTCGCCGCGGCGCTCGCGGAGCTTGCCGGCAAAGACCTCGTGTTGCCGATGAACACCGGCGCCGAGGCGGTCGAGACCGGCATCAAGGTCGCCCGCGCCTGGGGGTACCGGGTCAAAGGGATCGCTGCGGGCAAGGCGCGCATCATCGTCGCGGCCGGCAACTTCCACGGCCGCACGACCACGATCGTCAGCTTCAGCGACGATGAGCAGGCGCGTGACGACTTCGGTCCATACACCCCGGGCTTCGATGTCGTCCCGTACGGCGACGCGGAGGCCATCGCCGCGGCCATCACCGAGGACACGGCCGCCGTGCTCGTCGAGCCCATCCAGGGCGAGGCCGGCGTCGTGATCCCGCCGGAGGGATACCTGCGCCGCATCCGCGAGATCTGCGACGAGAAGAACGTTCTGTTCATCGCCGACGAGATCCAGGCCGGGCTCGGCCGTGTGGGCGAGACGTTCGCCTGTGACCGCGAGGGCGTCGTGCCTGACCTGTATCTGCTGGGCAAGGCTCTGGGCGGCGGCATCCTCCCGGTCTCGGCCGTGGTCGGGAACACCGATGTGCTCGGTGTCATCCGTCCGGGCGAGCACGGTTCGACCTTCGGCGGCAACCCGCTCGCTGCGGCCGTGGGTCTTCGCGTGGTCGAGATGCTGCAGACCGGCGAGTTCCAGGAGCGGGCGCGGGCTCTCGGCGCTCACCTCGAGCAGGCGCTGCAGCCGCTGATCGGACACGGCGTGACAGCCGTGCGCATCGCCGGGCTCTGGGCCGGAGTCGACATCGATCCCGCCCGGGGAACCGGCCGCGAGATCGCCGAGAAGCTGCTCGATCGCGGCGTCCTGGTGAAGGACACGCACGGTCAGACGGTGCGCATCGCGCCGCCGCTGGTGATCCGCGCGACGGAACTCGACTGGGCGGTGGAGCAGCTCAAGCTCGTCCTCGGCGCGTAGTACTCAGCGCAGGAGGCTGTGACGGGCAGCGCCACCGCAGGGGGGAGGCCGTCTCTGGGGGAGACGGCTGCGGTGACGCTGCCCTCTCGGAGCGCTCAGGCCGGTGGGGAATCCGGGTCGAGCGTCTTCAACGTGTCTTCCTCGGCCGCGTTGTCGGCGTCGAGTTGGTCTTCGGTGCCCTCGTCGCCGCCCAGCGCCGCGCGGTGACCCTGGCCGGCATCGCCCTGGATGGCGCCGCCGGTCGATTCGCCGCGCGAGCTGTCGCCCTGGATCGCGCCGCCGGTGCCGTCGCCCTGACCGGCATCCTCATCGGGGACGCCGACGCCGGGAGCGCCCTCGGCCGGGTCCTGCGGGTGGGGTGTGCGTTCCGTGTTGTCGTCCATGCACCGACGGTACGTACGTCATGTGCACTCCGTAGAGGGCGTTGACAAACCGAGGAAAGACGCTCAGCCCTCGAGGTCGTTCCTCTTCGCCGTGCGGATGGGCGTGGTGACGGCTGCTTCGTCGCTGAACTCGATCGGGTCGGGCCGCTCGACCACACTCAGTGGCCGGGTCTCGTCGAGGGTGAGCAGGAAGCGGCGGTTCTCGGCGCGGCGCAGGCGGCCCGAGGTCGCCACCCAGATCACCCCGATCGCGCAGGCGACGAATCCGGCCGTGCCGCCGAGCATGATGGCCGCGCGCGGGCCGAAGGAGTCGGCGACCCACCCGGCGATGGGAGCACCCACCGGGGTCGAGCCCATGATCACGGCCATGTACAGCGCGAGCACGCGCCCGCGCAGCGCCGGCTCGGTGGTGATCTGCACGTACCCGTTGGCCGTGGTGAGCAGCGTCACGATCATGAAGCCGGTGAAGGTCAGGGTGACGGCATACGAGGCATACGTCGGCATGGCGGACGACACGAACGCGGCGATGCCGAATCCGCCGGCGGCGAGGATCACCACGCGCACCCGCGCGCGATCCCGGCGTGCCGCGAGCAGGGCGCCGATCAGCGAGCCGATCGCGAGCACCGAGCTGAGCACGCCGTAGCCGTCGGCGCCCGCGCCGAACTCGAGCGCCATGGTCGAGGCGAAGATCGGGAAGTTCATGCCGAACGCGCCGATCAGGAACACCGTGACGAACACGACCCGCAGGTCGCTGCGCCCCCACACGTAGCGGAACCCGGCCGCGAGTCCGCCGCGGTTGCGGTTCTTCAGCCGTGGCGCGAGCAGGCCGGTGCGCAGCATCGACAGCGCGAGGATCATCGCGAGGAAGGTCGCGGCGTTCACGATGAAGACCCAGCCGGAGCCGATCGCCACGATCAGCAGACCGCCGACCGCCGGGCCGACCATGCGGGCGAGGTTGAAGGATGCCGAGTTCAGGGCGACCGCGTTCGAGGTGTCGCCCGTCGACACCATGTCGGAGACGAACGCCTGCCGGGCCGGAGCGTCGAACGCGTTCACGACACCGAAACCGAGGGCGAAGGCGAACATCATCGGCAGGGTCATCACATCGTTCAGCAGCAGCACGCCCACCGCGATCGCGAGGGCCAGGAGCGCCGACTGGGTGGCGAACAGGATGTGGCGTCGGTCGAAGCGGTCGGCCACCCAGCCGGTGAGGCTCACCAGCACGAGCGGCGGACCGAACTGCAGCGCCATGGTGACGCCCATCGCGGTGGCGTCGTTGTCGGTCAGCTCGGTGAGCACGACCCAGTCCTGGGCAGTGGCCTGCATCCAGCCGCCGACGTTCGAGACGAGGGCGCCGGCGAACCAGATGCGGTAGTTGATGTTCGCGAAGGAACGGAACATCGCACTCATCGCTCCACCACCCTCCGCATCAGAGCGCTCGCTTCTCGGAGAGTGGTGAGCTCGGCCTCGGTGTACTCGACCTCGCGCAGCATGTCGGCCAGCAGCTCGTCGCGGCGGCGGATCGTCTCGACGACGAGCTCGATGCCCGCGTCGGTGATGTCGACCTGCACGCGGCGGCGGTCTTCCTCGTCGGGAGTGCGGACGACGAAGCCCTGCTCCTCGAGTCCGTTGATGGTGCTGGTCATCGACGGTGCGGTCACGCGCTCGCGCACGGCGAGGGTCGAGATCGTGCGGCGGCCGTTCATGCGCAGGTCGGCGAGCACCGCCAGCTGGGCATCGCTCATCGAGTCGGCCGCGCGGGCGCAGCGGAGGCGACGGGCCAGGCGGAACGTGGCCATGCGCAGGTCTGTGGCGGTGAGGGCGAGGGATTCATCGGACGCAGACATTACTTAGATAGCCTATCTAATTTTTCTGACACTGTCTCGGCACCGGGCACAATGGAGGAGTGACCCGAACACTCGCCTTGGAAATCGCCGTGCAGGACCCCGCCGGAGTGCGCATCGCCGCCGAGATCGGCGCCGACCGCGTCGAGCTCGCCACGGCGCTCGCCCTCGGCGGACTGACCCCGTCTCCCGCGACGCTCGAGCTGGCGGTCGAGGCAGCCGGAGCAGACGGGCCCGAGGTGCACGTGCTCGTCCGGCCGCGCGGCGGCGGCTTCCACTACACCGACGACGAGCTGGCGATCACCGAGCGCGACGTGCGTCGCGCGATCGCTGCGGGTGCGACCGGCGTCGTCATCGGCGCGCTCGACGCGGCGGGGCACCTCGACCTGTTCGCCATGGCCCGGCTCCGCGATGCCGCGGGCGGAGCGCCCGTCACCCTGCACCGCGCCATCGACGTGACGGCCGACCCCGTGGCGACGCTGCGCAGCGCCAGGGAACTCGGCCTGCGCCGCGTGCTGACCTCGGGCGGGGCATCCGCCGCGATCGACGGCATCGACACCCTGCGCGCGCTCGTCGCCGCGGCCGAGGGCGAGATCGAGATCATGGCCGGCAGCGGAGTCGACGTCGCGAGTGCCCCGGTGCTCGCCGCGGCGGGGGTGGACGCGATCCACTTCTCCGCCAAGCGCTCGGTGATCGAGGAGGGCGGCGTGCGGATGGGCTCCGCCTCCGACGGCGTCGGCGGCTACGAGGTCACCGACCGCGACATCGCCTTCGCGATCCGGGATGCCGTCGCGCGGTAGGCGGTGCGGGTGCGCGGTCGCTAGGCTCGCAGCGTGACGGATACGCGCGAGTTCACCGACGCCCATGGCGTGGCCATCGTCTATGACGTGCATCCGGCTGCGGGTACTCCGCGCGGAGTCGTGCAGCTCCTGCACGGCGTCGGCGAGCATGCCGGACGATACGGCGCTCTGATCGGCGCCCTCACCGAGGCCGGCTTCCACGTCTACGCCGACGACCACCGGGGCCATGGCCGCACCGGCATCCGTCAGCACGGCGGACCCGAGAAGCTGGGGCGACTCGGCGTCGGCGGACTCCGCGCTGCCGAGGATGCCGTCTGGCAGCTGACCGGAATCATCCGCGACGAGAACCCCGACCTGCCGCTCGTGCTGCTCGGCCACTCGTGGGGTTCGTTCCTGGCGCAGATGCTCGTGAACCACCACCCGGAGGCGTGGGATGCCGTGATCCTCTCGGGCTCCGCGCTGCGCACCCCCGGGTTCCTCAACGCGGCACCCCTGAACGCGCGGTGGGCGAAGGACGAAGGCGCCACGGGGCTCGAATGGCTCAGCCGCGATCCCGCCGTGTGGGCCGCGTTCGCCGACGATCCGCTCACGACCGACGTCCCGCTGCTCAAGCTCTTCGGTCCGATCGAGGCCGCGCGGCTCTACGGGCGTCCGGCCAAGGACCTGGGCCGCGACATCCCGATGCTGCTCCTCGTCGGTCGCGATGACCCGGTGGGCGGACCCCGCAGCGTGCACAAGCTCGCCGACGAGTACCGCAGCCGGTCCGGGCTCACCGACGTCACGACCCTCGTGTACCCGGATGCGCGCCACGAGATCTTCGCCGAGCTGCAGCAGGAAGAGGTGCGCGCCGACGTGCTCGCCTGGCTCGACGCGCACATCCCCGCGCGCTGAGCAACGCGCCTCGCATTCCCGCTTCCGTGCGGTGTGACGCGACGTTACGCCCGGTGAAGGCGTGTGACGGACCCATTCTCCGGGCTCGGAGACGACCGTAGATTCGGGTCAGTATTCCGCGCAGGAGCGAGGAGCGCGCCGTTGTGGGCTGCCCTCGCACGGGAGGGACCGCACCGATGGGCTTCGTGAAGGACTGGCAGGACTGGCACGCGTCGCGCGAGCGCTACGCAGGGTCGGAGTATGGTCCGTCGGCGCTCGAGTCGACGAACTGGCTCATCACGGAGGCGGCAGCGGTCGACGGCATCCCCGGGCTCTGGGCGCTGACCGGCGACGGCGGCATCCGGGGGAGCGAGCTCGGTCAGGCGGGATCGACCGTGGTCCTGCGCGGTACGGAGAGTGTCCGCCTCGGCAGGCGTGAGCTGCGGGTGTTCGATCGCCACGGTGCGCTGGCACTGCGCGTGCTGAATCCGGCACGGCCGCAGCGCGAGTGGTTCACCGCGATCGACGCCTACGCGCCCGACGAGCGTTGGCGACTCCCGGCGGTGTTCGAGGAGACGCCGGATGAGCAGATCCTGATCACATCGGTCGACGGTGAGGCGCGGGAGACGCCGGTCGCCGGGCGGTTGCGGTTCGAACTGGCGGGGGCAGCCCAGACACTCACCGTCACCCGGAACGGACAGGGCGCGCTGAGCGCGGTCTTCGCCGACGGCACCAACGGGCTGGAGACGTACCGGTTCCGGTTCCTGCCGGTCGACGAGCCCGCCGCCGATGGTACGGCCGTGATCGACTTCAACCGCGCCTATCTGCCGCCGTGCGCGTTCTCGGACCAGTACGTCTGCCCGCTGCCGCCCGCCGGCAACCGGTACTCGACACCGATCCGTGCCGGGGAACGCGTGGTCGTGCTCGGGGGGTGATCCGTCCGGCGGGTGATCCGCCGCCGACCCGCCGAATCAGGGCTCTCGCGGCTTAAGCTGGAACCGTGCACGGTGAATACAAGGTCCCAGGTGGAAAGCTCGTCGTCGTCGACCTCGAGATCGAGGACGACCGGATCGCCCGCTTCCGCCTCGCCGGCGACTTCTTCCTCGAGCCGGACTCGGCGCTGGACGACATCAACGCCGCGGTCAACGGGATGCCCGCCGAGACGGACTCGACGGCCATCGCCGCGGCCGTCCGCAGCGCCCTTCCGGATGGCGCTCAGCTGCTCGGCTTCTCGCCCGAAGCCGTCGGCACCGCGGTGCGTCGCGCGCTCGTGACGGCCCCGGGGTGGCGCGACTTCGACTGGGAGATCGTGCACGACAAGGCGGTCTCGCCGCGCATGAACCTCGCCCTCGACGAGGTGCTCACCGCCCGCGTCGGCGAGGGGCGCCGTCGTCCCACCCTGCGCATCTGGGAGTGGAACGAGTCGGCCGTCGTGATCGGGTCGTTCCAGTCGTACCGCAACGAGGTCGACCCCGAAGGCGCCGCACGGCACGGGTTCGACGTGGTCCGCCGCATCTCCGGCGGCGGGGCGATGCTCATGGCGGCGGGGCAGATCATCACGTACTCGCTGTATGTGCCGGCATCGCTCGTCGCCGGCATGACCTTCGCCGACTCGTACGCCTTCCTCGACGACTGGGTGCTGCAGGCGCTGCGGTCGCTCGGCATCGACGCGGTCTATCAGCCGCTCAACGACATCGCGAGCCCGACCGGCAAGATCGGCGGTGCCGCGCAGAAGCGCCTCGCCAACGGGGGAGTGCTGCACCACGCGACCCTGTCGTACGACATCGACGGCCAGGTCATGACCGAGGTGCTGCGCATCGGCCGCGAGAAGCTCAGCGACAAGGGCACCACCTCGGCCGCCAAGCGCGTCGACCCGCTGCGCAGCCAGACCGGACTCGAGCGCGCTGAGATCATCGAGCGGTTCAAGGACACCTTCCGCTCGCTGACCGACGCCGAGACCGGTGCGATCACGGCGGACGAGTATGCCGACGCGGAGGCTCTCGTCGAGTCGAAGTTCGCCACCGAGGCGTGGCTGCATCGGGTGCCGTGACCGCGGGCGCGGTCACCATCATCGAGGGCGACAACCTCGCCGTCGCGGCGACCCTGCCCACGGGTTCCTTCACGCTCGTGTACCTCGACCCGCCGTTCAACACCGGCCGGACGCAGGGCCGGCAGGTGGTCACCGCGCGCCGGACGTTCACAACTCCTCAAGAATCTGAGCCCGTCGCAGGTGCTGCCACGGAATCCGGCGACCAGGAGGGGGTGACAGGCGCAGATCTGAGGAGTTCTGAACCGCCGGAGCCCGAGACGGAGCCGGCGAGCGAGGTGCGGCACGGGTTCCACGGCCACGCGTACGAGCGGGTGCGCGGGATGCTGCGCGCGTACGACGACCGTTTCGATGACTACGGCTCCTTCCTGATGCCGCGGCTCGAGGAGGCGTGGCGGCTGCTCGCCGACGACGGCACGCTGTATCTGCACCTCGACTACCGTGAGGCGCACTACGCGAAGGTGATGCTCGACGCCGTGTTCGGGCGGGACTGCTTCCTCAACGAACTCATCTGGGCGTACGACTACGGCGCGAAGTCGCGCAGCCGCTGGCCCACGAAGCACGACACGATCCTCGTCTACGTGAAGAATCCGCGGGAGTACGTCTTCAACTCCGAAGAGGTCGACCGCGAGCCGTATATGGCGCCGGGACTGGTCACCGCCGAGAAGGCCGCGCGCGGCAAGCTGCCGACCGACGTCTGGTGGCACACGATCGTCCCGACGACCGGACGCGAGAAGACCGGCTATCCCACGCAGAAGCCGGAGGGGATCCTGCGCCGCATCGTGACCGCGTCGAGTCGCCCCGGCGACCGTGTGCTCGACCTCTTCGCCGGCAGCGGCACGACCGGGGCCGTGGCCTCGGCGCTCGGTCGCGATGCCGTGCTGGTCGATGACAACCCCGAGGCGATCGGGATCATGAAGACGCGGATGCCGCACGCCGAGGTGATCACGCCCGGCTGAGGGCGTTCGCGGTGTCGCCGCTCGCCGTCCACAGACGGGAGAATGCTGTGATGACGGATACCGACTTCGAGACGACCGCCGACCTCGTCGAGGTGACGACCACCGCAGGACGCGTGCGCGGCCGCTGGCGTCCGACCACCGGTGGTCGAGGCAATCCGCGGTCGGCGGCGTTCCTGGGCATCCCGTTCGCGGAGGCCCCGGTCGGTGAGCTGCGCTTCCAGGCGCCCGTGCCGAAGGCGCCGTGGGAGGGCGTGCGCGACGCGCTCGAGTTCGCCGCCACCGCGCAGCGCGGCGATCCCGGCGTCACTCTCATCCCCGAGCCGAGCGTCGAGGGCGAGTCGACACTCAACGTCAACGTGTTCACGCCGAGCCCGGCCCGCCCCGAGCAGGGAACCGGGCTCCCGGTGCTCGTCTGGATCCACGGCGGCGGGTACTTCGCCGGCTCGCCCGCGAGCGTCTGGTACGACGGCCGCAACTTCAACCGCGACGATGTCGTGACCGTGTCGATCTCGTACCGCCTCGGCTTCGACGGCTTCGGGTGGATCGAGGATGCTCCCTCGAACCGTGGTGTGCGCGACTGGCTGCTCGCGTTGGAATGGGTGCAGCAGAACATCGCCGCGTTCGGCGGCGACCCGTCGCGCGTGACGATCGCCGGCCAGTCCGCGGGCGGCGGTGCCGTGCTGACCCTGCTCGGCATGGAGAAGGCGCAGCACCTGTTCCACGGTGTCTACTCGATCTCCGGCGCGCTCGCCGATGTCGCCGCCACCCGTGCCGAGACGTTCGGTCGCGGGCTCGCCACCGCCGGCGGGGTCGAGCCGACCGTCGCCGGCTTCTCGTCGCTCTCCGAGGAGCGCATCCTCGAGCTGCAGAAGAAGGCGACCCAGCTCGGGCCGTCGTCGGTCGGCACCATGATCGAGGAGGGGCTGCCGCTCGGACCGCGCATCGACGGCGATCTGCTGCCACGGTCGACGCGCGAGGCGCTCGCCGCGGGTGTCGGCGCCGACAAGCCGCTCGTGCTCGGGGCGACCGACGACGAGTTCACCATGGTGTTCTCGGATGCGGCGAAGAAGCTGCGCTGGGTGCCCCGATCGCTGCTGCTGGGAAAGCTCGGGCTGCCGAAGGCCGCGCGCCGTGCGTACCTCGCCGCCAACGCCGACGTCACGGGACTCGGCAACGCGCGCGTCGCCGGGAGACTGCTGACCGACCGGATGTTCCGCTCGGCGCTGCTGAAGGTCGTCGCCGACCGCGGGGCCGCGCCGACCTGGGTGTACCGGTTCTCGTGGCCGTCGGGGCGCTTCGGTTTCGCGGAGCACTGCCTCGATGTGCCGTTCTTCTTCGACTGCCTCGACGGGCCCGCGATCGAGCCGCTCGCCGGCCCGAACCCGCCGCAGCAGCTGGCCGATGAGGTGCACGGCGCGGCGGTCGCGTTCGTCACGGGCGGGGATCCCGGGTGGCCGCGGCACGAGGGGGGTGCGGGCATCGTCCGGGTCTACGACGTGCCGACGCGCGACGTCCGCGATGCCTATGCCTCCGTGCGTCCGCTCCTGGGCGAGTCGTCCTGACGATCTGAGCCGACCTGCCGTCAGGCCACGTACACCTTGCGGAGCGTCTCGGTCACGGTCCAGGTCGTGCGCATGCCCTCGGCGAGACGCACGAGTGAGCCGGGGCCGACCTCGAGGTCGGGCAGCCCCGGCGAGGCGAACGAGATCGTGGCGCGGCCGCTCAGCACGACGAACACCTCGTCGGACTCGGTGTCGGTCGCAGTGCCCGGGGTCATCTCCCACACGCCGACCTCGACCCCGCCGAGACTCGCCAACGCGTGCACGGCGGTCGTCGGGGCGCCGGCGAGCACCTCGCCCGCGGGCAACGGCTCGTGCGCGAGTGCGAGACCACGGGCATCCACCCCGTTCCCCGCCGCGAGAGCGTTCACGAGTCGAAGCCCATGCCGACGGCGTCGAGCGTCTTGAGGAACAGGTTGCGCTTGCCCTCGTTGTGGTCGGCCCGGTTCATGGCCGCGCGCACCAGGTTCACGCCGATCGAGGCGGTGGGCTCCGGCGGGAACGGGATCGGCTTCTCGCGCACCATCCGCAGCTCGGTGCGCTCGGTCGCCTCGCCCGACAGCGTGTCGAGCATGACGTCGGCCGCGAAGCGCGCAGCACCGACGCCCAGTCCGGTGAAGCCGGTCGCATAGGTGACGCGGCCCTTGCGGGCGGTACCGAAGAACGCGCAGAAACGGCTCGACGAGTCGATCGCCCCGGCCCAGCGGTGGGTGAAGCGCAGGCCCTCCAACTGCGGGAAGGTCGTGAAGAAGTGCGAGGCGAGCTTGCGGTGGCTCTCGATGCGGTCCTCGTACTCGGGGCGCACCTTGCCGCCGTAGTGGTAGACCGCGTCGTAGCCGCCGAACAGGATGCGGTTGTCGGCGGTGAGCCGGTAGTAGTGGAACTGGTTCGCGCTGTCGGCGAGGCCCTGGCGGTTCGACCAGCCGATCGACGCGAGCTGTTCGGCGGAGAGCGGCTCGGTCATCAGCACGTAGTCGTAGACCGGCACGGTCATCAGGCGGTTGCGCTTGAGGAGCGAGGGGAACACGTTGGTGGCGAGGGCCACGGCATCCGCCACGACCCGACCGTTCGGCGTGACCAGCGTGATCGGACCGGAGCCGTCGCCTTCGATGGCGCGCACGATGCTGTGCTCGTAGACCTCGACGCCGAGGTCTGCGGCGACGCGGGCCAGCTCGACGCCCAGCTTGGCCGGGTGCACCATCGCCGAGCCCTCGCGGTCCCAGGCTCCGGCGAGGAACGTCTCGGAGTGCACCTCCGCCTGCACGGCTTCGCGGTCGAGGAAGCCCGGTTCGTCCCGGAGCCACTCGACCTGATGCGGCTCCACCGCCACGGCCAGCTGACCGGTGCGCTCGAACTCCGCGTCCATGCCGTAGCGTGCGACGGTCTGCTCGATGCCGTCGAGGTTCTCGTGGCCCAGCTCCTCGAGCCGGTCGATCTCCTCGGGCCAGCGGGTGACCCCGTTCTCGTGACCGTGGGTGAGGCTCGACTCGCAGAAGCCGCCGTTGCGACCGGATGCCGCCCACGCGATCCGCGACGCCTCCAGGAGGACGACGCGGCGCTCGGGGTCGCGCTCTTTGGCGCGCACGGCCGTCCACAGTCCGGCGTAGCCGCCGCCGACGATCGCGAGGTCGGCGCGGACCGTGCCGTTCAGGCGCGGATGAGTCGGTCGATCGACATCATCGAGCCAGAACACGCGGAGCGCGGTGTCGCGCAGGGAGTCGTCGACGACCCCCTGCGGCGGCTGCCGGCGTTCGAAGACGGTGGTTCCCATGATCACTCCGATGCGTCAGGGGTGCGCCTCAGCGCGTTCCCCAGTTGTAGAGGTCTTTGTACAGGCCCGCGTAGAGCAGGCTCTCGGTGTGGACGATGCCCGGGATGGTGCGGATGCGGGTGGCGATGAGGGTGATCAGGTGCTCGTCGTCCTCGCACACGGCCTCGACGAGGATGTCGAACGTCCCGAGCGTGACGACGACGTAGGCCAGTTCGGGGATCGTGGTGAGCTCTTCGGCGATCGCGCGGGGGTCGCCGGAGACGCGGATGCCGATCATCGACATGCGGTGGAAGCCCAGCTGCATCGGATCGGTGACCGCGACGATCTGGATGATGCCGGCCTCGGTCATCCGCTGCACACGCTGGCGAGCAGCCGCCTCGCTGAGCCCGACCTCGCGCGCGATCTCGGCGTAGGGGCGGCGTCCGTCCTCCTGCAGGAGTTCGACGATGCGCTTCGAGATGTCGTCCAGTCCAGGCTGGGCAGGCTTGGGGCTCATCTGTCGATATTGACAGTCATGGCTCGATCCTGCAACTGATTCAGTCGTTGCGCGCGGCCGATATCTTCCGATTCCGCAGGTCGCGCGCTACCATGACGGCATGTCCCGCAGCCTTCTGAAGAACTCCGCGCCGTTGCAGAACTTCATCGGCGGTCGCTACGTGCCCGCGAGCGGGGCGGAACGGATGCCGCTCCTCGATCCTGTCACCGAAGCCACGTACGGCGAACTGCCGCTCTCCGACGGTGCCGACGTCGACGCTGCCTATGCCGCGGCATCCGCGGCCTTCCCGCTCTGGCGTGACACGACGCCCGCCGATCGGCAGCTGGCGCTGTTCCGCATCGCCGATGAGATGGAGTCGCGGGCCGAGGAGTTCGCCGACCTGGAATCGCAGGACACCGGCAAGCCGCGCGCCAGCCTCGTCGCCGACGAGATCATGCAGTCGGTCGATCAGCTGCGTTTCTTCGCCGGTGCCGCCCGCAGTCTCGAAGGCCGGGCCGCCGGGGAGTACCTCGCCGGGCACACGTCGTTCGTGCGTCGGGAGCCGATCGGCGTGATCGGTCAGGTGACGCCGTGGAACTATCCGCTGAACATGGCCGTCTGGAAGATCGCGCCTGCGCTCGCCGCCGGGAACACGGTCGTGCTCAAGCCCGCGGAGTCGACGCCGTTGACCACGCTTCTGCTCGCCGAGATCGTCGCGCTGCATACCCCGGTCGGCACTCTGAACGTCGTGCTGGGCGATCGCGACACGGGTGTGGCGCTGGTCGAGCATCCGATCCCGCAGATGGTCGCGATCACCGGTTCGGTGCGTGCGGGCATGGCGGTGGCGCGCTCGGCGGCGAACGACGTGAAGCGCGTGCACCTGGAACTCGGCGGCAAGGCGCCGGCGATCGTGTTCGCGGATGCCGTGCTCGAGAAGGCGGTCGACGGGATCATCACGGGGGCCTTCTTCAACGGCGGCCAGGACTGCACGGCGGCCACTCGGGTGCTGGTGCACGAGTCGCAGCACGACGAGCTCCTCGCCGCGCTGGTGGCGAGGGCGAAGACGCACGCGCGCACCGGAGGACCGCACGAGGAGGGGGTGCTCTACGGCCCGCTGAGCAGCGCGGCACAGCTCGCTCAGGTGCAGGGTTTCATCGACCGGCTTCCTGCACACGCGACCATCGAGACCGGCGGACGCCGCCAGGGAGACCGGGGCTACTTCTGGGAGGCCACGATCGTGTCGGGCGTGCGGCAGGACGACGAGGTCGTGCAGGGCGAGATCTTCGGCCCGGTGCTCACCGTGCAGGCGTTCGGATCCGACGACGAGGCGCTGGAGATGGCGAACGACGTGCCCTATGCGCTCGCCGCCTCGGTGTGGACGACGGATCATGCCAGGGCGATGCGGTTCTCGCGCGACCTCGACTTCGGCTGCGTGTGGATCAACACGCACATCCCGTTCGTGTCGGACATGCCCCACGGCGGGTTCAAGCACTCCGGATACGGCAAGGACCTCTCGCAGTACGGCTTCGATGACTACACCCGCATCAAGCACGTGATGAGCGCGCTCGACTGAGTGGCCGCGGCCGCGGAGCCCGCGCAACGCGCCGACCGTTCGAGTGTGAGGGTCAGTTCACGTGCGTCTGGAGCCAGGGCATGGGGTCGATGGCGACGGTGTTGATGTGGACCTCGAAGTGCAGGCAGGAGCCGAACACGTAGCCGGTCGATCCGACGTCGCCGATGTACTGACCTTCGTCGACACAGTCGCCGACCTCGACCGCACGGGTTCCGTAGTTCAGGTGCGAGTAGACGGTGCTCACGGCCTGTCCGTCGACGATGCTCTCGATCTGAATCGTCACGCCGTAGCCCTGGTAGCTCTCGGTGGAGCGGGAGACGCAGCCCTTCATCGCGGCGTTGATCGGGGTGCCCACGCCCGCGGCGAAGTCCTGGCCGAGGTGAGACCGGCCCGGCCGTGACGCACCGAAGCCATCGGTGAACGAGTAGGTCCCGTCTGCCATCGGCATGATGATGCGATCGGCGATGGGGATGTCGACGGCGCTTCCGAGCGGCATGCCGGCAGCGAGTGCCGCCGCGACGGCACGGGAGCGTGTCTCCTCGATCTCCTCGGGCGTCGTCGCCGAGAAGGTCCCGCGCGGAGCGATCTCCGCGCGGATCTCGTCCGAGGACGAGGACGCGGACGTGGATGTGTAGGACTGCGCGGCATCGGCAGCGGCCGCAGTGGTGAGGCTGGTGGTGGCGCCGGCGACGACTCCTTCGCTCCCGGTGGCGAGTGCGGGCAGTGCGGCGCCGGTGACCATCACGCCGATCGCGAATGTGGCGCCGAGCGCCTTGGCCTTCGCCCACGGACGCTTCGCGCGGCGGGGACGGACCGGAGACGATGCGGGCTTTCGCGCGAGACGCCCTCGCGGGCTCCGGGGGCGGCCGGGCGTGCCGGTGGCCTTCGGGTGCGACGGGCGTGGGGTGTCCGTGGTGGCGGTGCTCGCGCCGACGGGAGACTGCGCGTCTGTGGCGGTGCTCGCGTCGACGGGAGACTGCGCGTCTGTGGCGGTGCTCGCGTCGACGGGAGACTGCGTCTCGGTGGCGGTCGCGGTCGCGGTGGCGGTGCTCGCGTCGACGGGAGACTGCGTCGCGGTGGATGCGTCGGCCGTGCGGGGAGGCTGTGCGTTCGAGGGCGCGTCCGCCGCGCGGGGAGCTTCAGGAGTCGTGGGGGCGGAGTTCCGCCGATCGCGCCGCAGCAGCGGGCGGGGTGCGACTGGTGCTTCTTCGGGGGCTTCCGGGGCGTCGTGAGCGCGCTCGGGTGGCAGGGAGTTCGTGACGGAGTCCTTCCGGAGGGCAGATGTACGCGGCGGTCGATCCCCCCGGATGCCACCGTTACCGATCTGTAATTTAGTTGGCGAACCTGTGAGCGTCAAATCGAAGAGCGGATGCTCGACGTCATTTCGACGACGGATGCTCGGTCTCCAGCGACATCGGTGTGTGCGGTGTCGACGTGGATACTCACACTCTGCCCTGGTGGGGGCGTCCGCGTGCGTCGCAGTGCGGCGTGCTCTAGCCGGTGTGGTCAAGTGTTGCGTCGGTGTTTCTGTGGAGGGCGTGTCGGTGTTTCGCGTGTTTCGCGTGTTTCGGAATATCGCTCTGAACTGGGGTTATCGGGGTTTGAATGTCGGTGGCCCCGGGTTGACTTAGGGGTATGAACAACCCCGTGGAACTGCTCGTCCAGGTCGTCGCTGACCTGGATGCGGTGCTGCGCTCGGACGTGATCGCGGGGCTCGCGGACGACGAGAAGATGCAGGTTTTGCGGGTCGCGGGTGAGGTGCAGCGGCGGGTGGGGGCGGTGGTCGTGGAGACGGTCGCGTCGGTCGATGAGCGGCCGGCGGGGTCGGGGGAGCCGGCGTTCTGTGGGCGATATGGCTGTCGCACGGTGAACGAGTTGCTGCAGCGGGTGTTGCGCACGGATGCTGCGGGGGCGGGGCGGGTGGTGAAGGCCGCGAAGGCGGTGCGGCGGGAGGTGGGGGTGTCGTCGGGGGCGTGGTTGCCGGCGCGGTGGCCGGCGTTGCGGGTGGCGTTGGTGGACGGGACGATCGGGGTCGCGGGGCTGTTGGCGGCGATCGGGCCGATCGAGCAGGCCGGGTCCCGGGTCGGGACGGCGGACCGGTTGCGGGCGGATGCGGAGTTGGCCGCGTACGCGCGGGGAACCTCTGTTGCTGACCCGGATGCGGGTGCGGATGCGGAACCGGACGCTGGCGGGGATGTTGGACCGGCGGCGACGCCGGAGGATCTGCGGTTGTTGGCGCAGGTGATCGTGCAGTATCTCGACCCCGATGGTGCGGAACCCGCGGACGACATCGCGATGCGGGTGCGGGGGCTGACCCTCGGGCGCGCGAAAGACGGGGTGATCCCGGTCCGGGGACGGTTGCTGCCCGAGGTCGCGGGACAGTTGCAGCGCCTGTTCGACGCGTACCTGAACCCGAAAGTCGACGGACCACCCGTCCCCGGAGTCATGTTCCGGCCCACGGGGGAGACGGACGCCGATGAGGCCCACGCTCACGCGCACGACACCACCGGCGACACCGGGGCTCGGAATGGAAGCCCTGCAGACGACGATCCCGAGGCGGGAGGCGACGCGCTTCCGTCCGGTGACCCGGGGCGGATGGTCGACCCGCGTTCGCGGTCGCAGAAGCAGCACGACACCCTCGCCGCGATCCTCGGCATCGCCGCCCGCCATGACGACACCCCACGCCTGGGTGGGGGCGCGCCCACACTGGTGGTGTCCGTCACCGCCGACGACTACACGACCGGTCGCGGGTGGGCGCACGTCGACGGCATCGACACCCCCGTCTCCACCCGTGTCGCCGTCCACACCGCGTGCGCGGGCGGGGTGCAACGGGTGCTGTTCGACCCGCACGGGCGGATCATCGGCATCAGCACCACTGACCGGATCTTCACCGCGCATCAGCGTCGCGCGATCACCCTCCGCGACCGCGAGTGCCTCATCCCCGGCTGCCACGTCCCCGCGACCTGGTGCGAGATCCACCACGTCCACGAGCACGCCCACGGCGGCCCCACCCACACCGACAACGGCGTCGCCCTCTGCTGGCACCACCACAGAACCCTCGACACCAGCGGATGGGAGATCCGCATGCGCCACGGCACACCCCACGTCCGCGGACCCGCCTGGTGGGACCCCACCCGACGCTGGCGCACACCACAACCCCCGACACCACAACCCCCGACGCCACGAACAACGACCTCGCGAAACGACACGCGTTCTGTTCCGCTGCGGGTGTGAAGAGCTGCTGCGGGTGTGATCTGTCGTTGCCGGGAGGACGAGCGCCAGCCCACTCAGCGAACGAGGAGAGACACCGCGACGATGGCGAGGGAGACGGCGCCGAAGGCGGCGGCGAGCGCCGTCAAGGCGAGAAGCATCCCGCCTCCGGGCATCGCCTCGGAAGAGAGCTCCGCCGGTGTGGAGAGCTCCGCCGGTGTGGAGAGCTCCGCCGGTGTGGAGGAGGAGTGCAGGGCGGCGGTCGTCTGCAGCTGTCGGCGCCGGGCGGCCACCCAGAACGTGCATGCAGCGCCGATGCCGACAACTCCCGGCGCGAGTCCCCACGCAGCCGCGTCGGCCGGCAGCAGCAGGGGGAAGACCCTGAGGGAGACCACCGAGCCGATCGCGATGGCGAGCGCAGTCCGCCGCCACGCGAGTTCCGTGCGCTCCGGCTGCAGTCCCGGATCGAACGGACCCGAGACGAGTGCCCCCGGGGGGATGTGCCCCTGACCGGTCACCGCCAGAGCACCCCCGCCAGAACCAGCAGGCCGACGACCGTCACGACGACCGCGAGCACGATCGCAGAGAAGGCTCCCGGCAGCGGGCGCGACTGGCGCAGGGCGCGCTCCGCGCGCATCCACTCCCACCAGGCGAGGGGCGCGACCGCCGTGCCGGTGATCATCAGCAGCAGTGAGGCCGCGAGGCGGAAACCGGCGTGCAGGTCGAGGCCCAGGACTTCGAGGGCGACGCCACCCGCGATCAGCGCGAGGCCGGTGCGGGTCCACGCGAGGAACGTGCGCTCGTTCGCCAGAGAGAAACGCGGATCGGGTTCTTCGCCGATGCCGAACACCGAGGCGGGGAAACGTCGCATCGCCTCATCGTAGCGGCGGGGTGCGGCGGGGTGCGGCGGGGTGCGGCGGGGTGCGGCGCTCGCGGGGGAGCGACCGTCGTCAGGAGATCGTGATCTCGAAGCCGGTCGCGGTGGGGGTCACAGCCACCTGTGAGAGATCCGTGACCAGGACTGTCGGGTTGTGTGCTGCCGCGTGCTTCCCGACGCCGACGACCCGCATACCGGCCGCGAGACCCGCCTGGATTCCCGCGCCGGAGTCCTCGAACACGATGCAGTCCGCTGGGTCGATCCCCAGCAGGCCCGCGGCGCGGACGAATCCCTCGGGATCGGGCTTGGAGGCGGAGACGTCTTCGGCGGTCACGCTGCGCTCGGGGACGGTGAGCCCGGCGGCCTGCATCCGAGCGGTCATGAGGGCGACGTTGGCGGAGGTGACGATCGCGTGCGGGAACGGCTGCAGCGCCTCGAGCAGCGCCCGTGCGCCCGGGATCTCGATCACACCGTCGACATCACTCGCCTCCGTGGCGAGCATGACCTCGTTCTCGCGGAGGTTGATGGCATGGTCGCGCTCGGGCAGCATGATCGCCATGCTCTGGTGACCCTGGCGGCCGTGCACGACGCGGAGCACCGTTTCGCGGTCGATGCCGTGCGGCTCCGCCCAGGCGAGCCAGAGCCGCTCCACGACAGCTGTCGAATCGACGAGGGTCCCGTCCATGTCGAGAAGGACGGCGCGGGCGGCGAGAGTCTGGGGCACCCCTCCAGGCTAGTGCGGGGCGGATCGGACGCCTGCCGACTTCTATGATGTGGACCGGGAGGCACGGACGATGAATGCACTCGCGAAGAGAGTCGTGCAGGTGCTGCGGCAGGTGCGGGGTCCCGACACGGCGGATGCCGTGTTCGAGGCGACCGCGCTGATCGTCGGCGCCGGGTTCGTCGTGATCGGCTTCCTCGTCGCGCTCCCGGTGTTCTGGGGACATGATCTGGCGATCAGCGGCAGCGGTTCGATCGGTGTCTTCGCCGCGTTCGGCGGAGCGATCACCGCGGCCATCGCCTTCGCCCTCGGACGCATCGCGGTGCGGCCGGATCAGGTGGATCCGGCCGCGGTCCGCGACGGCTTCACCGTGCCGGGCGATCGACTGCGCTGGTACGACCTCGCCGCCATCGCGTTCGCGCACGCGGCGATCGCCTACCTCGGCTGGCTCGGCGTCGCGGAGCTCCTCGAGCGGAGCTTCACGGATGCGCCGGTGTTCGCCTTCCCCGGCGCGGTGCTGGTGGCGGTCGCGTTCGCTCTGACCGGCTACGTCTCGTTTCTCAGCGCGGTGGCGCTCACGCCCATGGTCCTCTCGCTCGTGCTCGCGGTCTTCCTCGTCGTCGGCGCCTTCGCCAGCATGCTCGCCTCCAGCGACGTGCACTGGTGGCGCGACAACCTGTCGGCGCTCGGGATGAGCAGCAACAGCTCGTCCGTGGCCTTCAACGCGACCCTGATCATCGCCGGCATCATGGTGACGACCATCGCCCGGTACGCGACAGCCGGGCTCCCCGCCGACGATCCCGCCGACCGCCGCGGACGGATCCTCGTGCGCGGAGGTCTGATCCTCCTGGGGATCTTCCTCGCCTGCGTCGGGCTGTTCCCCGTCGACGAGTTCTTCCTCCTGCACAACACCGTCGCGACCGGTATGACGGTCGTGTTCGGCGTCGTCGTGGTGGGACTGCCGTGGCTCCTGCCCAGCATCCCGAAGGTGTTCGTGGGTTTCGGCTGGGCTTTCGTGCTCGTGATCATCCTGCTGGCCGCATTCTTCGCGGTCGGTTACTACAACCTCACCGCGGTCGAACTCATCGCCGCAGTGCTGATCTTCAGCTGGATCATCGTCTTCCTGCGCACGGCGGGCTCGATCGGAACAGCGCCGCCCGCCCGCATCGACGAGGTCGAGCGGACGGGCGGCACCGTGCCGGGGGCTGCGGCGTGAGCGTCAGCCCTTCACACCGCTGGCGGCGATTCCGGCGACGAACACCCGCTGCGTGACCAGGAACACCAGGAGCGTCGGAAGCGACGCGATGATCGCACCGGCCAGCACCACGTTCTGATACTCGAAGCTCATCGTGTAGGACATGAGCCTGTTCAGGGTCAGGACCACCGGGTAGAGCGCCTCCGAACGCAGGATCGAGAGCGGCCAGATGAAGTTGTTCCACGCATAGACGAACATGAAGACGGCGAGCGTGACGATCGCGGGCTTCAGCAGCGGAACGACGAACTGCCAGACGATCCGGAACTCTCCGGCGCCGTCCATCCTGGCCGCTTCGATGAGTTCGTCCGGAATGTCGCGGATGAACTGCCGCATCAGGAAGATGCCGAACGCGTTCGCCAACCACGGCAGCATCACGCCGAGATACGTGTCGGAGAGTCCCATGCTGTTGACCAGGTAGTACAGCGGCACCAGGGTCACGATCGGGGGCAGGAACATCGTCGCGACGATCGACCAGAAGAGCAGATCGCGCCCCTTGAAGGTGTGCTTGGCGAACACGTACCCCGCAAGGATGCTGGTGGCGAGGACACTGAGTGTGCTGCCGCCGGCGATGATGAGGCTGTTCATCATGGACTGCATGAACGGCACCGCCGTCAGCGCGGTCGCGGCCTGATCGAGCGTCGGGTCGGTCGGGAACCAGGTCGGCGGGATCTGGGAGAACTCCGCGGGCGACTTCAGCGCCGAGATCACCAGCCAGTACAGCGGGAACAGCGGCACCAGGGCGACGATCGCCAGCAGCACGTAGAGTCCAGCCGTCGACAGCCGCCGCCGCATCGGAACCGGACGCCGAGAGGGCGGCGCCGTCTTCGGCTTCGGAGCCCGAGGCGGCGTGGAGGTCGGGGCCGAGGTCCTGGTCTGAAGACTCATCGCGTGCGTCCCTTCATGATGATGCCGAGGACCCCGCCGACGGCGATGATCATGAGGAACAGCGAGACCGCGAGGGCCGAGGACTCACCGGCCATGCCGTACTGGAACGCGGTGCGCTGGATCTCGAACGAGACCATGTTGGTCGAGTTCGCGGGCCCGCCCTGGGTGAGGAGGTAGATCGGATCGAACACCTGGATCGAGTTGATGAACGTCATCAGCACCACGAACACCAGCGACGGGCGCAGCAGCGGGATCGTGATCGACCAGGTCTGACGGACGATGCCCGCGCCGTCGATGCGTGCGGCCTCGTAGAGGTCCTCGGAGATCTGGGTGAGCCCGGCGATGAGCAGGATGACGTAGTAGCCGAGCATCTGCCAGACGTTGAAGATCACGAGCGAGACCAGGGCCCACTGCGGGTCGCTGAGCCATCCGGGCGGGTCTATCCCGACCGCGGCGACCATGGTGCTCAGCGGGCCGTAGCCGGGCGCGTAGATGTTGCTCCAGATGATCACGATCGCGATCGTCGGGATCACATAGGTCGCGAAGAGCAGCACCCGCACGATGCCCTTGCCCTTGAGGCGCGGAAAGTACAGCAGGAGCGCGATCAGCAGGGCGATCGGCACGGTGATGACGATCGACAGCAGCACGTAGAGGGCAGTGTTGCCGAGCGCCTGCACTCTGGTCGCATCGGCGAACAGCCCGGAGTAGTTGTCGAGCCCCACCCACGTCATCTCGGTGATGGGGGTGAACATCGACCAGCGGTGGAAGCTGATCCAGACCGTCATCAGGGTGGGGATGAGGGTGAAGACGCCGATGATGAGCAGCGCCGGGCTGAGGAACAGCGCCGACCAGCGTCGGGTGGAAGCGATGCTCCGGCGCTTCGAGGTGCGCGCGACGGGCGGCGCGGCGGCGGGACGTTCGAGGGTCGTCAAGTCAGGCCTTTCGGGAGGATGGCGGGGAGGCGGTCGAGGCCGCCTCCCCGCCGGGGTGTCACTGAGCGGCGCTGAGCGCGGCGTCGACGTCGCGAGCGGCGTTCTCCATCGCCGTCTTCGCATCGACCTGGCCGTTCACGAGTGCCTCCAGCTGTCGCTGCAGGGCATCGGTCGCAGCCGGTCCGCCGAGCACGGTCGGGAACGGGGTCGCGTTCTCCAGAGCCGTCACGTACGACGACAGGAACGGCGTCTCCAGCTCAGCGGCGTGCGCCTCCAGGTCGGAGGAGCGCGTGGGCAGGATCCCCATCGACAGCAGGATGTCGGCCATCGCCGAGGAACCGGCTTCGCCGGAGTCCGGGCCGTTGAGGTAGGTGAGGAACTCCCACGCCGCCTTCTGACGCGCGTCGGAAGCCTTGCCGTTGACCATCGTCATCCAGGAGTACGAGATCGACGAGGACTCATCGCCGCTGGGGCCGACCGGGATCGGCGCGGTGGCGACGTTCTCGAAGTCATCGCCCATACCGTCGCGGAGCGCGCTCTCCCACCAGTTGGCCATGACGATCATGCCGGTCTGACCGTTCACGAAGGCGTCGAGGTACGGGCCGGTGGTGTTGGCGTTCGCCGTCGACTTCCTGGGGTCGCTCGACCCGTCGGCGACCAGCTTCTCGTACAGTTCCGCCGTCTCGAGGGCTTCCGGGCTGGTCAGCTCGGAAGCCGTGCCCTCCTCGTTCAGGAACGAGCCGCCGTTCGACGCGAGCAGCGACAGGAACGGATGCACCACGCCGGAGTTCCAGCCGGTGATGAGGCCGAAGCCCTGCTGGTCTCCGGTGGTGAGCTTCGCGGAATCCTCGACGAGGGCGTCCCAATCGGCCGGAGGCTCGGCGATGCCCGCCGCGTCGAACAGCGCGGAGTTGTAGTTGAGCTGGTACAGGTCGATCTCGTTCGGGATGCCGTACACGTCGCCGCCGTTGCTCGCCGCCGAGACGACGCCGGCCGGCCAGTTCTCCGTGACCTCGTCGGCGACGTCGGCGGGCGCGGCAGCGGCGAGGCCGTCGCGCACCAGCTCGGGCAGCCACGCGTCGTAGATGCCGACGATCGCCGGGCCGTCCGCCGACGCACCCTGCGTACGCAGGGTCGAGAGCAGGTTGCCGAACGGGACCGCCTGCACCTTGACGGTGATGTCGGGATGGTTTTCGGTGAACGCCGCGCCGGCGGCCTCCAGCATCGCGACCTGGTCCGGTCCCCAGTGCGTGAGGAATGTGAGTTCCTGGGAGCCGCCGGCATCGCCGGAGCCACCGGAAGAGCCGGAGCAGCCGGCGAGGGTCAGCGTCGTCGCGAGCCCCAGAGCGGTGACCGCGAGAAGTGATTTCTTCATGGTTCCTTCGTTTCTGTGCGTATCGGGTGGGTGAGGAGGATCAGGGGCCTGCGAGGGTGAACTTCTCGGCCCCCGCAGATCGGAATGCGGCTGCGCGCCGCTCACCGACCAGGCAGCCCTTGACCTGCATGAGCGCGGAGTAGTAGTCGATGAAGCGGAAGCCGTAGGTCTCGCCGCGCGCGAAGGCGTGCTCCTGGATTCCGGTGAGCCAGAGGTCGAACGCCTCGTCGGGGATGCCGAAGAACGTGTCCGCCTCGAACCCCTCCATGTCCTCCCAGTTCTCGGCGTGCAGGATCCGCGGAACGGAATGCCGCGCCGCCTCGATCTCCTCAAGGGGGATCGAGGCGAGGAAGGCGCCGCGGAGGGCCGCCTGCGCCGCGCGCTCGTGGTCCCGGTGCATGGAGTGCACCCAGTGGGTGATCAGGACATCGGGCTTGGTCGCACGGATGATCTCGGCGATCTGCTCGGCGACCGCCTCGTCGTCCGGGAGGAACCCGTCGGAGTAGTCGAGGGTGATCAGCTCAGCGCCGATCGTCTCGGCGAAGAAGCGGGCCTCGTGGAGTTTCTGCTCGCGGTAGACGCTCGGTGCGACCGTCGGATGCCCGCGCTCGCCGTAGGTGCAGTCGACGATGATGGCGCGGCCGCCCTCGAGGACGACCTTGGCGAGTGTGGGGCCCGCCGTCAGCTCCATGTCGCCGATGTGGCCGCCGACCGCGATGACGGTGTTAGACATTGCTCTCTCCGATCTCTGCGCGCAGGATGTCGAATGTGCGGGTCGCGGCGAACCCGGTCTTGGCATACAGGGCCGATGCGGTCGATCCCTCATCGGCCCAGAGGAACCAGGCGCTGTGTGCGCCGAGCGCGGTCATCCGCTCCAGGGTCAGGTGGAGAAGCGCCTTGCCGAGTCCCGTTCCGCGGCTCTCCGGGAGCACACCGAACGGGCCGAAACGCTCGATCACGGACTCGTAGGTGCCGTGCATGGCCCAGCCGAGCACCGTGCCCTCAGGGTTCTTGGCGATGAGGATGCGTTCCAGCGGCAGCCCGCCGAGAACGCCTTCGCGGATCGCACGCGCCCAGTCGGAATTGAAGGCTTCGCCGGCGATGCGGATCAACGGCACGAGGTCGTCGTCGCTCGGCGTTCCGAGATACCACCCGTCGGCGCGCAGCGCTTCGATCCGAGTGCGGACGTCGTCGGGCATCTGATAGCCGATCAGTGAACGGTCCATCGCGCTCGGACGCTCGATGCGAGAGAACCCCAGCGATTCGAGCAGTGCCGACGCGGCGGGGTAGCGGGCGGTATCGAGACCGGGCAGCACGTAGTTCGGCGTGTACGCCGAGAAGACGACCTCGGTCGCGCCGTGCGAGCGGAGCCAGCCGATCGCCTGGGTCAGTAGGCTGCGCCCGAGACCGTGTCCGCGCTGCTCGGGGACGACGAAGAAGAACGGGATCCACCCGGTCTCCGGCTGGAGATCGCCGGCGTCGTGTGCGATGCGGCGGCGGACGGCATAGGCCGCTCCGACGATCGCGCCGTCGCGCTCGGCGATGAGGAGGCCGTCCGCATCGAAGTTCCGATCGAGCAGGACCAGATCGCGCAGTCGTGCGGGGGTGATCCCGTCCTGCGGGGCGGATCGGGTCCAGGCCTCGGCAAGAGCAGCGCTCTCACCGGGTCGGAAGGGGCGCACCATCGTGGTGCCGTGCTCATACGTCAACGTCGTCGTCCTCTCGCCTTCGGGTGTGGCCAGTATGGCAACAATGTTCAAGAAAGTCGAGAGATACGTAGATCGTTTACATTACGGAAATATGACGATCTCGCCGCCGGTCGCCGTGGGTGTCGAACCTGGGGGAGGAGGCCGGCGCGAGCTCAGTCGCGGAGGGCCCGGGTGGCCTCGCGGGTCCGGCGCAGCGCGTCGACGGTTTCGGCGAAACGGCGCTTCGCGATGCCGACGAACAGGCAGTCGACGAGCGCCAGCTGCGCGATCCGGCTGACCATCGCTCCGGCGCGGAAGGTGGATTCGCGCACCTCGGTGAACAATGCGTGATCGGCGGCGCCGGCGAGGGGGGAGTCCTTGGCCGACGTGACTGCGATGGTCGCCGCGCCGTTGGCACGCGCCGTCTCCAGGAAGCGCACCGTCTCCGCGGTGGAGCCCGCATGTGAGAACCCGATGGCGACCGTGGGGGAGGTCTGCAGGACGGTCGCGGCGATCGCTTCGTGCGGGTCGGAGGGGACGTGGGCATTCCTGCCCACGCGAAGGAGCTTGTGTGCGAGGTCTTCTGCGACGAACTGGCTCGCCCCGATGCCGAAGATCAGGATGCGGTCGGCGCGGTCCACGGCGTCGATCGCGGCCTCCAGTACGTCGAAGTCGAGTCGGGCCACCGTCTCCTCTATCGCGAGCAGTTCGAGAGAGGCGAGTTTGGACACTGCTTCGCTGAGCGTGTCCTCGTCGGAGATCTCGGACCCGAATGCGCCCCGCGCCGAGAACTGCGCCGCCTCCTTGCCCAGCTCGGTCGCGAGCGCCATGCGCAGCGGCGCATAGCCGCTGAATCCGATCGCGCGGCAGAACCGTACGACCGAGGCCACGGAGGTGTGGCACTCCTCGGCGAGTTCGTTGATGGTCATGTCGATGACGACGGACGGATTCTCCCGAATCGCTGCGGCGACGCGGGCGAGAGACGGGGGCAGCGTCGCGGCCGCTGCCTCGATCGTCGACTGAATGCTCATCCGCTTCCTCCAGAGATGTGGGATTCTCAGTATGTCGTGGGCCCCTGCGCAACGTTGGGTAAATTCTTTTCAGTAAGTCTAGATCCGATGTAGACTCTTTCCGAACTGTTGTGAACGTCACAGCGAGGAGAAGGATGAGCAGCGCCCCGACGGCCGTAGCGGTCGACCTCGGCAAGACACGTTGCCGCGCCATGGTCGACGCCGAGCAGCGCGTCGTACGATCGGGCATCGGCTCCCCGGGGCTCGCGACGCCGAACGGCGTCGAGGACGCCGTCGCGTCGATCCTTCCTCTGCTCGACCAGGACGCGGCACCCCAACTTCTCGGGGTCGGCGCAGCCGGCGCCTGGGTCGCACCCGCCGCCGCTCTGGCGCTCGCGGCCGCTCTCGCCGCGTCGGTGCGGGCGCGCGTCGCCGTCGCGTCCGACGTCGTCACCGCCCACGCGGGCGCTCTCGGCGGTTCGCCCGGAGTGCTGCTGATCGCGGGCACCGGCGCTGCGGCGCTCGGCGCCGACGCAGACGGCATCCGTCTGATCGACGGCTGGGGGCCCGACATCGGCGACCTCGGCAGCGGATCCTGGCTCGGCCGCGAAGCGGCCAGAGCCGTGCAGCGGGCGACCGCCGGGCTCGGACCCGATACGCGACTGAGTGAAACAGTCGCCGCGAGCATCCTTCCTGCCGACGACGTGGTCACCTGGCTCGCAGAGGAGGGATCGGTCGCTCGGCGTCTCGGCTCCCTGGCGCCTCTCGTGCTCGACGCCGCAGAGACCGGTGACGACGTCGCCCACCGGATCGCGACGGAAGGCATCCGCCTGCTCACCGCCACGGCCGTCGCCGCCTCGTCACTGACTCGCGACATCGCGCTGCACGGCGGCCTCACGGATCACGCCTGGTTCCGAGACAGTCTCATCTCCTCGCTGCACGCCGCCGGACGCCGGGTGGTCCCCGCCGCCGGCGACGCCCTCGACGGCGCGCTGCTGATCGCACGCCGCACCGATCTCCCTCACGAAAGGTTCGTCCACCGTGCCGAATGACGACTCCCGCCTCGCCTCCCTCCTCTCCGTACTGGAAGGCCTCGGCACCGAGGCATCCACGACCGAGCGCGGGGATCTCGACCTGTTGAGCACGGCCGAGCTCGTGCATCGGATGAACGACGAGGACCGGCGGGTCCCCGAGGCGGTCGCCGAACGGGCGGACGAGATCGCGGCGGTCGTCGACGCGATCACGGAGCGGTTCCGGCGCGGCGGTCGGCTCATCTACATCGGGGCCGGCACGGCAGGCCGCATCGGCGTGCTGGATGCCAGCGAGTGCCCGCCCACCTTCGGCACGGACCCCTCGATGGTGGTCGGGCTGATCGCCGGCGGCGAGATCGCGATCCGTTCGGCCGTGGAGAATGCGGAGGACGACGCGGAGGCGGCAGGTGGATCCCTGCGTGAACTCGGACTCTCGGCCGACGACACGGTGGTCGGCATCTCGGCTTCCGGCCGGACGCCGTATGTCGTCGGCGGGCTGAACTACGCCCGCAGCGTCGGCGCGTTCACGGCGGCGATCGCCTCGAACGCGGACTCCGAGATCGGTGCCGCCGCGGAGGTCGCCATCGAGGTCGTGACCGGACCGGAGTTCATCTCCGGATCGACGCGGCTCAAGGCCGGCACCGCGCAGAAGCTCGTCGTGAACATGCTCACGACCCTGTCGATGATCAAGCTCGGCAAGACCTACCGCGGGGTGATGGTCGATCTCCTCGCCACGAACGAGAAGCTCCACGCGCGCTCCATCCGTACCGTGTCGCAGCTCGCCGGCGTCGACATCGACGTCGCGGCCGCCGCGCTGCAGGGGGCGGACGGCTCGGTCAAGCGCGCCCTGCTGATGCTGGCGGTCGACGCCACACCGCAGGCCGCGGCATCCGCGCTCGATGAGGCCGACGGGGTGCTCCGCGACGCGATCGCCGCTCTCGCCTGAGGGGAGCGGCCGGTGCCGTCGTGATGTGTCTCGGCCCCTGCGCGGGCCGCGCCGAGCCCGGGAGTCGGTCCGGTAGCGTGGCCGGATGCCCCTCGCCCTGATCACCGGCGCCGCGCGCGCGAACAGCATCGCCGCCGGCATCGTCCCCCGCCTGCGTGCGGCCGGCTGGACCGTCGTGACGAGCGACCTCCGCGACGCCGACCACCTCGCCGACCTGTCGACCGTGGATGGACCGGAGGCCCTGATCGCCGAGGTGGTGGCCGCGCACGGTCCGATCTCCGCGCTCATCCTCAGCCATGCGCACGACGTGCAATCCGGCATGCTCGACACCACGGCCGAGAGCTTCGACCTGCACGTCGCCGTGAACGCACGGGCGAGCCTGCTGCTGATCGCGGCGTTCGCGCGACAGGTCGGCGACGACGGGGGAGTGATCCTCGCCCTCACCAGCGACCACGTGACCGGAAACCTCCCCTACGGCGCATCCAAGGGCGCTCTCGACCGGTTGGTCATCTCGGCTGCCCGCGAGCTCGGTCCGCGGGGCATCTCGGCGAACGTGCTGAACCCCGGACCCATCGACACCGGTTGGATGGACGACGAGACGCGCACGGAACTGGCCGGGATGACGCCGCTCGGGCGACTCGGACGGCCCGCCGACGTCGCGGCCGTGGTGGAGTTCCTCGTGTCGGACGAGGGCCGCTGGGTCTCGGGACAGCTGCTCAAGTCGGACGGGGCATTCTCGGCGCAGTACTGACCGAGCGTGACGGGGTGCGGATCTCCATGACGAGGGGAGACCGCCGGCGATCCGCAGCCGGTGCGTGCCGCCGATTCGGCTCGTCATCTCGCGGCTTGTACGCTGGTGGCATCCCCCGATCCACCCGGCACATTCGCGCGCCGGCGATCTCGGCGCGCGCTCACACATGCAAGGACGCAGATGAACGATTCCGCGGCACACCGCGACGACTGGGCTGAGAGCGAAGAGCTGGCGGAGCGGATGATCCCGCTCATCGGGGCGCTTCGACGCGAACACGATGTGGTCACCTCGCTGCACGGGCACCGACTGCTCGGGCTCTCGGCGACGGGACTGGTCGAGGTGCACGAGCGCGTCGCCCAACTCGGGCACGAGCGGCTCCCGATCGAAGACACGCTCGCCGTGCTCGAGGCGATCCACGCCCTCGCTCCCGGCGCCTCGTCGCTCGACGTCGCGCGCCTGGTCGCGGGGCACGCCGAGAGCGGCCGGCCTCTGGACGACTACCTCGCCGAGGAACTCGCACCCGCCATGGGGGCCGTCGCCGCCGAGCCCACCGACGTCGTTCTCTACGGCTTCGGGCGCATCGGTCGCCTCCTCGCCCGCATCCTCATCGCCCACACCGGCGGCGGCAGCGGACTGCGGCTGCGCGCCATCGTCGTCCGCCGCGGGGCGGAGAACGACCTCGCCAAGCGCGCCTCCCTGCTGCTGCGCGATTCGGTGCACGGCCGCTTCGCCGGCTCCGTCACCGTCGACGAGGAGGCCGAGCAGATCATCGCGAACGGCACCCGCATCCAGGTGATCTACTCCGACGACCCGGCATCCATCGACTACACCGCCCACGGAATCCACGACGCGATCGTCGTCGACAACACCGGACGCTGGCGCGACGAGGAAGGCCTCTCCCAGCACCTGCGCTCGACGGGCGTCGCGCGCGTGCTGCTCACCGCACCGGGAAAGAGCCCGCTCAAGAACATCGTGCACGGCATCAACGACGAGACGATCGCCGCCTCCGACCGCATCCTCTCCGCGGCCTCCTGCACCACGAACGCCATCACCCCGGTGCTGGCGGCGATCGACGAGGCGTACGGCGTCGTCAAGGGGCATGTCGAGACCGTGCACTCGTTCACGAACGACCAGAACCTGATCGACAACTTCCACAAGGGCGACCGCCGCGGTCGCTCTGCGGTGCTCAACATGGTCATCACCGAGACCGGAGCCGCGAAGGCCGTCGCCAAGGCGCTCCCGCAGCTGGAGGGCAAGCTCACCGGCAGCTCGATCCGTGTGCCCACGCCCGATGTGTCGCTCGCGGTGCTGCACCTCACCATCGAGCGCCCGGCCACCAAGGAGCAGGTCAACGACTACCTGCGCCGCGTCTCGCTGCACTCGAAGCTGCGCCAGCAGATCGACTACGTCGAGAGCCCCGACGTCGTCTCCACCGACTTCGTCGGCTCGCACCGCGCCGGCATCGTCGACGGCCTCGCCACGATCGCCGACGAGGACACCCTGATCCTCTACGTCTGGTACGACAACGAGTTCGGCTACTCGTGCCAGGTGATCCGCGTGCTCGAGGTCATGGCGGGGTCGCACCCGATCGTGCTGCCCGAGCGCCGCGAAGTGACGCTGCAGGGCTGAGAGTCTCCTGCGCCGCGTCGGTGGCGCCCGGCATGATGGGGGCATGAACACCGCGACCCTGCTCACCGAGCGTCTCCGCTCGCATCGGCTGAGCGCGCCGGCGCGCACGGTGACGGATGCCGCGCACCACATGCTCGCGGTGCAGAGCCAGGACTTCACCGCGGGCCGCTGGGCGCTCGCCGCGCGTACCCGCGGGCCGGTGCGTCTGCGCGACGTCGACCGTGCGTTCGACCGCGGCGACCTCGTGCGGGCGTGGACCATGCGCGGCACGCTGCACACCGTGCCGGCACGCGACCTGGGCTGGATGCTCGAGGTCACCGCCGCCCGACAGCGGCAGCAGGCGGTTTCCCGTCACCGTCAGCTGGGCATCGACGACGGCATGGTCGCGACGGCGGTGCGCGCGCTGACACCGCAGCTGCGCGACGGTGGCCGCACCCGCGCCGAGGTGTTCGAGATCCTCGAGGGCGTCGGCATCGACCCGACGGGGCAGCGCGGCATCCATCTGCTCTTCACCCTCACGATCGACGGCCGCATCTGCCAGGGGCCGGTCGCCGCGCGGGCGGGCATCACCAGAGACCAGCGGTTCGTGCTGGCCGAGGAGCACATCCGCGAGCACACCCGCCCGGCAGACCCACTCGCCGAGCTGTTCGTGCGGTACATCGGCGGACATGGACCGGCGGGCGTCGCCGACTTCGCGTGGTGGTCGGGACTCACGCTCGGGCAGTCACGCGAGGCGGTCGAGCGCGCGGCAGGGCGGGTCGACGAGGTGGACGAAGGGCTGTTCGTGTCGCTTCAGCGTCCGCGGCGAGCGACGGGCGCGGCGACGGTCCACGCCCTCCCTGCCTTCGACGAGTACTACATCTCCTACGCCGACCGCACGACCGTGTGCGCGCCCGAGCACCTGGCCACCGTCGGCCCGGGCAAGAACGGCATGGTGCGCGCCACGCTCATCGAGCAGGGACGCGTCATCGGATGCTGGACGCACGCGAGCGCGACCCGCGACGCGCCGCCGGAGCTGTTCGCGGAACCCGCCGAACCGGCAGCCGTGGAGGCCGCGCTGGCGCGATTCGCGCACTTCGCCGGCGACTGAGCGCGTCGCCGGCGAAGAAAACGGTCACCGCGAGGCGAGCACGGCCTCCGCGGGGGCGACGAGTGCGGCGATCTCGGGTGCCAGCGCGATGAGCCGTTCGTTGGCCTCGGGCTCGGCGACGGTCGCCCGGAGCCCTTCGCCCGGGAACGGCCGCACGAGCAGGCCGTGGCGTTCCAACAGCTCGGCGGCAGCGGCCGTGGCATCACAGAGGGGAAGCCAGACGAAGTTGCCCTTGCTCTCGGGAAGCGCGAGGCCGGCGGTGGTGAAGGCGGCGACGACGCGCTCCCGCTCGACGACGAGCTCGGCGACCCTGGCCTCGAGCTCGTCCTCGGCGGCGAGGGAGGCGATCGCGGCCGTCTGCGCCAGGTCGGTCACGCCGAACGGGATGGCGACCTTGCGCAGCGCGACGCCCAACTGCTCGGGGGCGATCGCGTAGCCGATGCGCATGCCGGCCAGGCCGTAGGCCTTCGAGAAGGTGTGCGCGACGGCGACGTTCGGGTAGCGGCGGAAGTACTCGATGCCGACGGGGGAGTCGTCGCGGTCGTTGAACTGCACGTACGCCTCGTCGATCACGACGACGATGTGCGGCGGGACCTGGGCGAGGAACCGGTCGAGCTCGGCGTCGCCGATCGTCGTTCCGGTCGGGTTGTTGGGGTTGCACACCAGGATCAGGCGCGTGCGATCGGTGATGGCCGCCCGCATCGCGTCGAGGTCGTGCCGGTGGTCGTCCGTGAGGGGAACCATGACGGGCACGGCTCCGGCCGCGCGAGCGAGCATCGGATACGCCTCGAACGACCGCCAGGCGAACAGGATCTCATCGCCCTCGCCGGCCGTCGCGCGCATCAGCTGCGAGACGACCTCGACCGATCCGCTGCCGAGCACGACGTTCACCGGCTCGACGCCGAACCGCTCGCACAGCACGGCGGTGAGGGCGGTCGCCGCGGTCTCGGGGTAGCGGTTGATATGCGCGAGCCGGTCGGCGATGGCCGCGGTCACCGACGGGAGCGGGGGATAGGGGTTCTCGTTCGACGACACCTTGAACACCGGTCCGGTGGTCTCCGCCTGCGGCGCGGCCTTCCCCGGGGTGTATCCGGGGATCGCGTTCAGGTCCTCCCGCAGTCTCAGCTCCGACATCCGTTCCGCCTCTCTCATCATCCGCTCGTGCGGCACCCGTCCGTCCGTTTGACAGTGCCGGGCATCATCCATACTATCGCAATTGAATATATCGAATGTGGTCAATTCGGTCGATGGCGGCCGGAACGACGGAAGGAGCGGAGCGACGGTGCCCCATTCTGCGGTGGATTCCCCGGAAGCGTCCCTCGCCCTGCGCGTGCGGGCGATGCGGTGGGAGGCGCGGGACGTGCTGTCCCTCGAACTCGACGACCCGACGGGCGCGCCCCTGCCCGCGTGGGAGCCCGGCGCGCACATCGACCTCCGCTTCGCGAACGGAGTGGAGCGCCAGTACTCGCTGTGCTCCGACCCCGCCGACCGCACTGCCTGGCGCGTCGCGATCCTGGCCGAGAGCCCGAGTCGCGGCGGCTCCCGCTATGTGCACCAGAGTCTCCGGGTCGGCGAACTCGTGACCGTCTCCGCCCCGATCAACCACTTCGCGCTCGCCCCCGCAACGGAGTACGTGTTCGTCGCGGGCGGCATCGGCATCACGCCGATCCTGCCGATGCTGTCCGAGGCCGTCCGCCGCGGGATCCCGTGGCGCCTGGCGTATCTCGGCTCGACGGAGGAACGGATGGCGTTCCTCCGCTACCCCCAGCTGGCCGGGGGCGAGACGCTCCTGGTCCGTGGCGACGCCGACGAGCGACTCGACCTCGCCGCGTGGATCGGTGTCCCCTCCGCCGGGTCCGCCGTGTACGCGTGCGGCCCCGAACGCATGCTGGATGCCCTCGAAACGCTCAGCCTCGACTGGCCGCACGGTGCGTTGCATCTCGAGCGCTTCCAGCCGAAGACGTTCGGCGAGTCGCAGGGCGCCGACACCTTCGAGGTCGTGGCGGCCAGGTCCGACCTCGTCGTCACGGTCGACCGCGGCTGCAGCATCCTCGAGATGCTCGAGAGCGCCGGGATCGGGGTGCCGAGTTCCTGCCTCGAGGGCGTCTGTGGCACCTGCGAGACGACCGTGATCGACGGCACCCCCGAACACCGGGACTCGATCCTCACCCCCGACGAGCGCGAGAGCAACGAGACGATGATGATCTGCGTCTCCCGCTCTCTCGGCGAGCGTCTCGTCCTCGACATCTGACCCCCCGCACGAACGGAGCGAACATGGACACCGGAACCGCATACGGCCTACGCCTCGGGCAGCCGCTCAACGAGCTCGCCCAGGTCGGCCCCGGTACCCCCTACGGCGAGGTGCTTCGCCGCTACTGGCACCCGGTCGCGAAGGTCGAGGATGCGACGACGCGCCCGATCTCGCTGCGGGTGCTGGGCGAAGAGCTCGTGCTCTTCCGCACCCGCAAGGGCAAGGCCGGCCTGCTGCACCCGCGCTGCATCCACCGCGGCGCCTCGTTGTTCTACGGCGGCGTCGAAGAGGAGGGCATCCGCTGCTGCTACCACGGGTGGGTGTTCGACACCGAGGGGCACTGCCTCGAGCAGCCGTGCGAGCCCGAACTGGGCCTGCACCGCGATCGTGTGCGCCAGCCCTGGTATCCGGTCGAGGAGCAGTACGGCCTGATCTGGGCGTACCTGGGCCCGCCCGAGAAGAAGCCCGTGCTTCCGCGGTACGACACCCTTGAGGAGCTCGCCGACGACGAGCAGCTGATCGTCAACGACCAGGGCGTGGGCGGCGGCGGACCCGCCCAGCTCGACTTCAACTGGCTGCAGCACTGGGAGAACGTGATGGACCCGTTCCACGTGCCGATCCTGCACGCGCGCTTCAGCGGCAACCAGTTCACGCCCGAGATGGCGCTCATCCCCGAGGTCAGCTACGAGTACACGCCGCTCGGCGTGCGCAGCATCCAGATGCGCGAGCTCGGCGACGGTCGTCAGCTGCGCCGCGTCACCGAGGTCATCTTCCCGAACCTGCGGGTCGTGGCCAGCCCGAAGCTCAGCTCGGGGCAGACGAACATGATCGGCTGGGTCGTGCCGATGGATGACACGAACTTCCGCATCTTCACCGTGGCGCGCGATGCCGATCCCGACTTCCTCGCGAAGCTCCGCTCCACGCACGAGGGCAAGCCGTGGAAGGAGCTCACCGACCTCGAGCATCAGCGCCTGCCCGGTGACTACGAGGCGCAGAAGTCGCAGGGTGCCATCTCGCTGCACTCCGAGGATCACCTCACGACCACCGATCAGGGCATCGCGATGATCCGGCGGATGATGGCCAAGCAGCACCGCGCGGTCGCAGCCGGCGGCGACCCGGTGGGCGTGAGCTTCGATGAGGCGGAGCGGCTGGTGCGCATCGAGGGCGGCAACTACTTCGAGGGTGCCGCAGACGCGCCGCTGCTCGCCGACGCGGTGGACGACTGACATGGCGAAGTACACGGCGCGACCGCCGCGCGGAGACCGCCCGGTCCTCGTGCTCGGGATCAGCGACGTGTTCGTGATCGAGGGCGAGCCCTCGGTCCCGGTGAGCATGCACCACCTCTCCGCCTGGGGCCGGTGGGTCCGCGACGTCGCCATCCCGGACTCGGCGGCCCGACGCCTGCACGAGCTGGCCGAGCACTTCGACATCGTCTGGGCATCCGAGTGGGGACACAACGCGCACACGGCGTTCCGCGGGCCGCTCGAGTTGCCGGAGGAGCCCTGGCCCTTCTTGCCCGTGCAGTTCGACAAGCTCGCGCACATCCGCCGCTATGCCGATGGTCTGCCGTGGGTCTGGGTCGACGATCCTCTCGTGGATCTCAGCGGAGAGCCGCCGGAGTGCGAGGACGGGATCGTCGTGCGGGTCGACCCCGCTGCCGGCATCCTCAGCCTCGACCTCGATGATCTGCTGACACGGACGCGCGCGCTCGTCGAACGGCGCACGGGAGGGAACACGATGCACACGAGCGAGGAGCAGGGATGAGCGCTGACGTCGCGATCGTCGGCGGACGCGTGGTCACCGGCCTCGGCGAGGAGCTCGACGGCGGCACGGTGCTCGTGGCGGGCGGCCGCATCGAGGCGGTCGGTGTCGGGATCGCGGTGCCGGACGGTGCGCGGGTGATCGATGCGACGGGATGCTGGGTCCTGCCCGGACTCATCGACCCGCACAGCCACATCGGCGTGCACGAAGAAGCCAACGGCCCCGCGGGCTTCGACGGCAGCGAGGTGTCGTCGCCCGTGACCGCCGGCGTGCGGGCGATCGACGCGATCAACATCGAGGACATGGCGTTCGCCGACGCGTTGGCAGGCGGCATCACGGCGGTCGTCGTGAAACCGGGATCGGGGAATCCGATCGGCGGGCAGAGCGTGGCGATCAAGACCGCCGGTGGACGCTCGGTCGACGAGCAGGTCATCCGCGCGGCCCTCGGCATGAAGTCGGCGCTCGGCGAGAATCCGAAGCAGGCCTATGGGGAGCGCAAGCAGCTGCCGTCGACCCGTCTCGGCATCGCGCTCGTCATCCGGCAGGCGCTCCTGGATGCGCGCGACTACGCCGAACGGCGGGATCGCGCCCGCGCCGAGGGCACACCGTTCGCGGTCGACCTGGGAAAGCAGGCGCTCACCGAGGCCCTCGACGGCGCGCTCTCCTGGGAGCAGCACGCGCATCGGCACGACGACATCGCGACGGCGCTGCGCATCGCCGAGGAGTTCGGGCTGCGTCTCGTGCTCAACCACGGAACCGAGGCCCACAAGCTCGCCGACGTGCTCGCGGAGCGCGATGTGCCCGTCATCTTCGGCCCCATCCTGTCGAGCCGATCCAAGGTCGAGGTGCGCGAGGCCGATCCTGCGAACCTCGCGACCCTCGCCGCCGCGGGAGTGCGCGTCGCCCTGACCACCGATCATCCGGTGGTTCCCATCGGGCTCCTCGCTCTGCAGGCTGCCGTCGCCGTGCGTGCCGGCCTTCCCCGCGAGACCGCCATCGCCGCCGTGACCTCCGCCGCGGCCGACATCGCCGGCATCGGCGACCGCGTCGGTGCGCTGGAGGTCGGCCGCGACGCGGATGTGGTTCTGTGGACCGGAGACCCGCTCGACGTCGCCTCGACCGTGCGGGAGGTGCTCATCGACGGACGGACCGTCTACACCGCGAAGAAGGAGAACTTGTGACGCTGCGCGACGATGCCGCCCGCCTGCTGCCCGAGCTGGTCGATCTGCGACGCCGCCTGCACCGCATCCCCGAGGTCGGTTTCGAGCTTGCGCAGACGCAGGCCGTCGTGCTCGCGGAACTCGCCGACCTCGGCCTCGAGATCACCACCGGCAGTGACCTGAGCTCGGTCACCGCGGTGCTGCGCGGAGCGGCGGACGGGCCGTCGGTGCTGCTGCGGGGCGACATGGACGCGCTGGCGATCGTCGAGGAGACCGGGCTCGAGTACGCGTCCGTGAACGGCGCCATGCACGCGTGCGGACATGACCTCCATGTGGCCGGACTCGTCGGTGCCGCCCGGCTGCTCGCGGCACGGCGGGAGAGCATCGCGGGGTCCGTCGTCTTCATGTTCCAGCCGGGCGAGGAGGCCGGCGGAGGTGCGCCGCTGATGATCCGCGACGGCGTGCTCGAGGCGTCAGGCGCGAGGGTCGAAGCGGCATACGGCATCCATGTCGGTCCGGGGGAGCGCGGCACGTTCCAACTCAAACCGGGCACGATCATGGCCGGTGCGAACGTGCTGAGGGTCACCGTGCACGGCCGGGGTGGCCACGGCTCCCGCCCGCATCAGGCGGTCGACCCGGTGCCCGCGGTCGCCGAGATCGTGCTGGCGCTGCAGAGCTGGGTCACCCGGCGCGTCGACGTGTTCGACCCCGTGGTGCTCTCGGTGACGAAGCTGTTCGCGAGCGAGGTCGTGAACGTGATCCCCGAGCAGGCCGGCCTCGCCGCGACGCTGCGCACGTTGTCCGAGGCCTCGATCGCACAGGCCCAGGCGGAACTTCCGCCCCTCGTCGAGCGCATCGCGGCCGCGCACGGGTGCACGGCCGATGTCGAGGTGATCATCGGCTATCCGGTGACCGTCAACACGGCCCCGGAGACCGCGGCGGCGACGGCGGTGCTCCGGGAGGAGTTCGGCGACGACCGGGTCGAAGAGCTCGCCGTGCCCTGGATGGCCTCGGAGGACTTCTCATTCGTGCTCCGCGAAGTGCCGGGGACCTTCCTGTTCCTGAGCGCGACGCCGCTGCACGTCGACCCGGACGAGATCCCGATGAACCATTCACCGCACGCGGTCTTCGACGATGCGGTGCTCGGCGATCAGGCCGCGGCGCTGGCCGCGCTCGCTCTCCGGCACGTGTCCCGCTAGGCGCGGGCGCCGTCCGGTCGCGGTACCGAACCGCGGTCAGCGGCCGAGCGTGCGGTGGTCCAGCACGGCCTTGCGCCCGGCCTCGACGTCGCTGCTGCGGATCGCATCGATGAGTGCCTCGTGGATGTGCAGGCGCTCGTCCGTGTCCTGGCGGAATCCGGGGACGGCCAGTGCGTCCTCATCCGCCGCGCCGGCGGTCTCGCCCTCGATGTAGTCGACGAGGTTGAGGTAGAACGTCCGCAGCACCGCGTTCGGCGAGATCTCGGCGATGCGGCGATGCAGCCGCCAGTTGCCGTGCAGCCCCTCGATCGGGTCGTGCCAGTGGTCGGCGAGGTCGGACATGACCGCGTCGAGGTCGGCGATGTCCGCATCGGTGCGGTTCAGGACGGCGTCATGCATGACCGCCTCGTCGAGCGCATCGAGCACCTTGATCACGTCGTTGACCGGAGCGCCGGTCTGGCGCAGACGGAGCACGCTGTGGGCGAGGCGGATGAGCGGCGACTGGTCGGCGACGAAGATGCCGCCGCCCGGGCCAGGGCGCAGGTCGACGGAGCCGCGGGCGCGCAGCACGCGCAGCGCTTCGCCGAGTGTGGCCGGCGCGACGCCGAACTGCTCGCACAGGTCCTGTCGTGTGCCGATGCGGTGGCCGGGGGTGAGGCCCTCGGACTTGATCATCGCTTCGACCTCGGTCACGACGCGGTCGGCGACGGACTGTGCGGGCGCGACACGCTGGAAGGTGCGCGCGTCATCCTGGGTGCTGGCCACGGGAATCCTTCGGTCGGGGCAGTGTTCTGCAGCGGATCTCTCACATCCTAGGGACGCCCCGCCGCCGGGGAGCGGCGGATCAGGGCGATTCTCCTATTTGCAGTAATTGAATGTATCTAATACAGTCAATCACGCAATGCTGCTCACGAGAGGAAACAGATGACCGACCACACCGGTGGCGATCTGCTCGCAGACTCCCTCATCAACCAGGGAGTCTCACGGATCTTCGGCATTCCGGGCGTTCAGCTCGATGCCGCCGCAGACGCCCTCCATGCCCGCGCCGACCAGGTCGACTTCATCTGCGCTCGCAACGAGCAGGCGACGACCTACATGGCAGACGGGTATGCGCGCAGCACCGGAGACGTCGGTGTCGCCATGGTCGTTCCCGGCCCGGGAGTGCTCAACGCCCTCTCCGGTGTGGCGACGGGCTACTCCGCGAACTCGCCGATACTGCTCATCGCCGGACAGATCGATTCGAAGGCCATCGGCCGCGGACTCGGCGCCCTGCATGAGATCCCGGACCAGACGGGCATCCTCGAACGGCTCACCAAGTGGACCGGCATCGCCCGCTCCGCCGACGAGATCCCCGGACTCGTGCGCGAGGCCTTCGTGCAGCTGCGCAGCGGCCGCCCGCGTCCCGTCGCGATCGAGGTGCCGCCGGACGTGCTCGCCGCCACCTCGCGCATGGCGGCGGCCGAGATGGTCGCCGACGCCCCGCTCGTTCCCGACGAGCAGCAGATCCGCGACGCGGCGGCCCGGCTCCTCGCCGCCCGGCGGCCGATGATCGTCGTCGGCGGCGGAGTGCTCGCCTCGAACGCGTCCGTCGCTCTGCAGGCGCTCGCTGAGGCGCTGGAGATTCCCGTGCTGATGACCGAGAACGGCCGGGGAGCGCTCGACGCCCGGCACCGCCTCGCGTTCGACTCGCTCGCGCTCCGCGCCTTCCGTGAGGACGCCGATCTCGTACTGGCGGTCGGAACCCGCTTCGTCTCCACCTTCGGAACCCAGGTGGACACCCATGGTGCACCGGTGATCCTCGTGAACGCGGAAGAGGCAGACCTCGGCGGCCCGCGCGCCGCCGTGCAGACCCTCCACGCCGACGCCCGGCTGGCGCTCGCCGCGCTCGCCGCCGAGGTGGGGTCCCCGCAGCGCGATTCCCGCGAGAGCGAGTTCGTCCGCGTCCGCTCCTGGCTCGCCGAGCAGTTCGACGACATCGCCCCGCAGCGCGAGTACCTCGCCGCGATCCGCGGTGCGCTGCCCGAGGACGGCGTCTTCGTGAGCGAGTTCACCCAGGTCGGCTACGCGGCCAGCGCCTGTTACCCCGCGTACCAGCCGCGCACCTACATCGGCCCCGGTTACCAGGGCACGCTGGGCTACGGCTTCGCGACGGCGCTGGGTGTGAAGGCCGCGGATCCCACCCGCTCGGTGGTCTCGGTCAACGGCGACGGCGGATTCTCCTGGACCCTGCAGGAGCTGTCGACGGCGAAGCGCTACGGCCTCGGACTGGTGACGATCGTCTTCCACGACGGGTTCTACGGCAACGTGCGCCGCATCCAGAAGAACCGCTACGGCGCGCGCTACTTCGCCAGCGACCTGACGAACCCCGACTACGGCAAGCTGGCCGACGCGTACGGCATCCGCTCCGCGCGGGCGTACACGCCGCAGGAACTGGCGGGTGTGCTCGCCGATGCGGTCCCCGCGAACGAGCCGATCCTCATCGACGTGCCGGTGGGGGAGTTCCCCTCGCCGTGGCACCTCATCCATGAGGGCGTCCCGCGTCCCGTTCCGCTCGCGCCCGACGCGCACCTCGTGCAGCGGGCAGGGGTCTGACATGACCATCGGGCACGACATCGCAGGCATCAGGGAAGATGTCGATGGCCTCAGGGCGATCGATGTCGTCAGCCCGGCCGACGGCACCGTCATCGGCGCCGTCGTCGCAGGCGGCCCCGCGGACGTCGATCGCGCGGTGGCTGCGGCCGCGGACGCGTTCGGCAGCTGGTCCACGACGCCGATGGCGCAGCGGATCGCTTACGTAGAGGCGCTCGCCGAGGGGTTGGCGCGCCACCGTGAGCTTCTCGCCGCGACCCTCAGTGCCGAGATGGGCTCGCCGATCGCGTTCGCGCGTTCCGCTCAGGTCGGGGTCGCGATCGCCGACCTGAACATGCTCGCCGATGCCGCCCGCGCGCACGTCGAGCGGGAGGCGGTGTCGAACTCCCTCGTCGTCTCGGAGCCGGTCGGCGTCGTCGCCGCGATCACCCCGTGGAACTTCCCGCTGCACCAGATCGTGCTCAAGGTCGGCGCCGCCCTTCTCGCGGGCTGCACGGTGGTGCTCAAGCCCAGCGAGGTCGCCCCTCTCAACGCCGCGATCATCGGGGACATCCTCCGCGAGATCGGATTGCCGGCCGGTGTCGTGAACATCGTGCACGGCGACGGCGCAGGAGTCGGCTCGCCCCTCGTCGCCCACCCGGGCGTCGACATGGTCACCTTCACCGGCTCACGCCAGGTGGGGGAGCAGGTGGCTCGCGCCGCGGCGGCGACCATCAAGAAGGTCGCTCTCGAGCTGGGCGGCAAGTCCGCCGCGATCGTGCTCGACGACGCACCGCTCGAGGAATCGGTGCGGGGAGTGCTCGCCTCGTGCTTCGCGAACGCCGGCCAGACCTGCGCCGCGCAGACCCGCGTCCTGGTACCGGAGAGCATGCGCGATGCCTGGCAGAAGGCCGCGCTCGAGGTCGCCGCGGGCTGGGCCCCCGGTGATCCGCGCGAGGAGGGGACCGCGACCGGGCCCCTCGCCTCGGCTCTGCAGCGCGATCGCGTCCGGGCGCACATCGCCACGGCGATCGACGAGGGCGCGCAGGTGCTGACCGGCGGTCTCGATATCGTCGAACCGACGGCAGGCGGCGCCTACGTGCAGCCCACGATCTTCACCGATGTGACGCCGGACATGCGGATCTTCCACGAGGAGGTCTTCGGTCCGGTGCTCACGATCACCCCCTACGGCACGGTCGATGAGGCTGTCGACCTGGCCAACGACAGCGTCTACGGACTGTCGGGCGGCGTGTGGTCGAGCGACCCTCGACGCGCCCTCGACATCGCTCTGCGCATGCGCACCGGGACCGTCGGCATCAACGGCGCAGGCCTCGATGTCGGTGCGCCCTTCGGCGGATACAAGCAGTCGGGCGTCGGTCGGGAGTGCGGTGTCCACGGGTTCGAGGAGTTCCTCGAGCTCAAGTCGGTGATGGGCGCCGCTGCCCTCCTCGACGATCGCTCGTGAAGTTACATACCCGAAACACCGGCGACACGAGCCAATAAAGAGTAATTCATAACATTCAATTGGGTTGACCCGCACCGTGCGGAACCCGTGAGAGAGGACACCATGAGACGCAGCATTGTCGCCGCGGCCGCCGTCGGCGTGACGGCCCTCGCCCTGTCCGGCTGCGCCGGTACGGCGGAGCCCGGGGGAGGAGAAGCACAGACGATCAAGATCGCCGTGCAATCGGATCCCGGAACGCTCAACCCGATCACGAACGCGACGAACGCGAGTGAGTCCGTATCCACGTTCGGGTACGAGTCGCTGCTCTTCTACCCGACCGGGGAGGAGCCCCGAGGGCTGCTCGCGGATTCGTGGGAGTCGACCACGACCGGCGTGGAGTTCACGCTCAAGGACGGCATCCTCTGCGCCGACGGCACGCCGTTGACCGCGACCGATGTCAAGTCCACATTCGAGTACGCCGCGGCCGACGAGACGGGCTCGCCGTACAAGGGCGTGTACTTCCCGGCCGAGGGCCTCACGATCGAGGCGGACGACGATGCCCGCACGGTCACCTTCACCAGCGCGAACGCCCAGAGCTTCCTCGCCGAGACGATCGGCGCCCTGCCGATCGTGTGCGCGTCCGGTCTCGCCGACCCGGCCGTTCTCGACACCGAGTTCCACGGCACCGGCGCCTACGCGTTGAAGGCGTCCTCCCCGGGGCAGTCGTACACGTTCACGCTGCGTGACGACTACACCTGGGGTCCCGACGACACGACCAGCGAGACAGCAGGGCTGCCCGGCACGGTGGAGGTCTCGATCATCGAGAGCGATTCGACCGCCGCCAACATGCTCCAGACCGGCGAGGCCAACGTCGCCGAGGTCGGCGGCAGCGAGCGCGACCGGCTCGACAAGACCGAGTTCGCGAAAGAACTCGAGGTGCCGCTGCGCCCGGGACTGATCTTCTTCAACCAGGCGGAAGGCCGGGTCGGCCACGATCTCGCCGTCCGTGAAGCTCTCGCCCAGGCTGTGGACCGCGAAGCCGTCGGGCCTGTCGCCTCCGCCGGTCGCGGCGAGCAGATCACGACACTCGTGTCCGAATTCGGCGCCGCGTGCACCGCCATGGACAGCTCCGGCGCCATCCCCGACTACGACGTGGATGCTGCTGCTGCCGCACTCGACGCCGCGGGCTGGGTCGAGGGTGCCGACGGCATCCGCGCGAAGGACGGCAAGCCGCTGTCCATCCTGATGCTCTACCCGGCATCCGAGAGCCAGGGCGTCACCGCCGCGATCGAACTGCTGCAGACCGAGTTCAAGAAGATCGGTGTGGATGCTGTGCCCACCCCGTCCGCGTCCTACACCGACGTGATCTTCTCCGGTGGCGACTGGGACATCGTGTGGGCGCCGATCTTCACCAGCCTCCCGAGTGACTGGGCCGGCATCCTGGGCGGCGAGTTCCCGCCCAACGGCGGTAACTGGACCTACAACAGCAACCAGGAGTACTTCGACCTGGTGGGCGAGGCGCAGGCGCTGGCCGGAGCCGACTCGTGCGACGCCTGGCAGGCTGCGCAGGACTCCCTGTTCCGCAACCTCGAGGTGCTGCCCGTCTACTCGTCGACGTCGACTTTCTACGGTGTCGGTGTGGAGTTCGGCATGTCGAAGAGCATCCTCGCTCCGACCACGATCCGCGTGACAGAGTGACAGGATGACGTCGCAGATCGTGACGCGGCCGAAGACCGTCGTGGTGGCCACCCCTCGGGGTGGTCGCCACGGCGGCGGCCGCTGGATCCCCTTCCTCCTCCGGCGCATCGGCCGGATGCTCATCGCGATGTTCGTGATCGTGACGGCGGCGTTCGTCGTCCTCCGCGCCGCCGGGGGAGACCCGGTCCGCGCGGCACTCGGGCCGACCGCACCGGCATCCGTGGTGGCGGAGCGCCGGGCGCAGCTCGGGCTCGATGATCCTCTCATCGTGCAGTTCTGGAACTATCTGACGGGCATCGTGTTCCGTGGCGATCTGGGCGTCTCCCTGATCACCGGACGATCGGTGAACGAGCTGGTGGAGTACCGGCTCCCCGCCACCGTGCAGCTCGCCGGCATCGCGTTCATCGTGATCCTCCTCATCGCGATCCCCCTCGGGCTCGCCATCGCGATCCTCACCGCCGGCAACCGCCGTCGCCCCGTCGAGGTCGCCTTCACCTCGGTGACGGGCTTCTTCGCCGCCGTGCCGGAGTATCTGATCGGTGTCGCACTGCTGACGCTGTTCGCGATCACGATCCCGCTCCTCCCGGTCGCCGGCATCAGCGGCCCGCAGTCGTACATCCTCCCCGTCCTCGCGCTCGCGCTCGGCGCGTCGGCGTCGCTGTCCCGCATCGCTCGTGTCGAGGCGCTCAATGTGCTCAGCGACGACTACATCCGCACCGCGCGCTCCAAGCGGCTCCCGGCCGCGATGGTGTACTTCCGGCACGCCCTGCCGAACATGCTCACCGCCACCCTGACCCTCGGCGGCGCCCTGCTCGCGACGATGATCGCCGGCAGCGTCCTGGTCGAGCGGGTCTTCAACTGGCCGGGCATGGGCAGTGCCTTCGTGCAGGCGATCATCACCAAGGACTACGGCATCGTGCAGGGGCTCGCGATCGTCTACGCGGCGATCATCCTCGTCGTGAACCTGCTGGTGGATGTGGTGCTCGCCATCCTCGACCGTCGTACGACCATTCTGGAGACCGCATGACCTCCTCGCACCGGCGGCGCACCTGGCTGCTGCAGTCCCCGATGGCGCTGATCTCGCTGACCTTCATCGCGATCTTCGCCCTCCTCGCCGTGTTCGCCCCGATGTTGTGGGGTACGCAGGCCGAGACCCCGTCGCCCGCCGACCTCCTCCAGCCACCGAGCGCCGAGCACCCTCTCGGCACCGACGCGCTCGGGCGGGACCTGCTGCTGCGCACGCTCGTGGCCACGCGGCTGTCGCTCGTGATGGCGCTGACCGCGACCGCTCTGGGTGCCGTGGCCGGTCTGATCCTCGGTGCGCTGCCGGTCGTCGCCGGTCCGCGCGTGCAGCGCATGTTCGGCTCGGTCATCAACACCTGGCTCGCCTTCCCGGTGCTGCTGGTCGCGATGCTCACAGTGATCCTGCTCGGCACCGGCTCCACGACGGCCGTGATCGCGCTCGCGCTGACCATGACCCCCTCGTTCGCCCGCCTCGCACAGACCCTCTCCTCGCGCGTCGGGGGTTCGGAGTACCTGGCCGCGGCCCGCCTGCTCGGGGTGTCGAAGACGCGTCAGTTCACCCGCTACATCCTCCCCAACATCGCCGAGCCGGTGATCGTCAACGTCACGATCTCGATCGGCGGGGGACTCCTCGCCCTGTCGAGCCTCAGCTTCCTCGGCGTCGGCGTGCAGCCGCCCGAGTACGACTGGGGCCGCCTGCTCAGCGAGGGCTTCGAGCAGGTCTACAGCCAGCCGTCCGCGATCTTGGGGCCGGGTGTGATGGTCGTGCTCGCCGGAATCATGTTCGGCATGTTCGGCGAGGCGCTGGCCTCCCACATGCGCGGCCGGGGGCGCACCCGCACGCTCAGCGTCCGCGAGCTCGGCGATCCTGACCGCGTCTCCTCGACCACTGCCGTCGAGGAGCGGAGGGACGACGTGGAACCGCTGCTGGACGTTGCGGGCCTCAGCGTCTCCTTCCCCGGTGAGCACGGCTGGGTGCGCCCCGTGCAGGACGTCTCGTTCCGCATCGCACCCGGCGAGATCGTCGGCGTGGTCGGCGAGTCCGGCAGCGGCAAGAGCGTCACGATGATGGCGATCGCGCAGCTGGCTCCGGCCGGGGCCGCCGTCAGCGCGCAGCGCCTCACCTTCGCGGGAGAGGAGCTGTCCGGACTGTCGAGCGAGCGTGCGGCGAAGAAGCTCGGCACGAGGGTCGGTATCGTGTTCCAGGACTCGCTCACCGCGCTGAACCCGGCGCTCCGCGTGGGCACGCAGCTCGCCGAGGTGCCGCGCGTGCACCAGAAGGCGACGCGGCGGGAAGCGGATGCCGCGGCCGTCGACGCTCTGGCTGCCGTGTCGATCACCGATCCGGCGCGTCGGGCCAAGCAGTTCCCGCACGAGTTCTCCGGTGGCATGCGGCAGCGTGCGCTCATCGCGATGTCGCAGATCGGGAAGCCGCGGCTGATCATCGCCGACGAGCCCACCACGGCGCTCGACGTCACGGTGCAGCAGCGGGTGCTCGCCCTGCTCCGCCGCGAGTGCGAGGAGACCGGGGCAGCGGCGATCGTCGTCTCGCACGACATCGCGGTGCTGGCCGAGCTCTGCCAGCGCATCCTGGTCATGTACGGCGGCCGCATCGTCGAAGACGTCGACGTCCGCCACCTTGCAGAACCCGAACGGCTGGCGCATCCGTACACCCGCGCGCTGGCGGAGTCGCTGCCGGATCTCGACACCGACCGCACGGCACCGCTCGCGACGATCCCCGGCGAGCCGCCGGACCTCGCGCAGCCGGTGGTCGGCTGCGCGTTCGCCCCGCGCTGTGCGTTCGCCACCGAGCTCTGCCGCACCGAGACCCCTCAGCTCGTCGCGCACGGCTCCGGCCGCGTGGCGTGCTGGCACCCGCAGGACGTGGGCGTGCACGAAGACGAATTCGCGAAGGCGGGTGCATGATGGCCGATCTCGTCATCGAGAACCTCGTGGTCACATTCGGCCGCGGGCCCCACGCCGTGAATGCGGTGGACGACGTGTCGCTCACGGTGCCGCACGGCACGACGGTGGGGCTGGTGGGCGAATCCGGATCGGGCAAGTCCACGGTCGCACGCACGGTCGCGGGGCTCCAGAAGCCGACGTCGGGCCGGATCCTGCTCGACGGCAAAGACCTCGCGGTCGGACGCCGTGATCGCCGGGCCCACGCCCGAGACGTGCAGATGATCTTCCAGGACCCGTACTCGTCGCTGAACCCGCGCATGTCGGTGGGCGAGACCCTGGACGAGGCGCTGGCCACCCACGGCTCCGGCAACGCCAAGGCTCGTGCGGCCGGCGTCAAGGAGCTGCTCGAACTCGTGCGGCTGAAGCCCGGTGTGTCGGAGTTGCATCCGTCGAGCCTGTCCGGCGGCATGCGGCAACGCGTCGCGATCGCCCGCTGCCTCGCGGTGAAGCCGCGCCTGATCATCGCGGATGAGATCACGTCCGCCCTCGACGCCTCGGTGCAGGGCGCGGTGCTCAACCTGATGCGCGACCTGCAGCGCGAGCTCGAGCTCTCGGTGCTGTTCATCACCCACAACCTCGCCGCGGTGCGCTACATCGCCGACACCACGGCCGTGATGCGCAGCGGCGAGATCGTCGAGCACGGCGATGCCGACGCGATCGTCACAAACCCGCAGCATCCCTACACACAGGCGCTCGTGGCGGCCATCCCGCGCATCCAGAACGCCGGCACCGACAGCCTCCTCCACTCGATCGGATCCTGAATGACCCTGCTCGACGACGCTCAGGTCCTGCTGCCCGAGCTCGTGGCCCTGCGCCGCGCCATCCACGCCGACCCCGAGCTGGGTCTCGAGCTGCCGCGCACCCAGCGACGGGTGCTCGACGCGCTGGAGACCCTCGGACTCGAGGTGGTCCTCGGTGAGGGCCTGAGCTCGATCGCCGCGGTCGTGCGCGGCGCGCATCCCGGACCGACCGTGCTGCTGCGTGCCGACATGGACGCGCTTCCGCTCGTCGAGGACACGGGGCTCGACTACGCGGCGACGGGGGAGCGGATGCACGCCTGCGGGCATGACCTGCACGTCGCCGGTCTCGTCGGAGCCGCGCACCTGCTGGCGGGGCGTCGCGAGGAGCTCCACGGCGATGTCCTGCTGATGTTCCAGCCCGGCGAGGAGCTCGGCGACGGCGCGAAGCGGATGCTCGCCGAGGGGCTCCTCGAGACCACCGGGTCCCGGCCGGTCGCGGCCTTCGGCATCCATGTCGTGCCCGGCGAGTACGGCGTGTTCTCGACCCGTCCCGGCGCGCTCATGGCCGGCGCGATCGAGGTCGAGATCACCGTCACGGGAGCCGGGGGCCACGCCTCGGCACCGCACCTGACCCGGGACCCCGTGCCGGTGGCCGCCGAACTCGTCACCGCGCTGCAGACGTTCGTCACCCGCCGCTTCGATGTGTTCGACCCGGTCGTCCTCAGCGTCACGCAGCTGCATGCCGGGGGACCGGCCCGGAACATCATCGCCGACACCGCGACGCTCGTCGCCTCGGTGCGGGTGCTGTCGCACGAGTCGAGTGCGCGCGTGCAGACGGAGCTCCCCGCACTCGTCCGCGAGATCGCGGCCGCCCACGGTTGCACGGCCCAGGTCGATGTGACCGTGCTGTGCGCGCCCACCGTGAACGATGCCCGCGCGGTGGAGCGGGTGCGAGCCACGCTGCGGGGCCTGTTCGGCGACGAACGCGTGTGGGAGACCGCGCACCCCGTGATGGGATCGGAGGACTTCTCCTTCGTGCTCGAACAGGTTCCGGGGGCGTTCCTGTTCCTGCGGGCGACGCCGGCGGAGGTCGACCTCGAGACGGCGTCTCCGAACCACTCTCCGACGGTCGTGTTCGACGATGCGGTCCTCGCCGATCAGGCCGTGGCGCTCGCGGCTTTCGCGATGGAGACGCTCACGGCCTGATCTGCAGCCTCGTCGGACTCCTCAGCGGGTGAGGAAGGCGCGGAGGTCGGCGTTCAGGCGCACCGCGACCTCGGGGTCGCTGTACATCATGTGCCCGGCGCGGTACCAGTGGGTCTCGGTGCGCTCGCGCGGCAACCCCCACTGCCGCAGCAGGTGGTCGGCCGCGCCGACGGTCGTCAGCGAGTCGTACACGCCGGTGCCGATGAACAGTCGTCCGCGCGGTGTCTGCTTCATCCAGCGTGACAGCCGTGCCGGGTACGGGTACGTGCGGAACGGGGAGGGGCGTCCGTAGGCGACGAACCCCGCACCGCCCTGCTCGTCCCACTCCCAGTCGCGGCCCGCCTCCGGGTCGACCACGCGATACGGCTGCGCGGGGGCGGTGCCGAAGACGTGTCGCATCAACTGCTGCAGTCCCGCCACGTACCGCGGGGAGAGTGCCACATCGGAGGGGTCGTGGTCGAGCTCACCGGAGCGGCGGTCGGCCGCCGGTGCGGAGTACCGACTGTCGGTCACTCCGAGCACGCGTCCGGGGAGCAGGCGCGAGCGGAAGTCCTGCTTGCTGACCCAGAGTCGATCGTCGGCGAGCTCGCCCGTGGGAATCCCGATCATCCGCGAGAGGCGCTCCGAGATCCCGGCACGCTCGTCGGCCGGCAGCTGGTCGCCCTGCAGCATCGCGAGGGCGAGGTCGCCTCGAGCGAAGTCCAGTGCCGCGGCGATCGCGTCCTCGACCGTCTCGTGTTCGCGGGAGCCGACGCCGTGATACCAGGCCGTCGCTGCCTTGTACGGCAGGTTCGCGAGCGCTCCGACCACGTTGCCCGGACGATCCAGCGTCTCCTGGATGTTGACGGCCTGCCCCAGCAGCACCATGCCGTCCAGCGGCGCGGTGTCTATGCTGTGCGATGAGGTCGCGAGGAATGCCGCACGCAGGGTGCCGTAGCTCTCTCCGAGGAAGAACTTCCGGGAGTTCCAGCGACCGTGCCTGTCGACCCAGTCCGAGATGGCGGCGGCGATGGCGTCGGCGTCTCCCTCCACGGAACGGAAGTCCGACGCATCGGCATCGTCGGCGAAGCCCCCGAACCCGGTACCGGGTGCGTCGAGGAACACCAGATCGGCGACGTCGAGGATCGTCGACGGGCTCTCCTCCACGCCGTAGGGAGGGAGCCCGTCGTCGGCGAGGTCGACGGGGACGTGCGCGCGCATCGGCCCGATCCCGCTCAGGTGCAGATAGAGCGTCGACACCCCCGGACCGCCGTTGGTGAGGAACAGCACGGGGCGATCCGTGCCCTCGACGATGTAGCTGAACGCCGAGATCCTCCCCTGGACTGCGCCGTCCGAGCGCCGCAGCGGGAGCTCCTCGAGGCGGGCGGTGTAGGCCAGGTCGCCGACCCGACCCGCGGCCCCGAGCCCGATCATCCGTGCGTCGTGGCGTCGCGGTAGAAGTCGTCGAGATCGCTCTTCATGCGCTCCACCGCCCGTTCGTCCACGAAGGTCATGTGACCCGACTCGTAGAACGTGAACCGGATGTTCTCCCGCAGGCTCGGCGCCAGGTACAGGTGCGCCACGTCGACCTCGGGTCCGAAGAACGGAGTGGCCAGGTCGTAGTACCCGCCCATCACGAAAACCTTCAGGTTCGGGTTGCGGCGCACGGCGGCCGACAGGTCGATGGAGACGTCGGGCACCAGCTGCGGGGCATCCACGCCCGGTGCCTTGTGCTTCCAGTCCCACGCGCGGGAGATCGGCATGTTGTGCAGGTGGCGGTAGTGCAGGTCGCTGGTGAAGCCGATGTCGTCCACGAGGTGCGCGCGGTACGTCGAGAGGTGTGCGCTGTTGACGCCGGCGGTGGCCGCGTCGTCGGTGGCCGGGTCGTGCGAGCCGTTGCCGACGACGTACTGGTGCTCGGCGGTGAAGCGGGTGTCGAAGCGGCCGATCACGCGCCCTTCGTCGGCGAGCAGGGCGTAGCGGTACTGCTCCATCCCGATGCGGAAGTGGTACTTCTTCAGGTAGTCGGCGTCGAGCCCGATGAGGGCGCTCATCCGTTCGGCGACGGCGTCCTCGAGGTCGGCGGGCAGCAGATCGCCGCGTAGCAGCGCCTCGGCGAACGGACCCTGCGCGAACTCGCGTGCCTCCAGGAGGAGTGGCTCGAGCTCGGTGTGCCCGGTGCGGGCCTTGCCGTGGTACCAGGCGGTCGCCGCGTACGAAGGGAGCAGATTGATGTACTCGCGGGGTCCGCCGAGGTTGCTCTCGCCCCAGTTGAGCACGGTCGACAGAAGCACGACGCCGTTGAAGTCGAGGCCCTGGTTCTGCAGCCGATGCACGAGCGACGCAGCGCGCGTGGTGCCGTACGACTCGCCGAACAGGAAGCGCGGCGCATTCCAGTTGTTCGTGATCGTGAGCCAGCGCGTGATCGCCTTTGCGAACGCGGCGACGTCCTGGTCGACGCCCCACAGCTCTGCCGGGGTCGCATCGCCGAGGAGACGTGAGTATCCGGTGCCGGGCGCGTCGATGAACACGAGGTCGGAGGCGGTGAGCAGCGTGTGCGGGTTGTCGCCGCTCGCGTAGGGGGCGGGCGGCGTCGCGAGGGGTGTGTTCGTGGGCGTGCGCTTCGGTCCGAAGCCACCGATGTTGAGCCAGAGGCTCGCCGAACCGGGGCCGCCGTTGAACAGGAACGTCACGGGGCGCACCGGGGCGCCCTCCTCGCGGTCGGCGATGTACGAGGTGTAGAACACGCTCGCGAGTGGGCGGTGCTCGTCGTCGCGGACGATCACGGTGCCCGCGCCGGCGGTGTAGTCGAGCGAGCGGCCGCCCGCGGTGATGCGGTGGCGGCGCGAGGTGAAGGTCTCCGTGTCAGGTGCGTCTGCGGGGGTCGGCTCGGTCACAGGTCTCCCTCGGGAAAATGAATGAGTGAATTGAATATAGCTTAATCACTCACTCGCGTGCCGACCGAGGAAGTTGTAGACCTCGTTGTCGTCCACGCCGGGGAACGCGCCGCGGGGGAGCGGCGAGAACATGTGCGTGTGCACGCGCGCGCTCGGCCAGGCCCTGCCGTTCCAGCGTTCGGTGAGCTCGGCGGAGGGGCGACGGCAGCAGGATTCGTCGGGGCAGGTCGACACGGCGCGATCGCTGGTCTCGCGCCCGCGCCACCAGCGCGCGTCGTCGAAGGGGACCCCGACCGTGATGGAGAACTCTCCGTCGGTCGACGCCCCGGTCTGTGTCGAGCACCAGAACGTGCCCGAGGGCGTGTCGGTGTACTGGTGATGCTCCGTGGTGCGGTTCTGCTGGGTGAACGCCGCGCGCGCCTGGAACTTGCGGCACACCCGCTGTCCCTCCACCGCGCCGGTGACGTCCATGGGCAGCGGCAGGTCGTCGTTCTCGTAGACCCTCGTGATCGCGCCCGTGGCGTCCACGCGGAGGAAGTGCAGCGACATCCCGAGGTGCTGGGTGAGCAGGTTCGTCATGCGCATGCCGGCTCCCTCGTGCGTCACCCCGAACGCGTCGCGGAAGTCCTCGACCGCGAGGTTGCGATCCTTCTTGGCCTGCTGCAGGAACGCGACAGCGGCCGTCTCCGGCATCAGGCAGCACGCGGCGAAGTAGTTGATCTCCAGCCGCTGCTGCAGGAAGTCGGCGTAGTCGGTCGGGGGCGTGTGCCCCAGGTAGCGGTGGGCCATGGCTTGCAGGGCCATCGAGCGGAGGCCGTGACCGCCGGGGATCGATGCCGGCGGCAGGTAGATCCGCCCGTTCTCGAGGTCGGTGACCGATCGCGTGGAATGGGGCAGGTCGTTGACGTAGATCAGCTCGAAGCCGAGCTTCTCGGCCATGATGCTCACCGTGCGGTGGGTGAGCGCGCCCTGCACGTGCCCGGCGGCCTTCAGATGCTTCTCGGCGAGCTTCTCGATCTCGGGGAGGTAGTTGTTCTGCGCGCGCATGCGCAGCCGCATCTCGGTGTTCGCGCGCCGTGCCTCCTCCGGGGTGGCGATGGCTTCGCGTTCGCGACGCTGCAGTTCGCGGTGCAGTCCGAGCACCGACTCGATCGTCTCGTCGCTCATGCCCTTGGTCACGCGCACGGGTGCGACGCCGAGCTGCCGGAAGACGGGGCTCTCCTGGGCGCGTTCGAGTTCGATCTCCAGGGCGGCGCGACGGTTCGGCGGCTCGCCCGAGATGAGGTCGGTCACCTCGGTGCTCGTGGCGTGCGCGATCGCCTGCAGCAGCGACAGCTTGGGTTCGCGCTTGCCGTTCTCGATCAGGCTGAGCTGCGACCCGGCGACGCCGACCAGCGCGCCGAGCTCGTCGAGGGTGAACCCCTTCTCGAGCCGGTGGTGACGGATGCGATGACCGAGAGTCGTGAGGTGTATGCCGGAGGACGCCATTCCTTGAGTGTAGCGAAAGAATTGCAGTTCTTATCGCTCGATTTGTCCGAAAGTCCGGTCGGAAGCGGAAGAAGATAGGTGCAACGCCCCACAATTCAAAGGAGCACACGTCATGGCCTTCGCCGAAGTCTTCACCCCTCGCACGTCTCCCGTCGCACCGACGCGTACGTTCGGCGCGGCTCCGACGTATGACACCCCCGCCATGGCCGAGCTGGCCGCGTGGGTCGAGGAGATCCGCGCTCTCACCCAGCCCGACTCCGTGCACTGGGTCGACGGCTCGCGCGCCGAGAACGACTGGCTGCTGCACGGCCTCGTCGACGAGGGCAAGCTCATCAAGCTCAACCCCGAGTGGCGTCCCGGCTCCTACCTCGCCCGCTCGCACCCCAGCGACGTCGCCCGCACCGAGGGACGCACGTTCATCGCCTCCGAGCGCGAAGAGGATGCCGGCCCCACGAACAACTGGGCCGACCCCGCCGAGATGCACTCGAAGATGGACGAGATCTTCGAGGGATCGATGCGCGGCCGCACGATGTACGTCGTGCCGTTCTCGATGGGACGCGTGGGCGGCCCGCTCTCGCACATCGGCGTGCAGATCACCGACAGCGCCTACGCGGTCGCGTCGATCGGCATCATGACGCGCGTCGGCGATGCCGTCACGCGTCAGATCGCCGAGGGGGCTCCGTGGGTCAAGACCGTGCACACGGTCGGCGCGCCCCTCGCCCCGGGCGAGAACGACGTCGAGTGGCCCTGCAACGACGACAAGTACATCGTCCACTTCCCCGAGACGCTCGAGGTCTACTCCTACGGTTCGGGCTACGGCGGCAACGCGATCCTCGCCAAGAAGTGCTTCGCGCTGCGCATCGCCTCGGTGATCGCCCGCGACGAGGGCTGGCTCGCCGAGCACATGCTGCTCATCCGCGTGATCGACCCGCAGGGCAAGGCGTACCACGTCGCGGCCGCGTTCCCCTCGGCGTGCGGCAAGACGAACCTCGCCATGCTCCGCCCCACGATCCCGGGGTGGAAGGTCGAGACCCTGGGTGACGACATCGCCTGGATCCGTCCGGGCGAAGACGGTCGCCTGTGGGCGATCAACCCCGAGGCCGGCTTCTTCGGCGTCGCGCCGGGCACCGGCGAGTCGACCAACGTCACGGCGGTCGAGACGCTGTGGGGCAACACGATCTTCACCAACGTCGCGCTCCGTCCCGACGGCGACGTGTGGTGGGAGGGGCTGACCGACGAGGCGCCCGCGAACCTGATCGACTGGGAGGGCAACGAGTGGACGCCCGACTCCGGTCGACCGGCAGCGCACCCCAACTCCCGGTTCACGGTGTCGGCGGCGCAGTGCCCGCAGATCTCCGACGACTGGGAGGAGGCCGTGCCACTCGACGTCATCCTCTTCGGCGGACGCCGCGCCAGCAACGTCCCGCTCGTGGTCGAGGCCACCGACTGGACGCACGGTGTCTTCCTCGGCTCGAACATCTCGTCGGAGCGCACGGCTGCGGCCGAGGGCACGGTCGGGGAGCTGCGCCGTGACCCGTTCGCGATGCTGCCCTTCTGCGGCTACAACATGGCCGACTACTTCGGCCACTGGCTGAAGGTCGGTCGTGGTCTGCGCTTCGACCGCGCACCGCGCATCTTCCAGGTGAACTGGTTCCGCCGCGGTGACGACGGCCGGTTCCTGTGGCCCGGCTTCGGCGACAACTCGCGCGTCGTCGACTGGATCATCCGCCGCATCGCCGGCGACGTGCCGGCGGTCGACAGCCCGATCGGACGCCTGCCGCGCGTGGAAGACCTCAACCTCGACGGACTCGACATCCCCGCCGCCGACCTCGACGAGCTGTTCGCCGTCGACGCCGCGGCGTGGCAGACGGAGGCCGACCTGACCGAGGAGTTCTACGACACCTTCGGCGACAGGGTTCCGGCGGCGCTGCGCGCCGAGCTGGCGTCGCTGCGCTACCGCCTCGCCAAGGCGTAGCCCCAGACCGGTGCCGGTTCGGGGGAGCCGGCACCCTCACACCCGCGAAGGCGGGACATCAGAGACGAACCCATGGCTGAGTGGTCTCCGACGTCCCGCCTTCGTGTTGTCCCGGGAACGGACGAGAATCAGGTGAGCAGCTGGTGCCGGGCGAGGTCGCGGTAGAGCGGTGTCGACTCCACGAGCTCCTCGTGCGTGCCCTGGCCGACCACGACGCCGTCCTGCAGCACCACGATCAGGTCGCTGTCGACCACGGTCGACAGGCGGTGCGCGATCACGATGAGTGTGCGGTCGGTCGAGACGGCATCGATGGCTTCGCGCATCCGCTGCTCGTTCACGCCGTCGAGCGATGACGTCGATTCGTCGAGCAGCAGGATCGGAGCATCGGTGAGCAGGGCGCGGGCGATCGCGAGACGCTGGCGCTCGCCGCCGGACAGCATGACGCCATCCTCGCCGACGGGCGCGTCGATGCCCAGCGGGTTGCGTTCGAGCACGTCGCCGAGGTTCACGGCACGCAGCACCCGTTCGCAGTCCGCGTCGGAGGCATCGGGTGAGGCGAGACGCAGGTTCTCGGCGAGCGTGCCGGCGAGGGTGGGAGCATCCTGCTCGACGTATCCGAAGTTGGCGCGCAGGTCGTCGCGCGGGTAGGTGCGCGCGTCGTGGCCGTGCAGGCGGATGGACCCGCCGGTCGGGTCGTAGAACCGCTCGATCAGCGACAGGATCGTGCTCTTTCCGGCCCCGCTGGGCCCCACCAGGGCGACGCGAGAACCGTGCGGAACGGCGAACGACACCCCGCGGAGCACTTCGTGGTCCTGCGCGGCCGGTGCCGCATCTTCGACCGATTCCAGATGCGCGTCCGCGAGGAGAGTCCGCGCTGCCTTCGCTGCGGCCTGACGGGCTGCCACCACGTTCGCGGGGTAGTGGAAGCGGACGTCGCGGAACTCGATGGCCGGTGCGCCGGGGGCTGCGTCCTCGTGAGGGAGGGCGGCGGCGATGGCCTCGTCGTCCTGCGATTCCGTCGGCAGGTCCAGCACCTCTTGGATGCGACCGAGTGCGCCGAGTGCCTGGTTCACCGAAGTGATCGCGCCGAAGGTCGTGGCGAGCGGCATCACGAGGAGGAACAGGAACATGATGAACGAGATCAGCGACGCGATGGTGATCGCGCCGGCGGCCACCCGGAACCCGCCGACGCCGAGGACCACGAGCAGCGACAGTTGCAGCGCGATGCCGGAGACGGGCACGACCATCGACGAGATCTTGGCGATGCGCACGCCGATGCCGTACGCGTCGGAGGCGAGCTCCGACACCGCGGCCGTCTCGCGCTCGGTGGCGCCCGAGGCGCGGATGGTGCGGATCGAGCCGACCGCACGCTCCACGCCGGAGGCGAGCTCGCCGACCTTCTCCTGCTGGGCGGTCGAGGCGGTGCGGATGCGGCCGCTGAGCAGCACGACGACCGTGACGGAGATGCCGATCACCACCACGATGAGCAGCAGGAGGATCGGGTCGATCAGCAGCATCGCGATCAGCGCGCCGAGGAAGAGCACGGCGCTGCCGACGGCATCCGCGAGGCCCTGCGTGAGCACGGCGTAGAGGAGGGTCGTGTCGGTGCCGACGCGTGAGACGAGGTCGCCGGTGCGGCGGGCATCGAACTCGGAGGTCGGCAGGTGCAGGATGCGGGCGATCAGCTTGCGGCGGCTCGAGTGCACGACCGCGGTGCCGGTGCGCTGGAGCAGGTAGTGCTGGAAGCCGGAGATGACGGACGACACGATCACGAAGCCGACCAGCAGCCAGACGAGGATCCCGATGCCGGTGTCGGACTGCACCGCCTCGATGACCTGGCCGACGAGCAGGGGTTGCACGAGAGACGTGGCGGCACCGACGACGCTGAGCACGGCGACCACGATCAGGGTTCGCTTGTGTTCGAAGAGGAAGGGGAGGAGCTGGCGGAAGGTGGCGCGCGGGCCTTCGGGCTGTGCGCCACGTCCGCGGCGGCGTGCTGTCGCCGAACCGGACATGCGGGACCTCGATCTGGAGATGGTACTTCGACCGTACTTCGTTCGCGGCCGAATCCTATGGGCGGGCTGTAAGGGTGAGCGGTGTCGGGGCCGGGCGTCAGGAGCGACCGAACCGCCGGTGCGCGGCCTGCTTGCTCACGCCCAGTGCGCTCGCGATCGCCTGCCACGAGTATCCGAGGTTACGGGCGCGGCGCACATTCGCCTCCTCGGCGCGGGCGATCTCCTTACGCGCCTCGGCGAGCCTGTGCAGTGCGGCCAGGGGCTCGCTGCCGTCGTCCTGTGCGATCGCGGTCGGCATTGTCATGATGCACCTCCTGCGTCAATTCTTGTTGACTTTGCCACGGATGTCAATTTTTGTTGACGCCGCGGGTTATCCACAGACCGCTCTTTCGCGCATGCGCAACACATGCGATCCTGGAAGAGTGGGTCGGATGCTGCAGGTACGAAATCTCCCGGACGATGTTCATGCACGCCTCAAGGAACGCGCCGCCGCGGAGCGCATGTCGCTGTCCGACTACGTGGCCCGCGAACTCGCGGACCTCGTGCAGTACCGGACGAACGCGGAGATCATCGCCGCAGCGCGCGCGAGGTCGGTGAGTGACGGAAGCGCGCTCACACGCAGTCAGATCCTCGCGGCGCGTGACGCGGCTCGTGCCGACAGGGACGACGAGCTCGCCCCATGAGCACCGCGGTCGTGCTCGATGCCTCCGCAGCGATCGATGCCCTGCTGGGCACGAGTGACTGGGTGAACGGCGACGACTTTCACGCACACGCCGGGCTCGACATCGAGGTGCTCTCGGTGTTGCGGCGTCAGACGCTCCACGATGGCCTGCCGGCTCACCGCGCGCGGGAGGCGCTCGACCTCTTCGGCGAGCTGCAGATCACGCGGCATCCGCTGCGCCGGCTGATACCGCGGATCTGGATGCTGCGGGACGATGTCACCGCCTACGACGCCGGGTATGTCGCGCTCGCCGAGGCCCTCGGCATCCCGCTGCTCACGCTCGACCGGAAGCTCGCGAAGACGGCGGCGCGCTACTGCGAGGTCATCGTCCTCTGACGGGCGTCACGCCCGCGTGCTGATCTGAGTCCTGCGGGAGCGGCAGCCTCCGACGCCGGCGGCTGCCGCTCTCCGTGATCAGAGCTCGACGGCGGCGGCGACCCCGAGGTCGTCGTCGTAGTCGTGATCTTTCGTCTCCGGGGAGAGAAGCAGTGCGACGAAGGTCAGCACACCCATCGCGGACAGGTAGAGGCCCACCAGCCACGGCGCGCCGTCGCCGAGCGCCCACAGCCAGAGCGCGATCAGAGGCGCCACAGCCGCGCCGAGGATCGACGACACGTTGTAGGCGATCGCCGACCCCGTGTATCGCACGTTCGTCGGGAACAGTTCGGGGAGCAGGGCGCCCATCGGTCCGAACGTCGCCCCCATCAGCATGAACCCGAACACGAGGAACGCCTGGGCGAGTGCACCGGTGAACTTCGGGTCGACGGCGGGCAGCAAGAACGTGTTGAACGTGAAGCCGAACACGATGATCGCGCCCGTGACCCAGAGCAGCAGCTTCCGGCGTCCGACAGCGTCGGCGATCGGCCCGGAGAGCAGCGTGAAGATGCCGAAGAACACCACGCCGATGATCTGCATCAGCACGAAGTCGGTGTAGCCGAATCCGAGGCCGGGGTAGAACTGTGCCGCGAACTTGGTCGGGTCGAACGGTGCGCCCGTCGCTTCGGCTGCGACTTTCGCGGCGGCCGAAGCGGTCTCGAGCGACGCGGGCTTGGTGCCGTAGGCGAGCGTGAAGTTGGTCATCAGATAGAACAGCACGTAGGTCGCCAGCATGATGAACGTGCCGAGGATCAGCTGCTTCCAGTGGTGACGGAACACCGTCGCGAGCGGGAGCTTGCGGATCACACCCTTCGTCTCGGCCTTCTTGAACGTGTCGGACTCGACGAGCTTCAGTCGCACCCACAGGCCGATGATCACCATGACGGCCGAGAAGAGGAACGGGATGCGCCAGCCCCAGGAGAGGAACGCCTCGGACTTGAGGACCGGGTTCTCGGCGTGCGGCAGCAGCCAGTTGATCGCGAGGAAGAGGAAGTTGGCGATGATGAAGCCGAGCGGTGCACCCAGCTGCGGGAAGGTGCCGTACCAGGCGCGCTTGCCTTTCGGGGCGTTCTCGGTGGCGACCAGCGCGGCACCCGACCACTCGCCACCGAGCGCGAAGCCCTGGGCGAGACGCAGATCAGCAGCAGGAGCGCTGCCCACCAGCCGATGTCCTGGTAGGTGGGGAGCAGGCCGATCACGAAGGTCGCGATGCCCATGGTCAGCAGCGACGCGACGAGGGTGGCCTTGCGGCCGAACTTGTCGCCGAAGTGGCCGAAGACCACGGCGCCGATGGGACGCGCGACCATCGCCGCACCGAAGACGGCGAACGACGACAGGAGCGAGGTGGTGTCGTCTCCGGTCGGGAAGAACAGCACGGGGAACACGAGAACGGCCGCCGTCGCATACGCGTAGAAGTCGTAGAACTCGATGGTCGTGCCGACCAGACTCGCGGTGATGACGCGCGAGCGCGGGTTCGCGGGCGCAGTGGCAGTACTCATGAGGCTCCTCCGTTCAGCCCCTTTGGTATACCGGGGACTCGGCGAGTTTACGCCTTCCTGAGTGTTGGCTGTGTACGCGTTTCGCGTGTCATCCGGCGCGCGATGCCGTTGCATAGAGTCGGAGGCGGCGCAAGACGGGGAGGAACGATGACCACGAGGATGCTGCTCCTGGCCGACACCCACGTGCCGAAGCGGGCGAGAAGGCTGCCGGATGCGGTGCTGCAGGCGGTGGACGATGCCGAGATCGTGGTGCACGCGGGCGACTGGGTCGACGAAGCGACGCTCGATCTGCTGGAGTCCCGGGCGCGAGTGCTGCACGGAGTGTTCGGCAACAACGACGGCCCCGAGCTGCGGGCACGCCTGCCGGAGGTCGCCCGGTTCACGGTCGAGGGCGTCGATATCGCCGTCGTGCATGAGACGGGGGAGTCCCGCAGGCGCGAAGAGCGGATGGACGAGGCGTACCCCGGCATCGATCTCCTCGTATTCGGGCACTCGCACATTCCCTGGGACACCGTGTCCCCTGCGGGCCTGCGACTGCTCAACCCCGGGTCGCCCACGGACCGCCGTCGGCAGCCGGCGTGCACCATGATGTGGGTCACGATCGAGGGGACGAATGTGGACGCGACGCTGGTGCCGCTGCCGTGAACCATCCGCCCGTCTACCGCGCTCCGATGCGCTCCCGCGTCACTCCTCCGTGACGCCGAGCGCCGGTGCCTCGACGAAGCGGGCGACGGGTGCCAGGATCTGCTCGAGCTCGAGCACGACGAGCCGGTTGCCGCCGGTGCGTGTCGCCGGTGCGGGCACGTAGAGCGTGCGCTGCGGCCCGTTGCGCCAGTAGCGGCCGAGGAAGAAGCCGTTGACGAACGCGTATCCCTTGCTCCACGGTGCGGTGTCGAGGAACAGGTCGGTCGCGGTGTCCACTGTGAACTCGGCGGTCCACGCGAGCGGGCCGTCTCCCGCAGCATCCGTCGGCTGTGCCGAGGCGAGCTCGGCGGCGATGGCGGCGACGTCGAGCGGTGTCGAGCGCCACCCGGTCACGACTGTGCCGTCGAGAGTGACCGCGCCGATCAGCCCCTTCTCCTCGCCGAGCCGGTGGTCGTAGTTCACCCGGCCCTGGTCCTCGACCAGGATGCTGAGGGTGCGGCCGGCCGGAATGCGGATCGCACGGTCATGCCGCGTGCGGGAGAGCGTGCCGACGGCGACGCCATCGACGCTCACCCAGGCGAGGTCGCGCACCTCGTCGATGAGCAACTGGCCGCCCTTCCCGTCCGGGAGGTCGACGTCGTATCGCACCAGCGCGCTCAGATGCCCGAGGGCGTCGAAGCTCTGCGGCTGTGCGGCGACCGCACCGGATCCGGCAGCATCCGTCCACGCCCCGACGGGGGAGAGGGAGACTTCGAGCGCCGGTGCCGCGCTCGCGAAGGCTGGCACCTCTTCCGGCACCGGGGCGTACTTCGCGATCACCTCTCGGAAGGCGAAGAACTTCTCCGTGGGGGTGCCGGCCTCGTCGAGCGGCGCGTCGTAGTCGTAGGAGGTCACGAGCGGCAGGTAGCGACCTTTGTCGTTCGCGCCGTTGGTGAGCCCGAAGTTCGTGCCGCCGTGGAACATGTAGATGTTGACCGATGCTCCGGCGGCGAGCAGGGCGTCGAGGTCGGCTGCGGCAGCGGTGACGTCGGTCGTGTGATGCACTCCGCCCCACCAGTCGAACCAGCCGTCCCAGAACTCCGAGCACATCAGGGGTCCCGTCGGCTGGTGCCGGCGCAGAGTCGCGAGGCGTTCCGCGCTGCGGGATCCGAAGGAGCCGGTCTTGTGCAGCTCGGGGAGGCTGCCGTCGCTCAGCATCTGATCCACGGGTTGATCCACGGTCGTCAGCGGCACCGTGATGCCGGCGTCCCGCGTGACGGCGACCAGTGCCTCGAGGTAGGCCTTGTCCGCTCCGTAGGCGCCGTATTCGTTCTCGATCTGCACGAGCACGACGGGTCCGCCCCGGTCGATCTGGCGCGGCGCGACGATGTCGTACACGCGTCGCAGGTAGGCGCTCACCTCGACGAGGAAGTCGGGAGCCGACGATCGCAGGTTCTCCATGCTCCCGGTCAGCCACACCGGCAGACCGCCGTTGTGCCACTCGGCGCAGATGTAGGGACCCGGGCGCACGATCGCATCCAGACCCTCGGCATGAACGAGGTCGAGGAAGCGTCCGAGATCGTTCCACCCGGTCGTGTCCCACTCACCGCGCCGCGGGGCGTGCGCGTTCCAGGCGACATACGTCTCGATCGTGTTCAGGCCCATCAGCCGTGCCTTGCGGATGCGGTCCTGCCACAGGTCCGGGTGCACCCGGAAGTAGTGGATGGCGCCGGAGATCACCTGATGCGGCTGACCGTCGCGGAGGAAGTCGGTGTCGCCGAGAGAGAACGTGGTCACGTGTCGGAGTGCTTTCGATCGAGGAGCTGAGCCGGCCCCGCTCTGGGGCCGGCTCAGCCACGGGTGTTACTTGTTGACGGTGAAGCCCTGCGCGTTGCCGTACTCGACCAGCGCGTCCTGCCAGGCCGTCAGGCCCTCGTTCAGGTCGGTGCCGTTCTGGTACGACTGGCCCACGGTGTCGCCGAAGATGCTGTTCGCGTACACCTGGTAGGGCAGGTAGCTCCAGTCCTCGACCACGTCGTCGGCTGCGGCCGCGAGGACCTCGTTGATCTTCTGGCCACCGAAGTACTCCGGAGCATCGGCGAGGAACTCTTCGCTGGAGAGCTCGGCGGTCGTCGACGGGAAGCCGCCGGACTCGAGGAAGATCGAGATGCTTTCCTCCGAGTTGTTCAGCCACCACAGGAAGCCGGCCGCCAACTCCGGGTTCTTGCTCTGCGTCGTGACGGCCTGACCGCCACCGCCGTTCTCGGCGCTCGCCGGAGTGCCGTCGTAGGTCGGCATCGGCGCGACGCGCCAGTCGCCTGCGCCGTCGGGGGCGCCGGTGATGAGGTTGCCGGGCATCCAGGCGCCGATCACGAGGGTGGCGAGGCTGCCGTCACCGAGGCCGCGGAACCACTCGTCGCTCCAGCTGCCGTAGGGCGCGACGAGGTCGTCTTCGACGAGGCGGTTCCAGTTCTCGGTCCACTTCTTCGACCCTTCGTCCTGCAGGTCGATCGTGACATCGGTGCCCGAGGTCTCGAACGGCTTGCCTCCGGCCTGCCAGATCATGGAGGTCGCGAAGCCGGCGTCGCCGGTGTCGTTGGTGATGTAGGCGTCGGGGTTCGCGGCGTGGATCTTCTTCGCCGCCTCGTAGTACTCGTCCCACGTGGTCGGCACTTCGACGCCCGCGGCGTCGAACACGGTCTTGTTGTAGAACAGCGCCATGGGGCCGGAGTCCTGCGGCAGGCCGTAGATGGCGTCGCCGCTGGTGACCGAGTTCCAGGTGGATGCGGTGTAGTCGTCCTCGAAGTCGGCGAAGCCGTACTTCGACAGATCGGCGAAGGCGTCGGTCAGTGCGAACTGCGGGAACGCGTAGTACTCGATCTGCACGACGTCGGGCGCGCCGGAGCCTGCCTTGATCGCGTTCTGCAGCTTCGTGTACTCCTCGTTGTTGGTGCCGGCGTTGACGAGGTTGACCTTGACGTTCGGGTATTCCTTCTGGAACGCCTCGACCTGCGCCTCGGCAGACGGCGTCCACGACCAGTACGTGATCTCGCCGCCCTTCTCGAGCGCGGCCTCGACGGAGTCGAAGGAGCCGGATCCGGCGTCGGAGCCGGAGCCGCTGCCGGCGTCGCTGCCGGTGCTGCAGCCGGCCAGCGCCAGTGCTGCCACGGATCCTGCGGCGAGCACCGCGAGGGCGCGCCGTGTCGGTGAGGGAAGGTGCTTCATTGCTGTGTCCTTTCGGGGGTGCGATCCAGCATCGGATCGCGAGGGGGTGAGGAAGGAGTGCGGGGCTACTGCTTGACGCTTCCCGCGGTGAGACCTGACTGCCAGAAGCGCTGCAGCAGCAGGAAGGCGATGACGATCGGGATGATCGTGAGCAGCGAGCCCATGATCACGAGGTTGTAGATCGGCTGGGAGCCGGCGCCGATGGCCTGGGCGCTCCACTGGTTCAGACCGACCGTGAGCGGATACCAGGCGGGATCCGACAGCATGATCAGCGGGAGGAAGTAGTTGTTCCAGGTCGCCACGACCGTGAACAGCGCGACCGTCACGATGCCCGGCGCGAGCAGGCGCATTGAGATCGTGAAGAACGTGCGGAACTCTCCGGCGCCGTCGATGCGCGCGGCCTCCAGCAGCTCGGTCGGCACGGACTCGGAGGCGAAGACCCAGATCAGGTACAGCCCGAAGGGGCTGATGAGAGACGGGATGATCACGGCCCAGGGGGTGTTGGTCAGGCCCAACTCGCTGAACAGCAGGAACGTCGGGACGGCGAGTGCCGTACCGGGAACGGCGACTGCTCCGAGGACGACGGCGAAGACCGCGCGCCGACCCGGGAAGCGGAACTTCGCGAGGCCGTAGCCGGCCAGTGTGGCGAGCAGAGTCGCGCCGCCCGCGCCGACCACGACGTACAGGAGCGTGTTGCCGAGCCAGCGCAGGAAGATGCCGTCGCGGTAGGAGAACGTGGCGACGAGGTTGTCGAAGAACGCGAAGTCGTCCGAGAACCAGAGCCCGAAGGAGCTGAAGAGTCCCGCCTGCGTCTTCGTCGAGCTGAACAGCAGCCAGACCAGGGGCACGAGCGTGTACAGCGCGTAGACGATCATGACGATCAGCAGCGTGTTGGACTTGCGCGGGTTCAGCGGATCGTGACGTCGGCGAGAGGGGCGGGCGAGGGGGAGTGCCATGTCAGCGCACCTCCGACTTCGAGCCGCGCAGCTGCACGACGTAGGCGATGACCGCGGTGATGATGCCCATGATGATGGCGATCGTGGCGGCGTAGTTGAACTGCTGTCCGGCGAACGACAGGTTGTAGGCGTACATGTTCGGCGTGAAGAACGTGGTGATCACGTTCGGAGCCAGGGGCCGCAGGATGTTCGGCTCGTTGAAGAGCTGGAAGCTGCCGATGATCGAGAAGATCGTCGCGATCACGAGCGCGCCGCGCACGGAGGGGATCTTGATCGAGAAGATCGTGCGCCATGCCCCCGCTCCGTCGAGGGAGGCGGCCTCGTACATGTCGGTCGGGATTGTCTTGAGTGACGAGTAGAAGATCAGCATGTTGTAGCCGACGAACTCCCACGTGACGATGTTGCCGATCGAGACCAGCATCCACTCCTTGGCGAACGGCGTGATCGCATCGACTCCGAGGAAGTCGTTGATGTTGCTCGTGAGTCCGAACTGGTCGCCGTAGATGTAGCCCCACATCAGCACCGCGACGACGGCGGGCACGGCGTAGGGCAGGAAGATCAGGATGCGGAAGAACGATGCTCCGCGCAGACGTGCGCTGTCGATGGCGAGGGCGGCGCCGAGGGCGAGGACCAGCATGATCGGCACCTGCACGACGAGGAAGATCAGCACGCGGCCGAACGCCTCCCAGAACTGCGGGTCGGTGAGCGCGCGGACGTAGTTGTCCAGGCCGACGAAGGCGTTGCCTCCGATGAGCTTCTCCTGGAAGAAGCTCAGGTACAGCGCGTAGGCGAGCGGTGTCAGGAACACCAGGGCGAAGACGACCATGAACGGGCCGACGAAGGCCCAGCCCTTCCAGTCGCGCTTGTCGCGGCGCCGGAGGCCGGAGGCGCCCAGGGCTGCGGGGGTTTCAGTCGTCATCGACGATTCCTTCTTACGGTTCCGGCGCACCGTGCGCCGTGTGTCAACGTCAACATATGCGATGCGCTGCTAGTGTGTCAACGTCAACATATGAGGGGATGGGTGATCGTGACCCCAGAGCATCCGACAGAGACGTCGGCACGTCGTCGTGAGCCTTCGATGGAAGACGTCGCCCGCGAGGCCGGCGTCTCCGGACAGACGGTCTCCCGCGTCGTGAACGCCAGGGGATACGTCGGTGCCGCCACCCGCGAGCGCGTCGAAGCCGCGATGCAGAGCCTCGGCTACCGCCCCAACAGCGCAGCCCGCGCGTTGCGGTCAGGGCGATTCCGCACGATCGGCGTCGTGATGTTCTCGTTCAGCTCCTACGGCAACCAGCGCACGCTCGACGCGATCGCGGTGCGCGCCGCCCAGCTCGGCTACGCGCTCACCCTCATCCCCGTGGAGTCGAGTGCCGGCGAGACCGTGGCCGGTGCGTTCCGGCGCCTGGAGGAGCACGCGGTCGACGGGATCATCATCGTGATCGAGGCACACCAGCTCGACGAGGCCGATATCGAGATCCCCGATGCCCTGCCCGTGGTGTTCGTCGACTCCAACCGCGGCGAGACGCTGCCGTTCGTCGACACCGACCAGGCGCAGGGTGCGCGACTGGCGACCGAGCATCTGCTCGAGCTCGGACACGACACGGTGTGGCACGTCACGGGTCCCGCGCGCTCGTACTCCGCGGAACGGCGTCGCGATGCCTGGCGGGAGACCCTCGAGAAGCACGGGCGACCCGTGCCCGAGCCGCTCCAGGGCGATTGGTCCGCCGCGTCGGGGTACGAGGCGGGTCTCCGGCTCCGCGAGATGGACGGCGTCACCGCGGTGTTCGTCGCGAATGACCAGATGGCGATCGGCGTGCTCCGCGCGTTCCGGGAGGCCGGATGCGAGGTGCCGGGCGATGTGAGCCTCGTCGGCTTCGACGGATTGCCCGATGCCGCGCAGCTGTGGCCGCCACTGACCACGGTGCAGCAGCATCCGGAGCGGGTCGGGGCCCTCGCGGTGGACGCGCTGCTCGCCGAGCTCGACGGCAGCGGACGTCAGCAGACGCCGCTCGTGAGCACCGAGCTGGTCGTGCGGGAGAGCACGGCGGCGCCGCGGAAACGCTGAGCGCTCGCGCTCAGCGCCAGATCGCGGCGATGGCGGCGTTGGCGGCGGTGAGGATGCCGACGAGCCAGAACACCGCCGGCGGGATGGCTGCTCCGCGGCGCTGACGGCCCAGGCCGATTCCGAGCAGCGCACCGATGACGAGCAGGATCACGAGCTTGACGCCGATCTTGACGTAGTTGAGCTCATACGAGATTCCCCAGGGGGCGGCGAGAGCGAGGCCGGCGACCGCGGCGATCGCCATGCCGATGTTCATCAGACGAGTGAACTCGCGCTTGCCGCCGAACGCCTGAACCGCCCACGCTCCGAAGAGCACGGCGAAGCCGATGAGGTGGACGAACAGCACGATGTGGCGCAGAGTCTCCATGCCCTCACCGTAGGAGGTGCGGGGCGGTCCGCGCTAGCAAGGCCAGGCTGACCTGCGCGGTGGGGCCCGCCTCAGCCGCGCAGGTCCCGGACGACGAGGGCGGTGCGCAGTGCCGCGTCCGCCGCCTCGGCGCCCTTGTCTTCCTTGGAGCCTTCCAGGCCCGCGCGGTCGAGCCCCTGCTGCTCGTCGTCGAGGGTCAGCACGCCGAACCCGACCGGCTTGCCGGCATCGAGCGCGACGCGGGTGAGCCCGTCGGTGGTCGCTGCCGACACGTACTCGAAGTGCGGGGTGCCACCCCGGATGATGACGCCGAGCGCGACGACCGCATCGGCGCCGCCGGCGAATGCGGCCTGTGCAGCGAGAGCGAGCTCGAACGAGCCGGGCACCCGTACGAGGCGGTGTGTGGCCTGCGCCTCATTCAGCACGCGCTCCGCGCCGGCGATCAGGCCGTTCGAGATCGTCTCATGCCAGGTGCCGGCGACGATCACGACGTTCAGACCGCGTCCATCGATGTCGCCCGTCTCGGGTGCTCCTGCGCCGCTCATTTCTCGTCCTTCCCGTGGGCGAGCGCCTCTGCGAGTTCCGCTTCGCCGATGATGTGACCCATCCGGTCACGCTTGGTCTCCAGGTACTGGTGGTTGTTCGGTCCGACGCCCACGATCAGGGGGACCTGTTCGATGACGTCGAGTCCCAGTTCGCGCAGCTGCTCCACCTTGTCGGTGTTGTTCGTCAGCAGCCGCACCTTCGATACGCCGAGATCGGCGAGGATGCCCGCTGCTGCGGCATAGTCGCGCGCGTCGGCGGGCAGGCCGAGGGCGAGGTTCGCGTCGACCGTGTCGAGGCCCTCCTCCTGCAGGCTGTATGCCCGCAGCTTGTTGATGAGGCCGATGCCGCGTCCCTCGTGCCCGCGCATGTAGATGACGACGCCGCCCTGCTTCTCGATCGCGTCGAGCGCCGAATCCAGTTGCGGTCCGCACTCGCACTTCAGCGAGCCGAACGCCTCGCCGGTCAGGCACTCCGAGTGCACGCGCACGAGGGCCGTCTCGCCGAGCTCGCCCGAGACGACGGCGATGTGGTCGGTCCCCGTCACCCGGTCCTTGTAGGCGAGGAACCGGAAGACCCCGTGGGTCGTCGGCACCGTGGCGTCGGCCCGCAGGCTCACGCGGCGCCCGCGATGCGCCGAGGGCGTGGCGCCTTCGGGATCGATCTCGTTGAGGTGCGCGATGAGCTGCTCGATCGTGATGACCGGCACGCCGTCGCGCGCTCCGAGGTCGATCAGGCCGGGGAGACGCATCATGCTGCCGTCTTCGGCGACCACCTCGGCGATCGCACCGACCGGTCGCAGGCCCGCGAGCTTCATCAGCTCGACGGCGGCCTCGGTATGACCGCTGCGCTCACGCACGCCTCCGTCGACGGCGCGCAGCGGCAGGACGTGGCCCGGACGGATGATGCTGGTCGCCGTCGATCCCGGGTTCGCCAGCACGTTCAGCGTGTGCGCGCGGTCGTGGGCGCTGATGCCGGTGGTGACGCCCTCGGCCGCGTCCACACTCACCGTGTAGGCGGTGGAGCGGGCGTCTTCGCTGGCGGCCACCATCGGCGGCAGGTTCAGGTGGTCGGCGAGGTCGGTCGGCATCGGCGCGCAGATGAAGCCGGACGACCAGCGCACCGTCCAGGCCACCCACTCGGGCGTGGCCAGCTCGGCCGACAGGATCACGTCGCCCTCGTTCTCGCGATTCTCGTCGTCAGCGACGAGCACGGGGCGCCCGGCGCGCAGCGCCTCCAGGGCCTCGGCGATGGTGGAAAGGCTCATCGCGAGCCTCCTTCCGGTGCGGCGCGGAACGCGAGCAGGCGCTCGACGTGACGGGCGAGGATGTCGGTCTCGAGGTTCACACGGTCGCCGACGGCGCGGCTGCCGAGGGTGGTCGCGGCGAGGGTCTCCGGGATCAGCGAGACCTCGAACCACGGGGAGGGGTCGGCGGGCTCGCTGACGGCACTCACGGTCAGTGACGTTCCGTCGACGGAGATGGAGCCCTTGTCGACCACGAGCGGGGCGAGGTCAGTCGGCAGGCTGATGCGCAGCACGCTCCACTGGGCACCGGGTCGCACCTCGAGTACGTCGCCGACTCCGTCGACATGTCCCTGCACGATGTGTCCGCCCAGTCGTGCACCGACAGGCATGGCCTTCTCGATGTTGACGCGGGTGCCGACCGTCGCCGAGCCGATCGCGGCGACGTCGAGCGTCTGCTTCATCACGTCGGTGTCGAAGGTGTCGGCAGTCGAGCCGACGACCGTGAGGCACACGCCCGAGACGGCGATGGACTCGCCGTGCACGGCATCCGCTGCCGCGCGGGGGGCGCGCACGGTCAGGCGCCAGCCGTCGCCCGCGGGCGCGATCGCGGTGATCTCGCCCATCTCCTCGATGATTCCGGTGAACATCAGGCGGCTCCTTCGTTCTGGTTCTGAGGGTCTGTCGGTGCTGCGGGGCGTGCGACGGCGAGCAGATCGGGTCCGAGGGGGACCCATTCGTCGATCGTGAGGCGGCGCGCATGGTCGATCGATGCGACGCCGATGTCGCCGAGGGCGAGCTTGTCGCCGCCGAGCAGCACCGGCGCGATGTAGGCGAGCACCCGGTCGGCCAGGCCCGCCTGGATGAAGGCGCTGGCCAGGGTCGGCCCACCCTCGACGAAGACGCGCTGGATGCCACGCGCGTGCAGATCGGCGGTCACCGCGTGCAGATCGTGGGTGTCGTAGAAGAGCGGGGAGTGCGGATGACGGTGCACGGCGGCGTCCGTCGGCGTCGGGCGCGAACCGATGACGACCGGGACGGGCTGGTGCGACAGCAGAGCGTCGCCGTCGCGGGCGGTGAGAGCAGGGTCGTCGGCGAGCACGGTGCCGGTGCCGACGACGATCGCGTCGGCCTCCGCGCGGCGGTGGTGCACGTCGGCCCGAGCGGCCGGTCCCGTGATCCACTGGCTCGAGCCGTCGGCGGCAGCGGCGCGACCGTCGAGGCTCTGCGCCCACTTGACCGTGATGTGCGGGCGTCCCAGGCGCTGTGCCGTCAGCCAGCCGTCGATCAGGGCATGCGCGGCATCCGCCTGCTCACCCGAGTCGACGTCGACGCCGGCGGCGCGCAGGCGCTCCGCTCCGCCTCCCGATTCGGCGCCGGGATCGTCGAGGGCGTACACGACTCTGGCCACGCCCGCCTCGATGAGGGCGACGGCGCAGGGCCCGGTACGGCCGGTGTGGTTGCAGGGCTCGAGCGTCACGACGGCAGTGGCGCCGCGGGCGTCGCCGGGCGCGAGCTTCGAGAGCGCATCGACCTCGGCGTGCGGTGTCCCGGCTCCCTGATGCCAGCCCTCGGCGAGGACCGTGCCATCGGGGGAGAGGATGACCGCGCCGACCTGCGGGTTCGCCCCGCGCGGTCCGCGCGTGGCGAGCTGGAGCGCGCGATCCATCGCGCTGCGCTCTGCCGCGTTCACTGCCATCCGTCGTCCTCCTCTGAGGCTCCGGGGTCAGACAGGGATGGCGGAACGGACGCACGGATGCGTCTCGTGCTGCCTCCCTTCCGGACTAGCGAGGTCTCCCTCGCATCACCGTCGGTCCCGGAATTCCACCGGATCGGCATCCCGATCTCTCGAGACGCTCGCGGACTGTCACCGCCGGTTCGGATTCCCACCGACCCCGGAGCACGTTGTTGTTCTGAGTGTACTCAACGCACCTGCGCGCATTTCATTCCAAGACATGGACCGGCAGGGCCGCGATCACTTCAGCAGTCGAGAGAGACGGCGGTCGGCGAGCACCTTGCCGCCGGTCTGGCAGGTGGGGCAGTACTCGAGCGAGCGGTCGGCGAAGAACACGCTGCGGACGGTGTCGCCGCAGACGGGGCACGTCTCGCCGCGACGCGCATGCACCTGCATCCCGCGGCGCTTGGCGTCTTTGAGGTCGGCGGGCGGCTTGCCCGATGCCTCGGCGACCGCTTCGGTCAGCGTCTCGCGCATCGCGTCGAACAGGCGGTCGATCTCGGCATCGTCGAGCTTCCCGGCGATCGCGTACGGCGACATCCGGGCGGCGTGCAGGATCTCGTCGGAGTAGGCGTTGCCGATCCCCGCGATCACCGCCTGGTCGCGCAGCAGCCCCTTGATCTGCATCCGCCGGTCCTCCAGCAGCGCGGCGAAGGCGTCGCGGTCGAAGGCGGAGTCGAGCGGGTCGGGCCCGAGCCGCTCGATGCCCGGCACCTCCTGCGGGTCGCGGACGACGTAGACGGCGAGCGACTTCTTCGTTCCGGCCTCGGTGAGGTCGAAACCGCTGTCGTCGTCGAGCGCGATGCGCAGGGCGATCGGCGACTTGCCGGGTTTGATGAGCGTCGTCGGCAGCGTCTCGTACCAACGCAGCCACCCCGCCTTCGCGAGGTGGAACACGAGGTGCAGCTCGTCGCCGCAGGAAAGCACGACGAACTTGCCGAGCCGGGCGGCCGCCGTGATCGTGGCGCCCTGCAACGCGGTGATCGGCGGATCGTAGGTCTTCAACGCGGCGATCGCCGCGACGCTGGTGCGGGTGATCGTGCGCCCCACGGCGCGGTCGGCGAGGAACGTGGTCAGGCCCTGGACTTCCGGCATCTCCGGCATGCCTTCATCCTGTCATCGGCCGCCGACACTGTCACCCGGTGGGCTCACTCCTCAGAGGATCGGCCAGTCCACCGGCGTGCGGTCGTCATCGTGCAGCATGCCGGCGATCCAGCCGTCGTCGCGGCCACGCGGGCTCGTGAGCGCCTGGCGCTGCAGGCCTTCATAGCGGAAGCCGAGCGCACGGGCGGCCCGCGCCGAAGGGACGTTCCCGGCGACGGCCTGCCAGCGGATGCGGACGAGCCCGAGCTCGGTGAAACCCCAGTCGATCACGGCGCGTGCCGCTTCCGCGAGATGACCCTTGCCCCGAGCGGCCGGGGTCACCCAGTACCCGAGCTCGGCGGCCCCACCCGTGACGTGGGTGGCGATGCCGTGCAGACCGATCATGCCCACGAGCTCGTCGCCGGCGTACATGCCCCAGACGGCCTCCGAGCCGTCGGCCCACGACCCCGCGACGAGACGCACGAAGTGCTCGGCATCCTCGCGGTTGTACGGGCTCGGAACCGTCGTCCAGCGCGCGATCTCCGGATCCTGGCACGCCTCCGTGATCGCATCGATGTCCGCCTCCGTCGGTGCATGCAGGACGAGACGTTCGGTGGTCAGGGCGACGGATTCCATCCCGACAGCCTATTGAGGTGAGCCCCCTCGGAACGAGCGGGCGGGCCGGAGTGTCGGCGGGCGCGACTAGTCTTGTCCGGTGACTGTTCCGGGGATTCTGCGCGCCTTGGAAGAGGCGTCTCTGTACCGTGACGCTCTGAAGTGGGCGCACACCGATGCCGACCTCGGTCTGGTCGACGGGCTCGATGCGCCGGCGCTCGCCGGTCTGCTCGGCAAGCGCGCGGCGGCGGGGCATCCTCCCGCCCTCCTCGCGGTCGTCCCCACCGGGCGCCGCGCCGAGAGCCTGGCGCTGGCGATGCATGCCTACCTGCCCACGGCCGACATCCTGACGTTCCCGGCCTGGGAGACGCTGCCGCACGAGCGCCTGAGCCCCAGCGTCGACACGGTGGGCCAGCGCCTGCAGACACTGCGCCGCATCGCGGAGTGGTCCGGTGACCACCCGCTCGTGATCGTCGCCTCCGTGCGCGCGGCGCTGCAGCCGATCGCGGGCAACCTCGGGGAGATCGCGCCGCTCGAACTCTCTGTCGGCAGCAGGGGCAACGGGCTCGACCGCGTGGTCGAGCAGCTCGTGGAGCGGGCATACTCCCGTGTAGACATGGTCTCCCGCCGTGGCGAGTTCGCCGTGCGCGGCGGCATCCTCGATGTCTTCCCTCCCGTCTCGGAGCACCCGTTCCGCATCGAGTTCTTCGGCGACGAGATCGACCAGATCCGCGCCTTCTCCGTCGCCGATCAGCGCTCGCTCCCCGGCGACGTGCCCGGCGTCGACCTGCCGCCGAGCCGCGAGCTGCTGCTGACCGCCGATGTCCGCGATCGCGCGCGGGAGCTGATCGAGGGCTTCCCGGCGATCAGAGGGATGCTCGAGAAGATGTCCGAGGGCATCCCGGTCGAGGGCATGGAATCGCTCCTGCCTGCGGTCGCGGGGCCGCTGAAGTCCCTGGCCGAGTATCTGCCGGCGGGGGCCGCGACGGCCGTCGTCGATCCCGACCGCTCCACCGCGCGTGCGATCACGCTGGGTGACACCAACCGCGAGTTCCTCGATGCCGCCTGGAGCGCGGCCACCTCTGGTGCGTCGGCGCCCATCGACCTCGGGGCCGGCGACTTCCTCACGGTCGCCGAACTGCGCGAGGTCGTGCGCGACCGGGGTGGCGTCTGGTGGCAGCTGAGCCCCTTCGGCATCAGCGTCGGCGACGGCGATGCGGCTTCCGACACGGATGCCGCCACCCTCGGTGCCGCCATCATCCCGTCGTTCCACGGCAACGTCGACGGGGCGATCTCGTTCGTCGAGGCCAAGGTCACCGACGGCTGGCGCGTCGTGGTGATCGCAGCCGGAAGCGGCCTGGTCGACCGTGCACGCGATGTGCTGTCCGATCGCGGCCTCGCGGCCCGCGTCGTGGAGAGTCTCACGGATGCGCCAGAGGCCGGTGTCGCGACCCTGGTCATGGGGTCCGTCGAAGCCGGATTCCAGGTGCCCGAGGCGAAGCTCGCCGTCCTCACCGACAACGAGTTCTACGGACGCACGATCGGTGGCGACCAGCGGGTCGTCAAGAAGCTCGCCTCGCGGCGCAAGAACGTCGTCGACCCCTTGCAGCTGAAGCAGGGCGACTTCGTGGTGCACGCCACGCACGGCATCGGGCGGTTCGTCGAGATGACGCAGCGCGAGGTGTCCACCGGTGGACGCAACGCCACCAAGTCCGTGCGCGACTACCTCATCCTCGAATACGCCCCCTCCAAGCGCGGCTACCCCGGCGACAAGCTGTATGTGCCGACGGATCAGCTCGACTCCCTCTCGAAGTACGTCGGCGGCGAGGCCCCGACCCTGTCGAAGATGGGCGGCAGCGACTGGTCGCAGGCCAAGGGCAAGGCCCGCAAGGCGGTGCGCGACATCGCCGTCGAGCTCGTGAAGCTGTACTCCGCGCGCATGAGCGCCAAGGGCCATGCCTTCGGCCCGGACACGCCTTGGCAGCGCGAGTTGGAGGAGGCGTTCCCGTTCGCGGAGACGCAGGACCAGCTGCAGACCATCGACGAGATCAAGGCCGACATGGAGCGGCCGATCCCGATGGACCGGCTGCTCTCCGGCGACGTCGGCTTCGGCAAGACCGAGGTCGCCGTGCGCGCGGCGTTCAAGGCGATCCAGGACGGCAAGCAGGTCGCGATGCTCGTGCCGACGACGCTCCTGGTGAAGCAGCACATGGAGACGTTCACCGAGCGCTTCGCCGGTTTCCCGGTCAAGGTGCGCGCGCTGTCGCGCTTCCAGACCGACAAGGAAGTCCGGCTCACGCTCCAGGGGCTGCTGGAGGGGTCGGTCGACATGATCATCGGCACCCACCGCATCCTCACGGAAGGGGTCATCTTCAAGGATCTCGGCCTGATGATCATCGATGAGGAGCAGCGGTTCGGCGTCGAGCACAAGGACGCGCTGAAGAAGCTGAAGACCAACGTCGACATCCTCGCCATGAGCGCCACCCCCATCCCGCGCACGCTGGAGATGGCGGTCACGGGCATCCGCGAGATGTCCACGCTCGCGACGCCGCCCGAGGACAGGCATCCGATCCTGTCGTTCGTCGGCCCCCGCAGCGACAAGCAGATCGCCGCGGCCATCCGGCGCGAGATCCTGCGCGAGGGGCAGGTCTTCTTCGTGCACAACCGCGTGCAGTCGATTCAGCGCGTCGCGGCGCAGTTGGCGGAGCTCGTGCCCGAAGCGCGCATCGCCGTCGCCCACGGGCAGTTGGGTGAGCACCAACTGGAGCAGGTCGTCGACGACTTCTGGGAGCGCAAGTTCGACGTGCTCGTCTCGACCACGATCATCGAGACCGGCCTCGACATCTCGAACGCGAACACGATCATCATCGACCGCGCCGACAAGTACGGCCTCAGCCAGCTGCACCAGCTCCGCGGTCGGGTCGGGCGAGGGCGTGAGCGGGCGTACGCGTACTTCCTCTACGACGAGATGAAGCCGCTCTCCGAGACCGCCGCCGACCGGCTGCAGACGATCGCGGTCAACAACGAGCTCGGCTCGGGCATGCAGGTCGCGCTGAAGGACCTCGAGCTCCGCGGCGCGGGCAACATGCTCGGTGCGGAGCAGGCCGGACACATCGCCGGCGTCGGATTCGACCTGTATCTGCGGATGATCGGCGAGGCGGTGGCGACGTTCCGCGGCGACGAGGTCGAGACCGGGCAGGAGCTGCGGCTCGAGCTTCCCCTCGATGCCCGCATCCCCGAGTACTACATCGACAGCGAGCGGCTGCGTCTCGAGGCGTACCAGAAGCTGTCGGCGGCGTCGGCGGCCACAGCGAAGGACGGGGCCATCGATCTCGTGATCGAGGAGCTCGTTGACCGCTACGGCACGCCGCCGGAAGAGGTCGAGGGACTGCTGGCGATCTCGCGACTGCGTCGTCGGGCTGCGCGCGCCGGGCTGACCGACGTGGTGGTCATGGGCTCGAACCTGCGCATCGCACCGGCGCGGCTCGAGGACTCGATCAAGGTACGGCTGCAGCGGTTGTATCCGAAGGCGAAGCTCGTGACCGGGGGAGAGGCGCTGGTCGTGCCGATGCCCACGGTTCCCGCCGCTGTGGGCGTGGGGCTCGAGCCGCTGCCCGACGCACAGCTTCTCGAATGGGTCGAGCAGCTGTTCACCGCGATCTTCCCGGAACCGGCCAAAGCCGAGTAGCGTGCGGTGGCTGCTTTCGCGGCTGCGGCGGGACTAGTCTGGCCGCATGTTGTACGAGCACCTCGGGGCTCGCCCCCGCATCCATGACACCGCCGTCATCGCCCCCACCGCCGTCGTCTCCGGCGATGTGGAGGTGGGGCCGGGCTGCCAGGTGCTGCACGGCGCCGTCATCACGGCGGAGGGCGGCCCGATCACCCTCGGCGAGAACGTGATCGTGATGGAGAACGCGCTGATCCGCGCCACCGCGGCCAATGCGGTCCATGTCGGCGCGCACACGCTGATCGGGACGCTGGCGAGCATCGCCGGGGCGACGGTGGGTGAGGAGGTCTTCTTCGCCTCCGGCGCCCGCGTCTTCAACGGCGCCCTCGTGGGGGCCCGCTGCGAGGTGCGGGTCAACGCGATCGTGCACCGCCGCGCCGTGCTGCCCGAGGGCACGGTGGTCCCGATCGGGTGGGTGGCCGTCGGCGACCCGGTGCAGCTGCTCTCACCCGACCGGGATCAGGAGATCGCCGCTGCGCAGCCCGAGCTCGACTTCCCCGGTCACGTGTTCGGCGTCGACCGAGACACCCCCGACCTGATGGTGCAGCTCACCGAGCGCTACGGCAGCTCGCTCGCCAGGCACGCCCACGACCGCGAGATCACGGACTGAGACGCCGCGGAGACGACGAGGCCGGGCACCCCTGCGGATGCCCGGCCTCATGTCGTTCGGATCAGATGACGCCCTGGGCGAGCATCGCGGCGGCGACGCGTTCGAAGCCCGCGATGTTGGCTCCGGACACGTAGTCGCCGCCGACGTCGTGACGCTCTGCGGCGTCGAACGCGGCGTCGTGGATGTCCGCCATGATCTCGCGCAGCTTGTTCTCGCTGTCGGCGAAGGTCCAGCGCTGACGCGAGGCGTTCTGGCTCATCTCGAGCGCCGAGGTCGCGACACCGCCGGCGTTCGCGGCCTTGCCGGGGGCGAACAGCACGCCCGCCTTCTGGAAGGCCTCGACGGCGTCGGGCACGCACGGCATGTTCGCGCCCTCGGAGACGGCGCGCACGCCGTTCGCGATCAGGGCCTCGGCATCCGCGAGGCTGACCTCGTTCTGCGTGGCGGAGGGGACGGCGATGTCGACCGGGACCTCCCAGACGCTGCCGCCTTCGACGAAGCGCGCGCTCGGACGACGGTTGGCGTACTCGACGATGCGGGCGCGCTCGACCTCCTTGAGCTGACGGAGCAGGTCGACGTCGATGCCGGCGTCGTCGACGACGTAGCCGGACGAGTCGGAGGCCGTGACGGCGGTCGCGCCGAGCTGGGTGGCCTTCTGGATCGCGTAGATCGCGACGTTGCCCGAGCCCGAGATGCCGACGCGCTTGCCGGTGAGAGAGTCGTTGTGCACGGCGAGCATCTCCTGCGCGAAGAACACCGCCCCGTAGCCGGTCGCTTCGGTGCGTACCTCGGCGCCGCCCCAGCCGGTGCCCTTGCCGGTGAACATGCCCGACTCGTGGCGGTTGGTGACCTTGCGGTACTGGCCGAAGAGGTAGCCGATCTCGCGGCCGCCGACGCCGATGTCGCCCGCGGGGACGTCGGTGTGCTCGCCCAGGTGGCGGTAAAGCTCGTTCATGAACGACTGGCAGAAGCGCATGACCTCGGCGTCGGACTTGCCGTGCGGGTCGAAGTCGGACCCGCCCTTGCCGCCGCCGATGCCCTGACCGGTGAGCGCGTTCTTGAAGATCTGCTCGAAGCCGAGGAACTTGATGATCGACAGGTTCACCGAGGGGTGGAAGCGCAGTCCGCCCTTGTACGGGCCGAGCACAGAGGAGAACTGGATGCGGTAGCCGCGGTTGACCTGCAGCTTGCCGGCGTCGTCGATCCACGGCACGCGGAAGAGGATCTGCCGCTCGGGTTCGACGAGCCGCTCGAGGATGCCGCCGTCGACGTATTCCGGGCGTCGCTCCAGCACGGGGGCGATCGAGTGCAGCACCTCGTGGACGGCCTGGTGGAACTCCGGCTCGTACGGGCTGCGGGAGAGCACCGTGTCGAACACGGGCTGGACGGAGGCGGCGAGCGGATGGAAGTCGGCGGGAGTCGTAGCGGTCACGCGGAAGGGACTTTCTGATGGGGGATTGTGGTGCAGGCGATCGTGTCGCGTGAGGCATCGCCGGAGTCGGCGGAGGTTTCACTCTAGCGGCCGGCCGAATGCGGATCGCGCACCCGGCCGGACGGTAACTCGGTCACCCGGTGTTCTGAAGGCCGGCGGCGACGCCGCTGACCGAGAGCAGGAGCAGGCGCTGCTGTTCGGCATCGGCGCCCGAGCCGGTGGGCTCGTCGCTCGCCGAGCGCAGCGCCCGCAGGGCGCGCAGCTGCAGCAGCGAGAGCGCGTCGACGTAGGGGCTGCGCAGCTGCACGGCCCGCTGCAGAACCGGCTTGTTCTCCAGCAGGCGCTCGCCGCCGGTGAGCCGGATCACCCAGCGCCGCGTGATCGCGAGTTCGTCGAGGACGAGCTGTGCCAGATCATCGCGGTCGCCCAGCGCCAGGTACTGCCGCGCGATGCGCTCGTCGGTCTTGGCGAGGCTCATCGCGACGTTGTCGATCATTGTGCGAAGCAGCGGCCACTCGCGGTACGCCTCGACGAGCAGCTCCTCATCGCCGACGGCGTCCAGGGCGGTGCCGAGACCGAACCAGCCGGCGAGGTTGATGCGCGCCTGCGTCCACGCGAACACCCACGGGATGGCCCGCAGATCCTCGAGCGACTCGACGGACAGTCCGCGGCGCGCCGGGCGGGAGCCGAGCGCGAGCAGCCCGATCTCCTCCATCGGGGTGACCGTGGCGAACCAGGGCGCGAATCCATCAGCCTTCACGAGCGAGAAGAAGCGCTCGCGGGAGGCGGCGTCCATGACCGAGGCGACCTCCGCGTAGCGCTCGGCCGCGCGACTGGTGCGCTCCTCCTCGGTGGGGGACGACGCGAGCAGCGTGGCGGCGGCGACCTGGTCGATGTGCCGCATCGCGATGGCCGGCTCGCCATAGCGCGCGAAGATGACCTCACCCTGCTCGGTGAGCTTGAATCGACCGTCGACCGAGTGCGGCGGCTGCGCGAGGATCGCGGAGTTGGCGGGCCCGCCACCGCGCCCGAGGGCGCCACCGCGACCGTGGAAGAGCGTCAGCTCGATCTCGGACTCCTGCGCCCAGCGCGCGATCTTCTCCTGTGCCTCGTACAGGGCGAGGTTCGCGGCGACGGGGCCGACATCCTTCGACGAGTCCGAGTATCCGAGCATGACCTCGAGGCGGTTGCCGGTGGCGGCCATGCGCTCGCGGAACTCCGGGAACGTCACGGCCTCGGCCAGGATTCCGGGCGCTGCCTGAAGGTCGGCGAACGTCTCGAACAGCGGCACCACGTCGAGCACCGGAGCGTCGTCACCGAGCGCGTACCGAGCGAGGCGGTGCACGTTGGCGAGATCCGAGGCGGCCTGGGTGAAGGAGACGACGTAGCGTCCGGCCGCGCGCAGGCCGCGGTCGCGCTGGATGTCCGCGATCGCGCGGAAGACCTCCAGCACCTCCTCGGTCTGGGCGCTGATCGCCTCTCCCGCATCGAGCTCGGCCAGAGCCTTCGCGTGCACCTGCGAGTGCTGACGCACCTCGAGCTCGGTGAGGTGGAAGCCGTAGGTCTCGACCTGCCAGATCAGGTGCTGCACGCCGCCGAAGGCGTGGCGCTTGGCGCCGGCCTCCGCGAGCGAGGATTGCACGGCCCGCAGGTCCGCGAGAAGTTCCTCGGGACGCGAGTAACCCTGGGTCGAGTCGCCGTGGCGGGTCGCGGAGACCCGTCGGGACAGGACGAGCAGCACGCGGCGGTGGGGCTCATCGGGGGAGCGGGCCGCGAGTTCGGCGGCGAGTTCCGGTTCGGCCGCCACGAAACGGTCCCACAGGGCGACGACCTCGGCGTTCGGCGGGGTGTCGTCGGCCGAGAGCGTGAGGGTCCGGCCGATGCGGTCGAGCGCGCGCTCGAGGCCGCGCAGGACGTGGTCGGCCGCGATCTGCGAGGCCTCACGCGTCACGGAGGCCGTGACGAACGGGTTGCCGTCGCGGTCGCCGCCGACCCAGGAGCCGATGCGCACGAACGCGGGCACCACCGGGGCGCTGGATCCGGAGTCCTCGCCACGCAGAGCGTCGTCGATGCGGCGGTACACGTGGGGCACGGTCGTGAAGAGCGTCTCGTCGAACACGCCCATCACGGTGCGGACCTCGTCCGTCGGGGAAGGCTTCTGCGATCGCAGCGGCGCGGTGCGCCAGAGAGTGTCGATCTCCTCCAGCATCCGGCGGCGGGCGCGGTGCTCCTCGGATCCGCCGGCGCTCGCCGCGTCGTGCTGGGTCAGCAGTTCGGACAGGCGGCGGATGCTCGAGGAGACGGCGCGGCGGCGGGCCTCGGTCGGGTGCGCGGTGAAGACCGGGTGGAAGCGGAGGCCGTCCAGGCGGCGGCGGGCTTCTTCGTCGCCGACCTCGCTGCGCAGTCGGGCATAGGCGGTCGCGACGGTGTCGGCGGCATCCTCCCGTCCCGGCTGTCCGGCGCGCTCACGCAGCACGCGAACGCGCTGGTGTTCCTCGGCCAGGTTCACGAGGTGGAAATAGCAGGTGAAGGCCCGGGCGACCTCGTCGGCCCTGGCGATCGTGAACGACTCGGCGATCGCCGCGGCACGCTCGAACGCGTCGGGCGTCTCCTCGTCGTACGCCTGGATCGTCGCGAGGCGCAGACGCTCGACGTCTTCGAAGAGGCCGTCGCCGCCGGCTTCGCGCAGCACCTGCCCGAGCAGCTGCCCGAGCATCCTGACATCGGTGCGCATCGCATCCGGCGTGCCGCGACCGGCTTCGAATCGGCCGATCACACGGATCGCCTCGGTGTTCGTGGGCTCGGAGAAAGAGTGTGCGGGGGTCACCCTTCGAGAGTATCCCGGGCGGTGGGGGTGTCCTGCACGCATGACGCCCGGCGCCGGCGCGACGCAGCGAGACCGCGGGCGCGGCGATATCCCGGCGACCTACGATGGAGGGGATGCGCATCTCAGCGAACCCCCTCCGCGGTCAGCAGTTCCCCGCCGTCCTCCTTCTCGTCGCCGCCGGCCTCGGCCTGCTGCTCGCGAACCTGCCGACGCACGACGGGTTGGCGGCGTTCCTCGACTTCCACATCGCGGTGCCGGGCACCGCGCTCGATCTGTCGATCTCGCATTGGGTGTCCGACGGCCTCCTCGCGATCTTCTTCCTCGTCGTCGCGATCGAGCTGCGTCACGAACTCACGCACGGCGAGCTCGATTCGCCGCGCAAGGCCGTGCAGCCGGCGATCGCCGCGGGCGGCGGAGTGCTCGTCCCGATCGCGGTGTATCTGCTGATCGCCGGCGGTGACAGCTCCACGTCGTCGGGCTGGCCGATCCCGACGGCGACCGACATCGCCTTCGCTCTCGGGGTGCTGGCGATGTTCGGCAAGGGGCTGCCCTCGCGCGTTCGGGTGTTCCTCCTCGCCCTGGCGATCCTCGACGACATCATCGGCATCATCTTCATCGCGGTGCTCTTCGCCGACGACGTGCAGTGGTTGCTGCTGGGCCTCGCGGTCGTGGGTGTCGCCGTGTTCTGGGCGCTCAGCCGTGTCCTGCACGCGAAGGGGCACCCGCTCATCGCGGTCGCCATGGTCGTGGTGGGTGTCATCACCTGGGGTCTCGTCGCCTCCTCCGGCATCCATGCGACGATCGCCGGGGTGCTGCTCGGGCTCGTCATGTCGCCGGTCCCCGCGGGCCGCACGCGGCACGCGCTGGAGCCGACCGTGAACGGCGTGATCCTCCCCGTCTTCGCCTTCGTCGCGGCGTTCGTCGTGATCCCGGCGGTGTCGATCACGCAGCTGTCACCCGCGTTCTGGGCGATCGTGGTGGCGCTGCCCGTCGGCAAGATCATCGGCATCTCGCTGTTCGGCTGGATCGCGATGCGCATCCGTCCGAAGGGCGCAGATCCTGCGCTGCCGTTCGCCGACATCCTCGCGGCCGGTGCGCTCGGCGGTATCGGCTTCACGGTCTCGCTCCTCCTGGCCAACCTCGCCTTCGCGAGCGACGGCGGCATCCGCGACCAGGCGATCCTCGGTGTGCTCGTCGGCTCGCTGATCGCGCTCGTCCTCTCCGGGTTCATCGTGTCGCTGCGGGCACGCTGGTACCGTCGGGTCGCATCCGCCTCGTCGTGAGCGCGGATCCGGACCGACCGAAGGAGGTCGCGTGAACTCGCAGCCCGCGTCTGAGTCCCGTCCTGACGGGGAAGACCCGCTCCGCACCGCCGCCGACACCATGCACGCGGTCCGCGACCGCTGCGTGTGGTCGCAGCAGATCACGCACCGCGACCTCGTGCCGTATCTGATCGAGGAGTCGCACGAGGTGATCGACGCGGTCGAGTCCGGCACCCGCGACGACCTCCGCGAAGAGCTCGGAGACCTGCTGTGGCAGGTGCTGTTCCACGCGGCGATCGCGGCGCAGGATCCGGAGGACCCGTTCGACATCGACGACGTGGCGCGCACCCTGACCGAGAAGATGGTGCGCCGGCATCCGCACGTCTTCGCGGGAGAGGTGGCCGAGACGCCCGAGCAGGTGCTGGTGCACTGGAACGCGGCGAAGGCCGCGGAGAAGCGGACCCGCCGCAGCGTGCTCGACGGCGTGCCGCGGGGGATGCCGGCGCTCGCGCTCGCCCAGAAGCTCGTCGGTCGCGCGGCCGGGGTCGGTGTGGCGATCGCACCGGCGTCGACGGTTGTGCCCCCGGCATCCGAAGCCGACCTCGGCGAGGCACTGCTCGTGCTCGTGGCGACCGCGCGCGCCGAGGGCTGGGACGCGGAACGTGCACTGCGCGAACGGCTCCGCGCGCTCGAAGACGACGTCCGGGCGGCCGAAGCCGGCTCCTGACGCACGGCCGGGGTGCCCGACCTGGGAAGATGGACGCGTGGCTACTGTGAACCCGCCGCGCGGTATGCGCGACATCCTCCCCGCCGACAAGGCCCGCCGTGAGCGCGTGCTCTCCGTCATCCGCGAGCGCTACCTCGCGCACGGATTCGACGAGATCGAGACTCCCGTGGTCGAGGACTACGAACGCCTGCATGCCGGGATCGGCGGCGACAACGAGAAGCTCTCGTACAACATCCTGCGGCGCGGGCTCGACGCCGACGCGATCCGTGCGGCGGCCGACGACCCTGCCGCGCTCTCGGACCTCGGCCTCCGCTACGACCTCACCGTGCCGCTCGCCCGTTTCTACGCGAGCAACCGCGGTCAGCTGCCCACCGTCTTCCGCTCGATCCAGATCGGTCCGGTCTGGCGTGCGGAGCGCCCGCAGAAGGGACGCTACCGGCAGTTCGTGCAGTGCGACATCGACATCATGGGAGACGACTCGTCTCGTGCCGAGGCCGAGCTGATGGTCGCCTCGCTCGACGCGGTCGACGCCCTGGGTCTCGAGGGCGCGACCGTGCGGATCAACGACCGACGCGTTCTGGACTGGATGCTGGACTCCTTCGGGTTCACTGCCGAGGAGCGTCCTGGCGTGCTCATCACGATCGACAAGCTCGACAAGATCGGTCCGGAAGGAGTCGCCGCCGAGCTGCATGAGCGCAGTGCCTCGACCGCTGCCGCCGACGCCTTCGACGCTTTCCTGCGTCGGCCGCAGACGATGGAGTACAACCCGTTCGGGGAGCGTCAGATCCGCAAGGCGCTGCCCGATGGCGCCCCTGCCGAACTGATCGAGCACCTGGTCGGCATCGGCGAGGCCGTCGCTGCGGGGCGTGGTCAGTCCGACATCCCGCTCGTCTTCGACCCGTTCCTCGTGCGCGGCATGGGGTATTACACCGGCACGATCTTCGAGCTCGCGCACCCGTCTGTCGCATACTCGCTCGGCGGCGGCGGGCGGTACGACGGCATGATCGGTCGCTTCCTCGGGCAGCAGGTGCCCGCGGTCGGGTTCTCGCTGGGCTTCGAGCGTCTGGTCGATCTGATCGCCGATGAGGTGGATGCTGCGGCCGAGGCGGTCGTGCTGATCCACGACGCCGACGTTCCCGTGCATGAGCTCGTCCGTCACAAGGCCGCGCTCATCGCCGATGGTGCCCGGGTTCGGCTCGAGCGACGCACGAAGAACGTCAAGGCACTGCTCGAGCGCTCGGCGGCCGACGGATACACGGCCTTCGCGACCGTGTCCGCGGGTGCCGACGACCTCGACGTCAAGCCGCTCTCCTGACGCGAGGTTCGGAAGGGCCCCGCGTCGCGTTCACGCCGCGTTCACGCCGGCGCGGTGGAATCGGGGCGTGAGCCGCTTCCGCACCCTCGCCGTCGTGACGCTGGCCCTCGCGGCGGTGCTGAGCGGTGCGCGTTTCGCCCTCGTGCAGCAGGCCGCCATCGCGCGGAAGCGGATCGGGAAGCCGCTGGGAGAGGAGTCCCTCGACGCCGACCGGGTGTGGCGTCGAGCGCTCGACGGCGAGCCCCTCGATCTGCTGGTGTTGGGCGACTCGATCGCCGCGGGTCTCGGGGCGGAGCGCCGCAAGGAGACGCTCGGCGGTCGGCTCGCGAAGAGCGTGGGCCGGCGGATTCATCGACCGGTGCGGCTGCGCACCGCTGCGGTCGTGGGCTCGGAGTCACCCGACCTTCCCGCGCAGCTCGACGCGCTCCCCGCCGACTACCGTCCGCACGTGGCGGTGATCATCGTGGGCGGCAACGATGTCACGCACCGGCTGCCGGTGGCGCTGTCCGCACAGCACATGCACGAGGCGATCGGTCGGCTGCGGCAGACCGGCACCGAGGTCGTCGTCGGCACCTGCCCCGACCTCGGCGCACTGCGTGCGGTTCCGCAGCCGCTCCGCCGGATCGCGTCGAGCCTGTCGCGCCGTCTCGCCGTGATCCAGGACGAGACGGCGCGACGGGCGGGCGCCGAGCCGGTCGACCTGCGCCGCGCGGTCGGCCCGATGTTCTTCGACGAGCCGGAGGCGATGTTCAGTCTCGACCGCTTCCACCCGAGCGCTCTGGGCTACCGGCGTACCGCTGAGGCGGTGCTGCCTGCGGTGTGCCGTGCCGCGGAGGTGGCCCTCAGCTCGCGCCGTCGCTCGGGGCCGCGCTGAAGGACGCGGCCCACTCGGCCACCCGGCGGCTGCTCTCCTCGTCGGAGATGTCATCGACACGGGTCATCACCGACCAGCGCACGCCGAACGGGTCGCGGATGCTCGCGAACCGGTCGCCCGAGACGAACGGCGCCGGTGCTTCGCGCACGGTGGCTCCTGCCGCGACGGCCTTCGCCACGACCGCATCGACATCGGAGACATACAGGCCCATCGAGTAGCAGTCGTCGTCGCCTTCGGGCGCGCGGACGAGGTGGTACTCCGGGTTCGGTTCGCCGAGCTGGAGGATGCCGAGCCCGAAGTCGAGGTCGGCGTGTGCGACCACGCCGCCGAACTCGGTCACGTCGATGACCCTGGCACCGAACACGTCGCGGTAGAACTCGATGGCCTGCCTCGCGTCGGGGATCGCCAGGAACGGCGTGAGCGAGGTCGCGCTGTTCGGGCGGCCGTCGGTCGTGTATGTCCCGGTGGCGCCTGTCGTGGGGGCCTCTGTCGTGGGGATGTCGTTGCTCATGCCGCCACGTTAGGTCGCGGGGAAGGCCCGCGGCTTGAACATCCGCGACAACCTCCCGACGTCGGTGGGGGAGCCTACGCTGAGCGCATGGTGAACCCGACCCGTGGGGTGCTCTACCCCGCCCGCCTGCCCGAGTTCCACCGCCTCCCCGCACCGGCAGCGGCGACGGAGCTGGTCGCCTGGTTCTGGATTCCGGAGTGGGACATCGAGCGCGGGCGTTCGTCGCGCCAGGAGATCGTCGCCTATCCGGCGCTCAACCTCGTCGTCGATGCGGATGCTGTGACGCTGTCGGGCGCCACGACCCGGATGACCCACCGTGATCTCCGGGGGAGAGGCTGGGCCGTGGGTGCTCTGCTGCGCCCCGCTGCTGTCGCCGCCCTGATCGACGACCCCAGCGTGCTGGTCGACGGCGAGCGAGTCCTGGGCGAGTCGACGGCGGAGGTCGCCGAGCTGCGCGGTGCCCTGGTGGCGGCGATGGGTTCCGGAGACGGGCATCGCGATCGGGCGGTCGCGGCCTTCGCCCGGTGGCTCGGGGAACGGGTCGGTCCGGTCGGGGATCCCGCCCGCCAGGCCAACGCGCTCATGGACGTGCTGATGGGGGAGGGAGCCGCGCTCACTCCGGAAGAGGCGGCCGCCCGCCTCGCGGTATCGGTTCGCACTCTCCAGCGGATGACCCATCGCCACGTCGGGCTCTCGCCGGCAGCGATGATCCGGCGACGGCGCCTGCAGGAGGCAGCTGTGCGCGTGCGGGAGCACCCGGACATCGACCTCGCGTCGATCGCCGCCGAGCTCGGATACGCGGATCACGCCCATCTGACGAGGGACTTCCAAGCCGTCCTCGGTATCGCGCCGCGCGCATACCGCTCCGAGTCGAGCCGCTGACCTCAGACGCGCGCGAGTCGGAGTCGCAGCATCCGGTATCCCACGCCGAGCAGGACCACCCCTGCTCCGATGGTGGAGGCCAGGACGGGAAGCGTCGCCACCAGCACGAGGCAGCCGAGCGCGCCGATGACCTGCAGTGCGCGGGGGTAGCGGCGTGCCGATCCTGTCTGCCGGAAGGCCGCCGCATTGGCGATGAAGTAGTACAGCAGCACACCGAAGGACGAGAAGCCGATCGCCCCGCGAAGATCGGCGAACAGCACGATGGCGATCACGATGACGGCGATCATGATCTCGGCGCGCTGCGGCACGTGGTGGCGCTCGTCGATCTTCGCGAGGAATCTCGGGACGTCGCTCTCCCGTGCCATGGCGAGGGTCGTCCGGCCGATCCCGGTCAGCAGTGCCAGCAGCGCGCCGAGTGAGGCGGCCGCTGCAGCCACACGGATGACCGGGGCCCACGCGGAAGCGCCCGCCGCGTCGAGCAGGTCGACCAGAGGCGCCATCGATCTGATCGCATCCCCGCCGAGGACCAGGACGACCGCGACGCAGACGAGCGTGTAGACGACGACGGCTCCACCCAGTGCGAGGACGATCGCGCGCGGAATCGTCTTCGACGGGTCGACCACCTCCTCGCCCATGGTCGCGATGCGCGCGTAGCCGGCGAACGCGAAGAACAGCAGCCCGGCACCCTGCAGCACGCCGTAGGCGGTGGCGTCGGGCAGCGGACCGGGGGCGGCGGTCGGTGCGGCGCCGAGCCCGAATCCGACAGCGACGGCGATCCCGAGGAGCGAGCACACGACCAGGATGCGGGTGAGCAGCGCGGTCCTGGTCACGCCGAAGCAGTTCACGACAGCGAGCGCCGCCACCGCCGCCGCGGCAACCGGCACCTGCCATCCGGCGGGGGCGGCATAGGCGGCGAAGGTCATCGCCATGGCGGCGCAGCTCGCGATCTTGCCGATCACGAAGCTCCAGCCGGCGACGAATCCCCACCAGGGCCCGATCTCGGCGCGGGCGTACGCATACGTGCCGCCCGCGACGGGATGCGCGGCCGCGAGCTGCGCCGATGCGGTGGCGTTGCCGTAGGCGACGACGGCGGCGATCGCGAGGGCGATGAGGATGCCGCTTCCGGCGGCCCCGATCGCCGGAGCCCACACGGCGAACACGCCGGCGCCGATCATGGAGCCGAGACCGATGGCGACGGCGTCTCCGAGCGTCAGACGGCGAGCGAGGGGCATCCGTCCATGGTGACAGCCCGCGGTGAACGGCGGGTGACGCGGTTCACCCTCGGGACGCCGTGACCCGCTTCTTCTCCCGGATGTACACCTCGCGGCGCACCTTCGCGACGACATCGCCCTCGCGGTCCGTGATGACCGTCTCGAACCACTCCAGGACCTTCGCCCCGCCGCGGGCGCGTTCGCGGATCTCCTCGGCCTTCTCCTTCGACACCTCGAACTCCGCAGTGAGCACGCCGCGGCCGGGCTTGAGGAACTCGATCTCGCCGCGGGTGTCCCACACCACGTGGTCGCGCCCGAGCTGATGCATGACGAGCATGAAGAAGTACGGGTCGGTCATCGCGGACATCGACCCGCCGAACGCGGTCTTGACGTAGTTGCGGGTGAAGACGTTCACGTGTAGCTCGACGGTGGCGTGGGTCCAGTCCTCGCTGAAGCGACGGATGCGGATGCCGCTGAAGAGGTTCGGGATCCACAGGCTCATGCCGAGGGCGAGGCGGCGGGGAGTGATGCGCATCCCGCCAGTGTGGGGGACGCGGGCGAGGACGACGAAGACGTCTGGAGGGTAGCCACAGTTGTTATAGTTCGAGTAGAATAACGCGAACAAGACGGAGGTCGGATGCTGATCAGGGTCGACATGGCGAGCGGGGTGCCGCTCTACGAGCAGGTCGCCGCTTCTGTGCGCGCCGACATCATCGCCGGCAGACTGGCGCCGGGAGACCGCCTTCCCTCGGCGCGCGAAGTCGCCGAGACCCTCGAGATCAACCTGCACACCGTCCTGCACGCATACCAGCAGCTGCGCGCGGAGGGCCTGATCGACCTGCGACGTGGTCGTGGTGCAGTGGTCTCGGCTTCCGTCGGTCCGCTCGTCGACCTAACGAAGGATCTGCATGATCTGGTGTCGCGCGCCGCCGCGCTCGGCGTCGCGCCGGCCACACTCGCCGCTCTCGTGAAGGAGATCACCGTATGACCCCCGCCGTCCGCCGTGCCCGCACCGCCTTCCTCTGGGTGGGGGTGATCATTCCGCTCACGATCCTGGCGGTGTCGGCGGTCATCGTCGCGTTCTGGCTCCCCGAGATCCCGGAGCCTGCGGCGATCCACTGGTCGGAGGACGGCGTGAACGGCTTCGGGCCCGGCTGGACCTACCTCGCCATCCTCGGCGGCATCGCGGTGATGGTCATCGGGTTCGCGCTCCTCGCGTGGTTCGCGCACCGACTCCCGCAGAACGGGCAGCCGGTTCCCTCCGCAGAAGCCGAGCGCCCGCAGTGGTCGATCACGGCGAGGTTCCTCGGCGCAATGAACCTCGGTCTCGCGGCCATCATCTCCTTCATCACCCTGGTCGGTGTCGACGCGCAACGCGGTCTCGCGGATGCCGCCGACACACCCGACATCGGCTTCGAGGTGCTGATCGGGTTCCTGCTCATGGCCGCCGGCGTGGCGATCGGGTGGTTCCTGCAGCCGTCCACGCCCCTGCCGGACACGAGCGGGTCCGAGAGCCCGGCGGAGCCCCTCCCGACCTCCGCCACGGAACGCCTCGTGTGGATCGGCACCGCAGCGATCGCCGGTGTCGCGTTGGCCGTGCTCGGCGGCGCGGTGCTGCTCGCCTGTGCGCTCGCCGCCGTCATGATCGCGACGGGAGCGGGCGGAGTGATGACCGCGGTCATCATGCTCGCCTCGTGCGGGATCCTGATCGCCGCGCTCGTCACCACCTTCGCGTTCCGCGTGCGCATCGGGCCCGCCGGACTGCTCGTGCGGTCGCTGGCGGGCTGGCCGAGGATCGAGATCCCGTCCGCCGATATCGCGTCGGTACGCGCGATCGACGTCGATCCCTTCGCCGAGTTCGGGGGATGGGGGCTGCGCTACGGCCTCGACGGACGGTACGGCGTGGTCCTGCGGCGAGGTGAAGCGCTCGAAGTGACGCGGGTCGGTGGACGGCGGTTCGTCGTCACGGTCGACGACGCACAGACAGCGGCGGCGGCGCTCGCCGCCGTCACGAGGAAGGAAGCGTGAACAGCATGGACTCACCCACCCCCACGTCTCGAAGAGTCGAGTGGCCCGCCATCATCGTCTTCGTGGTCGTCGCCTGCGCGCTGGCCTGGCTGGTGGCACTGCCACTGTGGCTCGGAGCCGGTCTCGCCGAGCCGATGTCCGTCTTCCTCCTCCCGGTCATGATGTTCACTCCGGCCATCGCGGTACTGGTCGTCACCTTCGCGATGCGCGTGCCCGCGCGGGGACAGCGTGCGCGCTTCCTGGGCCTCTGGCCGCTACGGCCCGCCAAGCGCGTGGTCTGGCTCATGGTCGCCGCATGGCTCGTCCCGCCGGTCCTGGTGGCGCTTACGATCCTCGTGTCCGCAGCGCTCGGGTTCGTGCAGCTCGATCTGACGTTCGCCGGCTTCGCGGCTGAGCTCGCGAAGTCGCTGCCCGATGGTGTTCCGGTGCCGCCGGTCGAGATCGTGGTGTTCGCGCAGATCGCGATGGTTCCGCTCGGGGCGCTGCTCAACAGCTTCTTCGCCTTCGGGGAGGAGCTCGGATGGCGAGGCTGGCTGGTGCCGGCCCTGCGACCGCTCGGCACCTGGCCCGCCCTGATCCTCAGCGGCGCGATCTGGGGCCTGTGGCACAGCCCGATCATCCTGCTCGGCTACAACTTCGGGCGCACCGACATCACGGGAGTCCTGTTCATGGTCGGCGGCTGCGTCGCGTGGGGCATCCTGCTCGGCTGGCTGCGCCTGCGCTCGGCATCCCTCTGGCCGGCGGTGATCGCGCACGGATCACTGAACGCCGCCGCCGGGCTCATCGTCCTGTTCGCAGCCTCGCAGCCCGACATGGCGCTCGCCGGACCGGTCGGCGTGGCGGCATGGATCGTCATCGCGGTGGTCGTCCTGGTGCTCGTGCTGACCGGCCAGTTCCGGAAGCAGCCGGAGCTCGCCGACGCGCCCGGTCGTCTGCTCTCGCCGCCGCGGGGTTGACGGAGGCCACAGCCGGCGGTTGGCTGAGGTCATGGACTCCACCCCCGCCGCCTGGTCGCAGGCCGATTCGTACCTCGCCGACACGCTCGTCGGGCCCGACGCCGAACTGGAATCGGCTCTCGTCGCGCAGCGAGAGGCGGGGCTGCCCGAGATCGAGGTCGCTCCCGTCGCCGGCAAGCTGCTGAACCTGCTCGTCCGCATCAGCGGTGCGCGAAGGGTGCTCGAGATCGGCACCCTCGGCGGCTATTCGACGATCTGGCTCGCCCGCGCCGTCGGTTCCGAAGGCCGCGTCGTGACGATCGAGGCGGAGGCTGAGAACGCCGCCGTCGCACGGGCCAGCATCGACGCCGCCGGTGTCGGTGACCGGGTCGACATCCGCATCGGCAGGGGCGCCGAGGTGCTGCCGACTCTGGTCGGCGGGTTCGATCTGGTGTTCATCGACGCCGACAAGGAGTCCAACACCGTCTATCTCGACTGGGCCGCGCGACTCGGTCACTCGGGCACGGTCGTCGTGCTGGACAACATCGGGCGCGAAGGCGAGATCGTCCGCGACGACAGCACCGACTCGAAGGTGATCGGCACCCGTGACGGTCTGCGGATGCTGGGGGAGGACCCGCGCTTCGACGCCACGGCGCTGCAGACGGTCGGGGCGAAGGGCTGGGACGGCTTCGCGATCGCCGTCGTGGTCTGAGCCCGCTCCGTGCGCGGCGGTCGGACGAGTCCCTGATCGGGTCGCACGGCCGGGCTAGACTGGGCGCGGATCGACGACGCTCCACACCACGTTTTCCCCCTGAGCAAGGAGCACATCAGTGGCACTGATCGAGGCTGTAGGCGCACGCGAGATTCTCGACTCGCGCGGAAACCCGACCGTCGAGGTGGAGGTCCTCCTCGACGACGGCATCGTGCAGCGGGCGGCCGTCCCGTCCGGTGCATCCACCGGTGCGTTCGAGGCGTACGAGCTCCGCGACGGCGACAAGAGCCGCTACGGCGGCAAGGGCGTCCTCAAGGCCGTCGAGGCCATCATCGACGAGCTGGGACCTGCGATCGAAGGTGTCGAGGCGAGCGAGCAGCGCATCGTCGACGAGATCCTCATCGAGGTCGACGGCACCGAGAACAAGAAGCGCGTCGGCGCCAACGCCATCCTCGGCGTGAGCCTCGCCGTCGCCAAGGCGGCCGCAGACTCCGCTGACCTCCCGCTGTTCCGCTACCTGGGTGGCCCGAACGCGCACGTGCTGCCCGTTCCGCTCTTCAACGTCATCAACGGCGGCGAGCACGCCGACAACGGCATCGACATGCAGGAGTTCTTCCTCGCGCCGGTCGGCGCGGAGACCTACTCCGAGGCGCTCCGCTGGGGCGTCGAGACCTACCACGTGCTGCGCGCAGAGCTGAAGGCCGCGGGCTACGCGACCGGTCTCGGCGACGAGGGCGGCTTCGCCCCCGACCTGCCCAGCAACCGCGAGGGTCTGGACTTCCTGGTGAAGGCGATCGAGAAGGCCGGCTTCACCCCCGGCACCGACATCGCCCTCGGCCTCGACGTCGCGGCGACCGAGTTCTTCAAGGACGGCGTCTACCGCCTCGACAACAAGGACTGGGACGCGGCCGCGCTCACCGAGTACTACGTGGGCCTCGTCAACGACTTCCCGATCGTCACGATCGAGGACGCTCTCGCCGAGGACGACTGGGACAACTGGAAGCACCTCACCGACGCTCTGGGCTCCAAGGTCCAGCTGGTCGGCGACGACCTGTTCGTCACCAACCCGCAGCGTCTCGCCGACGGCATCAAGCGCGGCGTCGCCAACTCGCTGCTCGTCAAGGTCAACCAGATCGGCACGCTCACCGAGACGTTCGATGCGGTCAGCTTGGCGCAGCGCTCCGGTTACACGGCGATGCTGTCGCACCGCTCGGGCGAGACCGAGGACACCACCATCGCCGACCTCGTCGTCGCGACGAACTCCGGTCAGATCAAGGCGGGTGCGCCCGCTCGCAGCGAGCGCGTCGCGAAGTACAACCAGCTGCTGCGCATCGAGGAGGAGCTCGGCGATGCCGCGGTCTTCGCCGGTCGTTCCGCGTTCCCGCGTTCGCAGGCCTGAGAACAGCTGACACACGAAGAAGCCGCGCGAGCGGCGGCCGAGAAAGCCGTCGCCCGCGGCGCAGGAAGCCGCTGAAGCGGTACGACGAAGGAGGGGCCGTGGCACGACGACCGGCTCCTCCTTCGTCGTCTCCGAATCCGAAGGCGACCGGAAAGGGGCGCGGCGGGTCGAAGGCGTCCGCTGCTGCCGCCCCCGCGCCCAGGGCCGCGGGGAGGAACCGCGGCGACGCGGCACGTGTCGATGTGCGCGAGTGGGCCTCCGGCATCCGCCTCTCGGCGTTCTCGGTCATCATGCTCTCGCTCGTGGTGCTGGGGGCCTGGGTCCTCGTGCCCACGCTCGGCACGTTCATCGACCAGCGTCAGAAGATCGCGGCGCTCGAGGCATCGGTGCAGGTGAGCGAAGACGAGATCACGGCGCTGATCGCCGAGCGCGAGCGATGGAACGACCCCGCCTACATCACCACTCAGGCGCGCGAGCGCCTGTACTACGTCAAGCCGGGCGAGGTCGTCTATCTGATCGACAACGACCTCGATCCGTCCGTGCTCCCGCGTGAGCAGGCGCCCGTGAGCGACACGCTCGAGGAGAAGCCGTCGGACTGGATGCCGCAGCTGCTGCGCACCCTGGTCGCGACGGGACTCAGCGACACGGCGACGACCGCTCCCTGAGCGTCCGCTCCGAGCATCCTCTCGGTCGGCTCCCCTACGCTGGTGGGGTGACCACGCCGCCGTTCCCCGCTCCCACGCCCGCCGAGCTCGCCGTCATCTCGGCCCAGCTCGGTCGTCCTGCCCGGGGTGTGGTGGGCATCGCCGCTCGCTGCGCCTGCGGCAACCCCACGGTGGTCGCGACGACGCCGCGCCTCCCGGACGGCACACCGTTCCCCACGTTCTACTACCTGACGCACCCGGCTGCCACGGCCGCGATGTCGACCCTCGAGGCCAACCAGGTGATGCCGGAGCTCGCAGCGCTCCTGGCCGACGATGAAGATGTCACCGCCGCCTACCTCGCCGCGCATGAGGCCTACCTCGCCGACCGCGCGCAGTTCGGGGAGGTGTCCGAGATCGACGGCATCTCGGCCGGAGGGATGCCGACGCGTGTGAAGTGCCTGCATGCACTCGCGGGGCATGCGCTCGCCGCCGGTCCGGGAGTGAACCCCATCGGTGATGCCGCGCTGGCGCGGTCATCCTGGTCGCCCGACGTGTGCCGGTGCGAAGACCCCGGCGCCGCGCAGCGCGAAGCGGCGGCGTCACCGGCATGACAGCCCGTCGGACGCTGCGCAGCGCCGCCGCCATGATGGTGGTCGCGGCGTCTGTGCTGCTCCTCGGCGCCACCGCGACGCCGCCCCCGATCCCGGACGATCCGTCCGATCCGACCCGCGCATCGGAGTACTGGCTCGACGGGGCGCGGATCCGCGAGGCATGGCAGACGACCCGCGGCAAGGGTGTGACGATCGCCGTGATCGACACCGGCATCGGCAAGGTGCCCGAGGTGTTCGGCGATGCCGTGGTCGGCGGCACGGACGTCTCCGGTGCGGGCACGCCGGATGGACGGACGCCGCTCGGCGCGATCGACGGAAATCATGGCTCCTGGGTGGCTTCGCTCGCCGCCGGACGCGGCGCCGCCGACGGGACCGGCATGATCGGAGTCGCGCCGGAGGCCAACCTCCTCTCCATCTCGGTCGGCTTCGGCGCGGCCGCCGCCGTGCCGTTCACGGAGCAGGTGGCGAAGGGCATGCGCTGGGCGGTCGACAACGGTGCCGACATCATCAACCTCTCGTTCACGACGAACACGCTCGACTGGGACGAGAGCTGGGACGACGCGTTCCTCTATGCGTTCGAGCACGACGTCGTGGTCGTCGTCGCCGCGGGCAACCGGGGGAGTGGCACGAACATCATCGGCGCACCGGCGACCATCCCCGGCGTGCTCACGGTGGGCGGCGTGGACCAGACCGGCACGGCGAGCGTCGAGGCTTCCACCCAGGGCATCACGATCGGGATCTCGGCGCCGAGCGAAGGCCTGATCGGAGTCTCCGCCGATGGCAAGGTCGAGCACTGGCGCGGCACGAGCGGCGCGGCGCCCATCGTCGCAGGAGTCGCCGCGCTGATCCGCTCTGCGCATCCCGACATCAAGGCGATCGACGTGATCAACCGCATCATCAAGACGGCGATACCGGTCCCCGACGCCGTCAAGCCGCAGGATCCGCTCTACGGCTACGGGCTGGTGGATGCCGCCGCGGCGATCTCCGTCAACATCCCCCCGGTGAGCGCGAACCCCATGGGCGACCTGGCGGAATGGGTGCGCTACTTCCGTCGCGCGGAGTCGGAACCGCAGCCCGTGCCGTCGATGACGCCGGTGGCCGTGCCCCCGCTTCCCGCGGCCGATGCGCCGAGCGAGGCGGCTTCACCGTTGCTTCCCAGCGCCGATTCGCTGCGCTACGGTACCCTGCCGCTCATCGCGCTCACGGTGCCTGGTATCCTGGTAGCGCTTGGCGTCACCGCAGCTGCCCGGCGCATCCGATCGGCGCGCGTTTCCGTACGCCAAATCCCCGACTCCGAGGAGTAGTTCTTCTGTGCCTCAGAACAGCACTGTGCCCAAGATTCTGATCGTCGGCGGAGGGTACGCAGGCTTCTACACCGCGTGGAAGCTCGAGAAGCACCTCCGCAAGGGTGAGGCCGACGTGACCATGGTCGACCCGCTGCCGTACATGACGTACCAGCCGTTCCTGCCCGAGGTGGCCGCCGGCTCGATCGAGGCACGCCACTCGGTCGTCGCCCACCGCCGTCACCTCAAGCGCACCCACGTCCTCACCGCCAAGGTGACGAACATCAACCACGCGCAGAAGGTCGCGACGATCACGCCGCCCGTCGGCGAGCCGTACGAGTTCGCGTACGACCAGATCGTCGTCACCGCGGGAGCCGTCTCCCGCACCTTCCCGATCCCGGGCATCGCCGACAACGCGATCGGGCTGAAGACCATCGAGGAAGCCGTCGCGATCCGCGACAAGGTCATGTCGAACTTCGACAAGGCCGCCTCGCTCCCCGCCGGACCCGAGCGCGACCGTCTGCTGACCGTCGTTGTCGTCGGCGGCGGGTTCGCCGGTATCGAGGTGTTCGCCGAGCTGCGTTCGCTGGCCTCCGCGCTGGTGGGCAAGTACCCGCAGATCAGCTTCGAAGACACGCACTTCCACCTCATCGAGGCGATGGGCCGCATCATGCCCGAGGTCTCGCTGCAGACCAGCGAGTGGGTGCTCAAGGACCTCGCCAAGCGCGGTGCCAACGTGCACCTCGACACGCAGCTGACGAGCGCGGTCGACGGCAACGTCGAGCTCTCCACGGGCGAGGTCATCCCGACCGACGTCATCGTGTGGACCGCCGGTGTCATGGCGAACCCGACCGTGGTTCGTGGCGGCGACCTCCCGGTCGAGGAGCGCGGTCGCATCCAGACCCGTGCCGACCTGCGCGTCGGAACGCCCGAGGCCTTCGTCGAGGGTGCCTGGGCTGCGGGCGATGTGTCGGCCGTCCCCGACCTCTCGGGCGGTGGAGTCGGCGGCTTCTGCGTGCCGAACGCTCAGCATGCCGTCCGTCAGGCGAAGCTCCTCGCGAAGAACCTCGTGGCCGTCCTCCGGGGCGAGAACCCCAAGGAGTACTTCCACAAGAACATGGGCGCTGTGGCGGGTCTCGGCCTGTACAACGGCGTCTTCCAGTCCGGCAAGATCGCCCTCAAGGGCTTCGTGGCCTGGGTCGCGCACCGCGGCTACCACGGTCTCGCGATGCCGACGTGGGAGCGCAAGTTCCGCGTCATCTGGGGCTGGTGGAACAACCTGTGGCTGGGTCGCGACCTGGTGAACCTCGAGACGGTGCAGAACCCGCGCTACGTCTTCGAGGAGTTCGCCGCGCGTCCGCGTCCGGCAGCTCCCGCGGCGCCCGTGGCAGATGCTGCTCCTGCGGCGAAGGCTGCTCCTGCCGCGAAGGCTGCTCCGGCGGCCTCGGAGACGACCGCCGAGAAGAAGCCGGCCGCGAAGAAGCCGGCCGCGAAGAAGCCTGCGGCGAAGAAGCCTGCCGCCGAGAAGGCTCCTGAGCCGGCGGAGGCTGCAGCGAAGTAGCAGACCCTCGAATCAGATTGAGATCGGCCCCGCGCGCTCTGCGCCGGGGCCGATCTTCGTTTCTTCGGGGCGGCTCCGAGGCGAAGCACAGGTGCGGTCGGTAGCGTGAGGGCAGCAAGGGGAGTACTCCCGTCTGCAGCGTCGTCGTCATTACGAGCACGAGATCGTGCTCCGGCCCGCTGGCCCGTGAGGGTGGAGGAGACCTTGGCACCCGCATAGCGGGGTGCCGAGAGACCCCTGCCGTCGCTTCGACGTGGGAATCCCCGGTGGCCCGCACCACGAAAGGGACACCCATGGGAAAGCTCTCCCGACTGATCGGAATGGCATCCGACGCGCTCGAGAAGAATGCCGGTTCCGGACGCACCGACCATTCGGCGGGCGGGTCCCGCTCGACGGACTGGGGCGGGATGCTCCGCGGAGCCGTGGACGCGGTCCGCGGTCCGGCGGACGGAACTCCTCGCGCCGAGCAGAGCGCACGGGTCGCGGGGGCGGATCCCTACGCGCCGCCGGCACCCGGTGCTCCGAGCGTCAGGGCCGGTTCGACCCCTCCGCGGGATCGTTACGCACCACCGGTCGCCGGATCCGCGCGTACATCCCCTGCGGCAACCGACGCCGATAGAGCAGCCATCGCCCGCTACGACTACCTGCTGCAGACGGCCGACCCGCAGCGTGTCGAGCAGATCCACCGCGAGGCATTCGCCCGGCTGACTCCCGAGCAGCGCACGCTCGTCGAGGCGCGGATGCGGCAGGAGCTCGAACCGGGGGAGCGTCCGAGGTCTTCATCTCCCGATGATCTCGCTCGCGCGGCCGGGCGTGCGGAGGCCATGAAGCCGGGGCGGATGCGCGGACTCCTGTCGCGCGTGCGCGGCGCGGGTGCCGGTGGTGCTGCGGTCGCCGCAGGCGGTGCGGCGGTGGGACTGCTCGGCGTGGTCGCCGGTGGTGCGGTGCTCAGCACGGTGGCCGGTCCGCTTCTGGAGCAGGCCGCGAACATCGGCGTCGACTTCGGCGCGCTGGCCGAGGGCGTCGACGTCGAGTCGCTCGCCGCCGGAATCGATGTCGAGTCGATCGCCGGCGGGGCCGGCGACCTCATGGGTTCCGCAGGCGAGGCGGCGTCCGGACTGGGCGAGACGGCCACGGGATGGGGCGAGCGGCTCGGCGACCTGGGCATCCCGGGCATCGGCGATCTGTTCGGACGCTGAGCTCGGATGTTCTTCGCAACCGACGCCGAACACGGCTTCACCGGTCTGACCGGATTCGCGGCCGACGTGCTCACCTCCCTCGGCGACGTCGGGGTCGGGGTGCTCGTCTTCCTCGAGGTGCTGATCCCGCCGATCCCGAGCGAGGTGATCCTGCCGTTCGCCGGATACCTCAGCCAAAGTGGGGAGCTGAACCTGGGATGGCTCATCTTCTGGAGCACGCTGGCCTCCTGGCTGGGAGCCCTGCTGCTGTATGGACTCGGCGCGGCGATCGGCATGCAACGGGCGGTGCGGCTGCTGGCGGCGACCCGGTTGGTGAGCCGCTCCGACCTGGAGCGGGGAGCCGACTGGTTCACGCGCAGCGGCGGCTGGACGGTGCTGGTGGGCCGGATGGTCCCGGGTGTGCGCAGTCTCATCTCCATCCCCGCCGGGGCATCGCGCATGAATCTCGCCACCTTCAGCATCTACACGATCGTCGGCAGTGGCGCGTGGAACGCTCTGCTCCTCGGTGTCGGTGCGGCGCTCGGCACGCAGCACGAGCAGTTGGAGCAGTACCTCGGGTACCTCGACTACGCCGTCTACATGGCCATCGTGATCGCCCTCATCGTCCTGGTCGCTCGCCGGGTGCGTGAGGCTGCGGGAGAGCGGAGGGCGGTTGCCGACGGCGAGAAGTGAGAAGCGGAGTGCCCCCGCTGGGACTCGAACCCAGACTGAAGCGATTTTAAGTCGCCTGCCTCTGCCATTGGGCTACGGGGGCCGCGTCGTCAGCCTATCGCCGTGCGGTGGCTGCGACCCGGTGCCGCAAGGGGTGATCCGGAGTACGAGGAGGCCTTAGGGTGGGGGAGTGCTCGACCTCATCGACGAACTGAGCCCCGTCCAGGGTGCGCCCGCGATCGCCCCCGAGTGGGAAGATCCGGCCCGCTACTGGCCACGCCTCTCCGCCGCAACCGGACACGTGCCCGCGCCGGTCGGGGTGATCGATCGCGAAGCGCTCCGTTATAACGCGATGGACCTGCTGGTGCGCGCGGGCGGGCTCCCCATCCGTGTCGCCTCGAAATCGGTGCGGGTGCGGGCCGTGCTCGATGCCGTGCTGAAGCTCCCCGGATTCCGCGGGATCCTCGCGTTCACGCTCGAGGAGGCGCTGTGGCTGGCCGAGACGCACGATGACATCATGCTCGGCTATCCGACGGTGGATCGTGCGGGACTGGAACGGCTCTTCTCCGACGAGCAGGCGGCGCAGCGCATCACGCTCATGGTCGACGATCTCGTCCACCTCGACCTGATCGACAGTGTCGCAGGTCCCACCTCGCGCCCCGAGATCCGTGTCGCGATCGATGTCGATGCGTCCTGGCGCTCTTCCCTCCTCGGCCACATCGGCGTGCGCCGCTCGGCGCTCTTCACGCCCGGCGAGGTCGCCGGCTTCGCCCGCAAGGTCGTCGCCCGTCCCGGCTTCCGCCTGGTCGGACTTCAGATGTACGACGCGCAGATCGCCGGTCAGGGCGATGACGCCGGTGCCGACGCGCCGCTGATCCGCATGGTGCAGGCACGTTCGAGGAACGAGCTGCGGGAGCGACGGGCAGCCATCGTGGCCGCCGTCGGTGCGATCGCTCCGCTGGAGATCCTCAACGGAGGGGGCACCGGCTCGCTCGAGTTCACGGGGAGCGACGAATCACTCACCGAGGCGAGTGCCGGGAGCGGGCTGCTCGGTGGCCACCTGTTCGACGGGTACCGCTCGTTCCGCCCCGCTCCTGCCTCGGCCTTCGCGTTCGATGTGGTGCGCCGACCGGCCGCCGACATCGCCACCGTGCTGGGTGGAGGGTGGATAGCTTCCGGTCCCGCTCTCGCCTCCCGTCAGCCCCGTCCGGTGTGGCCCGAGGGACTCCGCACACTCGGGCGCGAGGCCGCCGGTGAGGTGCAGACGCCGCTGCAGGGCCCCGCCGCCACGTCGTTGGGCGTGGGGGACCGGGTCTGGTTCCGGCATGCGAAGAGCGGCGAGCCCGCGGAGCGCATCGAGCGCTATCACCTGGTGTCGGGGGAGCAGGTCATCGAGGAGCTTCCCACCTACCGCGGCGAGGGAAAGGCGTTCCTGTGACGAGAATCGGCGGCTCCTGGCAGAACTGGGGCCGTTCGGCCTCGGTGCGCCCCGTGCGCGTGGAGCGTCCGCGCAGCCCCGAAGGCGTGCAGCGCGCGGTGATCGCTGCGGTCAAGCACGGTCTCAGCGTGAAGGCTGTCGGAGCGGGGCACAGCTTCACCGGCATCGCCGTCGCACCCGGCGTTCTGCTGGAGCTGGACGACCTGCAGGGACTCGTATCGGCGGATGCAGCCAGCGGCCGCGTCACCCTCCTCGCAGGAACCCGTCTGCACCGCATCCCCGGACTCCTCGCCCCCTATGGGCTCGCCATGGAGAATCTGGGCGACATCGATCGCCAGTCCATCGCGGGAGCGATCTCGACCGGAACCCATGGCTCCGGTGCCCGGTTCGGCGGCCTGGCGACCCAGGTCGTCGGCATCACCATGGTCACGGCCGCCGGAGATTTCCTCCGCATCGACGATGAACACGAGAGCGAGCTGCTGCCTGCCGTCGCGCTCGGGCTCGGCGCGCTCGGCATCATCGTCGAGGTGACGCTGCAGTGCGCGCCGGCGTTCGTGATGCACGCCATCGACGAGCCGGCGCCCCTCGACGACGTGCTCGCCACACTCGAGGAGCGCGTGGCCTCGTCGGACCACTTCGAGTTCTACTGGTTCCCGCACACCGAGGTGGCGCTGACGAAGCGTCAGACGCGACTGCCGGAGTCGACGGTGCGCAAGCCGCTCCCGGTCGTGGGCAGGTGGATCGATGAGACGCTCCTCTCCAACGGGGTCTACCGCGTCGTGTGCGCTGCGGGGCAGGTGGTGCCTGCGGTGACTCCGCCGTTCAGCAGGTTGGCGGTCAAGCTCACCGGGGACCGTGAGTACACCGAGCTGTCGCATCGGGTGCTCATCCAGAGCCGCACCGTGCGTTTCCGCGAGATGGAGTACGCGCTCCCGGCCGAGAACGTCGTGCCGGCGTTCCAGGCGGTCCGCGCCCTCATCGCTCAGCGCGGGTGGCGGATCGAGTTCCCGATCGAGGTGCGCTTCGCGGCGGGCGACGACCTGTGGCTGTCGACGGCGCACGGGCGGCCGAGCGCCTACATAGCCGTGCACCGGTATTGGCGCGCCGACCCCACGGAGTACTTCAACGCGGTCGAGGAGATCATGCTCGAGTTCGGCGGACGGCCGCACTGGGGCAAGCTGCACACGTTGACGGACCAGGCGCTGCGCGAGCGCTACCCTCGATTCGACGACTTCGTCGCGCTCCGCGACCGCCTGGATCCCGAGCGGCGCTTCACGAACCGCTATCTCGAACGGGTTCTCGGAGCCTGACCCGGCTCGAGGCCGCAATCCACGCCGCGCGCCCAGTCCACGTGCAGGGTGCGCGTCTAGGATGAGAGAAACACGAGGAAGGGTGGGCCTCTGATGGAATGGCTCGTGCCGGTACTGATCGTTGTCGGAGTGATCCTGCTCGCCGGCATCTATCTGTGGGCCACGTACAACTCGCTGGTGCAGCTGAAGGTCCGCGTCGACGAGGCGTGGAGCGGCATCACGGTGCAGCTAAAGCGACGAGCCGACCTCATCCCCAACCTCATCGAGACGGTCAAGGGATACGCCTCCCACGAGAAGGCGGTCTTCGAGAACGTGACTCGTGCGCGCGCCGAGACGCTGTCGGCCGGCGGTCCCGGTGAGGCCGGCATCGCCGAGGGACACCTCCAGCAGGCGCTGCGCAGTCTCTTCGCGGTCGCCGAGGCGTACCCGCAGCTGCAGGCGAGCACGAACTTCCTCCAGGTGCAGCAGGCGCTGGTCGACACCGAAGACAAGATCCAGGCTGCGCGCCGGTTCTACAACGGTGGCGTGCGCGAACTCAACACCAAGATCAAGGTCTTCCCGAACAACCTGTTCGCCAAGGGGCTCGGCTTCACCGAGCGCGAGTTCTTCGAGGTCGCCGACAGCAGCGCGATCTCCGAGCCGCCTCGCGTCCAGTTCTGATTCGAATCGCATTCACCAGGGGCCCGCTCACCAGGCGCTGAGCACCACGCCCTCTGCGGTGAACGACACGTCGCCGCGCAGACTCCACGAGTCGGTCCGGTAGGTGGCCTCACGTTTCGCGCCGTCCTGACCGGTTCCGGTGACTGTGGTGACGAGGACGCCCCCCTCCGCCCCGAATCCTTTGCCGGACAGGGCCAGCGTCGGTAGCTTCTCGATGCGGTAGCGGAACTCTGACACGGCGCGGAATTCGGTACCCCAGGGAATGCGGATGCCGCAGCCCTCGGGCGCGGCGGTGCCGGGCTCCGCGCACGTTTCGAGGTGCTCGTCGAGCTGCTTCTGCGCGGCGGCTGTCGCCTCGGGGCGTACCGACACATCGATGTCGACGGCCGTCTCGTCGCCGGGGAGCACGGCCACCGATGTCTCTCCGCTGAGCAGCGACACCGGTGCGGCGGCGACGGTGTAGCTCGCCGGCAGCAATGTCGTGGCTTCGCCCGCGGGCAGCGTCTGCCCGCCGATGGAGATGAACGAGCCGACCGAGGGGCGGGCGGTCACGGTGCCCCGCCCGGACTCATCCACGACCCACCGCCCGTCGATGGGGGAGAGTGTGAGCGCTGCCGTGTGCTTCTCGTCGGCCAGGCGGAACGTGATCTCGGCCGTCGCCGTCACACCACCGACCGGCGCGCTGTCGTCTCCGCTGACGGAGATCACCTCCGCATCGTGCACGAGTGCCGTCGCGTCGGAGAACGCGTCGAGGGTCTCCCGTTGCATCACGGCACCAGTGGCCTCCACCGCCGCGGGGTCACCGGATTCGAGTGCGCGCAGGTACTCCGCCGCCGCCTCCTCCGCCGTGGCGGGGCGGCCGGTCGCCTGCCAGATCCACAGGCCCCCGGCGACGAGCACGACGACACCGACCGCACTGGCGATCAGCCACCAGCGCCGCCGGCTCACGGGGCACTCTCTCTGGCGTGCACGTGTCTGTGCACCTGCGCGCCCGCGCCGCTCAGCGAATCATGAAGCGCGGCCGTGGCATCACCCCAACCAGAGACCGACACGCGCTCCAGACCCTGCCAGGCGGCGGCGAGGGCCAGTTCCGCAGCGACCGGCTCAGCATCGCCCGGCCGGGCCTGCGGCTCCCACCACGCGGACTGCACCTGCAGTGTCGAGGTGGCGCGGTCAGCCTTCAGGTCGACCCTCGCCACGATGCGGTCGCCGACGAGCACGGGCAGCGAGTAGTAGCCGAACCGGCGCTTCTCGGCCGGCACGTAGATCTCGATGCGGTAGTCGAGATCGAAGATGCGCAGCGCCCGGTCGCGGAACCACACCACCGGATCGAACGGAGTCAGAACGGCCGCGGTCTCGATCTTGCGGGGCAGCACGGCATCGCGATGCCGCCACGCGCGCAGCGGACGGCCTCCGCGTTCCCAGCCGCGCACCTGCACCGGCTGCAGCTCGCCGGCGTCGACGAGCTCGGTGATCGATCGGGCGACCGCGGCACGGTCACGGATGCGGTAGTAGTCGGCGAGGTCGGACTGCGTCGCAACACCGCTCGAGCGAGCCGCACGGCGCGTCAACTCCAGGATCGCCTCGTCTCGGGAGATCTCCCGCGATCGGATAACGTCGGGGATCACCTGGTCGGCCAGCGCGTACGTGCGCTCGAAGCCCCGGCGGCCGCTCACGGCGACATCGCCCGTGCGCCAGAGGTGTTCGAGCGCGAGCTTGGCTTCGTCCCAGTCCCACCATGTTCCGCGCTCTCGCGGCGCGTCGTCGCGCAGGTCGGCGGGACGCAGCGGACCCCTGGCGCGGAGTTCGTCCTGCACCCACTGCACCGTGCGCGCGTTGTTGCTCATCCACGAGTCCTCATCCGCCCACTTCCGCCGGAAGTCGTCCATGCGGAATCGCCACAGCGGCCAGTCCGCCACCGGGATGAACGTCGCCTCGTGGGCGAGGTACTCGACGTAGTGGGTGGTGCGGGAAAGGAAGACCCTGTCGAGCAGTGTCGGGTCGTAGGAGCCGAGACGCGAGAAGAGCGGCAGGTAATGCGACCGCGCGAACACGTTCACCGAATCGATCTGAAGGACGCCGAGCCGATCCATCACGCGGTGCACGTGGCGCGCGGTGACCGATGCGGGTCGGGATCGGGTGAACCCCTGAGCGGCGAGGGCGATCCGCCGGGCGTGCGGGGAGCTGAGGGTCTCGGTCACGCCGTCAGCGTATCGCCGGGCACCGACATCTCCGCTCTTCAGCGATGGATGCGTCGAACGGCATACGGCTTGACCGTAGACTTGGGCGATGAGCGAGGACCAGCGCCCCCGGCTGCGAGATCTCTTCCGTCCGCGCCCGGTCTCCACCGACCGCACCGTGACGACCGATGCCGATGAGGCGGTGCCCTTGCCGCTGCGCATCACGGCGAGCTACTCCTGGCGGCTGCTGATCATCGCCGCAGCGATCGGCGTCTTCATCTGGCTGGTGATGCTGCTGAAGCTCCTGGTGATCCCGCTCATGGTCGGCATCCTCATCACCGCACTCCTGTGGCCGGCGTTCTCGTGGATGCTGCGACGCGGATTCCCACGCTGGCTGGCGATCACGATCTCGCTGATCGGAACGGCCGCCATCGTGACCGGACTGATGTGGCTGGTCGTCTGGCAAGTGCGCGCTCAGCTGCCCGACGTGCAGGCACGCTCGACCGAGGCGTTCGACCAGTTCCAGGTCTGGCTCCACGAAGGTCCCCTGAACCTCTCCGACACCCAGATCGCCGACTACCTGCAGCAGGGCCTCGACTTCCTCGACGAGCAGACGCAGGCGCTCTGGACGGGCGCACTGGCCATCGGCACGACGGTCGGACACGTCGCGACCGGTGCGCTGCTGTCGCTGTTCATCCTCATCTGTCTCCTCGCCGACGGCGCAGGAATCTGGCGCTGGACCCTTCGGATCTTCCCGCGCAAGGCGCGGCCCGCCGTCGACGGTGCCGCCCGAAACGGCTGGGCGACGATCGTGAACTACGCCCGCACTCAGTTGTTCGTGGCCACCATCGACGCGATCGGCATCGGCCTCGGGGCGTTCCTGCTGCAGGTGCCGCTCGCGCTTCCGGTCGCCGTCCTGGTGTTCCTCGGCTCCTTCATCCCGATCGTGGGTGCGGTCGCGACCGGCGCCGTCGCCGTGTTCCTGGCTCTCGTCTACAACGGGCCGTGGATCGCACTGTGGATGCTCGTGGTCGTGCTGGCGGTCCAGCAGATCGAGGGCCACATCCTGCAGCCGATCATGATGGGCTCCGCGGTCAAGGTGCATCCGCTCGCCGTCGTCCTCGTCGTGGCGGGCGGCGCGATGATCGCCGGCATCCCCGGAGCACTGTTCGCCGTTCCGCTTGCGGCCTTCGTGAACGTCGCGGCCGTGACCATCAGTTCTGGTTCCTGGCGCACCGGCGTCGGGCCCAGCGGAGACCTTATCTGGAGCACAGTACCGCGCGAGCGGAGACGGAGGAATCGATGAGTGCAGTCCCCAGCCTGACCGAGTTCGAGCTAGCGGCTCAGAGTCTGGCTGAGGTGATCTCGCACACGCCGACGCTGCCGTCGCGAGCCCTCTCCGACATTCACGGAGGCACCGTCCTGCTGAAGATGGAGAATCTTCAGCGCACGGGCTCGTTCAAGATCCGCGGTGCCGCGTACCGCCTCTCACGCCTGAGCGCTGAGGAGCGCTCGCGGGGCGTCGTCGCCGCATCCGCCGGCAACCACGCCCAGGGTGTCGCGCTCGCGGCGCAGGCGCTCGGCATCCCCGCGACCATCTTCATGCCGCTGGGGGTTCCGGTTCCCAAGCTCCTCGCCACCCGCGGGTACGGCGCCGAGGTCGTGCTGGAGGGTGAGACCGTGGCGACATCGCTGCGTCTGGCGGCGGAGTTCTCCGAGCGTACCGGTGCGGTGCTGATCCACCCGTTCGACCACCGCGACGTCGTGATCGGGCAGGGGACGCTCGGACTCGAACTGCTCGAGGACGCCCCGGATGTCGACACCGTGGTCCTCGGCATCGGTGGCGGAGGCCTGATCGCGGGCGTCGCCGCGGCCGTGAAAGCGCGTGCCGCCGAACTCGGGCGCACCGTCCGCATCATCGGCGTCCAGGCCGAGAACGCCGCCGCTGTGCCCCCGTCGCTCGCTGCGGGCGAGCCCGTGGACATCGTCACCCGTCCGACCATCGCCGACGGCATCCTGGTCGCGCGCCCCGGCGCCATCCCGTTCGACATCATCAAGGAGCTCGTCGATGAGGTCGTCACGGTCTCGGACGACGACCTCGCTCGGGCGATCCTGATCCTGCTGGAGCAGGCGAAGGTCGTGGTCGAACCGGCCGGTGCGGCCGGCGTCGCGGCGATCCTGGCCGGCAAGGTCTCCGGCACCGGCACGACGATGGCGGTGCTGTCGGGCGGCAACATCGATCCGCTGCTCCTGCAGCGCGTGGTCTCGCACGGGCTTGCGGCATCGGGCCGATACCTCACCATCCGCGTCCCACTGCCCGACCGTCCGGGCCAGCTCGCCCGCGTCTCCGAGCTCATCGCCGAGGCGGGGGCGAATGTCATCGAGGCGATGCATACCCGTCATGGTCACGGACTCCAGATCAGCGAGGTCATCCTCGAACTCAGCGTCGAGACGCGTGGCCCCGAGCACTCGGAGCACACGCTCGACACGCTGCGGCGGGCCGGCTTCGAGCCCATCCTCGTCGCCGACTGACCTTCCCACCCACGCAGAAGCGCCCCCGCGTCCGAGAGGATGCGGGGGCGCTTCTGCGTGGGTGGTCAGCCCGCGTAAGTCTCCACGTTCACGATCTCCACGCTGATGGAACGCCCGTTGGGCGCCTCGTAGGCCGACTTCTCGCCGACCTTGAGGCCGAGGATGGCCTGACCGAGCGGGCTGGCCTCGCTGTAGACGTCGAGGTCGCTGCCGACCGCGATCTCCCGGCTGCCGAGGAGGAAGACCTCTTCGCCGCCGGCGACGAGAGCCGTGACGACGGTGCCGGGCTCGACGATCCCGCGGCTGGCGGGAGCCTCGCCGACCTTGGCGGTCTTCAGCAGAGCCTCGAGGGTGCGGATGCGGGCCTCCTGCTTGCCCTGCTCATCCTTCGCGGCGTGGTATCCGCCGTTCTCCTTGAGGTCGCCTTCTTCGCGAGCCGCCTCGATGCGCTTGGCGATCTCATCGCGACCGACGGTCGACAGGTGCTCCAGCTCGGCGACGAGCCGGTCGTAAGCCTCCTGCGTGAGGAAGGGAACCTGAGCATCGGTGGACATGGCGAAGCTCCTTCTTTCGGGATCCCTCCGGCGTGCTGCGGGGGATATGCCAAGACGCCCCGGCTCGTGCCGGGGCGTCGTATGTCTGCCACGAGTCTAGGCGACCCAGCAGGTGTTCACCAAACCTGTCGTGGCCTCGGCGACCGTCGGGATGGTGACCGACTTCGCCTGTGAGTGACTGTCCCCGGCGGGGATCTCGACGATCGTCCAGCCGACCACGCCGAACTCCTCATCGAGGGCTTCGAGAGCGCACACGACGTCCCGGCCCTGCACGCCGGTGACCTGGAAGCTCACCTCCACCGAGTGCTCGTCGACGAGCGTGAAGCCCAGATCGTCGGCGTCCACGGAGGCCATGGACTGCGCGACGGTCATCCAGCTGAAGGCACCGATCACGAGCAGCGCGAGGCCGCCGCCGACGATCCACGGCCACCGACGCCGTCGGGTTCGTCCATAGCGTTCGTCGAGCTGTTGTGCGGTCGTCACAGGTGGGTCTTCCCGGTCGTTAGGCTGGTGGTACCAGGTTATGCGACCTGCGTACGAAAGGCCGATTCATGCTCGCTCTGACCGAGACCCCGATGCCGACGCCCAGCATGACCGTCGATCCGGTGTCCGTCACCCCGGGGTTCGTGGGCTTCGCGGTGATCGTGGTGATCGTGATCGCCGTGATCCTGCTGATCTGGGACATGAACCGTCGGATCCGCCGCGTCCGGTATCGCGACGAGGTGCGCGAGGAGCTCGACGCCGAGGAGGCCGCCCGCGCCGCAGCCGGAGCACAAGCCGACACGAGCGCGACGGGATCGACCGAGGTCGACGGCTCGAGCACACACGACGAGGGTGAAGAACCGCCTGCACGCTGAGCGCCCACGAGTTCCGGAGCGCCCGAGTGAGGACGGGTGACGGTGACTACGGAGCGCCGAGCGAGGGCGACAGGGGCGCGATGGCGATGAGCAGGCACGCGGTCCAGTGGCACAGGAACGCGAGCACCGTGCACACGTGGAAGATCTCGTGGAAGCCGAAGTGGCCGGGCCAGGGGTTCGGTTTCTTGAGGGCGTAGACGACCGCGCCGCCCGTGTACAGGAGCCCGCCGACGATCACGAGCACCATCATCGCGACGTTCGCCGCGAGAAGGTCGCCGATGTACATCACCGCCGCCCAGCCGAGCAGCAGATACAGCGCGACGTACAGCCAGCGGGGGGCGTTGATCCAGAAGACGCGGAAGAGGATGCCGACGAGGGTCCCTCCCCAGACGAGGCAGAGGAGCAGCACTCCCTTCGCAGGCGGCAGCGCGAGCACGGCCAGCGGCGTGTAGGTGCCGGCGATCAGCAGCAGGATGTTCGCGTGATCGATCCGCTTCAGGAGCACCTTGACCTTCGGCTTCCAGTCGAACCGGTGGTAAAGCGCCGAGTTGCCGAACAGCAGCATGGACGTGACCATGAAGACCGCGGAGGCCCATTTCGCTGCGGCCCCGTCGGCGACGAGGATCAGGATCGCGCCGGCGACCACCGCCACCGGGAAGGTGCCCGCGTGGATCCACCCTCGCCACGTGGGTCGGATCTCCACCGCGGCATCGACTTCCCCGGCAGCGTGCAGCGGGAGCTCGGGGACGTCGGGACCGGACTGTTCGGGAGTGCTCACGTGCTCACTCTAAGCCGACGCGCATACCTCGACGAGCACATGATCCTCAGCGTCCGCACACAGTGGCGAAAGCCGGGGCACGGTAGCGTAGGGAGGTGATATCACGCGAGAATCCGGTGCGAGGGCCGCTGTATCGGCTCTACACCAGTCGGCTGCGTCGCCACCTCGATCCCGCTTCCGTCCCGCATCACGTCGCGATGATGATCGACGGCAACAGGCGATGGGCGCGCCAGCTCGGGTTCGACAGCGCGGCAGAAGGCCACCGGGCCGGGGCTGCGAAGATGCGTGAGTTCCTCGGCTGGTGCGACGAACTCGGCGTGCGCGTCGTGTCGCTGTATCTGCTGTCCAGTGACAACCTGCGAAAGCGGGACTCCGTGGAGCTCGCCGACCTCATCGAGATCATCGCCGAGCTGGCGGAGGCGCTCTCTCAGGAGGGCAACTGGCGGGTCAAGCACGTCGGACGCTCCGACATCCTGCCGCCCGAACTCGCCAGAGTGCTCGCCGACGCCGAAGCGCGCACCAAAGACCACAGCGGACTCCACGTGAATCTCGCCGTCGGCTACGGCGGCCGCAACGAGATCGTCGACGCCGTTCGCAGCATCATCACCAAGCACGAGGCATCGGGCGGCACGATGGAGGATCTCGCCGCCCACCTCACCCCGGAGATGATCGGGGAACACCTCTACACCGGGGGACAGCCGGACCCGGACCTCGTCATCCGCACGAGCGGTGAGCAGCGGCTGAGCGACTTCCTGCTCTGGCAGAGCGCTCACAGCGAGTTCTACTTCGTGGAGGCACTCGGGCCCGATCTCCGACAGGTCGACTTCCTCCGCGCCATCCGCGACTTCGCGGATCGCGACCGACGGTTCGGTCGCTGAAGCCGGGGCGGCGCGCTCGGCACCGTGCCACAATGACGCAGTGAGCACTTTCCAGGACTACGTCGACACTTTCGACAACGAGTCCGGCTACCTGAACTGGGCAGCATTCGGTCCGCTGTCCCCCTCCGTGCGCGAAGAGGTCTTCGCCGATGCCGACCTTCTGGGAAGCGGGCGCCCCTCCTCCCTGTCGCTGGTCGCCGAGCGCGTCGGCCAGGCGCAGGAGCTCGTCGCGGAGCTCCTCGGCGCAGACGCCGCCGACGTCACCCTGCAGCCCTCGTCGACGCACGGACTCATGCACGCGCTGTACGGCATCTCCGGGGCGGTCATCGCGAGCACGGCGGAGTTCCCCAGCGTCAGCCTGACGCTCGAGCGGGCCGCGACCGCATCGGACCGCGCGGTATCGCCCCGGTGGATCACGCCCGACGACGGACGCGTGACGCCGGAGGCAGTCGCCGAGGCGCTCGACGACGAGGTCGTCGCGCTGGCAGTGAGTCACGTCGACTTCCGCACCGGATACCGGGCCGACCTCGCCGCACTGCGTGACGTCATCGGCCCCGACCGCCTGCTCATCGTCGACGCGGTGCAGTCGTTCGGCGTGATCGACGTGGACTACGCGGCCGCCGACGTGGTCGTCGGACACGGATACAAGTGGTTGCGTGCGGGCAGGGGCAGCGCCTTCGCCTGGTTCGCGCCGCGTGCACGGGAGCGGATCGTCCCCGTGCTGTCCGGGATCACCGGAACGACGGCGACCGGACTGTTCGTCGATGAGCTGCCGGGGCCGGCGGCATCCGCGAGCGCCTACACGGTCAGCCAGCCGGACACCCTCGCGGCCGGGCGCCTCGCGATCGGCGTGCGGGACATGCGCGATGCCGGGGTCGCCGCCATCGAGGAGCGGCTCGCCGAGAACGTCGACCGTGTCATCGAGATCGCCGACCGCCATGGGATCGAGGTGAGTTCGCCGCGCGAGCGCGTGGAGCGGGCCGGCATCGTCGCGCTGGCACCGGAGGAACCTGCACGCCTCGCCGCAGCGCTCGCCAACGCAGGAATCGTCGTGACGGCCCGAGGTGCTTCGGTGCGGGTCGCCCCGCACGCGGGTACGGATGCTGCCACTTTCGAGCTCCTCGACGACGCCCTGCACACGTTCGGCAACGAGACGTTCATCAGCGCGTAACGAATCCCTGGCGTGTCGAGTTCGGGTTAATCCCCTGGGCGGTCGTACGTTCTAGGCATCGGGCAAGGCGCCCGTTCGGGTCGGCCTCAGGTTCGCGGCTCGTGACCCCCTGGTCGACTCGTTCGAATAGCCGGGATTCCCCGGGTCGGGAGTGGGTCGTGACCACACGTACAGCGCAGCAGGCCACCAGCACCGCGCAGCAGTCCACCCGTAAGACGTCGAGCCGGGCATCGTCGTCCGCCGATCCGGATCAGGATCTGCGCACCTACGTGCTCGACACCTCCGTTCTGCTGAGCGATCCGCAGGCGTTCTTCCGTTTCGCCGAGCACTCGGTCGTCGTCCCGGTCGTCGTGATCACGGAGCTGGAGGGCAAGCGTCACGACCCGGAGATCGGATACTTCGCACGGCAGGCGCTGCGGCACCTCGACGACCTGCGCATCGAGCACGGACGCCTGGACTTCCCGGTCGAGGTCGGGGAGGGCGGCACGCTCCGCGTCGAGCTGGCGAACACCGACTCCTCGGTACTCCCCGCCGGCATCCGGCTCAGCGACAACGACACCCGCATCCTCTCGGTCGCGATGCACCTCGCGCAGGACGGCCAGGACGTCACGATCGTCTCGAAGGACCTGCCGATGCGCGTGAAGGCCGCATCGCTGGGGCTCCGGGCCGAGGAGTACCTCGCCGAGCAGGCGGTGGACTCCGGATGGACCGGCATCGCGACGCTCGACCTCTCCGGCGACGACATCAGCGACCTCTACGAGAGCGAAGTCGGTATCAGCGACCAGGCTCGGGGGATCCCGGTGAACACGGGGCTGATCATCCACTCCGAGCGCGGATCCGCTCTCGGGCGCGTCACGGGTGACGGCGAGTTCCGCCTGGTGCGCGGCGACCGCGACATCTTCGGCATGCACGGCCGTTCGGCGGAGCAGCGGATCGCGATCGACCTGCTGCTCGACCAGGAGGTCGGCATCGTCTCCCTGGGCGGTCGCGCGGGAACCGGCAAGTCGGCGCTCGCACTGTGCGCCGGGCTCGAGGCCGTATTGGAGCGCCAGCAGCAGAAGAAGATCATCGTGTTCCGACCACTGTTCGCGGTCGGCGGCCAGGAGCTCGGCTACCTTCCCGGCGACCAGGGCGAGAAGATGGGCCCCTGGGGGCAGGCGGTGTTCGACACACTCGGCTCGGTCGTCTCCGGCAACGTCATCGAAGAGGTCGTCGAGCGCGGACTGCTCGAAGTGCTGCCCCTCACGCACATCCGTGGACGCTCTCTGCACGACGCCTTCGTGATCGTCGATGAGGCCCAATCCCTCGAGCGGAACGTGCTGCTCACCGTGCTGAGCCGCATGGGACAGAACTCGCGGGTCATCCTCACCCACGACGTCGGTCAGCGGGACAACCTCCGCGTCGGCCGGCACGATGGGATCGCCAGTGTCATCGAGACGCTGAAGGGGCATGAGCTCTTCGGACATGTCACCCTGACCCGCTCCGAGCGCTCGGCCATCGCCGCCCTCGTCACCGAGCTCCTGGAGGGCGGAGAGCTCAGCTGACGACGCATGACGGCGACGACGGCGGATGCCACGCGGGCTGAGACCGCGGCATCCGCCGTCGTGTGCGCGGGGATCTCGCCTTCCGCCGAATGCATGAGTGGCGACCGGATGCATGACCGTTCGGGCGCTGGACATCCTGCGTTCGTGCAATCCTCATGCATCCGGGGGCGGACCGGGTGGTCCGGGACTGCACAGCCGTGGTTTGAGAAACGTGATTCCACGGATTGCACTCCGGCGTGCGAGAGCAATGGTCACGTGCATCCAGGATGAGACGATGATCGACGTCGGCTCCGTCCTCGGGCACTTCGGAGGGGTCGCGCGCGGCACCCGACTTCAGGCGTTCGGCTGCTCGCGTTCGCGGCTGGGCGTCGAGTGCAGGGCCGGACGTATCGTTCGGGTGCGGCCCGGGGTTTTCGCGTCGGTTGACGCCGCACCGGAAGTGGTCTCGGCAGCAGCGCACGGTGGCGCCCTCACATGCGGTGGAGCTTTGCGCGCTCGAGAAGTGTGGACGCTCGAGATGCCGAAAGAGGTGCACGTGTGGATGGGTCTCGGTGGTCGACGTCATCATCCGGAGCGGTGCGGCTGCGTCGCCCACTTCACCCCAGGACGTATGGATATCGGAATCGCTCCGATCGATGTCGCGCTTCTGCACGCATTCGCCTGCTATGGCGAGGAGTTCTTCTTCGCTGCATTCGAGTCGGCATGGAACAAGCGGATGCTTACAGCCGCGGCACGCGCGAGGGTCCGGGCGGCTCTTCCTGCTTCCGCGCGCTGGCTCGTCGATCTTGCGCGGCCCGATGCGGAGAGCGGCTTGGAATCGCTGGTACGGCTGAGGCTCCACCTCATCGGAGTCGAGGTGCGAACGCAGGTCGCAGTCGCAGGAGTCGGACGAGTCGACTTCGTCATCGAGGGGCGGGTGATTCTGGAAGCAGACGGTCGGGAGAACCACGACGGACCGAGTCAGCGTCACCGGGATCTCATGCGCGATGCCGCGGCATCACGCCTCGGGTTCGAGACGCTTCGCTTCGACTACGCGATGATCTTGCACACCTGGGATGTGGTTGTGGCGGCCGTGATGGCAGCACTCGGCCGTGCGCGGGTCTGACCCGCACCATCCGCATGAGTTCTTGCCAGATGCATGAATGTTCCTGTTGGGTTCTCATGCACCCGGAACACGGTCATGCATTTGTGGACCGGAAACGACGGATGCCGCGAGGAACGAGTCCTCGCGGCATCCGTCGTTTCGTGCGGGTCAGCCCGGGTGCGTCATCGACAGCAGGTCGAGCTTCTCGTCGAGCTGCTCGAGAGTGAGGTCACCGCGCTCGACGTAGCCGAGGTCGATCACGGCGTCGCGCACGGTGATGCCCTTGGCGACCGAGTGCTTGGCGATCTTCGCGGCAGCCTCGTAGCCGATGAGCTTGTTCAGGGGGGTGACGATCGACGGGCTCATGCCCGCGAAAGCGGCGGCGCGTTCGACGTTCGCCTGCAGGCCGTCGATGGTCTTGTCGGCGAGCACGCGCGAGGCGTTCGACAGCAGCCGGATCGACTCGAGCACCGCCGTGCCCATCACCGGGATCGCGACGTTGAGCTCGAACGAACCGGATGCTCCGGCCCAGGCGACGGTCGCGTCGTTGCCGATCACGCGCGCGCACACCATCAGCACGGCCTCGGGGACGACCGGGTTGACCTTGCCGGGCATGATCGAGGAGCCGGGCTGGAGGTCGGGGATGTGCAGTTCGCCGAGACCCGTGTTGGGGCCGGAGCCCATCCACCGCAGGTCGTTGTTGATCTTGGTGAGCGAGACGGCGATCGTCCGCAGAGCGCCGGAGGCCTCGACCAGGCCGTCGCGGTTGGCCTGCGCCTCGAAGTGATCCTTCGCCTCGGTGATGGGCAGCTCGGTCTCAGCCGCGAGCAGCGCGATGACCTTCTGCGGGAAGCCGAGGGGCGTGTTGATGCCGGTGCCCACGGCGGTGCCGCCCAGGGGAACCTCGGCGACGCGCGGGAGGGCCGACTGCACGCGCTCGATGCCGAGGCGGATCTGACGGGCGTAGCCGCCGAACTCCTGGCCGAGGGTCACGGGCGTGGCGTCCATGAGGTGCGTGCGGCCGGACTTGACCGCGTCCTTCCACAGTTCCGCCTTCGCCTCGAGGGCCACGGCGAGGTGGTCGAGCGCGGGGATGAGTGTGTCGATGAGGGCCTGCGTCACGGCGATGTGCACCGACGTCGGGAACACGTCGTTCGAGGACTGCGAGGCGTTCACGTGGTCGTTCGGGTGCACGGCCGAACCGAGGATGCCGGTTGCGAGGGTGGCCAGCACCTCGTTCATGTTCATGTTCGACGACGTGCCGGAACCGGTCTGGTAGGTGTCGACCGGGAACTCGCCGTCGTGCGCGCCGGAGGCGACCTGGTCGGCGGCCTGGGCGATCGCGTCGGCGATGGCGCCGTCGAGCGTGCCGAGTTCCTTGTTGGCGAGCGCTGCAGCCTTCTTGATCCGGGCGAGGGCGGCGATCTGCGTCGATTCGAGGCCCTTGCCCGAGATCGGGAAGTTCTCGACGGCGCGCTGCGTCTGCGCCCCGTAGAGCGCGTTCACGGGGACCCGCACCTCACCCATGGTGTCGTGCTCGATCCGGTAGCCCTGCGCATTCTCGCCGCTGCGCTGGTCGGTGTCGGTCATTCAGAACCCTCCTTGGTTTCGGGGTCGATCCCCTTGGTGACGTCGGTGTCGAGCCCGACCGTGATGACGGGCACCGCCTCGCCCTCGGCCAGACGGTAGTTGGCGCCGACGATGCCCAGACGGCCTTCGGCGACGGCGTTGCTGATGATCTCGGACGACTGCAGCAGGTCGCGCACGGTGTTGCGCAGATGCTCGATGCCGACGAGCTCCGAGTCGATGTCGGCGACGGTGCCGCCGCCGCTCTCTGCCAGGACCTTCCGCGCGGCGGGGACGATCGGGGCGATCAGCTTCCAGATGTGCGGCGGCAGGGGAGCGGCGTCGATCGCGGTGCCGTCGATCGCCGCGCGAACCGCGCCGCAGGAGTCATGGGCGAGCACCACGATCAGGGGCACTTCGAGCACCGCGACCGCGTACTCGAGGCTCGCGACGATCGATTCGCCCATGACCTGGCCGGCGTTGCGGACGACGAACAGGTCGCCGAGGCCGAGGTCGAAGATGATCTCCGCGGCGAGACGTGAGTCCGAGCAGCCGAACAGTGTGGCGACGGGGTGCTGCGCCGCCGCCAGGTCTTTGCGTCGGAGCACATCCTGGTTCGGGTGACGCGGTTCGTCCGCGACGAAACGGCGGTTGCCCTCCTGCATCTGCTGCCAGGCTGCGGCCGGGGTCAGGGGGTGCGTCATGAGGCCTCCGAGATGTCGCGGATCTGCGGGATGAGGGATTCTGCGAGCTCCGCGGTGGAGTCTGCAGAGCGCGCGCCGTAGAGCAGGATGTAGTCGTCGCCCGCCTGAGTGCCGATGGCGTAGGTGACGTTCGCGTTGGACTCGGCGCTGCCGGGCTTGTAGACGTCCCAGTCGAGTCCGCCGATGCGCACCGTGTCCGTGGGTGCGATGCCGTTCAGTCGCTGCGGGGCCCAGGACGCGTCGGCGTCGAAGGCTTGCGCGACCTTGACGAAGCCGCGCTCGGTGTCGGATTTCGGGGCGAGCGTCACTTCCCAGACGACCGTGGCGCCACCCTGCATCTCCGCATTGTTCGCGCGCCAGAAGGTGCCGAGCTCGGGGATGAGGACGGGGCGCTCCATCGAGGACTCCACGCCTTCGGCCACGGCCGCGACGTCGAGCGGCTTGCGCTCGACAGGCTCGCCCCGGGGCACCGCGAAGATGATGACGGCGACGACGGCCACTGTGACCAGCAGCGCCGCGATGAGGTTGCGGAAGGTCTGGCTGGATCGGTAGGCCTTACTCGACGCCGCCTTGCGGGCGGCGGTCTCGTCAGGCGTCTCCGGGCGTCCGAGCTCGGCGATGATCGGAGGCTGCTTGCTCATGCGTCGCCGCCAGGAGTCTCTTCGTCCGATGCGGCTGCGCGAGCGGCATCCAGACGGCGTTTCGCGCCGAGCAGCCACTCCTCGCAGCGAGCGGCCAGCGCCTCGCCGCGCTCCCAGAGGGCGAGCGAGTGCTCGAGGGTCGGAGAGCCCTGTTCAAGCTCGGCGACGACCTTCACGAGCTCGTCACGGGCTGCCTCGAACGACAGCGTCTCCACGGGGATGTCGTTCAGGGCGCTCACCCCTCCATCCTACGTCGTGCGTCGTGTCGGCCCGGCTCAGTCGTTCTCAGGGATCTCGCCCTCCGAGCGGGCAGCCACCGATCCACGATCGACCGTGATCGTCAGGGCGCTGCCTGCCGGCGCATCCGCCGCATCGCGAAGGATCACGCCGCCCTCGAGGTGCGCGATCGCATAGCCGCGAGCCAGGGTCGCCGCGGGGGAGAGCGCCCGCAGGGAGGCGCGCAGCTCGCTGGTGCGACGTCCGGCGAGGTCGAGCTGCCGGGTGAGACTGTCACGACCACGCGACAGCAGGAGCCACAGCTCCTGCGCGCGCGCGTCGATGATCGGCGCGGGGGAGCGCAGGACCGGGCGGGAGCGGAGCTGCTCGAGCTGTGCGATGTCGTGCGTGAGGCGCTGCGTGAGGCGCGACGTCGCGCGGGATCTCAGCTGCGCGATCAGAGCCCGCTGCTCTCCGACGTCGGGGACCACGCGCTTCGCCGCATCCGTCGGGGTGGATGCGCGGAGGTCGGCGACATCGTCGAGGAGGGGGTGGTCGTTCTCATGTCCGATCGCGCTGACGACGGGAGTGGTCGCCGCGGACACCGCCCGCACGAGACGCTCATCGCTGAAGCCGAGGAGCGTCTGCGAGTCACCGCCGCCGCGGGCGATGATGATGACGTCGACCTCGGGGTCCGCGTCCAATTTCGCGAGGGCCGCCAGGGTGTCGGGCACACAGCGATCACCCTGCACGGCGGCGTACTCGGTGCGGAAGCGCACCTGCGGCCAGCGCAGCTCGGCGTTGCGGTGCACGTCCTTCTCGGCGTCCGAGCGCTCGCCGGTGATCAGCCCGATGACGTGCGGGAGGAACGGCAGGCGCTTCTTCCGGGCCGGGTCGAACAGACCCTCCTGACGCAGCTGCACACGGAGCTTCTCGAGACGCTCGAGCTGATCGCCGAGCCCCACGTGCTTCATCGCGGAGACCGCGAAGCTGAAGTCTCCGGCTTTGACGAAGTAGTCGGCCTTCACCGCGACGACGACGTGATCGCCGATGCCGATGTCGGACGGGATGCGTCCGCGCACACTCGACCACACGCGGATCGAGATCTGCGCGTCCGAGCGGGTGTCCTTCAGCCGTGCGAAGACGTTGCCGGCGCGCACGTTCCAGGACGTGATCTCACCTTCGACCCAGACCGTGTTCCAGCGGGCGATGAAGTCGCGGATCGTCGCGTTGAGCCTCGTGACCGAGGTGGGGGCATCGGCTGTGGAATCGCGAGGGGCGACCGAATCGGCGGGCGGCGTCTCACCCTGGCCCGTCGTCGCTTCGAAGACTGTCATCCGCTCCCGTTCCTGACCCTGGTCTCTCCGGCCCCGCACAGCCGCGCGGCGGTAGAATCCAAGGGTGACTTCGACTGCCGTGCATCTCCCCGTCCCCCGTCTCCCACGTGTTCGTGCGGCGGCCGGACGGCTTCAGGATAACCCGGTGGCCGGACGCAAGCGGGTCCTGCTCGCCGCGCCGCGCGGATACTGCGCCGGCGTCGACCGCGCCGTCGTCGCCGTCGAGAAGGCGCTCGAACGCTACGGCGCCCCGGTCTATGTGCGCAAGCAGATCGTGCACAACATCCATGTCGTGACCGAGCTCGAGGAGAAGGGCGCGATCTTCGTCGAAGAGGTCGACGAGGTCCCCGAGGGCGCGCACGTCGTCTTCAGTGCGCACGGCGTCTCCCCGGCGGTCGTCAACGCCGCATCGGATCGTGGACTGCACGCGATCGATGCGACCTGCCCTCTGGTCACCAAGGTTCACCGCGAGGCCGTGCGATTCGCCCGCGACGACTTCGAGATCCTGCTCATCGGTCACGAGGGTCATGAAGAGGTCGAGGGGACGGCAGGCGAGGCCCCGGAGCACGTCACGGTCGTGAACTCCCCGGAAGAGGCAGACACCGTCGTCGTGAAGGACCCCAACAAGGTCGTCTGGCTCTCGCAGACCACTCTCTCGGTCGACGAGACGATGGAGACGGTGAATCGCCTCCGCACGCGCTTCCCCGAGCTGCACAACCCGCCGTCCGACGACATCTGCTACGCCACGCAGAACCGCCAGGTCGCGATCAAGAAGGTCGCGGCCGGTGCCGACCTCGTGATCGTCGTCGGCTCGTCGAACTCCTCCAACAGCGTGCGCCTCGTCGAGGTCGCGCTCGAGTACGGCGCGAAGGCCGCCTACCGCGTCGACTACGCGGAGGAGATCCAGCAGGAGTGGCTCGACGGCGTCGAGACCGTCGGCGTCACGAGTGGTGCATCCGTGCCCGAGGTACTGGTGCGCGAGGTACTGGATGCGATCGGCGACGCCGGGTACCGTGATGTCGAAGAGGTCAAGACCGCAGAGGAGGACCTCATGTTCTCCCTGCCCAAGGAGCTTCGACACGATGCTTCCGGTCAGCGTGACGATCGCGCACTCGGCGGTCGCGCCACTGGAGGAGGCGCGTAGCGTTGAGCGCCGCGGAAGCGGAGCCGACCCTCATCGGGTCGGTACAGCGCGCGCTGCGGCTGGTCGACATCGTCGCCAATTCACCTCGGCCGCTTCCGACCAAGATGCTGGCGGCGATTACGGGGCTGACACCGGGCACGACATACAATCTCGTGCGCACCCTCGTCCACGAGGGGTATCTGAACTCCGAACCCGACGGGTTGGTGCTCGGGGCCCGGTTCCCCTCGTTCCAGCAGCAGATCGACTCGCGGGGTGTCTTCCTGGCTCGAGTCCGAGCCGCCCTCCGGGACGTGACGGAGGATGTGGGGGCGACCGCGTACCTCTCCCGGTTCGCTGATGGAGAGATGCACCTGGTCGACATCGTCGACGCGGTGCGCAACCCGAGGGTGGAGCTGTGGGTCGGACTGCAGTCGAGCGCGCACGCGACGGCTTTGGGGAAGCAGATCCTGGCGGACCTGCCCGATGATGAGCGACTGGACTACCTCTCCCGACATCGCCTGGAGGAGCTCACGCCGCGCACGATCAGCGATCGCACGACACTGCTGACCCAGCTGGAGCACTCGCCCGGGTGGGCGGTGGATCATGAGGAGTACGTGATCGGCGCGACCTGTGTGGCGGTGCCGGTCATCGCCCCCGGCGTCACCGCGTCGCTCGCGATCTCGTTGCCGGCCGACCGCGCAGTGGTGGACAGCGAGCTGGTGGCGACGCTGCAGCGAACGGCCAGACGGCTCTCGCTGCAACTCGGCGCCGACAACTTCGACGCGGGTTCCGACGGCGCGGAGTTCACTATCTGAAGTCTGACCCCTGGCGCTCGGGCACACGTTTTCCTATGATCAGGTGAGTAGCGGCATGCATCAGCGCTACTGATCACCACAGGCGTCCCCAGCGCCGGTGATCAAATTGGATGAGAAGCGTCCCCAGCGCTTCACGTCCGCGGCCCCGCGAAGTCCCCACTTCTCCGGGGCCGCTATCGTTTTCACGCGCCCTCGCTGTGAATCGCCCAGGGTCGGGACGGTTAGCATGGCGGGATGACCGATCAGCGCCCGCAGTACGGCGAACTCGCCACGCCCGAGGAGCAGCGGCGAGCCGCCGGCTTGCCGCCCCTCGACGAGGTCGTCGTCGCCCCGCCGGCACCGCCGGCCGCAGGCCCGACGGTGCCCGATCCGAGCGCGAGCGCCCCGGCGGCACGTCCGCACCCGGTCGACCGCTTCGTGACCATCGCGCTGCTTGCCTACGGCCTGGTGAACATCATCATCACCGGGTTGTCGTATCTCGATCTGCCCACCGTGATGAACGAGACGATGAAGATCCTCGGCATCGAGGGGGAGTTCACGAACTTCGCCCAGGGGCGGATCTGGGGGACGATCGCGGCCATCGTGCTCGCCGTCGGATGGTCGATCACGGCGGGGCTGTCGATCCGACGTCTGCGGCGTCGACGGATCAGCTGGTGGGTGCCGGTCGCGGGTGCGCTGGCGACGATGATCGTCGTGACGATCTGCATCTCGGTGCCGATGATGAACGACCCGGCGTTCGTGGCCTACCTCGCGACCGTCGGGCAGTAGCCGCGGGAGCACGTACTGTCGAAGGATGCTTCAGAACAGCTTCGGCATCCAGCTCTCCTACGCCTCCGTGGATCGTGGCGACGGCTCCGACCCTCGGCCATCGGCCCGAGACATCCTCTCCCTGTTGCGTGTTCCCGCCGGTATGCGCGATGCGACAGCCGCGTGGGATGACCGGGAGGAGGCCGTACTCGCGATCCCGGTGACGGACGACGGCCACGTCCTGACGCTCAGCGAGGAGGACACGGTCGAGTCGACCCTGTCGACGAGCGAGCTGAAGTCAGCCTTCGAGGCGGAGGGCCTGACGCTCTGGCTGGACGTGGACGTGGACGTGGATGAGGACGAGGCGTTCGGCTTCGATCCGGTGGAGGAACTGGTCGACGAGCTCATCGACGATTCGGCCGAGGTGGGCGCCGACGAGTCGGAGGATGCCGCGATCGATTCCGCACTGTTCGCGGCTTCGGCGGTGAGGGTCTCCGCGTTCTCGCACCGCGGCCCCGGCATCGCGAGGATCCTGGCGACGGCGCGCAGAATGCCCGTCGATCACCGGGAGTCCGGCGACTGGTCGCTTCAGCAGTTCGAGACCTCGGAGCCGACCGGTGATTGGTCGACTTCCAGGGCGGAGGTGCCCGTGATCGAGCTGAATCGCGCGGACGCCGACGTGTGGTTCGAGGTGACCACGGGCAACGGCGGTCCGGTGCCGTTCTGGACGGATGCGGAACGCGACACCCTACCCGTGCTCGACATCGACGCCATCCGTGTTCCCGAGACTGCGGAGATCTACCGTCGACTGCTCACCGAGGGTGACGGGAGCCGCGATGAGCTCCTGGAGCTGGCCGCCGCCGTCAGGCTCGATGTGGATGCCGCCCACCGCGCACTGATTCCCGAGGCATTGGGTGGTGTGATCGGTGCCGAGTCCCGCGAGCGAGCCTTCCTGGCCGCCTTCGGCGTCGCGCCGGACTTGATCGACGCCGCGTTCGGCGGGGCGACCGCACGGCCGCAACGACGGTTCCTGCCGGTGGGGTGGTGGACCGCGGTGCGGGAGACGGCGATCGCCGGGGTCGGGGAATTCACGCCTCTCACCCGTCGGGAACGCCCGCTCGCGCGGCTCGGCGAGGCTCTCCGCCGCCGTCCCGTGGTCGGCCTCGCCCTGTCGTTCGGGGAGTTCGCCGCGGGAGCGTGGGTCACGTCTCGCGTGCGGGGAGCGGGCAGGACCCTCGGGTTGCTGCTCGTGATCGATGCGTTGATCGATGCAGCGATCTCGATCGTCCGGATCCGCCGCGGCCGAGGCTGACGGCTGCCCGGCTGCCCGGCTGGCCGACCGCGCCACGCTGCGAAATGAGAGATGCCCCAGCCGACCGGCTGGGGCATCTCTCATCGAAGTCGCGACGGATCAGCTCTTCGACTGGCCGTACGAACCGAGCTGACGGGTCGATTCGACCACGCGGGCGGCCATCGCCGACTCGGCGATCTTGCCCCAGGCGCGGGGGTCGTACTGCTTCTTGTTGCCGACCTCGCCGTCGACCTTCAGCACGCCGTCGTAGTTCTTGAACATGTAGTCGGCGATCGCACGCGTGTAGGCGTACTGCGTGTCGGTGTCGATGTTCATCTTGATGACGCCGTTCGCGACCGCGAGGGCGATCTCCTCGTCGGTCGAGCCGGAGCCACCGTGGAAGACCAGATCGAGCGGCTTGGCGCCCGTGTTGTACTTCGCTGCGACCTCGGCCTGGATCTCGCCGAGGAGTTCCGGGCGCAGCTTGACCCCACCCGGCTTGTACACGCCGTGCACGTTGCCGAACGTGAGGGCGGCGATGTAGCGGCCCTGCTCGCCGAGACCGAGGGCCTGCACGGCCTGGTCGACGTCCGCGAACGTCGTGTAGAGGGCGTCGTTCGAGCCCTCGTGCTGCACGCCGTCTTCTTCGCCGCCGACGACGCCGATCTCGACCTCGAGGATGGCGTTGATGTTCTTCATGCGGGGGAGAAGGTCCTTCGCGATCTCGATGTTCTCCGCGAGGGGAACCGCCGAGCCGTCCCACATGTGGGACTGGAAGATCGGGTTGCGGCCGGCCTTGACCTCGTCCTCGGAGGCTGCGATCAGCGGCTCGACGAAGCCGGCGAGGGCGTCCTTCGGGCAGTGGTCGGTGTGCAGCGCGACGGTGATCGGGTAGTTCTTGGCGACCTCGGTCGCGAAGCGGGCGAAGGCGAGAGCGCCGGTGGCGCGTGCCTTGACGGTGTGGCCGGCGAAGTAGTCGGCTCCACCCGTGGTGACCTGGATGATGCCGTCGGAGCCGGCCTCGGTCAGCCCCTGGAGGACGGCGTTGATCGTCTGCGAGCTCGAGACGTTGAATGCGGGATACGCGAAGCCGCCGGCCTTCGCGCGGTCGAGCATTTCGGCGTACTGATCCGGGGTGGCGACGGGCATGAGAACTCCTGCGATAAGGGAAGCCGGGACAGGTGCCACTCTATCGGGGCCACCGGAGTCGTATCGAAGGTCGGCCGCACCGCTCGCACGGTCGCTCGTGCCCAGGCGTTAAGAATCGCGATTCCTTCGCGGGATAGAGGCGGAAAACCGGGCTGTTCGCTCGCTTCGATAGCTAGGCTGACCGCATGGTGAGTCTGACTGCGGATCTGAGCCCTCTTCGTCCCGACCGTAACCTCGCGATGGAGTTGGTGCGAGCGACGGAGGCTGCGGCCATCCGCGCGGTCCCTTTCATCGGTCGAGGCGCGAAGGAGGCCGCCGACGGGGCGGCCGTCGACGCGATGCGCGCGTTCCTGGGCACCGTCGACTTCCAAGGCCGCGTCGTGATCGGCGAGGGCGAGAAGGACAACGCACCCATGCTGTTCAACGGCGAGGTCGTCGGCACCGGGCGCGGACCGCTGTGTGACATCGCAGTCGATCCCATCGACGGAACCTCCCTCACCGCAGCGGGTCGGCAGAACGCGCTGTCCGTGATCGCGGTGTCCGACCGGGGCACGATGCTGGATGCCTCCACCGTCTTCTACATGGACAAGCTCGTCACGGGACCCGCAGGCGTCGGTGTCGTCGACATCCGGCTCCCCATCGGCGAGAACATCCGCAAGCTCGCCGGTGCGCTCGACAAGCCCGTCGACGAGATCGTCGTGTCGGTACTGAACCGTCCGCGTCATGAGCAACTCATCCAGGAGATCCGCGATGCGGGCGCCGGCACCCGACTGATGAGCGACGGTGACGTCGCGGGTGGGATCAACGCCGCCCGGCATGATGCGCGCACCGACATGTGCGTCGGCGTCGGAGGCAGCCCCGAGGGCATCGTCACGGCATGCGCCATCAAGGCGCTCGGCGGACACATCCAGGGGCGCCTGTGGCCGCGTGACGACGACGAGCGTCAGCGCGGGATCGACGCCGGGCTCGACATGGACAGGGTCTACGAGGCCGACGACCTGGTGCAGGGCAACAACACGATCTTCGTCGCGACGGGCGTGACCGACGGCCAGCTCGTTGCCGGCGTCCGCCGCGAGCGGGGCTATGTGTACACGGAGAGCGTCGTGCTCCGCGGTGCTTCCGGGACCCTCCGGCGCATCGCCTCGGAGCACCTCGTCTCGAAGTGGCTCTGATTCACAGGCCCCTCTGAGGGCGCGTTCTCCCGGCCGACGACGACGGCATCGTTATCGAGCCGGTATAGGGCTGGGGTGGCGTGAGCCACGCTTTCCGGAGCGCCGTGTCACAATTGTCACTGGGTTTGTCGCCGTGGACGGAGCCGTCAGGCACCGCAGGCACAGGAGGGCGAACGGATGACAACGCAGCACACGAGCGGCTCGAATGCCGCCGCGACGAAGATCATCACGACGAACACCGGGCGAATTCTCCGAGTGAGCGCCGACGCCGAGCCGGGCGTCGCAGCCACCCCGTCCGTCACCACCCCACCGGCGGCGGTCGCCGATCCGGCTCGCCGCGCTGACGTGCTGTTCCGCGTCCGCCGCGACGAGGGCCATGAGATCAGCGCCTGGTGGATGATCGGAGCTTTCCTCGCCACCAGTGGCCTTGTGATCCTGCTGCTCAGCGGCGTACCCGGTATCGCCTGAGGCGCTGCTCGACAGTTCGTCCGCGCGCTACGCCGTAGGCCGCAGTGCAGGCGTGACGGCGGTGCACAGCGTCGGTGGCCCCTAGATCTCGTCGAGACGAACCCGTACCTCGCCCACGTCCGCGCGCACTGATGCCGCTCCGATGTGATCCGTGGCTCCTGGCATTTCGGCGACGGGTTCGTCCCCGTGCTCGTCTGCGGCGATCAGCTCGGGAGCGGTGAACCGTCGTCCCGTGCCCTCCGTCACCGCCGGAACGGATGCGAGAGCCGCGGCGTCGACGCCGGGGAACTGCCGCGCCGTCACGAGCACGCGCGTCTCGAGCGAGCCGGCGAAGCGGTTGTAGCTGTCAACCGTGCGCTCCAGGGCGCGGCGCAGATCGTCGGCATGCCCGGCGAGAGTGCCCAACCGGTCGTAGAGCTGCGTGCCGAGAGTGAGCAGCGTACGTGCCTCGGTCGACACCTCCTGCTGCGTCCATGTGAATGCCACGGTCTTCAGGACGGCCCAGAGGTTCACGGGAGACGCGAGCGCCACTCGTCGGCTGAACGCATAGTCGAGCAGTGTCGGGTCTTCGTCGATGGCCGCGGCGAGCAGCGACTCGCTCGGCAGGAAGCAGATCACGAACTCAGGACTCGCGTCGAGTCCTGCCCAGTACGCCTTTTTGGCCAGGGCATCGATGTGCGCGCGGACAGCTTTCACGTGCTTCTGCATGAGGGCGCGCCGCTGCGGCTCCTGGGCGTCACCCGCCGACAGCGCCGAAGCCTCGAGGTACGCGTCGAGCGGCACCTTGGCGTCGACCGCGATGGAGCTGCCGCCGGCGAGACGGATGACCATGTCGGGCCGACCCTGGCCCCGGTCGGAAGAGATCGTCGCCTGCAGATCGAAGTCGATGTGACGCGTGAGCCCCGCCGCTTCCACCACACGGCGTAGTTGCGTCTCGCCCCACACTCCGCGAGTGGCTGTCGAGCGCAGCGCTCCGGCGAGGGACTCCGTCGTCGCCCGCAGCGCCTCGTCGGACTCCTGCGCGCGTCGCAGCTGCTCCTCCAGCGTGCCGAACTGGGCGTGGCGCTCGCGTTCGATCGCGGTGACCTTGGTCTGCATCTGCTGCAGGCTCTCCCGCACCGGAGCCAGCGCCGTCAGCACCGCGTTCTGCTGCTGCACGCGCTGCGCCTCGGCTCGCTGCTCGTTCCGTGAGTGCTCGACGGCATCGCGGTAGAGGTCGTACTGGCGGTCGCGGTCGTCGCGCGCGGCGGCCAGCTCGGCCTGAGCGCGCGCGAGATCAGCGGCCCCACGTCCTGCGTGCAGGAACCAGCCCATAGCGACACCCGCCGCGAGGGCGACGAGGAGGAGAACCACAGCCAGAGCATCCATGTGTTCATGATGCGGCCGGCATCGGACATTACGAGGTCGCCGCGCACGGGAGCGGTGTGTCGGCTCAGGCGACGGCGCGCTCCAGAGCAGGCGCGACGGGTGCGGTGACGCGCAGGCTCAGCGCGTCGGCGAGCGCGAACACGTCGGCGGCACCCGCCCTGGCGGCCGCATCGATCACGATCTGCGCGCAGGCACGAGCATCGGCGAGGGCATCGTGGTGCGCGAACTCCTCGAACCCGGCGGCGGCTGCGGCGACGGGCAGGCGATAGGAATCGAGCACATACGTCTTCCGTGCGACCTGCAGGCTGCAGAGCGAGCGGTACGGCGGGCAGAGCTGCCCCGTCGCCTCCGAGGCGCGGCGCAGCACGTTGAGGTCGAAGCCGGCGTTGTGGGCGACGAGCACGTCGGCCCCCGCGAAGGCGCAGAGTCGATCGAACTGGTCGACCCACGTAGCAGCCGACAGCACATCCTCCGGTTGGATGCCATGGATCCGCACGTTCCACTCCTGGAACTCGTCGTGACCGGGCGGCGGTTGGATCAACCATCCGGTGGTGGCGACGACCTCGCCGCCGCGCACACGGACCAGTCCGACGGAACAGGCGGAGGCGGGGCTGGAGTTCGCGGTCTCGAAGTCGATCGCAGTGAAGTCCAGTGGCACGTCTCCACTCTCACCCCGAGGTCGGCGACCAAGCGGGAGACTCGCCGTAGGCTGGCCGCATGGCTGAGGACATGGCGACGTCGTTCGGAGCACAGGCCGCGGACTACGAGGTCGGACGACCCGAATACCCCTTCGATGCGGTGGCGTGGATGCTCGAGCGGATGCCGCACGGAACCCGCCGCATCGCCGATGTCGGTGCCGGGACGGGAAAGCTCACCCGGGTACTGGCGCACGCGCCGGATGCCGAGGTCGTCGCGATCGATCCGGATTCCGAGATGCTCGCGACGCTGCGCGGTGCCGTGCCGGGCGTACCGACCTTCGTGGGGTCGGCAGAGCGGCTGCCCCTTCCGGATGCCAGCGTCGACGCGGTCGTCCTGGGGCAGGCCTGGCACTGGGTCGATCCCGTCGCCGGATCCGCCGAGATCGGTCGGGTCGTACGCAGCGGGGGAGTGCTCGGTGTCATCTGGAACATCCGCGACGATCGGGTCGACTGGGTGCGCCGGTTGACCGAGATCATGCACGGCAGCCACGCCGAGAACATGCTCGCCGAGGGGGATCCGGTCGTCGCCGCGCCGTTCGGCGGCCTCGAGCAGGAGCGCTGGGAGTGGGTCCGCCCCATCACGCGCGACCTGCTGCACCGCATGGCGGCGTCGCGTAGCTACATCATCACCGCCTCCGAGGATGAGAAGGCTCGGATCCGGCACGACCTCGACGCGCTGTTCGACGAGCTCGATCTGCACGGCGACACGACCATCGACCTTCCGTACGTGACACGGGCCTACCGCGCCGTCCGCGACTGAGGAGCAGCCTTCCGCAGGGCGATGGGGGTGGGGCCAGGTAGACTCGTGCCCCGTGGCTCTCACTATCGGCATCGTCGGCCTGCCCAACGTCGGCAAGTCCACCCTCTTCAACGCACTCACCAAGAACGACGTGCTCGCGGCGAACTATCCGTTCGCGACGATCGAGCCCAACGTCGGCGTGGTGAACCTGCCCGACCCGCGCCTCGACAAGCTCGCGGAGATCTTCGGCAGCGAGCGGATCCTCCCCGCAGCGGTGTCCTTCGTCGACATCGCCGGCATCGTGCGCGGTGCGAGTGAGGGTGAGGGGCTCGGCAACAAGTTCCTCGCGAACATCCGTGAGGCCGACGCCATCGCTCAGGTCGTGCGCGGCTTCTCGGACGACGACGTCGTGCACGTCGACGGCACGGTGAACCCCGCCTCCGACATGGAGACGATCAACGCCGAGCTCATGCTCGCCGACCTCGAGACCGTCGACAAGGCGATCACCCGGTACGAGAAGGAAGTCCGCGGCAAGAAGATCGAGCCCGTCGTTCTCGAGACCGCGAACGCGGCGAAGGATGCCCTGGAGCGTGGCGTGCTGCTGTCGGTCGCGGGCATCGACCTGACGCCGATCCGCGAGTTGGGCCTCCTGACCGCGAAGCCTGTCATCTTCGTCTTCAACGTCGATGAGGCCGTGCTGACGAACGACGCCCGCAAGGCGGAGCTCGCCGCCCTCGTTGCGCCCGCCAAGGCCATCTTCCTCGACGCGAAGATCGAGTCCGAGCTCATCGACCTCGACCCGGAGGACGCCGCCGAGCTGCTCGCGTCGACCGGCCAGGACGAGTCGGGGCTCGACCAGCTCGCCCGCATCGGCTTCGACACCCTCGGGCTGCAGACCTACCTCACGGCTGGTCCGAAGGAAGCTCGCGCGTGGACGATCCCCAAGGGGTCGAAGGCCCCGCAGGCGGCCGGTGTGATTCACACCGACTTCGAGAAGGGCTTCATCAAGGCCGAGATCGTGTCGTTCGAGGACCTGGTCGAGACGGGCTCCGTCGTCGAGGCTCGCGCCAAGGGCAAGGCTCGCCTCGAGGGCAAGGACTACGTCATGCAGGACGGCGACGTGGTTGAATTCCGCTTTGCGCTTTAACGTCTGACTCCCCTCGGATGCGTGGCTTCCATCAGGCAGTCACGTAGGCTGATCGGTGGTGCGTGAGGGTGTTGTCCACCCATAGATCGAGTACAACGCCCGCATAGCGGTGATCCTCTTCGGATCGGAGCGAAACCCAGAGCTGACTCAAATGCTCAAGAGGATGTCCTCAGAGGGGAGGAGCCGCGGATGGAGCGCATGTACGAGGAGCATCATCCCGACTCGTCCGTACTGGAGTGCGTGTGGCAAGCGCGGGCGACGAAGGACGAGCGCTACCTCGTCCCGGCGGTGGAGTACTGGGATTTGTGGTTCGCCCGCGGCCCGGGGGGAGAGTTGCTCGCTGGACTGTCGGGTCCGACTCTGGGTCACCGCTGGATCCGTTCGACGATCGGGGAGCACAGCTGGGGTGTTCAGCTGAAGGCTCATGTCGTCCTGCCTGGAGTGAGCAAGCACCTCCTGCTCGGCGGGGAGCAGCAGCTCGTTGTCGAAGCCGGGCACGTAACACTTGCGCAGCATGCTGTGCCGTTCCCGGAGTTCGCGGAGATCGAGGCCTTCACCGATCGTCTTCTGGAGCTCGACGTGTTGCGCTGCGACGACGATGTCCGGCGCATGCTGTCCGGCGATGACGCGGGTTACTCGGAGCGGCACCGGCAGCGCCGGGTTCGCGCCGCGACTGGGCTTACGCGCAAGCAGATCGAGCAACTGTCTCGGGCGCGTGAAGCGTTTGCTCTGCTGATGCAGGGCGTGCCGCCGATCGAGTGCGCTGCACGCTGCGGTTTCGCGGACCAGGCTCACCTGAGTCGTTCGCTGAGGGCCTTCCACGGCCAAACGCCGGCCCAGGTGCTGTCCGGCCGATGATGGCGGAAATGTTCAATACCGTGACCTTCACTCAGTGATGGACTGTGGACATCGCATCCACCACCAGTACAGGAGCAAAAGATGTCAGCACCCGCCACACCCGAGGGCTATGCCACGGTCAACCCCTTCATTATCACGAGCGACGCCGATCAGCTCGCTCAATTTGTCGTCGAAGTCTTTGATGGCGAGGAACGCGCGGAGGCGCGCACCGTCGATGACGACGGCCTGCTGCTGCAGGCCGAGGTGCGCGTCGGCACGACGACCATCATGTTCGCCGAGCGCAAGCCGGACTGGCCTTTCACCCCGAGCCTTCTCCAGGTCTACGTCGATGACCTCGATGCGGTGCTCGAGCGTGCCCTCGCCCGCGACGCACGGCTCATCACGAAGCCGACTGACTTCTTCGGGACCAGCTTCGCTCGGGTCCAGGATTCGAGCGCGAACATCTGGTGGATCTGGCAGCACGGCGAGATGGTCTGGGAAGAATCGTCGGGCGAGAAGGACTGGACAGTCGAGGAGCAAAGCGGCGAATGGGGAGAGGTCTCGCCCGAGCTCGCCTACATCCACGACACGCTGCTAGAAGCAATGACCGCCTTGCGCGACCCGAAGGCCTGAGAAGCGCAACCTCGTCATCGGAGGGATCGGCCACGTTTGGGCCCTCCAAAAGTTTCCCGCGCTCGGCCGTGCTTTGCTGGTCGCGGCGGCGGATGATTGCGATGGCCGAACAGGCTGAAGGTGTGGTGGCCGGCCTGACTTGAGGCCCGCATCGGTCAAGGGTGGCCGCGTAATCCAGAGGTTGGTATCTGCGGCGACGTGGTGGAGTTCCGCTTCAACAACTGAGGGGGGATCGCAGGTCCGGGGGATCGTCTCGGACCTCGTCTATTCCGCGGAGTCGGCGACAGGCTGTGGGGCCTCGGCGTCTGTCAGACCCTTCCGATACTTCGTGGCCGCACGCCGGATCGAGGCCACCTTCGGGTTATCCGCCCGCGATGCGGGAAGACGGTCGAGGATCGTCACGTCGGCTCGGGCGGCGAGCGTCAGAAGTCCCCAGATGCCGATCGAGTCGAGCTCGAAGTCGGCTTCCTCCGGGGTCGCTGCCGCGAACGCCGCATGCGCGGCCGCTTCGATCTCGGGGGCGCTCGGCCTCTTCGCCGCACCTTTCACCGCGTTCGGCTGATTCGAGTAGTCGTCGAGCTTCGTCAGCAGTCGCTCTGCGCGCTCTGCGCCGAGTGTCGATGCGAGGTCGGCTTGGATCGGGTACGTCTCCGTCACGCTCGTCTCCAGAGTTCTGATCAAGGCAGCTGCTGTCGGAGCCGAGGAAGGGCCCCGCACGGGCAGAATACCCAGTCCGAGGCCCTCCGCGTGCGGCCGGGAGCTCGTCAGAACATCCCGGGAATCTGCTGGAGCAGCCAGGAGAAGCCGATCATGACCACGGTCGCGAGCGGGAAGACGAAGACGGTCACCAGGCCTGCGCTGGCGCTCTCCGGCTGCTCGCCCGGCCCGACGATGGGATCGTCCTGCACCCGACCGCCGAGGTAGGCGCGCATCTGCAGGAGGAAACCGGCGGCGAGGAGGACCACGCCGATGGCCGAGGCGATCCAGACGCTCACCTCTCCGATCTGCTGAGGCAGCAGGAGAAGTGCGCCGACCATCACGATGAGCAGCGCCATCCAGCCGATCCAGCTCCGTACCGGATGCTGGGCGATCATCCGCAGAGGCACGTGCGACGCGAAGAGGAGCAGCGCGAGCGCCCCCGAGGCGATCGCGAGCAGGACGAGGTGCCCGACGGTCACGGCAAGAGCGGATTCGCCCGCGAATGCCGCCTGCGCGCTGAAGGTGGTGAGCAGCATGCCGAAGAGGCCCAGAACGAGAGCGATGCCCCATTCGCGATCGATTCGTTGAGGTGACTGCTGAGGCTGCTCCGGGGCGTCCTCGGCGGCGTACGCACGGGGTTCGCCGAATGCGGCTAGGGCGCTCTCGCCCGACTCGGACACATGACTCTCCACGACCACGAGGGAGTCCCCGATCCGCGATCCCGGAACGCCGAGGAGACGCTGCTCGAGCACGAACTGCTCGATCCAGTCCCGCTCGACACTCGGCGCCAGTCGCGTGTAGGTGTCGACGGAGCCGAAGCCCGTCCTGTCGCTCAGGTTCATCGGTGCTGCCTTTCGGTTCCCGGTGGTCATGTCAGTTCCCGGCGCTTCTCGAGCGCTCCGTCGGTGAGCTCGCGGGTGGTCTTCGTGAAGTCGGCCCAGAGCTCGGCCATCGACCGGGCATGTGCGCGGCCCTGATCTGTCAGCGAGAAGTACTTCCGGCCGGGGCCGCCGTCGCCGGGACGCCATTCGACTTCGACGAACCCGGACTCCTCGAAGCGCCCGAGGAGGGGGTAGAGAGTGCCGCCCTTGACGGTGCCCAGTCCGGCTGCGGTCAGGTTCTGGGTGATCGCGTACCCGTAGTTCGGGCCATCGAGGAGGGTCCGCAGCACGCACACGCCCAGCACGCTTCTCATCCACTCGCTCGGCCACTCTTCCGGAGTCATGACTAGAGCGTACGTCGGACTAGTCAGATCTGCAAATAGTGCCGCTTCTGATCTCACCCGCGCGGAGGAGGGCACTGATACCTCCGAGCGATGGTCGACTCATGCGGGACGCGCCAGCGTGGGGGCATGCTCTCATCGACAAGCACAAGCACAAGCAAAAGCACAAGCAAAAGCACAAGCACGAGCAGCACCGCCGAGACCCGGGCAGTCGGGTTCCTCCGTTCCCGCCGCATATCGGGCGGTATCGGCGCTCTCGCCTTGGCCGGCCTGGGCGTGGCGCATACGGCGACCAACGCCGTCGGCTTCGCGGCGGACGCGGACGCGTCCTGGCCGATGTTCTTGATCTTCGGCGTCGGAGTCAGCCTCGTGCTGTGGGCGGTCGCGGTCGTCGCCTGGCTCTTCTCGCGGCGCGGAGGCGGGCGCGTCGGGCGAGTGATCATCGCCGTGGTGGGTGCTCTCTGCTGTCTGATGGCGTTCAACGTGCTGCGCGTGCACCCCGAGATCGTCCTCTCGCCCGCCGGCCCAGGGCCGTGGACGCTCGTCGGAGGTCCGGCGCTGCTGCTCGCAGCGCTCCTGCCGTGGCGGAAGAAGGAGGCAACGGACGCAGGCTGCTTCTCCTCGACCCGGTCCGCGCACCACCCCGCGGGTGACAGGATTGACGGATGACCGCAACACTCGTGGCCCAAGGGCTGGCCGGCGGGTACGGCCACCGCACCCTGTTCGACTCGCTCGACCTGACCGTCACGGCCGGCGACGTCGTCGGCCTCGTCGGAGCCAACGGGGCAGGAAAGTCGACCCTCCTGAAGCTGCTCGCCGGCGTCGATCAGCCGCAGGCCGGCACCATCAGGCTCGCTCCCGCGGATGCGTTCGTCGGCTGGCTTCCGCAGGAGCACGAGCGCCTCGTCGGAGAGAGCGTCGTCGACTACATCGCCCGCCGCACCGGATGCGCGGCGGCGACCAGGGACATGGATGCCGCAGCCGCGGCCCTCGGTGATCCCTCGCTCGCGGCTCCGGGCACAGACCCCGCCGACACCTACTCCACGGCGTTGGATCGGTGGCTGGCCAGCGGTGCCGCCGACCTCGACGAACGCCTCCCCGCCGTGCTCGCCGACCTCGGACTCGACCTGGGTGATGAGCCCGCCGACACCATGATGACCTCGCTGTCGGGTGGGCAGGCCGCCCGTGTGGGCCTCGCCGCGCTGCTGCTCTCTCGCTTCGACATCGCGCTGCTGGACGAGCCGACCAATGACCTCGACCTCGACGGGATCGAGCGCCTGGAAGCCTTCGTCCGCGGTCTTCGGGGCGGTGTCGTGCTGGTCAGTCACGACCGCGAGTTCCTCGCCCGCTGCGTGACCAGGGTCTTGGAACTCGACCTCGCGCAGAACAGCAACCGGGTGTTCGGCGGTGGCTACGACTCGTACCTGGAGGAGCGGGCGACGGTGCGCCGTCACCAGCGGGAGAAGTACGACGAGTTCGCCGACAAGAAGGCCGACCTCGTCGCCCGCGCACGCACGCAGCGGGAGTGGTCGAGCCAGGGTGTGCGCAACGCCATGAAGAAGGCGCCGGACAACGACAAGATCAAACGCAAGGCGTCAGCCGAGTCCAGCGAGAAGCAGGCGCAGAAGGTGCGTCAGATGGAGAGCAGGATCGCCCGGCTCGAAGAGGTCGAGGAGCCGCGCAAGGAGTGGCAGCTGGAGTTCACGATCGGCTCGGCCCCGCGTTCCAGCTCCGTCGTGTCGACCCTGAGCTCGGCGGTGTTCCGGCAGGGATCCTTCCAACTCGGACCCGTGTCACTGCAGGTGAACGCGGGGGAGCGCATCGGCATCACCGGTCCCAACGGTGCCGGAAAGTCGACGCTGCTCCGCGGGCTGCTGGGGCGGCAGCTTCCCGATGAGGGAACGGCGAGCCTCGGCGCGAGCGTGCAGATCGGCGAGATCGACCAGGCCCGTGCGCAGCTCGTCGGAACGCAACCGCTCGCGGCCGCGTTCGAAGAGCTCGTCCCGGAGATGGCATCGGGCGAGGTGCGCACGCTCCTGGCGAAGTTCGGGCTCAAGGCCGATCACGTGACGCGCGCGGTCGATGAACTGTCGCCGGGGGAGCGCACGCGGGCAGGGCTCGCCCTGCTGCAGGCCCGCGGCATCAACCTGCTCGTGCTCGACGAGCCCACCAACCACCTCGACCTGCCCGCGATCGAGCAGCTGGAGCAGGCGCTCGAGTCGTACGAGGGAACCCTGCTGCTCGTCACGCACGACCGGCGGATGCTCGCCACGGTGCACACCGACCGGCACTGGCGGGTGGAGGCCGGGCAGGTCGCCGAAGCATGACGGCCCTCGTCATCGACAGCGTCCCGCACGGCCGCCTGACCACGAATGACGTGGCGCGACTGCGAGAGTTGTTCGACGCCGAGTACTCCGCAGAGTTCGGGGCCTGGGATCCGGATCAGCCCTACGGCTACGCGCCCCATGACCATCACCTGATCGCGCGCGCCGGCGATGAGATCGTGGGTCACGTCGGTTGGGCGCGACGGACGATCGGCGTCGGCGCGGCGGAGGTCATGGTCGCGGGAGTCGGCGGGGTGCTGATCTCCCCACGCGCACGTGGGCAGCGCGTCGGTGCTCGGCTCCTGATACACGCGGCCGCGTCGATGACGGATGCCGGCGGGATCGAGTTCGGCTACCTCGGCTGCCGCGAGGAGGTCGTCTCCTTCTATGAATCGTGCGGATGGCGCCGAATCTCGGCGGTCGAGCACTCTATCGATCGCACGGGTCAGCCCACCACGCAGCCCTCAGGGCCTCCCATCCTGACCCTCGCGCTCGGCCCGAATCCGCGCACGTGGCCCGCAGGCTCGATAGATCTTCGCGGGCGAGCATGGTAGTCGTCGGGCGAAGATGCTCCGGCAGTCCTCGTCTCGGTGGCCGCCGGGTCGGGATACGCTGGTGGACGGCGGCTCCGGTCGCGGTCCGGTCGCAGGCGTCCGCCGTGGAGGTTTCGTCTGAGTTCCTGACACCGACGGCACGAGGAGATTCACGCCGATGACCGACACCCAGATCTTCGAGCCCGACGGCCGCGCGATCCCCTTCGTCGATGAGGGCGACGGACCCGTCAAGCTCGTCCTGATCCAGGAGCGCGACCTCCCGGCCGACATCCTCGGTGTCGTCGCGCACTACCTCGCCGAAGAGGCGGGCTTCCACGTGCTGCGGATCGGTCACCGCGCCGAGGTCAAGGGCGAAGAGGTGTCGCTGGACGAGCGCGTCGAGGATGCGCTCGCCGTGATCGACCACGTCGGCCTCGGCGACACCTGGATCGGCGGACACGGATTCGGCGGCACCGTCGCACGTGCTTTCGCCGTCGCGCACGCGGACAGTGTCAACGGACTGGCGCTGCTCGGCGTCGAAGAACTCGACATCCCCCTCGCGCCGGTGATGCCCGTTCTGATCATTCAGGGGACGAAAGACAACGTCACGCCGTTCGCCAACGGTGAGCAGCTGCAGTCGACGGCACCCGAGCGTGCGAGCGTGAAGAGCATCGACGGGGGAGACCATCACTTCCCGATGACGCACCCGATCGAGACCGCGGTCGTGATCGAGGAGTACCTCGACTGGGACTGAGCCCCTAGCGGCCCTGCCGCTTCTTGTAAGGCTTCGGCTGACCCTTCACGGCGGGCGTTCGGCCCTTGCCCTTCGAGGCCTTCGCCTTGCCGCCGGCGGGTGCGGGGGCGTTCTTCACCGGCGCGGGAGCGGCCGCGACCTCCGCCTTCGCCTCGACCAGCAAGAGCTCACCGACGTGCGTCAGCCGGGTCTGCCCTTCGCGGTGGATGATGGGATGGCCGACCTCGGCCTCGAGCTTGTCGATCGAGGTGTACAGCGAGGCCAGTGGGATGCCGAGCTTCTCGGCCGCGCGCGGAAAGTGGAGCTCTTCCGCGAGGACGACGAAACGGCGGAGCAGAGAGATCTTCACGGTGGCCCTTCGACTGTTCGCACGGGATTGCGAGCCACTCCAGGTTACGCGGTGGAAGCCGCCGGTCAGACGTCGCTGAAGTCGTTCGCGGGAGATTGGATCTGTGTGACGGCGTCCGTCTCCAACAGGAAGAGCACGTAGAGGATACCGACGGATCCGGGGTGCGTCAGCGATTGCGTGTCCGGCACCTCCTGTCGGCCCAGGCCTAGTTCGGTGGCGGTCGCTGTGTCTTCTTCATCGACCAGTGCCCAGGCGCCTGCGTCGAGGAGGTCTGCCCTGCTCGACCCCACCTGGAGCCCTTCCTCCGTCATCACGGGGATCCCGTCGACCTCCGCCGCGGTGACCGCGATCGACGCAGGGCTTGCGCCGGAGGTGTCGGTGAGCACCCGCAGACCGTCCCAGACATAGGCCTGCATCTCGACGTCGTAGCCCTCCATCCCCTCGACCGGTTCGGGCTCCGGCAGTTCACCCGTCGCATCCTCGAGCAGGGCGAGAAGCGCATCCGAATCCGCATACTCCGCAGTCGCGGTGCCTCCGTCGTCCGTGAAGGAGAGGCCGTCGAGCGTGACGACGAGCTGGGGTTCGACCTCGGGCTCCGCAGACGCGGACGTGGACGGCGTGGCTGCGGGTGACGCGGACGGGGCCGCCGTCGGGGAGCTGCATCCGAGGAGCAGCAGCGCAGAGGCCGTGAGGACGAGGACAGGTGCGAGAACACGTGGCATGGTTCGGAGCGTAGCGTCCAGTTGCGAACCTTTCGTGCAAGTGCGTGTCGTCGAGATGGAATCGTGAGGACGGACGGTGCCGTGACACGACGGATGCCGCGACCGAATCGGCCGCGGCATCCGGAATCCTTCGGTCAGGCGACCTGAGGGAGCACCGCGAACGACACGGAGCCCTCGTCGTCCACACCCGCGTCGAGGATCTTGTCGTCGAGTGCGGCGACGGCGGACTCATCGAGGAAGAGCCGGGTGCCGGAGACTTCGACGACCTGGTCCTGGGGCTCCGGATCTGCGGCGACGAGCACCGCGAGACGCGCGCCGCCCTCCGCGTTCTGAGGTTCGGACGAGTGGATGCGCAGTCCGGCATCCGGGGCGTCGGTCTGGCGACTGACGAGCGTCGTCACGATGGCGGAGGCGTTGTCGGTGAGGGTGAGCACGAGACTCTCCTTCCGTTCGGGGCATGTCACGGTCGCAACATGTCCGGGCTACGATGCCGAACTCGGACGATCACCTCAACCCCCTTGTGCCGATTCGGAGGAGGCTCTTATCCTCCTCGCAGGTTCTTGCGCAGGAACACCTGCTCCGTGCCGTCGCCGTCCGGCACGCGCTCGTGCTCGACGTAGCCGCACCTCTCGTAGAGGCGGATGTTCGCCTCGCTCAGGCTGCCGGTGAAGAGCTCGGCGACCTGCGCGTTGGACGCGCGCTCCGCGTGATCGAGCAGAGTCCGCCCGACGCCCTCGCCCTGCATGTCGGGGGCGATCGCGATCCTCCCGATGAGGAGCATCCCGTCCTTCTCCACGAATCGGATCGCGCCCACGAGGCGTCCGTCGATGCGCGCCGCCAAGCCGGACTCCGAGCGCAGCTCCGCCTCCAGCTCGGTGAGGGTCTGCGTCAGGGGAGGCATGTCCACGCTCCCGTAGATCGCGGCTTCCGAGACGAACGCCGCGCGCTGCACGGTGAGCACTTCACCGGCATCCGCTTCGCTGATGTGCGAGATGACGATGTTCCGGTCCTTCTCGTCGTTCTGTTCTGTCACGATGCGGGGCTTCTCCTTGTGTCTCACGTTCGGGTCTGGTCGCCACACTCGGGCTCCGGACTTCCGGTGTCAACCCCCTCGGGGCGACGTACCCGTCCCGGCTATCCTCACCGGCAGGAGGTCACAGACATGGCTGAAACGAAGACGAAGAAGAGCGGCAGCTCGACGAAGGGTGCCGTGAAGACCACGCGCCAGCAGAATGCGGAGAAGGGCTTCACTGCCTCTCCCGCGCTCGCGAGCAACCTGCAACTGGTGCTCGTGGACCTGCTCGAACTGGCGATCCAGGGCAAGCAGGCGCACTGGAACGTCGTGGGCCGCAACTTCCGAGACACCCATCGCCAGCTCGACGAGATCATCGACGATGCGCGCGCGTTCAGCGACACGATCGCGGAGCGGATGCGCGCCCTGCATGCGGTTCCGGACGGGCGCAGCGCCACCATCGCCAAGACTACGACTCTGCCCGCGTTCCCCGCGGGGGAGGTCTCGACCACCGAGACCATCGATCTGGTGACCGAACGACTGGAGGCGGCGGTCGGGACGATGCGCGACGTGCACGACGCCGTCGACGAGGAAGACCCGACGTCGGCGGATCTCCTGCACGCGGTCATCGAGCGACTCGAGCAGTTCGCCTGGATGGTCAGCGCTGAGAACCGCAGCCCCGCCGGTCGCTGAGACCGCCCCTGCCCCTCGGATCGGGATCAGTTCGTCTCGGCTCCGGGGGCGCGGGGTCGGCCGCGCATGATTCGCGGCAACGCTGCCCACAGTGCGACGACCAGCACGAGCGCCGAGATCAACGCCACGAGCCCGGCCGTGCGGTTGACCGTGAAGTCGACGATCAGCATCGTGACCCCGATCGTCAGCGCTCCGATCACGATCAGATCGATCCTGACGATCCGGGCGGCGATCCGCACGAGCTCGGGTTTGCGGCGGTGTCCGAACAGAGCGCGGTGCATTCCCACGGGAGCCAGCGCCAGGATGGTCGCGATCGCGGCCAGGGCGACGAGGACGACGTAGAGGTCACGCTGGAATTCGTCCATCTCGGTGAACCTCGGCTGGAATGCCACGGCGAGGAGGAACCCGGTGAGGATCTGGGTCCCCGTCTGCATCACGCGGAGCTCCTGCAGGAGCTCTTCCCAGTTGCGGTCCGCGCGTTCGTTCGCAGTCTCGTCACGTCCGTCCCTGCGGTCATCGAGTTCGTGGTCGCTGCGCGGAGGATCCGATGTCATGATCACAGTGTCGTGCCGCCGCTCGCACGATGTCCAGGCTCTTGCACCGACGGATCGAAAGAAGGCATCATGACGCTCCCGCCCATCAGCGATTGGTGGTCCGAACTCTCGGAGGACGCACGCCGCTCTGTTCTCGACGGCGACTCTCCACACCTCGACGAAGACGTCCGCGAGGAGATCCGCGTCATCACCGGAGCGGTCGTGGGAATGGTGGAGGGTTTGACCGAGGAAGACCTCGACTACGCCCGCGCGCACGCCGAGGAGGAGGCGGGCTGATCCACGCGGCAGCCGCGGAGATTCACTCGCGGGCGTCGGCTCCCGGGGCGGGCTGCTCCTCGCGAAGCCGCGGCTCGGTGCGACGCTCGGGTCGGGCCCCGGCCTTGTCGGCGTAGAACGCTCGGATCCGGTCCATGTCCGCGGCGACGTCTCCGGTGAGGTCGATCGTGGGACCGAGGCCCGTGGTCATCGTCGTGCGATCGACGAAGCCGAGTGTGACCGGCATCCCCGTCTCGCGTGCGATGCGGTAGAAGCCCGACTTCCAGTACTCGTTGCCGCCACGGGTCCCGTCCGGGGTGACCACGAGCCCGAAGACCGTTCCGGCGTGCACCTGCCCGACGACATCGTTCACCACACGCGCCGGGTCCGCGCGATCCACGGGGATGCCGCCGAGACCACGCATGAGCGGACCTCGCCAGCCGCGGAAGAGGCTCTTCTTCCCGAGCCAGTGCACGTCGATGCCGAGTCGCCAGGCGATCGCGAGCATGAGGACGAAGTCCCAGTTGCTGGTATGCGGGGCGCCGACGAGCACCGTCGGGCGTGTGGGGGCTGCCTCGCTCGTGAGCGTCCATCTGCTGAACGCCCAGAACATGCGGGCGAGGAGTCGTTTGAGCATGGATCAACCGTAGGGGAGAACGGCTGTCGAGCCGCTGTCCGCACCCGGCGTGCGGCTTCGGCGCCACCGCCTCGGAGCAGGCGTACGATCGAGGGATGAAGAAGACGCCGGAGGACACCGTGCAGCAGGAAGCGCCCATCGGGCTGCAGCCGCTCCCGGGAGCCCTGGACCTGCTCGAGGGCGATGCCGCCGGCTATTGCAGCAACGGCGTCTGCCACTTCCCCGCCCCGAAGGCCGAGTAGTCGGCAGACGCCGTCGCGTGCGAGCGCTCGGGGTCAGTGGCCGCCGTGGAAGCCCTCGCCGGCGTCGTCGGCGGGCTTGCGGACGAACGGGCTGAGCGCCACCGCGGCGAGCGAGATGATCGCGGCGATGAGGAACGCCATGCGCGCGCCCGGTGCTCCGGCCGCTGCTCGCGACAGGCCTTCGCCCTCGCCGGCGTGCAGGATCGCCGAGTAGGTGACCGTCAGCAGAGCGACACCGGCCGCGCCGCCGACCTGCTGGAGCGTGTTCAGCACAGCGGAACCGTGTGAGTACAACGACCGCTGCAGCGAACCGAGCGAGGCCGAGAACAGGGGCGTGAACGACATCGCCAGTCCGACGGACATGGCCGCCTGCACGATGATGAGCACCCACCACACGGTGTGCTCGCCGACCGTGGAGTAGAAGAACAGCGCCGCCGACACGAGGATCGTGCCCGGGATCAGCAGCGGCCGCGTGCCGCGCGCGTCGTACACGCGACCCATGACCGGACCCAGCAGACCCATCAGCACCGAGCCGGGGAGCAGGATCAGGCCGGACTCGAGGGCGTTCAGCCCCGCGACGTTCTGCAGGTACTGCGGCAGCAGGGTCAGCGTTCCGAACATCGACAGCGCCAGGATCGTCATGATGATCACCGAGAACGTGAAGTTGCTCGAGCGGAAGACGCGCAGGTCGAGCAGTGCGTCGTCGACACGCTGCAGGATGAGCTGACGCCACACGAACAGCGCCAGCGACACCGCGCCGACGACCAGAGCGATGATGCCCGTGGTCTCGCCGGATCCGCCTTCGCCGCCGAACTGGCTGAGGCCGAACACGATGCCGCCGAAGCCGAGCGCCGCGAGAGGGATCGAGAGGACGTCGAGCGGGACGACGCGGGTCTCGCCGAGGTTCGTCATCCACTTCACGCCCATGAAGAGCGCGATGAGCGCGATCGGGAGGATGATCGCGAAGAGCGCGCGCCAGTTCAGTGTCTCGAGCACGGCACCGGCGATGGTGGGTCCGATCGCCGGGGCGAGCGAGATGACCAGGCCGACGCGGCCCATCATCCGACCTCGGGACTGCGGCGGAACGACGTTCATGATCGTCGTCATCAGCAGCGGCATCATGATGCCGGTACCGGCGGCCTGGATGACGCGCCCCACGAGCAGGATCGAGAAACCGGGAGCGACCAGCGCGACGAGCGTGCCGAGCGAGAACGCGATCATCGCGGCGATGAAGACCTGCCGCGTGGTGAAGCGCTGCAGGATGAAACCGGTGGTCGGGATCACGACGGCCATCGTCAGCATGAAGGCACTGGTGAGCCACTGGCCGAGCTCGGGCGGGATGCCGAGATCGGCGTTCAGATGCGGGATCGCGATCCCCATCGTGGTCTCGTTGAGGATGGCGACGAACGCAGCGACGAGCAGCAGCCAGATCACGCGCATGTCCTTGCGCGAGATCTCACCCGCTGCCGGTGCGGGGGTCGTCGAGATGGAGCCGGTATCGACGGCAGACATGGGCGGCCTCCTGGGCGAAGAAGAAATGGAGATATCGCGAGAGTTCGCAAGAGTCCTTCAGCGTAACGGCGGGTGCGGACATTTCATTCCGAACTCACAGAAATCCGCTGTCGGCAGATCCGGGCGGCCTCGATGTCGCGGGGGCTGAGTACGCTGGCGCCATGAGCATGGGCGGTGGACGAGGTGGAGGAGCGAGCTTCCGCGGGGTCGATGAGGATACGCAGCGGAAGCTGAATGCCGAGGCGCCGCGGATCAGCGGCCTCGGTTCACGGGTCGTCTCCCTGTTCCGTGCCTACCGCGCGCGCATCTTCCTCACGGGAGTGCTCGTGGTCGTCGGCGCGGCGATCGCCGTCATCCCGCCTCTGATCGTGCAGCGCATCTTCGATGACGCGCTGTTCCCGGTCGCCGGCGGCGGGCCGCATCTCGAGCTGCTGGCCTGGCTCGTCGCCGCGATGGTCGGGCTCTTCCTGCTCTCCGCCGTCCTCGGTGTGGCGCAGACCTGGCTCACCTCCACCGTGGGCAACAGCGTCACCGGCGACCTGCGGGTGAAGCTCTTCGAGCACCTCCAGGCCATGGAGCTCGGATTCTTCACGCGGACGAAGACAGGAGTGATCCAGTCCCGGCTGCAGAACGACGTGGGCGGCGTCTCCGGCGTGCTGACCAACACCGTCACCAGCATCCTGGGCAACGTCGTGACCGTCATCGCCTCGCTCGTCGCGATGATCCTGATCGACTGGCGCCTCACCCTCATCGCCGTGATCATGATGCCGTTCCTCATCTTCGTCCAGCGCAAGGTGGGCCAGGTGCGGGCGCGGATCGCGGGAGAGACGCAGGAATCCCTGTCGGAGTTGACCTCGATCACGCAGGAGACGCTGAGCGTCTCGGGCATGCTGCTCTCGAAGTCGTTCAACCGTCAGCGCACGGAGTCGGAGCGCTATCAGGCCGAGAACCGCAACCAGGTCGTTCTTCAGGTGCGCAGGGCCATGAGTGGTCAGGGCTTCTTCGCGGTCGTGCAGGTGCTCATGGCCAGCGTGCCGGCGGTCATCTACCTCGTCTCGGGCTATCTCATCGCCGGGGGCACCGGGGCGATCACGGCGGGAACCGTCGTCGCATTCACCACGGTGCAGGCGCGGCTCCTCATGCCGCTGATGGGCCTGATGCGGGTCTCGCTCGATCTGCAGACATCTTCGGCGCTGTTCGCCCGCATCTTCGAGTACCTCGACCTGGTGCCCGAGATCCAGGACGCTCCGGATGCGATCACCGTCGACGAGGCACCGGGCCCCAAGGGGCGGCTCGAGTTCGCCGATGTGCTCTTCCGCTACCCGGACGCCTCGGCCGATGCCCGACCGACGCTGGACGGCGTCTCGTTCGTCGCCGAACCCGGGCAGCACGTGGCGTTCGTCGGCCCCTCGGGTGCGGGCAAGACGACGATCCTGTACCTCGCGCCGCGGCTGTACGAAGCCAAGGGCGGCTCGGTGCTCTTCGCGGGCGCCGATGTGCGCACGCTCACGCAGGAGTCGATCATCGACCACGTGGGCATCGTGTCGCAGGAGACCTACCTGTTCCACGCGACGATCCGCGAGAACCTCCGCTATGCCAAGCCGGATGCGACAGAGCAGGAGCTGATCGCCGCGTGCACCGCGGCCAACATCCACCACATCATCGCCGGGTTCGAACAGGGATACGACACCGTGGTCGGTGAGCGCGGGTACCGGCTCTCGGGCGGGGAGAAGCAGCGCATCGCGATCGCGCGCGTGCTGCTGAAGGATCCGCCGGTACTTCTCCTGGATGAGGCGACGTCGGCCCTCGACACCGTGTCGGAGCGCGTGGTGCAGGAGGCGCTCGACGAGGCGGCGAAGGGGCGCACGACGCTGTCCATCGCGCACCGCCTGTCCACCGTGATGGGTGCCGATGTGATCCACGTGCTCGAGGCAGGGCGCATCGTCGAGTCGGGAACCCACTCCGAGTTGCTCGCGCGGGGTGGGTTGTATGCGGAGCTCGCCGCGCAGCAGGTCGCCGCATCGCGCGTGCTCGACACCGAGGCCGCGGTCGAAGCGGCCGTCACCGGGGGAGTCGGGGCCGCGCTCACCGACCGCCGTGCAGATCGAGCACCCGCGGACTCCGCCGGCGCCGATGCCGTCGCGGCCATCACCGCGGCGGTGCCGCTGCTCGCCGAGCCCCGCCCCGACGAACGGGTTTACCCGCCCGAACCCTGAACCGCTCCGGGTGTCAGTGCACCGACAGTCCACCGTCGACGAACAGGGAGTGGCCGGTGACATAGCCCGAACCGGCTCCAGCGAGGAAGACGGCCGCGCCGGCGAAGTCACTCGGGAGCCCGTTGCGGCCGATCATCGTGCGGGCGGCCAGCTCGGCGATCTTCGCCGGGTCCTGCTGCAGACGGGCGTTCAGCGGCGTCAGCACGAACCCGGGTACCAGCGTGTTGCTGGTCACTCCGGTCCCTCCCCATGCTTCGGCCTCGGAGCGCATCAGCGACTCCACCGCCCCCTTCGAGGCGCCGTAGACGCCACTGCCGACGAAAGCTCGATGCGCCTGCTGGGAGCTGATGTGGATGAGCCTGCCGTAGCCGCGCTCCGCCATGCCCTGCGCGTAGCGCTGACCGAGCAGGAAGGGCGCGAGGGCGTTGACGGTCATCGTCGCGTCCCAGTCGTCTTCGGTGATCTCCGCGAACGGCGGACGGATGTTGATGCCCGCGGAGTTCACCAGGATGTCGGGCTCCCCGAACGGCTGGACAGCGGCCTCCGCGAGGGCACGGATGCCCGACCGCGTGCTGAGGTCGCCGACGACTCCGGCCGCGCGGCAGCCGTGCGCGCGGAGTTCCTCGACGGTCTCCTCGATGCGGGCCTCGCCGCGCGCGACGACGACCGTGGCGGCACCGGACCGGGCGAGTGCCGTGGCGATGCCGCGGCCGATGCCGGAGCTGCCGCCGGTGACGACCGCGGTGCGGCCCTCGAGCGAGAAGAGGGAGGCGAGGTAATCGTTCATGCGGTCATCCGGATCGTTCGTTCAGCTGTGCGGCGTCACCACGCGAGTGCGGCGGTGATGGTGGGATCGGGGGAGGCATCGGCGAACTCGGGGAGTGCCCGCAGCTCTGCGATGAAGGCGTCGACCTCGGCGGCGTATGCCGGGTCGGGGTGGCTGCTCGCGATGTCGAGCAGGGACGGCATGTCCATGGCGAGGATGAGCTCGAGCCGCGCGACTACCGAGCCTCGGGCACCCGCCTCGTGCAGCACACGGATGCCGCCGCGCAGCGCAGCGAGGTAGTCCTTCAGTACAGGCAGCTGGGCCTTGCCCTGCGTGATCGAGGTGCCGTCGGCACGCAGCCGCCACTGCACGACGACATCGGGGATCACATCGAAGGCCCGCGCCCGGGTGTACATGAGCTGGGCGACCACCTGGTCCTCGTACGCGACCCTCTCGGGGAAGCGGAGATCCTGCCAGAACTCGGTGCGGCTCACCTTGGACCAGGCGACGATGTTCGACACCGCCCGCGGGTGTGCCGCGAGTGCGGTGCCGAGGCGCTCCGGCGAGGTCGCCGCCGCCACCCAGGGCTGCACGCGCCCGGCGACATACGCTGCTCCCTGCGAGCGTGAGCGCACGTAGGCGCCCGCCACGAAGTCGCTCCCGGTCGCTTCGAGTGTGCCCGTCATCCGCGCGAGCGCGTGGGGCAGAAGCTCGTCGTCACCGTCGAGGAACCCGAGATAGGGCGTGTCCACGAGGTCGAGGCCGACGTTGCGCGCGGCGCCGAGGCCGCGGGATGCGGCGTGGTGGATGGCCGTGAACCGGTCGTCGGCGGCGGCCGCCGCGTCGAAGATCGCACCGGTGTCGTCGGTCGAACCGTCGTCGATGAGGATCGCGCGCCATCGCAACTCGGTCTGTGCACGCAGCGAGTCGAGTGCGGCGGGGGCGAAGGCGGCGATGTCGCGTCCGGGGACGATCACGGTCACGATCGGGGCGGCAGCGGTCACCAGCCGAGTCTATGGCTGTGCATCAGCCTCGCGCCGCACGCACGGACTCCGCGACGAGGGCAGCCAGCCGCTCGGGTGCGTCCTCAGGGAGCTCCTCCCGCCCGAAGGTGAACCGGACGGATGTCTGGGCCACTTCGGCAGGAACACCGCACGCGAGGAGCACGTGCGAAGGCTCGTCGCTGCCGGCCGCGCACGCCGAGCCACTGGAGGAGATGACCCCGCGGCGCTCCAGCTCCAGCAGCACGGACTCTCCACTGGTGCCGGCGAACGTGAAGCTCGCCGTCCCGGGCAGACGGCGCACGGCGTCGCCGGTGAGCGCGGCTTCCGGAACGCTGTTCAGCACGAGGGAGATGAACCGCGCGGTGGCCGAACCCACCCGCGCCGTCACGGTCGCCCGTTCCTGCTCCGCGAGCTCCAGCGCGGTCGCGAGCGCCACAGCCCCGGCGACGTTCTCGGTGCCCGAGCGCCGCCCGCGTTCCTGACCGCCACCGTGCAGCAGAGGCTCGATGGGCACACGTCCGCGCACGGCGAGTGCGCCGATCCCCTTGGGGGCGCCGAGCTTGTGCCCGGCGATCGATACTGCATCGGCACCGAGCTCGTGCAGGGGAAGCCATCCGGCCGACTGCACGGCGTCGAGGTGCAGCGGAACGCGAGCGGCGCGGGTGACGGCCGACAGCGCCGCTGCATCCTGAACGGTGCCGATCTCGTTGTTCGCGTGTCCCACCGAGACCAGCGCGGTGTCGGGGCGGATCGCCGCGGTGACGGCATCCGCAGAGATCCGTCCGCCGGTATCCACCGGCAGCAGGGTCACGTCGACGGAGTGGAAGCGTTTCAGATACTCGGCCGACTCCAGGATCGATTCGTGCTCGATCGGGGAGATCACCAGGTGTCGTCGCCCTGCCTCGAGCGCCGCGAGCACGATGCCCTTGACCGCGAGGTTGTTCGCCTCGGTGCCGCCTGCGGTGAACACGACATCACCGGCACGCATCCCCAGGACGCGTGCGACCCGGGCGCGGGCCTCGTCGAGGGCGCTCGCCGCAGCCTCTCCCGCGGTGTGGTGGCTGGACGGGTTGCCGAACACGCCCGTCAGGTACGGGCGCATCGCCTCCAGCACCTCCGGTCGCACCGGGGATGTCGCGGCGTGGTCGAGGTACAGCACGGGCTCAGTCGATCCGCAGGTCCAGGCCGAGGTCGAGAGCGCGCGCGGAGTGCGTCAGCGCCCCCACTGAGATCACGTCGACGCCGGTGCGTGCGATGTCACCGACGGTGTCGAGGTTCACCCCTCCCGACGCTTCGACCGTGGCCCGGTCGCCGATCAGGGCGACACCTTCGCGCAGATCGTCGAGCGAGAAGTTGTCCAGCAGCACGGTGTGGGCGCCACCGTCGAGGACGGCAGGGATCTGGTCGAGGCGGTCGACCTCGACGACGACGTGCGTGGTGTGCGGCAGACGGGACAGAGCGTCGCGCAGCGCCGAGGCGAGGTCGAGGCCGGAACGGGTGAGCACGGCGAGGTGGTTGTCCTTGGCCATCACGGCGTCGGACAGCGAGTACCGGTGGTTGCGGCCGCCGCCGGATTCGACGGCGTGCCGCTCGAACGCACGGAGGCCCGGGGTCGTCTTGCGCGTGTCGGCGATGCGCGCGCGGGTGTCGTCGACAGCCGCGACGTAGGACGCGGTGAGCGTCGCGATGCCGCTCATCCGCTGGGTGAAGTTCAAGGCGACGCGTTCCGCGGTGAGGATGCCGCGCGCCGATCCGGAGACCGAGGCGAGGACGTCGCCCGCGGTGAAGTCGTCGCCGTCGCCGACGTGCAGATCGACGACCAGGGTCGGATCGGTGAGGGCGAACGCGGCAGTGAAGACCTCACCGCCGCTGAACACCCCTGCCTCGCGCGCGACGAGGTCGGCGGTGGCTGTCGCCTCGACGGGAAGCAGCGTCGTGCTGGTGAGGTCGCCCCACGGCGCGTCCTCCTCGAGGGCTGCGCCGACGACGCGGGTCAGGGTGGAGCGGGTGAGCATCAGACGGTCTCCAGGATCGATGAGCGGGGGCGGGACGGCGCGGCGTCCGCGGAGGCTGCGGCGTCGACTCGGTGGTGGGCGCCGACCGAGACGGTGCGCTCCAGCGCGGCGGAGGCGGTGGCTTCAGCGAGGAGCAGCAGGTTCGCGTCCTCGTGCTCGACGGTCGTGGTCGGCCGCGACGAAGATGCAGTCCACGCGCGCACGATGGCCAGTGCATGTGCGAGGCCGTCGTGGGTGCGGAGCAGCCCGACCTCATCCCACATCAGCTGCTGCAGCGCGGCGCGGCTGAATTCCGGCGTATCCGATCCGCGGTCCTCCATCGGCGGCCGGACAGCGGCAGGGGGTGCGGGCACCGGCACGAGACGCCAGGGCATCGTCAGCGCAGCAGCGGCCCTCGCGCCGAAGACGGCCCCCTCGAGCAGGGAGTTGGACGCCAGACGGTTCGCCCCGTGCACGCCGGTGCGGGCGACCTCGCCGACGGCGAAGAGTCCCGGTAGCGTCGTGCGGCCGTCGAGATCGGTGACGACACCGCCCATCAGGTAGTGCGCGGCGGGGGTCACCGGGATCGGCTCGCGCGACCAGTCGAATCCACGCTCCCTCGTCACCCGATCGATGGTCGGGAAGCGCGCGGCGAGGGTCTCGGCCCCGAGCATCGTGGCGTCCAAGCGCACCGGCCGCCCCTGCGCGGACGCCTGCCGTGCGATGGCCCGGGAGACCACATCGCGAGGGGCCAGCTCACCATCGGGGTGACTGTCGAACGTGAAGCGTCGACCGGCGTCGTCGAGCAGGGTCGCACCTTCCCCGCGCACGGCCTCCGAGATGAGGAACGCCGGACCCGACGCCAGGATCGTCGGATGGAACTGCACGAACTCCAGGTCGGCGACAGCCGCGCCCGCGCGCAGGGCCACGGCGATGCCGTCACCGGTGGCGCCGGTCGGGTTGGTCGTGTGCGCGTAGAGGCGGCCCGCGCCGCCCGTCGCGAGGATCACCGCGTCGGCGTGGAGCTCGGTGGTGTCCCCGTCGCGCAGCACACGAATGCCACGCACGGCCCCCTCGGCCACGACCAACTCGGTGAGCAGAGCATGCTCGACCACGGAGATCTCCGTGCGTCGCACGGCGGCGATCAGTGCCGCGGAGATCGCCGCGCCCGTGGCATCCCCGCCGGCGTGCACGATGCGTGCATGGCGGTGGGCCGCCTCGCGTCCGAGCTGCAACGCCCCCTCGGCCGTCCGATCGAACCCGACGCCGCGGGCGATCAGCTCCGCGATCCGCTCGGCGCCCTCGGCCACCAGCACGTCGACAGCCGCGGGATCCGAGAGCCCGGCACCGGCGTCCATCGTGTCGGCGGCATGCTGCTGCGCCGAGTCGTCGGGCCCGTAGATGCCCGCGACGCCTCCCTGGGCGAGGCCGGTCGACCCGTCCCCGGGCGCTCCCTTGGTGACGAGCGTCACCGCATGTCCGGCCTCGTGCGCGTGGAGTGCCGCCGTGAGACCGGCGATGCCCGAGCCGACGACCAGGACGTTCATCGTGTGCTCGCACTCACCGGGGGCTTCGCAGCGAGCATCCGCTCCAGCGCCACTCGGGCGGGCTCGGCGACGTCGCCGGTGACCGTGATCCTGTTCGGTGTGCGACCGGCGACGAGCTCCTCCAGCACCCAGGCCAGGTAGCCGGGGTGGATGCGGTACATCGTCGAGCAGGGGCAGACGACCGGGTCCAGACAGAAGATCTCGTGCTGCGGGTACTGCGCCGCGAGCCGGCGCACGAGGTTGATCTCGGTTCCGATGGCGAACGTCGTGGGCTCGGTCGCGGAGTCGATCGCTCGGCGGATGTACTCGGTCGAGCCGGCCTCGTCCGCCGCGTCGACCACCTCCATCGGGCATTCCGGGTGCACGATCACCCGCACGCCGGGGTGGTCGGCGCGGGCCTGGTCGATCTGCCCGACGGTGAAGCGCCGGTGCACGGAGCAGAAGCCGTGCCACAGGATCACCCGGGAATCGACGAGCTCAGCGGCCGAGGAGCCGCCGAGCGCTCGCCGCGGGTTCCACATCGGCATCTGCTCGAGCGGCACGCCCATCGCCTTGGCGGTGTTACGCCCCAGGTGCTGGTCGGGGAAGAACAGCACCCGCCGGCCGCGCTCGAAGGCCCACTCGAGAACGGTCTGGGCGTTGGACGAAGTGCACACGATCCCGCCGTGGCGTCCGACGAAGCCCTTGATCGCCGCCGAGGAGTTCATGTACGTCACGGGGATCACGGGCACGCGGCCGTCCGCGTCGGGGGCGTCGAGATCGCCGAAGACGTCTGCCAGCTGCTCCCAGCACTCCTCGACCTGGTCGATGTCGGCCATGTCGGCCATCGAGCATCCGGCGGCGAGGTTCGGCAGGATCACGGCCTGCTCGGGCTGCGAGAGCAGATCCGCGGTCTCGGCCATGAAGTGCACGCCGCAGAACACGATCGCCTCGGCGTCTGCTCTGCCTTTGGCTGCCGTGGCGAGTTGGAAGGAGTCGCCGACGTAGTCCGCGTGCCGCACTACCTCTTCGCGCTGGTAGAAGTGGCCCAGGATCACGACCCGATCGCCGAGAGTGGCCTTCGCCGCGCGGATGCGTGCGTCGAGTTCGTCCTCCGACGCCTCCCGATATGCGACGGGGAGTTCACCTTGCCGTGGGGATCCCGTGGGGATCACGTCACCCATCGAGGAGCCGGGTCCGTATCCGGGTCGGGAGTCGAAGTCCCACGGCCCCGCGGCCAGGTCGGTGGCGCAGGTCGGGTCGGTGGATGTGCCGGCGACGATCGCCTGGATGGCGTGGTCCACCGAGGCGTCCAGCGGCGGAACGGCGGGCGCGGGGACGAAGGTGATGCTCATCGGGTGCTCGTTTCTTCGGGACCGAGGGGGCCGCGGTCGGCCAGCTCGACATCGGTGTTGTCGCGGTACAGACGTGCAGGACGGTGGCTCCCGGTGCGGAAGCGGTCGGTGGGGAGCAGGTTGCCCGCGGATTCCACCTGACGACGGAAGTTGGCGGGATCGAGGCTCTTCCCGAGGATCGATTCGTACGCCTCGCGCAGCTCCGCCAGCGTGAACTCGGCGGGCAGGAAGCCTTGTGCGACCCGGCTGTAGCCGACCTTGTTGCGCAGGCGCCAGAGGGCGTATTCGACGATCTTGGCGTGATCGAAGGCCAGTTGCGGCAACTGATCGATGTCGAACCACCGGACGTTCTCGGGGGCATGACCGGATGCCCGGTGGGCGGAGATCTGCGCGGTCACGTCGTCTTGACGCAGCAGCGCCCAGTACACGATCGAGACGACTCGGGTGGGGGAGCGGTCGACAGCGCCGAAGGCGTAGAGCTGCTCCAGGTAACTGGGGGCGAGACCCGTCGTCTCGGCGAGGGTGCGAGCTGCGGCGTCGACGGGCGACTCGGTCGCGGTGAGCCAGCCACCGGGAAGCGCCCACTGGTCGGCGAAGGGCTCGCGGGTGCGCAGGACGAGGGGCAGCGCGAGGACCGCGCGTCCGTCGTCGGTGCGCCGCAGCGTCAGGATGACCGTCGAGACGGCCACCCGGATGTCCCCGCTTCGAGTCATAGACACCTTAACCTCCGGATTCGATCTTAGTGTCATCGAGACCCTTAGTGCGCGCACATGACGCCTTCTCGCGTCGAGGCCGAAACGTTATCTGGCGCGTTCCAGGAGGGTTGTTCGCCGCCACAGGGTTTGTTAGGTTACTGTCCTAACAAACCCCCTCCGGGAAGAGGCCGATCGGCCACCTCCCCGGGCCCACGAACCCCACAGTCGGGGTTCCGCTCCATCCGGAGCGATCCCTCCTGCAGTGCAGCACCGAGAGGAAACAAGAGAAATGATCCGAAACGGAAAGCGCAGAATCGCGCTCACCGCGATCGCCGGAGCATCCGTCCTCGCCATGGGCCTCACCGCCTGCGGCACCGGCGGCGGCGACGACGGCAATGCCGACAGCGACCGCGCCCTTCGCGTCTGGGCCGGCAGCCAGACGCCGATCGCCGCGAACTACAACCCGTTCGCGCCCACCGTGCTCCACGGCGCGCTCGGCCCCATCTACGAGCCGCTGTTCTTCTACAACAAGACGGCTGACACCGAGCCCGTCGGCCTGATCGGCGACACCTTCGAGTACAACGAGGACGGCACGGTGATCACGATCGCCATCAAGCCCGACCTCAAGTGGAGCGACGGGGAGCCCCTCACCGCGAAGGACGTCGCGTTCTCGTTCAAGTACGAGGCGAACAATCCCGAGGGCAACGGTCTGGTCTCCGCCGAGGCCACCGACGACACCACCGTCGTGCTGACGTACTCGTCCGCGCAGTACACGACGGAGTTCCAGCGCCTCGGCTCGACCTACATCCTCCCCGAGCACATCTGGGCGGACGTCAAGGACTTCGCGAACTTCACCAACGAGGAGCCCGTCGGTTCGGGCGCATACGTCGTCGAGAAGACGACCAGCGAGTCCTACACCATCGTCGCGAACGAGAACTTCCGCGACGCCGACAAGCTCGGTGTCAAGAAGGTCCAGTACATCGCGGTCGACAACAACCAGACCGCGCAGGACCTGCTCGCCGCCGGCGAGCTCGACTGGACCGGCATGTTCATCCCGAACCCGGACGATGTGACCGGCAACGGAAAGATCGACTGGATCAACACCCCGCAGGACCCCACAGTCCTGTACACCTGCTCGAACGCCGAGCTCGGCTGCACCGGTCCGCAGACCGACGTCGCCGTGCGTCAGGCGCTCAACGTCGCGATCGACCGCGCCACCATCAAGGACAAGGCGTTCGTCGGGCTCACCGGTGACATCTCGCCGACGTACGCTCTGCTGCCCCGTGACGAGAAGTGGGTCGCGGATCCCGCCAACGAGGTCAGCCCCCAGGAAGCGAACGTCGCAGAGGCGGGTGCGATCCTCGAGGCCGCCGGTTACACGAAGGACGGCGACTTCTATGCGAAGGGCGGCGTGCCTCTCGAGCTCACCCTCACCTCGGTCGACGGCTGGACGGACTACAACGACGCCGCCAAGCTGATCGCCGAGCAGGCGGCCGCGGCCGGCATCAAGATCAACGTCTCCACCGTGCAGTGGCAGGAGTTCTCCGACTCCCGACAGGGTGGAGAGTTCCAGCTCATCGTCGGCGGCATGATCGGCACGTCGGTGGCAGACCCGTTCCAGATCTACCGTGACTGGTTCGGCGGCACCGCGGTGCAGTCGACCAGCCCGGTCGGCACCGAGGTCCCGGCGGGTCGCTGGAACTTCAGCCGGTACAACAACCCGACGGTCGACGCTGCGGTGCAGGCCGCGATCAGCACCGATGACGAGGCGGAGAAGAAGGAGCTGTACGGCACGATCCAGACCGAGATCGTCCGCGACCTGCCCTACATCCCGCTGGTGATCAACGCGACCCAGACGTTCTACAACACGAAGGACTTCACGGGTTGGCCGACGGAGGAGGACCTCTACGCCTTCCCGCCGTCCTGGGGTGCGATCGCGGCAGGCTACGTCCTGACGCAGCTGCAGCCGGCCAAGTAGTCGAAAGGAGACGGGAAGCAGGAAGTCAGGAAAGAGTGACATGAAGTTCTATGCACGAAGAATCGGGTTCTACGCGTTCACGCTGTGGGCCGCGATCTCTCTCAACTTCCTGCTTCCCCGTCTCATGCCGGGGAACCCCGCCGACATCATGATCGCCAAGATGCAGCGGGCGGGCGGCGAGATCTCGGAGACGACGATCCGCAACATCAAGCTCCTGCTCGGTGGCGACGACTCCTCGCTCTGGGACCAGTACCTCGCGTACTGGGGCCGCATGTTCCGCGGCGACCTCGGGATCTCGGTCACCAAGTTCCCGACGCCGGTGAGTGAGCTCATCGCCGGAGCGCTGCCCTGGACACTCGTCCTGGTCGGCACCGCGACCGTCATCTCCTTCGTCCTCGGTGTCGCGCTGGGTGCGTGGGCCGGATGGAAGCGGGGCACCTGGGTCGACCACGTCATCCCTGCGACCACCGTGCTGCAGTCCATCCCGTACTTCTGGCTGGCGCTGATCCTGGTCTCGGTGTTCGCGGTCGGCCTCGGCTGGTTCCCGATCTTCGGGGGCTACGACGTGTTCGACTTCCCGGACGGGCCTGAGCCCACCTGGGCGTTCTTCTCCGACGCGTTCGCGCACTCGCTCCTCCCGGCGATCACGATCGTGATCAGCTCCGTGGGCGGCTGGTTGTTCGGCATGCGCAACATGATGGTGGCCACACTCGCCGAGGACTACGTCCTCACCGCCGAGGCCAAGGGTCTTCGGCACCGCCGCATCATGACGACCTACGCCGCGAGGAACGCGGCGATCCCGTCGATCGCCGGATTCTCGATCACGCTGGGCTTCGTCGTCTCCGGCTCCATCGTCATGGAGCAGGTGTTCACGTATCCCGGCATCGGCAAGCTGATGTTCCAGGCCGTCACGAACAACGACTATGCACTCATGCAGGGCCTGTTCCTGGTGATCACCATCACGGTGCTCGCCGCCAACTTCATCATGGACCTCGTCTATGGCTTCATCGACCCGAGGGCGCGCCAGAATGTCTGATCCGCAGAACACCGCCGGTCTCCTGACCGTCGAGGACGCGCCCATGACGGCGCCGGCCAGCACCGTCTCGCTCGCCACTCAGAGCCGAGGCCGCAAGCGGCGCATCCTGCCGAGCACATCGCCGAAGTTCATCGTCGGCTCGCTCCTCGTGCTCGCGATCGTGCTGTTCGCGATCATCGCGCCGTTCTTCACGCAGAATCCGCGCAGCACGGCGAACCCTGCACTGCAGCCGCCGTCGGCGGAGCACTGGTTGGGCACCACGAAGCTCGGCAACGACATGTTCGCCCAGCTCGCGATCGGTGCGCAGGGATCGCTCATGGTCGGGTTGATCGCCAGCGTGATCGCGATCGTGCTGTCGCTCGTCTTCGGTGTCCTCGCCGGATACCTGGGCGGCTGGCGTGAAGACGGACTCGCCCTCATCACCAACGTGATGATCGTCATCCCCGCCTTGCCGCTGGTCATGGTGATCGCCTCCTTCGTGCCGCAGCGCACCTGGCAGCTGGTCGCGATCTTCCTCGGCATCACCTCCTGGGCCGGCGCCGCCTACGTCCTGCGCCTGCAGACCCGTTCCCTCCGCACCCGCGACTACGTCTACGCCTCGAAGGTGGCCGGCGAGCGGTCGCTGCGTGTGATCCTGGTCGAGATCATGCCGAACCTCCTGCCGCTGCTCACGGCGCAGTTCCTCTTCGCTCTGATCTTCGCGATCCTCGGCGAGGCCGGGCTCTCCTATCTGGGGCTCGGGCCGACGGACTCGATCACCTGGGGAACCATCCTCAACGACGCGCAGTCCGGCCAGGCGCTCGGCCGCGGAGCGTGGTGGTGGTTCGTCCCGCCGGGCATCATGATCGCCATCCTCGGCGCCGGCCTCGCACTGATCAACTTCGCGATCGACGAGGTCATCAACCCGAAGCTGCGCAACGCGCCCGACGCCGCGCGCCGTGTGCGCAAGGCCGCGAAGACCAAGGGGGTCACCGCATGAGCGAGCCGGTGCTGACGGCGCGGAACGTGTCGATCGAGTACGAGGTCGACCCGCCGGTGAAAGCCGTGCGCGATGTGTCGCTGACGCTGAACCGCGGCGAGATCCTGGGTCTCGCGGGAGAGTCCGGCTGCGGCAAGACGACCCTGGCCTATGGGATGAACCGACTCCTCAAGGCGCCGGCGCTGATGACGGCGGGGGAGATCGTCTTCCATGACCGCGACGGTCATGACATCGACATCGTGGGTCTCGACGGCGAGGGCCTCCGGGCGTTCCGGTGGGACAAGATCTCGATGGTCTTCCAGGGGGCGATGAACTCGCTCAACCCGGTGATCTCGGTCAAAGCGCAGATCTTCGACATCTTCGACACGCATCGACCCGGTATGGGCAAGAAGGCGAAGACCGCACGGGCGGAAGAGCTGCTCACCCTGGTCGGCGTCGACCCGAACCGCCTGACGAGCTTCCCGCACGAACTCTCGGGCGGCATGCGGCAGCGGATGATGATCGCGATGGCCCTCGCCCTCGATCCGCAGGTGATGATCATGGACGAGCCGACGACCGCGCTCGACGTGGTCGTGCAGCGCGGGATCATCCGCGAGATCATGCGGCTGCGCGAGAAGCTCGGGTTCGCGGTGATCTTCATCACCCACGACCTGCCGATGCTGATCGAGATCAGCGACCGGATCGCGATCATGCTGCAGGGACAGATCGTCGAGGAGGGCACGGCGGAGGAGATCTACCGGACCCCGCAGCACGAGTACACGAAACGGCTGCTGTCGAGCTTCCCGTCGCTCAAGGGCGAACGCGGCGACTTCGTCCGCACCGGTGTCAGCCAGGAGGGCGTCCGATGAGCGCGAACCCGACCGCACCCACCGCGGCTCAGCCGGCGCGGCTGGAGGCCCGGAACCTGGTGAAGGACTTCCCCCTGCGCTCCGGCTTCAAGACGAGCATCCTGCACGCGGTGAAAGACGTGTCCTTCACGATCGAGGCGGGCAAGACGGTCGCCCTGGTCGGCGAGTCGGGGTCGGGGAAATCGACCATCGCGCGGATGCTCATGAAGCTGGAGACCCCCACCAGCGGGGAGATCCTGCTGGACGGGAAACCGTCCGGAACCCGCGGCCGGGCGCTGGAACGCTACCGCGCCGATGTGCAGATGGTGTTCCAGGACCCGTTCGCGTCGTTGAACCCTTTCCACACGATCGTGCATCACCTCGAGCGGCCGATCCGCCTGCACCACCCGGAGCTGTCTCGTGGCGAGGTGCGGGAGCGGGCCGTGGAGCTGCTGGAGCGCGTGCGACTCACTCCGGGGGAGAGCTACGCCGACCGTCGCCCGCACGAGCTCTCCGGTGGACAGCGTCAGCGCGTCGCGATCGCGCGGGCGCTGGCCCCCGGGGCGCGGTTCATCGTCGCGGACGAGCCGGTGTCGATGCTGGACGTGTCGATCCGTCTCGGGGTGCTGAACCTCCTCGCGGACCTACAGCGCGAGGAGAACCTCGGCGTCCTCTACATCACCCACGACCTGGCCACCGCCCGACACTTCTCGGACGAGATCATGGTGCTCTACAAGGGCGACGTCGTGGAGCGCGGGCCTGCGGACGAGGTCATCCTCAACCCGCAGCACGAGTACACCAAGACGCTCCTGGGCGCCGCACCCGAGCCCGACAACCTCGGCCGCCTCCGCGACGAGGTGCGCGCCGAGCTCGGCATCGCGCACTGACAGCCTCGCTTCGAATCGCGCGAATGGCCCTCTCGGAGCCCCGAGTGGGACCATTCGCGCGATTCGAACGCGCGTCCCCGGAATCCGGCGCCAGGGACCGGACGGGCTAGACTGAACCCACAATTGAAGACAGGCCGAATGAACCACGCGGGAGAGCCCCGGCGAACGCAGCCGGGCACCGAAGGAGCAAGCCTCCCCGCCAATCTCTCAGGTACGCGTACCGCGCGGTTCCGGCCACTCTGAAAAGCGATCCCGCGAGACTGCGGATCCGCCGACGGTGAAAACCCCGCCTCCGTGCATGGGTGAAGCTCTCAGGCCTATGACAGAGGGGGAGTTCCGAGGAGCGGCGATGCCGCCGTTCCGCCCGTCACAGCCCGGGAGAACTCCATGTCCGACCCCCGCTACACCCCGCTGCGTGAACGCCATGAGGCGCTCGGCGCGTCGTTCACCGATTTCGGCGGCTGGCAGATGCCCGTGCGCTACACCTCCGACCTCGCCGAGCACCACGCCGTGCGACAGGCCGCCGGTATCTTCGACATCTCGCACATGGCGGAGTTCCTCGTCACGGGCGAGAAGGCAGCCGAGTTCCTCGATTTCGCGCTCGCCGGACGTATCTCCGCGATGCCGGTGGGAAAGGCGAAGTACTCGCTGATGCTGGCCGCGAACGGCGGCATCGTCGACGACGTCATCGCGTACCGGCTTGCCGACGACCGCTACCTCGTGATCGCGAACGCCGGCAACCGGGGCTTCGTGGACTCCGCGTTCGCGAAACGCGTCCGCGACTTCCCCTCGCTCCTCGAGCGTGAGCAGCCGCCGCTCACGCCGGGGGAGGACCGCAGCTTCGCCGGTTTCCTCGGTGACCGCGGCGTCGATGTGGAGGATGTGTCGGACTCCTACGCGCTGCTCGCGGTTCAGGGGCCTGCCGCCGAGGCGATCCTCGCTGCGACCTCCGGCATCACTGAGCTGAGCAGTCCCTGGGCCGATCAGAAGTACTACGCGTGGGCCGACGCACGTTTCCTCGGAGAGCCCCTGCTCATCGCCCGCACGGGTTACACGGGCGAGGACGGCTTCGAGCTGCTCGTCGCGGCAGCTGACGCCCCCGCACTGTGGGACGCCCTGATGTCGGCCGGCGAACCGCACGGTCTCGTGCCCGCCGGTCTCGCGGCGCGCGACACCCTTCGCCTCGAGGCGGGCATGCCGCTGTACGGACACGAGTTGAGCCTCGACACGCTGCCCGCCCAGGCCGGCCTCGGACGCGTCGTCGTGACTGCCAAGGACGAGTTCGTCGGCAAGGAGGCGCTCGTCGCCGTCGAGCAGTCCGGAGCATCCGACGCTCCCGTACTGGTCGGCCTCGTCGCCGAGGGCAAGCGCGCCGGGCGCGCCGGCTACGCCGTCGTCGACGGCGAAGGCGAGAAGCTCGGCGAGATCACCAGCGGAGCCCTCAGCCCGACTCTCGGCCATCCGATCGCGATGGCCTACGTGCACCCTTCTTCCGCTGAGGAGGGAACCGCAGTATTCCTTGATGTGCGGGGGACGAAGATCCCCGCGACCGTGACCGCCCTGCCTTTCTATCGGAGGACCAAATGACCGACCTCGCCGCCCTCAGCTACACCGAAGAACACGAGTGGATCGCCGCTGACGGCGACACCGTGACGATCGGCATCACCGACTACGCCGCCGAGAAGCTGGGCGACGTCGTGTTCGTCGAGCTCCCCGCCGTCGGCACCGAGGTCACCGCCGGCTCCGTCGTGGGAGAGATCGAATCCACGAAGTCGGTCGGTGAGCTCTACGCGCCGGTCACCGGCACGGTCGTCGAGATCAACGACGCGGCCGTCGACGACCCGTCGCTCGTCAACTCCGCACCGTTCGAGGGCGGCTGGCTGCTCAAGGTCACCGTCGCCGCCGGTGCGTTCGACGGTCTGCTCGACCGCGACGCCTACGTCGCGCTGACGGAGGGCTGATTCACCAGTGGTCACTTTCGCCGATCGTCACATCGGACCCACGGATGCTGCGCAGCGCACGATGCTCGCCGCCCTCGGTCTCGACACCGCCGGAGCGGACGACGCGCTGAGCCCGGTCGAGGCGCTGATGCGTCAGGCCGTGCCGGCGTCGATCTACACCGGTCCGTCTCCCGAAGCCGAGGGGGGAACGCCGTCTCGCATCCCCGCGGCAGCGAGTGAGACCGAGGCGCTCGCAGAGTTGCGGACCCTCGCGTCCCGCAACACCGTGAACCGCCCGATGATCGGCCTCGGCTATTACGGGACCATCACGCCGCAGGTGATCCAGCGCAACGTGCTCGAGAATCCGTCCTGGTACACGGCGTACACGCCCTACCAGCCGGAGATCTCGCAGGGTCGTCTCGAGGCGCTCATCAACTTCCAGACCATGGTCTCCGACCTCACGGGGCTCACCACGGCCAACGCCTCGATGCTGGACGAGTCCACGGCCGTCGTCGAGGGGATGCTGCTGGCGCGGCGCGCCTCGAAGTCGTCGTCGAACGTGTTCGCCGTCGACGCCGACGCACTGCCGCAGACCAGGGCGATGCTCGCGACCCGCGCGGAAGCCCTCGGGATCGAGATCGTGTCCGTCGACTTCGCTGCGGGGGAGGAGCTTCCCGGTGATCTCTTCGGTGTCTTCGTCCAGTACCCGGGCGCATCGGGTCGGGTCTGGGATCCGTCCGCCGTGTTCGACGCCGCGCACCTCGCGGGTGGACTGGCCGTCGCAGCGGCGGATCTGCTCGCGCTCACACTGATCGCGTCGCCCGGGTCACTCGGCGCGGATGTGGCCGTCGGCACGACGCAGCGCTTCGGAGTGCCGATGGGCTTCGGCGGGCCGCACGCCGGCTACATGGCCGTCCGCTCGGGCCTGGAGCGTCAGTTGCCGGGCCGGCTCGTCGGGGTGTCGGTGGATGCCGACGGCAAGCCCGCGTACCGTCTCTCTCTGCAGACGCGCGAGCAGCACATCCGCCGTGAGAAGGCGACGTCGAACATCTGCACCGCCCAGGTGCTGCTGGCCGTGATGGCGGCGATGTACGCGGTCTATCACGGCCCGGATGGGCTCCGTGCGATCGCCTCAGAAGCCGCCACGAAGGCGGCCCTGCTCGGTACCTGGCTCACCGAGGCGGGCGCCGAGGTCGTGCACGACGCGTTCTTCGACACGGTCACGGTGCGGGTGCCGGGGCGTGCGGCCGAGCACGCCGCGCAGGCGCGCGACGGATACGGCATCCTGCTCCGCGTCGCCGATGCCGACACGATCGGCATCTCGGTCGATGAGACCACCACGGTGACCGAGCTGCATCAGGTGGCGATGGTCTTCGGTGGCGCGCAGGAGCGTGCGTTCGGCTTCCTGCAGCGTGGCAGCAACGCCCTGCCGTCGAACCTGGAGCGTCAGGACGAGTACCTCACGCACCGGGTGTTCCACGCACACCGCAGCGAGACCGCCATGATGCGGTATCTGAAGAGCCTCGCCGACCGCGACTACGCGCTCGACCGCGGCATGATCCCGCTGGGCTCCTGCACGATGAAGCTCAACGCGGCCACCGAGATGGCGGCGATCACGTGGCCCGAGTTCGCGGGCATCCACCCGTTCGCTCCGGCGGCCGATGTGCAGGGATACCTCGAGCTCATCGATCAGCTCGAGGGCTGGCTCGCCGAGGTCACCGGGTACGACGCGGTCTCGCTGCAGCCGAACGCGGGCTCGCAGGGTGAACTCGCGGGGCTGCTCGCGATCCGCGGCTACCACCACGCCAACGGCGACCAGCACCGCACGATCTGCCTGATCCCGTCTTCGGCGCACGGCACGAACGCGGCGTCGGCCGTCCTCGCCGGCATGAAGGTCGTGGTCGTCGCGACCGACGAGCTCGGCAACGTCGACCTCGACGATCTGCGCGCGAAGATCGCGCTGCACGCCGACGACCTCTCGGCCCTGATGATCACCTACCCCTCCACGCACGGCGTGTACGAGGAGCAGGTGGTCGACATCACGGCAGCCGTGCACGACGCGGGCGGGCAGGTCTACGTCGACGGCGCGAACCTCAACGCGCTGCTCGGCTATGCGCGGTTCGGCGACCTGGGGGGCGACGTCTCGCACCTCAACCTGCACAAGACGTTCGCCATCCCGCACGGCGGCGGCGGCCCCGGCATCGGTCCGGTGGCGGCGAAGGCCCACCTCGCGCCGTTCCTGCCCTCGCACCCGCTCGCCCAGAGCGCGGAGCACTTCGGCGGGTACACGTTCGAGGGCGGTGTGATCTCCGCAGCGCCCTACGGCTCTGCCGGGATCCTGCCGATCTCGTGGGCGTACGTGCGGATGATGGGTGCCGACGGACTGCGTCGCGCCACCGCAGCGGCCGTTCTCTCCGCGAACTACATGGCAGAGCGACTCGGCGCGCACTTCCCGGTGCTCTACACGGGCGAGAACGGGCGGGTGGCTCACGAGTGCATCCTCGACCTGCGTCCGCTCAAGGAGGCCACCGGCATCACGGTCGACGACGTCGCCAAGCGCCTCATCGACTACGGCTTCCACGCCCCGACCATGTCGTTCCCGGTCGCGGGCACGCTGATGGTCGAGCCGACCGAGTCGGAGGACCTCGACGAGATCGAGCGCTTCATCGAGGCCATGGTCATGATCAAGGCCGAGGCGGAGGGGGTCGCCGCCGGTCGCTGGCCGGCCGACGACAACCCGCTCGTGCACGCGCCGCACACCGCGGTCTCGCTCATCGCGGGGGAGTGGAACCACGCGTACTCGCGGGAAGAGGCGGCATACCCCGTGCGCGCCCTCGTCGCAGGCAAGTACTGGCCGCCGGTGCGCCGCATCGACCAGGCGTACGGCGACCGCAACCTCGTCTGCGCCTGCCCGCCGGTGGAGGCTTTCGCCTGAGTCGGATGCTCATGTGAGCACACGGTGCTGCACCCCTGCTGTGGGTGCGGCACCGTCTCTCTTTTCCCGGTGTTTCGGCCTTGTTACGTATGGTCACCACTCAGTAACAGTTCGTTAGCTGAGGGCGGGGGCGACGCGGGTGCGGGTTACGCTCAGGTATCCCTGCCTGCTCGATGGTGAGCGCGCAGAATCCCCGTGTCCACAGGAGGACAAAAGTGAAAAGAAACAGGACTGCCCTCGCGGGCACCGCTCTGCTGGCCGTCGGCGCGATCGCGCTCGCAGGCTGCGCATCCGGCGGCGACAACGGCAGTGGCGAAGAAGGCGGCGAAGCGTCGACCGGAATCGTCACGGTTCAGAGCAACGAGCCTCAGAACCCGCTCCTCCCCGCCGTGACCAACGAGGTCGGCGGCGGACTCGTTCTGCAGAACATCTTCGCCGGTCTCGTCTACTACGAAGCCGACGGCGCCCTCGCCAACGACCTCGCCGAGTCGATCGAGTCGGAAGACAACCAGACCTGGACCATCAAGATCAAGGAGGGTGAGAAGTTCAGCGACGACACCCCCGTGACCGCGGAGTCCTTCGTCGAGGCATGGCAGTATGCCGCCTCCGACCCCGCCTTCGAGAACCAGTGGTGGTTCGCCAACTTCTCCGGCTACAGCGCCGACGCCGTGAAGGAAGACTCCCTCGCTCTCGAGGTCGTCGACGACACGACGTTCACGGTCGAGCTCGCCGCTCCGCAGTCGGACTTCCCGACCACTCTGGGCTACCAGGTGTTCGCGCCGCTCCCCGAGTCGTTCTTCGATGACCCTGAGGCGTTCGGCCAGGCTCCCGTCGGCAACGGCCCGTACGTGCTCGACAAGTGGGAGCACGACTCCGTGATCTCGCTGCTCCCGAACGAGAGCTACGACGGTCCCCGCAAGCCGCAGAACGGTGGAGTCGACTTCGTCAGCTACGCGACCGCCGAGGCTGCGTACACCGACCTGCTCTCGGACAACCTCGACGTGATCAACCCCGGCGTGCCGCCGACGGCTCTGGCCACCTACAAGGACGACCTGGGCGACCGCGCCGTCGACCAGCCGGCCGCGATCTGGGAAGGCCTGACCATCCCGGCACGCCTCGCTCACTTCGGCAACGACGAAGAGGGCAACCTGCGTCGTCAGGCCATCTCCTACGCGATCGACCGCGAACAGGTCACCGACGTGATCTTCGAGGGTACCCGCACGCCGGCCGTCGACTTCACCTCCCCGGTGATCGCGGGCTGGAACGACGAGATCGCCGGTTCCGAGGTCACGCACGCCGACGCCGACAAGGCGAAGGACCTGTGGGCTCAGGCCGACGCCATCGCCCCGTGGAGCGGCACGTTCACCATCGCGTACAACGCCGACGGTGGACACCAGCCCTGGGTCGACGCGGTCACCAACCAGCTCAAGAACACGCTGGGCATCGACGCCGCCGGTCAGTCCTTCCCCGACCTGGCGACGCTCCGCGAGGAGATCAAGAACCGTTCGCTGAACGCGGCGACGCGTTCGGGATGGCAGTTCGACTACCCGGGTGCGTACAACATCCTGGGCGCGCTGTTCATCACGGGTGCCGGTTCCAACGACGGCGACTACTCGAACCCCGAGTACGACGAGCTCGTGCAGAAGGGCTCCACGGCGCCGTCGGTCGAAGAGGGCAACAAGCTCTTCGAGCAGGCGCAGGAGGTCCTGTTCACGGACCTTCCCGTCCTGCCGCTCTGGTACCGCTCGACCAACGCCGGTTTCTCCACGCTCGTCGACAACGTCGAGTACGGCTGGGACAGCTGGCCGATCGTGTACGAGATCACCAAGGCCGGCGAGTAACACTCCCGCTCTGATCTGAACCCGCCGTGCGGGGCGATGCGCAAGCGTCGCCCCGCACGGCGCGGTTGAGTTCACGCCTATGACTGCCTACATCATTCGTCGCCTTCTTCAGGCGATACCCGTCTTCCTCGGGGCGACCTTCCTGATCTTCTCGATGGTCTTCCTGCTACCGGGTGACCCGATTCTCGCTCTGTTCGGTGACAAGACACCGACCGATGCGCAGTACGCCGCCTTGCAGGCGCAGTACCACCTGGACCAGCCGTTCTTCACGCGCTACCTGATCTACCTCGGCGACCTGTTCCAGGGCGACCTGGGAACGACTTTCCGCGGCCAGAGCGTCAATGAGATCCTCGCCGCGAAGTTCCCGGTGACGCTGCGCCTCGCGCTGCTGGCGATCGTCATCCAGCTGCTCTTCGGCGTCGTCGTCGGTCTCATCTCCGGCCTGCGCAAGAACAGCCTTTTCGACCACGCCTCGATGCTGGTGAGCCTTCTGCTCATCTCGATCCCGGTGTTCGTGTTGGCCTTCATCGCGCAGTACTTCCTCGCCATCGAGTTGCATCTGTTCCGACCGACGGTCGGACGAGGTGCGCCCTGGTCGGACCTGATACTCCCGGCGATCGTGCTCGCCGCACTGAACTTCGCCTACGTGGTGCGGCTCACGCGCAACTCGGTCATCGAGACGCGTCAGCAGGACTTCGTGCGGATGGCGTTCGGCAAGGGCCTCCCCACGCGGCGCGTCATCCCGGTGCACGTGCTGCGCAACTCGCTCATTCCCGTGACGACGAACCTCGCTGCCGACTTCGGCATCCTGATCGTCGGCGCCACCGTCACCGAGGGCGTGTTCAACGTGCCCGGTATCGGAAACGAGCTCTTCAAGGCCATCAACCAGCACGATGGGCCGGAGATCGTCTCGATCGTGACCGTGCTCGTCGTGATCTACGTCCTGGTCAACCTGTTCATCGATCTGCTCTACGGTGTGCTCGACCCGAGGATCCGCTATGTCCGATAACACTCCCACCCGCCGCATGGCGCACTATGTGGCCGAGGCAGACGAGGGCGGCCTCGGGGCCGTCGATGCCGTCCGTGTCAGCGAGCGCAAGAGCAACCTGTGGCTCGATGCGTGGCGCGACCTCCGTGGTCGCTGGATGTTCTGGACCGCCGGCGTCTTCGTCGTGCTGCTGGTCATCATCGCGTCGTTCCCCGACCTGTTCGCTCCGGTCGACCCCTTCCAGTGCGACCTGAAGTTCTCGAACGACGGCCCTTCCGCAGGGCACCCGCTCGGGTACACCTTCCAGGGCTGTGACGTGTACTCCCGTGTCGTGCACGGCGCAGGGACCTCGCTGTCGGTCGGCATCCTGGTGACGATCATCATCGCTGCCATGGGCATCGTGATCGGTGCGTTCGCCGGCTTCTTCGGCGGCTGGATCGATTCGCTCCTCATGCGCATCGGCGACATGTTCTTCGCGATCCCCTACGTGCTGGCCGCAGTGGTCATCATGTCGATGTTCCTCGACAACCGGAACATCCTCGTGGTCTCCCTCGCGATCGGCTTCTTCGGATGGCCCTCGGTGGCGCGCATCCTGCGCGCCGAGATCCTGCGCGTGCGTTCGGCTGACTTCGTGATGGCGTCCGAAGCGCTCGGGGTATCCCGGGTGCGGACGATGTTCTCGCACGTCATGCCGAACTCGATCGCCCCGGTGATCGTGCTCAGCACGGTCGGTCTGGCCGCGGCCATCACGGCCGAGGCCACGCTGTCCTTCCTGGGCGTCGGTCTGCCGCCGGAGTTCATCTCCTGGGGTAACGACATCGCGGCCGCGCAGACGCGTCTGCGCACCGACCCCATGCCGCTGATCTATCCGTCGATCGCTCTCTCCCTCACCGTGCTGTCGTTCATCATGCTCGGCGAGACGGTGCGAGACGCGCTCGACCCGAAGGCGAGGGCACTGCGATGACCGCCGAATACAACCCCGATGTCCCGCTCCTGTCGATCGAGAACCTGGAGGTCGCGTTCAAGACGCAGGACGGTTTCGTCCCAGCGGTGCGTGGCGTCAGCTTCGACATCTACCCGGGCGAGACTATGGCGATCGTCGGTGAGTCCGGCTCGGGCAAGTCGACGACCGCGCACGCGATCATCAACCTGCTGCCCGGCAGCGGGCAGGTCACCGGTGGCGCCGTCAAATTCGAGGGTCGCGACCTGACGAAGCTCGGGCGCTCCGAGATCGAGCATGTGCGCGGCAACCTCATCGGCCTGGTTCCCCAGGACCCGATGAACAGCCTCAACCCGGTGCACCGCATCGGTTTCCAGGTGGAGGAGACCATCCTCGCCAACGGGCAGGCCGACGGCCGCAAGGCTGCACGCAAGCAGGCGATCCAGGTGCTGAAGGAGGCGGGACTGGCGGATGCCGATCGGCGTCTGCGGCAGTTCCCGCACGAGTTCTCCGGCGGCATGCGCCAGCGGGTGCTCATCGGCATCGGGCTGTCGTCCGATCCGAAACTGCTCATCGCCGACGAGCCCACCAGCGCGCTCGACGTCACGGTGCAGAAGCGGATCCTCGATCACCTCGACACCCTCACGAAGGAGCGCAACACCGCGGTCCTGTTCATCACCCACGACCTCGGCCTCGCCGCGGAGCGGGCGGAGAACCTCGTCGTGATGCATCGCGGTCGCATCGTGGAATCGGGTCCCGCGCTCGAGATCCTGCAGAACCCGCAGCACCCGTACACCCAGCGGCTGGTCGCCGCGGCGCCGAGCCTGGCGTCGAAGCGCATCCAGACGGCGGTCACGGGTCACGTCGACCCTCTCGCCGAGGTGCTCACGGAGTCCACGGGCACGGTCGATCTCGCATCGATCGCCCACACCGAGGCGGTTCCTGCCGAGCCGGTGATCGAGTTCCGAGATGTGACGAAGGTCTACAAGATCCGGGGGAGCGGCTTCCGTTCCACCGATTTCACGGCCGTCGACAAGATGTCCTTCCAGGTGCCCAAGGGCTCCACGATGGCCATCGTCGGCGAATCCGGTTCCGGCAAGTCGACCGCCGCCAAGATGCTGCTGCGTCTGGAGACGAAGACGTCGGGCTCGATCCTCGTGAACGGTCGGGACACCGACACGCTCTCACGGCCCGAGCTGCAGGCACTGCGTCGCGAGATGCAGCCGGTCTTCCAGGACCCGTACGGTTCGCTGGATCCGCTGCACAACATCGGCAACACGGTGGCGGAGCCGCTGCGCGTGCACGGGGTCGGCGACTCCGCCTCGCGCCGCAAGCGCGTTCTCGAGGTGCTGGACCAGGTCGCGCTCCCGTCGAGTGTGGCCGACCGGTATCCGAACGAGCTCTCGGGCGGTCAGCGTCAGCGCGTCGCCATCGCCAGGGCCCTCGCGCTCAAGCCGGAGATCGTCGTCCTCGACGAGGCCGTGTCGGCGCTGGACGTGCTGGTGCAGGCGCAGGTGCTGAACCTGCTCGCCGAACTCCAGTCCGAGCTCGACTTGACGTACCTGTTCATCACCCACGACCTCGCGGTCGTGCGGGTGATCGCGGATCGCGTCTGTGTGATGGAGCAGGGGCGCGTCGTCGAGCACGGCACGGTCGACGACATCTTCGCGAACCCGCAGCAGGAGTACACGGAGCGTCTGCTCCAGGCGATTCCCGGCGCGTCGATCACCCTCGGGAGCCACTGACGGTGACGACGGACGACAGGTCGGAGGGCGTACGGACATTCCGTGCGCCCTCCGGTCCCGCCGCGCTCGTGATCGGCTCGCTTCTGGCCCTGTTCCTGTTGGGCGATGCCGTCCTGCGGGCCGGGTGGGGGCCGATGCTGCTGCTCGCCCCGTGGGTGCTGCTGGTGCTCTGGCTCGTGTATGTGAGCTCCTTCGCCTCGGCCGTGCGCATCGACGACGACGGTGTGGTGGTGCAGAACCTGCTCCGCCGCATCACGTTCGGCTGGCAGCGCGTGCGCGCCGTCGACCTGCGGTGGCAGCTGATCTTCTCGCTCGACGACGGGAAGGATCTCGCCTGCTACGGGGGACCGGCCAAGGCCGGCCCGATCCGCATGCCCGCTCGCGGGGGCGACGGCGAGGAGAAGATGCCCGCAGGCATCCGCGCGCTCACCGAGATCGAGGGGCGCTGGGAAGCCGCCCCCGCCACTGCGGACGCCCCGATCCGACGCAGCTGGGATCGTCCGGCCACGATCGCGCTGGTCGTGATCGTCGTCTGGGCCGTGCTGGCCGTCCTCGTGGCGAACGCGGGTTGACCGCGACTCTTCGGCTCAGCCGGGGAGTCCGAACAGGTCGGGCCACAGCGCTGCCGCCCACGGGTAGCCGACGAACGCGGCCGCATCGATCAGGAAGTGCGCGACCAGGAACGGCATCAGGCGCCCTGAGCGCTGATACAGCCACCCGAACAGCAGACCCATCGCGAGGTTCCCGAAGAACGCGGGATAGCCCTGATACAGGTGGTAGCTGGCCCGCAGCACCGATGTGCCGATGATGATCGACCACGGCCCCCAGCCGAGCTGCTTCAGCCGCGTGAAGAGATATCCGAGCAGAACGAACTCCTCCTGCAGCGAGGCCCGTGCGGCAGCGAGCAGCAGGACGGGCACCGTCCACCAGTAGGCGTCGATGCCGGCGGGGTCGATCGCCACGGTCATCCCGAGCGCGCGACCGGCGAGGTAGAGGCCGATGCCGGGCACGCCGATGGCCAGGACCAGCAGGACGCCGCGACCGATGTCGCGCCCCGCCCTGGTGCCGTCCAGCCCCAGCTGCCCCAGGTGCGGTCGGCGCGACTGCCAGAGCAGGAAGCACACCAGCAGCACGGGGACGAGCGAGAAACCGATCGCGAGCACCTGGTAGATGAGGTCGAAGATCTCCCGGTCGCTGCGTGAGGGATTCAGCTTCGCGACCTGATCGGCGATCGGGATCTCATCGGTGAGGCGGTAGGCGAGCTGCACGATCGCGTACACGGCGGACTGCCCGAGCCCGAGCGCCAGGACGATCGCGATCTCCCACCACAGCCGTGCGCGAGAGGGGGCGGGGGAGAGCTCGGGAAGGTCTCCGGAGGCCTGCGGTCGGGTCACGATCTCGATGCTACGACCTGTTTTCAGGAACACGCCCTGAGCTTGCGTTATCCTGGAACGTCGGCTTCCCGGCAAAATCCCACACTCTTTAGGACACCTGCATGGCGCACGCCCTCCGCTCTGACCTCCGCAACGTCGCAATCGTCGCCCACGTCGACCACGGCAAGACGACTCTCGTCGACGCCATGCTGCGTCAGACGGGCTCCTTCGGCGAACACGCCCACGTCGATGAGCGCGCCATGGACTCCAACGATCTGGAGCGTGAGAAGGGCATCACGATCCTCGCCAAGAACACGGCGATCACGTACAAGGGCAAGCACGCCGGCGGCAAGGAGATCACGATCAACGTGATCGACACCCCCGGTCACGCCGACTTCGGTGGCGAGGTCGAGCGCGGCCTGTCCATGGTCGACGGTGTCGTGCTGCTGGTCGACGCCAGTGAGGGCCCGCTGCCCCAGACCCGCTTCGTGCTGCGCAAGGCGCTCGAGTCGAAGCTGCCGGTCATCCTGCTCGTCAACAAGACCGACCGTCCCGACGCGCGCATCGCCGAGGTCGAAGAAGAGGCGCACGACCTGCTGCTGGGCCTCGCTTCCGACCTGGTCGACGACGTGCCCGACCTCGACGTCGACGCGCTGCTCGACGTGCCGGTCGTCTACGCCTCCGGTCGTGCCGGCGCCGCGTCGCAGAACCGTCCCGCCGACGGCTCGCTGCCCGACAACGACGACCTCGAGCCGCTGTTCGAGGCGATCCTCGAGCACGTGCCCGCGCCGTCCTACGACGACGAGCACCCGCTGCAGGCCTGGGTCACGAACCTCGACTCCAGCCCGTTCCTCGGCCGCCTCGCGCTGCTGCGCGTCTTCAACGGCACGCTCAAGAAGGGCCAGACCGTGGCCTGGGTCCGTGCCGACGGCACGCACCAGAACGCGCGCATCACCGAGCTCCTGAAGACACGCGCACTCGAGCGCTACCCGGCCGATTCCGCAGGCCCCGGCGACATCGTCGCCATCGCCGGTTTCGAGAACATCACCATCGGCGAGACCATCGCCGACCCCGAGGACGTGCGTCCGCTGCCGGCCATCACGGTCGACGACCCCGCCATCTCGATGACGATCGGCACCAACACCTCCCCGCTCATGGGCAAGGTCAAGGGCCACAAGCTCACCGCTCGCATGGTCAAGGACCGTCTCGACAAGGAGCTCATCGGCAACGTCTCGCTCAAGGTCGTCGACATCGGACGTCCGGATGCGTGGGAGGTGCAGGGCCGCGGAGAGCTCGCCCTCGCCATCCTCGTCGAGAACATGCGCCGCGAGGGCTTCGAGCTCACCGTCGGCAAGCCGCAGGTGGTCACGAAGAAGATCGACGGCAAGACCTACGAGCCGTTCGAGCACCTCACGATCGACACGCCGGAGGAGCACCTCGGCGCGATCACCCAGCTGCTGGCGGGCCGCAAGGGTCGCATGGAGAACATGACGAACCACGGCACCGGCTGGGTGCGCATGGAGTTCGTCGTCCCGTCGCGCGGCCTGATCGGCTTCCGCAGCGAGTTCCTCACCACCACGCGCGGCACCGGCATCGCGAACGCGATCTCGCACGGCTACGAGCCGTGGGCCGGCTCCATCACGACGCGTCAGAACGGCTCGATCGTCGCCGACCGCCAGGGTGTCGTCACCCCGTTCGCGATGATCGCCCTGCAGGAGCGCATGTCGTTCTTCGTGCAGCCCACGCAGGAGGTCTACGAGGGAATGGTCATCGGCGAGAACTCCCGCGCCGACGACATGGACGTGAACATCACGAAGGAGAAGAAGCTCACCAACATGCGTGCGGCGAGCTCCGACACCTTCGAGTCGATGACTCCTCCGCGCCAGCTGACGCTCGAGGAGAGCCTCGAGTTCGCACGTGACGACGAATGCGTCGAGGTCACGCCCGAGGTCGTCCGCATCCGCAAGGTGAACCTCGATGCGAACACCCGTGCTCGCGAGACCGCGCGTCTGAAGCGCCAGGACGCCAGCGCCTGAGTCTGCTCCGAGAAGAGGGCCTCGTGCCGCCGAAAGGCGTGCGCGAGGCCCTCTTCTCATGTAAATCCCAGGTCAGGGATGGTTTTCACTCAGGTTGATGGTGCAGACTCGTTGGCTTGCGCCCGGGACGAGCTCCCGATGAGTCTCCTGCGAGGGCGTACGACAACCCGAAAGTCGAACCCGATGCTTCAGAAAACCCGTGCGCTTCGGCGTGCCTCGGACGCGGCGTCCGCCCGCGCCGCCGTCACCGCCCGCCGCCCGATGGCCATCCTCGGAGTGACCGCCGCCACCCTGGTCGGAATCACGCTCAGCGTGGGCCTGGCCTCCACCTCTGCCGCGGCCGCCATGAGCCCGGCCATCGCCGTCGCCGCGCCCGCACTGTCCGGTGCCGAGCCGCTGGCGCAGATCACCGCAGACGCTTCGTCTACGCGCGTGGAGGCCCGGAGCGCTGTCGCGGCCGCCGAGGCGGTGAGCGCCGACGTCGCAGCATCCGGCCTCGATGTGGGTGTCTCGACATCGGTCGACACGACCGAGCTCGAGAGCGGCATCGACAAGCTCTCCGACAGTGAGGTGACCCCGTTGCTCCTCGTGGGCATCGTCACCGACGACGTGGAGTCGGAGCTCGCGAAGGTCGTCTCGGACACGGAGGATCTGCGTGCCGCGCTCACCGCGGCACAGGAGAAGCGGGCTGCGGAGGAAGCCGCTGCAGCCGCGGCCAAGGCGGCGGCAGAGCATGCAGCTGCCGAGCGGGCGGCCGCCGCGGCGCTCGCGTCCGCCAACACCGTCGAGGGCGCGAAGGCCTCCGCGCAGCAGCAGATGTCGAGCCGGTACGGCTGGGGCGGGGATCAGTTCTCGTGCCTGGACTCCCTGTGGACCAAGGAGTCGGGCTGGAACTACCAGGCATACAACGCCGACGGCGGGGCTACCGGCATTCCGCAGGCGCTGCCCGGCAGCAAGATGGCATCGGCGGGAGCCGACTGGCAGACCAGCGCCGCCACGCAGATCGCCTGGGGCCTCGAGTACATCTCGGCGGCCTACGGAACCCCGTGCAGCGCCTGGTCGCACTCGCAGGCGATGAACTGGTACTGATGCCGTGACGCCCCGACCCGTCGCCTGTCGCCGGCGGTGGGTGAGCCTCAGCGGAGCTCGGAGATGAGCGCCGCGCTCGTACCGACGGCTGTCGCTTCGAAGATGTGCGGGGCGTCGCCGGCATATGTCAGGTAGTCGCCGGGGTTGAGGAGCACCGGCTCGTCGACCGGTCCGATCAGTGCTTGGCCGGAGACCAGGATGACGTGCTCGATGGTGCCCGGGTGGTGCGGGTCGGAGCGGCGAGCATCGCCCGGTTCGGCCTGGATCAGGTAGATGTCGCGGCGCGCGCCGGGAGGGCTGGCCGACAGCAGTGTCGCGCTGTAGGCGGCCGCGGAGGAGGGGACGCCGGCGAGGTCGTCGGCGCGGATCAGGGTGGGCGCATTGCTCTGCTGGTCGACGAGGACGGCGAACGGCACTTCGAGGGCCACTCCGAGGGCCCACAGTGTTTCGACGCTGGGATTGCCCGCTCCGCTCTCGAGCTGCGACACGGTCGCTTTGGACACACCCGCGCGGCGCGCGAGTTCCGAGACCGACAGGCCGACGGCCTCTCGTTCTCGGCGCAGAGTGCGGGCGATGCGCGTGCGAAGGTCTTCCATGCGTTCATCATGTCAAACGTTCGTTCGCTTGACTATCCGTTCGCGACTGTTCAGAATTATGGTCATGTGTTCAGCGAAGCGAACAAGGACCCGCAGGGCGTGCGATGACCGCCGAGCGTGAGGTCTGGCGCGAGGCGCTCGGCGTCGTGCTCGCGACCAGCGCCTACGGCGTCTCCTTCGGAGCGTTGGCTGTCGCGTCCGGACTCGACGTCTGGCAGACGTGCGTCCTCAGCCTGCTGATGTTCACCGGAGGATCGCAGTTCGCGTTCATCGGCGTCTTCACCGCCGGAGGCCTCGCCGCTCTGCCCTCCGCGGTCGCGTCCGCCGCCCTCCTCGGCGTGCGCAACGTGGCCTACGGAATGCGCATGTCGCCGATCGTCGGCGGAGGGCCGGTGCGCAAGGCTGCCGCCGCGCACTTCACGATCGATGAGTCGACGGCCGTGGCGATCTCACAGGGCGACCCGCGGCTGCGTCAGGTGGGCTTCTGGGTGACCGGCATCGGCATCTTCGTGGGCTGGAACATCACGACTCTCGTCGGTGCGCTCGTCGGTGACGTGCTCGGCGACCCCCGGACCTGGGGTCTCGACGCTGCTGCTGCTGCCGCATTCCTCGCGCTGCTCTGGCCGCGGCTCCGGCAGCGGCAGGCCATCGTGGTGGGCGTGGCGGCTGCGGTGGTCGCTGCGGCGTTCACCCCCTTCCTCATGCCGGGTCTCCCGGTGCTCGTCGCGGCGGTCGTCGCGATCGCCGTCGGCTGGTTCAACTGGCTGGGCCGCCGCGAGACGCCGCCGGAGGATCACGCCCGCGTCGGAACGGAGGGGGCGCCATGAGCCTGTGGAGTGCGATCCTCCTCGCCGCGCTCATCTGTGTCGCGCTCAAAGCCGCCGGATACCTGGTGCCGCCCAAGGTCCTCGAAGCGCCTCGCACTGCTCGCATCTCCGACCTGCTGACCGTGGCGCTCCTGGCCGCACTCGTCGCGGTGCAGACCCTCGGCGACGGCCAGGCCATCACGGTGGACGCGCGCGTGCCCGCCCTGCTGGTCGCGGGAGGGCTCCTGTGGCTTCGGCAGTCGTTCCTCGTCGTCGTGGCAGCGGCCGCGCTCGTCGCGGCGCTCCTGCGGCTCTTCGGTCTCGCCTCCTGAGCGACTGCTCGGCCACAGGCGGCGCCGGTAAGATCGACGGGTGCGCGTGAGCTGGGTGTCGAGAGTGTTGTCGTGGGTCGCTGCGGCCCTGGTGGGCGGCGTCTACGGCATCGCCGGCACGATCGCGCACAGCGTGATGTGGGGGCCGATCCCGGTGGGGCTCATCGTGGCCGCCATCGCCTGCGCGGCGATCCTCGTCGCCGTACGAGCGCTCACACACGACAGGGGAGCGGCGGTGGCAGCCGGACTCGGCATGATCGGCATGCTGGTGCTGATCTCCGGCGTGGGGCCCGGCGGATCCGTCGTCGTCCCGGACTCGCTCAGTGGGCAGATCTGGACCTACCTGGTCGCGGGAATCGTGCTGCTCGTGATCGCCTGGCCCTCCTTCTCACGGGTTCCCGTCCGCACGGTCGCACCTGCCGCGCAGGAACCCGAGCGCCACGAGTCGTAGACTGAAGGGGTGACGTATGTGATCGCCCTCCCGTGCGTCGATGTCAAGGATCGCGCCTGCATCGACGAGTGCCCCGTTGACTGCATCTACGAGGGGGAACGGTCGTTGTACATCCACCCCGACGAGTGCGTGGATTGCGGCGCCTGCGAGCCGGTGTGCCCGGTCGAGGCCATCTACTACGAAGACGACCTGCCCGACGAGTGGCAGGACTATTACAAGGCGAACGTCGAGTTCTTCGACGAGATCGGCTCGCCCGGAGGCGCCGCCAAGGTCGGCGTCTACACGTTCGACCACCCGATCATCGCCGCGCTCCCGCCCCAGGGCGAGTAGGCGTCTTCTGTGAGCGTCCGCGACCTCGCCGACTACCCGTGGGACGCCGTCGTCCCCTTCCGTGCGCGCGCCGCTGAGCATCCCGAGGGTCTCGTGGACCTCTCCGTGGGGTCGCCGGTGGATCCGACGCCCGAGCTCATCCGCCGTGCGCTGGCCGAGGCCACCGATGCGCACGCCTACCCGCAGACGGTCGGCACGCCGACGCTGCGCGAAGCCATCGTCGAGTGGTACGCGCGGCGCCGGGGAGTACCCGACCTCCGCGTCGACAACGTGTTGCCGACTATCGGCTCCAAGGAGCTTGTCGCGCTGCTGCCCACGCTCCTCGGACTCGGTGCGGGCGACGTCGTCGTGCATCCGCGAGTGGCGTACCCGACATACGAGGTCGGCGCCCGCGTGGTCGGCGCGACTCCGCTCCCGGCCGACGATCCCGCCGAGTGGCCGGAGGGCACCAAGCTCATCTGGATCAACACCCCGGGCAACCCCGACGGCCGGACCTGGACGGTCGACGAGCTCGCTGCAGCCGTGCGCCGTGCGCGCGAACTCGGAGCCGTCCTCGCGAGTGACGAATGCTACGCCGAGCTGGGCTGGGACGGAATCTGGGCGACGGAGCCGATCCCCTCGATCCTCGACCCTCGCGTGACCGGCGGTAGCAGGGCGAACCTGCTCAGCGTGTACTCGCTGAGCAAGCAGTCGAATCTCGCCGGCTATCGAGCCGCGTTCGTCGCCGGCTGCGCGCGCGTCGTCGGAGACCTGCTCACCGCACGCAAGCACCTCGGACTCATGCCGCCGGCGCCCGTGCAGCACGCCATGGCGGTCGCGCTCGGTGACGACGAGCATGTCGCCGCCCAGAAAGAGCTGTACCGCACCAGGCGAGAAGCACTGCGCCCCGCGCTGGAGGCCGCCGGATTCCGCATCGACGGTTCGGAGGCCGGACTGTATCTCTGGGCGACGGAGGGGCGCGATGCCTGGGAGTCGATGGGCCGCCTCGCCGACCTCGGCATCCTCGCCGGTCCTGGACCGTTCTACGGCGCGGACTCCTCGCAGCATGTACGCCTCGCGCTGACCGCTCCCACCGAGCGAGTGCGAGAAGCCGCGCGCCGGCTCAGCGCTTCGGCTCTGTAGGTTTTCTCCGTGAAGATCGCATCTGTTTGGCGGATGTCACAGTAGGCCTGTGTGCCTACTAGGCTGTAAAGGCGATTCGGTCGTGTCTCGACCTGGTGCCACAGCGCCGTGAGATCGCCAGTTCCGACTTGATCAAGATCTTGTCCGATACACCGCGACCAGCGGGGTCGGACGCCAGGAGGAGGACCGCGTGAGCGCAGCGGCAGAGCAGACGGCGAAGCTGACGATCGGCGATACGACCGCCGAATTCCCGGTATTGCGCGGTACGGCCGGCCACGACAGCATCGACTTCTCGACGCTGACCCGGCAGACCGGCTACACCGGCCTCGACTACGGTTTCGTCAACACGGCGTCCACCAAGTCCGACATCACGTTCATCGACGGCGACAAGGGCATCCTGCGCTACCGCGGATATCCCATCGAGCAGCTGGCCGGATCGACGAGCTACCTCGAGGTCGCCTGGCTCCTCATCTACGGGGAACTGCCCTCGGCTTCCGAGCTCGCGGAGTTCGACGAGAAGATCCGTCGCCACACGCTGCTGCACGAAGACCTCAAGCGCTTCTTCTCGGCTCTGCCGCACACGGCGCACCCGATGTCGGTGCTCTCGTCGGCGGTCGCCGCCCTCTCGACGTACTACGAGGGGCAGACCGACCCGCACAACCCCGAGCATGTCGAGCTGAACATGGTGCGCATGCTCGCCAAGCTGCCCGTGATCGCGGCCTATGCGCATAAGAAGAGCGTCGGCCAGGCCTTCCTGTACCCTGACAACTCGCTGAGCTTCGTGGACAACTTCCTCAAGCTCAACTTCGGCGTGCACAGCGAGGAGTACGAGGTCAACCCGGTCATGTCGAAGGCTCTCGAGCTTCTCCTAATCCTCCACGAAGACCACGAGCAGAACGCCTCCACCTCCACTGTCCGCCTGGTGGGCTCCACCGGCGCGAACCAGTTCGCCTCGGTCTCCGCCGGCATCCAGGCACTCTCCGGTCCGCTGCACGGCGGTGCCAATGAGGCCGTCCTGACCATGCTGGGTCAGATCCGCGACTCCGGCCAGAGCGTCTCGCGCTTCGTGGAGCGGGTGAAGAACAAGGAAGAGGGCGTGAAGCTGATGGGCTTCGGGCACCGCGTCTACAAGAACTACGACCCGCGGGCCAAGCTGGTCAAGGACGCCGCCGACGAGGTGCTCTCGTCGCTGGGCGTCACCGACCCGCTGCTCGACCTCGCGAAGGAGCTCGAGGAACTCGCCCTCGCCGACGACTACTTCCGTGAGCGTCGACTGTACCCGAACGTCGACTTCTACACCGGTGTCATCTACAAGGCGATGGGCTTCCCGACCCGGATGTTCACGGTGCTGTTCGCCATCGGCCGTCTGCCCGGCTGGCTGGCCCAGTGGCGCGAGCTGCAGCTCGACCCGCAGACCAAGATCGGCCGTCCGCAGCAGCTGTACACGGGGTCTCCTGAGCGGTCGTTCCCGACTCGCTGAGCGCACAACGAGAAAGCGCCCCTTCCGCCGAAGCGGAAGGGGCGCTTTTCAGTCGAGCTGCGTCCGCGGGTCAGCGACCCTGCGAGCTGCGGCCACCGCCCTGACGGGACTGGCCACTCTGCGTGGAGTAACCGCCGCCCTGGTAGCCGCTGCCCTGGCCGCCGGCGCCACCGGCGCGGGGGCGGCGACGACGACGCGCGGGCGGGTTCGCCGCGCCGCTCTTCTCGCCACCGGCGGGACGCTGCTTGGACGACTGGCGCTGCTGCTGCTGCTGCGGAGCCTGCACGGGAGCCGGGCGCACGTGCGGGGCGCGCTCGGGGACCAGGGCGGTGACGGCAGCGGTCGTGACATCTTCCAGCGGAGCCGAGATGGCCGCCTTGCGCAGAAGGTCCTTCACGTCACGACGCTGCTCGGGAAGCACGACGGTCACGACGGTGCCGGCCGCGCCGGCACGAGCCGTACGTCCGGAACGATGCAGGTACGCCTTGTGCTCGACGGGCGGGTCGACGTGGACGACGAGGTCGACGTTGTCGACGTGCACACCACGGGCGGCGACATCGGTCGCGACGAGGACGCGCACTCCGCCGTCTTCCGGTGCTGCGGAGAACGCACCGAGGTTGCGCTCGCGAGCGTTCTGCGACAGGTTGCCGTGCAGGTCGACGGCCGGGATCCCGGCAGCCGTCAGCTGCTTCGCGAGCTTCTTCGCCTGGTGCTTGGTGCGGGTGAAGAGGATGCGGCGTCCGGTGCCGGAGGCGAGCTCCTTCACGAGAGCGGTCTTGTTGTCGGTGGAGTCGACGACCAGCACGCGGTGGGTCATCTCGCCCACGGGCACGCTCTCTTCATCGACCTCGTGGCTGACCGCGTTCGAGAGGAAGCGGCGGGCGAGGGTGTCGATGCCGCGGTCCAGCGTGGCGCTGAACAGGAGACGCTGGCCACCGGCCGGCGTTGCGGTGAGGATGCGGGTGACGCCGGGGAGGAAGCCGAGGTCGGCCATGTGGTCGGCCTCGTCGAGCACGGTGACCTCGATCGCGCTGAGGCGCACGACCTGCTGCTTCATGAGGTCTTCGAGTCGACCGGGGCAGGCCACGACGATGTCGACGCCGCCGCGCAGCGCCTGCTCCTGCGGACGCTGGCTGACGCCGCCGAAGACGGTCGTGACGCGCAGACCGGCAGCTTCGGCGAGCGGGGCGATGGTCGCGGCGATCTGCGTCGCGAGCTCCCGGGTCGGAGCGAGGACGAGTCCGCGCGGGAGACCTGCGCGGCGCTGACCGCCGGATGCGGCGAGGCGCGCCACGAGCGGCAGGGCGAAGGCGATGGTCTTGCCGCTGCCCGTGCGTCCGCGGCCCAGGAGGTCGCGTCCCGCGAGGGAGTCGGGAAGGGTGTCGCGCTGGATCGCGAAGGCCTCCGTCTTGCCCGAATCGGCGAGAACGGCGGCGAGCTCGGCGGGAACGCCGAGTTCAAGGAAAGTAGACATGCAGAAACTCCGTCAGCGCACGAGTGATCGGCGCGAGATAAGGGGTGAGGTGGGCGACGGCGCAGGAATTGCGCATCGGTTCGCCGTTCGAAATGCCAGCTCATGCTGGTGGTGGGAGCAGTTCTGCTCGCTTCGGTCCTCGGAGACCCCATGACGACGACGATGTTGCAGCACCGGCGGTGCGGACAACGGTGTCAGTCTACCAGTGCGTGCATGCCGTCGGCTGCATGCCGCCTCCACGCGCGGGTCGCGGGCTGACGATGAAGGCGCGCGGGCGGCTCTCAGGCGTGGAGGGCCTCGTTGAGCGTCACGCCCACTCCGGCGCGGCGCACGGCCTCGACGGCGCCGCTGAGGGAGTTCCGTCGGAAGAGCAGTCCGTCCTGGCCGGAGAGCTCTCCGCCCTTCACGGTCTTCCGTACGCCGTCCGGCGTCACCGGGCCGTCGACCAGCACGATCTTCGTCCCGGCGGTCACGTACAGGCCCGCCTCCACGACGCAGTCGTCGCCGAGGGAGATGCCGATGCCGGCGTTCGCTCCGAGCAGGGTGCGTGCACCGATCGACACCCGGTGAGTGCCTCCACCCGAGAGCGTGCCCATGATCGAAGAACCGCCGCCGATGTCGCTGCCGTCGCCCACGACGACGCCCTGCGAGATGCGTCCCTCGACCATGGAGGAGCCGAGCGTTCCGGCGTTGAAGTTGACGAAGCCCTCATGCATCACGGTGGTGCCGGGGGAGAGGTGTGCGCCGAGCCGCACGCGCGAGGCGTCGGCGATCCTGACGCCCGCAGGCTGCACGTAGTCGGTCAGGCGCGGGAACTTGTCCAGTCCCTGCACCTGGATGCCGGCGCGCTGGAGGTGCGGCCGCAGACGGGCGGCGTCGGCGGGGAGCACCGGGCCGGCGTTCGTCCAGGCGACGTTCGGCAGGTGGCCGAAGATGCCCTCCAGGTTCAGCTCGTTGGGGCGCACGACGAGGTGCGAGAGGGCATGCAGCCGCAGGTACGCGTCCGCCGTGGAACCGGGAGCCTCGTCGAGGTCGATCTGGAGCCGGATGATCTCGACGGTCACGTTCCGTCGCTCGTCGGCGCCGACCAGGGGCTCGAGCGCGGCGACGGCGGCATCGTCTGCAGCGGCAGATCCCGTGCGCACGTCCGGGTACCACGCATCGAGGACCGTGCCGTCGCCGGCGATCGTGGTCAGGCCGATACCCCATACAGTGCGTGCGTCGCTCATCCCTCCACGCTATCGCGCCGGGAGGCGAGGGACTTCACGCATGACGGGGTAAGTAGGCTTGACCCATGGTGCTCGATCTGACCGCGTCCTCCGTCGACCTCACTCGTGCGATCTGTGACATCCCGAGCGTGTCCGGCGACGAGAAGACCCTCGCCGATGCGATCGAGGCGGCCATCACCCCGCTGTCCCACCTCGAGGTCTTCCGCCACGGCAACACGATCGTCGCCCGCACCGAACTCGGGCGCGCTCAGCGCGTCGCCATCGCCGGACACATCGACACCGTGCCGATCAACGCGAACCTCCCGACCAGGGACATCGAGATCGACGGTGTGCCCTACCTCTGGGGGCGGGGAACCGTCGACATGAAGGCGGGCACGGCCGTGCAGCTCAAGCTCGCCGCAGAGCTCACCGATCCCGCGATCGACATCACCTGGATGTGGTACGACAACGAGGAGATCGAGGCGTCCAAGAACGGCCTCGGCCTGCTCGCCGCCGTGCGACCCGACCTGTTCCGGGCGGACTTCGCCATCCTCGGCGAGCCCTCCAACGGCGAGGTCGAGGGTGGATGCAACGGCACGCTGCGCGCGATCGTGCGCACGACCGGCGTTCGCGCGCACAGTGCACGAGCGTGGATCGGCGAGAACGCGATCCACCGTGCTGCTCCGATCCTGACGCGGCTCGCGGAGTACCGCGCCAGGGAGGTGCCGGTCGAGGGCCTTCTGTATCGGGAGAGCCTGAGCGCCGTGCGCATCGCCGGCGGCGTCGCGGGCAACGTCATCCCCGACGCGTGCGAGGTAGAGGTCAACTATCGCTTCGCTCCCAGCAAGTCCGCGGCGGACGCCGAAGCGCACTTGCGCGGGGTTCTCGCCGGCTTCGAGATCGAGATCACCGATGCAGCCGAGGGTGCGCGCCCCGGACTCGACGCCGAGATCGCGCAGCAGTTCGTTGCGGCTGTGGGCGCCGAGCCTCGCCCGAAGTACGGCTGGACCGACGTCGCCCGTTTCTCGGCGCTCGGCATCCCTGCGGTGAACTACGGTCCCGGCGACCCGCACCTCGCGCACCACGACGAGGAGCGCGTGCCGCTCGCGCAGATCGACGCCGTGGAGCGGGGCCTGCGCGCATGGCTCACCTCGCGCTGAGCACGGTTCGCCGGTGGGCGCAGACGCCGGTCGCGCTGCGGATCGCGGTCGTCTACCTCGCTGCCCGGGCCGTGACGACGATCTTCCTGCTCATCGCCGCCTCGCTGTCGACGTCGTTCTCGCGCTTCGGGGCCGATGCCGGACTCGAAGACTTCATCCTCGGGTGGGATGCCCAGTGGTACTGGCTCGTCGCCGAGTCCGGTTATCCGACCGAGCTTCCCCGGACCGAGTCGGGCGACGTCGCCGAGAACGCCTGGGCATTCATGCCCGTGTTCGCATTTGCGGCGAAGGCGGTGGGCTTCCTCTTCGGATCTTGGGGAGTCGGCGCTCTCCTGATCTCGCTCGCCGCGGGGTATCTCGCGTGCCTTGCGCTCCATCGCCTGCTTCGCGACCGCATCGGCGCTTCCGCCGCGCTCTGGGCGGTCGTGTTCTTCGCTGCCGGGCCGATCGCCGCGATGTTCCAGGTCGGCTACGCGGAGACCCTGTTCCTGCTGCTGCTGTTCCTCGCGCTCGACGCGACGATCCGACACGAATACGGCCGGCTCTACCTCCTGATCCCGGTGATGGCCTTCACCCGCCCCGGGATCCTCGCCTTCGCCCTGTACCTCGGGTTGCACGGCGTCGTGCGCTGGTTCCGGCGGAAGCAGGAACCCCTCTCCGGGCGGGAGATCACGCACATCGTCGCGCTCGGGGCGCTCGCGACCGCGGCGGGCTTCGCCTGGCAACTGATCGCCGGTGTCGTCACGGGCGATCCCGGTGCCTATCTCGCGACAGAACTCGCGTGGCGCCGGCACTGGATCGTCGGCGGCGTCGACGGTTTCCTGCCGTTCGAAGGATGGGTTCAGGCGTCGCAGTTCTGGTTCGCACTCTGGGGCATGCCCCAGTGGTGGGGCCCAGTGGCGCTCGTGCTGCTGGTCGCGGCGGCCGCCGTCACCCTCCTGCGCTCGCCCCAGGTGCGCGCCCTCGGCGGCGACCTCCGCCTGTGGAGCGCCAGCTATCTGCTGTACCTCCTTGCGGTGTTCTTCCCACAGTCCAGCACGTTCCGCCTGCTGCTGCCTCTCAGCCCGCTCTGGGGCGCCGTCGCGGTTCCTCGATCGCGGTGGTGGCGCGTCGGTGTGGTGGCTCTCTGCCTCCTGGGCCAATGGCTCTGGATCTACCACGTGTATGCGCTCGGGAGCACGTTCTGGCAGGTGCCCTGACGGTGTCGGGCGACCCAATTGTTGCTCGGTGACCTCCAGGTCCCGGTGACACCCGATAAACTCATTCCATACCACCGGAGGAAAGGGAGCCACGATGGCAGCGATGAAGCCGAGGACCGGAGACGGACCCATGGAGGCCGTGAAAGAAGGACGACTCATCATCGTGCGCGTTCCGCTCGAAGGCGGCGGCCGTCTGGTCGTCTCCGTGAACGACGCTGAGGCCAAGGAACTTCACGACGTGCTTGCCGCCGTCGTGGCACCGGCCTGAACGATCTGAGGTCCGCATCCGCGGACCGAAAGGGCGGTGGATCCTCGGATCCACCGCCCTTTGTCGATTCCGGGGCGTACCCGGGCGAGGCGACTCTCAGTCGCGGTCGGCGAGCCTGATCAGCTGGAGCAGTCCTTCACCTGCGGGCGACACGGTCGCCAACACGGCCGAGGACTCCTGGGTCTCCTGCACCAGCGAGCGGTAGGCCGACGTGACCTCATCACGCTGCACCGGGTCGGCCACGCGGCCGCCGCCGAGGATCCGCGGCACCAGCACCAGGCCGCCGGTGCGGGCGAGGCGGAGTCCGTGCTCGACGTACTCGATGATGTGGTCGGGGTCGGCGTCGACGAGCACGATGTCGTACGAGGACTCATTCATACGGGGGAGCACGTCGATGGCGCGCCCGGTGATGAAGCGGACCTTCGTGGACGGTACCTTCGCGTCGGCGAATGCCTGTCGCGCTGCCGCGAGGTGTTCGGGCTCGTTGTCGATCGAGGTAAGCACGGCCTGCGGCGCTCCGTGCAGCAGCCAGAGTCCGGAGACGCCGGCACCGGTGCCGATCTCGACGATCGAGCGTGCGCCGGTCGCGGCGGCGAGCACGGCGATCTGGGAACCGACGACGGTGCTGATCGGCATCGCGCCGAGCTCGACCGCGTGTGCGCGTGCGCGTGCGATGGAGTCGGGTTCCACGATGGACTCGCGAAGGAATCGCGCGTTCGCGTCGTGCTCGCTCATGGCCTGTTTCTCCCTGCCTGCCCAGTGGTTCCCTCCAGAGTATTCGCTCGGTGTACCCGCGGACCGCAGGCGCGACGGTAGCCTGTAGAGATGACGTTCGGGCTCACCTTCGAGAAGCTGCTGCTGATCGGTCTCATCGCGGTCCTCATCATCGGCCCGGAGCGTCTCCCGCGAGCTGCCGAGGGCTTCTCGCGCATGGTCCGAAAGGCCGGCGAGTACCTCCGCTCGACCAAGTCCCGCATGCGTGAGGAGATGGGTCCGGAGCTCGACGATGTGGACTGGCGCAAGCTCGACCCCCGTCAGTACGATCCCCGCCGCATCATCCGCGACGCGCTGTTCGAGGAGCCGCAGCCGACGACGACGCCGACGCAGGCGCGGGAGACGATCGCGGAGCCTGTCGCTCCCCGTGCGCTCCCGCAGGAGTTCAGCGCGAGCAACCGGCCGCCCTTCGATCCCGAAGCCACGTGACCCGAGGGCGGCTCGCCGATCGCGATGCCGTGGCATTCGGGTTCTCCGCTCTGTGCGCGTGCATCGGCGTCCTGATCTGGACGCTCTGGGTGTTGCCCGTCGCCGCTTCCGTGAGTGACGCCGATCCGGTTCCGCTGGGACGCGGGGCGACGGTCGAGCTGCAGGAGGGCGAGCGCGTCGGTATCTGGGGCAGCGGTGTCTCCGCGATGCTCGGGACGCTGGAGTGTTCGGTATCGGGTCCGGACGGCGCCGAGCTCTCTCAGCGCGCGGGACCCTCGCTGTCGTGGGACGACACGCTCTGGTGGATGACCCCGAAGCGCGGGTTCGAGCAGCACACGCAGTTCACCGCTGTCCGCGCGGGCGTCCACACCGTCACCTGCGCCGACTCGCTCGACACCTACGACGGCGAGTTCCTCGTCGCCGGGGACGCCTTCGGAAGCGGCGCCATCGGTCTCGGCCGCACGGGCGGGAACGACTTCGCCGTGGGGACGTTGCTGGCGTTCGGCGCGGTGTTCTGTCTTCCCGTCGCCGTGGTGCTGCCCGTGGTCATCCTGGTCCGCCGACGCGTCACCAGGCGAAGAAGCACGCGAGATGCCGAGCGCGCGCACGCGTCCTGGACGCAGTTCCCGGAGCCGTAGGAGAGCCGCACTCAGCCGATCGTCATCGGCAGCGAGCGGCCGGACAGGCCACGCCCCTGCCGAGCGAGGGTGCGGGCGAGATCGAGGATCGTCGTGGCCGCGGCATCCGTCGTCGCGCCGGCGACGATCGGGATGCCGGCGTCTCCGCCCTCACGGAGCGCGGGGCTCAGGGGAATGGAGGCCAGCAGCGGGACCGTGGTACCCGGCTCGGACAGCGCTTCGGCGACCGCCGCACCGCCACCCGAGCCGAACAGATCGATGACCGTGCCGTCGGGGAGCGCGTACGCCGCCATGTTCTCGATGACCCCGATCACCCGCTGACCGGTCTGCCGTGCGACGAGTCCGCTGCGGATCGCCACCTCCGCGGCAGCGGTCTGCGGGGTGGTCACGACGAGGACCTCCGCGTGGGGGAGGAGCTGGCCGATCGAGATGGCGATGTCGCCGGTGCCGGGCGGCATGTCGATGAGCAGCACGTCGAGATCGCCGAAGAACACATCGGTGAGGAACTGCTGCACCGTGCGGTGCAGCATCGGTCCACGCCACGCCACGACCGCCTCTCCGTCGCGGAGGAACATCCCGATCGAGATGGTCTTCACTCCGTGCGCCACCGGGGGCAGCATGAGGTCGTCGATACGAGTCGGCTGCGTCCCGGCGGGGATGCCGAGGAGCCCGGGAATCGAGAATCCGTGCACGTCGGCATCGACGAGGCCGACCGACAGTCCCTCGTCGGCGAGCGCCACGGCGAGGTTGGCGGTGACCGTCGATTTACCCACGCCGCCCTTGCCGCTGGAGACGAGGATCACGCGGGTGAGCGAGTCGGGACCGAAGGGCATCTGGCGGGCGGGCCTGCCGTCGCGGAGCTTCTCGGTCAGCGCCTTGCGCTCGGCCGGGGTCATCACGCCCACCTCGACGTCGACCGCGGCGATGCCGGGGACGGATGCCGCAGCCTCGCGCACATCGGACTCGATGCGCGCCGCCGCAGGGCAGCCCACGATCGTCAGGACGATGCCGACCTGAGCGCGGTCTCCGTCCACGGCGATCTCGCGGACCATGTCGAGCTCGCCGATGGGGCGGCGCAGCTCCGGGTCCGTCACCGCGGAGACTGCGGCACGGACGAGGTCGGCCCCGGTCACGATGCGGCGCCTGCCGTCGGCTTGTCCCCGGTGTCTTCGAGCTCGGCGAGCAGAGCCTTCAATTCCTGCCGCAGCACGTCGCGCGTCACGACCTGCGCGTTGCGCTCCTCGAGCGACATGCGCAGCGCCACGATCTCCCGGGCGAGGTACTCGGTGTCGGCGAGGTTGCGCTCCGCGCGCTGGCGGTCCTGCTCGATCTGCACGCGGTCGCGATCGTCCTGGCGGTTCTGCGCGAGGAGGATCAGCGGCGCGGCGTACGAGGCCTGCAGCGAGAGCATGAGCGTCAGGGCGGTGAAGCCGAGGGCGGCATCGTCGAAGCGGAGCTCGTCGGGCATCAGGGTGTTCCAGACGATCCAGACCACGCAGAACAGGCTGAGGATGACCAGGAACGCCGGGGTCCCCATCGCACGGGCGACCCACTCCGTGAACCGGCCGAACCGATCGCGCGAGGTCGTGCGGGGCCTCGTCGTGCTGCGGCCGGGGGCGTCGAGGCGCGGCGACCGGGGCATCAGCGGGCCTCCTTCGCGGAGGACGAGGTGTCATCGCTGTCGTGCGATCGCCAGTCGTCGGGGAGCAGGTAGTCGAGCACGTCGTCGATGCTGATCGCACCGACCAGGCGGTGGGCCGCGTCGATCACCGGCAGCGAGACGAGATCGTAGCTCGCCAGCAGTCGCGCCACCTCGGCGGCGGATGCGGTGACGGGAACGGGCTCGAGGCTGTCGTCGAGGATCGCGCCGAGTCGCTCGTGGGGCGGGTAGCGCAGCATCCGCTGGAAGTGCACGAGTCCGAGCAGACGCCCGGTCGGCGTCTCGAACGGCGGCAGGGTGACGAACACGGCGGCGGCCAGCGCGGGGTGCAGCTCGTGGCGGCGGATCAGGGCCAGCGCCTCCGCGACGGTGGCGTCGGCCGAGAGGATGATCGGCTCCGGGGTCATCAGGCCACCCGCGGTGTCGGGACCGTAGCGCAGCAGCATCCTGACGTCTTCGGCTTCTTCCGGCTCCATCAGCTCGAGAAGCTGTTCGAGTCGGTCCGGGGCCAGCTGGGCGAGCAGGTCGGCGGCGTCGTCCGGTTCCATCTGGTCGAGGATGTCGGCAGCGCGCTCGTCGCCGAGACGATCGAGGATGTGCACCTGCTCGTCCTCGGGCATCTCCTCGAGGGCGTCGGCGAGACGGTCGTCCGACAGCTCCTCGGCGACTTCGATCATGCGCTGCTGCGGAAGATCGAGAAGGGTGTTGGCGAGGTCGGCGGCGTGCAGCTCCGAGTACGAGGCGACGAGCTGCTCGGCGGACTGCGATTCACCCGGTGCACGCTGCTCGGCGACCTCGCTCCAGGCGGCGAACGTGGTCGGACCCTTCGCGAACGGCGAGGCGCTGGTCTTCGGGCGGCGGAGGAACAACTGACTGATCGCCCATTCGCCGAGGCGGTTCGGCTCGATCGCGACGTCTTCGATGACGGCCGTGCCGCTGCCGTCCGCGAAGCTCACGCGCCGTCCGAGCATCTCGGCGAGCACGCGCACCTCGCCGGCGCGGGGAGAGAAGCGCCGCACGTTGATCAGGCCGGTGGTGATGACCTGTCCGGACCGGATCGAGGTGACCCGGCCGATCGAGAGGAACACATGGCGTCGCCCCGGGATCTCCACGACGAGACCGATCACGCGGGGGGCCGCGGTACTTCGGTAGACGACGACGACATCCCGGACCTTGCCGAGCCGGTCGCCGAGGGGGTCGAAGACGGCGCACCCGGCCAGGCGCGCGGCGAAAACCCGTTGTGTGCTCACTTCTCCAGAGTAGTCGGCGGGTCCGGTCGAGGGCGGGATGGTCGCGCCTCGGGCCGTCGACCGGTACGCGTGGAAGAATAGCCGGATGAGTATGCTGAACCGCCCCGCGAGCGGCACCGAGACCGGCGAGATGGTCGCTTCGACGCGCGACTACGAGAGCGCGCAGAAGACGGTGTCGAAGCTGATCGCGGGGGAGGTGCCGGCACGGGACATCGCGATCGTCGGGCAGAGCGTGCGCACGGTCGAGCGTGTGACCGGAAAGCTGGGGTATGCGGCGGCCGCGCGTTCGGGTGCTGTCAACGGCGTCCTGATCGGCCTGTTCCTGTCGGCGATCCTCGTGATCGGCAACCCCGAGGTGCCGATCCAGCTCTTCGTCGGCTTCGTCTTCATCGGCGTCGCACTCGGCATGCTCCTGAGTCTCGTCACCTACGCGATCGTGCGTCGCCGGCGCGACTTCGCGAGCGTCACGCAGTTCGCGGCCGACCACTACGAGGTCACGGTGCAGACGGCATCGCTCGCGAAGGCCCGTCAGGTGCTCGGCGCGACGAAGACAGCGCCCGTGCGGCCGCCCGTGAACCTCGACGAGCCGCCGCGGTACGGCGAGCGGATCACGCCCGGTGCGGCGACTCCCGAGCCCGCGGAGCCCGTGGTCCCGCCGCGTCCCGCCGATCCCGTCGCGGAACCGCAGCTGCCGGAGGGCGATCCCGCCCCCGAGGCCGGCCCGGCGGCGCCCGCTGCCGACGAGGCGGCGCCGATCTCCCCGCTGCCCGCTCCCGAACCCGGCATCGCGCCCGGCTCGGATGCGCCGGAAGGTGACCGACGATGACGCTCCCCGAGTCTCCCGAGCCGGGCGAGTTCTCTCCGCCGCCGCCACCTGCGCCCCCGGCGTCGACTGCACCGCCTGCGCCGCCTGCGCCACCTGCGCCCCCGACGCCGTCTGCACCACCTGTGCCCCCGGCGCCGACTGCGCTGCCGGTGCCCCCTGCGCCGCCCGCACCGCCTGCTCAGGCATACGCTGCCCCCACGGCGCCCGCGGGATATCCGGCGCCGGGATACCCGCCTCCCGGAACCCCGGCACCCGGATACCCAGCCCCCGCGTACCAGGCACCTGCGCATCAGGCACCCGGTCAACAGGCTGCTGCCGTGCCGCCCGGGTATGTCCCGCCGGCGTACCCAGGACCTGGTTATCCGTCGCAGACGTATCCCGCTCCCGGTCACCCCAGGCAGTTCCCCCCTGCGGTCGCGCCGGCACGCGGTCTGCTCCCGTGGGCGCTCGGCTTCCTGGTCCTCATCCCGTTCCCGTTCATCGGAGGGCTCGCGTCGGGCCTCGCGATGGCTGTCAGCGGGGGATCGGCGCGTCGAACCGGCGGACCCGCTGCGGAGAACGCGCGGTCGGCCTTGAACTGGGGACTGACCTACCTGATGGTGTCGACGGTGCTCCTCGTCATGCACTTCGTGCTGCTCATCACCGTGACCTCTCAGGGCAACGCCTCCACCGGGTTCTTCCCGCTGGGCATCCCCATCACGTTGTACTTCGCCGTCTCGCTGCTGCACGTCGTGCTCGTGATCATCGGCACGGTGCGGGTGTCGTCGGGAGGCGTCATGCGCGTCCCCTTCGCCATCCCCTTCGCGCGCGCCTGATGACGACGATCCAGGTCGATCTCCCGACGGGGCCGACCGTGGTCAGCGCGGACTGGTTCTCCGGCGGGAACGGCGTGACGGTGCTCGTCGCGCACGGTGCCGGCACCGGCAAGGACCATCCGTTCCTCACGGGGTTCACGGAGGCCCTGGGCGGACTCGGCTTCTCCACCCTGCGCTTCAACTTCCCGTATGTGGAGCAGGGGAGGAAGATGCCCGGGCCCGCGGCGCACGCGACGTCGACGTGGCGGGCCGCTGTGGCGTTCGCTCGCGCGCAGGAACCGGGAAATTCGGTGTGGGCGACGGGTAAGTCCTACGGCGGACGCATGGCATCGATGGCCATCGCGGACGGTCTCGTCGTCGACGGCCTGGCGTACCTCGGCTATCCGCTGCACCCACCGGGCAGGCCCGAGAAGCCACGCGTGGAGCATCTGCCGGCCATCGCGGTTCCGCAGTTGTTCGTCGAGGGCACGAACGACCCTTTCATCCAGCCGATCTCGCAGTTCGAAGAAGCGGTCGCGTCCTGTCAGGATGCCCGAGTCGTCTGGATCGAGGGCGGCGGCCACACCTTCGAGGTGAAGGGACAGAAGCGTCCCGCCTCCGAGCTCGGCGCATCTCTCGCGCCGATCGTCGCCGAGTTCACACGCCGTTAGCGGCGAACTCGGCGACGTGCCGTGTCAGCCCTGTAGCCGGGCGATCCACGCCTCGACCTCGTCGGCCGTGCGCGGGATGTCCGCCGACAGGTTGACCGGGCCGTCCTCGGTCATGAGGATGTCGTCCTCGATGCGCACGCCGATCCCGCGGAGCTCGGCCGGAACCGTCAGGTCGTCGATCTGGAAGTACAGGCCGGGCTCGATCGTGAACACCATGCCGGGGGCCAGGATGCCGTCGTAGTACATCTCACGGCGTGCCTGCGCGCAGTCGTGCACGTCGATGCCGAGGTGGTGCGAGGTGCCGTGCACCATGTACCGGCGGTGCTGGCCACCCTTGTCCGCATCGAGCGCCTCCTCGGCGGTGACCGGAAGCAGGCCCCACTCGGCGGTGCGCTCGGCGATGACCTTCATGGCCGCGCCGTGCACATCGCGGAACCGCACACCGATCCGGGCTGCCGCGAAGGCCGCGTCCGCTGCTTCGCGCACCGTCTCGTACACGCGGCGCTGCACCTCGGTGAACGTCCCGGAGACGGGAAGCGTGCGGGTGATGTCGGCGGTGTACAGGCTGTCGGCCTCGACACCGGCATCGACCAGGATCAGGTCGCCGGGGGCGACCGTGCCGTCGTTGCGCGTCCAGTGCAGATAGCAGGCGTGGGGCCCCGACGCGGCGATCGTGTCGTAGCCCTCGCCGTTGCCGTCTTCGCGAGCCCGGCGGTGGAACACTCCTTCGACGACGCGCTCGCCGCGGGCGTGGGCGACGGCGGCGGGGAGCTCGCGGATGATGTCGTCGAACCCGTCGGCCGTGATCTCGACCGCACGGCGCATCTCGGCGATCTCGAACTCGTCCTTGATGAGGCGCAACTCGGAGACAAACCGGGTCAGCGCGTCGTCCTCTTCGAGCACCAGCTCGCCCGCGACGGCCTCGAGCTCGTCCAGGTGGGCGGTCGCGATCTCGAGGTCGGCGGCGACGCCGGCCAGGGACGGGCGGGGGCCGATCCAGAACTCGCCGACCGTGGCATCGGCATAGAACTCGGTCGTCGTCCGGTCGGCACGCTCACGGAAGAAGAGCGTGATGTCATGTCCCGAGTCGGTGGGTGCGAAGACCAGTACCGAGTCGGGCTCCGCGTCCGACGCCCATCCGGTGAGGTGCGCGAAGGCGGAGTGCGCCCGGAAGACGTAGTCGGTGTCGTTGCTGCGCTGCTTGAGGGAGCCGGCGGGGATCACCAGGCGCTTGCCGGGGAACGCGGCCGAGACGGCAGCACGGCGGACGGCGGCGTAGGGGGCCTGTGCGCGGGGAGCCGGGAGGGTCTCCGGGCGCTCGGCCCAGCCGGTGGAGATGGTGTCGAGGAAGCCCTGGGGGAACGGCTGCTTGCGGTTCGTGGTGCTGTTCTCGGCCGATGCTTCGACGGTGGGTTCTGCGATCGTGTCGCGCTCTCCGGTGCTCATCCCTCCAGTCTGTCATCTGCAGGGAGTGCACGGGAGTTCAGCCGGCGGGCTCCAGCTGCACGACGAGCGCGCGGTGGTCGCTGCCGCCGGCGTCGTCGAGGACGACGGAGCCGGTCGGAGTCCAGTTCTGCGAGGCCATCACGTGGTCGATCGGCGCACCGGCGAGCGGCGGGAGCGAGCTCGGCCAGGTGCCGGTGACTCCGTTGCCGGTGCGCGCAGCCACGTCACGGCAGTAGCCGATGTCGCCGCCCTCCACGCCGAGACCGGCCATGTGGTCGATCGTCGCGTTGAAGTCTCCCGCCAGGATGAAGTCCCCCTGCGGGCACTGGTCGGCGATCCACTGCAGATCGGTCTGCCACTGCTGCATCTCTTCCATGCGCGGTGCGACCGCGTGCACGGCGACGATCGTGGGACCTTCGCCGTCGATCGGCATCAGGACGACGCTGGGCACGGAACCCGTGTTGCTGGTGCCGTCCTTCGCCGACTCGATGACGGAGTACTCGCCGAGGTCGGGGGCGACCAGGACCGTGGTCTGCCAGGATTGCGGTCCGTCCTGTACATCGGGGCGGAACTGCACGTGGTGCACCCACATCGGGTGCCCCTGCTCCCTCAGCATGATCGCGATCCGCTCACCGACCTCTTCGGTGGTCTCGGGCAGCGCGACCACGTCCGCGCCCTGGTCGAGGATCCGCTGTGCGATCACGTCGGCCGACACGGCCTCGCCCGCGGTGTTCCAGGTGAGCACTCGGACGCTGCTGTCGGTCTTCTCCGGAAGGGCGGTCGCTCCGAAGCCCCTGCCGGCTCCGATCAGTGCGGTGGCGCTCGCTCCCAGCAGGGCGACGATCAGCACCGACGCGGCGAACCCGCGAAGCGGACGCGCGAACAACAGCAGGAGGGCGAGCACCACGATGATGAGGAAGCCGCCGAGAACCAGGCCGCGGACGGAGACGAGCTGGGCGAAGGGATAGGTCTGCTCGAGGTGGAAGAACTGCGGCCACACCACGATCGCCGTCGCGATCGCGAGCAGGACGGTGAAGAGGATCCCCAGTAGTCGAAACATCCCCTCCAGCCTAGAAGCGCCGCCTGTGAAGTCCCTGCCCCGACATCCTCTCCGTGCGCCTCCGCGCCCGGCGACGGTCGCGCTCGGTACGCTCGGAGGATGGCCACTCCGTCCGCCGGGTTCACCGGTCCCGCCGACCTGCACCTGCACTCGCACCAGTCCGACGGCACGGAGTCTCCGGCCGAGGTGATGCGGCAGGTTCATGCGCACGGGATCCGTACGGCCGCGCTCACCGACCACGATCGCTCCACCGGGTGGGCCGAGGCGGGCGATGCGGCCGTCGCGCTCGGAATGACCTTCATCCCCGGCATGGAGCTCTCGGCCAAGCACGAATGGCGCAGCGTGCATGTGCTGGGCTACCTCTTCGACCCCGAGAACGAGGCCCTGCGCGCCGAGACCGATCGCATCCGCGGAGACCGGATCGGCCGTGCCGAGCGGATCGTCCGGAACATCGGCCGGGATTACGACCTGGACTGGGAGGACGTCGTCGCGCAGACGAACCTGGACGCGACGGTGGGGCGCCCCCACATCGCCGACGCGCTGATCGCCCGCGGTATCGTCCGCGACCGGACCGAGGCGTTCGACGGCATCCTGCACCCGCGCGAGGGGTACTACGAGCCGCACTATGCGCCGGATCCCCTCACCGCCGTACGTCTGATCACCCAGGCCGGGGGAGTGGCCGTCATCGCGCACCCCGTGACGTCGGGCCGCGACCGGATGATGCCGGTGCCGTTCATCGAACGACTGATCGCCGCCGGCCTCGGTGGCTTCGAGATCGACCATCGCGAGAACACCGAGGCCGGCAAGCGGAAGCTCCGCGAGATCGCCGCCGAGCACGACCTCATCATCACCGGTTCCAGCGACTATCACGGCAGCGGCAAACCCAACCGTCCGGGCGAGAACACCACGTCCGACGAGATGGTCGCGCGGCTCATAGCACGCGGGACCGGCATCTCCCCGCGTTATCCCTGATCCTCGGCATTCTGTCGGTCATCTCCCGGCCGGCTGTCGACGGCGACCGATACCGTCCGAGGCATGCAGCGAGCGACTTCCCTGGAGCGGCGCGTCGATGCGATCGCTCACCAGCTCCTCCGCGGCGCCCCGGCGCACGGAATCCGCGCCGGCCTGATCGAGTTCGCGGTGTTCGTGCTGAAGCAGGCATGGGCGTGCATCTTCGGGGCGGCACTGCTCGTCGCGATCGTCGCAGCGCGGCTCTGGTACCCCGACGATGCGGCGCTCGCCCGCAACGATGCGCTCACGATCGCCGCGGTGCTCATCCAACTCGCGATGCTGGCCTTCCGGCTGGAGAGCGGTCGAGAGCTGTGGGTCATCGTGCTGTTCCACATCACCGGCACCGTGATGGAGTTGTTCAAGACCGATGTCGGATCGTGGGCCTACGCCGCGGACGGCTTCCTGCGCATCGGCGGGGTGCCCCTGTTCAGCGGCTTCATGTATGCCGCGGTCGGGTCGTACATGGTGCGCGTCTACCGCCTCTTCGACCTGGGCTTCGAGAGGTATCCGCGTCGGTGGATGACGGCGATCCTCGCGGTCGCGATCTACGTCAACTTCTTCGCGCACCACTGGTGGTGGGATGCGCGTTGGGTGCTGCTGGTCGGCGTCGTGCTGCTGTGGCTGCCCACCGTCATGCACGCCCGCGTGTGGCGTCGCACGATCCGGCTACCGCTCCTGGCCGTCTTCGCTGGCGTCGCCGTGTTCATCTATCTCGCCGAGAACATCGGCACCTGGGCGGGTGCGTGGGCGTATCCGGACCAGGCCGAGGGCTGGCAGCCGGTGTCTCCGAGCAAGCTGACCTCGTGGTTCCTGCTGATGATCATCTCGGTCGTCCTCGTCGCGTGGGTGTATCCGCCGCAGGTACCCGCCGCGTTGCTGCAACGTGGGCAGGCCGCTCAGGCACCGGTGTGACCCGGGTGCACGACGAAGGGCGCGTGAACCGGACGGTCGTCCGCTTCACGCGCCCTTCGTGAGGTGCTGAGGTCTGTCAGGCTCCGGTGACCGGAGCCGCTCCTGCGCCGGAACCGCCGCGACGACGCCGGCGACGACGGGCCGGGGCCGGCTTGCCGTCGTGGTGTTCCTTGCCCGCACCATCGTGCGTGCCGGCGCCCTCGGCGCCACGGTCGGCTGCCGGCGCGGACTGGCCCTCTCCCGACGTGGGCTCGGCGGCGCCTTCGGTGAACGTCGAACCGACCGGGGTGGTGCTGTTGCGGCGGCGGCGACGGCGGCGCGTGCCACCCTCGTCGGTGCCTTCAGCCGCGGCATCCGCAGCCCGCTCGGGACGGCGCGTGCGCTCTGTCTTGACCGACTCGGTCTTCGGAGCCGAAACGAGACGGCCCTTGGTGCCCTGTGGGATGTCGAGGTCCTCGAACAGGTGCGGACTCGACGAGTAGGTCTCGATCGGTTCCGGCTGGCCGAACTCGAGGGCGCGGTTGATGAGGGCCCACTTGTGCAGGTCCTCCCAGTCGACGAACGTGACCGCGATACCGGTCTTGCCCGCGCGGCCGGTGCGGCCCGCGCGGTGGAGGTACGTCTTGTCCTCGTCCGGGATGGTGTGGTTGATCACGTGGGTCACGTCATCGACGTCGATACCGCGGGCGGCGACGTCGGTCGCGACGAGCACGTCGCGCTTGCCGGCCTTGAACGCGGCCATCGAGCGCTCGCGCTGATCCTGGCCCATGTCGCCGTGCACGCCGCCGACGTTGAAGCCGCGGTCGCCCAGTTCGTCGACGAGGCGCTGTGCCGCACGCTTGGTGCGCGTGAAGATCACGGTCTTGCCGCGGCCCTCGGCCTGCAGGATGCGGGCGATGATCTCGTCCTTGTCCATCGAATGCGCGCGGTAGACGAGGTGCTTGATGTTCGCCTGCGTCAGGCCCTCGTCGGGGTCGTTCGCGCGGATGTGGATCGGGTTCGACATGAAGCGGCGGGCGAGTGCCACGATCGGGCCGGGCATGGTCGCCGAGAACAGCTGCGTGTGGCGGACCGCCGGGACCTTCTGGAAGATCTTCTCGATGTCGGCGAGGAAGCCGAGGTCGAGCATCTTGTCGGCCTCGTCGAGCACGACCTCGGTCGCGTTCGAGAGGTCGAGCAGACGCTGGCCTGCGAGGTCGATGAGGCGACCGGGGGTGCCGACCACGATCTGCGCGCCGGCCTTGAGCTGGTCGATCTGTCCCTCGTAAGCCTTGCCGCCGTAGATGGCGACGACGCTGGTGGAACGGTTGCTGGTGAGCAGGTCGATGTCTTCGTAGACCTGCACCGCGAGCTCGCGGGTCGGCACCACGATGAGCGCCTTGACGCCGTGCTCCGGGTCCTTGCCGAGGCGCTGGACCACAGGGATGCCGAACCCGAAGGTCTTTCCCGTTCCGGTCTTCGCCTGGCCGATGATGTCCTGGCCGGGAAGGCCGAGGGGGATGGTCTGCTCCTGGATCGGGAACGCGTCGACGATGCCCTTGGCGGCGAGCGCGTCGACGATGTCCTGATCGATGCCGAGATCGGCGAAAGTTGTCACTTTATTCAGATTGCCTGTCCGGCGAGCCTGGGGGATCGCCACGTAAACGGAGCCACGCCGTCTCTTGTGCCACAGGCGCGGGGCCCCGCTCCGACGGCGGGGACACGCCCAGCCTACCCGAGGGGTCGTCGGGACCCGGAAGGAGGTCGTGGCGCGGGTATTGTGAACGACGTGGCGAACTCGGGAGGAAGACCTCGTGGTTAAGTGGTTCTGGCAGCGCGAAGACGCGCCGCGGCGTACCCTCGCCCTGCGCAGTCGAGGGGAACAGAGCGATGCCACGCGCGTCGACTTCGCCGAACTCGCCCCCGAACTGGATCGTTTCCTCGGCCAGGCGGCCTACCTGCAGTTGGGGTACTTCGAGACGCTCACCCGGCTCATCCGAGCGACGCCGGAGCTGTCCGAGAAGGAGTCGCTGTCGCGCGCGGCCGGGGCAGCGCTGACGAAGCACCGCGGCATCGTCGAGGTCATCGCGGAACGCGGCGGGGATCCCACACAGGTGATGCTGCCGTTCCGCGAGCACCTCGATGCGTTCCGACGCAAGACGATCGGTGCGCGTCCGCGTGAGACCCTGCTGGCGGTCTACATCACCGCGGGGATGCTCGACGACTTCTACCTCGCGCTCGCCTCGAGCTACGGCGACACCGGCCGCCGGGTCGCGCAGATCCTGCGAGAGGACGACGCCGGCCACGAGATCGTCGCGATCATCCAGGAGACGATCGAGAGCGACGAGGAGTGGCGTTCGCTGCTGTCGATGTGGGCGCGCAGACTGGTCGGAGACACGATCCTCGTCTGCCGCTCCGCGCTGCGACCCGAGTTGCTCGACGTCGACGACGCGCGCATCGAGCCGGTGTACACCGAGCTGATGGGAGCGCACGCGCGCCGCATGGATGCGATGGGACTCGCGTCGTAGAGACCTTCGCGGGCCGGGGTGTCCGGGTCAGATGCCCAGTGCGGTCCTGGCCGTCGCGTCGGAGCGCTTGCGCAGTGCCGTGATGGCCAGGGTACCGACGGCGGCGATCGCGACGGCGCCGAGAACGCTCGCGACCCACAGCCAGATGCTGTCCTCGCCGACGCCCAGCCACTGCAGGCCCGTGTAGAGGATCGCCGATGCCGCCGTCGCGATGGCGGGGGCGAGGACGACCCCGCGCAGCTCGCGGTCGGCGATCAGGAAGTGCACCGCGATTCCCAGTGCGCACGCTCCGACGAGTGCGAGGAGGATGTACATCGTCGGATCAGGCGACGAAGCCGACGCGGCGCGATTCCTCGGTGCCCAGCTCGATGTAGGCGAGGTTCGCGGTCGGGACGATGTACGAGTTGCCCTTCACGTCGGCGAAGCTCACGTGCGTCGCGTTCTGCTCCAGCGCCGTGGCGACCTGGGTGCGGACCTCGTCCGCGCTCACGCCGGTGTCGAAGCTCAGTTCACGGCCGGTGTTGATGATGCCGATGCGGATTTCCACGCGTGCTCCTTGAAGATCGGGGACTGGCCCAACTCTACCCCGCGCGCCTCGCGCCGGATCGGCCGACCGCGGTGGTTTCGCCCTGAGCGCACAGACGAGGACGCACGCCGATGTCCGCGCGTCCGGATAGCGTGGAGGACATGACATCGGATGCCGCGCAGCGAGCTGTGATCGCTGCGGAGCCGTCGGCATCGGGCGTCATCATCGGCGCACCGGGAACGGGGAAGACCCGCACCCTCGTCGACCGTGTGGTGCATCTGCTCGACGCACAAGGGCTGCGACCCGAAGAGGTCCTCGCGCTCACCCCGAGTCGTCAGGCGGCGACGGCGCTGCGAGATCGCATCGGCGTGCGCATCGGTCAGGCCACCCCCGGCCCGTTGGCGCGGTCCCTCGGGTCCTTCGCCTTCCAGCTCGTCCGCGGGGCGATGGTGCGCGAGGGCGCGGAACCGCCTGCGTTGCTCACCGGCGCAGACCAGGACCGCATCATCGCGGAACTGCTCGTCGGTGACATGGAAGACGGGCGCATCGCCTGGCCGGATGCCCTCAGCGCCTCCGTGCGCGCATCGAAGGGATTCCGTTCCGAGCTGCGGGCGTTCCTGGCGGAGTGCACCGAGATCGGCGTGCACCCCGAAGAGCTCCGTGCGTCGGGCAATGATGTCTGGACCGCGGCGGCGGAGTTCCTGGTCGAATATCGGACGGTGCTCGATGCGCTGCGCTCGGCGCACCGCGACGCCGCGGATCTTCTCAGTGAGGCGAGCACGATCCTGCAGCGGGCGGACGCGCCGACGCTCGGTCCCCTGGCGCCCCTGCGCGTGGTGCTGATCGACGACGCGCAGGAGCTCACTCGGGGTGGGGTCGCGATGGTCAAGAGCCTCCGTGGCCGCGGCATCGCCGTTCTGGCCTTCGGTGACCCCGACATCTCGTCCGGTTCCTTCCGCGGGGCCAGCCCGGAGCTGTTCGCCCAGCTCGCGGGCGCGCTCGGGGATGTGCATGTGCTCGACGGTGCGCATCGTCAGCAGCCGGCGCTCACCGCGCTCACACGGACCGTGACGCAGGCGATCGGGGTCTCCGGCAGGGTGGAGCACCGGCGTGCTCCCGTGCCGGTGACATCGGAGGAGATCGACGCCCGGGTTTCGACCTTCGTCGCACCCTCGCCCTACGAGGAGCTCGATCGCATCGCCGGAGTGATGCGGGAATGGCATCTCGCTGAGGGGATCCGTTGGGAACGGATGGCCGTCATCGCCCACGACACCCGACAGGTGACGACCCTCGAGGCCGAACTCGCCGCCCGAGAGATCCCCACCCGCGCCGCCGGAGTGCAGCGTCCGCTCGGCAGCGAGGGCATCGTGCGAGACATCGTCGGCATCGTGCGCCTGGCGCTGACCCCGATCGAGGAACGCACCTCCGAGGCGCTCGAAGAGGCCATGCGCACCCCGTTCGGAGGGATGGACGCGATCGGACTGCGGCGCCTCCGTGCCCGGCTCCGGCATATCGAGCTCGAACAGGGCGGCGCGACGCCCGCGCGAGAACTGCTGCGGCAGGCCATGGCCAACCCTGCGCACCTGACCCTCATCGACGCGCCGGAGTCGCGTACGGCAGAGCGCTTCGCCGAGACGATCGAAGCCACGGCCAGAGCGGCCGCCGAGGGGGAGACGATCCACGATCTGCTGTGGCGGGTGTGGGACCAGGCCCGCGCCGTGGACGGTCGCCGGCTCCAGGTCGCCTGGCGCGAGATCTCGCAGTTGCCGACCGGCGCCGAGACGGCGCGCTCACTCGACGCCCTCGTCGCGCTCTTCGACGCGGCGAAGAGGTTCGTCGAGCGTACTCCCGAGGAGCAGCCGCACACCTTCGTGCGCGACATCCTCGACAGCGAGGTCCCCGAGGATTCGCTGTCGACGCCCGACCGCCCGGGCAGAGTCACGCTCCTGACCCCCGCGACGGCCCTCGGCACGGAGTTCGACGCGGTCGTCGTCGCGGGGGTTCAGGATGGGATCTGGCCGAACGTGCGCCTGCGCGGTGGTCTGCTGCAGACATGGCGGCTTGCGGATGCGATGCACGCGGCTCGCACCGGCACCAGCACCGAACCCGTCGGTGTGCTGGATCGCCGGCGGGCGGCGCTCCACGACGAACTCCGCCTGTTCGTCCGCGCGGTCTCCCGTGCGCGAGACCGCCTGCTGATCACGGCGGTCGATGACGACGACCTCACGCCGAGTCCCTTCTTCGGGTTCCTGCCGGCCCCGGAACCACCGGAACGGCACGCGTCAGCGGAGCATCCGCTCACCCTGCGCGGACTGGTCGCGCGGCATCGACGCAGCCTCACCACCGCCCACACGGACTCGCTCAGGCGAGACGCCGCCGGGCAGCTCGCCGTGCTCGCCCGCGAGGGGGTGCCCGGCGCCGACCCCGCGGAGTGGTACGGGATGACCCCGACCTCGACCGATGCTCCGCTGCGCGACCTCGCGGTCACCGGCGCACGGGTCTCGCCATCGAAGATGGAGTCCTATGAGGAGTGCGGCCTCAACTGGGTCGTCTCGGCCCTCGGTGGCGACACGGTGATGCCTCCGACCGCCGGCATCGGCACGATCGTGCACGAGGCGATGGAGCGCGTTCCCGATGGTGACCTGGAGCGGATGCGCGCGATCGTCGAGGAGCACTGGCCGGAACTCGACTTCGAGACCGAGTGGATCGGCCGCAAGGAGCGGCGGCGCGCAGACGTGCTCGTGAGCCGCCTGCACACCTATCTCGGCGATGTGCGCCGCGAGGGCGGCCGCGCGATCGGCAGCGAGATGGAGTTCCGCTTCGCCGTCGACGTGGCCGCCGAAGCGGGAGACGATGCCGTGCCGACGGTGCACCCGGTCGGGGAGGACCGGTCGAATCAGGCCGTCATCCACGGGTACATCGACCGGGTGGAGGCCTATCCGCCGGCGGCCGGCGAGCACTCCCATGCTCGCGGACGCGGTTGGGAGCGGATGTCGAGCGGACCGGAAGGGCCCGTGGTCGTCGTCGACCTGAAGACCGGGAAGAACGACCCCGAATCCGACTCCGGCGTCGCCGAGCACGCACAGCTGGCCGCCTATCAGGTGGCGGTCCAGGAGGGGCTGGTCGAGGGTGCCCCGCCGGCGTCTCTGGCGGGTGCGCGGCTCGTGATCGTCTCCAAGACGCTCGCCAAGAGCGACTACCGGATCGCCCATCAGCACACGCTGAGCGACGAGTCGCGCTCCGCCTTCCTGCGGCGGGTATCGGATGCGGCGCGCGGTATGTCGGCATCGAGCTTCACCGCGCAGGTGGAGTCGCACTGCGCAGACACGCAGCGCCGCGTGCATCCGTGCCGAATCCACACGGTGCCGGCGGTGAGCTCATGACGGCGTGGAACGGCGGCGAAGGCCTCTCCGCCACCGACATCGCCGCCGCGCTCGGCCAGCCCTCGCCCACAGCTGCTCAGCAACGCGTGATCGAGGCTCCGCCGGAGCCGGCGCTGGTCGTGGCCGGTGCCGGCAGCGGCAAGACCGAGACGATGTCGGGGCGCGTGGTGTGGCTGGTCGCGAACGGACACGTGCGCAGAGATGAGATCCTCGGCCTGACGTTCACGCGGAAGGCGGCGGGCGAGCTCGCTGAACGGATCGGACACCGGCTCGCGGTCATCGACGAATACGGACGCCGGGGACTCCTGCCGCATCTGCCCGAGATCGTGCGGACCGGTGCACTTCGTCGTGTCGATGAGGCGGTGCCGGGCCGCCAGCGCGAGCTCGTGCGCACGCATGTGCTCGACGAGCTGGCCGCGCACCACGGCACCGGCTGGAATCCGGCGACGCCCCGATCGGCGGAAGACCTCATGGTCCGGCCGCGCGTCTCGACCTACAACGCGTTCGCCGACGGCATCGTCCGGGAACATGCGGCACGGATCGGGCGGGATCCCGACGTCGCGATGCTCAGCCAGGCAGCCTCCTGGATGCTCGCGCGGGAAGTGGTGCTCCGCAGCGATCTGCCCGAGCTGGAGAACATCGACTATGCGCTCGGGACGATCATCGACGCAGTGCAGCGGCTCGCGGGTGACGCCCTCGATCATCGCGTCGACCTCGCCCTGGCCGAGCGGATCGCGGGGGAGCAGGCCCTCGCGTTCGAGCCGTATCGAAGCAACGGCGATGTCGAGAAGGCGGCGGTCAACCTGCTCAGTCTGCCGACGCTCGCACGCCTGGTGCGTGACTACATCGACGAGAAGGAACGTCGTGGCGTGCTGGACTTCGCCGATCAGGTCAGTGGCGCCTACGACATCGTCGAGTCCGCTCCCGATGTCCGCGCAGAGCTCCGCGAGCAGCATCGCGTCGTGCTCCTCGACGAGTACCAGGACACTTCGGTGATCCAGACGCGCTTCCTCGCCGAGCTCTTCCGCGATTCCGCGGTGATGGCGGTCGGAGACCCGCACCAGTCGATCTACGGCTGGCGGGGTGCGAGCGCCGACAACCTCTACGCCTTCTCCGGCACGTTCTCGGGAATGGGAACAGCGACGACGTACAGCCTCATGACGAGCTGGCGGAACGACCGCGGCATCCTCGACATCGCGAACCGGGTACTCGAGCCGCTGCAGCGCCCGGGGCTGGATGTCCCGCCTCTCGAACCCCGCCCCGGGGCGGGGGAAGGCACCGTCGCCGTGCGATTCCCGTTCACGGTCGACGAGGAGGCCGCGGCCGTCGCGGACTGGTTCGCCGAACGGCGGACGGAGCACGATGCGCGCGCGGCCGGTGCGGGTCACGCGACGACACCCCACACCGGCGCGATCCTGTTCCGTTCCAAGCGGCACATGCAGACCTTCGCGGTCGCGCTCGCCGGCCGCGGCATCCCGCACCGCATCCTCGGCCTCGGTGGACTCCTCGCGACACCGGAGGTGGTCGACGTCGTCTCGACCCTTCGCGTCGTGCACGACCCCACGGCGGGGTCCGCGCTGATCCGCCTGCTCACCGGCCCCCGGTTCGGCGTCGGCGTCGCCGACATGGCGGCCCTGTACGACCTGGGGCGCACGCTGTCGGAGCGCGACACCGCGATGGCGCCCCTGCCGGAGGAGGTGCGCGCGCGGCTGCGCTCCTCCCGCGGCGCGGACGAGGCGGTGTCGATCATCGACGCGGTCGACGTGGTGCGCGCCGTGCGCGACGACTACCGGTTGCTCGAATCGATCACCCCCGACGGGCGGGCGCGGGTCAGAGCAGCGGGGGAGATGCTGGAACGGCTCCGACGCGCCTCGTCGCAGCCGATCCCGGAGCTGATCCGGCTCATCGAGCTCGAGCTCCGCCTGGACATAGAGCTCGCGGCCAACGAGACCAGGGGGCCTGCACGCATCGCGGCCACGCAGCTGCGTGCCTTCGCCGACGAGGTGCGCGCGTTCCTCGCCGCCGACGAGCGCGGGAGCATCGGCAGCCTGCTCGCCTGGCTCGACAAGGCCGAGAGCACGGATGAGCTGATGCCGCGGCCGGAGCCGCCGGAGGCCGGTGTCGTGCAGCTGCTGACCATCCACGGGTCGAAGGGCCTGGAGTGGGATGCGGTCGCGGTGGTCCGGTTGGTCGCCGACGAGCTTCCGAGCCGGGTCTCCGACACCTCCGGCTGGTTCGGGTTCGGCGTGGTGCCGTTCGCGCTGCGCGGCGACAGGGACGCGTTGCCGCGTTTCGAGTGGGACCCCGCCGAGGCCATGGGCGGCGAGGCCGACCCCGCGAAGCGGCAGAAGCTCGCGCAGGCGTCGCTCTCCGGCGGTGCGACGAAAGCGAATCCGCACGGAGGTGCGCTCAAGAGGTTCAAGGACGCCTACCGCGCGTATCAGCAGCAGGAGGAGCGGCGCCTCGCGTACGTCGCGGTCACCCGTGCGCGGACGGATCTGCTCCTCAGCGGTGCGCACTGGGCCGGTCAGAAGGCCCCGCGCACGCCGAGTCCCTTCCTCGTCGAGGCGATCGAGGTGCGCGGCCTCGAGCCGATCGAGACGGTGGACCCGGACGACAATCCGTACGACGGCCCCGGGTCCACGCTCCGCTGGCCACTCGATCCGCTGGGAGCGCGGAGGACGGTCGTCACCGCAGCCGCCACAGCCGTCGATGAGGCGATGCGCGCCGGGACGGCCGAGCCGACGATCGAGCTCGAACGGCTGCTGGCTGAGCGCGCCGCCCGCCAGCGCGGAACCGATGCCGAGGCCCCGACGCGCGTCCCCGCCTCGCGATTCAAGGACTATGTCACCGACTTCTCGGGAACGCTGTCGTCGATCGTGCGCCCCATGCCGGAACGCCCTTATCGGCAGACGCGGCTCGGCACCCTGTTCCATGCCTGGGTGGAGCAGCGGTCCGAACTCGTCGGAGTCGGCAGTCGCGTCGACGAGGCGCTCTGGGAGATAGACGAGGACGAGACCGGGTCAGACCCCGTACGCGAAGGGTCGGGTGCAGCCGCCGACGCCGCTGATCTCGCTGTCCTGCAGGCGACGTTCGAGCGCAGCGAATGGGGCGGGCTGAAGCCGATCGCCGTGGAGATCGAGATCGATTTCGCCCTCGGATCCGGACTGCCCGGCTCGCACGAGCGCGAAGAGGCGCACATCGTGATCTGCAAGCTCGACGCGGTGTACCGGCGCGCCGACCGCGGCGGCCGCATCGAGATCGTCGACTGGAAGACCGGTCGGGCGCCGCGCACACCGCAGGAGCGCGACGAACGGATGCTGCAGCTCGCGCTCTACCGCCTGGCCTATCATCGGCGATTCGAGGTGCCGCTCGAGGAGATCGACGTGGCGTTGTACTACGTGGCGGACGATCTGATCATCCGGGGCGACCGCGTCTATTCGGAGGAAGAGCTCTTCCATCGCTGGAGTGCCGCGCGCGCGGCGCGCTGAGCCTCGTCGGAATCGTCCGCGTCGTCATCCGTGTCCTCGCGCGGGGCGAGGGGGTGCGAGTCCTCGCGTGCTCCGGCGACTCCGCTGGTGCCGGCGAAAAGGCTCGCGACACCGGAGAGGTCCTCGGTCTCGATGTTCAGCATCTCCGCCCGGTGCGCGCTCTCGTCGGCGCGACGGCCGGTCGCGGTGCCCGGGAGTGCTTCGTGGGGCGCGGTCTCGGTCTGCGCCGGGTCCGACTCGTCGGGGGCGTTGGCCCACAGCTCTTCCGGGTTGTACGCGTCGGTGTGCATCGATGTATCGATCTCTGCGGCGGTGTCCTGGGGAACACGGTCGAGGGCATCGAGGGCGGAGTCGACACCGACCCCGCGAGAGTCGACGACGTTCAGGTCGTCGTCGCGGATGCCCTCGGCGAGTGCGTCCAGCAGGGCGGCGGCATCGTCGACGATGTCCGGTCGGCGCATCGAATCGCCGTGGACCAGCCATCGGGCGAACTCGAGCTCCGCGAGCAGGCGCGCGCGCACCTCCAGGCCGCTGTCGGGTGCCCGGTCGACCGAACGGGCATATGCCGCGTGCACGTCGGCGGCGGCGTCCGGGGCTGCCGAGAGCCAGGAGAGATCGAGGGCCGGATCGCCGACGGAGAGTCCATGCCATCCGACCAGTCCGACCACTTCGGGACCGCGCTCGGGGTCGTCTTCGAACAGGAACGAGGTCGCCTGGACGCCCCCCAGGATGACGGTGGACTCGAAACGCCACAGCTCGTCGTCGGCGACGGCATCGCGCCAGCGCACCGTGAGTCGAGCCGGAACGCGGCCCGTGGCCGCGGCGGTGTCGATCAGGCGCTCCAGTTCCGCGCGGCTCTCCTCGGCGCTGCGAGTGGCGAGCCCGGAACCGCGGACGACCGAGGTCGGAAGGGCGTGCACGGCGGCGATCGACGACCCCATGGATTCGGCGGCGCCACGCCCGGCCGGCACCAGCGGGGCCTCGATCTGGAATCCGGGAAGGAGCTCGGTCACGAGGGCGCGGGCGTCGCCGAGTCGCGTCTCCCCGATGTAGGCCGGGGCGCGGAAGGGGAGCATCGCCCGTGCGCCGTCGGTCAGTGCACGCAACGCGAGTGCCTCGGCAGCGAGCTCACGCGCGGTGTCGTCATCGTCTGCGACACGGATCGCGAGCTCACGACCGTCGGCAAGTGAGGCCACCGCCGAGTCGAACCGCGCGTCGCCGTCCGCGCTCAAGCTGCGGGCGCCCGTGACCTCCGCCCCGGGCAGAGCAGCGGTCACTGCCGCGGCTAGAGTGAAAGGAGAGCGTCCCATGCCCCCAGGGTAGGTCGGCTCAGGGGCGGTCCCGCCTCCGCCACGCCCGTGAAAGAGGGAGTCGATGACCATTCCGCGCCCGTCCCTCGACCGTGCAGCCGAACTCCGCGACGAGCCGGACGTCATCGGCCGCCTCCGTGGCGACCCGGCCACCCGGGTGATCGTCGTCCGCGAGGGGCGGGTCAGAGTCGTCGATTCGACGCTCCTGCGGGTGCCCGCCGAGACCGTGGTCGAGGCGACCTGGGCTCTCCTCGGACGCGACGCCGACGGTACCGTGCTGCTCCTCGCCGCCGCCCCGCCGGAGACCGATGCGCTCGACACCGCTCCCGACGAGGTGTGGCTCGGGCTGCGCGATCTCGGCGGTCGCATCGACGGACAGGAGACGGAGCTGCTCACCGGTGCCGTCGCGCTCGCCGGGTGGCTCCGCGACGCACCGTTCTGCCCCACCTGCGGTGGTGGCACCGAGCTGCGCAACGGCGGATGGTCGCGACGCTGCCTCGTGTGCGGGCGGGAGCACTTCCCGCGCACGGATCCGGCCGTGATCGTCGCCGTCGAGAGCCGTGACGGGGAACGCCTGCTCCTCGGCGCCAACGCGAACTGGGGCGGCCGCATGTACTCGTGCTTCGCCGGCTTCACCGAGGCGGGGGAGTCGCTGGAGTCGACCGTCCACCGCGAGATCGAGGAGGAGTCCGGCGTGCGCCTGTCGTCGCTGCGCTACATCTCGTCACAGGCGTGGCCGTTCCCGCGGTCGCTCATGATGGGGTTCCGCGCCGTCGTCGATGAGGAGTCCACGGCGCTCGCCGACGGCGAGGAGATCATCGATGTGCGGTGGTTCACGCGTGCCGAGATCGGTTCCGCCCTCGCGGGAGACGGTCCGGTCGGGCTTCCTGGTCACGCGTCGATCGCCCGTGCACTGATCGTCGACTGGTACGAGGAACACGCGTGAGCGCACTCGATGCCCTCGACGAGCGGCAGCGGGCTGCAGCATCCGTCCTTCGCGGACCCGTCGTGGTGCTCGCCGGAGCCGGTACCGGGAAGACGCGTGTCATCACGCATCGCATCGCGCACGGCGTCGACACCGGGGCGTACTCGCCGTCGCGCGTCATGGCCGTCACCTTCACCGCCAAGGCGGCAGGCGAACTGCGGGGGCGTCTGCGGGCGCTCGGCGTCGAGGGCGTCGCGGCTCGGACCTTCCATGCGACCGCCCTCGCGCAACTCAACTTCTTCTGGCCGACGCTTGCCGGCTCGCCCGCGCCCTCGATCATCGACAACAAGGTGCGGATGCTGGGTCAGGCCGCCGATGCGATGCGGCTCCGCCCGAGCACGGCCACCCTTCGTGACATCGCGTCCGAGATCGAATGGCGCAAGGTCTCGATGCTCTCGATCGAGCAGTACGCCGCGCTCGGGCGTCCGATCAGCGGCGTCGACGCCGGTCAGCTGGTCGAGCTCATGCGCGGCTACGAAACGCTGAAGGACGATCGCCGTCAACTCGACTTCGAGGATGTGCTGCTCGCGTGCGCGGGCATGTTGGAGGCAGAACCGCGGGTCGCGGCATCCGTCCACGAGCAGTACCGTCACTTCACGGTCGATGAGTTCCAAGACGTCTCGCCGCTGCAGAACAGGCTGCTGGAGCTGTGGCTCGGCGACCGACACGACATCTGCGTCGTCGGCGACGCCAGCCAGACCATCTACTCCTTCGCCGGGGCGGAGCAGCGGTTCCTGCTCGAGTTCGAACGACGTCATCCCGATGCCACGGTGGTGCGGCTCGAGACGAACTACCGCTCCCAGCCCCCCATCCTCACCGTCGCGAACGCGCTGATGCAGGGCCGTCCCGGCGCGCTGGAGCTCGTGCCGGCGCGAGAGCAGTTCACCGCGGATGCCCCCACCGTCACCGCCTATGACACCGAGGGCGAAGAGGCCGCAGGCATCGCCGCCGCCATCTCTGCGCAGATCGCGGCCGGAGCATCGCCTTCGGAGATCGCCGTGCTGTACCGTGCGCACGCGCAGTCCGCGATGCTGCAGCAGGCGCTCGCCGTCGAGGGCGTCGCGACCACGGTGCTGGGCGGGACCCGGTTCTTCTCGATGCCGGAGGTGCGTCAGGCGATCCTGGCGCTGCGTGCGGCGGCGGTGGCGCCCACCGAGCAGGGGTTCCTGCCCGGGGTGCAACGGGTGCTGCGCGAGCTCGGGTTGACCGACGAGCCACCGGCCGCCGGTGGGGCGCAGCGCGGCGGCTGGGAGGCGCGGCGCGCCATCCTGCGGCTCGCCGAGGAAGCCGGACCGGACGCGACCCTGCGCAGCTTCAGCGATGCGCTGATGGCGCGGGCCAAGGACCAGCACGAGCCCACGATGCGGACGGTGACCCTCTCGACCTTGCACGCGGCGAAGGGCCTGGAATGGCCGCATGTGCATCTCGCCGGCTGGGCCGAGGGCTCACTCCCGATCTCCTACGCGACGACCTTCGAATCGGTCGACGAAGAGCGGCGTCTGGCCTACGTGGGCGTCACGCGGGCCGCGCGAACGCTCTCGCTGTCCTGGTCGAGATCGGCAGGACGGGGGGAGCGTGCTCCGTCGAGGTTCCTCGCTGAGATGGGGACCACAGGCCGCGGCACCGGCATTCTTCGTGAAATGTCACCGAACGCCACACGCGGGAACCGTCCGCGCTGACGCGCACGACGCGCCCGTCAGCGCTTCGGTCGCCGGCGAGGAGCAGGGCGGCGAGGCGACCCGCCTCGGCGACTTGCGCGGCGCGGATCGGGCCGGGGTCGCGGTCGATCATCTGAGTGTGCAGGAGTGGCCATGCCGGATCGAGGGCGGTGGCGTGCGCATCGCGGCAGGCGAGGCACGCGGATTCGCCGGGGACCACGAGCGGCCCGACGGTCACCCTGCCCGGCTCGAAGGACACCGGCAGATGCGGGGTGTCTTCGCGCAGGTGGCGCGCGAATTGCAGAGCCGCCGCGGCGCCTCGCACGAGTACGACGCCCACGCCCGGTCGTCGCCCGGGATCGACGAGGGAGACACCCTCATCCGTGAGCGCCTCCCGAATGCGGTGTTCGGTGCGCCCGTCGTCGATGCCGATGCTCTCGACCCAGGCCGTGCGGGGCGCGGTCGGCTCATCGAGCAGTGCGGGTTCCAGGCGCGCGAGCAGAGCCCTCGCCGCCTCGCGCGGGGCCCCGGCGGCGTGCGCGATCACGTCGAACGATCCGCGGCGGAAACCCGTGCGCAGGCGGCTGAGTAGGAGCTCCACCCAGGCGGCATCCGCCTCGACGCGCAGTCCGTCGTCGTCACCGAGCTGCAGCGTGTGCTCGTCCCGCCACAGCAGCGGTGCACTCGGGTCGAGGCGCGTGAGGATCGGCGGTGTGAGAGGCATCTCTCCGATTCTGGAGGGACGCCGCCGCCCGCGGGGAGTTGTCGAGGCATCCGTGGACAACTGCCGCGCGTGTCCCCGACGGGGGAGGAGAGGTGATGACACCTTCCGTCCCCGTCGTGGTCGGATCCTCAGACCGGGCGGTCCCCCTCCGGGGCGGCGTCGCCATCATCCTCGGCGCCGTCCTCGCCACCATCGGACGGTGTCTCCTCCGAGAAGTCGTCACCGTCGAGCAGGCGGGCGAGCGCCTCGTCGAACTCGTCCGCGACGGGCTGTTCGCCGCGTTCGACGGCCTGCAGTCGGGCCACGAGCGCGCTCGGGTCGTCGATGTCCTCGGCCGTGGGCATCAGGTCGGGATAGTCCCAGAGGGAGTCGCGGGCGCTGATGCCCACGGCATCGGTGACGGCCTGCCACATGGCCGATGCTTCGCGCATGCGCCGCGGTCGCAGCTTCAGCCCCACCAGCGCGCCGAGCGCGTCCTCGGCGGGTCCGCCCACCGCGCGGCGGCGACGGGCGGCCTCGGCGATCCGCGCGCCATCGGGGAGGCGGGACGTCGCCTGAGCGGTCACCACGTCGACCCAGCCGTCGATCGTGGCGATGAGGTTCTCGAGTCGGGTCAGGGCCTCGCGCTGCGCTTCGCTCTGCACGGGCAGGAGCGCGCCGCCCTCGATGGCCGCGCGCAGTTCCTCGGGGTCGGAGGGGTCCAACCTGCTCGCTACGTCTTCGAGGGCGTCCACGTCGACGGTCACACCCCGAGCGAAGTCCGTGATCTGCGCCATCACGTGCAGGTGCAGCCACTTCGCGTGCCGGTAGAGCCGGGCATAGGCGAGCTCCCGGGTGGCGAGATAGAGCGCGATCTGGTCTTCCGGGATCTCGAGGCCGTCGCCGAATGCCGTGAGGTTCTGGGGGATGACGGCGGCCGTTCCCGCGGGGAGCACGGGGATCCCGACGTCGCCTCCGGACACGACCTCGAGCGACAGGTTGCCGAGCACTTGGCCGAACTGGGCGGCGAACACCGAGCCGCCGAGGCCGCGCATGAGCTTGCCCGCGCCCTGGACGACGCTGCGCATCTCCTCGGGGACCTGCGTATCGAGTGCGGAGGTGAGCGCGTCGGCGATGCTGGTCGACACCGGGTCGGCGATCTCCTTCCACACCGGCAGCGTCTTCTCGACCCATTCTCCGCGGGTCATCGCAGTGGGCGCCTCGGAGAGCTCGGAGATCGTGGTGGCCTCGCCGAGCCACAGGTTCGCGAGGGAGAAGGAATCCGCGAGCGAGGTGCGGGAGCCCTCGGTGATGCCCTGTCCGTCGCGGTTGGCGATGAACAGGGCCTGCCGCAGCGCGTTCTCCCACGGGTCGCCGCCGAACGCGCCCTGGAGCTGCGACATGATCGTCTGCATCATCGCGGGGTCGAGGGTGAAGCCGTCCATGCCTTCGAAGGCACCTCGAAGCGCTTCGGGGTCGATGTCGCCACCGCCCTGGTTCGCGAGCATCCTTCGCAGGAACTCCTGGAAGTCCTCGGGGGTGGGGTCGTTGTCTGCCATGTCGCTCGCCTCTCAGCAGGTCTGAAGCCGTGGCCTCTACGCTAGTCACAGGTTTCTGCGCGCGAACCCGATGCGGGCAGATCGGTGTACGCCGCCCGCGAACGACGGAGGAATGCAGTGGATCGAACGCGGTCTGGAAAGCTCGGACTCGGAGTCTGGGCGCTGGTCGTCGCACTCGTCGCCCTCGTCGTGCTGACATTCCTGCCGTCGCCGTACGTGATCCAGCGGCCGGGTCCGGTCTACGACACCCTCGGCACCGCGACGGACAAGGAGGGCGACGAGGTTCCCCTGATCAAGGTCGAAGGCGCCGAGACGTTCGAGACCGCGGGCACCCTCGACCTCACCACCGTGCAAGTCGTCGGCAACCGGGAGCGCACCCCGAGCTGGTTCGAGCTGGCGCTGGCCTGGATGGACTCGTCGCGCGCTGTCGTGCCGCTGGACTCGGTCTTCCCCGAGGGGGTCACGACCGAGCAGCGCGACGAGCGCAACGCCACGCTGATGGTCGACTCGCAGCACGAGGCGACGGCGGCCGCGCTCAACGAGCTCGGCTACGACACAGGCGCAGAGGTCGTGGTCGTGGATGCGGTCGCCGACTCTCCGGCCGACGGCACCCTCGAAGCCGACGACGTGATCACCGGGATCGACGGCACGGCTGTCGAGTCGGCGACGGAGCTGCGGGCCGCGATCCAGAAGGCCGGGGGAGACCCGGTGACCCTCACGGTGCTGCGCGACGGCGAGGAGCAGAGCGTCGAGGTGACCCCGGAGGAGCACACCGAGGGGGGAGTGACGACCTGGCTGATCGGCGTCACGCTCCGCACCGACTACGACTTCGAGATCGACGTGACGATCCAGCTCGACAACGTCGGCGGCCCGAGCGCCGGGATGATGTTCGCGCTCGGCATCATCGACACCCTCACCGAGGGCGAGCTCAACGGTGGGGAGAATGTGGCCGGCACCGGAACGATCGACGCCGCCGGCACGGTCGGACCGATCGGCGGTATCCGACAGAAGCTGTACGGTGCGCGTGACGCCGGAGCGGAGTACTTCCTCGCCCCGGAGGCCAACTGCGACGAGGTCGTCGGGCACGTTCCCGACGGGCTGCAGGTGATCCGCACGGCCACGCTCGACGAGTCGCTCGCGGCGCTCGAGGTCATCGCGGACGACGGCGACGTCGCCTCGCTGCCCACCTGCGAACGCGTCGCCGGCTGATCCTCGAGAGCGGCCGTGACCTCGCCGTGATCGGGATGACAGCCCGCGCACAGTGAGCGATGCCTAGGATGGAAGGGTGACCTCACCCTCAGCATCGAATCCGGCCACGCCTCGAACGTCCCGACGTATTCTCGGCATCTCCTTGGTGATCATCGCCGCCTTGATCGCGGTGTTCTTCGTGTTCGCCTCCCTGTACACCGAGTTCCTGTGGTTCGATCAGGTGGGCTTCACGGGGGTTCTCACCACGCAGTGGATCGCCACGGCGGTGATGTTCGTCGTCGGCTTCCTCGGGATGGCCGTGCCCCTGTTCGTCGCGATCCAGCTCGCGTACCGGTTGCGCCCGGTCTACGTGCGACTCAGCTCGCAGCTGGACCGATACCAGGAGGTCATCGAACCCTTGCGCCGTCTGGCGATGTGGGGGATGCCGATCTTCTTCGGACTGTTCGCCGGGTTCGCCGCCGCAGGGCAGTGGAAGACCGTGTGGCTGTGGGCCAACGGCGTCGCCACCTCGAGTGTCGACCCGCAGTTCGGCATCGACACCGGCTTCTACATGTTCGCGATGCCGTTCTACTCGATCCTTCTCGCGTTCGTCTCGGCCGTCCTGCTGCTGTCGCTTCTGGTCACGGCGCTCGTGTCGTACCTCTACGGCTCGGTGCGCATCGGCCAGGGTGAGCTGCGCATCTCCAAGCCCGCTCGCATCCAGCTCGCCGTCATCGCGGGGCTCTACCTGCTCGTGCAGGCGGCGAGCCTCTGGCTCGACCAGTACAAGACGCTGGTGCAGCCCGACGACCGCATCACCGGTGCCGCGTACACGGGAGTCAATGCGACCATCCCCGGCCTCGCGATCCTCGCGATCATCGCCGGCGTCGTCGCGATCCTCTTCTTCGTCACGGCCGTCATCGGCCGCTGGCGCTTCCCGCTCGCGGCCACGGCACTGCTGATCGTCGCCGCACTGGTCGTCGGCGTCGGTTACCCCTGGGTGGTCACCACCTTCCAGGTGAAGCCGAACCAGAACGCCTATCAGGCCGAGTACTACCAGCGGAACATCGACGGCACGAAGGAGGCGTACGGGGTCGCGAACCTCGAGACGACGCCTTTCGCCGCCAAGACCGATGCCGAGGCCGGCCAGCTGCGCGCCGACGCGGAGACCACGGCGTCCACACGCATCATGGACCCGAAGGTCATCCCGCCGACCGTCCGTCAGCTCGAGCAGTACCGCGGGTACTACCAATTCCAGAAGACGATGGACGTCGACCGGTACGAGATCGACGGGAAGATGCAGGACACCGTGGTGTCCGTGCGCGACCTCGACATGTCGGGTCTCGGCGACGGAGACAACTGGAACAACCGTGTCGCCGTCTACACCCACGGCTACGGCCTCGTCGCGGCCGCGGGCAACCAGCGGACGACCGACGGTGAGCCCGTGTTCCTCGAGCGCGGCATCCCGACCTCCGGGTTCCTGTCCGACCGAGAGAACTTCGAGCCGCGGGTCTACTTCGGCGAGAACTCGCCCGAGTACTCGATCGTCGGGGCTCCCGACGGCTCCGAGCCGGCGGAGATCGACTACCCGCGCGGCAAGGACGGCTCGAGCGAGACGAAGACCACGTTCGAGGGCAGCGGCGGTCCGCAGATCGGCGACACGTTCACGAAGCTTCTCTACGCGTTGAAGTTCCAGTCGGAGCAGATCCTGTTCTCCAACCTGGTGAACGAGGAATCGCAGATCCTGTACGACCGTGACCCGAAGACCCGCGTGCAGAAGGTCGCTCCGTACCTCGAGCTCGACAGCGACCCGTACCCGAGCGTGGTGGACGGTCGTATCGTGTGGATCGTCGACGGCTACACGACCAGCTCGACGTACCCGTACTCGACGAGCGTCAGCCTGTCCGACGCGATCGCGGACTCCAACGTCCCGTCACCGACGCTCGCCATCGATGACATCAACTACATCCGCAACTCGGTCAAGGCCACGGTCGATGCCTACGACGGTTCCGTCACGCTTTACGCATGGGATGACGAAGACCCGGTGCTCAAGACCTGGCAGAAGATCTACCCGTCGACGCTGAAGCCGATCAGCGACATGTCGGGCGAGCTGATGAGCCACGTGCGCTACCCGACCGACCTGTTCAAGGTGCAGCGTGACGTCCTCGGCGTCTACCACGTCGACAAGGCCGGCTCGTTCGCTCAGCAGGACAACCGCTGGCAGACGCCGAACGACCCGCGCAGCGAGGCGATGCTGCAGCCGCCGTACTACCTGACGATGCAGATGCCCGGCCAGGATTCGCCGCGGTTCTCGATGTTCTCGACGTTCATCCCGAACTCGCAGGGCGCGGGCGGAAGCCGTGACGTGCTGATGGGCTACCTCGCGGTGGACTCGGATGCCGGTTCCGAGAAGGGCAAGAAGGCAGAGGGCTACGGCCAGCTGCGCATGCTCGAGATCGACACCGACACCACGGTTCCCGGTCCCGGTCAGGTGCAGAACACCTACAACTCCGATACGTCGGTGGTTCCCCAGCTCAACCTGCTGCAGCAGGGTGAGTCCGAGGTGATCTACGGCAACCTGCTGACGCTGCCCGTCGGCGGCGGTCTGCTCTACGTGCAGCCCGTCTACGTGCAGTCGTCCGAGGGAACGCAGCTGCCGCGTCTGCAGAAGGTGCTGGTCGCCTTCGGTGACCGGGTCGCGTTCGAGAACACCCTCACCGAGGCGCTCGACACACTCTTCGGCGGTGACTCCGGTGCGACCGGTGGTGACGACGAGGTCGAACCCACCGAACCCGGGACAGAGGATCCGGAGACCGGAGAGACGCCGACAGAGCCCACGCAGCCGACGAACGCCGAGGCGGACGCCCTGGCCTCGGCGCAGGAGGCCCTGATCGACCGTGAAGCGGCACTGAAGGCCGGTGACCTCGCCAAGTTCGCCGAGGCCGACGAGCGCCTCACCGCGGCGGTCGAGAAGCTGCTACAGCTGGAGTCCGCAGCGGGGGAGTGATCACCCCTTCGTCACGGAGAGCAGAATGGGCGCCCCCTCGGGGGCGCCCATTCTCGTCTCCGGCCGATGTGATCCTCGGGCTCGTCGCCGCAATCGTCGGACTCGTCCTCGCAATCATCGGACTCATCCGGGCAAAGCGAAAGGCCCTCTGACCTGGATTTCTCCGAGTCAGAGGGCCTTTCATTTGTTGCGGGGACAGGATTTGAACCTGCGACCTCCGGGTTATGAGCCCGGCGAGCTACCGAACTGCTCCACCCCGCGGCACAAGAAGTAACTTATCACGGATCCCGGGGCCCGGCCAATCGGGGCCGCCCTGCGCGACGCCCCGGGCGTGTCGATGCGAGAGGATGGGGATATGCCTGAGACCCCTGCCGTCGCCGTCGCCGTGTGCCAGTTCGCGCCGACCGCTTCCCGAGCCGACAACCTCGCGCAGATCGCGGAACTGACTGCCGACGCTGCCGCGCGGGGCGCGAAGCTGATCGTCTTCCCCGAGTACTCGAGCTACTTCGTCGACCCGATGGACGACACCCTCGCCGCGAATGCGGAGGGTCTCGACGGCGAGTTCGTCGAGACTCTGACCGCGCTGGCCGCCGACCGCGCGGTGGTGATCGTCGCCGGCCTCGTCGAGCGAGCCTCCGATGGGCATCGAGTGCGGAACGCTGTCGTCGCAGTGCGCGGTGACGGCATCCTCGCCGTCTATCGCAAACAGCATCTCTACGACGCCTTCGGGCAGACCGAGTCCGACTGGATCGAACCCGGGGAAGTGGGGGAGGCCGCGACGTTCGAGCTCGGCGGACTCCGCTTCGGGCTCATGACCTGCTACGACCTGAGGTTCCCCGAAGTCGCCCGGTCTCTCGTCGACGCGCAGGCCGACGTCCTGGTCGTCCCCGCCGAGTGGGTCCGAGGTCCACTCAAGGAGCACCACTGGACGACGTTGCTCGCCGCGCGCGCGATCGAGAACACCGTCTACGTGGTCGCGGCCGATCACCCGACGCCGATCGGTGTCGGCCACTCGCAGGTCATCGACCCGCAGGGCGTGGTCCTGGCGGGGGTGGGGACAGCCCCCGGCATCGCGGTCGCGGTCGTGGAGGCCGTCGCGATCGAGCGGGTGCGCCGGAGCAATCCCTCGCTGCGCGCGCGGAGATACGCGGTCGTACCGCGCTGATGGCGTGATCCGCTGCGAGCGGAGAGCCGGTCAGGCGGAGAACCGCGCCAGCCGCGAAGCCGCCTCCTCGAGCACGTCGACGCGCTTGCAGGCGGCGAAGCGCACCAGGCCCGAGTACTCGTGCCGGTGGGGTTCGGAGACGAACGCCGTCAGGGGGATCGCCACGACTCCGGCGCGCTCCGGCAGAGAACGACAGAATGCTGCGGCGTCCGCGCCGCCGAGCGCCGTCGCGTCCGCCACCGTGAAGTAGCCGCCCTGCGGGGCGTACACCGTGAATCCTGCGGTGCGCAGTCCTTCGCCGAGGATCTCGTGCTTGCGGGCGAGTGCCGTCGCGGCATCCGTGAAGTACGAATCGGGCAAGCGGAGCCCCACCGCGACAGCCGGCTGGAAGGGGGAGCCGTTCACGTACGTGAGGTACTGCTTCACGGTGAGGACGGCGGTGATGAGGTCGGCGGGCCCGTGGACCCAGCCGATCTTCCATCCCGTCGCGGAGAAGGTCTTGCCCGCCGAGGAGATGGTGAGGGTGCGCTCGGCCGCTCCGGGGAGTGTGGCGATCGGGGTGTGCGGCGCGTGGAACGCCAGGTGTTCGTAGACCTCGTCGGTGACGATGACGGCGTCGTGCCGTGCGGCCAGCCGGACGACCTCCTCGAGCACGTCGCGACCGAAGACCGCACCCGTGGGATTGTGCGGATCGTTGACGAGGATGATCCGGGTGCGGTCCGTCACGCTCGCGGCGAGCTGATCGAGGTCGGGCTGGAAGTCGGGAGCGCGGAGGGGGACAGTGCGCAGTCGTGCGCCCGCCAGCGCCACCGCCGCGGCGTACGAGTCGTAGTACGGCTCGAAGACGACCACCTCGTCGTCGGGACCGTCGATCAGCGCGAGCAGCGTCGCCGTGAGCGCCTCGGTGGCGCCGGCCGTCACGATCACTTCGTCGGCCGGGTCCACGTCGAGGCCGTAGAAGCGCCGCTGGTGCTCGCTGATGGCGGCGAGCAGGTCGGGAATGCCGCGACCCGGCGGATACTGATTGGCTCCGTGGGCGATCGCGCTGCGGGCGGCCTCGAGCGCCTCCGATGGTCCGTCCTCGTCGGGGAAGCCCTGTCCGAGATTGATCGCCCCGGTACGGGCTGCGGCGGCGGACATCTCTGCGAAGATGGTGGGCGCGACGGTTCCGTCTGCGGCGAGCAGGCCTGCACCGGCCGCCGTGCGCCGCCATGCGCCGGGAATGACACTCATGAAGAACAGGCTAAGGCCATAGCTGAAACTCATCGTCGACATAAGGAACACACAGACACAGGCGTCATTCTGAAGTGGTCGTTGAAGGAGCACACACCATGAACGAAGACAACACCCAGGACCACTCGGCACCCGCGTCGAACGACGCCGTGCCGTCCACCGAGGCTGCAGAGGTCGCCGCTCAGCCGGCGACGCCTGCCGCCGCTGACACGACCGGGTCGGCATCCGCCGCGCCCGCCACCGCCGCGCCGATGCCCGGTGCACCGGTGCAGGGGCACGAGGTGCCGTCGACGTTCACGTCGCACGTGTCGCCCGCGCCGCAGGTCGCGCCGGTGCCGCACGCATTCAGCGCGCCATCTGCGCCGGCGACGGGCACCGCTTCGGGCGCGGCCTTCGGCATCCCGACGGCGTCGCACACGCAGCCCACGCAGCCGTACGGCGCGGAGCCGCTCGTCGGCGATGGCACCAAGACCAAGGAGCAGAAGTCGCGCGGGGGCACGAAGTTCGCGGCGCTGATCGTCGCGGCCGCACTCGTCGGCGGCGTCGCGGGCTTCGGCGGCGGTGCGCTGCTGAACGGGCTCCAGGACACCCCGTCCTCCGGCACGGCGACCGGGCCGCAGACCGTGACGGTCAACAACCCCGGCTCGGTCAACGAGACCACCGCGGTCGCGACCTCCGCACTGCCGTCCGTGGTCACCATCGAGGTCGCCGGCTCGCAGGAAGCCGGCAGCGGCTCCGGCGTGATCATCAGCGACGACGGCTACGTGCTCACGAACACGCACGTCGTCACCCTCGGCGGTGCAGCGGCAGATCCCACCATCCGCGTGACCGCGTCGGACGGGAAGATCTACGAGGCCACCGTCGTCGGCACCGACCCGATCTACGACCTTGCCGTGATCAAGCTGAAGGACGCCCAGGGACTCACGCCCATCGACTTCGCCGACTCGTCGAAGCTCAACGTCGGCGACACGACCGTTGCGCTCGGTGCCCCGCTGGGCCTGGCGAACTCGGTGACGACCGGCATCGTGAGCGCGCTCAACCGAAGCATCCAGATCGCGTCCTCCGCTCTGCCCGACTCGTCCGCCGAAGACGCGCCGCAGGAGCAGTCTCCCGAGGGCCAGGGCCAGGGGCCGTTCCAGTTCGACATCCCCGGCAGCGGCGAGCAGCAGCAGACCTCGGAGTCGATCTCGATCGCCGTCATCCAGACGGATGCCGCGATCAACCACGGAAACTCCGGTGGAGCGCTCGTGAACAGCAAGGGCGAGCTGATCGGCATCAACGTGGCGATCGCGAGCTCGGGCAGCTCCGAGGAGTCCGGCTCGATCGGCATCGGCTTCGCGATCCCTTCGAACATCGCCAAGCGAGTGTCCGAGGAGATCATCGCCGACGGCGCAGCGACCCACGGTCTGCTGAACGCATCCGTCCAGGACGCATCGAGCATCGAGGGCGCTACCGTCGCCGGTGCCTACATCGCCAAGGCCAACGAGGGCGGGGCTGCTGCCGCAGCCGGCATCGAGAAGGGCGACATCGTCACCTCCTTCAACGGGGTGCCGATCACCAGCGCGACCGACCTCACCGCGCAGGTGCGTGCGGCAGCGGCCGGCAGCAAGGCCACCGTCACATATGTCCGCAACGGCAAGGACTACGACGTCGAGGTGACCCTCGGCGAACTGGCCGGCTGACCCGAGCCTCACAGCGAGGGACGCCACCCCGCGCGATAGGCTCGCGGGGTGGCGTCCTTCTCTTTCGGCACCGGCAACGCGGCCAAACTGCTCCGGATCCCGCTGTATGCCGTCGGACGCATCGGTACTCTTCTCCTCCCGCGAGGGCGGCGCTGGGTGTTCGGCTGCGGTGCCGGGATCGGCGACGGTGCGCTCGCGATGCAGCAGCACGCGGCAGCGGCGGGCCATGACACGTTCTGGCTCACGTCATCCGAACGCGAAGACCGCGAGGCGGCCGCTCTCGGCATCCGTTTCGCCCGCAAGAGCGGCCTACGCGGCTGGTGGGCGACCGCCAGGGCCGGTGTGCTGGTGGTCACTCACGGCTTGGGCGATGTCAACCGCTATGCGAACGGTGGCGCGTTCGTCGTCCAGCTCTGGCACGGCATCCCGCTCAAGCGGATCGGGCTGGACTCGCCGGCGACGACCGAGGTGCCGAAAGTCCCCGGTGCGCAGCTGCTGCGTCGCGCGATCGCGGTGCTCTACCGCGCCGCCGCGCAGCGGATCCGTGTGCTGCCCGCCGCGTCCCATCGCGCGAGGGGCAGGCTGGAGTCCGCATTCGGTCTCGGCGACGACCGGGTCGTCGTGACCGGCGAGCCTCGCGTCGATGTCCTCTCGGCGGGTTCGGGGGAGGAGCGGCGCAGCGCCGCATCCGCACTTCTCCGCCGGGTCGTCGGCGACATCCCCGTGTCCGCGCGCACAGTCCTGTACGCGCCGACCTGGCGGGACGGCGCTCCCGACCCCGCCGTTCCGTCTGCGGCGGAGTGGGTTCAGATCATCCGCCTCCTCGAAGCGCAGGACGCCGTTCTCCTCGTGCGTTCGCACCCGCTGGGGGAAGGTGGCTACGCGCCGCCCCTGCCGAGCAGGCGGGTCCGCGCTCTGGGCTCGACCGTGATCGCCGACGTCACGCCCGTGCTGCCGGCGGTGGACGTGCTCGTCACCGACTACTCCTCTCTCGCTTACGACGTGGGGCTGTTGCCGATGCCGGTCCTTTTCCTGGCGCCCGACGCCCAGCAGTACGCGCGCACACGCGGCTTCTACGGTCGATACGAAGAGGTCGCGGGCCAGGACGCGGCCGCGGATTGGACGGGGCTGCTCGCGCAGCTCGAGCATCTGCTCACCGACCGTCGCGTGTACGACGCGGCGTCCGTGCGGTCCGCTACGCTCAGCGCGGGGATGCACGCGTATCGAGACGGGCGCAACACCGAGCGCGTCTATGACGTGATCCGCGCACGGGGGATTCCCGCGCCGAAGGGAGCAGCATGACAACGGCCCGCATCGACGACACGGCACAGGCGCTGGTCGTCGCAGGGACCGGGGCACGACCGGCGGAAGCCGTGTTGGTCGGACCGCGCGCACGGGTCGAGGCCCGCATCAGCGGCGGCGGCAAGACGTGGAAGGCCGCGTTCCCGCTGGAGGCGTCGCGCTGGGGCGGCCCGTCACTCCCGCTACCGACCGGAACGTACGAGCTGCGGATCTCGGATGTCGACCTGCAGGAGCTGAGGATCGATCCTGTCGTCCTGACCGGCGTGCGCATCGCCGTCGACGGCAGCACGGTCCGCATCGCCGCGCCGATCGATCCCGTGTACGAGACGGTGGAAGGCAGGTCGACGCTCGAGGAGCGCTACGTCGCCCAGAGCGGCGGCACCGAGAACGCGGTCTTCTTCGAGAGCTTCTACGGTCGCAGCGTCGGCTGCAATCCTCGCGCGATCGACCGCGAGCTCGCGACTCGTGCTCCGCAGGTGCGGCGCTACTGGAGCGTCGTCGACCTCTCGGTCGAGGTCCCGGAGGGCGCGATCGCGGTCGTCGAGGGGAGCCCCCAGTGGTGGCATGCACGGGGAGCGGCGCGTCTGCTCGTCGTCAACGACTGGCTGCGGCGTCGTTTCGCCCGCAAGCCGGGTCAGAAGGTCCTGCAGACCTGGCACGGCACCCCGCTGAAGCGGCTCGCGCTGCACCGGCCGGGTTTCGATCCGCGACGCATGGCGGCGGTGGTCAAGGAGTCCCGCCGCTGGGACGTCCTCCTGGCGCAGAACGCCTACTCGGAACGCATTCTGCGCAAGGCATACGCGTTCTTCGGGCGCCCGATCTGGGTGGACGGCTACCCCCGCAATGACACGCTGATCTCGGAAGACCCGGCTGCGATCCGCCGCTCCCTGGGCATCGGGGCCGAAGAGAGGGTGCTCCTTTACGCCCCGACCTGGCGAGACGACCGCACCGAGATGGTCGACTTCATCGACCCCGAACTCCTGGCACGTCAGGCCAACGCGGTGGTGCTCGTGCGCGGCCATTCCCGGACGCTCGAACAGGGCCGCGACCGCGACGGCGCGCGCGTCATCGACGTGACGGGATATCCGGAGACCGCGCGGCTGCTGCTCGCCGCCGACGCGCTGATCACCGACTACTCCTCGGTGATGTTCGATTTCAGCGTCACAGGCAAGCCGATGTACTTTCTGGTGCCCGACCTCGATCACTACCGTGGACAGCTGCGCGGCTTCTACTTCGACCTCGCCGAACGCGCGCCGGGACCCCTGGTGCGCACGCAACAAGAGCTCACCGCCGCCCTCGATGACGCGGGTCACGACGCCGCATTCGCCGAGCGGTATGCGGCGTGGCGCCGACAGTTCAACCCCCGTGACGACGGCCACGCTGCTCAGCGTGTCGTCGACCGCATCCTCGATCTCGGCTTCGTCACGCTCTGACGTCGCCGGCCTCGCCGCCGGAGCGGTTCAGGGCAGCGGAGTGTTGCGAGTGCCGAGGCGAGAGGCGTCGACGGTGTCGCGGGCTCCGCGGAGCACGCCGCCGAGGAAGCCGATTCCCCAGGACAGATGCATGGTCGGCAGCACGAGCGTGGTCCACAGCCGTTGGCGCACACCGCCGCCACGCGGCGCCAGAGCGACGCCCAGCACGAGGAGCAGATACAGCGCGAGGGGTGCGTACACGAGGAGGGAGACGATCAGCGAGACCGCGCCGCCGAGCACTCCGGTGAGCTGGAGGATCCCCGTCACGAGGGCGAGCAGGACCAGGAGCACGAGCGCAGGCGGCGCGAAGTAGCGGATGCCGTTGCGGCGACCGAACCGACGCACGAGCTCGCCGCGCCAGGCGCCGGTCGCGCGGAACTGGCGCGCCAGACGGATCCAGCTCTCGCGGGGCCAGTAGGTGACGGACAGCTCGGGGTCGAACCAGACACGGTGCCCGGCCTGACGGATGCGAAGGTTGAGCTCCCAGTCCTCGCCACGCCGGATCGACTCGTCGAACAGGCCGACCTCGTCCAGGACCTCGCGTCGCATGACGCCGAGATAGGCGGACTCGGCCTCGCCCTCCTGGGAGCTGCCGTGGTACGCGCCTCCGCCGAGTCCGACGGGGGAGTTGTACAGGCGGGCGACGGCCTTCTGGAACGGTGTGCGTCCCTCGGCGTGCATGACGCCGCCCACATTGGCCGAATCGGTGCGTTCCAGGGTCCGGAGCGCCCGGGCGGCGTAGCCGGCGGAGAGCTCGGAGTGCGCGTCGACGCGCACGATCGTCGAATAGCGGCTCGCTCGGATCGCGGCGTTGAGTCCGACGGGGATGTGCGCCGCGGGATTGTCGACCAGCCGGATACGCTCGTCCTGCTCAGCCAGGCGCTGAGCGAGCTCCGTCGTGCCGTCGTTCGACGGCCCCAGCGCGAGGACGAGCTCGGTGGGGACATCGACGTCCTGGGCGAGCACGGATTCGATCGCGTGCTCGAGGTAGGCGCGCTCGTTGAGCACCGGCATCACGAAGGACACCCCGGGCAGGGGAGCGGCTGATTCGTCGGCTGGCACATGACGATCATGTCACGGTGGCTCCCACTGATCCTGAGGAGGACGCGGACTATCGCCCTTCCGGCGCCGGATCCGTCCGCAGGCGCCGGACGACGCCGCCCCGACGAACTATTCTGGAGGGATGGGTGCACTGTCTGATGCGAAGAAGGCGTACCGACTGCTGACGCGGGCGCTCGCATCCCGCACCGCCGTGCAACGCGTGCGTCGGCGGCTCTCGGAACGCGAACCCCTCCCGACCGACCACTTCCAGGTGGCGGTGTATTTCGCCGACGGTGCCGTGAACATGTACCAGATGCGTCAGTGGTACCGCCCGCTCGCCGAACTCGCGAAGCGGTGGCCCGTCGTCGTGCTCTCGCGTCAGGCGACCGGAACCGAGAGGCTGCTCGAGGAGGATTCCCCTCCCGTCGCCTTCGTGCCGAAGGTCCGCGACCTCGAACGGTTCATCGCGACGCAGGACATCCGCGTGGTGCTGTACGTGAACCAGAACACCCGCAACTTCCAGATGTTCCGCTACGGGCGGCGGTGGCACGTGTTCATCAACCACGGCGAGTCCGACAAGATGTACATGACCACGAATCAGTACAAGGCCTACGACTACGCCTTCGTGGCCGGTCAGGCTGCGCGTGATCGGCTGTCGCGCACGTTGTGGGACTATGACGTGGATCGCCGCACCATCGAGATCGGCCGGCCGCAGGCGGATCACTACTCGGGAACGCTCCCCTTCGTGCCGGACGAGCGGACCGTCGTCCTCTACGCGCCCACATGGGAGGGGGACCGCCCGAGTGCCCACTACGGGTCGATCGCCACGCACGGCGAAGCGCTCGTGACGCGACTGCTGGCGACCGGCGCGCATCGGGTGATCTACCGTCCCCACCCGCGTAGCGGTGTCGTGGACGAGGCGTACGGGGCTGCCCACCGGCGGATCATCGCGGCGATCGCTGCCGCGAACGCGGCGGACCCGACGGCGCAGCACGTCTACGATCATGCACCGGAGCTCGGCTGGCAGCTGACGGCGGCCGATGTCGCGATCGTCGACATCTCCGCGATGGTCTACGACCGTCTGGCCGCGGGGAAGCCGCTGATGATCACGCGTCCGACCGACGAACGTGCTTCCATCGACACGCAGGGCTATCTGGCTGATTGCGAATGGTTGACGGCGGAGGCCGCGCACGACATCGTCGCGGAGGTCGAACGCGTGCGAGCCGACGAGGCAGCCACCGCTCGTCTGCGGATGTGGGTGCAGCACTACTTCGGTGACACGACACTGGGAGTGGCCACGGAGAAGTTCCACGCGGCGGTCGACGGGCTCATGAAGGAGTGGGAGCGGTGGCAGGCCCACGAGGTCGGGGCGATCCGCGAGGACGAGGACGACGACGACGAAGAAGTCGACGACGAGGAAGTATGAGCGTGGACTTCTCGCTGGCGCATCCGATCGTCCCTCGACTCGAGGTGCGGGAGCGAACCGGGTCGACGAACGCCGATCTTCGTGCGCACGCGGGGGATGTCGTCGGTTGGCCGCATCTGTCGACCATCGTGACGCGCGACCAGACCGCGGGCCGAGGCCGCCTCGACCGCAGCTGGGTCGCCCCGGCGGGCACGGCCTTGGCCGTCTCCGTGCTTCTGCGCGCTCTGCCGCTCGACCCGGCGGCACGAGGCTGGATTCCGCTCGCCGCCGGGGTGGCGATGTCGGACGCGGTCGCAGCGCAGCTGCCGGAGCACGACGTCGGGGTGAAGTGGCCGAACGACGTACTGGTCGACGGACGCAAGATCTGCGGCATCCTCGCCGAGGCGACGGGGGATGCGGTGGTCGTCGGCGCCGGTGTGAACACGGCGATGACGGTCGAGCAGCTTCCGGTGCCGACGGCCACGTCGTTCGCGGCCCTCGACGTCGAGGCCGAAGAGGATCGGCTCCTGGCGGCGTATCTCACCGCGCTGGATGATCTGCTGTCCGCGCTCGTCTCGACGGGTGACGCGGGCAGGAGCGGGCTGCATGCGGCGGCGACCGCCCGATGCGCGACGATCGGGCAGGCGGTCCGCGTGTCTCTGCCGGCCGGCCGGATCCTGGAGGGCGTGGCCACAGCACTCGATCCGGAGGGGCGCCTGGTGGTGTCCGTCGACGGCGAGCAGCAGGCGATTTCCGCCGGTGACGTCGTCCACGTCCGCCCTGCCGGAAACTGACACGCCGTCGTCCAGACGGCTATGTCGGCGATCACAGGCACAATGGTGGTGTGACCCAGCCTGTGACGCTCGGCGGGCGGCCCCTGATGCCGCCGCCCGGTACGCCTTCGGAGGAGTTGCTGATCGCGCGCTTCCGGAGCCACGCGCGTCGGCTGTTCTGGTCGGCACTCGTGCTCATCGCGACCTTCGGTGCGACGGCCTACTTCTACGGCAACCTGCCCGCGGGCTTCGAGGACTGGATGCTGCTCGCCGCAGCCGGTCTCCTGGTCATCCTCGCGGTCGTCATCCCCTTCGTGATCTGGTACTCGCGCAGCACGACGGTCACGACCAGGCGGGTCATCGCGCACCATGGCATCGGCGCTCGCGGGCGCCGCGAGATGTCCCACGCCCGCGGATACACGATCGCGGTTCGCCGTGGTCCGCTCCAGCGGCTGTGGGGCTCGGGCAACATCACCCTCTCCAACGGCGTCGATGCGCCGCTCCGACTCGCGAACGTCCCGAACGTCACCCTCGTGCACGAGACGCTCGCCGACCAGATCGAGGTCGGGCAGATCCTGGCGCATCGCGACGCGCAGGCCGGCGGCGACGAACCGAACCCATCGTGAGCTCGCTGCTCGCCGCAGGGCGGGCCCTCGTCCGCTGACCCCGAGCGTGTCGATTCCGCCCGCCCCGGTGCGCGAGAATGGGTGCAGACGAATGGAGACGGCACATGGCGTTGCGTGTTGGTGTGATCGGCGGAGGACAGCTGGCCCGGATGATGATCGCACCTGCGGTGGAGCTCGGTCTCGACCTGCGAGTGCTCGCCGAGGGCGAGGGGATGTCGGCCGCGCTCGCGGCCACCGCGATCGGTGACTACCGCGACCTCGAAACCGTGCGCGCTTTCGCGGCGGACGTCGACGTTGTGACGTTCGACCACGAGCATGTTCCGCAAGACGTCCTGCGAGCGCTCGTCGCCGACGGGGTCGTGGTGCATCCGGGCCCCGATGCCCTGCAGTTCGCGCAGGACAAGCTCGTCATGAGAGCCCGGCTCGCCGAACTCGGTGTGCCGCAGCCCGACTGGGCTCCCGTGCGGAGCATCGCCGAGCTGCAGGACTTCCTCGATGCGCATGCCGGTGCGGGCGTCGTGAAGACACCCCGCGGCGGATACGACGGAAAGGGCGTGCGGGTCGTCCGTGCCGCCGCCGAAGCGCAGGACTGGCTCGATGCTCTCGCCGAAGACGACGCGCTCCTCGTCGAGGAGCTCGTTCCTTTCGTGCGCGAACTCGCCCAGCAGGTGGCGCGCCGCCCGAGTGGGCAGGTCGTCGCGTACCCCGTGGTCGAGACGGTGCAGCGAGACGGAGTGTGCGCCGAGGTCATCGCCCCGGCGCCCGCTGCCGCGGACCGCCTCGTGGAGGTCGCCGAGGAGATCGGTCGCACCATCGCGGACGGGCTCGGCGTCACAGGCATGCTGGCCGTGGAGCTGTTCGAGACCGACGACGAACGCATACTCGTCAACGAGCTCGCGATGCGCCCGCACAACAGCGGGCACTGGAGCCAGGACGGCGCTGTCACCGGACAGTTCGAGCAGCATCTGCGGGCGGTCGCCGATCTTCCGCTGGGAAGCACCGCGCCCCGCTCCGCCTGGTCCGTGATGGTGAACATCCTCGGCGGACCGGTGGCGGGCACGCTCGATGAGCGCTTCGGTGCGGCGATGGCTGCGCACCCGCAGGCGAAGATCCACACGTACGGCAAGGCTCCGCGACCCGGCCGGAAGGTCGGGCATGTGAACGTCGTCGACGATGACCTCGACGATGCCGTGTACGTGGCGCGGGCAGCTGCCGCCCATTTCGACTGAGCAGCGCTCGCTCTCGGCGTCACACGGCGCGAGACATGCGCGCGAAGAGGCGCGGCGTTCGGGGTTTCTCCCAGCGGCAGACCGTAGCCTGATCTGGTGACCGAGCCACTGCACTCCTCCGCCGTTCCTCTTGTCGGCGTCGTCATGGGATCCGTCTCCGATTGGCGCGTGATGAGCGATGCGTCTCAGGCCCTCACGGACTTCGGAATCCCGCACGAGGTCGAGGTCGTCTCGGCGCATCGCACGCCCGACAAGCTCATGTCGTACGCGCGTGACGCGCGGTCACGAGGAGTCCGCGTCATCATCGCGGGTGCCGGGGGTGCAGCGCACCTTCCGGGCATGCTCGCCTCGATGACCCCGCTTCCCGTCGTGGGTGTCCCTGTGCCGCTCGCCTACCTCGACGGCATGGACTCGCTGCTCTCGATCGTGCAGATGCCTGCCGGGATCCCGGTCGCCACCGTGTCCATCGGCGGAGCGCGCAACGCGGGACTCCTCGCGGCACGGATCCTCGGGACGGCAGACCCCGACCTCGCCGACCGTGTCGAGGCGTACTCTCGCGAGCTCGAGGCCCAGGTCGAGGAGAAGAACGAACGGCTGAAGGGGTCACTGTGACCCTTGCGCCTCCGCGCGCATCAGGGCGCCCACTGATCGAGACCCGGCCGCTGCGGCACCCGGACCTCTCCGATCCGGGGACTATGGCGAAGCGGGGCTGGTGGCTGGTCGCGCTGAATCTCCTGCTGCCGGGCTCGGCCCAGGTGCTCGCCGGTAATCGTCGACTCGGTCGCTTCGGCCTCGGTGCCACTCTGCTCGCCTGGCTCCTCGCGATCGTCGCTGTCGGCCTCGCGCTGTTCGCGCGCCCTGTCCTGCTGTGGCTCACGATCGGCGGCGGGTTCTTCTCGGCTGCCGTCCTCACGATCGTGCAGGTGCTTCTCGTCGCCTACGTCGTCCTCTGGATCGTCCTGACATTCGACGCCCTGCGTCTCGTGCGCCTCGTGAAGCTCCCCGGGCCGTCGCGCCTCGCCATCCCCGTCGTCGCCCTGCTGCTGCTGGGCCTCGTCGGCGGGGGAGCCGCGTATGCGGCGACCGCGGTGGGCTCGGTGCGCAGCACGATCGGCTCGATCTTCGGTCAGAGCGGCCCGAGCGTGCAGCCGAGCGACGGCTACTACAACATTCTGCTGCTCGGCGCCGACAGCGGCGACGGACGCGACTCGATGCGGTTCGACAGCATCTCGGTCGTGTCGGTGAACGCCGACACCGGCGCCGTGACCATCACCGGCATCCCGCGCGAGCTCCCGAACGCCCCGTTCAGCGAGGGCAGCCCGATGCAGGAGCTCTATCCGAACGGCTTCGAAGGGCACAGCTCATCGACGTGCGGCTGGAACGGGTGGATGAACCACGTGCGCAACGCGGCCGAGGTGTGCCGCGACGACGGGGGAGCAGGGCTCTATCCCGACGCCGTCGCCCACGGCTCCGACCCGGGGATCGAGGCGACCAAGGACGCGGCGGAGGGAGTCCTCGGCATTGAGATCCCGTACTACGTGTTCGTCGACATGCACGGCTTCGCGGAGCTCGTCGATGCTCTGGGCGGCGTGGAGATCGATGTCACCGAGCGTCTTCCGAAGGGCGGACCCCCCGAGGGCTGGACGGGCACCGACGTGAACGAATGGGCCATCGGCTGGATCGAGCCGGGCACGCAGCGGATGAACGGCGACACGGCTCAGTGGTACGCCCGATCCCGCTACACCACCAGCGACTGGGATCGCATGAAGCGTCAGCGTGAGCTCCAGGAGGCGATCCTCGCTCAGTTCACTCCGCAGACCGTGCTCACCCGATTCAATGAGGTGGCTGCGGCGGGCACGGCACTGATCAGCACCGATCTGCCCTCCGACAAGCTGCCGGAGTTCTTCGACCTGATGCTGAAGGCGAAGGAGCAGCAGGTGACGTCGATCGAGCTCACGCCCGACTTCGGCGTGGACGAGCACGAACCTGACTACGGCTTCATCCACGACCTGATCGCGACGTCGCTGCATCCGCCGACGCAGACGCCGAGCCCCGCTCCCTGACGACCGCGAGCCCGCGTCGACCGGAGACGGTGCTGGACGTCCGGACCGTCCCGCGAGCGCGCGACAAAGCCCACGGCTCTCCCGTCCCAGAAGGGGCGAGCCGTGGGCTTCCGGTGGGTGCCACCGGATGCACCAGACGACGGTGATCGGAGGGGGAGGGATCACCGTCGTCCAGTCGACCACCGCGCGAGGCGGCAGCCGGACCTAGGCGCGCTTGCGGCGAGACGCTCCGACCGCGACGAGGGCACCGCCGGCGACGAGCGCCGCGGCGCCGCCTCCGAGGACCCACGGCGAGACGTTTCCGCCGGTGAGGGCGAGTTCGAATCCGTCGCCCGTGAGCGGCATCTCCGCGCCTGCCGGTGCGACCCCAGGATCGTGGTCGCACGTCGAAGCGGCATCATGACCGTGTGCGACCGTGATCGTCGCGGTGTACGAGCGCGAGCCGGCGAAGGAGACGGCGTAGGAGCCCTCTCCATCAGAAGGCGGGCGGAAGGTGAGCGTCAGGCTGCCGTCGGTCGCGGCGGTGTTGCCCGAGACTGCGGCATTACCGGCGTTGAGGCCGGACACCGAGACGCTCACGTTCTCGGACGGCAGGAAGTACCCGGGTCCGAACACGATGGTCGAGACTTCGCAGATGTCGATGACCGGGTCGCCGACCTTGACGCCGGGAGGCGTCGTGTACGAGTCGGAAGACGCGGCCGGAACAGTCGATGGCGCAGCGGATGCGACGGCGGGCGCCATCAATACGAGCGCGCCGGCGGTAAGGCTGATTGCAGCCAGTTTTTTCAGCATGATTTCTCCCCAGAATTTCACGCGGAATCGCATCCGGATACACCCCTGCATCCGACTGCGTGGAGTCGTCTTGCCCCCACGGCAAGATTGCAGACTCCAGATATTCCCCAGTGGCTCAACGCTACCCTATCGAGCGCGGAATGTCACGTTGCGCAGTTCAGCGGTTTCCGTGCGGTGTCCGGAGCCTCGATGAGCGGTGTATGCCGCACTTCCGTGAATCGCGCGCCGGCGCCCGTGCCCTCGAACTCGACCGTGATCGTCGTCGATTCGCCGGGGGCGAGGGAGACCTCGTGCTGCACCACGGAACGATCGCCGAGCATGGCCGTCTGCACGCCTTCCTCTTCGCCGTCGCGGTCGACATGGGCGGGCGTCGCGCCCTCGGGGCCGTACACCGCGATCAGCGTGCGCACCGTGCCGGCGGGGACGCCGTAGAACCCGTCGGCCGTGACATAGGCGGGCAGCGAGGTCGCGGCGTCCGCCGGGGCCGTATTCGTCCACGTGACGCGCACCTGCGTGGTCGGAGCGCCCTGACACGTGCCGACCGACGTCGTGATGGATGCACGGGTGTAGTAGTCCATCTTCCCGCCGGTGGTGTCGTTCATCAGCACGCCCACGTAGGTCGCGTCGTCGCTGTCCGTGGGGATCGTTCCGCCCAGTTCGGAGGCGGCGAGAACGGCCTCCTCCTCCGGGTGTGCGCTCCAGATGCGGATACGACTCTCGTCCGCCGATGTGGCCAGCGCCCCGATGAGAGCCCGGGGGTCGCCGCCGGACAGTGCGGCGCTGAACAGGCCTCCCGCCGCCTGCGCGAAGATCGCGTCCTGCGTGGCGGGATCGGGGACCGCCGCATAGATCTGGGACAGCAGGATGTCCGTCACGGTGTCCGCTGTGGCCGTGAAGGGTCCGAAAGCGAGGTCTCCGGTCGCCTTCATGAGGTGCTCCGCGACGACGGCGTCCACGGCGATGACGCCGTCGACGGTCCCGCCGAAGCGACCCGTCCAGCGGGCCGCGATGATCTCGCCCGCCTCGGCGAAGTCCGGGATGGCGGTGATGTTCTGGAGGTAGCGACCGGGGCGGTCGTCGAACAGGGCGATCGTGGACTCGCTGAGCGGCAGAGCGGTGTCCAGCGGCGGGAAGTCCCGGGTCGACGCCTGTCTCTGCAGCGTGATCGTGCCGTTCTCCGCGTGCAGCAGCGCGATCGAGCCGATGATCCCGCCGGAGGAGCGCAACTCGGCGTTGTTCTGCATGGCCAGGACGTAGTTGCGCGGACCTTCGCCGCCGAGCATGGTCGGCAGCAGCACGGAGGCGCCGTGCAGGGAGCCGACCACCGACGCGGCTCCCGTCACCGCGGATCGCAACTCACCGATGGCGTCGGCGAGGGGTGGCAGCGTCGCGCCCGCATCGATGCGCTTGGCCTGCAGCTCCGCAGCGCTGAGCGCAGTGCTCGCCGTACCGAGCGGCTTCTCGATCTCCGCGAAAGGGGCGAGGTCGATCGTGCCGCCTTCGACGCCCAGACCTGCCAGATCGAGCCCGCCTGCCACATCGAGCAGCGGTGTGAGCGCGTTCGTCGAGACGTCGTGCGCGATCTCGGCGATCTCGCTCACCGCGCGGAAGTTCGGTCCCAGCCACGGCACAGCGCCGAAGGCCTGCCAGACGGGGTCCGAGGTGAGTTCGTCGGCGGACGCCGCATTGCGTGCGATGCTCCCGGAGACCCGCTCCGCTTCCTCGAGGTCACCTGAGGCGATCGATGCCTTCAGCTGCGTGGCGCCATTGGCGACCTGCTGAAGGTCGCTGACCGCGCCGATCCCGCGGATCGTCACCCAGCCGATCGCGATGAGGAGGATCGACAGGAGAACGCCGACGGTCCACCCGATCCATCGGCGTCGGACGGGAAGACGACCATCGCTCACCCGAGCATTCAAGCATGAACCGCTGGTGCGGCGGTGGGCGAAAACTGTGGGAACGCTGACATTCGCGCGGCACGGGTGGTGCGCTCCACGGGGGAGCTGCGCGGCGAGGATAGCCTGATCGCATGGGTGCTCGGCTGCGTGTGGTTCTGGATCAGCTCGTGCATGTCGTCGACCCCGACCAGGCTTCCGCCGCTCTCGATCTCACGGTCGGCCTGATCGCGACGGCACCCTCGGGGTGCACCGTGGACGCCATCGTCCCTGCGGGCGCGGAGGTTTCGGTCGCCGGCGTCGGCGAGGTGCGGACCCTCGGGCTCGGGCGCCGCGAGTTGGCCGCCTCCTGGCAGCTCGGGATCGCTCCGGGGGTCGGCGGAGGGATGATCCACTCGCCGACGCTGATGGCCCCGCTCGTGCGACACGACCGAGTACACGACAACGACCAGACCACGGTCACGCTGTGGGATCTGCGCGCCTGGGACGCACCGGAGCAGTTGTCGAAGAGCCTCGTCGCCTGGCAGCGCGGGATGCTGCGGCGCGCGGTGAAGCATGCCGACGCCGTGGTCGTGCCGTCGCATGCCGTCGCCGAGCGGCTGTCAGAACTCGCACGCCTCGGGGATCGCGTCCGCGTGGTCGCGGGCGCTCCGCCCCGTCGATTCGCGGCGCCCGCAGACGCCGCCGACCGGCGAGCGGCACTGACGTTGCCCGCGCAGTACGTGGTGTTGGCGGGATCGGCGGCCGATCTGCACGACGGTTTCCGCGGCGCTGCGGCGGCGGGAATCGATGCCGTCGTGATGGGCGCTCCCGATGGTGCGGAACCCCGTTACGCCGAGCTCGCTTCGGCTGCAGGGCTCCCCGAGCGGCGCGCGCACATCCGAGGCGCGCTGGATACTGCAGACCGTGCGGCCGTGCTGGCCGGGGCATCGCTGTTCGCCACGACGAGCAGTTCCGCCGGGTGGCCATGGCGCGCGGTCGAGGCGATGACCCTCGGGATCCCCGTCGTCGCCGTCGACAGCGGCTCGCACCGGGACGTGATCGCCGACGGGGGCATGCTGGTCGCAGCCGAGGAGATCGCGGACGCCATGGTGGAGGCCACGGACGCCGCCGCGGACCGGTTGCGCGTCCTGGCGGCGGATCGGTCCAGGGCCTTCTCCTGGGCGAGTTCGGCCGAACGGCTCTGGGGTCTGCACGCCGACCTCTGAGGGCTGGGAGCCACCTGCGCATCGACGCGACACGCCGGAGTGCTGTGGCCAAAGAGGCGCAACAGTGGCATCATCCTGCAACTTCCGTCACACTGGTCACATGTCTCGACGTGCCCCACGCTCGCGAAACACCCTGAGGACCGCCCCACTCCTCACCTGTTTCCTCGCTGTCTCCGCCCTGGTTCTCGGAACGGTCGTTCCCGCCGCCGCTGCTCAGGCGACGGTCGCGTCGCCCGTGGCGGCAGCCGCGAACGCCTCCGCCGCCCCCGTCGAAACGGGGATCGCGAAAAGCAGCCTCACCGGCTTCACTCCGGGCAACCTCATCAGCGACGCCGTGTTCACGAACAAGAGCACGATGACCGAGGCGCAGATCCAGACCTTCTTCAACGGCAAGGTCGCGCGCTGCCTGGGTGGTCGTGACGAGAACAACGAGGCGATCGTCTGCCTGAAGGACTTCCGGATGACCACGGTCACCCGCCCGGCAGACCAGTACTGCAGCGGATACACGGGCGCCGCGAACGAATCGGCCGCGCGCATCATCTATCGCGTCTCGCAGGCCTGCAACATCAACCCGCAGGTGCTGATCGTGATGCTCCAGAAGGAGCAGGGTCTCATCACCCACACGTGGCCGAGCGCCTGGCGCTACCGGATCGCGCTCGGTCAGGGATGCCCCGACACCGCGCCGTGCGACCCGAACTTCATCGGCTTCTTCCACCAGATCTACGGCGCCGCCCGCCAGATGCAGATCTATATGGAAGGCAAGTGGTTCCAGTGGTACGCACCGGGGAAGACGTGGAACATCCTGTACAACCCGAAGGCGTCCTGCGGCTCCGCGCCGGTGTACGTCGCGAACAAGGCGACGTCGGCTCTCTACTACTACACGCCGTACCAGCCCAACGCGGCCGCCCTGCGCGCCGGCTACGGCGAGGGTGACGGATGCTCGGCCTACGGCAACCGCAACTTCTACAACTACTTCACCGACTGGTTCGGTCCGACGCGGACGCTGACCTTCACGGCAGGCAAGCCGCTCGTCAACGGTTACGTGATCCCCGGTCAGACCCTCACGGCGACGGGTGTCTTCACGCCCGCGCCCACCACGACGGTCTACCAGTGGTTCCGCAACGGGACGGCGATCCCCGGTGCCACGGGGCGGTCGTACAACCTGACCGTCGCGGACAGCGGTACGAAGCTCGAGGTCAAGCTGACGGCGAAGCGTGCCGGCTACGTCGATGCGACGGCACAGTCGGCCGCCTACACCGCGACGACGGTGAAGGTCGACCGGATCTCCGGGACCAGCCGAGAACAGACCGCGGTCGAAGCCTCCCGTGCCGCGTGGCCGACCGGGACCAGGACGGTCTTCCTCGCGACGAGCCTCGACTTCCCCGACGCGCTCTCAGCGGTGGCGGCGGCGAGCAAGGCGCAGGCATCGCTCCTGCTCACGACCCCGGGAGCCATCCCGGCGAACGTCGCGGCGGAACTCAAGAGGCTCGCACCGACCCGGGTGGTCCTCGTCGGCGGGGTGGGCGTGGTATCGGACGCGGTGGCGGCGCAGGCGAAGGCCGCGGTGCCGGCTGCCAAGATCGAGCGGATCAGCGGCGCCGACCGATACTCGACGTCGCGCGCCATCGTCGAGAGCTCGGGCGCGAGCGCCAACGTGCTCCTGGCGACCGGTGCCGACTTCCCGGACGCTCTCAGCGCGGCGGCCGCCGGAGGAGCAGGACGTATTCCGGTGTTGCTCGTGGACGGACTCGCCAACAGCGCCGATGCCGCGACGATCGCGACGCTCCGGAAGATCGGGGCCGCCAACATCACGGTCGTGGGCGGCGTCGGCGTCGTCAAGGATTCGGTGGTCGCCCAGCTGCAGGGCCAGGGCTTCAAGGTGAACCGGCTCTCCGGCACGGATCGATACCTGACGAACATCGCCGTGAACAACGCGTACTTCCCCTCGACGGCGTTGCGTGTGCTCGTCGCCACCGGTGACGGGTTCCCGGACGCCCTCACCGGGTCCGCCCTCGCCGGCAGGCTCGGAGTCCCGCTCGTGCTCTCGCAGAGCACCTGCATGTTCCCCCAGGCGGCGGAGTTCCTGCGCACCAGGGGAGCGACGACCGTCACCCTGGTCGGCGGGACGGGAGTGCTCTCCGCGGAGGGCATCGGCCAGCTTCGTCGATGCTGAGATCGTCTGCGCGTGGGCAGCGCAGATCCTCAGCATGCCCCGGCTAGTATGAAGGCTGCTCCTTTCCCGGATGGAACACCTGTGACGATCAAACCCGATCCTTACGCCATCATCCCGCGAGCCGACTTCGACATCCCCGGCAAAAGCCATGGGCTCATCGACGTGGTGCGGTGGCGCTATCTGCTGAACCTTCTCGTCCGCACGGGCGTCACGACGCGGTACCGCAACTCGGTGCTCGGATGGACCTGGTCCTACGTGCGACCCGCGGCCCAGTTCCTCGTGTTCTGGGTGGTCCTCGGCATCTTCATGAATCTCGACAAGGGGATTCCGAACTACGCGGTCTACCTGTTCTCGGGGATCGTGGTGATCAACCTGTTCTCTGAGGGATTCAAGAACGCGACCACGTCGATCGTCGGCAACGCCCCGCTGGTGCGCAAGGTGTTCCTTCCGCGCCAGCTGTTCGCGGTCTCGGCCGTGATCGTCGCGTTCGTGCACTTCCTCCCGCAGGTCGGGCTGCTGCTGGTGGTCTGCCTCCTGATGGGATGGATCGCGCACATCTCGGTGCTGAGCATCCTCGCCGTGCTCGCGGGAATGATCATCGTCATGGTGTTCAGCCTCGGCCTCGGCCTCTTCTTCGGCGCCGTCAACGTGCGCTTCCGCGACGCCGAGAACATCGTGGAGTTGATGCTGCTGCTCGCCACGTGGGCGTCACCCGTGCTGTACGCGTGGACCATGGTCGAACAGGCGGTCGTCGACCGGCTGCACTGGCCGTCGTGGCTCGTGGAGCTGTACCTCCTCAATCCGATCACCCAGGGCGTGGAGCTCTTCCATTACGCTTTCTGGCGCCCGGCGAGCGAGGGCATGATCTCGGCCGCGGGATACGCAGGTAAGGGCATGATCGAACTGCCGCCGAACCTGGGCTGGAACACGCTGTGGACGTTCCTCATCGCCGTCGCCACCCTGCTGATCGGACAGTTCGTCTTCCGCCGCCTCGAGGGAAAGTTCGCACAGGACCTATGAGTGAACAGACGGCGATCAGGCCGAGCATCATCATCGACGACGTGCGCAAGCGGTTCACGCTCAACCACGCGTTCTCCCTCAAGGACACCGTCGTCGCCTGGATCAAGCGGCAGAAGCTCACCAGCCAGTTCGAAGCGCTGAAAGGCGTGGACCTCGTCATCGGCGAGGGGGAGTCCGTCGCCATCCTCGGGCTCAACGGATCGGGCAAGTCCACACTTCTCAAGCTGGTGTCCGGCGTCATGGAGCCCGATGAGGGACAGGTCCTGACCCGCGGTCGGGTCGCCGGTCTCATCGAGGTCGGCGCGGGCTTCCATCCCGAACTCTCCGGACGCGAGAACGTCTTCCTCAACGCTGCGATCCTGGGCATGAAAAGGCACGAGATCGAGGCGCGCTACGACGAGATCGTGGCGTTCAGCGAGATCGAGCAGTTCATCGACCAGGAGGTCAAGCACTACTCCTCCGGGATGTTCATGCGGCTGGCGTTCTCGGTCGCGATCCACGTCGAGCTCGACGTGCTCCTCGTCGACGAGATCCTCTCCGTCGGCGATGCGCCGTTCCGGGAGAAGTGCCGACTCAAGTTCGAAGAGCTCATCGCCGCGGGCAAGACGCTCGTCGTCGTCAGCCACGACATGGAGATGGTCCGTGAGCTGTGTACTCGCGGCATCGTGATCAACAAAGGCGAGGTCGTCTACGACGGTGAGGTCGAGGGCGCCATCGCCCTGGTGGACGCGTGAGCGACTGGATCGGCCAGATCCCTGCGCTGCTCGTCGCGGCCGCTCTTCTGATCGTCCCGGGGCTGCCCGTCGGACTCTGCCTTCGCGGCGTGCAGGGAATCGTGCGTGTCGGTGTGGCGATCGCCGTCTCCCTCGGCGTGCTCGCCGCCGCATCTCTCCTCGCACCGCTGCTGGGGATGCGCTGGGGACTGATTCCCGTAGCCGTGGTCACCGTCGTCATCTGGGTCGTCGCCGCGGCGCTCCGGTTCTTCGACCGGCGCGCGGTCGACGCCGCGCCCCGTGCGGGGAGGGGCGCATGGATCGCGCTCGCCGCGGCCGTTGTCGCCTGGATCGGCATCGTCGCCTTGGGCATCGGGGCTCCCGGCAACCCCTCCCAGCTCTATGACGGCCTGTTCCATCTGAACGCCGTCGAGTTCATCGCTGAGACCGGCGACGCCTCCCCGCTGCACATGACGATGGTGGTGCCCGGCGCCGCGACGTCGTTCTATCCCACCCTCTGGCACGCGCTGGTCAGTCTCGTCGTGCCGGCCGCGGGCAGCATCGTCGCGGCGACCAACGTGACCACCGTCGCGGTGATCGCGCTGGTGTGGCCCGTCGCCCTCGCCTGCCTGACCGCCGTGGCGTTCCCGTCCCGCCCGGCTGCCACCACGTGGGCTCCGCTCGTGGGTCTGGGCTTCAGCGTCTTCCCCCTCGGCTTCCTCAACTGGGGCGTCCTCTATCCCAACCTGCTCGGCACCGCGCTGATCCCGATCTTCCTCGCGGTCGTCCTGATCGCCTTCGCGCCGGCGCTCTCGTGGGCGGGGAGGACGCTGCGCATCCTCGTCGCCCTCGCGGCCGCGGGTGCGGTCGCCCTCGCGCATCCCTCCGCACTTCTCGGCGCGGTGGTGCTGCTCGTGCCCTACCTCGTCTGGTTGGCGTGGCGCACAGCTCGCGCGGGCGGAACCACGACACGGGTCGTCGTCGCACTCTCGGTGATTCTGGGGGCGGTCGCACTCGCCGTGGTCTGGATCGTGGCCAATGTGACGACGCACGAGTGGCTTCCCACCTCCTCTCTGGGGCAGGCTCTCGGCGAGGTCGCATTCCTCAGCCCGGTCGGCAGGTCGACGGGGCTCCTGCTCGGGCCGCTGGCGGCGATCGGTATCTGGCGCGTGGTGAAGGACCGGACGTGGTGGATCCTCGGGTCCTACGCCGTGAGCATCTTCTTCTTCCTGATGGCGACCTGGTTCCCGGTCGAATCGATCCGCAGTGTCTTCGTCGGCGTCTGGTACGACGACACGACCCGCGTCGGAGCGCTCATCGCGGTGTGGGGACTGCCGCTCGCCGCGCTCGGCGCGTCCGTCGTCGTCGAATGGATCCGAGGCTGGTGGCCGGCAGGACGCAGGGGCCTCGTGGTCGCCGTCGTCGCGATCGTCGCCGTCGCAGGGGCGACCCACCTCGTGGGACTTCGCAACGACGTGGGCTACATGCGCAGCGTGAGCTTCCAGTTCAGCGAGGCGTCGCAGGGGCTCTCACCCGACGAAGTGGCGCTGTTCGACGAGATCGACGACGAGTTGCCCGACGACGCCGTCGTGATCGGCGACCCGCTGACCGGAGCCGGCCTGTTGTTCGCATTCACCGGGCACGACGTGGTCTTCCCTCACGTGACCGGGCGCTACGGCGATGACGCGTCGACCCTGGCCAGGTACCTGGTGGAGGGCGGGCCCGCCGTGTGCGACGCGATCGACAGACTCGGCGTGACGCACGCCCTCGACTTCGGCGACCGTGTGCTGTTCGAGAACCACTACACGACCTTCGACGGCCTGCACGGCCTCGACGACTCCTCGATCCTCACGGAGGTCGACCGCGTCGGCGATGCCGTCCTCTACGAGGTCACGGGTTGTGAGTAGGGTGCTTCTCGTTCTCTGACGCCTCGAGCAGGGCGATCTTGCGGGCGAGAAGCGTGAGCTGCCGCTGCTGGGCGACGTTGCGGCGGTACTGTGAGTACACGAACGCGAGGAACATCACGATCAGCGCGTAGAGCACGAGGTCGGTGCCGCGACCGACGCCGACGAGCTGCGCGAGCCAGCTCAGCCATTGCGGGAAGAGCACCGAGAGCACTGCGGCGATCACGAACAGGCCCATGAGCAGTCGACGGATCGCGAGGTGACTGTCTGCGCCCGTCCGGCGCATCATGAACACCGCGAGCACCACGATGGCGGAGATCAGGAGGATCTGGATCCACATGGGCTACCTCACCACCAGGTCGACGAGGATGTTGACGGAGTTGAGCACGCTCTGGCCCTTCGCCTTCGAATAGTCCGTGTACAGGAGCTCCACCGGATACTCCTTCCAGGAGAGATGGGTCCGGCCGAGTTCCAGCACGATCTCGGTGGCATGCGCCATCCGGTCCTGCCGGAGGTCGATCGCCGCTGCGGCGTCGCGTCGGATGACGCGGAGTCCGTTGTGGGCGTCGGTGAGCTTGAGGCTGGTGGTGAGGTTGGTGACCCACACGGCCGTCTTGAGGATCACCTTCTTGATCCAGCCGGGATTCGTGCGGTCGTCGAGGAATCGGGATCCGAACACGATGGCGACATCTTCGTCGCGTGCGAGCTGCAGCATGCCGATGGCATCCTCGATGCGGTGCTGGCCGTCGGCGTCGAAGGTGACGATGTACTCGCACTCGGGATGCGCGAGTGCGAAGTCGAATCCGGTCTGCAGCGCCGCGCCCTGGCCCAGGTTGACCGGATGCTGCACGAGCATGGCGCCCGCTTTCGCCGCCTCGCGGGCGGATCCGTCACGAGAGCCGTCGTCGACGCAGACGATGTGCGCGAAGAACGGCTTCAGGCTCTCCACCACGCCGCCGATCACGCTCGCCTCGTTGTAGAGGGGGATGACGACCCAGGCGCTGCGGTCGGGGGAGGGAGGCGCGGGGACGCTCGAGGACATGGTTCTATTGTGTCAGGTGTCCGAACGGACCTTCATCAACCGAGCTACAGGGGCAGGATGCCGAGGAGAAGACGGGTCGTCGTCGCGACGCGGCTGTACACGCCGGAAGTCACAGCCGCCAGCTTCCGGATGGACGCACTCGTCCGGGCTCTCGCACCCGAGTCCGACGTCGTGGTGCTCACGACGCGGCCTCCCCAGGGGATGACGATCTCCGACGAGCCGGGCGTCACCGTTCGGCGAGCCAGGGTCCTTCGTGATCGGACCGGAGCCATCCGCGGGTATGTGCAGTACCTCTCCTTCGACATTCCGTTGTTCTTCCGTCTGCTGCGGCATCGCGCAGATGTGATCGTCGCGGAGGCACCGCCCACGACCGGACTCGTCGCCGCGCTTGTCTCACTCCTCACCGGACGCGTCCTGGTGTACTACCCAGGCGATGTCTGGACCGACGCGGTGGCGTCCATGGAGGCGCCTCGACCGGTGATCGCGGTCATGCGCGCCGTCGAGAGCTTCGTCCTGCGACGCGCTGCGTCGGCCATCGCCGTGTCGCCGGAGGTCGCGGAACGACTGGGAGACATCGGCGGCCATCCCGAGAGGGTCATCAGTGTCGGCAATGGCATCGACACCGATCTGTTCTCCCCCGACGTATCGGTCCCGTCGGTGGAGGTCCCGTATTTCGTCTACACGGGGACCATGTCGGAGTGGCAGCAGCCCGAGGTGTTCATCCGTGCGCTGGCGGAGATCACCGAGGCCGACGTCCACATCCGGTTCTTCGGGCAGGGGTCCGTGGAACCCGAACTCAAGGTGCTCGCGGAGGAGGTCGCGCCGGGCCGGGTGCATTTCGGCGGACTCGTCGGACCCGGGGAATCCGCCTCGTGGCTCAGAGGGGCGGTGGCGGCGCTCGTGAGCATCGTGCCCGGCATCGGCTACGACTTCGCCCGGCCGACCAAGACGTATGCGGCCGCCGCGGTCGGCACGCCCGTCCTCTTCGCCGGCGCGGAAACCGGCGGAGAGGTCGTGCGCGCCGGCGGTCTCGGCGAAGCAGTCGGCTTCGACGCTCGCGATGTCGCCTCCGCGATGCGGCGACTGCTCGCCGAGTGGACGGACGGAACCACCGAGCGCGCGAGGCCGGCGCGTGTCGCCTGGGCCGTCGACAACGCGTCGTTACGCACAGTGGGCGCGCGGGCCGCGGACGTCGTTCGCGGCGCGCGTCGAGGTTCGCGGCGCAGCGCCAAGTAGAATCTCGTCAGTGCTGCCAGTTCTCGGCGGCGTGCTAGGAGCCCCCGTGACTGAAACCTCTCGCGTGCGGATCGTCGAATCCGCAGATGTGTCCCCTGACGCCGTCATCGGCGACGGCTCCGCCGTCTGGCACCTTGCGCAGGTGCGCGAGGGCGTCCGGATGGGGGAGAACTGCATCGTCGGACGCGGCGCCTACATCGGCACCGGCGTCGAGATGGGCGACAACTGCAAGGTGCAGAATTACGCCCTCGTCTACGAACCCGCGAAGCTCGGCGACGGCGTGTTCGTCGGGCCCGCCGTGGTGCTCACCAACGACACCTACCCCCGGGCGATCAACCCCGACGGGTCGATCAAGAGCGCCCACGACTGGGAGCCGGTCGGCGTGACCATCGAGAAGGGTGCGTCCATCGGCGCCCGAGCGACGTGCGTCGCTCCGGTGACGATCGGCGCCTGGGCGACGGTCGCCGCCGGTGCGGTGGTCGTCAAGGATGTCCCGGCATACGCGCTCGTCGTCGGCGTGCCGGCGCGGCGCATCGGATGGGTCGGCGAAGCGGGGATCCCGCTGAAGCCCGCCGACGACGCGGACATCTGGGTCTGCCCGAGCACCGGCGACAGATACATCGAATCAGAAGGCACATTGAGCAAGGAGACCGTGTGAGCGAGTTCATTCCCCCCGCGAAGCCCATCATCGGCGACGAAGAGCGGGAGGCCGTCGACCGCGTCCTGCGCAGCGGCATGGTCGCTCAGGGCCCCGAGGTCGCCGCGTTCGAGCAGGAGTTCTCGGCGCATTTCGTGCCCGGGCGCCCCTCCGTCGCGGTGAACTCCGGCACCGCGGGCCTGCACCTCGGCCTGCTCGCGGCCGGCGTCGGTGCCGGTGACGAGGTCATCGTGCCGTCGTTCACCTTCGCGGCCACGGGGAACTCCGTCGCCCTCACCGGAGGTACGCCGGTCTTCGTCGACATCGAGCCCGACACGTTCTCGCTCGACCCCGAGGCGGTCGCGGCCGCGATCACGCCGAAGACCAAAGGCATCCTCCCCGTGCACCTGTACGGCCACCCGGCCCGCATGCGGGAGCTGGAGGCCCTCGCCGCTGACCGCGGGGTCGCGCTGTACGAGGACGCGGCGCAGGCTCACGGCGCCTCGCTCGACGGACGCCCGGTCGGCTCGTTCGGCGACTTCGCGATGTTCAGCCTCTACCCTACGAAGAACATGACGAGCGGCGAGGGGGGCATGGTCACCACGGCGACCGACGAGCTCGCCCGCCAGGTCAAGCTCCTGCGCAACCAGGGCATGGAGCGTCAGTACGAGAACGAGGTCATCGGCTTCAACGCCCGTATGACGGACATCCACGCTGCGATCGGACGCGTGCAGCTCACCAAGGTCGATGCCTGGACGAAGACCCGGCAGGCCAACGCCGCATTCCTCGACGCCAATCTCGAGGGCGTCGTCGTGCCTCCGGTCGCGGACGGCGCCGTGCACGTCTACCACCAGTACACGATCCGCGTACCCGAGGACCGCGACGGCTTCGTCGCCGCACTCAAGAACGAGTACAACGTCGGCGCCGGGGTGTACTACCCGATCCCGAACCACCGACTGCCGTCTCTGACGCACTTCGCCCCGGGTCTCGACCTGCCGGAGACCGAGCGCGCCGCCCGCGAGGTGGCCTCTCTGCCCGTCCACCCGTCCCTGACCCAGGATGATCTCGAACGCATCGTCGCGGCCGTCAACGCGATCGCGAAGGCGGGTGCCTGATGACTCTGCGCGCAGGCCTGCTCGGCGTGGGGATGATGGGGCGTCATCATGCACGCGTCCTCCGGGAGATCGACGGCGTCGAACTGGTGGCGATCGCCGATCCCGGGGGCGACCCTCACGGCGTCGCCGGTGATCTCCAGATCCTCCCCGACATCGAAGCACTGATCGCCACGGGCATCGACATCGCCGTGGTCGCGGTCCCGACGCGATTCCATGAGGACGCAGCCCTGAAGCTCGCAGCCGCGGGTGTGCACACCCTGGTGGAGAAGCCGATCGCGCACAGCGTCGAGGCCGGCCAGCGCATGGTCGACGCATTCGCGTCGGCCGGTCTGGTGGGAGCCGTCGGTCACATAGAGCGTTTCAACCCCGCGGTCCAGGAACTGCGACGCCGCATCGAAGCCGGCGAACTCGGAGCCGTGTATCAGGTCGTCACGCGCCGGCAGGGGCCGTTCCCCTCGCGCATCGCCGACGTCGGGGTCGCCAAGGACCTGGCATCGCACGACGTCGACCTCACGGCGTGGGTCGTGCAGAGCGATTACGAGCGCATCTTCGCGCAGACGGCGTTCAAGAGCGGCCGCGAGCACGAGGACATGATCACCATCACGGGACGCACGACGTCGGGCGTCATCGTCAACAACATCGTGAACTGGCTGAGCCCCATGAAGGAGCGGCTGACGGTCGTGACGGGAGAGAAGGGCGCGTTCCTCGCCGACACCTCCACCGGCGACCTGACTTTCTACGCGAACGGGACGATTCCGCTGGAATGGGAGTCCGTCTCTTCGTTCCGCGGTGTCTCCGAAGGGGACGTCACCCGTTTCGCCTTCGCGAAGCGGGAGCCGCTGCGCGTCGAGCACGAGGCGTTCCGCGATGCCGTCCTCGGCCAGCGGACTGACGTCGTCACCATGGAGCAGGGCCTTCGCACACTGGTGGTCGTCGAAGCCGCACTCGAGTCGGCGCGCGACGGCGACTCCGTGAGGCTGTGAGTCGGCGAACCATGCCGTGTGGCCAGACGCCTTCCGACTCGGTGGCACGATGAGCGGTTCCTTCGTGCGTCGGAGCGCCGGCCGTGTCCTCGACGCGCTTCCGGAAGGGGTCCGGCTCCGTATCGCCGGTTCTCGCTACGGTTTCGACGCCTCCGACGTCCCCGCGCCTGTGGTCGCGCCGGACGGCGACGTCCGGCTGTACATCGCGCCGGTGAACTTCGCGGGGCAGGCGTTCCGGTGGGCGCGAGCCGCCGAGCTCCTCCCCGGGGTGGGCGCTGTGAACATGCAGTATCGCAATCCGACGGGCGACTTCGGCTTCCCCGCCGACTACGCACTGCCCACGGCCGTGTTCCTGAAAAGCCGCCGGTGGCAGCGTGCGCAGTTCGACGCTGTCGTGCGCGGCTTCTCCCATGTACTCGTGGAGGCGGTCCGCCCGATCTTCGGTGAACTCTTCGACGGCGATGTCCGGAAGGAGGTCGCCGCGATGAAGGATGCCGGCCTGCAGGTGGGGCTGATCGCCCACGGCACGGACGTGCGGGTTCCGAGCGTGCATCGGTCCGACAACCCCTACTCGCCCTTCCACGGTGACGAGTGGGACCAGACGCCCTTGCTGGAACAGAGCGCGCAGGTCCGCAGCGCACTCGCGTCGTCACTGGCCCTCCCGACGTTCTACTCGACGGCCACCCTCGCGCGACACCTGCCTCCGGCCCGCTGGCTCCCGGTCGTGGTCGATCCCGATCGCTGGGCCAGCACCGAGCCTCCGCTGACCCGGGCGAAGCCGGTCGTCATGCATGTGCCCAGCAGCGGAATCGTCAAAGGCACGACGGCCGTGCGCGAAGCAGCCGCGCGTCTCGAGGCCGAAGGACTGATCGAGTACCGGGAGGCGCACGCGGTGCCGGCGGACGAGATGCCTGATCTGTACCGCTCAGCGGACATCGTCATCGACGCTTTGCGCATGGGTAACTACGGCGTCGCCGCCGTGGAGGCCATGGCCGCCGGGCGCGTCGTCGTCACGTACCTCACCGATCTGGCTGTCGGCGAGGCGGAGGAAGCCGGTGCGCTTCCGCCGTGCGTCTTCGCGAACCCCGACACGCTGGAAGATGCTCTGCGCGAGATCTGCGCGGATCCCGAGAGTTTCCGCACGCTCGCAGCTCAAGGCCCCGCGTTCGTGCGCCGAGTCCATGACGGGCGGCGCTCGGCGCTCGCTCTCGCCGGTTTCCTCGGCGTGACCGCTCCCTGGAGCGAGGAAGTCCTATGAAAGCGATCTTCTCCACCTATCGCGACATCATGCCGAATCTCCCCGAATCGGCTCGTCGCTACATCAACACCTTCGTGCTGCTCTCCGCGCTGCTCGCCGCGCTGGATGTGGCAGCACTCATGATCCTGGCCGTTTCCCTGTCGTCGATGCTCGCCGGGTCGCCGGTGCAGCTGCCGGTGGTCGGGGCGATCGGCCCCGACGGCTACATCTGGATCATCGTGTTCGTCTCCGGGCTCATCATCCTGAAGTCGACGGCGTCGCTGATCATGCAGTGGTTCGCGACCAGACGGCTCGCCAGTTTCGAGCTCGAGATCGGCGACCAGCTCTTCCAGAGCTACATCCACGCACCGTGGATCGACAGGCTCCAGCGGAACACGACGCATCTCGTCCGTCTCGCGGATGTCGGGATTGCCAACGTCACGTCGGGCTTCCTGCTGCCGTTCATGAGTCTGCCCGCGTTGCTCACGACATCGCTTCTCGTGGTGGTGGTCATCGTGATCATGCAGCCGCTGACCGCGCTCGTGACCGTCTGCTATCTCGGACTCATCGCCCTGCTCCTGTACGTGGTGCTCTCACGCCGCACCGTCACCGCCGGGCGGGTGAACCGCGACTACTCTTTCCGGGTGGCCGCGCTGATGACGGACATGGTGTCCGCCCTCAAGGAGATCACGCTGCGCAACAAGTCTGATGAGGTCGCCCGTGTAGTGCAGGCGGATCGCAGCGTGTCGGCCAAGGCACGGGCGAATCTGAACTTCCTCTCCTCGGTGCCGCGCTTCGTCCTGGACGCGGGAATCGTCGGTGGCTTCCTGCTCGTGGGCGGTGCGGCGATGCTCTTCTCGGGATTCGAGGCCGCCGTCTCGGCCATCGCCCTCTTCGGCGTCGCCGGGTTCCGTCTCGTCCCCTCGCTGACCGGATTCCAGTCGCTCGTCTCGATGATGACCGCCAACATCCCCCATGTGGAGGCCGTGCTGCGCGACATCGAGTCGTCGCGGCGCTACCGCGACAATTCCGAGCACATCGGGCACGACCCCATCGTCGGGACTCCGACCGAGCTGAACTTCCACGGGGTGGGGTTCACCTTCCCCAACGCGCCCCGGCCGGCCCTCGCCGACGTGACCGGATCGATTCCGTTCGGCACCAGGGTCGGGATCGTCGGGGCCTCCGGGGCCGGGAAGTCGACACTCGTCGATCTGCTTCTCGGACTCCTCACCCCGACGGCAGGACACATCGCGCTGGGGGACCAGGACCTCACCGATGTCATGGCTGCGTGGCGCGGGCGCGTGGGATACGTCCCGCAGGACGTGGCGCTCTTCGACGCCACGATCGCACAGAACGTCGCCCTGACCTGGACGGATGACTTCGACGAGACCCGCGTGCGCGAAGCGTTGCGCAAGGCGCAGCTGCTCGACGTCGTCGAAGCCAGAGCGGACGGCATCCACGGACGCGTGGGCGACCGAGGGCTGCAGCTCTCCGGTGGCCAGCGCCAGCGTCTCGGCATTGCGCGCGCCCTCTACGCGGAGCCGCTGGTGCTCGTCCTCGACGAGGCCACGAGCGCCCTCGACACGCGCACGGAAGCCGCGGTGACGGCCTCCATCGATGCGCTCGGCGCAGAGATCACCGTGATCTCGGTCGCGCACCGGCTGTCGACGATCCGGCATTCGGATCAGGTGTGGTTCCTGCGCGAAGGAGAGGTCCGCGCTCGCGGCACCTTCGCCGAGGTCATCGCGCAGGAGCCCGAGTTCGCCCATCAGGCCGCGCTGGCCGGTCTGACGAAAGACCCGTCGGATGACTAAGCCGCGCCTGCTGCTGATCTCGTTCTCGCCGATCGTCTCCGACGCGCGAGTGCTCAAGCAGGTCGTCGCCTTCCGCGACGACTTCGAACTCACCACGGTCGGATACGGTCCCGCACCCGAGGGGGTGGCCGCCCACTGGGAGGTGCCGCGGTCTGCCGACTACCAGGACTACAACGGGCGTCTGATCACGCTCCACGCCTACCGCGCCGTCTACTGGCGCATCTCGGCGGTCAAGTGGGTCCGCGAGCATCTGCCCCGCGGTGAGTACGACATCATCCTCGCGAACGAACCCGAAGCGGTCGGTGTCGCGCAGTGGCTCCGGCCACGCCTCGGTATCCATGCCGATCTCCACGAGTACACCCCGCGTCTGAACGAGGAGCACGCGGCATGGGCTCGGCGCATCAAGCCGTATCACGAGTGGATCTGCCGGACGTATGTGTCGAAGGCCGCGAGCTGGACGACCGTGAGCAACGGCCTGATCCGCGAGTACGAGAAGGAGTTCGGTTTCCGGCCGGAGCTCGTCACGAACGCCGCCCCCTTCGCGGACCTGACTCCGACTCCGGTCGAGGCGCCCTTGCGCCTGGTGCACAGCGGCGCGTGCCTGCGCAACCGCAACCTCGACGAGATGATCCAGGCAGTCGAGGCGTCGCGCGCGGACGCGACCTTGGATCTGTACCTGACCCCCAACCACCCGGATTACCTCGAGGAGCTGCGCGCCCTCACGGCCGGCAGCACGCGGGTGAGGATCCTCGACCCCGTGCCGTACGCGGACCTGATCCGCACGATCAATGCCTACGACGTCGGCATCCATCTGCTTCCGCCGACGAACTTCAACAACACGTGGGCCCTGCCGAACAAGCTCTTCGACTACGTGCAGGCGCGTCTCGGCGTTCTGATCGGTCCCTCGCCCGAGATGCGCGAGTACGTGGAGCGGTACGGCTTCGGCGCGGTCGCCGATGGCTTCGGTGCGGCAGACCTCACACGCACGATCGATGCGCTGACCGTCGAGGACGTTCGCGGATACAAGGAGCGCGCGCACGCGAGCGCCCACGCGTTGGGTGCGCAGGAACAGGTCCAGGTCTGGCGGCGCAACCTCGACGCGATCGCCGGGCGCGAGAGAAGCTGAGATGCGGATCCTCATCGTCACCCCGTGGTACCCCACCGTCGACAATCCGCAGACCGGCGTGTTCGTGCAACGCGACGTCGAGACTCTCCGGCGGTCCCACGAGGTGTCGGTGCTGCATCTGAGCACGTCGTCCGATCTGCCGCTCGACGGCGCGGCCGTCGAGCGCATCCCGTATGCGGCGGCGTCGCTCCGGGGGATTCGTCGCGCGCGTCGAGCCATCCGTGAACGTGCCGCCGGTGTCGACATCGTGCACAGTCATGCGATCTCCGCCTTGCCTGCCGTGCCACGGGGGCTGTCTGTTCCCTGGGTTCACACGGAGCACTGGTCCGGCCTGCTCAGCCCGCGTACCGCGCCTCTCCCGGTGCGCGTGGTCGGGGGCTGGATGGCGCGACTGCTCGAGTACCCTGCCGTGGTGGTCGCCGTCAGCGAGCAGCTCGCCGTCGCCGTACGCCGCACGCGCACCGGCCCGACGGTCGTCGTGCCGAACGCCGTGGCTGCGCCGATCGAACCGCCACGCGACGTCACGGACCTCCTCATGGTCGGCGTCGGCGGACTCATCGGCCGGAAGCGCCCCGTGCTCGCCGTCGAAACCGTCGCGGCGCTGGTGGCACGGGGGCGGGATCCTCGTCTCATCTGGGCAGGCGACGGCCCCGAGCGCGATCGCGTGCTCGCCCGGGCCGCCGAACTCGGGGTGCGGGACAGGGTGGAGCTGCGGGGCAACGTAGACCCCGCCGAGATCTCACGCCTGCTCGGCTCGGCTCGTGTCTTCCTCCTTCCCACGGAAGGGGAGACCTTCGGGGTGGCGATCGCGGAAGCGCTCCGTCATGGACTTCCGGTGGTCGTGGGCGATGACGGCGGCCACACCGAGTACGTCCGCCCCGAAGACGGGGCACTGGTCGGTACGACGGACGCGACGGAGTGGGCGGCCGCCGTCGAAGACGTTCTGGATCGAGACCGCGAAGAGATCCGCCGCAGCGCGGAGTTCCGTTTCTCGGACGACGCGCGCAGTGCCGCCTTCGATGCCGTCTACGAGACGGCGCTGGACAGGAAGAGACAAAGATGAAGCTGCTCGTCCTCTCGTTCTCCCGAATCGAGTCGGACCCGCGAGTGCGGCGTCAGATCGAGCTGTTCCGAGACGACTGGGAGATCGTCACCTGCGGCTACGGGCCGAAGCCGGAGGGAAGCGTCGAGCACTTCGAGATCCCCGAAGAGCTCGCGGTCTGGCGCTATCCCCGCGTGGCGATGATCGCCCGACAGTACCGCCGCGCGTACTGGGGAAACCGGGCGCTGGCGTGGGCGCGCGAGCATCTCGGCGGCCATCGATTCGACGTGATCCTCGCCAATGAGGTGGAGTCCGCCGGTGTGGCCGCCGAGCTCGAGCCGTCCAAGGGGTTCCACGTCGATCTGCACGAGTATGCGCCCACGTTGCACACGGAGAAATTGACCTTCCGGCTCTTCGTCGCTCCGTTTCTGCGCTGGCAGCTGCGGAAGTTCGTCTCGCGAGCATCCTCCACCACGACCGTCGGCCGTGCCATCGCCGCCCGCTATCGACGCGAGTTCGGCTTCGACACGAAGCTCGTGATGAACGCGCCCGCCTACTCGGAGCGCGAACCTCACCCGACGTCGTCACCGATCCGGGTCGTCCACGCCGGTGCGGCGTTGCGCAATCGCGGACTCGGCACGCTCATCGAGGCGATGGAGCGGACCTCGGCCGATGTCACCCTCGACCTGTATCTCCCACCGAATGATCCGGCGTACCTGGAGGAGCTCCGGGCAGCGGCAGCACGGGTGCCGGCGGTCCGCATGCATGAGCCGGTACCTTTCGACTCGTTGATCGACACCCTCGCCGGCTACGACGTCGGCATCCACATCCTCGCGCCCACCAACTACAACAACGCGTATGCGATGCCGAACAAGTTCTTCGAGTACGTGCAGGCGCGACTCGGGCTCGTGATCGGACCGTCGCCGGAGATGTCCGCCACGCTCACGCGCCACGGACTGGGAGTCGTCGCCGATGACTTCTCGGCCGACGCCGTGGCACGTGCGCTCGATGCCCTCACCCCGGAGCGCGTCGACGGATTCAAGGCGGCGGCCGCGGACGCGGCACGCGAACTGTCCGCCGAAGCGCAGATGCCGGTGTGGAAGAGCGCCATCGACACGATTGCGGGCCGATGACGATGGTCACGTCCGCACAGGTCGATGTGCTCGTCCCCGTGCACTCCGAGTCGCGGCCGGTACGCCGACTGGCGCGGAGCGTCCTCGAGCACACGAACGTGCCGGTGCGACTTCTCGTCGTGGCGCACAACATCGAGGAGCAGCGCATCCGCGCGGCGCTCGGGCCGTACGCCGAGGACGCCAGGGTCGACGTCGTCGGGTTCCGTGACGGGATCCCGTCGCCGGCCGGACCGATGAACTTCGCCCTCGACCGGGTGACCGCTCCGTGGTTCACGAAGATCGACTCTGATGATCGACTCAGCCCGGGCGCTCTGGACGGCTGGGTCCGCCGCGCCGAGACACGAGGGGCGGATGCCGTCCTGCCGGCGATGCTGCTCCCCGCCGTCGGGGAGGGGTTTCCCACGCCGCCGCGCCGTCCCGGTCGCGTCGTGCTGGACCCCGTGCGTGATCGTCTGAGCTACCGCACGAGCACGATGGGCCTCTTCTCGGCCGACCTCCGCCAACAGGCACGCCCGGTGGAGGGATTGGAGACGGGGGAGGACATCGCACCGAGCCTCCGGTTGTGGTTCGGTGCTCGCAAGGTGGTCGCCGCGGGCGATGGTGACGCCTATCTCGTCGGCGACGATGCCGTAGACCGTGTCACCGAATCCGCTCGAACGCTCGCGACCGAACTCGCCTTCGCGCCGCTGCTCGTCGCCGAGGACATGTGGGGCGCTCTCGGCGAGGCGGCTCGGGCGGCTGTGGTCCGAAAACTCATCCGCGTGCACGTGCTCGGGGCGCTCGGCCGACGCGAGCTGGACGCCACCGTCGTGAGCGATGCGGCGAACGCACTGGAGACGCTGCTCAGGTCGGCGCCGTCGGCGCTGCGCTCGCTCTCGCGTCTCGACGTCGAACTCATCGATCGGCTGCGGGCGCGAGCCGCGGTCGAAGACGTCGCCGCTCTCGTCGAACGGCGACGGCGGTACGCGCAGCCCCGCGCGATGCTCACGCCGTCGCTGCACCGCACCCTCGACCGCGACGCTCCGCTGCGTTTCCTCTCGGCCTCGCTCCTCGCACAGCGCCGGGCGCGACGGGCGGCGCGCGCCGCATAGGATCGTAGGGTGAAGATCCTCAGCGTCGTCGGCGCCCGCCCGCAGTTCGTCAAGCTCGCCCCCATCGACCGCGCCGCGCGTGAGGCCGGAGTGGAACACGTCATCGTGCACACCGGTCAGCACTACGATCCGATGCTCTCGGACATCTTCTTCTCCGAGCTCGGCATCTCGAGTCCCGACGTGCACCTCGGTGTCGGCTCGGGGAGTCACGGTGTGCAGACCGGGGCGATGCTGGGACAGCTCGATGCCGTCTTCGACGCCCATGCACCGGATTGGGTGCTGGTCTACGGTGATACGAACTCGACGGTGGCGGCCGCGTTGAGCGCCGTCAAGATGCACATACCCGTCGCGCATCTCGAGGCCGGGTTGCGATCGTTCAACCGTCGCATGCCCGAGGAGCACAACCGTGTTCTCACCGACCACGCGGCGGACATCCTGCTCGCGCCGACCGAGGTCGCCATGGCGCACCTCGCCGACGAGGGCCTCAAGGCCCGTTCGGTCCTGGTCGGCGATGTGATGACGGACGTCCTCTACTCGACCAGGGACGAGCTCTCGGGCGAGCCCTCCGTGCTCATCGACGAGCTGGGACTCACGCCCGGCGAATTCCAGGTCGCGACCATCCACCGTGCGGAGAACACCGACGATCCGGTACGTCTCGCGCAGATCATCGAGGCTCTGGGAGCGCTCGCCACTCCCACGGTCCTGCTCGCGCACCCGCGGCTGGTGGCCAAGGCAGCAGAAGCCGACATCGACCTCGAGCAGGGCAACCTGCGGGTGCACCGTCCGCTCGCGTACCGGGACCTCATCGCCGCGGTGCTCAGCAGCGGACACGTCGTCACCGATTCGGGTGGACTGCAGAAGGAGGCTTTCCTGCTGCGCGTGCCGTGCACGACCGTGCGCACCGAGACCGAGTGGGTCGAAACCGTGCAGCTCGGCTGGAACGCCCTGGTCTCGGATCCCTCGGTACTGGCCGAGACCGTCGCACGTCCTGCCCCGTCGCCGACCGACGAGGCTCCCTACGGAGAGGGCTCCGCGGCGCGACGCGTCGTCGAGGTGCTGTCCGCCGGCTGAGGCCCGTCGTCCGGCTGAGGCCTGCGGTCAGGCTCGGCCGCCCCTTCCGACTCGGACGCCTCCGGCTCGGAATCGTCGGGCGCGCCCGGAAGGCCGGTCGGATTGGTCCGCGATCGCTGCACCCAGGTCACGGTCGCGCTGACGAGCATCCCGGCGGCGAGAAGCCAGAAGATCAGCCCGGGAGTCGCGTACCGGAACTGCGTCGGCGTGCCGTTCGTGATGTTGTAGATCGCCGTGGCGGCGATGGCGCCGAGCAGCAGGTGCGACTCCACGCGTCGCCAGAAGATGATCATGCCCGCGACCGCGAGGCAGATCAGCACGAGCAACGAACGATCGCCGCGCAGCATCGTCACGACATCAGCTCTGACGATGTCGAATGCCATGCGCGGAACGTTGAGGAGGGCTTCGCCCAGCGAGCTCGCGCCGGCCTGCATGAGGAACTGGTCCAGCTGCGAGAACGAGGGGAAGATGAGCGTTTGCAGGACTTGGCAGCCGATCGTCGCCGCGCCCACGATGATCGCGGGGAGCATCATGCGGCTGTTGCGACGCTCGATCAGTGAGCCGATGACCCACGCGGCGATGAAAGCCCCGGCCATGATCAGGGTCGCCTGGCGGGTGAAGGCCGAGAGCACCGTGACCGCGCCGATCGCGATCAACATCCAGGGTCGGGGCTTCTCCAGCCAACGCCACGCGAGCAGCAGTGCGACGGCGGTGAAGAGCGCCGAGAGGCCCTCGGTGAGCATCCCGGTTCCGATGGAGACGAGGAACATCGACGTGTTCAGGAGCAGGCCGATGAGAAGCGCGACGAGGGTGCCGAAGCGACGACGGAGCATGATCACCGCGATGACCATGAGTGCGGCCGTCGCCAACAGGGGGATGACGGCGAGGCCGGCCGGACCGAAGAGTGCGATGAACGGGGCGCTGAGGGTCGGGAGCACCACGCGCGGCTGCACCAGGCCCCATCCGAACAGATCCTCCACGGGAGGGACGTCGATGTTGCGCGGGCCCGCGTAGTCCACGGTGAGCTGCCGCGCCGTCTCGGGGTCGTTCCCGAGGAAGAGGTACGCCATGGCGAGGTAGTAGCGCGAGTCCGGATAGAACATCCGGTACCACCGCACATACGTGGCGTACGTGAGGAGGAACGTCGATGCGAGGATCGTCCACAGGAGGAGCGTGCTGCGGTGGCGCAGAAACCAGGTGCGCGCGGGAGAGTGTGCCATGGCGATATCACGCTAGCACGGAGGTTTCGCGGTGGCGGCTCGGCGGTTTCGATGCGCGCGTCGTGGACGGGATAGCGTACGGGGGTGACATCGCTTCCAGGTACTCTCACTCACCGACGCTGGGGACTCGACATCCTTCGCATCGTGGCGATCATCGGCGTGGTCAGCATCCACACCTTCGGAGCTCTGCGCTCGTCTCCCGAGCTGGAGGGCTCGCGCTCGTGGTGGGTGGCGGTCGCGCTGAACGCCGGATTCATCTGGGCGGTCCCGGTCTTCGTCATGATCAGCGGCGCCCTGCTACTCGATGCGCGGCCGCATGCCGCCGGTCCCACCGCGTTCTACCGTCAGCGTCTGGTCCGCCTCGCGCCGGCCTTCATCTTCTGGCAGGTCTTCTACCTGATCGTCGTGCGGCAGTGGATGAGCGGGCTCGACGAGAGCGCGGCGACGATGCTCGCGCTCGTCCTGCGCGGACAGCCCTACACACACCTCTACTTCCTCTGGCTCATCGTCGGTCTCTACGCCATCGCGCCGGTTCTGCGCCCGTTTCTCAGAGACGGCGGCCGCCGGCGGGCGCTCATGTTCGCAGGGGTCCTCATCCTGGTCACTGTCGCGACGTACTCGACATCGGCACTGCTGGCGTGGGCAGGGAGCCCCTCGCCGATCATCCTGAGCGCACTCACGCAGTGGCTGCCCTACGTCGGCTACTTCGTGGCCGGATACGCGCTGCGTGATCTCCGTCTGACCGGTGCGCGCCTGTGGGCGTGCGGCGCGATCGCGGCAGTGGCGATCGGGTGGACGATCCTTCAGGCGGGTGCCGTCGACCCCGCGTCGCTGCTCGCAGCGCTGCTTCCGCAGAGCTATCTCGGCCCCGTCACGGTCGTGATCGCCGTCACCCTCTTCGTCTTCGTCAACAGCCTCTTCTCCGGTGACGTCGGCGCCGGTACGGGGCGGGTCATCCGGACCCTGTCGGAGGCGACCTTCGGGGTCTACCTCGTGCATTTCGCGCTCCTGATCGCCGTGCGGTCCGTGCCCTGGTTCGCCGATGCCGCGACCACGTCCGTCGTGTCGGCCGTTCTGGTGTGGCTCATCGTGGTCGTGCTGTCGTTCGCGCTGGTCGTGCCGTTGCGTCGTGTGCCGGTGATCGGGCGCATCTTCTGACCGCGGTCGCCGAGCGCTCTGGGACCTCTGCCGCCCCGTAGACTGGACCCCATGCGTATCGCCGTCGTGGCCCTCGGAAAGATCGGGCTTCCCCTCGCCGTCCAGTTCGCCTCATCCGGCCATGACGTCATCGGAGTCGACGTCAACCAGAAGGCCGTCGACACCATCAACGCCGGGCGCGAGCCCTTCCCCGGCGAGGCGCACCTCCAGGAGAGACTCGCCGAGCTCATCCCCGCCGGTCGTCTGCGTGCGACGACCGACTACGCCGAGGCGATTCCCGGCGCGGATGCCGTCGTGCTGGTGGCGCCGGTCTTCGTGAACGACGAGACCTGGGAGCCGGACTTCAAGTACATGGACGCGGCGACCGCGTCGCTCGCCGAGCACCTCACCCCGGGAACCCTCGTGTCCTACGAGACCACGCTGCCCGTGGGGACGACGCGCAACCGCTGGAAGCCGATGCTGGAAGAGGGATCGGGCCTCACGGAGGGCGAGGACTTCTTCCTCGCCTACTCGCCGGAGCGTGTGCTCACCGGGCGCGTCTTCGAAGACCTCCGCAAGTACCCGAAGCTCATCGGCGCCCTCTCCGCCGAGGGAAACCGCCGTGCGCGCGAGTTCTACGAGGCCGTCCTCCAGTTCGACGAACGCACCGACCTGCCCCGCCCCAATGGCGTCTGGGACCTCGGGAGCACCGAGGCCTCCGAGATGGCGAAGCTCGCCGAGACCACCTACCGTGACGTGAACATCGGCCTGGCCAACCAGTTCGGCCTCTTCGCGGCATCCCACGGCATCGACGTCTACAAGGTCATCGAAGCCTGCAACTCCCAGCCGTACAGCCACATCCACCGGCCCGGCATCGCCGTCGGCGGACACTGCATCCCCGTCTACCCGCGGCTCTACCTGGCGACCGATCCCGACGCGGACATCGTGCGGGTCGCCCGTCAGCTCAACGCGTCGATGCCGGAGCGTCTCGTGGCACAGGCGGAGGGGATCCTCGGGTCGCTCTCCGGTCAGCGCGCGGTGGTCCTGGGCGCGGCCTACCGCGGAGGCGTCAAGGAGACGGCCTTCTCGGGAGTCTTCCCCACGGTCAAGGCGCTACGGGATCGTGGCGCCGAGGTGCGGGTGCACGACCCGCTCTACACCGACGAAGAACTGCGCGGCCTCGGCTTCGAGCCCTACGAGATCGGTGAAGAGGTCGACCTCGCGATCCTGCAGACCGACCACGCCGACTACCGCGAGCTCGCTCCCGCACAGCTGCCCGGAGTCAAGCTGCTCGTCGACGGTCGCGCGGCCACCGACGCTGAGCGATGGACGGGCACTCCCCGCATCGTGGTCGGCACGGCGGCCTAGCGCTGTGAGGAAGAGCGGGCGGCCGGCATCTGTCGGCCGCCCGCTCTTTCATACCCTGGCGTCGAACGGCGAGTACGTCGGCGTCGAGGGCGTCGCCTGGATGTCGAGCTGCAGCGCGCTGATCAGCATCTGCGTCCCGATCATGAGCGGGAGCGCCGCGAGCATGACCGTGGCTGCGGTCGCCACGACCGAGCTCGCGATCTGGAACATCACCCAGACGGCGATGCCGAGCCCGACGACGAAAAGCAGCAGGCCCATGAACAGCAGAAGCGCGATGGGGGAGAAGGACCACAGCACGTAGCGGTACCAGATCCGCGACCAGTAGCCGACCGTCAACCGGTGCAGAAGCTCGGGGACGACCTTGCTCAAGCGGATGCTGGAGACCTCGTCGCCGTACACCGCGGGAATGGGCACGTCGGTCGCCGGAACCTGGAGGATGTTCAGGTGGATGAGCAGATCGTTCTCGAAGCTGTAGCGTTTCGCGACGCGCTCGAGCGGCACCCGTGCGAGAGCCTCGGTGCGGATCGCCGTGTACCCGTTCTGCGGATCGAAGAGGTTCCAGTAGCCGGAAGCCAGCTTCGTGAAGAAGGAGAGCACGACGTTGCCGAACACTCGATACCCCGGCATGCCGCGGAACGACTCGGGGGGAGTAGAAGCGGTTGGCCTTGGCGAACCCGAAGCCGCCGTCCGTGACCTTGTCCAGCAGTGTGGGCAGGTAATCGGGGTCCATCTGCGCATCGCCCGCCATCACGACGTTGACATCCGCGCCCAGGTCCATCGCGGTCCGGTGCGCGGTGATGATCGCACCGCCGACGCCCTGGTTCTCCTCATGACGGATCAGCGTCACGCGGGGATCCTCGATGCTGCGGACGACGTCGCTGGTCCCGTCCGGGCTGCAGTCGTCGACGATCACGATGTGATCGACGTAGTCCGGCATCGTCTGGATGACCTTCGCGATCATCTTCTCTTCTTTGTACGCGGGGACGACGGCCGCGATGACCGCATTCTTATACATCCGAACTCCGAGCCGGTGGATTGGTGAACACCCAGTAACGATAGGCGAAGTAGTTCCAGACGGTGGTCGCGATCACGGCGAGCACCTTGCCGACGAACCATCCGCCACCGAGCGAGTCGACGAACCACACGATCGCCGTCGTCGCGATCGTGTTGAAGATCACCAGCGCGGTGTAGCGGGCGACGCTGGGCACGACCTTCGAATCGGAGGCGAACGCGACGACCCGCTGCAGCGTGTAGGTGACGGCGAACGAAGCGAGGAAGGCGACGGGGGTGGCGATGGCGAGCGGCACGCCGAGGAGGTCGTGAGCGATCCAGAGCAATCCGGCATCGACCAGGAAGCAGAATCCGCCGATGACGAGGTAGCGAACCGCGCTGTGGCTCCAGATGCGGCGCACGGCACCGCCGACTCGATTCGGCATGGTTCCAGTCTCTCAGACGACACGCGCAGGTTCGGGCAGTCGCCGCCGATACGATTGGTGCATGGATCTTCTCGTCGTCGGGTCGGGTTTCTTCGGCCTCACCATCGCTGAGCGCGCCGCTGAAGCCGGCCGCAAGGTAACCGTCATCGACCGCCGCCCTCACATCGGCGGCAACGCCTACAGCGAGGCGGAGCCCGAGACCGGCATCGAGGTCCACCGCTACGGTGCGCACCTCTTCCACACCTCGAACGCGACGGTGTGGGAGTACGTCAACCGCTTCACCAGCTTCACGAACTACGTCCACCGCGTCTACACGACGCACAAGGGCACGGTCTTCCCGATGCCGGTGAACCTCGGCACGATCAATCAGTTCTTCCAGTCGGCGTACACGCCCGACCAGGCGCGTGCACTGGTCAAGGAGCAGGCGGGCGAGTTCGATGCCAAGACGGCCGCGAACTTCGAGGAGAAGGGCATCGCCCTCGTCGGGCGCCCCCTTTTCGAGGCCTTCTTCCGCGACTACACCGCGAAGCAGTGGCAGACCGATCCGCAGAAGCTCTCGGGCGACATCATCAGCCGCCTTCCCGTGCGCTACACGTACGACAACCGCTACTTCAACGACACCTGGGAGGGCCTTCCCACCGACGGCTACACCGCGTGGCTGGAGCGCATGGCGGACCACCCCAACATCGAGGTCAAGCTCGGCGTCGACTACTTCGACGACGCGCAGCCGCTCAGCAAGAAGGCGACCGTCGGTCAGCTCCCGGTCGTCTACACCGGACCGGTCGACCGCTACTTCGACTACACCGAGGGGGCGCTGAGCTGGCGGACGCTCGACTTCGAGCAGGAAGTGCTGAACGTGGGCGACTTCCAGGGTACGAGCGTCATGAACTACCCGGACATGGATGTGCCGTACACCCGCATCCACGAGTTCAAGCACTTCCACCCGGAGCGCAAGGACGTCTACGCGCAGGACAAGACGGTGATCATGCGCGAGTTCTCGCGTTTCGCCGAGCGCGAGGACGAGCCGTACTACCCGGTGAACACCCCGGCCGACCGGGAAGGGCTGCTGGCCTACCGCGAACTCGCCAAGGGGGAGAAGGCGGTCCATTTCGGCGGCCGGCTCGGTACGTACCAGTACCTCGACATGCACATGGCCATCGGCTCGGCGCTGTCGCTCTGGAACAACACTCTCTCCTAGACTCGACATCGTGAGTCACGCTGCTGTCGGGGCGCCCGGGACGCCCCGGCGCTATCTGCATTCGTTGTGGCTGCTGTCCGCCCGCGACCTGAAGGTCCGGTACGCGACGAGCTCCCTCGGCTACCTGTGGTCGATCCTCGATCCGCTCGTCATGAGCGCGATCTACTGGTTCGTCTTCACGCAGGTCTTCAACAGGAGCGTCGGCGAAGATCCGTACATCGTCTTCCTCATCGTCGCGTTGCTGCCCTGGGTGTGGTTCAACACCTCGGTGTCCGACTTCACCCGGGCGTTCAAGAAGGACGCGCGGCTCGTGCGGTCCACGGCGATCCCGCGCTCGATCTGGGTGAACCGCATCGTGCTCAGCAAGGGGATCGAGTTCCTGCTCTCGATTCCGGTGCTCGTCCTCTTCGCCGTGTTCAGCGGCGCTCATGTGAACTGGATGCTGCTCTGGTTCCCGGTCGCGGTACTCCTGCAGATCATGCTGCTGGTCGGACTCGGGCTCCTGGTCGCCCCGCTCTGCGTGCTGTACTCGGATCTCGAGCGCACCACCGCGCTGATTCTCCGCGCCCTGTTCTACGCGTCGCCCGTCATCTACAGCTTCCGTGATCTCCCGGCGCCCTTCGACACCATCGGGGCGTTCAACCCGCTCGCGGGCATCTTCACGCTCTACCGGGTCGGTTTCTTCCCCGACCTGTGGCAGACCGTGCCGGTGGTCATCAGTGCCGTGATGTGCATCGTCATCCTCGCTCTCGGTGTGTGGACCTTCCGGAGCCTCGAACGACCTGTGCTGAAGGAGCTGTGATGTCGGCGGCGATCGAAGTGCAGGGTCTCGGAGTCCGGTTCCGCCGGAACCGGAGGGGCCGACGCAGTTTCAAGGACCTCTTCTCCGGTTCCTCGCGACGTTCGCGTCCCGGTGAGTTCTGGGCGCTCCGTGATGTGTCCTTCACTGTGCAACCGGGGGAATCGATCGGCGTGGTGGGACGTAACGGGCAGGGCAAATCCACGCTGCTCCGCCTGGTCGCCAAGGTTCTGCTCCCCGACGAGGGGACCGTCTCCGTGAACGGCGGCGTCGCCCCCCTGATCGAGATCACCGGCGGATTCGTGGGCGACCTCACCGTGCGTGAGAACGTGCGGCTGACGGCCGGCCTGCACGGGATGTCCCGCGACGAGGTATCCCGTCGCTACGACGACATCATCGCGTTCGCGGAGCTCGCCGGCTTCGAGGAGACGCCCTACAAGCACCTCTCGAACGGCATGAAGGTCCGGCTCGCGTTCTCCGTCGTGTCCCAGCTCGACGAACCGATCCTGCTGGTGGACGAGGTGCTCGCCGTCGGCGACAAGGCCTTCCGCGACAAGTGCTACAAGCGCATCGACGAGCTGCTGGCCGAGGGACGGACGCTGTTCTTCGTCAGCCACAACGAGCGCGATCTCCGACGGTTCTGCACCCGCGGACTCTACCTCGACAAGGGCGCGCTGGCGCTGGATGCGCCGATCGCCGAGGTGCTGGACCGCTACAACGCCGACTACGCGGTGTAGCGATCAGCGCTTCGACGAGCTGATCGACGGTCCGCTCACAGACCCACCAGGCTCCGGAGGGCGGTGACGGACTTCCGTGCCGCATCCACGGCAGCGGGGACACCGGAATCGTTCGTGATCGCCGCCTGGAGCTGCGTGAGACGCTGGGCGTAGTCCGTCACACCGTCGTACCACTTCGAGGCGATGGATGAAGGCGCCTGCGCATCCGACAGTCGCTGCGCGTCCTGCTGCAGCGTGTCGACGACGGGGAGGGCGTCCTGCCCGCTGGCGCCCGCGATGATGTCGAGCCCGCGGGGTGCGGAGTTCAGCCATCCGCTCACCTGTCCGCGGAACACCTCGACGGTGGGGTCGGTCGCCGGGGGAGGCGTGAGGGCCGGTGTCGGCTCCGGCTCGGGAGCGGCGGTGGTGGCGGTCGGCGTGGCCGTCGGCGTCGGCGTCGTCGTCGGAGTTGGAGTCGTCGACTCCGTCGGCGTCGGCGATGCGGACTCCGACGGGGTGGGGGCGTCGCCCCGCGGCAGGAGGAAGAACAGCAGCAGGCCCACGATCGCGAGAGCGGCGACCGAGAGGCCGACGATGAGCCATATCCGTCCGGTCCGCCTCGGCTGCGGAGGCAGAGGTGCCCAGCGCAGTTCCGGCTGCGAATCGTCCATCGTCACCCCTCCAGAGGAGGCATCGGCTGCCAGCTGCGGTCCCGGCCGGCCTTGCCGCCGTCGCGGATGCCGCGGAAGAGGTTGCTCGTGCCGCGCACGGTCCTCTCGACGAACACGAGCCGGATGAGTTCCTTGAAGAACGTCGCCGCGGTGCCGAGGCCGAAGAGCACCGGGTTGTAGACGCCGTGGACGCGGTAGTACTGCTTGATGAATCCGCGGTTGCGCATGATGTAGTAGCGGTACGCATTGCTGGACGCGTTCATGTGGCGGATGCCCATGTCCCACTGCTTGATCTCACGGGTGCGGCGCAGCACGAACTCGTCGACGATCACCGCGGTCGTCAGCCGCGAGGCCAGCCACCCGTACATCTGGTCGTCCCAGTAGATGAAGAACCGCGGGTCGGGGAAGCCGATCTGCTGCACGATCGAGCGATGGATGAACATGCCCTCGAAGCATCCGCTGTTCATCTCCTTGTAGCCCGTCTCGTCGAAGCCGGACGGAGCGAACGGAATGGGGATGCCCATGCGCTCGGCGATGCGGTACTGCCAGTAGAACTCGCTGCCGTCGTAGTCGAAGCGGCGCCCTTGGATGCTCTTGAACCGGCTGCTCCAGGCGCCCATCTTCGCGAGCCCCTCGGTGAGCACCTCGACGTCGTCGTCCATCATCCAGATCCACTCGGAGCCGAGCTCGTACGCGGTGCGCATGCCTTCGCTGAAGCCGCCGGAGCCGCCGGTGTTCTTCTCGAGTCGCCGGTACACGATCTCGGTGCCGATGTCCTCGCGGAACGATTCGACGACGTCGGTGGTGTCGTCTGCCGAGGCGTTGTCGATGATCACGACGTGGCCGGGCTTGGGGTCCATCGCGGTGATGCTCGTGAGCAGACCCGAGAGCAGGTGAGAGCGGTTGAAGGTGACGATGACGATCGTCGCGGCCGTGGGGTCGAATGCAGCGGGCGCCGCGGTCATGCCTTCTCCTCGAAGATCTGCTGCCAGGACTGGGGTGAGACGAGATCGGGCAGCGCCTCGCGGTACTGCTTCTGCAGATCCGGCCAGCGACGGCGGAGTTCGGCATGCAGCCGCACCGTGTCACGCAGCATCCGCCGGTACTTCGCGCGATCACGCGTGTAGATGTTCTTTCCGGAGCCGTCGGCGGCACTCACCAGTGCGCTGTCGAACGCCGGGACGCGCCACCAGTGCGCGTCTTCCTTGCCGAACTCGACCTCGGGCTGTGCGATGTTCGCCGGGTTCGGGCGGTGGAGGAAGTGCGAGGTCAGCGTGGAGAGGGTGAACAACCGCAACCGCATCCCCTTCGGGCTGTCCAGGTCGTTCTTCGGGAGCTGCTTGTACACCTGGCGGCCGCGACGCGCGTGCAGCACGGCGGACGGGTCACGGTGCACGACCGTCTCCGGATAGTCGGCGGCGAGGGCACGGGCGGCGGGCATGGCCGTCGCCAGGTTGCGACGCATGTGCTCGGGTCCGGACAGGACATCGCGCAGTGCCTGTGCACGCAGTGCCACGGGGTAGTACTGCATCATCATGAGGTGCTTGAGGTCGACGCGGCGGCTGTGGACGAGCAGTCGACCGCCCCTCGGCGCGTTCGAGTGCAGGAGCCCCGCCACGATCCGGTTGCGGGCGTGGAAGTACGCCTGCCAGTCGATCGTGTCGTCCTTGTTGACCCAGGAGACGTGCCAGAGCGCCACTCCCGGCATGGACACGGTCGGGAAGCCTGCCTCGCCGGCGCGGAGGCAGAACTCGGCGTCGTCCCACTTGATGAATGCGGGCAGGGAGAGGCCGACCTTGCGGATCGCATCGAGGGGGATGAGACACATCCACCAACCGTTGTAGTCGGCGTCCATGCGCATGTGCAGGAGCGTGGACTGCCGCAGGTTCGAGACGCCGAAGTCGTGCGGCATCTTCTCCTGATACAGGTTGCGCCACATGAACGGATGCTCGTCGACGACCTCGGCCCAGCCGTGCAGTTTCGGGCGGTCGAGCAGGTCGAACATGTGACCGCCGACCAGCACCGGCGTCGTCGCGTACTGACCGAAGACGATGGAGCGGCGCAGTGATTCCGGCTCGAGCCGCACATCGTCGTCGAGGAGCTGCACGAAGTCGCTCTCCGGACGCTGGAGCGTCTCGTGCATGGCCCGAGCGAATCCTCCGGATCCGCCGAGGTTGTCCTGACGGATCACCTGGAGCGTCTCGCCGAGGCTCGTGGCGACGTCGCCGTAGCCCTCCTGATCCGCGACGAGCTGGGTCCCCTGATCGATCAGGAAGATGCGATCCACGAACTCCAGAGCGTCCGGCGACGCGGCGAGTGCCCGCAGGGTCTCGACGCAGTAGTCGGGCTTGTTGTAGGTGGTGATACCGAGCGAGGCCTTGCCGGTGCGCTTCGGCTCCTGGTCGGTCGTCCACTCCGCGCCCTCGAGCACGGCGGGCTTCTCATCGGCCACGATGTCGAACCAGATCCAGCCGCCGTCACTGTACTGTGTGAGCTCGAGGTCGAAGGACGTCGATGCCTCGCCCGTCACCTCGCGGGTGGCCACGCGCTGGCGGACGCCGGAACCGTTGGAGCGGTACACGAGGATCGTCGCGGGACCCGTGGTGCGCACCGTGAGCTGCACCTGCCGAACGCTCGTCCAGTGCTGCCAGTACGACGCGGGGAAGGCGTTGAAGTACGTTCCCATCGACACACGCCGCCCCGCCACGATCCGGGCGCGATGCCGCCCGAGGATGTTCCCGAGGTGAGCGCGGTTCGAGACGCGGACGGGTTCGTCCTCGATCACGGACCAGGTCTCCGGGTCGGCGTAGAGCGGAAGAAGGTCGGGGTCGCGATCAAGTGGGAAGACGACGTTCTGAAGGACGTGGGCCACTGGCAGGTTCTCCGATGTTGGTGCCGCAGGCCACTGTCAGAGGACAGTGCGGGACTCGACGAGCAGTGAGTAGCCTACCGTCGATGACCTTCGCATCTGCGGAGAGTCGCCCCGTGCCCCCTCGGATGCGCTGGGTAGACTGACCGCGATGAAGGTACTGATCACCGGCGGTGCCGGCTACATTGGCTCAACCGTCGCGACGGCATGCATCGAGGCCGGAATCGACGTCGTCATCCTCGACGACCTCTCCACGGGGCTTCGATCCTTCGGCGAGGGCCGCAACCTCTACGTCGGCGACATCGCCGACGGCTCGGTGGTGGAGGCGCTGCTCGCGGATCATCCGGACATCGACGCCGTGATCCACTGTGCTGCCCGCATCGTGGTGCCGGAGTCGGTTGCCGACCCGCTCGGGTACTACGACGCCAACGTGGGCAAGACGATCGCGCTGCTGCGGCGTCTGCGCGACGCCGGTATCCCGCGTATCGTGTTCAGCTCCTCGGCATCCGTCTATGCCGGTGAGACGGGCGACGGCGTGGACGAGGGTGGCGCGCTCGCGCCGTCGAGCCCGTACGCCAAGACCAAGGCGATGGTCGAGCAGATCCTCGATGACGCCGCGACGGCGGGGGACTTCCGCGCGATCGCGCTGCGCTACTTCAACCCGATCGGTGCCGACCCGCGGCTGCGGACGGGTTTGCAGAACCCGACGCCGTCGCACGCGCTGGGAAAGATCATGCAGGCGCGCGTGGCGGGGGAGGCCTTCACCATCACGGGCACGGATTGGCCGACCCGCGACGGCTCCGGTCTTCGCGACTACATCCACGTCTGGGACCTCGCTCTCGCGCATGTCGCGGCCGTGCAGAAGTTCGATGAGGTCGCCACGCCGGACGACCCCTACCAGGTGATCAACCTCGGCACGGGAGACGGCGTGACGGTGCGCGAACTCGTCGCGGCATTCGAGCGGGTGACGGGCGAGCCGCTTCCGGTGACGGAGACCGACCGCCGCCCCGGCGATCAGGCCGGTGCATTCGCGATCGTGGACCGCGCTGCGGCGGTGCTCCAGTGGCACGCCGAACGGTCGGTCGACGACGGGGTCCGCGACGCGATCGCCTGGGCGGAGAAACTGCGCGCCACGCTCTGAGGTGCAAGAGGTGATTCGTCCCGTGAGAGGATTCGTCGGCTATTCCAGCGAACGCAGCGTCGAGATCGCACCCGTGTGGGCGGCGTCGATGTTCTCGCGCCAGGAGCGCGACTGCCCCGCGCGCAGCGCACACAGCACGAGCATGAACCACCCTGCTCCGACCAGCGTGAAGCTCTCGAACATCGAGTCGACGGCGAGAGTGACGAGGATGATCGGCGTCCACGCGTAGACCACCGACCGCCGGACGCTCGCGACCAGCCAGGATCGGATCAGTGCGACCCCGCCGAGGAGCAGGAAGAGCACCAGCCCTGCGGCCCCGAGCTGGAGCAGCACGTCGAAGAACGCGTTCAGCGCGCTCTGGTGATGGTCGTCGAGTTGGAAGTTGATGTAGGTGAACGGGTACTCGCCGCGCGCCCAGTCGCCGAACCACCCCCAGCCCTGGATCGGCTTGAGGGCGACGAAGTCGAGGATCGTGTTCCAGAGCGACGCGCGCATCGAGAAGTCCGATCCGGCATCGAGCAGGGCGATGATCTGATGGCGCAACGCGAACGCGATCGTGAGTGCGAGCGCCACCAGGACGCCGAGCATCCACTGCACGAGGTTTCGCCGCGCCGGCGACGTGTGCCGCACGATCGTGAGGGCGAGCGTCACGATGCCGACCGCGACCGCGAGCACGAGCACGGTGGGAGAGGCCGAGAGGAACGCCAGAGACCCGGCGAGGCCGACCGAGACCACCGCGAGAGGAGCGTTCACCGACTGCGTGCGCCACTCGATCACGAAGGTGATCAGGGCGATCACCGCGACGAATCCGAGCATATTGCGGCTGCCGAACAGGCCCTGCACCGGGCCGCCGGCGGCGAGGTCGCCCTGGATCGCGAGGAAGGTGAAGGGCACGTCGAGCAGGATGCCGGAGAGGATCTCGACCCCGAGGGAGAGGGCCAACAGTGCACGCAGGGTGTCGCCGATGGCGCGCACGGTCTGCAGTGTGTCGCGGATATGGCCGATGGTGATCGCGAGGAATGCGTACCCGAACAGCGACATCCATCCGAAGAACGTGTCCGAGCGGTCCGTCGTCCACACCATGCTCACCAGGGCCCAGCCCAGGAAGGCGAAAAGCGACGAGGGAGCGATGCGCAGCGGGGAGAGCTCGTCGCGGCGCACCCAGAGGATCGCGGCGCCGAGCACGCACAGCACCGCGATGATCGTGGCCAGGGTGACCGTCGAGGTCATCCGTCCGATCGCGTACGAGCCGAAGATGGCGGTGAGCGCCGTGAGCGTGAAGGCTCGCGCGAGCTCCACGGAGCCGAGCAGGCGGACCAACGGCCGGACCGGTGTCACGGAACCCGCCGTTGCCGCGTGCCGCGTTCGAAGACCAGGTCGCGTTCCCCGACGCCCACCAGCGGCACCGACTTCAGCTTGAAGGACAGGAGCACCAGGAGCATCCACCCCCAGAGCATGATCGGCGTCGACTCCGAGAAGCCCTGGACCAGCAGCACCACGGTGAACAGGCTCGGAAGCAGGGTCAGCGGAGAGAAGGGACGTCGGGCGTGGAGATCCCAGCGGGGCCGGTCGACCGCGAAGAACCAGGAGCGCCACAGCAGGCTCAGGTACGCGATGCCCATCAGGATCACGCCCAGCACGCCGAGCTGGAACAGCACGTCGAGCCACATGTTGTGGGCGTGGAACACCGTGATGCCGTGATCCACGATCCAGTGGTCGAAGGCGGGGTCCGTCGGGATCCACGGACTGGAGAACCCGTTGCCGAACAGGGGGTGCTCCCGCACCCGCTCGAGCACCTTCGACCAGATCAGGTCGGAGCGGCCGGTGAGGTCGGAGCTGCGCCCGACCAGTCCGAGCAGCGGTTCGCGCAGCATCCAGACGGCGGCGGCGGCCAGTGTTGTGCCGCCGATGGCCGTCACATAGATGCGCGTGCGGGCGCCCGGGGTGCGGGCGCGGCGCATCAGCAGCGCCACGAGGAGGACCAGCGCGGCGGCGGCCGCGCATGCGAGGGCGGTGACCGACGACGTACGCAAGAGGAAGTACGCCGCGAGCAGCATCCACAGGGCGAGCGTCGTGCGCCAGCGGGCGCGAGCGGCGAACAGCACGCCGAAGGTGATGATCGCGAACAGCGAGATGATCGCCAACAGGTTCGCGTTGCCGACGATGCCCTGGATCCGTCCGCCGTCGAAGAGGTTGTCCCTGACCCAGTACCACTGCGGGTCGATCTCCCCCTCCGGCACGGTCGCGAAGTTCGGCAGCAGCGGCCCGTGCAGGACGAGTGAGACCCACAGCTCGATCGCCAGCGAGAGCCCGAGGATCCACTTGAAGGCGGACGAGAGGGCCCGGATGATCTCGTGCCAGGTGAGCACGTGGGCGATGAACAGCCCGTTCACGGTGACGGCCGCCAGCAGCACCCAGGTGATCAGTGTCGGTCCTCGCCATTGGGACCACGCGACCGAGACCAGGGCGAGTGTCGCGTATCCCATCGCCGTCCACGGCAGGCGACGCCAGCGGAACGGCTGCGGGCGGTTCCGGGCGAGCATCGGGATACCGATGCCGAGCGTCGCGAGAGTGAAGACGACGAGGGTGACGGCGGCGCCCTCCATGCCGATGAGGTTGTACACCGCGGTGTGCGCGAAGGTCACGATGAGCACGAGGATCACATAACCGCGCAGCAGAAGGTGCCCCGTCGACTCGCGCTCCGGCGCCGAGGGCGGGGCTGTCACCGGGTGCTTGGTGTACTGGGCCATCGCGTTCAGGCTACCGCGCCGCGCTCGGCGCGTGCCTGAACGCCGCAGCGCGGCTCTACGCTGGTGGCATGCTGCTGAGCCTCACGAACGCACCCCGCGACTACGCCTGGGGATCCGACTCCCTCCTCGCCGGACTCGAAGGGCGCACGCCGACCGGTGCCCCCGAGGCGGAGGTGTGGTTCGGGGATCATCCCGGCGACCCCGCGGACGTCGCGGGTGGCGGTACCCTCGATCAGATCACCGGCGGCACGCTCCCGTACCTGTTGAAGCTGCTCGCCGCGGGCGGGCCGCTCTCGATCCAGGTGCATCCGACGATCGCGCAGGCGCGCGACGGCTGGGCGAGGGAGAGCGGGCTCGCCGCAGACGACCCGCAGCGCAACTATCGCGACGACAACCACAAACCCGAACTCATCGTGGCTCTCAGCGAGCGGTTCGAATCGCTGAGCGGCCTGCGCCCGGTGAAGGACACGCTCGCTCTGCTGGACCTGCTGGACGACAGCGACGGCGTCGCACAGCTCCGCGCCCGTCTCGGGGGCGGAGCCGATGAGCTGCGGGATGCCATCGGGTGGTTGCTCGGAGGCGACGTGCAGCGAGAGGTCGACGAGATCATCGCCGCGGTGGTGCGGGCAGCGGAGCGAACCGACACGGGGGAGTGGGGCACGACGCTGAGTGCCATCGCGGGCGTGGCGGCGAACTACCCGGGCGATCCTGGGGTGGTCGTGGCGCTGCTGATGAACCATGTCGTGCTGCGACGAGGAGAGGGCGTGTTCCTGCGCGCCGGTCTTCTGCATGCCTACCTCTCAGGTCTCGGCGTCGAGATCATGGCGGCGAGCGACAACGTGCTTCGCGGCGGGCTGACTCCCAAGCGCATCGACGTCCCCGAGCTGCTGGCGATCCTCGACCCGACGCCCGGTGAGGTCCCGGTGCTGCGGCCTGCGGAGGGGGACGCGGTCACGGTCTATCCGGTTCCCGTGCCCGACTTCGCGCTCAGCAGGGTCACGGTGGAGGGTGCTCCGATCACGGTCGAGGTCTCGGGACCGACGATGGTGCTCGCGACCGCAGGGGCCATCACGGTCACCTCTTCGTCCGGCGAGGAAGTGCAGGTCCCCGTGGGAAGCGTGGCTTTCGCGGGCGGCGACGAGAGCATGCTCACCGTGTCCGGCGAGGGCGAGGCGTTCGTGGCCGGACCGGGGCGCTGAACGCCGCGCGCTCGCCGCGCCGCGACACGCCGATGGATCGTCATGAACCTTCAAGACCGTATTGAGGGTTTACGATCCGCGACTTGACCGGAGCGAATGACACGGGTGTAATTAGTCATGCGCACGGCCCGCCGGGGGGCGGAGACAGGGTTGGAGATCGAGATGACGGGATACCGTTCCGACGTACCGGAGAATTGGTTCGTCGATCCGATCAACCTCGGTGTTCCCGGGGTGCGACGCACGGACGCCGCCGACGACGACAACGCCCTCGCCTGGCAGGCCGACGCCCTCTGCTCGCAGACGGATCCTGAGGCCTTCTTCCCGGAGAAGGGCGGATCGACCAGAGACGCCAAGCGGATCTGCACCACCTGCGACGTGCGTGGCGAATGCCTCGAATACGCGCTCAACAACGATGAGCGCTTCGGCATCTGGGGCGGACTCTCCGAGCGCGAGCGCCGCAAGCTCAAGCGTCGCGCCAGCTGATCGGCGTCGCGCCAGCTGATCGGCTGAGCCGGTCGCCGCGGGCTGCGGCCGCATCGCTTCGCAGGCGCGCCGCGTCCACTGCTCCAGGGCAGGTCTTGACACGCATAGGCTGACGACGTCATGCCAGCCCGAGTTCACGCAATCATCGTCGCGCGCCCCGGATCCTCGTCCCGCGCGCAACTCCTCCGCACTCTCGAAGCCGTTCGCTCCCAGACCTCGCCCGCCGAGGCAGTGACGCTCGTCATGTGCGGCGATGCATCTTCCCTGCGCGAGAGCGAAGCCGTCGCGGCCGTCGTCGAGGGGATCATCGAAGCTCGCACGACGACCTCGTTCGCTGAGGCGGTGGAGCTCGCGCGTCCCCGTGTGAACGCAGGCTCCGCGATCTGGCTGCTCGCGCAGGACACGGCTCCGCATCCGCGGGCGCTGGAGCGGCTCCGGGGAACGCTCGAGCGTTCGCCCTCCGCGGCGATCGTCGCGCCCAAGCTCGTCGCGACCGACAACGATCGGGAGATCGTCTCACTCGGTGTCAGCATGACGACGTTCGGTCGCTCGGTCGAACTCGCGGCAGGGGAACTCGACCAGGGACAGCACGACCGCATGGACGACGCGCTCGGTTCCGACGTGCGCGGCGTCCTCATCCGCGGAGAGGTCCGCGACGCGCTGCGACCCGATCCCGCGCTCGCCGGCGCCGACGAAGGCCTCGATCTGGGCGTCCGTGCGCGCCTGGGCGGCGGTCGGCTCGTGCTCTCACCGAGTGCGCGGGTCTCCGCGGCGCCGGGCGGTCCCGCCGCGCTGCCCTCCGGCCGATCCCGTCGCGCCTACGTCACCCGGCTGGCGCAGTTGCACCGGCGACTCGCATACGCCCCGGCGGGCGCGGTGCCGCTGCACTGGCTCAGTCTGCTCCCGCTCGCGCTGTGGCGCTCCATCACGCATCTCGTCGGCAAGCGGCCGGAAGCGGTGCTCCCCGAGTGGGGGGCGGCCCTCACCGCGATGCTGCGCGTCGGTGCGGTCGCGCGGTCCCGCTCGCGCATCCGCGCCTTCCGCTCTTCCACCTGGGCGAGCATCGCGCCGTTGCGGGTGACGTCGTCCGATCTGCGCCGGCGTCTCGATGACGGGCATGGCAGTGAAGGCGGTGCCGTCAGCGAACTCCGTTTCTTCTCCGGCGGCGGTGCCTGGGCCGTGCTCGCGGCGCTCGTCGTGAGCATCGCCTCCTTCACGACCCTGCTCGCGTGGCCGGCCCTCGGCGGCGGCGCGCTCCTGCCGCTGCGTCAGACCGTCTCGGCGCTCTGGAGCGATGCGGCGTGGGGCGCTCGCGGCACGGGGATTGGCCTCGTCGGCCCGGCAGACCCGTTCGCCGCGGTCGTGGCTGTGCTCGGCTCTCTGTGGCCGGCCGGACCGTCGTTCGTGATGGTGCTGCTGTGGATTCTCGCGCTTCCGCTCGCCGTCCTCGGAGGCTGGTTCGCTGCGACGCGAGTGACCGACCGGTCGGGGCTTCGTATCTTCGCCGGTGTCGCGTGGGCGCTGGCGCCCACCTTCCTCACTGCGCTCGTCGACGGCCGCCCGAGCGCCGTGCTGGTGCACCTCCTGCTGCCATGGCTCTTCCATTCCGCCGTGGTGGCGCACCGCTCCTGGGGTGCGGCCGGAAGCGCCTCCCTCCTGCTCGCCGCCGTGATCGCCTGTGCTCCGTCGTTGGCGCCCGCACTCGCGCTGCTGTGGGTCGTGGCGGTGGGTATCGTGCTCGGCACCGCGCAGTTCCGTGGGGCCGGACGTCTGCTGTGGCTGCTCGTGCCGACGGCCGCACTGTTCGCTCCACTCGTCTTCTGGCAGCTCGCACACGGGACGCCGTTGGCGATCCTGGGCGATCCCGGACTGGTGTGGGCGGGACCACAGGCGTCCGCCGACGCCGCGGGTCGGCTGGCGCTCGCCACCGGATTCCCCACCATGGACCTCGCGGGGTGGTCGTGGTTCGTTCCCGCGCCGATCGCGGCGTGGGCTCCGGTGCTGTGTGCGCCGATGGCCCTGCTCGCCCTCGGCGCGGCCGTCGCCCCCCGGTGGCGCGCGGGCATCACACTGCTCGTCGTCGCTCTGGCAGGCCTCGCGACGGCGTTCCTCGCCGTCGGCATCACGGTGAGCTTCGCGCAGGGCACCGGAGTGGCGATCTGGCCCGGCGCAGGGCTCAGCCTGGCCTGGGTCGGGGTCGTGGGGGCCGCGCTCGTCACGCTGGACACCGCCATCACGCTTCCGAGGCTGCGGGTCCTCTCCGCCGTCGTCGCAGCGGTGGCGCTCGGAATCTGTGCCGTACCGGCGCTCAGCGCCCTCCACCTGGGTCGGTCGGTCCTCACGAACGGCCCCGAATCGACGCTGCCCGCCTACGTCGCCGCCCAAGCCGCAGGGGACCGTCCGCTCGCGACGCTCGTGATGACTCCGCAGAACGACGGAGGACTCGCGGTCGAGGTGGTCTGGGGGGCGAGCGAGACTCTCGGATCCCAGACCACGATGGTCTCGACCGCCGTCGAGCCGCAGGGGGACGACATCGCGACGCTCGCCGTCGATCTCCTCTCCGCCCGCGACTTCGATGCTCCGGGCGAGCTGGCTGCGAAGGGGATCAGCTACGTGCTGCTCTCGGAGCTGTCCGGGAGCGAAGGAGACAAGGCTCGCGCTCTGCGCACCGCGGCCGTCGCCTCGATCGATCAGCGTGCCGGCCTGGTTCATGCAGGCGAGAGCGATCGCGGAGTGCTCTGGCGTCTGGAGGCCGAGATCGCTGCGCCACCGACACTGACTTCCGCTCAGGAGGGAACCGCTCGCCTCGTGTTGACGATCCAGCTGCTGGCCGTCCTCGTGGCGCTGCTGCTGTCGATCCCGACCAGGGCTTCGCGTCGCGCGGCGCGAGCGCAATCCCGCATCGTCGGCCGCGCGCCGGATGAGCCGATGATCCTGCCCCGGCACGCGGAGGACCAGGTCTCGCTCGAGGAGCAGACGCCGGTCGGAGCGATCGAGGAGCCGCAGGACGAGGCCGCGCTGAATGACGAGGCGCTGGTTCCGATCGCCGAGCCCGATCCCATCGCCGAGGATCCTTCGGAATCCGTCGACGCGGAATCCGACGGGGGCGACGACGAGAGAGCCGAGACGACAGGGGAGGGGGACCGATGAGTGGTTCGCGTGCATTCAAGGTCGCCGCGACGGGTGCTCGCCTCGCCACCGGAGTCGCCGTCATCGCCGCCTGCGTCGTCGGGATCGTCGCCGCGGTCCACGCACCGTGGCCGGTCATCCGGCATGATGCCGCCCGCGTCGACGTCACGCCGCTCCCCGGAGACAGCGTCCTGGTGTGCAACGGCGACCTGCGCGCGCTCGGACGGGACGCCATGGATCCGCTGGCGCTGAGCTCTGCGGGGTCGCCGACCCTCACGGCTGGCGGAACGTCGGGCGATCCGTCCTCGGCGGGTCTGACGGTGCAGGATCTTCCCGACGCGGGCGAGGTGCGCGTTCTCACGGGCGCTGTCGAAGGACGCTCAGCACCGTTGATCGCCGCCGCGGAGTCGATCACTCTCGCCACGGACGACCTCTCCGGATTCGCGGCCGCCGCCTGTGGCGTTCCCCGACTGAATTCCTGGCTCGTCGGCGGGAGCACCGCCACCGGCACCGAGGACATCGTCACCCTGACCAATGCCGCGGAGGTCCCCTCGACCGTGACGCTGTCGGTCTACGGCGAGACCAGAAGCGCACGCACGGTCATCGTGCCCGCGCGCACGCAGACCGCGCTGCCGCTCACGTCGATCGCCGCCGGCGACACCGCGCCCGTCGTCCGCGTCGATGCGACCGGGGCTCCGGTCCGTGCGGTGCTGCAGTCGTCGCTCACCCAGGTGCTCGACCCCGCCGGCATGGACCTGCAGGACGCGGTGCCCGGCGCGCAGCAGAAGCTGGTGCTCACCGGAGTGGAGGTGTTCGCCTCTGACGGGGACGACGACGAGATGGCGGTTCTGCGCCTGCTCTCGCCCGGCGCGGACGCACGTGTTCAGGTCCGGGTCGTCGCGGAGGGTGCCGGTTCTGCAGCGGACGAGTTCACGGTTCCGCTCGAACCCGATCTCCCCGCTCAGGTCTCGCTCAGCGGTCTCGAACCCGGCCGTTACACCGTGGAGGTCGATTCGGAGGCACCGGTCGTGGCCGCGCTGCGCCAGCAGGACGGCTTCGGCCGTGATGCCGACTTCGCGTGGGTCACCCCGGCACCGGAGGTCGACGGCGAGGTGGTGTTCGCGGTGCCGTCGGGCCCGCCGGGCCGACTCCAGCTGGCGAACTCGTCGGATGAGGACGCCACGGTGACGATCGAGCCGCTTGACGGCGGAGCATCCCAGGAAGTCCTGATCGCCGCAGGCGCGACGGCCGGGATCGATGTCGAGCCCGGTGCGACCTATCGGATGCAGTCGACGGGCCCGGTGCACGCCGCGGTCGCGCTCACCGCTTCGGGCGCGCTCGCCGTGCTGCCGGTGCAGCCGAGTGCCGGTGTCGAGAAGGCGATCGCGGTCTACCCCTGATCAGTTCCCGGGGGTGAAGACCCCGCGAGCTCAGTGCTCGTGGCCGAGGTCCCACGGCTCACGGCCGACGTACTCCGCGGCGGCCCGGAACACGGCGCTCTCGATCGCCATCCGGCGGTGCGGAGCGTCGTCGTGCCCCGGGGGCAGGAGCCGCTCGATGGGCAGCCGGAACAGCACGATGCGCCGATTCTCCCGATCGAGGTACCAGCGCGGTACCGCATCGGCAGCGTCGAATGCGGGAATCGCCCCGATCTCGAACCTGACGTCCTGCAGCTCTGGCCACGTCCCGCGTAGGAACTCGACGGCAGTGCCCACGGTCAGGTCGAAGCGATCGAGACGGCCGTCGAGCGGCGCGAGCGGCGGGCGCACGACTTCGCTGCGACCCAGACGCCCGTGGCGGCCGTGTCGCGCGCCGCGCCGTGGTGCGGCGGGGGCGTGAGCGGTGCGGCGACGGGGCATGTCGAAAGTCTAGGCCGTGCCGACGTGTGCGGCGCGGCATCCCCGGCTCGGATGCGCGCGACCGTACGCTGGCGGAGATGGACGGACGACTGTGCTCGAAGGTCGGCTGCGCGCGAGAAGCCGTGGCCACCCTCACTTACGACTATGGGGACAAGATGGCGGCGCTCGGTCCGCTCGGCGCCGCGAACGACCCGCAGGCGCATGATCTGTGCTCCCCGCACGCCGATCGGCTCTCGGTGCCCGCGGGCTGGCTCGTCGTGCGGCACGAGGCGCTTCGGGCCTGAGGAAGGCCCCCGACACGCGGTCACCTTTGCTATACCCGGAAATCATTTTTTGGGTACGCTGACTCCAGGCGTGCCAGGGCGGCGCTGCCGGAAAGGCACTCGTGATCGTCTGGCGTCGCTGGATCTTCCCCCTGCTTCTCGTCGTGGTCATCGGCGCGTGCGCCGCAGCACTCGTCAAGATCGCTTTCTTCCCTGACCGGGCCGAAAGCATGGTCAGCCCGGAAGCGACGATCACCGACCCGATCGTGGCGGTGGAGCGCGGATCCGTCGTGAACGCGCTGAGCCTGACCGGCAACGTCGCGCGCGATGAGATCTTCGCGGTTCGCAGCGAGATCGACGGCACGGTCACCGCCGTCCACGTGAGTGAGGGCGCCGCGGTGTCGGCCGGCCAGAAGCTGTTCACCATCCGTCAGGAAGATCCCCGCAAGGACATCGATGTGCTCGCGCCCGAGGCCGGCGACGTGTCCGAGATCGCGCTCGTGAAGGGGCAGCCGACCTCGGTGGGCACCGAGATCTTCAGTCTCACCCCCGCGCGGTACCACCTCCTCGCGACCGTCGACCCTGTGCAGCTGTACCGCCTCGTCAACGCGCCGACCGAGGGCACGGTCACCATCACGGGTGGTCCGGCACCGTTCGCCTGCACCGGCGTCCGTGTGCAGGTGACGGCAGAGGGCACCGCGAGCGTGCGCTGCGCCATCCCCGCCGGTCAGACCGTGTTCGCCGGACTCCCCGCGACGATGGACCTGGCCCTCGGCCAGGTCGAGGACGCGCTCGTGATCCCGGTCACCGCCGTCCAGGGCGGCGCGGGCTCCGGGAACGTGTGGGTCGATGCGGCCGACGGGGCAGAACCCGAGGAGCGCGCGGTGAAGCTCGGTGTGAACGACGGGACGATCGTCGAAGTCACCGAGGGTCTGGAGGAGGGCGAGAGCATCCGTCAGTTCGTCCCGGGCTTCGTCGCCCCGGTCGAGGAGTTCTGCTACGAGGTCTCGCCGGGCGTGGAGCAGTGCGACAGCGGGATGAGCTGGTGAGTCTGGTCGCTCTGGAGGACGTCACCAAGAGCGTCCTCCTGGCAGACGATTCGCGGCTCGAGATCCTCCGCGGCATCACGCTCGAGGTCGGTGCCGGTGACCATGTGTCGATCGTCGGCCGCTCCGGCTCCGGCAAGTCGACGCTGCTCAACATCCTCGGGATGCTGGACTCGCCGACGTCGGGCTCGGTGTCGTTCGAGGGACGGGAGGTTCGTCGCATGCGGTCGGGGCGTCTGGACCGGCTGCGCGGCGACAACGTCGGCTTCGTCTTCCAGCAGTTCAACCTGCTGCCGGGGCGCACCGCACTCGACAACGTGATGATGCCCCTCGGCCACGCGAAGGGGAAGGTGTTCTGGAACCGTCGGCAGATCGCCGCGGACATGCTCGAGCGGGTGGGACTCGGGCACAGGGTCGGGCAGATCGCCGACAAGCTCTCCGGCGGTGAGCAGCAGCGGGTCGCGATCGCCAGGGCACTGGTGCGCAGGCCCGTGTTGATCCTCGCGGACGAGCCGACGGGCGCGCTCGACATCGACACCGGCGCATCCGTCATGTCGCTCCTCGACGAGGTCGCCACGGAGACGGACGCCGCGCTGGTCACCATCACGCACGACCTCCACGTCGCGGCCCGCGCGCGCCGGCACTACCGCCTGGATGCCGGACGCCTGGAGACCGCGGACCTCAGTCGCGCGTTCGAAGCCTCGACCCTCGCGGCTTCCGTGCCCTCCGCTCCGGCACCGCCCGTGACCGTGGCGCCGGCACCGCCCGTGGCAGCGGCGCCCGCATCCGAGGTCGTGTCGTGACCGGCTTCCTCGGCGCGCTCTCCGACGCGTGGGCCGAGATCCGCGTCCACAAGCTCCGGGTGCTGCTCAGCCTGATCGGCATCGCCGTGTCGGTCGGAGCACTCACGGCAGTCGTGGCGATCTCGGAGTATCAGCGACAGTTCCAGGCGGAGCAGTCCGACCGCTGGGGAGGGCGCGCGGCCACGATCGTCGTAGCCGCGAGCACGGCCGACGGCACCCCTGTGGACGCCGATGACTTCGACGCCCGCTTCAGCCGGGTCTCGGAGCGATTCGGCTTCAGCCACACGGCGCGCATCGCGCAGGGGGTCATGCTGGATGCGCAGCTGCCGGAGGGCGTCACTCCGGTCCCCGCGCGCATCATGGATCCCGCCTATTCGCAGATCCACCGCGAGCAGCTTCTCGAGGGGCGCTGGTTCCTCGACTCCGATCTGGAGGCCATGGCCCCGCCGGTGGTCATCACGGAGGCGCTGTGGGAGCGTCTGGGACGCGTGCCCCTGACGCAGCATCCGACCGTCGTGTTCGATGGTCCGGCCGGAGGCACCTATCAGGTGATCGGCATCGTTCCTCGGCAGGGCTTCGGCGACGAGGAGCTGCGGGTCGACCTGCTCTACGATGCGTATCGCTCTCGCGTGGACGCCCTGCCGCCGGATGCGACGACCCAGTACGAGGTCTGGGTGGGCGCTCAGCAGGCTGACCAGATCGGACCGGTGCTGGCGATGGATCTGCGCGCAGGGCTGCCGGAGGGGCAGACGGTCTCGGTGAGCCGCACCGACTGGGCGGCTCAATCGGGCGCCATGGATGCGCAGGCCACGTTCGAGATGATCACGGGCGGAATCGCCGCCCTGATCCTCGCGCTCGGGGCCCTGAGCCTGATCAACATCCAGCTGGTCGCGATGCGTCAGCGCGTGCGTGAGATCGGGGTCCGACGTGCTTTCGGCGCCAGTTCGGGGCGGGTGTTCTTCGCCGTGTTCCTGGAGAGTCTCGTCGCCACGACGGTCGCCGGAGTGATCGGGATCGCGATCGTCGTCGCGGTGCTGCGCTCGGACTGGATCGTCACCTCGATGTTCTACGGCATCCAGGACGTGCCGCCGTTCCCGATGCGGGCTGCACTCATCGGACTCGTCGCCTCGGTGATCGTCGGCGCGGTGTCGGGTTTCATCCCCGCTCTCGTCGCGCTGCGGGTCAAGGTGATCGACGCGATCCGCTTCTGACGCACACACCGGGCGGGTGGCGTCGGGTGGAAGAATGTGAGGATGCCTGAGCTCGAGTACCGCGTCGCCGACCTGTCCCTCGCCGAAGCCGGCCGTCACCAGCTGCGCCTCGCCGAGAACGAGATGCCGGGATTGATGTCCCTCCGGGAGGAGTTCGGTGCGGCGCAGCCGCTGAAGGGCGCCAGGATCGCCGGCTCGCTGCACATGACGGTGCAGACGGCGGTGCTCATCGAGACGCTCGTGGCGCTCGGGGCGGAGGTGCGGTGGGCGAGCTGCAACATCTTCTCCACGCAGGATGAGGCGGCTGCCGCCGTCGTGGTCGGCCCGAGTGGCTCGGTCGACGCCCCAGCGGGGGTGCCGGTCTTCGCCTGGAAGGGGGAGACGCTCGAGGAGTACTGGGCGTGCACCGACCGCATCTTCGACTGGTCGTCGACGGGATTCGACGGTCCGAACCTCATCCTCGACGACGGCGGCGACGCCACGCTCCTCGTGCACAAGGGCGTCGAGTTCGAAAAGGCGGGCGTTGTCCCGGCGACGACGGACTCCGACTCGCACGACTACTCGGTCATCCTCGACCTGTTGCGCAGGTCGCTCGCGTCGTCGACCGATCGCTGGACGAAGCTCGCGGCCGGGCTCATCGGGGTGACGGAGGAGACCACCACCGGCGTGCATCGTCTCTATGAGCTCGCCGCCTCCGGGGAGCTGCTCTTCCCGGCCATCAACGTCAACGACTCGGTGACCAAGAGCAAGTTCGACAACAAGTACGGCATCCGTCACTCCCTCCCGGATGGGCTGAACCGCGCGACCGACGTGCTCATGGGCGGCAAGGTCGCCTTCGTGTGCGGGTACGGCGATGTGGGCAAGGGGGCAGCCGAGGCTCTGCGCGGACAGGGTGCCAGGGTGATCGTCAGTGAGGTCGATCCGATCTGCGCGCTGCAGGCGGCGATGGACGGGTTCCAGGTGGCGCGCCTGATCGACGTCGCGGGCGAGGTCGACATCGTGGTGACCGGCACCGGCAACCGCGATGTCGTCACGACCGAGCACCTTCTGGCGCTGAAGCACCTTGCGATCGTCGCCAACGTCGGCCACTTCGACAACGAGATCGACATGGCGGGCCTCGAAGCCATCGAGGGCATCGAGAAGGTCGAGATCAAGCCGCAGGTGCACGAGTGGCGTCTGCCGAGCGGACGCAGCGTCCTCGTGCTCAGCGAGGGGCGCCTGATGAACCTCGGCAACGCCACGGGGCATCCGTCGTTCGTCATGAGCGCCTCATTCACCAACCAGGTGCTCGCCCAGCTGGAGCTCTACACGAACATCGCCGCCTACCCCACGGGCGTGTACGTCCTGCCGAAGGCGCTCGACGAGAAGGTCGCACGCCTCCACCTCGACGCACTGGGAGTGCAGCTCACGACTCTCAGCGACGAGCAGGCGGCGTACATCGGTGTTCCGGTGGACGGACCGTACAAGCTCGAGCACTACCGCTACTGAGCGATCGCGAGACTGAGCATCCCGCCAGCCGGATCAGACGCCGACGCGCCGGCCGGTGAGCCGCTCGGCTCGATGGTCGGCGTTCTCCAGCGCGCGTCGCTCCCGCTCCCGGCGGAGCACCGTGATGCCCACCAGTACCTGTTCCGGCGGCGCGGAAGGCATCGGGGAGACGAAGGGTGTGGCCTCGGCGAGCAGGTCGTGCGCCACCCGCGCTCGAGCGGCGGGGACCATCCGCGGCGCGCTCACGAGGAACTGCGAGATCCGGCGCGCGAGCCGGTCGGGCATGCGCGCCACATCGGCGATCTGCGCCCAGCCGGCCAGGGCTGGCGGCAGCACCGGCACGTGCGTGGGGAGTGCGGGGGTGCGGACGCGCTGGCTGTACGTGCCGGCGACCAGGTCGCCCAGGCGCTGGGAGCGCGCCGTGAAGGCGCCGGTGAGCACGGCGACGCCGCCGAAGGTCATGTAGATCTCGAGGACGCCGAGAAGCGCACGGATGAACGCGTGCCGGAACCCGGCCGCACCGCCGTCCACGCGGACGATCCGCCCTCCGACGGCGAGCTTGCCGAGGCTGCGGCCCTTCAGGGCGACCTCCATCGTGATGGGCAGCACCACGAAGCTCACGACGATCGCCGCGACCGTGGCGATGCGGTCGGTGGCATCGCTGAGCACCCCGGCATCGAGCAGCCAGATGCGCAGGAAGAGCCAGAGGATGAACACCGCATATCCGAGGAGCATGTCGATCGCGGCGCCCAGCGCGCGGAGGAGGAAGCCGACCGGCTGCACGTCGATCGCGACGGCCTCGCCGGAGAGCACCTCGTCGGAGACGTCGATCGGGACGGACATGAGTACAGTAAATCAGGTGGATGCCGATGCGCTGACCGATGCTCGCCGTGCGGAATGGGAACGGCTCGAGGAACTCAGCCGCGCCCGGCTCGACGGCGCCGGGGTGGACGAACTGATCGTGCGGTACCGCGCCGCCTCTGCAGATCTCGCCGAGCTGAAGACGTCGGTCGGCGACTCTCCGCAGGGTGCCTACCTCTCCACGATCCTGGTCCGCGCCCGGCTGCGCCTCACCGGAGCCTCCGACAGCATCCTGACCCAGACCGCGCGGTTCTTCCGTCTGCAGCTTCCGGCCGCCCTGTACCGGTTGCGGTGGACGACACTGGTCATCGCTCTCGCTTTCATCGCCGTCGCGGTCGGCACAGCGGCGTGGATCGCGAGCGACCCGGCCCTCATCGCGACGCTCGGCCCACCCGACCAGCTCGAACAGTATGCCGATGAGAGCTTTACCGGTTACTACACCGAGAACCCCGCTGCCGAGTTCATGGGCATGGTCTGGACGAACAATGCCTGGATCGCCATGCAGTGCGTGCTCTTCGGCGTCACGGGGATCTGGCCGGTGTACATGCTCGTGCAGAACGCCATGGGCCTCGGTACGTCGGGCGCGGTGATGGCTGCGCACGACAAGGCCGATCTGATGGTGCTCTACATCCTTCCGCACGGCATGCTCGAGATGACCTGCATCTTCGTCGCAGCGGCCGCCGGTCTGCACGTGTTCTGGGCCTGGGTGGCTCCGGGGCACCGTACCCGTGGGGAAGCGCTGGCCGAAGAGGGGCGCTCACTCGCGACGGTCGCTCTCGGCCTCGTGTTCGCCCTGTTCCTCGCCGGACTCGTCGAGGGTTTCGTCACCGGTTGGGGGCTGCCGTGGCCGGTGAAGATCGGCATCGGCGCTGCCGCCCTGGCCGTGTTCCTCATCTACATGCTCGTCGTCGGCGGCCGCGCGCATCGACGGGGCGAGACGGGCGACCTCGTCGAGTACGAAGCCGGGACGCCGCGCCTCATCGCCGGCTGACCGCGGACGGGTCGAGGACAGCAGTCGTCAGAGCCGGCCCGCCGCCTTCAGCTCCAGGTAGCGGTCGGCGATGCGGGGCGGAAGCTGTTCCGGGTCGGCGGCGATCGCCTCGCCACCGGCTCTGCGGATCGCATCCGCGACGTTCTCGGCGTCACGAAGCGTCCGCTCCGCCGCGGCAGCGAGATAGACCTCTTCGCGGGAACCGCGTTCGCGCGCCAGCGCAGCGATGCCGTCATCGGTGACCGATCCGACGAGCACGGTGGTCGCACGTGACGCGTTCGGGAAGGCGCCGAGGAACCCTCGAGCGGATTCTGCCGCGTCCTGCGCGGTCAGCACGACGATCAGAGAAGGCCGCGTGGTGAGCGTGCGCACGGCGGCGAAGGCACCGTGCCAGTCCGTGTCCACCAGGCGCGCGTCCACGGGCGCCATGGCGTCGCTCATCGCCGGCAGGAGTGCCGCGCCGTCCACGCCGGTGACCCGGCCGCGCACCACGCGGTCGTACATCAGCAGATGCACGTGGTCACCCGCGCGAGCGGCGAGTGCAGCCAGCAGCAGCGCCGCTTCCAGAGCGGCGTCGACGCGGGTGCCGTCGCCGACGCGTGCGGCCGCCGTCCGACCGGTGTCGATGATGATGACGACATGCCGGTCGCGTTCGGGGCGCCAGGTGCGCAGCATCGTGGTGCCGGCGCGGGCGGTCGCGCGCCAGTCGATCGAACGCACGTCGTCGCCCCGGACGTACTCGCGCAACGAGTCGAATTCGGTTCCCTGGCCGCGGACCTGGATGCTCGTGTTGCCGTCCAGCTCGCGCAGTCGCGCCAGGCGCGAGGGCAGGTGCTTTCGCGAGGTGAAGGCGGGAAGCACCCGGATCGCGCCGCGGACCGGATGCCGTGCCTGCCGACCGGCGAGGCCGAGGGGCCCGCGGGAGCGGATCATCACGAACTCGCTCACCAGTTCGCCGCGTCGGCGGGGGGTGAGGGGGATGGCGACGCGGCCTCGCTCGCCCGGGGCGACCTGCAGCTGCTGTCTCTCCGCGGGAGCACCGGCCGTGGGCTGCCAGGCGTCGCGGAGCACCGCGTGCAGCGCCCTGGTGCCGTGGTTGTGCACGGCGACACTCACCGGGACCTGTTCGCCGAGTCGGGCGCGCTTCGGCACGCGGCGACTCACGGTCACCGACCGGGCGCTGGCGGCGAGAGAGACGTCCACGACCACCAGCAGGATGCACAGGCCGATCCAGGCGCCCAGCACCGCGTACGCCGGGTAACCCGCGAGCCCGGCGAGGACCAGCGGGACGATGCCGACGGCGAGAGCGACGGCGAGACGACCGGTGATGAACACCTAGATCGGCACCCTGGTCTGCTGCACCACCGAGGTGAGCACCGCGTCTGCGGAGACGCCCTCCATCTGGGCGTCGGGCCGCAGCTGGAGCCGGTGCCGCCATACGGGCACCAGCATCGTCTGCACATGATCGGGGGTCACCGCGGTGGAGGCGTTCAACCACGCCCAGGCCTTGGCCGCGGCGAGGAGGCCGGTCGACGCACGCGGGCTGGCACCGAGTTCCACGGAGGGGGACTGCCTCGTCGCTCGCGCCAGATCGACGACGTAGCCGAGCACGTCGTCGGTGACGTCCACCGCGGCGGCTGCCTGCTGCGCCGCGCGGATCTCGTCCGCAGAGACCACGGCCTCGACGCCGGTCAGCTCGCGCGGGGAGAAGCCCTCGGCGTGCCGGCGGAGCACCGACACCTCGGCATCGCGTTCCGGCATACCGACGACGAGCTTCATCAGGAAGCGATCCAACTGCGCTTCCGGCAGCGAGTACGTGCCCTCGTGTTCGATCGGGTTCTGCGTCGCGGCGACGAGGAAGGGGTCGGGCAGCGAGCGGCTGACGCCGTCGGCCGAAACCTGGCGCTCCTCCATGGCTTCGAGGAGGGCGGCCTGCGTCTTCGGCGGCGTCCGGTTGATCTCGTCCGCGAGCAGGATGTTCGTGAAGACCGGGCCGGCACGGAAGTCGAACTCACCCGTGCGTGCGTCGTACACGAGGGAACCCGTGACGTCGCCCGGCATCAGGTCCGGCGTGAACTGCACGCGTTTCGTGTCGAGGCCGAGGGCGCGGGCGAACGAGCGGACCACCAACGTCTTGGCGACGCCGGGCACTCCTTCCAGGAGCACATGGCCGCGTGCGAGCAGCGAGACGAGGAGGCCGGTGACGGTGCCGGCCTGGCCGATGACCGCCTTATCGACCTCGGTGCGCACCCGGTGCATGGCCTGACGAAGCGCGGCGTCGTCGGTGGAGTGGTTCTCAACGGTCACGTGGTTCCCTCGGCTTCTGTGGGATGGATGGTCGGTCGGCGGGTGCTGGTCTCCACGGCCGCCTCGAGCTCATCGAGACGCCGAGCGAGGTCGACCAGGGCGGCGTCGTCGGTGGGAAGAGGTCCCGCCAGCAGCGTCTGCAGTGTTCCCCGAGGGATCCGGAGCCGGTCGGACGCGGCGTCGGCGACCTCGTCTGCGCCGGCATGCACGGCCAGGCCCAGTCGGCGGGCGAGGCGCCGCTGCGCGCCGTCGCGAAGGGCCTCTGCAGCGTGCGCGGCGTCGGCCGCTCTGGCCGTGAGGCGTGCACGACCGTGCATCGTCTCGGACGCGCGCACCGTCACCGGCAAGGTCTCGGCGACCAGGGGCCCGAAACGCTGACCGCGCCAGATCGACGCGGCGACCCCGGCGAGCAGCAGCAGGAGGATCGCCGGAGTGACCCAGGGCGGTGTGAGGCTCCCCAGCGTGTCGACCGACTTGCCCTCGATGTCGGAGTCACTGAAGCTCGGGACATACCAGACGACCCGCTCGGTCTGCCCGAGCAGCGCGAGCGCCAGGGCGGCGTTGCCGTTCTCCGCCAGGTACGCGTTGCTGAAGAGCCTGGTGCCCTCGACGACGGCGACGCGGTCACCGCCGCGGTCGTCGATGAGCACGGCGGCGCCGTCGGCATCGCCGAAGCACCCCTCAACTTCGGCGGCGGGCGCGAAGAGTCGATCGGCCCGGATCGTGCCGACCTCGGCGAACTCCGGGACATCGCATCCTGCCGTCACGGCCGCGCGTGTGCCCGGGGCGTTCTCGCCGATGCGCAGTGCGCTCATCAGGTGCGAGCTTGTCGAGAGGAAGACGACGCGATCCGCCGGTTCCATCAGCGTCTCCAGGGCGCCATCGGTCAGCGTGTACGGGTTCGCCATCACCAGCGTGGTTCCCCCGTCGACGGCGGCACGTGCCTCCGCCCGTGATCGGTGGATGTCGACCTCGACCCCCTGGTCACGCAGGATCTCCGCGAGGGCGAGGGCGCCGGAGTCATCACGCCCTTCGGGATCGAGAGCTCCGTGTTCGCCCGGCGGTGCAGCACTGACTCGGATGGCGACGAAGACGACGAGCACGACGAGGACGACGAGGATCAGCCAGCCGACGATGGACTTCGTCCTGCGCGGTCGGCGCTCGGCCGTCGCCGGGACACCGCTCTGCTCGGTTGCGGTCATGCGGGCACCGCCTCGAGCCGACGGGTGCGGAGACGCTCGTCGGTTGCCGCGAGGTCCTGATAGATCTCTTCCGTCGCCGGGCGGCCGAGGTAGCGGACGTCGTCGAACGCCACGGCCGCGCGGCGCAGGGCCGGGGCCTCGTCGGCGAAGACGGCGCCGGCGTCGCGGGCTATCGACTGCGCGGTGGCACCGGGAGCGGGGTCGATCAGATCGCGTTCCAGCAGGCTGCGCGCGATCGCGCGGTAGCGGAGGATCGTCGCCGTGTTCCAGTCGCCGGCACGGGCACTGCGCTCGGAATCGGACCGGAGCTGCGCTGCCGTGCGGTCATCGGACTCGCCGAGGAGGTCGCCCCGTGCACGTCGCACGGCACGGGAGCTGCGCGGCCGACCCCAGATGACGAGGGCCGCGATGAGAGCCGCCACGATGACGACCGTCACGATGATGAGGGCGGACGGGCCGATGTTCGCCCCGTTGTCCGAGCTGAACAGATCGGCGAGGAAGCGGCCGATGTCCCGCGCGACCAGATCGAACCACGTGGGCTTCGCATCCGCATACCGCGGGTTGGCGAGCTCGTCTTCCGCCCATCGGCGTGCCTCATCCCCGTCGGGGATGAACAGGTCGTCGAACCGGGAGATCATGCCGTGTCGTCGCTGCCGGGAGCAGCCCAGCCTCCGTCAGCGGGGCCGGGCGTCGGGCGAGGCGTGACGGCACTCGCCGCAGGGGGCGGCGGCGGTGGGAACGCCCCGGGTGCATCCGCGACCGGCGCGGGTGCGGTCGTCGTCACGCCGTTCTGCTGCGGCGCGTGCGGCTGATGCCCGTAAGACTGTCCGGGGTACGGCTGCGGCTGCGGTGCGTATGCCTGCGGTTGCTGCGGATACGACTGTCCCGGGTATGGCTGCGGGTAGGCGCCCTGTGCCATCAGAACGTGGTCCGGCACCTGCCGGGGCGGAGGCGCCGAGCTGACGGCTCGCGCGGGATCGACGATGAACGGGTCGCCCAGCTCCTCGTCCGCCCTCCCGAGATTACGGTGCTCGACATAAGCGATGAGCGTCTGGTCCAGCCCCTCGTACCGCATCCGGCAGTCGAGGTAGACGAGCGCCGAACCGGTGCTCTGCACGACGAGGGTGATCGCCTGGATGACGAGGAGCAGGATCTGGGGTGCGAGGAAGGCGAGGACGAAACCGACGATGGCGCTCGGATCTTCGGCGCCCGTCGGCGCGATGACCGACCCGAGAAGGCTGCTCAGCAGCGTGGCCGGGATGCTGACCACCTGCGCCGCGACGCCCATGATGGCGCTGACGAGGAAGGTGACCCCGAAGGCGACCCAGAAACGGCCCCGGGTGAGTCGCCAGGAGCGCACGAAGGCGTCGCGGAACCGTGCGCGCTCGAGGACGAGGATCGACGGCACCAGCAGCAGCTTCGTCGTCAGCCAGACGGACAGCGGGATCGCGGCGAGTCCGAGGAGGACCACGACGAGGACGACGATCCCGATGAGCTCGACGCTTCCCCCCGCACCACCGGCCACGAACGCGGCAATGATGGTCACGACGATCGCGAGGACACCGAACAGTGCGATCATCGAAAGCGACGCGAAACCGGCGAGACGCCAGAACGCCGGCGCCATCCGGCGCCAGAGCATTCGCAGCGTGGCCTTGACGCCGACGGCGGCGTAACCGATCTCCGCGGCGACCACGCCCTGCATCATGGCCGTGAAGGCGATCGAGGCCAGTCCGACGCCGAGGCCGGCGATGAGGTTGATGCCGATGGTCCCGGCCAGCACGGCCTCGAAGTCGGGCGAGGAGGGGGAGACGGTCTCCAGGCGGGAGAATGTCGTGAACAGGACGACCCCCATCACGGACGCCGTGATGACGGTCGCGACGAGCTGGATCACGACGGCGAAGCCGAACAGCACCTTCGGGTTGTGTCGCAGCGCCGCGAAGGCCCTGCCCAGCAGCATCCCGAACGTCAGCGGATGAAGGGGGATGATCCCCTTCTTCGGCGCGGGCGTCCACATCTGGCCACTCAAAGGCACTCCCTCCATGGTGGCTCCATCGTGTCACACCGCACACGTGGTGCGCAGACCTGGGGTCGGCGGGACTCGGTGCCATAAGGTAACAGTTATGACCTCACGCATTCTCGTGGTCGACGATGACACAGCGCTCGCCGAGATGATCGGCATCGTGCTGCGCACCGAGGGATTCGAGCCGGTGTTCTGCGCAGACGGCGCGCGAGCCGTCGACGAGTGGCGCTCGCAGCGGCCCGATCTCGTGCTGCTCGACCTCATGCTGCCCGGGATGGACGGGATCGAGATCTGCACCCGCATACGCGCGGAATCAGGCGTGCCGATCATCATGCTCACGGCGCGCAGCGACACCGCGGACGTCGTCCGCGGACTCGAGGTGGGCGCCGACGACTACATGGTCAAGCCCTTCAACCCGAAGGAGCTCGTCGCCCGGATCCGCACCCGACTGCGTCCGACGCCGCAGACCACCAGCGAGCAACTGCGGGTGGGGGACCTCACCGTCGATGTCGACGCCCATGAGGTGCGTCGTGGCACGGCGCCGATCGCGCTCACACCGCTGGAGTTCCAGCTGCTGGTCGCACTCGCCTCCAAGCCGCAGCAGGTGTTCTCCCGCGAGATGCTCCTCGAGCAGGTGTGGGGGTACCACTACAAGGCCGACACCCGGCTGGTGAACGTGCACGTGCAGCGCCTCCGCGCGAAGGTCGAGCTCGACCCGGACAACCCGAAGATCGTGATGACGGTGCGTGGCGTCGGCTACCGTGCCGGGAGCGTCGGCTAGGAGCACGATGGCCGCGACGACAGCGACCACCGCGACGGTCGCTGTCCTGCGCGACTGGCGCGGCTGGCCGACGATGCTCGGCACCCTGTGGCGACGCTCGCTGCGGTTCCGCACTCTGTCCATCACACTGCTCGCGACCTCGCTGGCGATCTTCATCACCTGCGTGACGATGGCTCTCGTGATCCAGAACGACCTCTTCATCTCCCGCAAGACGGTCGCTCTCGAAGACGCACGCCGCGCGGTCGACCAGGCCCAGCGCATCCTCGACGTGGCGGAGGTGGGAGATGATCCCGCTGCGCTCTCGAGCCTCTGGGCCGGCATCCAGGACACGCTCGCTCGCACATCGAGTACCGATCAGCTCGCGGGCTACAAGATCGACACCGGCGCGGACACCGCGCGGCTGAACGGCTTCGAGGCGGGGTTGAACGAGAGCCTGTTGAGCCCGAACCTCCGCGCCCGGGTGGTCAAGCTCGACGATCGCCAGGCGTGGCAGTCGGTGGCGCTCCCGGTGGCGGACGGCGCGGCGGTTCCCGGCATCGTCGTGGGGCAGCAGCTGCAGGTGCCCGAGGCCGGACCCTTCGAGATCTACTTCGCCTACGACCTCGGCGATGCCGATCAGACCCTCGTGTTCGTGCAGCGCACACTGTGGATCGCCGGGATCGGGCTGGGGGCCATCGTCGCCGCGATCTCGTGGATCGTGCTGCGGGCGGTGGCTTCCCCGATCGTGCAGGCCGCGGAGACGAGCGCACGTCTCGCTGCGGGCGAGCTCGGAGTGCGCATCGACGTGCACGGCGAGGACGAACTCGCCGTGCTCGGTCGGTCCTTCAACGCGATGGCCGACAGCATCGAGGCGCAGATCAAGGAGCTCGGTGAGCTGTCGATGGTGCAGCAGCGCTTCGTCTCCGATGTCTCGCACGAGCTCCGCACTCCGCTCACCACGATCCGGCTCGCCGCCGACATGCTCAACGACCAGCGCGAGGAGTTCGATCCCACCACCGCACGCACCGCTGAACTGCTGCACACGCAGGTGCAGCGGTTCGAGACACTGCTCTCCGACCTGCTGGAGATCAGTCGGTACGATGCGGGGTCGGTGCAGCTCGAGTTGGAGGCGACGAGCCTCGCGCATCTGGCGGAGGACATCATCGATCAGATGCGACCGCTCGCGGAGGGACACGGCACGGAGCTGAGGCTGGTCGCCCCCGGCGGGTATTCGCCGGTCGACATGGACCCGCGGCGCGTGCGGCGAGTGCTGCGCAACCTGATCGGCAACGCCATCGAGCACGGTGAGGGGCGCCCGGTCGTCATCACGATCGACAGCAACCAGCATGCGGTGGCAGCGGGCGTGCGAGACTTCGGGATGGGAATGGAGCCGGACGACGCGGAACGGGTGTTCGACCGATTCTGGCGCGCTGATCCCTCTCGTCAGCGGACGATCGGAGGGACCGGGCTGGGACTGTCCATCGCGCTCGGCGACGCCACGCTGCACGGCGGTACGCTCGCCGTCTGGTCGGAGCTGGGCGTCGGCACGAACTTCGTCCTCACCATCCCTCGTCACGACGGTGTGCTGGACGGCCCGAGCCCCGTCCCGATCGAACCGCAGGAGCCCCTCGCCGAACTCGGGGATGCGACCCAGCCGATCTCCCTGGCCGAGCCTCCTCCCGAGCTCTTCGACGAGAGTGACAGATCATGAATCGGACGAGGTGGACGAGGACGCTGCGCGGCGGCGCGGTGGCCCTCGTGGCGCTCCTGCTCTCGGCCTGTGCCGGGCTTCCGACCAGCGGTGGGGTCTCGGTGGGGCTCGAGCTCGGCGAGTCCACGCAGGATGTCGACTTCCTCCCCGTGGCCTCCGGGCCGATCAAGGGCGCCGGTCCCGAGGAGATCGTCGAGGGATTCCTCGAAGCGGGGATCACGACGTCCGACAACTGGGCGACGGCGCGGGAGTTCCTCGCTCCCGACCTGCAGCGCACGTGGCGGCCGGCGGCGGGGGTGTCGATCGACACCGGAACGGACACGCGGACCATCACCTCGACCGTTCCTCCCGCGGACGTCGAGGATGCGGACTCGGCCGACGTCCAGGTCCTGCTCGATCTGGTCGCCAGCGTCGACGATGCCAACACCTATTCGGAAGCGCTCGGAGCCTCCACCATGCCGTTCACGCTGCAGCGCATGGAGGACGGCGAATGGCGCATCACGGAAGCGCTCGACGGGATCGTGATCGATGAGCCGCGGTTCGAGAACGTCTTCGAGGGGTATCCGCTCCAGTACTTCGACCTCAGCTGGTCGCGACTGGTACCCGACATGCGGTGGTTCCCGCGGCGGCAGAGTCCGGCGACGACGGTGACGCAAGCCCTGATCGGCGGTGCTCCCAGCGATTGGCTCGACCCGGCCGTGCAGAACGCCTTCCCTGCCGACGTGCAGCTTGCCCAGGATGCCGTCCTCATCACCGGGCAGGTGGCCGACGTCGCCCTCACCCGTCCGGCGACCGCGCTCGACGAGACCACGCTCTCTCGCATGCGCACGCAGTTGCAGGCCACTCTCCGGGCCGCGGGGGTCGCCGTCACCCGCGTGCAGTTCACCGTGGACGGCCGTAGCGTCGACGCCGGGGTCGTCGACGTCGTGGAGCCGTCGGCGGAGATCGGCACGCTCGTGCTGCAGAACGGCGCGTTCGGTCGCATCGTGGGGGACGAGATCTCCCCGATCGCCGGGATCAGTACCGAGATCGCTGCGATGCCGCAGCCCATCGCATCGATCGATGTGGCACTCGACGACTCCATCGCGGCCGTCCAGCTCGGTGACGGGCGGGTGTACCGGGTGGGCGATGGAAGCCGCAACGAGTTCGATGCGCCACCGGGGCTCATCGAACCGTCCCTGGATCCATACGGTTACACCTGGACCGTTCCTGAAGGAGACCCGGCGGCCCTGCAGGCCTGGGGGAGCGATATCGCCGCGCACGCGATCGGGAACGCATGGCCGACGGCGTCAGCGATCTCGGACCTGCGCGTCGCCGGAGACGGCAGCCGCGTGGCAGCGGTGGTCACCGTCGGCAAGCAGCGCTGGGTCGTCGTGGCCGCCGTCGTCCGCGACTCGGCGGGACTCCCGGTGGAACTCGGAGATGCCAAGCAGCTGGTGCAGATCGACGAGCCGGCGACCGGTCTGGTGTGGCTGGGGCCGGATCGGCTGGGTGTGCTGGTGGATCCGGTCAGCCCCCGGCTCATCACCCAGACGGTGGGCGGACCCGGCACCTCGGAGGCCGCTCCGGGCGACGCCGTCTCGGCCGCAGGTGCGCGGACCGCTGCCGGCGTTCGCATCCTCGGCGCCGGCGGGCAGCTGTTCGCCCATGCGGGGTCGGCGTGGCGCGAGGTGGCGTCCGACGTCTCGGTGCTCGCCACGCGCGTCGGAGAGTGACTCTTCCTGCACGCCAGGGGAATGGTCGCGGTTCTCGGCGGCAGCGGCTTCTTCGTCTGCATGGTCGAGGGCGCGGCCCCAGAATCGTCGGATGCGGACATCTTCTCGTCTCCTCGGTGTCGGAACGGAGTTGGCGGCGTTCCTGCTGGCGGCGACGTGCGCAGGCTGTGACCAGCCGGGAACGCTGCTGTGTCCGCGGTGCCGGTGCGACCTGACACCGCGCCCGCGATCCTCGCTGACGCCGGGAGGTCTGCCTGTGCACGCCGCGCTCGAGTTCGAAGGGGTCGCGGCACGCTGCATCCGCCGGCTCAAGGGTGAGGGTGAGACGTATCTCGCGCGGCCGCTGGCCACGGCGCTCGCGACGGTGCTCTCCCCATTCGTGACGCCGATGACCTGGATCGTGCCGGTCCCCACCGCGCGAAGAGCGTTCCGCCGCCGTGGCTATCGCGTCCCCGAGCTGCTGATCCGTCGTGCACACGCACAGCCGCAGCCGCTGCTCGCGGTCGTGGCCGCAGCGGCCGACCAGCGTGGCCTGGGTGCGCGTGAGCGCGAGGAGAACGTTCGCGGCACGATGCGTGCACGGGGACGGGGAGGGGGCGCCGAGGTCGTGCTCGTCGACGACGTCGTCACCACCGGTGCCACGCTCGACGAGGCAGCCAGGGCGCTCCGAGCGGCCGGCTTTCGCACTGTGGTGGCGGTCGCGCTCGCCGCCACGCCGCATCGATCGGGATTCTGAGGAACCTCATCGAGAACGCACCGGCGACACAGGGTCGCAACCCCGTGACATCCGTCGACGGTCGGACTACGGTGGGGTGACACAAGGCGACCACGGTCCGCCCTTGGCCGGGAGGACCGGGACAAGGAGGCAGCAATGGAAACAAGCATCGTTGGCGTCGGAGTGGGTATCACCGATCGCTTCCGAACCGTTGTCGAAGAGAAGATCGCCAAGGTCCAGATGTTCGCGTCACGGGCGCAACGGCTGGACGTCAAAGTCACCCACCGCGTGTATCGCAACGGCCGCATCCCGGACGAGACCGTCGAGCTGACGCTGGTGGGCAAGGGGCCTGTCGTCCGCGCGGAGGCGACGGACGGCGACAAGTTCGTGGCTCTCGACCTCGCCATCGACAAGATGTCCGAGCAACTTCGTCGTGCGAAGGAGAAGCGTGTCGATGGCCGACAGCACCCGCGCGGCGCCCATTTCGAGAAGGGCAGCGGATCGCTGGAAGGCATCGACGTCCAGCCGGCATCCGCGGATGTTCTTCATGCCGTCGCGACGGGCAACGTGCCGGTGCAGCAGCCGGAAGACGAGACCTACTCGCCCGTCGTCATCCGCACGAAGAGTTTCGACGCCGAGTGGATGACTGTGGAAGAGGCGGTCGATCGGATGGAACTGGTCGGACACGACTTCTTCCTCTTCGTCGATGTCCGCACCGACCACCCGAGCGTCGTGTACCGACGCAAGGGCTGGGACTACGGCGTGATCGCACTGAGCACGCAGGCGCCGCCGTCTGAGGCGCTCGCTTCCTGACGGAGTCGCAGAACGGCCCGGTCCCTCGCGGGACCGGGCCGTTCTGGCGTCTGAGGACGCAGGTGCGGGTCGTCAGTCGAAGATGCCGTCCAGGAGGCTGCCGATCACGAGTCCGCCGAGGATGCCGGATGCGAGGTCGCCGCCGCCACCACCGCGCCGCGGCCCGCCGCCCCAGCCGCCACCGCCGCCCCAGTCCTGATCGCGCGGACGCGAGGAATCGATGTCGCGCTGGGCGAGCTGGAGAGCCTCGGAAGCGAGATGCGCGACCCGACGGGCCTGCACCAGGGCGGCTTCGCGCGTGTCCTCCGCTGGCAGGAGATCGGAGACATCGACGCGGAGGCGCTCGGCCTCGGCCAGGCGCGTGCGGGCGTCGGCACCGATCCAGCCGCGGTGGCCGGCGATGAGGCCGCGCGCGACGCCGAGCTGACGGTCGGCGTCGTCGATCGCATGCTGCACCTGGGCGAGGCTGGGGAGTGGATTCTCGGCGCGGTGCCGGGCCTTGGCGATCGCCTCGTCCAGCGCGGAGTTGGCGTCGCGCAACTGGGACAGCTCGGCGAACGGGTCATTGGGCTGACCGGCCGGTGTGAGAGCGGCGAGGGCGGCTTGGAGCGCGGCCACCGCTTCGGCGACGGCCGGCACCGACGGGGCGTTGCGTGCCGCGATGAGGTCGCCGCGCGAGTCGGCGACGACTTCGGCGAGGGTGGATTCTGCTCGGAGTGCCTCGATCTCGAAGTCCTCGACCGCATCCAGAAGCGCGGATGCGCGCCGGGTGGCCTCGGTCGCTGTCTCGAGGGCGACATTCGCCTCTTCGTTCTGTTTGGCTGCACGACGGCGTTCGGAGATGTCGGCGCTGTGGGTGGCGAAGCGGATGAGCTGCTCGGCCTCGGCGGCGCTGGCGGTGATCTGGTGCATCGCGGAATCGGCGTAGCGAGCCGAGAGGCGTGCGACGGCCTCGTTGGTCTGGGGGATGCGGGTGCTGAGCGCGGCGGCATCCGCCCGCACCTGCGCGATGATCTCGGGTGCTCGGCGAACCTTGGCGACGGATTCGGCGAGGACGGAGGTCTTCTCGTCGAGAAGGTCCTGAGCCCAGTCGCAGAGCTGCAGGATGCGCGCATTCCGCGTGCGCAGCTCCTCGGCCGTGTCGGGGATCTCGTCATGGTTCAGCTGGTGGAGCTGGAATGCCTCGCGCAGATGGGTGCGCACCGCGGTGAGAGCCGTGCGCAGGTCGGCGGTCAGCGATTCACCCAGCTCGGCCTCGGCGAAGGAGAGCTCGTCCGACGTCGTGCGAATCCGCTCGTCGGCGCCGACCAGCGCCTGCTCGGCGCGACGTGCGAGATCGGCGTCCTGTGCGGCGAGTTCTTCCTGTTCGCGTTTGCGTCTGCCCCAAATTCCAGCCATAGGTCGATCCTAGTTTCTCGCGTACCGGCGGTGGCTGAGCATCCGCTCCGGGCAGGCGCTGTTCGCTCAGGGCACGTCAGGCGATCGCCGTACGTCGCGTGAGCTCTGCGCGCCGTGGGGGGATGAGCCAGCTGACCGCGGCGATCGCGAGAGGCAGGGCGACCGCAAGCAGGGCGAGCACGCCCCAGGGGATGTCGGGGATCAGAAGAACGCCTCGCGACTGGATCGCGAACCCGATCGGGGGGAGCACCCCGGCCACCGCACCCGCGAGAGTACCGAACCCGGCGATGATGAGTCCCTGCCAGAGGCCGACCCGGCGACGGAGCCCGTTCGTGCCGCCGATCGCGGAGAGCGTGGCGTCGTCGGGGCGGCGCTCGAACCGCGCCAGGCTCAGGGCCACCCCGCTCGCGCCGAGGACGAGGACACCCACGGCGCTCAGGATCGGCACGATCCACAGCGAGTCGTCGGGCGGGCCGTTCTCGAAGTACGGGGAGAGGATCCAGTCTGCTGTGCCCAGCGCATCGGCGTTCTCCTGCACGCGGTCGCGTACCTCCACCGGCACGGGGGCGTCGAACGCGGCGATCACCATGCTGGGACGCGTCGCCATCTCGAACTCCGCCGCCGTCTCCGGGGCGACCGCTACCGCGACGGCCTGGTGGGGGAGCTCGAGTGCGATGGCGTCGACCTTCCGCTCCCAGAGCGGCTCGCCACGTGATGGTCCGTCTTCCCATGCGGTCCAGATGTTGTCGGGCGCCTTCCCGTCGTACACATCGCGGCCGCTCCAGGCCCCGACGTCGATCGTGCCGTCGGTGACGTACTGCGGGTCGGTGACGATCGCGGCGCCGTCTCGGTAGGCGGCGCGCTGTGCGGAACTCACCGTGATGCCGAGGGCCTCGTCGAGCTCGTCCACCGAGACCACCGCGATCGGGTTCGGTCGGTTCTGTCCGTTCGCCGTGAACGAGTTCTCGACCTCCGGGTCGAAAAGATGACGGTCCGGCATCACGGCGATGACCCTCGTCTCGTCCGCGGGGATGTCGAGGGAGTTCGCGTAGCCCCACACCTCGGGCTGGCGGGCGATCACGGCCGTGCCGGACGCCCCCACGCTGTCCGCGAGCGCGATTCCCGCGTCGGTCGCCTCGGAAGCGACGGAGGAGTCGACGGTCGACTCCGCTCCGGTCGGCTGGATCGCGATGGCGAGGGTGCCGACCGGAGCCTGGTAGGCCCAATCCCGCGCGGTCCACGCGTTCTGCATGGAGGTCTGGCTCATGGCGAAGACCGCGACGAAGACGGTCGCGGCGATCGCAGCGAAAGCGGGAACCGTGCGTGAGGAGTTCGCCGCGGCGTCGCGGGCGGCGATGCGAGCGGCGACGCTGACGGGCGAGAGCGCTTTGGCGGTGATCCACAGCAGCCAGCGACCGGAGAGCAAGATGCCGATCTGCACGAGGATCGGCCCGATGACGATGCCGAACGGAGGAATAGCCCGCAGCGGCGAGTCCCACGGCAGATCCGTGACCTCGATGGCGAGGATCGCGAACGCGCTGCCGATCGTGAGCGCGACGCCGAGGATCAGCAGGATCGATCCCCAGATCGGTCGCGACGCACGGGGTCTCTGCGGACGACGCGCGCCGCGCAGCGCACTGAGGGTGTCGGTGCGGGCGACCGTGCGTGCGGGAAGCACTGCGGATGCGGTTCCCACCAGCACCGAGAAGGTCAGGATCCCCGCCAGGATCAGCCACGGCACGTGGAAGCCCCAGAACTGGGTGGCCGATCCGTCGGCGAGGAGTGCCATCGTCACCGCGGCTGCCCCGACGCCGAGGGCGAGACCGAGAATGCCGGAGATGAGGCCCAGGGCCGTGCCCTGGAGCAGGATGACCCGGCGGAGGTCGGCCGGCGCGGCTCCCACGCTCGCGGCGACGGCGAGAGACCGCTGCTGGCGGCGTGCGGCGACCGCGAAGGCGGCGCCCGCCAGCATCACGACGACGTACGCGGCGAAGAGCCCGCCGGCGATGAGTACGATGAGCACCGTCCACAGGGCGCCGTCGTCTGCTCCGGACCACCCGCCCCTCGTCTTGTCCGAGAGGACCGGCGGCTCCTGGATCACCGACCGCGAGTAGGCGACCACACCGTCTTCGTTCAGCTTCTCGACCTCCGGCCAGTTGAGCGACAGGTCGGGGAGATACCAGCGGGCGTCGCCCGAGAGTCCGGCGCTCGCCGGCAGGAAGAGCGCGGAGGTCGCATCGGAGAGGACCGCCGAGTCCAGGGTTCCGACGACGGTGTAGCTGCGGTCGCCGTCGGTGACGACGACCTCGTCACCGATCGCGATCCCGAGCCGCTCGAGTGCGGCCGGGGTCGCCATGATCTCGCGGCCGGACCGCGCGGTCGCCCCGTCGAGAAGCTCGTACCGTCCCTCGAAGCGCTCATCCCAGACCTCGCCTCCCCACGCGGGCATCCCGGTCACGCCGTCGGGAGTCTGCACACGCACGGTGGACTCGACGACCCGGATCGCCTCGGTGCCGGACGGCAGCGCAGCGGTCGGATCGGCGATCGGCGTCCCCTCGGGGGTATTGCCGGAGTTGTCGGGATATCCCGTCCACGTGGGGTCGATGGGGGACTGCCAGAATCCGCTGTCCGGTATACCGCCCACCGAGACCCATGCCTCCATCTGTCCCAGTTCCGCGGTCACGCGTTCCTGCGGGGTGCCGATCATGCTCGCCCCTATGACCGCGTAGGCGGTCATGGCTGCGATCGGGAGCAGGACGAGCGTGCCGATGAGGGCGCTCGACAGCAGGGTGCGTCGCAGCTGCCGGTGCGCAAGCCGGGCGGCGACGCGCCAGCGGGCGCGTCTTCCCGGCCGTCGGACGGACGAGGAGGGGCGGTCGGACGTCCTCGTCTCCGGTCGCTCGACGGTCGCGGTCATCGGCCCGTCCCGCTCAGCAGCACCTCGGCGTCGTCGCGCCGGGTCTCGTCGACGATCCTCCCGTCCCGGAGAAACACGATCCGGTCGGCGAATGCCGCATGGCGCGCCTCGTGCGTGACGAGGATGCCCGCCGCACCCGCATCCACTCGTCCGCGGAGCATCCGGAGCACCAGTTCGCCGGTGACGGAATCCAATGCGCCCGTCGGCTCGTCGGCGAGGATGAGTCGTCGTCCGCCGACCACGGCGCGAGCGATCGCGATGCGCTGCTGCTGACCTCCGGAGAGATCGTCCGGATAGGAGTCGAGCTTGTCCGCCAGGCCGACGGACTGCAGAGCGTCCTTCCCCGCGCGGCGGGCGACCCGGGTGCGGAAGCCGTCGAGTTCCAGCGGGAGTGTCACGTTCTCGATGGCGGTGAGCGTGGGGATCAGATTGAAGTCCTGGAAGACGAAACCGAGGGAACGTCGACGCAGGCGGGCGACCTCCGCGGCGCTCTGTTCGCTGAGGAACGCGCCCTCGATGACGACTTCACCGGTGGTGGGTCGAGCGAGACCGCCGGCTATGGCGAGCAGAGTCGACTTGCCGGAGCCGGAGGCACCCATGACGGCGACGAGCTCCCCGCGGCGAACCTCCAGGTCGACACCCGAGAGTGCCGACACCGCCGTCGCGCCGTTCCCGTACTGCTGCGTCACCCCGACCAGTCGCAGGACCGTCTCGGCGCTCACAGTGAGGGAGCCGCATCCGCGAAGGGAGCACCAGCTTTCGCGGGCCGCCCGCGCTTGGGGCGCTCGGTCGCGAGTTCGAGCGCCATCGCCTGTCGCGGGTGCAGGGCGAGGCGCTGTTCCGTGTGGTCGAGCCACCGCACCTCGGCCTCCGCGGCGAAGATCATCGAATCGACGACCAGCGCCCAGGAGAGCTCCTCCGGACCGTCGGCGTCACCGCCGGCGTACTTCGCCCGCTGCAGGGACTGCAGCTGTCGCAGCGACGCCGTGCGCTGCGACTGGATGACCGCTGCGACGTCGACTCCGGGAAGCGTCGCGGCCACGGCGAGCTTGATCGCGAGCTCGTCCCGCGTCGCCTGCGTCCGCACCACGGGGGAGGAGAGCCACTGCGCGACCTCGGCGGAGCCGGCATCCGTGATCTGCCAGTACACATGACCCTGCTCGTCGGCATCCCCGCGCTCGACGAGGCCGTCACGCTCGAGACGCTCGAGCGTGTTGTAGATCTGTCCGACGTTCAGCGGCCAGGTGGAACCGGTGCGACGGTCGAATTCGTGCCGCAGCTGATAGCCGTAGCAGGGGCCCTGATCGAGGATCGCGAGCAGGCTCTGACGTACCGACATGGTGGGCTCCCTGGTTGTCGAGATGAATGCAATACCGAGTATATGCATACTCGGCAACTATTCGGATCTTCTCGTGGAAGGCTCGTGCAGGCGACGTGCAGGTCACAGGCCGGTAACATGGCAAAGCATGCCTGGCGTCGGGTTCACCGGCGGCCGGCGATTTACCCACTGACAGGGAGATGACATCCGTGGCCAATCCTCTTGAGAAGCTGCTGCGTGCGGGCGAGGGGCGGGTCATCCGCCGCCTGAATCAGGTCGTCAAGGCAGTGGGAGCGCTGGAAGAGGACATCTCCAAGCTCACCGACGACGAACTGCGCAATGAGACCGTCGAGCTGCGCGCGCGCTTCGAGAAGGGCGAGACGCTCGACCAGCTCATGCCCGAGGCCTTCGCCGCGGTACGAGAGGCAGCCAAGCGCACGCTCGGCATGCGCGCCTACGACGTGCAAATCATGGGTGGTGCCGCGCTCCACCTCGGCAACATCGCCGAGATGAAGACCGGTGAGGGCAAGACTCTCGTCGCGACCCTGCCCGCGTATCTGAACGCGATCGCCGGCAAGGGCGTGCACGTCATCACGGTCAACGACTTCCTCGCGAGCTACCAGGCCGAGCTGATGGGGCGTGTGTTCCGTGCCCTCGGCATGACCACGGGCATCATCGTCTCCGGCCAGACGCCCGCGGTCCGCCGGGAGCAGTACGCGGCCGACATCACGTACGGCACGAACAACGAGTTCGGCTTCGACTACCTGCGCGACAACATGGCGTGGCGCAAGGAAGACCTCGTCCAGCGTGAGCACTTCTTCGCGATCGTCGACGAGGTCGACTCGATCCTCATCGACGAGGCTCGTACGCCGCTCATCATCTCGGGCCCGTCCTCGGGCGAGGCGAACCGCTGGTTCGCCGAGTTCGCGAAGATCGCCCGCACGCTCGAGGTCGGCGAGGACTACGAGGTCGACGAGAAGAAGCGCACGGTCGGCGTGCTCGAGCCCGGTATCGAGAAGGTCGAGGACTACCTCGGCATCGACAACCTCTACGAGTCGGCCAACACCCCGCTGATCTCGTTCCTCAACAACTCGATCAAGGCACTCGCGCTGTTCAAGAAGGACACCGACTACGTCGTGATGAACGACGAGGTCATGATCGTCGACGAGCACACCGGCCGCATCCTGGTCGGACGCCGCTACAACGAGGGCATCCACCAGGCGATCGAGGCCAAGGAGGGCGTACCGGTCAAGGCCGAGAACCAGACTCTCGCCACGGTGACGCTGCAGAACTACTTCCGTCTCTACGACAAACTCGCCGGTATGACGGGTACGGCCGAGACCGAGGCCGCGGAGTTCATGTCGACCTACAAGCTCGGCGTCATCCCGATCCCGACCAACCGGCCGATGATCCGCAAGGACCAGTCCGACCTCGTCTACAAGAACGAGACCGCCAAGTTCGCGCAGGTCGTCGAGGACATCGCCGAGCGTCATGCCGCCGGCCAGCCGGTGCTGGTCGGAACGGTGAGCGTCGAGAAGAGCGAGTACCTCTCGCGCCTGCTCGCGAAGAAGGGCGTCAAGCACGAGGTCCTCAACGCGAAGAACCACGCACGCGAGGCCGAGATCGTCGCCCGCGCCGGACGTCTGGGCGCCGTCACCGTCGCCACGAACATGGCCGGCCGAGGCACCGACATCATGCTCGGCGGAAACGCCGAGTTCCTTGCGGTCCAGGAGCTCAAGGGCAAGGGGCTCGACCCCGTCGAGACGCCCGAGGAGTACGAGGTCGCGTGGGATGAGACCTACGAGTCGATGAAGAGCATCGTCGCCGAGGAGGCCGAGAAGGTCATCGAGGCCGGCGGGCTCTACGTGCTGGGCACCGAACGACACGAGTCGCGTCGCATCGACAACCAGCTCCGTGGCCGTTCCGGGCGTCAGGGCGACCCCGGTGAGAGCCGCTTCTACCTGAGCCTGACCGACGACCTGATGCGTCTGTTCCAGTCGGGTGCCGCGGAGGCGATCCTCGCCCGCACGAACTTCCCGGACGATGTGCCGATCGAGTCGGGCCTCGTCTCCCGAGCGATCCGCAGCGCCCAGTCCCAGGTCGAGTCGCGCAACGCCGAGATGCGCAAGAACGTCCTCAAGTACGACGACGTCCTGAATCGTCAGCGCGAGGCGATCTACGCCGACCGTCGACACATCCTGCAGGGCGATGACATCGCCGACCGCGTGCAGCACTTCATCGAGGATGCGATCAGCGGCGTGGTCCGCGACCACACCGGTGAGGGGCACAACGAGAGCTGGGACTTCGACGCGCTCTGGACCGAGCTCAAGACGCTCTACCCGGTCGGCGTGACGATCGACGAGGTCGTCTCGGAGGCTGCGGGGCGCAAGGGAGGGATCACGGCGGACGGACTCACCCGCGAGCTGCTCTCCGACGCGAAGATCGCATACGAGGCTCGCGAGGAGGCACTCGGCGAGGCTGCGACGCGCGAACTGGAACGTCGCGTGGTGCTCCAGGTGCTCGACCGCCGCTGGCGTGACCACCTCTACGAGATGGACTACCTCAAGGACGGCATCGGCCTGCGCGCGATGGCTCAGCGCGATCCGCTCATCGAGTACCAGCGCGAGGGCTACGCGATGTTCCAATCGATGATGGGGCAGATCAAGGAGGAATCCGTCGGGTACCTCTACAACCTCGAGGTCGAGGTGCGTCGGGCCGGAGATTCCCAGACCGCCGAGGTCGAGGCCAAGGGGCTCGCTTCCGACGGGGGAGAGCAGCGTCTCGAGTACTCCGCAGCGAACGATGCAGGCGAAGTCGAGGTCCGCAACGATCGCGGTCAGGTCCAGCAGGCGGCCACCGATCGGGTCCGTCAGGCGGCGGCTCGCGCTCAGGCCCCGCAGACCGAACCGGAAGAGGCGCCACGAGGCGCCTTCGGACAGCGCACCGATGCGGAGGCTCCGGCCGCCGGCAACCGCGAGCAGCGTCGCGCCCAGGGCAAGAAGAAGAAGTAGCTCCCGCGCAGAGGAGAGGAGGGCCAGTCCGGGTGGATTGGCCCTCCTTTCGTCGCTGTAGGCTTGGTCGATGACACCAACGCGCAACTTCGACCAGTCGTCGAAGCTCAAGAACGTCCTGTACGAGATCCGCGGAAACGCGCTCGTCGAGGCGGCGCGTCTGGAGGCCGAAGGCCACAAGATCCTCAAGCTGAACACCGGGAATCCGGCGATCTTCGGCTTCGATGCTCCTCATCAGATCGTGCACGACATGCTTGCGTCGCTTCCGTCCGCGCATGGCTACAGCGACAGCAAGGGCATCATCTCGGCCCGCCGCGCGGTCGTGAGCCGCTACGAGCAGATCGAGGGCTTTCCCCGTTTCGACCCCGACGACGTCTATCTCGGCAACGGCGTCTCCGAGCTCATCACCATGACGATGCAGGCGCTGCTGGACGAGGGCGACGAGGTGCTCATCCCGGCCCCGGATTACCCCCTCTGGACAGCGATGACCAGCCTCGCCGGCGGCACGCCCGTGCATTATCTGTGCGATGAGGATGACGAGTGGCAGCCCGATCTCGAGGACATCCGCTCGAAGATCACGCCGCGCACCAAAGCTCTCGTCATCATCAACCCGAACAACCCCACCGGCGTCGTGTACTCGCGCCAGATCCTCGAGGGGCTCGTGCAGATCGCTCGTGAACATGAGCTCCTGCTGCTGTCGGATGAGATCTACGACCGGATTCTGTTCGACGGCGCCGTGCACATCCCCACCGCGACCCTCGCTCCCGATCTGCTCTGCCTGACATTCAACGGGCTGTCCAAGACCTATCGTGTCGCGGGCTACCGCTCGGGCTGGATGGTCATCACCGGGCCGCAGGGCCACGCCAAGGGATTCATCGAGGGCATCACGCTGCTGGCGTCGACGCGACTGTGTCCGAACGTTCCCGCCCAGCACGCGGTGCAGGCGGCGCTGTCGGGCGTACAGTCCATCGACGCGCTGATCGCCCCGACCGGTCGCCTGCGCGAACAGCGTGACATCGCGTGGGAAGGCCTCGAGTCGATCCCGGGGGTCTCGTGCGTCAAGCCGCAGGGAGCACTGTATGCGTTCCCGCGTCTCGATCCGAACGTGCATGAGATCCGGGACGACGCCCGCCTGGTCTACGACCTGCTCGTCTCGGAGCACATCCTCCTGGTGCAGGGGACGGGTTTCAACTGGGCGACCCCTGACCACCTCCGACTCGTCACGCTCCCCGAGCCCCGAGTATTGAGCGAAGCCGTCGAGCGACTCGGGAACTTCCTCGCGAGCTACCGGCAGTAGCGGGCTCCGCGTCGACGGGAGACAGCGTCGCCGCGAGCCCTCGAATGCCGGCGACGAGCGTCGAGCGCGGTGTGACATCCGTCATCGGGCGGGCATGCAGCAACGAGGCATCGGCAGCGCGCTGGTCGAACGGGAGGAATGTGACGTCCGTGATTCCCGCGAACCGCTCGAGCGTGCGTCGCACCTGCCCGCGGGCATCGATCCCCAGCGGTCCCGGCCGGACCTGATTGACGACGACCGAAACCGGCGTCGGCGCGGTGAGCCGGCGGACTTCTGCGTGATCCCGGAGGAATCGGCTGATACCCAGAGGATCGGCTGCGGCCACGGCGACGATCAGATCGGCTTCGCTCAGCGTCGCCGACGTCGCGGCATGGCGTCGAGGGCCGGCGATATCGTAGGTCACCTCGTCGTCTGCATCGAAGGCTCCCGCCACATCGACGACCGTCTCTTCCCGCCACTCCCGACACGCGCCCAAAGCCATTCGGAGACGGGCCGCCCCCAGCTCCGGCCACCGGCTCGGGCGGTTTATACCGGCGAGCACCTCGACCGCCTCGCCGCCGCCGGTGGCGACCGTCGTGGCGAGTCGAGTCAGCTCCGTCGCGTCGAGGGTGCCTCGCTCGGCACGACGGCAGGCCGCAGCGATCCCGGGTGCGTCGTCGCTGAGCCCGAGCAGCAGCGCGAGTGATGGAGCGACCGTATCGGCGTCGACCAGGGCGGTGGTGCGGCCGGACCGTGCGAGTTCCACCGCGAGCTCGATGGCGATCCTGGAGCGGCCCGGTGCGCCGTGCGGCCCCCACACGGCGATGACCCGGTGCGGATGGCGTGATCGAGGTGCGCTCACGTGGTCGGCATCGGCGCGCAACGCCGCCGCGACCTCCCAGCCGGCCGCCTCGGGCGGCAACGCGGCAGACAAGCCGAGTCGTCCGAGCAGGCGGCTGTCGGCACCCCCGAGTGGGAGGATGCGGACTCCCGCCCGATCGCAGGTGGAAACCAGCTCGGCCGTGAGTACTGCACGTGCGGCCGTCACGATGATCGCCTCGGCGTCACGAGGGAGCTCGAGATCGGCGGCGGGCAGAGGCAGGATGGCGAGTACGGTGACTCCCTCCATCTCCAACTCCGCAGCCAGTTCGCTGGCGCGCGGTTCCGGGATCGCCACGACGACAGCCGTCACGAGCCGGCCCCGACCGGGAGGACGGAGAGTGCTGCGCCTCCGGTGATCGCGGCGAGCACATCGGCTGTATCGCTCCTGTCGATCACGAGTTCGAGCCTGGCCGCGGTATCTGCCAGCATGCCGTTCGACTCGATCACGTCGCGGACGACCACATCCGTGACGAGGATTCGCGGAGTGTCGTACGTGCGCCCGTCGTCGAGCGGTGGGGCGAACCAGACGTCGACCACCGAACCGGCCTGTACCTCGCCGGGGATCCCGGTGCTGCTCTCGACCACGATGGTGGTGCTGCGGTCTCGGTCGGCATCAGCCAGCGCAGCCGTCGGCACGATCTCGCCCTTCGTGAGTGTGCGCGCCGCGACCTGACCGGGCTGCAGATCTTCGGGGCCGAGGTAGTCGTCGCCGGACAGGCCCAGCCCGACTTCGATCACCTGGAAGTCGCCCGCACTCAGCCTCTCGCCCTGCACGATGGTGCGGTCGGCTCGGAGCACCGGCCGCGCCTGGTCGGATCCGGTGACGATGAGCCACACTGCGGTGATGGAGAGCACGACCAGAACGATCCCGACGAGGAAGCGGGTGTCGCCCCAGAACGCACGCCGAGGGCGAGAGAGGGAAGCCATGGCGATATCGTCACAGAAATCCCGGATGTGCTCCGCCGGTTATCCACAGGACCGCGGAGCGCCTGATCCTCCTGATCCCGTCGTGGAGAATGGGGGGATGGCACCCCCGACCCGGCCCGCGTCGCGATTCCTCGCCCCCGCACAGGTGGCCGAACTCCTGAGCATCGGTGTGGACGAGGTGATCGACCTCCTCCATGAAGGAAGGCTCCGCGGAGCGCAACTCGGATCGCCGCCGCGCTGGCGAGTCGAGGAGTCGAGTCTCGAGGGCTACCTGGCAGAGGAATCGGAGAACGCCCGCCGCATGGCGTTGTGGAGACAGTCGCAGGTCGCGAGCTTTCCGGAGGTCTGGGGCACCTCCTCGGCTCACCGCAGCTGATCTCCCGGGGTGCGCACGGCGACGAGCGTTGAGAACGGGATGATGCGGAAGCCGTGCACAGCTCCGGCGAGACGCGCCTGCCCCGGATCATGCAGCGCCAGATCGAGGTGATCCGCTGCTGCACGGTCGATCGTGCCGTGGGCGTCGTCGCCGACGTGCACGCTGATGTGCACAGGGACCCGTCGTCGAGCGAGATCCCGCAGCACGAACCCGAGTGTCATCCGCTCGCGAAGCGGGTGTACCTCCGTCGCAGAGTCGTCGAGGCTCGCCAGGATCATGCCGTGGTCCGTCGTGATGCCGGCGACGGCGTGTAGAGGGAGGATCAGTGCCGATGCTGCCGTGTCCGTCGTGTGGCGGGAGCCGCCGACATCGCGTGAGGCCACGGCGAGCCAGTCTGCTCCGAGTGCCTGGAGTGTGACAGGCAGCCGTCGTCCGTTCACGAGGTCGATCGTCGCGTCGGTGCCGGCGCTGCACAACGTCCGGAGGCGGCCGCGCAGGTCCAGCTTCGCGATCCGTAGTCGCTCGGACTCGGCGTCGAGCACGGCCCGCTCCGCCTCCCAGTCCGACGCCAGCTGGCCTTCGAGGTCTTCGAACAGACGATCCCAGTGCACCCGACAGAGCGTAGGCGACGGCCGGATCTCACGTACGAGTTATCCACATAGTTGCTCGATGCGCCCCCGCCGGGGGACGACGCGGTGCTGTACTGACGGACTTCCAGACCTCCCCGACCGAGAGTTCGACATGATGCCTCACGAGTACTTCGCCGCCCAGCCCACGCCGACCAGCGAACTTCCCGATCCCGCACCGCTCCTGCGGAGTCTCACCACCGGCGTCCTCGAGGCTCTCGCCGGGATCCGGGAGGTCGATCAGCTCGCTCGATGGCTCAGTGAGGATGCCTACCGGAGCCTGGTCACCAGAGCCAACCTTTCGGCGAGAGCGCGAAGCGCACGGGGTGTCGCTCCGGCACGACCGGCGTTCGCGATCAGGTCGCTGCGCGTGGCCGAGCCGACCGACGGCGTGATCGAAGCCGTCGTCGTGGTGGCGGGGCCGGGGCGTACGCGCGCGGTCGCCATCCGGCTGGACGGCATCGATCGGCGTTGGCGTGCGACGTCCCTGGCCATCCTCTGACGGATCTGACCGTAGGCTGGTGGGGTGTCAACCCTCAGTGATCTCGCCCATGCCCAGGGTCTCCTGACCGACAGCGACGTCGAGTGGCTGCACCGACTCGCCGGTGACGGGCAGCTCCTCGCCGATCTCGCGTCGGCGGACATCGTCATCTGGATTCAGACGGAGGACGGTACCTTCATCGCGGTCGCTCATGCACGGCCGAGCGGGGCAGCGACGCTGTTCTACCGTGACATCGTCGGTGAGCGGGTGCGACCGCAGTGGCGCACGCAGGTCCAGGGCGCCTTCGAGTCGGCCGAGATCGTGGACTCGTCGTCGCCGGACTGGTTCGAGGAGACCCCGACCAGGGTGCGCGCCGTGCCGATCGTGAGCGAACGACGCGGCGCAGATGCCGGGCCCACCGTGATCGGCGTGGTGACCAGGCACACCAACCTGGGCGAGTTGCGCACTCCGTCTCGCCAGCAGATCACTTTCGACGAGTGCGCGAACGATCTGTTCCGGATGATCGCGGACGGCAGCTTCCCCGACCTCACTGCACCGACGTCACCGCGTCGGGGCGCTCCGCGCGCGTCGGATGGCCTCATCCGGATCGACGTCGACGGGATCAGCACGTTCGCCAGCCCGAACGCACTGTCTGCGTTCAACCGCATGGGGTTCGATGACGAGCTCGAAGGGGAGTCCCTCGCCGAGGTCACCACTCGGCTCGTCCCACCCTCCCGGCAGGTCGATGAATCCCTGTCCGTCGTGGTGACCGGCCGCGCTCCCTGGCGGACCGACATCGAGGCGCGAGGCGTCACGGTGTCGTTGCGCGCGATCCCGTTGAAGGACCATGGGACGCGCATCGGCGCGATCGTGCTCTGTCGCGACGTGTCGGAGCTGCGGCATCAGGAGCAGGAGCTCATCACCAAGGACGCGACGATCCGCGAGATCCACCATCGTGTGAAGAACAACCTCCAGACCGTGGCGTCGCTCCTGCGTATCCAGGCGCGCCGCACCCATTCCGATGAGGCCCGTGATGCCCTCACGCAGGCGATGCGTCGCGTCGATGCGATCGCGGTCGTCCACGACACCCTCGCTCAGGGCCTCACGCAGAAGGTCGATTTCGACGAGGTCTTCCACCGGGTGCTCAAGCTCGTGGCCGAGGTCGCCTCGGCGCCGAACACGCGCGCGCGCACGCAGTCGACAGGGCGGTTCGGGGTGCTTCCGAGCGAGTACGCGACCCCCCTCGCTCTCGCGCTCACCGAAGTCGTCACGAACGCCGTCGAGCACGGTCTCGCCGGCCAGGAGGGCATCGTCACCATCGACGCCGCCCGGACCGAGGAGAACCTCCGCGTCACCGTGCGCGACACCGGTCTCGGTCTCCCCGAGGGTCGGATCGGTCAGGGCCTCGGTACACAGATCATCCGTACCCTCATCCAGGGGGAGCTGGGCGGCACAATCGAGTGGCACGGAAGCGATGGCGAGGGCACAGAGGTGGTCATCGACATCCCTCTGCGCTGGCTCGATCGCTGACCGGCCGCACGCAGGGCAGACGAAAGCGGCCTGAGACCTCGTCTCAGGCCGCTTTCGTGCAGGTTCAGGAGGCGCGGCGTGCGCGTGCGGCGCGACGCTTCAGAGCGCGGCGCTCGTCTTCGGAGAGACCGCCCCACACGCCGGAGTCCTGGCTGGTCTCCAGGGCGTACTGCAGACAGATCTCCGTGACTGTGCAGGTGGCGCAGACGGTCTTCGCCTTCTCGATCTGATCGACGGCCGGGCCGGTGTTCCCCACGGGGAAGAAAAGCTCGGGGTCGACAGTCAGGCAGGCGGCCTTATCGCGCCAGTCCATGGGGGCTCCTCGGTGTGGATTTCAAGAGATGTCGCGATGCGACCTCTCGGATTCGGGCAGCAGTTCGGGTTCGGCTACCCTGGTGATGTGCGGACGGGATGCCCGCGATTTGTGATGCGAGCGTGATTGCTCGCCCCACGCCGCTGTGGGAGCACATGACTTTCTCTATTCTGTTACATGAAAACCCCGAAATCAAGGGTTTTGTTCTCTTTCGATGCTTGGGAGATGCTGTGCGCGCACCTGGAATCGCTCTCGCTGCAGCGGCGGTGCTCGCCGCGGAAGCAGCGGCACTCCTCGTCTTCGCGGTGATCGAACTGGTGGGGCTCGGCGCCGGTGACGCGGCGTCGTTGCCGACCGCTGTGGCCCTGATCGCACTCACCCTCATCGGCGCCGCAGCGTTGGTGGCCTTCGCTATGGGCGTTCGCAGCGGCAAGTCCTGGGCGCGGTCCGGGGGAGTGGTGTTCCAGGTGCTCGCGGTAGCCCTGGCGCTGGCCTCCCTCACGCTGCAGCCGGTGTCGTGGGCCTTCACCTTCGGGGTCGGACTCCCCGGGCTTGTGGGCTTCGTGCTGCTGATCTCGAGCGCGCGCCGCGAGGGCGAGCAACGCGCGGCGGAGTGACCTCCGCGGCGCGCCGAGCGTGAACTCCGCGCCGGGTGTCAGGCGTCGATACCGAGCTGCTTGCGCAGGCGCGCCACGTGACCGGTGGCCTTCACGTTGTACTGCGCGAGGACGATCGTTCCGTCCTCGTCGAGGACGAAGGTGGAGCGGATGACGCCCTCGACGAGCTTGCCGTAGTTCATCTTCTCGCCCCACGCACCGTACGCGGTGTGGGTCGCATGGTCGGGGTCGCTCAGCAGCGGGAAGGTGAGTCCGTCGCGTTCGCGGAACTTCGTGAGCGTGGCGGGCTCATCGCGCGAGATGCCGATCACTCGATAGCCCGCGCCCTGGAGCGACGAGATGCTGTCGCGGAAGTCGCAGGCCTCCGTGGTGCAGCCGGGCGTCATCGCAGCGGGGTAGAAGTACAGCACCGTCTTCTGGCCGTGCAGATCGGCGAGGCGCACGGTCTTCCCGTCCTGGTCGAGGAGGGAGAAGTCAGGGGCTGCGGTTCCGGGTTCCAGGCGCTGGGTCACGCCTCCAGCCTAACGGCCGGGAGCTTGCTCCGCTTTGTCTGCGAACGTCTGGAGCAGACGCTGCAGGGAATCGAGCCGCGCACGGCCGGTGTCGCCGAGCTCACCCCGTTCCGCCGCTTCGATGAGCGCGCAGTCGGGGGCGTCCGCGAGGTGCGTGCACCCTCTGGGACAATCCTGAGCGATCGCGGCGAGCTCCGTGAACGCGGCCAGGATGTTGGCGGGATCCACGTGGCCGAGACCGAACGAGCGGACGCCGGGGGTGTCGATCACCCAGCCGCTGCCCCCGGCCCCCTCATAGCGCAGCGAGACGGTCGAGGAGGAGGTGTGGCGGCCGCGTCCGGTGACCTGGTTCACATGTCCGGTGGCTCGCAGAGCCGTGGGCACGAGCGCGTTGACGAGGGTGGACTTGCCGACCCCCGAGTGGCCGACGAAGACGGTGGAGTGCCCGACGAGCGCTTCGCCGATCTCCTCCACGGGCATCTCCTCCTGCGCACTGGTGAACACGCGCAGATCGAGACCGTCGAAGTGGGTGAGGAATTCCGTCGGGTCGGCGATGTCGGTCTTCGTGACGACCAGGAGCGGTCGTATCCCCGCGTCCAGCGCAGCGACGAGGTAGCGGTCGACGAGACGGGCCCGCGGCTCGGGGTCGGCCGCGGCGACGACGACGAGCATCTGATCGGCGTTCGCGACGATGACGCGCTCGACCTGGTCCGTGTCATCGGCACTGCGACGCAGAAGCGAGGTGCGCTCCACGATGCCGACGATGCGGGCGAGCGTGCCCTCGTCGCCCGAGGTGTCGCCGACCACACGCGCCTGATCACCCGTGACGATCGGCATGCGTCGCAGTTCCCGTGCCCTGGTGGTGGTGATCATGCGCTCGTCGGCAGTGTTCTCACCGAGGAGCACCGAGTACCGGCCGCGGTCGACGCCGAGGACCCTGCCCACCTGCGCATCCTCGTGCGCGGGGCGGCGCTTGGTGCGCGGGCGGTTCGCCTTGGGGTTCGGGCGCGTCCTGATGCTGCTCTCGTCGAAGTCCTCGAAGTCGTCATCGAGGTCGTCGCCGTCGTCGAGCCAGCTCACCATCAACCTCGCAGCATCCGCTCCCAGAGCATCGTGAACTCCGGGAGGGTCTTGGCCGTGGTTCCGATGTCGTCGATCTCGACACCGGGAACGCGCAGGCCGATCAGTGCACCGGTCGTGGCCATCCGGTGATCGTGGTGGGCGGCCCAGCTGCCGCCGTGCAGCGGGCGGGGGATGATGCGGAGCCCGTCCGGGAGCTCCTCGGCCTCCCCGCCGAGCGCGCGGAGGTTGCCGATGAGCGCCGCGATCCGGTCCGTCTCGTGGAGCCGGATGTGGCCGATGCCACGGATCGTCGTCGGGGACTCCGCGAACGCGGCGAGGCCGACGAGTGTCGGAGTCAGCTCGCTCGCCGCGGAGAGATCGAGGTCGAGACCGCGTATGCCGGAGCCGGCGCGCACCGTGAGGGTGCCGCCGTGTCGACCCACGTGCGCTCCGGTGGCCTGCAGGATGTCCGGCAGCAGCGCCCCCGGCTGCGTGGAGTGCGCCGGCCAGCCGGTGACGGAGACGGAGCCACCGGACACGAGGGCTGCCGCGAGGAACGGTGCGGCGTTGGAGAGATCCGGCTCGATCGCGATCTCCTTCGCACGCGGCACGCCGGCTTCGACGAGCCACTCGCCGACCGCCGGACGCTCGATGCGGATGCCGCGGCGGCTCAGAGCCTCGATGGTCATGTCGATGTGCGGAAGGCTCGGGAGGTGCTCGCCGACGTGGACGAGATGGAGTCCGACATCGAATCGAGGAGCGGCGAGCAGGAGCCCGGAGACGAACTGACTCGACGCCGACGCGTCGATCTCGACTCGACCGCCGCGGATGCGCCCGTGACCGCGGATGGTGAACGGGAGCGCCCAGGTCCCCTCGTCGTCGATGTCGACGCCGAGATCCCGCAGGGTGCTGATCAGCCCGCCCATAGGGCGATGCAGTGCGGTCTCATGCGCTGTGAGGTGCACGTCGTGCTCGGCGAGGCCCGCCAGCGGCGCGATGAAGCGCATCACGGTGCCCGCCTGGCCGCAGTCGATCGTCGTGCCACCACGGAGCTTCGCCGGGGTGACCACGAGGTCGGGGCCGAACTCGTGTCCGGCCTCCACCTCTTCGATGCCGACGCCGAGGGCGCGCAGAGCATCGACCATGCGTGCCGAGTCATCGGAATGGAGAGGAGCGATCAATCGGCCGGGGCCGTCGGCGATCGCAGCGATCATCAGCTCGCGATTCGTCAGCGATTTCGAGCCCGGAATCGTGAGCTCGGCGTGCACCGGCACGTCGGTGGTGGGCGCAGGATAGGTGCCCTGCACCCGGGCGGGGGAATACCTGTTGGCGCTCATCGGTTCTCACCTTAGTAAACGCGGGAAGCTTCGTCGCGAAAGACAGGCTCCTGAAAGCGAAGGAGAGAGAATGCCGGCGACCTTGGAGCGCGAGGTGATCGACCTCAGCGGCCTAGACTGGCCGGTGATGGATGACACCGCAACCGCAGACATCGTCGGCGACCCCCGACGCGAGTTCGAGGAGCAGGCGATCCCTTTCATGGATCAGCTCTACGCCGCCGCGATGCGCATGACGCGCAACCCCGCTGACGCCGCCGACCTCGTGCAGGAGACGTTCGTGAAGGCGTACGGCTCCTGGTCGACGTTCTCGCAGGGGACCAACCTCAAGGCGTGGCTCTACCGCATCCTCACGAACACGTACATCAACATCTACCGTAAGCGCCAGCGCGAGCCGTTCCAGGGCACGATCGATGAGCTCGAGGACTGGCAGCTGGGCGGTGCGGAATCCACGACGGCTTCGCACAGCCGTTCCGCCGAGGCGGAGGCCATCGACCGGATGCCGGCATCCGTGGTCAAGGACGCGTTGCAGGCCGTGCCGGAGGACTTCCGCCTCGCGGTGTACCTCGCGGACGTCGAGGGCTTCGCGTACCAGGAGATCGCCGACATCATGAAGACCCCCATCGGCACCGTCATGAGCCGCCTGCATCGTGGCAGGCGGATGCTGCGGGAGCTGCTGGCAGATTACGCCGCCGAGCGGGGCATCGCCGCGGCTGAGACGAGGAGCAAGAAATGAGCGACTGCGGCTGCGACAAAGCGCGTCAGGATCTGGAGGAGTACCTCCGCAACGAGGTGTGCAAGACCGAGCACACCGAGATCCGTGAGCACCTCGAGCACTGCCCGTCCTGCCGTGATGAGGCGCTCGTGGCGACGACCCTCACCGAGGTCATCGCCCGTGCATGCAAGGAGACCGCTCCCGAGCAGCTGCGCGACCAGGTGTTCGCTCGCCTCCGCGAAGCCCAGGCTGCCCAGCACTGACCGCGCGTCCGAGCCCGTCGGTAGTGTGGATGGATGAGCTCCATCGATGCGCGGGATGTGCCCGCAGACACCACCTCGACTGAACGACTGGCGGCCGCCGGACTCGAGTACCGCGTCGTCGATCTGACCGATGACGCGAGCGCCGTGGCATTCCAGCGTGCGGTCGACCGCGGGTTCCTCGGCGCAGAACCGAGCAGTGAGATGCTCGCCCAGGTCACGAAGACCTTCGCCGCACGACGCAACATCGGCGTGTTCGAGAAGTCGGCAGCGGAAGCGGCGCTGCCGGTCGCGACCACCAACGCGTGGGCGACTCCGCTCACGCTTCCGGGCGGCGGCGAGATCGACATGTGGGCGATCAGCGTCGTCACCGTCGCGGCGACCCATCGGCGCCGAGGCATCGCCAGAGCCCTTCTGGAGGGGGAGCTGCGGGCCGCAGCATCAGCCGGTGTCGCCGTCGCGGGTCTCACCGTGACGGAGGCGACGATCTACGGGCGCTACGGCTTCGGCTCCGCCGTTCCGGTCGCGCGCCTGACCGTGGACACACGACGGGCGGGGTGGGGCGGCGAGACCTCGCCGGGACGCCTCGAATACGTCGACCGCGAGACACTCGCCGCCGACCTCGGGGCTGTCCACGAGCGCGCGCGTCGACGAACGGCCGGACAGATCCCCGGCTGGCGCGGCCGCTGGGAGGGGTATGCGGGCGTCGCGCCGACCGCAGATCGGGATCAGGCCCGTGGCGTGCGCTATCTCGACGAGGACGGTGCGCTTCGAGGCGTCATGGCATACACCGTGAGTGAGGCGAACGGCACTTTGCGCTTCCGCCTGGACGTGCGGCTGCTCGTGGCGGAGACCACCGAAGCGCGCGCTGCCCTGTGGCGTTTCGCGCTGCAGCACGACCTCGTCGACGAGGTCGTCGCCGACCTCCGTCCCCTCGACGATCCGCTGCCCTGGCTCGTCGCCGACTCCCGCGGCGTGAAGCAGGAGGTGCATGACCACGGCTGGCTGCGCATCCTCGATCTCCCGGCCGCGCTGACCGCACGACGCTACTCCGCTCCGCTCGACACGGTGCTGCGCGTCGAGGACTCGCTCGGGTTCGCGAACGGCGACTGGCGCGTGCGCATCGACGAGTCCGGTGACGCGACGGTCGAGGTCGCCGAGGATGGGGATCCGGCCGACATCGTGCTCGACGTGTCGGCGCTGTCTTCGCTGTACGCCGGGGGAGTTCGCGCGGCGTCTCTGCACGCCGCCGGTCGGATCTCGGGCGACGCTGCGGCCGTCGAGGCGCTCGACCGGGCGCTGGTCGCCTTCCCCGTGCCGTCCCTCGACATCTGGTACTGAACCGGAACGAGAAAGGGCGCCCCGACCGTGGTCGGGGCGCCCTTTCTCGTCGATGGATCAGCCGAGCGTGACGGCCGAGCGGATCAGTGCGGCCTGCTCGACCGCGTGCACCTTGGACGATCCCGTCGCCGGCGATGCCGATGCCGTGCGGGCGACGGGACGGAAGGAACGGTCGCCGGGGACGTCGGCGAAGGCGAGCGCGAGGAACGGCCAGGCGCCCTGGTTCTCCGGCTCCTCCTGCACCCACACCAGTTCGGCGTTCGGGTAGGAGTCGGTGATGGCCTTGAGGTCGTCGATCGGCGTCGGGTAGAGCTGCTCGAGCCGGACGAGGGCGACCTCGGGGTTCGGGTTCTTATCGAGTTCGGCGCGCAGATCCCAGTGCACCTTGCCCGAGTGCACGAGGACGCGCTTCACGGCCGAGCGGTCGAGACCGCGGTCGTCGTCGATCACCGGCTCGAACCGGCCCTGGGTGAACGCCTCGACCGGGCTCGTCGCGCCGCGCAGACGCAGCATCGCCTTCGGAGTGAACACGATGAGCGGCTTGCGAGGACGGGCATAGGCCTGGCGGCGCAGCAGGTGGAAGTACGACGCCGGGGTCGACGGACGGGAGACGATCATGTTCTCCTGTGCGCACAGTTGTAGGAATCGCTCGATGCGCGCCGACGAGTGGTCGGGTCCTTGGCCCTCGTAGCCGTGGGGGAGGAGCAGCGTCACGCTGGACTGCTGGCCCCACTTCTGCTCGGCGGCGGAGATGTACTCGTCGATGACGGACTGGGCGCCGTTGACGAAGTCGCCGAACTGCGCCTCCCAGAGCACGAGTGCTTCGGGGGCCTCGACCGAGTAGCCGTATTCGAATCCGAGGGCGGCGTACTCGCTGAGGAGCGAGTCGTAGACGAAGAACCGGCCCTGCGCGTCGGACAGGTTCGACAGCGGCAGCCACTCCTGGCCGTTCGCGCGGTCGTGAAGGGTCGCGTGACGCTGCACGAACGTGCCGCGGCGCGCATCCTGCCCGGCGAGACGCACCGGGGTGCCCTCGACCAGAAGAGAGCCGAATGCGAGCAGCTCGCCGAAGCCCCAGTCGATACCGCCGTTGCGGCTCATGTCGAGACGCTTCTCCAGCAGCTGCTGGATCTTCGGGTGCACCGTGAAGCCCTCGGGCTTGTTCACGAACGCGTCGCCGATGAGCTGGATGACCTCACCCGGCACGCCGGTGACCTCGGGCGCGCCGACCTGATCTTCCACCGGAGGCAGGTCGGGTGCGATCGGCGTCGCCCCGGTCTCCGCCGCGTGGGTCTCGGCGAAGGCGATCTCGAGACGGTTCTGGAAGTCCGCCTTGGCCTCGTCGTACTCCTGCTCCGTGATGTCGCCACGGCCGACGAGCGACTCGGTGTACAGCCGGCGGACCGACCGCTTCGCCTGGATCAGGTCGGTCATCAGCGGCTGCGTCATCGAGGGGTCGTCGCCCTCGTTGTGACCGCGTCGGCGGTAGCACACGAGGTCGATGACGACGTCGCGGTGGAAGCGCTCGCGGTACTCGAACGCGAGCTGCGCCACGTGGATGACGGCCTCGGGGTCGTCGCCGTTCACGTGGAACACCGGTGCCTGGATGGTCTTCGCCACGTCGGTGGAGTACACCGAGGTGCGTCCGTCGTTCGGGGTCGTCGTGAAGCCGACCTGGTTGTTCACCACGACGTGGATCGTGCCGCCGGTGCGGTAGCCGCGCAGCTGCGACATCTGCAGCGTCTCGACCACGACGCCCTGCCCGGCGAAGGCGGCGTCGCCGTGGACGAGGATCGGCAGCCAGGCGAACGTGCCGATCGGCTTGCGGTCCTGCTTGGCGCGGACGATTCCTTCCAGCACGCCGTCGACCGTCTCGAGGTGCGAGGGGTTGGCCGCGAGGTAGACCGGCAGCTCGGACTTGTCGTCGGCGACGAAGGTGCCCTCGGTGCCGAGGTGGTACTTCACATCGCCGGAGCCGCGCTGGTTGCCGGGGGTCTGGGTGCCCTCGAACTCCCGGAACACCTGGCCGTACGTCTTGCCGGCGATGTTCGTGAGCACGTTGAGGCGGCCGCGGTGGGCCATACCGATCGCGGCACCCTCGAGACCTGCGGTCGCGGCGCCCTGGAGGATCTCGTCGAGCAGCGGGATCAGCGACTCGCCGCCCTCGAGCGAGAAGCGCTTCTGGCCGACGAACTTCGTCTGCAGGAAGGTCTCGAACGCCTCGGCCTCGTTCAGCTTGCGGAGAACCCGCAGCTGCTCGTCGTGGCCGGGCTTCTGGTACTTGACCTCGACCTTCTCCTGGAACCAGCGACGCTGCTCCGGGTCCTGGATGTGCATGTACTCGATGCCGAGCGTGCGGCAGTAGGAGTCGCGGAGCACTCCGAGGATGTCGCGGAGCTTGGCGACGCGCCGACCGCCGAATCCGCCGGTGACGAATTCGCGGTCGAGGTCCCAGAAGGTGAGCCCGTGGCTCTCTATCTCGAGGTCGGGGTGTGACCGCTGCTGGTACTCGAGCGGATCGATGTCGGCCATCAGGTGGCCGCGGACGCGGAAGGAGTTGATGAGCTCCTGCACGCGGGACTGCTTGTCGACGCGCTCGGCGAGGTCGACCGCGATGTCGGGGTTCCACCGGATGGGGGCGTACGGGATGCGGAGCGCCGCGAAGATGTCGTCGTAGAAGCCGCGCTGGCCGATGAGCAGCTCATGCACCTTCTTGAGGAACTCGCCCGACCCGGCACCCTGGATGACGCGGTGGTCGTAGGTGCTGGTGAGCGTGATCGTCTTGCCGATCGCCAGTTCGTTGAGCGTCTTGTCGCTCGCGCCCTGGAACTCGGCGGGGTACTCGAGGGCGCCGGCGCCGATGATGCACCCCTGGCCCTTCATGAGTCGCGGCACGGAGTGCACGGTGCCGATGCCGCCCGGGTTGGTCAGCGAGACGGTGGTGCCCTGGAAGTCGGCGGCGGTGAGCTTGTTGCCGCGCGCGCGGGTGACCAGGTCTTCGTAGGCGCTGAGGTACTCCGTGAAGGACAGGGTGTCGGCGCGCTTGATGCTGGGCACCATGAGTGCGCGAGTTCCGTCGGGCTTGGGCAGGTCGATCGCGATGCCGAGGTTGACGTGCGCCGGGGCGACGACCGAGGGCTTGCCGTCGATCTCGGCGTAGAACACGTTCTGGCTGCGGAACTCGTCGAGCGTGCGGATGAGCGCCCAGCCGATGAGGTGGGTGAAGCTGATCTTGCCGCCGCGGGTGCGCGCCATGTGGTTGTTGATGACGATGCGGTTGTCGATCATCAGCTTCGCGGGCACGGTGCGCACGCTGGTCGCGGTCGGGACGGTCAGCGACTCGTCCATGTTCGCCGCGAGGGTCTTCGGCAGGCCGCGCAGCGGCGTGACCTTGTCCTCCTCGACCGTCTCGGCGGCTTCCTTCGACTCGGGCTTGGGCGCGGGCTTGGGGGCCTGGGCCGGGATCGGCGCGGCGGCCGCGGGCTTCGCGGTCGTGCGGGCGACCGGCTGCGAGCCGATCACGGGGATCGGGGCGGTCACCGGATGTGCCGACGTGTCCGCGGCGGCGGGTGCCGATGAGGACGTGTCCGAGTGGTACTTCTCGAGGATCGGCCACCACTCCTTGTCGACGGAGTCGCGGTTCACCTTGAACTGCTCGTAGAGCTCTTCGACGAGCCAGGAATTGGCTCCGAACCCCCCGTCGCCGTTGACGCCGGTCACCTGGTTCGACACTCTCGATCGCCCTCTTTCATCGCTGAAGCTCTCTGGTGCGGACGTCGACGCAGGATGCGTTCGGATCCGCACACTCTCGACCAACAAGCCTAACGTGTTTCGCTCGAGGAATCGTCGGAAGCGACGCGCCCACGCGGCTGCGATCTGGGTACCGTGGACACATGGAGTTCTCTGGAGCGCAGCCGACCGTCGACCTGACCTACTCGGACGTCTTCCTGGTGCCGCGGCGATCCGGGGTCACCAGCCGTCTTCAGGTCGATCTGGCACCACTGGACGGCACCCCGGCCACCCTTCCGATCGTCGCCGCGAACATGAACTCCGTGACCGGACCGCGCATCGCGGCGGTGCTCGCCCGCCGAGGTGCGCTCGGCGTCCTTCCCCAGGACCTGCCGCTGCAGGATCTCGATTCCGCGATCCGCGACGTGAAGGCGCAGCCGGTCCTCTGGGACACCCCGATCGTGCTCCCGCCCGAGGCCTCCGTCTCCGACGCCCTCCGTCTGCTCCCGGCCGCCGCCGGCCACGGGATCGTGGTGGCGCAGGGTGCCGCGCCGATCGAGGTCGGCCGGATCCTCGGCGTGCTCCCGGCGACCAGACTCGCCACCGCTCTGCCGGATGCCCAGCTCGGAGATCTCGTGCACCGCGGGACGCCGTCCATCGACGCGGACGACATCGGTTCGGAGCGGCACGCCTTCGACGTCATCACGGACGCCGACGTCGAGATGGTGACCGTGGTCCATCACGGACATCTCGTGGGCACCCTGAGCGCGCGCAGTGCGCTGCGCTCGACCCTGTACCGCCCGGCCGTCGATACCGACGGGCGTCTGGCCGTCGCCGCGGCCGTCGGAATCAACGGCGACGTCGCAGCGAAGGCCAAGGCGCTCGCCGGAGCCGGTGTCGACGTGCTGGTCGTCGACACCGCGCACGGCCACCAGGAGAGCATGCTGCGCGCTCTGCGTGCGATCGCCGAGCTCGACCTCGGCCTGCCCATCGTCGCCGGCAACATCGTCACCGCCGACGGCGTCGCCGACCTGGTCGATGCGGGCGCGACGATCCTCAAGGTGGGCGTGGGCCCGGGGGCGATGTGCACGACGCGCATGATGACCGCGGTCGGCCGCCCCCAGTTCTCCGCGGTGCTCGAGACCGCCCAGGCCGCCAAGGAGCTCGGCGCCCATGTCTGGGCCGACGGCGGCGTGCGGTACCCCCGCGACGTCGCGCTCGCGCTCGCGGCCGGCGCGGCATCCGTCATGGTCGGCTCGTGGTTCGCCGGCACGATCGAGGCGCCGGGGGAGCTGCAGCGCGACGGCGACGGACGCCTGTTCAAGGAATCCTGGGGCATGGCGTCGACCAAGGCGGTGCAGGCGCGCTTCGGCCGACTCGACGCCTACGAGCGGGCCCGCAAAGAGCTCTTCGCCGAGGGCATCTCCTCGTCCAAGATCTATCTCGACCCCCTGCGCCCCGGCGTGGAGGACCTGCTGGACATGATCACCTCGGGCGTGCGTTCGTCGTTCACGTATGCGGGTGCGTCGTCCGTGCCGGAGTTCCACGATCGCGCGCTGGTCGGACTCCAGTCGGCGGCGGGGTACGAAGAGGGCAAGGCGCTGCCCGTCAGCTGGTGATCGCGAGCGCGAGCACAGTCGTCTTCTGTACAATCGTCCGCATAATGGACGACCCTCCCAGTTGCAGAACATCGCCCCACTGTCCGCCTCTCTCGCAGGAGAGGAACCGCTGATGGACTACATCATGTTGGGCGTGGGGCTCCTTCTCACGGTCGGCACCGGCCTCTTCGTCGCCAGCGAGTTCGCGCTGGTCAACCTCGACCGCGCCGAGCTCGAGGCGCGACAGGCCAGAGGTGAATCCCGGCTCTCGCTCACGATCGGCGCCCTCAGGCACACGTCCACGCATCTCTCCGCAGCGCAGCTCGGCATCACGCTGACGACGCTGCTGACCGGTTACACGATGGAGCCGGCGCTGTCGAACCTGCTTCGTCCGACGCTCCTCGCCTGGAGCATCCCGGAGGCGGCGGTCGCGCCCATCGCGACGATCGTGGCGATGCTCGTCGCCACCGTGCTCTCGATGATCCTCGGCGAACTCGTGCCGAAGAACTTCGCGCTCGCCCTGCCGCTGGCGACGGCGAAGCTCGTCATCCCCTTCCAGGTCGCCTTCACGACAGTCTTCAAACCGGCCGTGGTCGTGCTCAACGGCAGTGCCAACGGCGTGCTGCGGAGCATGGGCATCGAGCCCAAGGAGGAGCTCTCCGGTGCCCGCAGCGCGGAGGAGCTCTCCTCGCTCGTCCGACGCTCCGCCAATGCGGGCCTGCTCGAGGCCGACACCGCGACGCTGCTCGACCGCACCCTGATGTTCTCCCGGCTGACCGCCGCCGATGTGATGACCGCGCGGCCGAGCATGCACGCGATCGCCGCGGGCGACTCGGTGGACGACGTCATCCAACTCGCGCGACGGACCGGCCACAGCCGCTTCCCGGTCTACGACGACGATCTCGACGACATCACGGGCGTCGTGCACCTCAAGGCGGCCATCTCGGTGCCGCGTGATCGCCGGATCGACGTCCCCGTCGGTGCTCTGGCGACCGAGCCCCTGCGCGTACCCGAGACGGTGCACGTCGACGCCCTGATCTCCGAGCTCCGTGCTCGCGGTTACCAGCTCGCCGTCGTCGTCGACGAATACGGCGGGACTGCGGGTCTCGTCACCCTCGAAGACCTCGTCGAGGAGCTGGTCGGCGAGGTCGCCGACGAGCACGATCGCACCAGAGCAGGAGTCATCCGCAACCGGGAGGGTGTGACCTTCCCCGGCGAGCTGCGGCCCGATGAGCTGCGCCGTCGCGCGGGCGTCGAGGTGCCGGAGGGCGACGTGTACGACACAGTGGGCGGCTACGTCATGAGCGTGCTCGAGCGCGTGCCCTCGGTCGGCGACGAGGTGCCGCTCGACAGCGGCATCCTCCAGGTCGTCCGCATGGACGGCCGGCGCGTCGACCGCGTCCGCTACGTTCCGAGTCCGCTCGACGGGGGAGAGGAGGCCACCCGATGAACGATTGGGGAGGACTCGCCTGGCTCGTCGTGCTTCTGATCGCGAACGCGTTCTTCGTCGGTGGAGAGTTCGCGGTGATCTCGGCTCGTCGGTCGCAGATCGAACCGCGCGCAGACCAGGGCTCGCGTGCAGCGAAGACGGCGCTGTACGCGATGGAGCACGCGACTCTGATGCTCGCGACCTCGCAGCTCGGCATCACCATCTGCTCGCTCCTGATCCTGAACGTCTCGGAGCCCGCGATCCACCACCTGCTCGCCGTGCCGCTGCATGCGCTCGGCTGGCCGGACGGTGCCGTCGATGCGGTCTCCTTCGCGATCGCGCTGCTGATCGTCTCGTTCCTGCACGTCGTGTTCGGCGAGATGGTGCCGAAGAACCTGGCGTTCTCGGTGCCGGATCGTGCCGTGCTGATCCTGGCTCCGCCGCTCGTGTGGGTGTCGAAGGTATTCATGCCGGTGATCTGGGTGCTCAACGCGGCCGCCAACGGTGTGCTGCGCCTCTTCCGGGTGGAGCCGAAGAACGAGGCCGCCTCCACGTTCACGCTCGACGAGGTCGCGACCATCGTGAGCCAGTCGCGACGTGAGGGTCTGCTGATGGACACCGCGGGAACGGTCGCCGCCGCCGTCGAATTCACCGACAAGAAGGCGCGGGATGTCGCCGTGCCGCTCGGCGATCTCGTGACGCTGCCGCAGTCGACCACGCCGGACGACATCGAGAAGGCCGTGTCCCGCTACGGGTTCTCCCGCTACGTGATCGTCGACGACGAAGCGGTACCGATCGGATATGTCCACCTGAAGGACATCCTCCGCGCATCCGAAGGGCCGGATGCCGAGACGAAGATGATCCAGCCGGTCCCGGCCAAGCGCATCCACCACATGGTGCCGGTGCAGGAGGATACGGATCTGGAGGATGCTCTCGCCGTCATGCGCCGCGCGGGCCGCCACCTCGCGAAGGTGCGCGACGCGCAGGGCAACACCACCGCGGTGCTGTTCCTGGAGGACATCCTGGAGGAGCTGGTCGGCGAGGTGCAGGACGCGACGCGTCGCTTCCGCGGACGCTGATCCGGACAGATACGCGAAGGCCGCCGACCCGGGAGGATCGGCGGCCTTCGTCGCGTGCGCGCCCGCTCAGCGCCAGTGCGCGCGCTCGTACTGCGGGGGCCAGGCGATCTCCGCACCGAGCTCGTGGGCGGCGCGGAGGGCGAAGTGCGGGTCACGCAACCACTCCCGACCCGCGAAAATCACGTCCGCCGCGCCGTCGGCGAGCACCTGCTCCGCCTGGGCCGACGCGGTGATGAGCCCGACCGCGGACACCGGGATGCGGCCCCCCTGGCGCACCGTCTCGGCGAGCGGCACCTGATATCCGGGGAATACGTCGATGCTCTGATGCGCGACGAGGCCGCCGCTGGAGACGTCGATCAGGTCGGCCCCGTGCTGTGCCGCCCAGTCGCCGACGATCGTCGCCTCCTCCGGGGTGAAGCCGCCGTCCGCGTGATCGGTGGCCGAGATGCGCACGAGCAGCGGCACCTCGGCGCCGGCGGTGGCACGAACGGCGTCCACCACGCGGAGCAGCAGCCGTGCGCGATTCTCGAGCGATCCGCCGTACTCGTCGTCGCGCAGGTTCGACAGCGGCGACAGGAACTGGTGCAGGAGGTAGCCGTGCGCCCCGTGGATCTCGATGACGTCGAAGCCGGCGTCGAGCGCGCGGCGCGTGGCGGACGCGAACCCCTCGACCACCCGGTCGATGCCCGCCAGGTCGAGGGCCACCGGTTCCGCGAAGCCGTCGAACGCCACTGCCGAGGGCGCCGTGGTCGTCCAGCCGCCGTCCTCCTGCGGGACGGAGCCGCGCTGGGGAGCCCAGGGCCACCAGGTCGAGGCCTTCCGTCCCGCGTGCGCGAGCTGGATGCCGGCGTGCGCTCCGCGGTCGTGGATGGCCTGCACGATCGGCGTGAGTGCGTCGCGCTGCTCGTCGTTCCAGAGGCCGACGTCGCGAGGGGAGATCCGGCCCTCGGGGACGACCGAGGTGGCCTCGGCGACGATCAGCCCGGCGCCGCCCGAGGCGAACTGGGCGAGGTGGGCGTGGTGCCACTCCTGAGCGACGCCGTCGACGGCGCTGTACATGCACATGGGTGAGACCCAGAGGCGATTGCGGAAGGTGACGGATCGGATGCTCAGAGGGGAGAAGAGAAGACTCACCGTTCGACGCTACCCCCGCGGGCGTGCGCCTCGGGCCGTCGCACTAACGTGGAGTCATGATCGAGGTGCGGGAGTGGTCACGCAGCGATACGGCACGCCTGTTCCGTGCGCCCACGGCGGTGGACGACAAGTACGCGCGCGGGGTCGTGGCGCTGCGTACCGGATCTCCCGCCTACCCCGGCGCCGCGGTGCTCGGAGTCGAGGCGGCCTGGCGGTCCGGAGCGGGGTTCGTGCGGTACGTGGGCGCGGAACGGGTGGCGGACGCCGTGCTGGCCCGGCGACCCGAGACCGTCGTGGGAGCGGACATCGGCAGTTCGCGCGTCGGAGCCTGGGTGATCGGCTCCGGGACGGATCCGATGCACCGCACGGACGCGGAGAGCATCGCGCTCCGCGAGATCCTCGCCGGCACGGCCCCCGTCGTCATCGATGCGGGTGCCCTGGACCTCGCGCCGGGAGCACGGGCGCCGTTCCTCGTCACTCCTCACGCACGGGAGTTCGCCCGGTTGCAGGAGCGCCTCCGCGTGCAGCCCCACGACGACGAAGACGACGATCGGGCGGATGCGGCGCGGCAGGTGGCCGCGAAGATCGGCGGCACCGTGCTGCTCAAGGGGACACGGACGCTGGTCGCCGACCCCGACGGAGCCGTCATCGCCGTCGAAGCGGGAACGGGGTGGCTGGCGACGGCCGGTACCGGAGACGTGCTCGCCGGCGTGCTCGGGGCGGTCATGGCCGCGAACCCCGGAGCGGCGCTCGCCGAGGTCGCCGCCGCCGGGGCCTGGCTGCATGGTCATGCCGCGCGGATCGCGGCCGGCACGCTCGCCGGCGGCCCGGGTCACCCGATCGTCGCGATGGACGTGGCCGAGGCGCTCCCGCACGCGATCCAGGACGTCCTGGCGTGAGCCGCGACTCGACGACGAGGGTGCTCGTCCTGTGGGGCGCATTCCTCCTCGTCCACCTGCTCACCGCGCTGCTCGGGTGGGTGTATCCGAGCCAGCCCATGGGTGATGTCGTGCTCGTGTACGAGCCGTGGGCGTCGGCGGCTCTCGGGGGCGGACCGATCGTCGGCATCACCGAGACCTGGGTCTACCCCCAGCTCGCGCTGGTGCCCATGCTGCTCGCCGCCGGACTCGCCGCGCCTCTGGTTCCCGTGCTCGGCGTCTCGAGCGCTTACCTCGTCGGCTGGGCCGTGCTGGTCATCGTCCTCGATGCGGTCGCCTTCGGCGTGCTCATCGGGCGCTCACCCTCGCATGCGCGGCGGGTCGCGGCCTGGTTCTGGTGCGGCGCCGTCTTGCTGCTCGGTCCGATCGCGCTGTACCGGATCGACGCGATCACCGTGCCCCTCGCCGTGATCGGCGGACTCTGGCTCGTCGCGCGACCTATGATCGCCGCCGCCCTGTTGACGGCCGGCGCCTGGATCAAGATCTGGCCCGGCGCACTCGTCGTGGCCGCCGTCGTCGCGGTCCGCGCGCGGCTGCGAGTGCTGCTCGGCGCGGTCGTCGTCACGGGCGGCGTGCTGGCGCTGCTGCTCCTGTTCGGCGCGGACACCGAGATCCTCGGGTTCCTGACCGAGCAGACCGGGCGCGGGCTGCAGATCGAGGCGGTCGCAGCGACGCCGTTCCTCTGGCTCGCTGTCGCGGGGGCTGCACGCATCGAGTACAGCTTCGAGATCCTCACCTTCCAGGTGACGGCGCCGGGAGTGGATGCCGTCGCCGCGGCCCTCACCCCGTTGATGATGATCTGCGTGCTGGTGGTCGCGGCGATCGGCGCGGTGAAGGCGATGCGCGGTGCCGCCTTCCCCCGGTTGTTCCCGCCGCTCGCCCTCACACTCGTGACGCTGCTCATCGTCACCAACAAGGTCGGCTCGCCCCAGTTCCAGACCTGGCTCATTGCGCCGGTGATCCTGTGGATCGTGCTCGACCGTGCCAGAGCGCGCACGCCCGCGGTCATCGTCCTCGCACTCTGTCTGCTCACCTGTCTCGTGTATCCGCTGGGCTACGACGCCCTCCTGCGCGCTGAAGCGCTTCCCGTCGCGGTGCTTACGGTGCGAAACGTCCTTCTCCTCGTCCTGCTCGTCCTCGGCATCCGCGCTCTCCTGCGCGTGCCCGTCCGTCATCCGAAACTCCAGGAGTGAACCCATGCTGATCGCCTTCTCCGTCGCCCCGAGCGGCACACCCGCCGAAGGAACCGAGCGGACCGATGCCTCCGTGCACGACGCGGTGGCCGCGGCTGTGCGCGTGGTGCGCGAGTCAGGTCTGCCGCACCGCACGACGAGCATGTTCACCGAGATCGAGGGGCCGGACTGGGACTCGGTGATGGACGTCGTGAAGCGCGCCACCGAGGCCGTCATGCCGTTCGGCTCGCGGGTGTCGCTGGTGCTCAAGGCCGACATCCGCCCCGGGTACTCGGGCGAGCTCGAGGCGAAGATCGAGCGACTCGAGGCGGCGATCGAGGAGTCGGATGACTGATCGGCGCGCTCCTGCCGAGGTCCGGACACGTCCGGCTGTCGACGATGACGTCGACTGGATCGCGGAACTGCGGGCGATCGTGCTCCGGTCCGATCTGACGAGGCTCGGTCGCTATGACGATGTGCGTGTGCGGCAGCGGTTTCGGGACGCGTTCGCGCCGGAGGAGACCCGCGTCATCATCGTGGACGGAGAGGAGGTTGGCTCCGTCGCGCTCCGTGACGAAGGCGGGTCGCGCTGGCTGGAGCACTTCTACATCGCTCCTTCGCACCAGGGGGCCGGCGTCGGAGGTCGCATCCTGACGATGCTCCTGGACGACGACGTGTCCCATCGCCTCAACGTGCTCCAGGGCAGTCCTGCCCGGGCGCTGTATGAACGCCACGGCTTCGTCCTCGAGAGGCAGGACGAGGTCGACGTGTTCCTGCGGCGTGAGCGGACGAGCACGGACGGCGTGGCGTCGGACGGCCGCTAGGCTGTACCGGTGAATCCCTCGACTGAATCGAGGGGTGCGGCGAAGTGGGCGCTCCTCTCTCTCGCCATCGGCAGCTTCGGCATCGGCATGACCGAGTTCGTGGTCATGGGTCTGCTGCCCAACATCGCCGCCGACCTGCTGCCCTCGCTCTGGGCCACCAGCCAGGAAGACGCGCTGAGCCAGGCCGGTTGGCTGATCTCGCTGTACGCGCTGGGCGTGGTGGTCGGTGCGCCGACCATCGCCGGATTCGTCGCGCGCTTCCCGCGGCACCGGGTCATGATCGTGCTGGCCCTCGCGCTGACGGTCTTCAACGCGCTCACAGTCATCCTGCCCACGTTCGAACTGGTCGCCGCCTCCCGGTTCCTGGCGGGGCTCCCGCATGGCGCGTACTTCGGCATCGGCGCCCTGGTCGCGGCCGACGTCATGGGTCCGGGGAACCGCGCCAAGGGTGTGGCGTTCATCCTCACTGGCCTCACGGTCGCCAACGTGGTCGGCGTGCCGCTCGGCACGTTCCTCGGACAGCAGTGGGGGTGGCGCGCGGCGTTCGCCGTCGTCGCGCTCGTGTTCGCGTTGGCGACGGTCTTCATCGCGGTGTTCGTGCCGCAGCACCCCGGTGATCCCGGACGCACGATGCGTCAGGAGCTGCGAGTCTTCCGCATCCCGCAGGTGTGGTTCACACTCGGCATCGGTGCGATCGGTTTCGGTGGTTTCTTCGCCGTCTACAGCTACATCGCGCCTCTCGTGACCGAGGTCGCCGGGTCGCCGGACTGGGCGGTGCCGATCGTCCTGGTGCTGATGGGGCTCGGCATGACCGCGGGAAACCTCGTCGGCGGCCACCTCGCAGACATCGACCTGCGCCGCACGCTGCTGTTCGGGCTCGCGGCCCTCGTCGTCGTCCTCGGCCTGCTCGCGGTCCTGGCCTTCTGGATCGTGACGCTCGGGCTGCTGGTCTTCGTGGTCGGCTTCGTGTCGTCGGTGCTGAGCCCGACGATCCAGACGCGACTGATGGATGTGGCTGAAGACAACCAGTCGATCGCGGCGGCGATGAACCACTCGGCCCTCAACATCGGGAACAGCCTGGGCGCTTTCCTCGGTGGCCTCGTGATCGCGGCAGGTTGGGGCTTCACGGCTCCCGCATGGACCGGTGCCGCGCTCGCCGTGGCGGGAGTGCTGATCGCCCTGCTGTCCTACCGCGTGGAAGCGCGTCGTCCCGCGGCCAGGGAACGCGTCGCGTCGTAGAGTGACGGGGTGATCGCGCCCGATTCCTCACTCCCCGTCGCCGGCACGGTCGTGCTGCTGCGCGCAGCCGACCCCGGCTTCGAAGTGCTGCTGATGCGGCGTCCCGATCGTGGATCATTCGCGGGTGCGTGGGTCTTTCCCGGTGGCAAGGTCGAGCCGGCCGACCTCCGAGACGGTGACGAGGAGGTCGAGGACGCACGTCGTGCCGCGATCCGGGAGACCTTCGAAGAGGTCGGGGTCGTCGTCGAGGAGCTGGTGGCGTTCTCCGAATGGCATCCGCCGGTCGAGGCACCCACGCGCATCCGCACCTGGTTCTTCCTCGCCGCGGCGCCGGCCGCCGATCCGTCACCCGCCGAAGACGAGGTGGCCGCGATCGCCTGGGTCCGTCCCGCCGAGGCTCTCGCGCGGCACGGTGCAGGGGAGTGGATGCTGTACCCGCCGACCTGGATCACGCTGCATCAGCTGTCGGCGTTCACCGACGCGGCATCCGCGTTGTCTTCCGGCGGTGCCGTGCAGCTGTTCCAGACACGTGTTCTCGGTGCGGGCGCTGGGCAGGCGTTCGCGTGGGAGCAGGGGCGTCTCGAGGCGGGCGAACTGCCGTGGCGGTTCGTTCCGGGCTGAGCGACGCGGATCAGCTCTCGAGCAGCCGCCGCAGGTTCGCGCCGACGACCTCGGTCTCGATGAGGAAGCCGTCGTGCCCGAAGTCGCTGGAGACCACCACGGCCTCCCCTTCGATCACGTTCCGGATGCTGCGGGCGATGCGCTGCTGTCCGTCGACGGGGAACAGGCGGTCGCTGTCGATACCGAGGACGAGCGTCGTGGCTGTGACCGCGTGCAGCGCCTCTTCGACACCGCCGCGCCCGCGGCCGACATCGTGCGAGTTCATGGCCTCGACGAGCGTGATGTAGCTGTTCGCGTCGAAGCGACGGGTGAACTTGTTGCCGTGGAAATCGAGGTACGACTCCACGGCGAAGCGCCCGCCGTGACCGAGAGGTGAGACATCCGACTGCCACGACCGCTGGAAGCGTTGGTTCAACTCGATCGGGCTGCGGTAGTTCAGCAGAGCCATCCGGCGTGCCAGCGCGAGTCCGCGGTGCGGGCCGTCGCCGTCTCCGAGGTCGTAGTACTCGCCGCCCTGGAACCGCGGGTCCATCCGGATGGTCTCGAGCTGCACGGTGTTCAGCGCGATCTGGTCGGCCGTCGTCACCGGGGGAGAGGAGAGCACGGCCAGCCGCTGCACGCGCTGGGGATGCGTCACCGCCCACTCCAGGGCATGCATGCCGCCCATGGATCCGCCGATGACCGCGGCCCAGCTGTCGATGCCCAGCGCGTCGGCGAGCCGCACCTGCGCCGCCACCTGGTCGCGGATCGTCAGGTAGGGGAAGCGTGATGCCCATTCGTAGCCGTCGGGGGCGACGCTCGCCGCGCCGGTCGACCCCTGGCAGCCGCCCAGCATGTTCGGAGCGATCACGAACCAGCGGTCGGTGTCGAGCGGCGCACCGGGGCCGGTGATGTCCTCCCACCACCCCACGGTCGGATGGCCGGAGCCGGCAGGACCCCGCACATGACTGTCGCCCGTGAGCGCATGCAGCACGAGGATCGCGTTGTCGCGAGCGGCATTCAGTTCGCCCCACGACTCGTAGGCGATGCGGATACCCGGCAGCTCCCGGCCGCTCTCGGTCGAGAAGGCGCCGAACGCCGCGAAACGCCTACCGCCGACCGGGTCGCCGTCGCGCCACGCGCCCGTCGCCGGTGGGCGGGCACGGAGCAGCCGGACGTCGGCCTCCGTCACGGGCGCCGACGGCACCGTGTCCTCGGAGGTCGTCTGCCAGTCCATGCTTCCATTGTCGCGTGGTCCAGGACCCACCGGTGGCAGGTTACGACCCGGTGTCGTGTCGCTGTGCGCGCGACGGCTCGGACGAAGGGGCGTGCGACTCAGCGCACGCGGGTCATCGTGGCGAGGTGGTCGCTGTTCCCGGCGCGTTGAGTGCTCGAGGCGACGACATCGAGTCCGCGGACGAACACCTGGTCGATCCGGACGAGCGGGAAGGCGGCGGGCCAGGTGAACCCGAGGGTGCCGTCGGTCGGCCGTGCCCAGTCCGCTTCCGCTCGCAGCGCAGCCAGGCTCGGGTCCGTCGACGGTGCGTTGAAGTCACCGACGACAACGAGTGCCGTGGCCGCGTCGGAGGCGACCTGCTCGGCGATGCCGTGCAGCATCGTGTCGCGGTCCTGCTGCTGTCCGGGGCGCACGGATGCGGCGTGCAGCACGTAGACGGCGACCGGGCCCGCGGGACTCTGTACCTCGACGCGGAGCGCGCGCTTCCAGCTGAGCCCGAGAGTGAGCGGTTCGGCACTCGCCAGGGGGTATCGACTCCACAGCGCCACCGTGCCGACCGTGTAGGAGTGCGGGTAGGCGTCGGCGAGCACCTCGCTCGCGGCGGAGAGGCTGTCGCCGTCGAGTTCGGTGAGGGCGATCACATCCGCCTCGCTCTGCGCGAGTTCTGCGGCGGAGGCGGCAGCGCTGCCGGAGTGCGCGCGCACGTTCTGGCTGGCGATCGTGAGTTCGCTCTGCGCACTGCCCGATCCGGGGAGTCCGGGGAACGCCGCGGCCATCGCGAGGAACCAGAGGAGCGTGGGCACCAGGAGGAGGACGATCACGCGCCGCGCGAGGAAGAGCGCGATGACCACGAGTGCGAGGAGGACGAGTCCGAGCCAGGGGAGGACGGCGGCGACGGCGGTGCCGATCACGCCAGGAACCCATCCGCACACGAGCAGGATCAGCACGGCGATGCCGGCGATCGCGAGACGGCGGGCGTGGCGCGTCGTGGTGCGTCGGGCGAGCGGTGGTCGGTGTTCGACGTCGATCATGCTCTCCTCACAGCGGGGATCCCATTCTCGACGGCCCCGCCTGTGGGTCGGCCGGGTGGTGCCCGGACCCCGCGAACGCGAGGATGCCCCGGACCGCGTGGTCCGAGGCATCCTCGTGGTGGTGCGTGTGGAACGTCAGGCGCGAGCAGCCTCCGACACGGCGCGTGCCGCGGCGAGAGCCTGGTCGAGGTCGGCCTTCAGGTCCTCGATGTTCTCGATACCCACGGAGAGGCGGACGAGGCCAGGCGTGACGCCCGCGGTGAGCTGCTGCTCGGGGGTGAGCTGCGCGTGCGTGGTCGACGCCGGGTGGATGACGAGCGAGCGGACGTCACCGATGTTGGCGAGGTGGCTGAACAGCGACAGGCTGTTCACGAACTCGCGTCCGGCCTCGACGCCGCCCTTGAGCTCGAACGACAGCACGGCGCCGACGCCCTTGGGAGCGTACTCGTTCGCCTTGGCGTACCAGGGCGAGGAGGGAAGGCCCGAGTAGTTGACGGTCGCGACGTCGTCACGGCTGTCGAGCCACTCTGCGATCTCCTGCGCGTTCTGCACGTGACGCTCGATGCGCAGCGACAGGGTCTCGATGCCCTGGATGAGGTTCCACGCGCTCTGCGGCGCGATGGCCGAGCCGAGGTCGCGCAGCAGCTGCACGCGGGCCTTGATGATGTAGGCGAGCGGGTCGCCGACCGCGGCGGTGTAGCTGGCACCGTGGTACGAGGGGTCCGGTACCGTGAGGCCCGGGAACTTGTCGACGTTCTTCGACCACTCGAACGTTCCGCCGTCGACGATGGCGCCGCCGATGGTGGTGCCGTGTCCGCCGAGGAACTTCGTGACCGAGTGCACGACGATGTCGGCGCCGAACTCGAACGGACGGATCAGGTACGGGGTGGCGATCGTGTTGTCGACGATCAGCGGGACGCCGGACTCGTGTGCGATGTCGGCGACGGCGCGGATGTCGAGGATGTTGATCTGCGGGTTGCCGATGGTCTCCGCGAAGAACAGTTTCGTGTTCGGGCGGACGGCGCGGCGCCACTCCTCGGCATCATCCTGGTTCTCGACGAAGGTGACCTCGATGCCGAGCTTGGCGAGGGTGTACTTGAAGAGGTTGTAGGTGCCGCCGTAGATCGAGCTCGAGGCGACGAAGTGGTCGCCGGCCTGAGCGATGTTGAGGATCGCGAAGGTCGAGGCTGCCTGGCCGCTGGCGAGCACGAGTGCGCCGGTGCCGCCTTCGAGCGCGGCGAGACGCTGCTCGAGCACGTCCTGCGTCGGGTTCTGGATGCGGGTGTAGATGTTGCCGAACTCCGCGAGGGCGAAGAGGTTGGCCGCATGGTCCGCGCTGTCGAACACGTACGACGTGGTCTGGTAGATCGGCGTGGCGCGGGCCTTCGTGACCGGGTCGGGGGCGGCGCCGGAGTGGATCTGCTTGGTCTCGAAGCGCCAGGACTCGGGTGCGGACATGATTTCCCCCAGGAGTGGTCGGAAGGTCGGATGGCGGATGCCGTTGCAGCGAGAGTACGGAACATCGGCCCGTGTCAACAACAACCGGGAAATGTGACGTAACACGGCGGAGGCCCGGAATCACGGGGGAGAGAGGGTTCTGCGACAGCCCCGTGCGGGACTCCGCAATCTCGGCGGAACATCGTACGGTGGAGGCATGGTGAACAGACGTGCAGTGGTGACAGGTGCGAGTTCGGGAATCGGCGCGGCGACGGTGCGCGCACTCCGGGCACGAGGATGGGATGTCGTCGGCGTCGCCCGACGTGAGGACCGTCTGTCTGCGCTCGCCGCGGAGACCGGTGCTTCGGCCATCGCGTGCGACCTGACCGACCCGGCAGCCGTCGATGCGCTGGTCTCGGAGCTCGAAGCGTCGGGACCGGTGCACGCGCTCGTGCAGGTGGCCGGCGGTGCCCGGGGGACCGACCGCATCGAGGATGCCTCGGTCGAGGACTGGCAGTGGATGTTCGACGCCAACGTGCTCGCGTCGCAGCGCCTCGTCGCCGGACTGCTCCCGCTGCTGCGCCGGGCTGCTGCGGCAGACGGCCACGCCGACACGCTCTTCGTGACCTCGACCGCCGCGCAGTCGGCGTATGCGGGCGGCGCCGGGTACAACGCCGCGAAGGCTGCCGAGGGCATGCTGGTGAAGGTCCTTCGTCAGGAGCTCAACGGCGAGCCGATCCGCGTCGTCGAGGTCGCGCCCGGCATGGTCCACACGGAGGAGTTCACGCTGAACCGCCTCGGTGGAGACGCCGTCGCCGCCGAGGCCGTCTACTCGGGGGTCGAAGCGCCTCTTCTCGCCGAAGACGTCGCCGACGTGATCGCCTATGCGCTGGAGTCGCCGGGACACGTCAACCTCGACCTGATCACGATGCGCCCGGTCGCGCAGTCGGCGCAGCACCTGCTCGCGCGCGGACCCCTGCGCGTGCGCTCCATCGACTGACGATGGCGCGGTCTCTCGCCGAGCTCGCCGCGGACGGGCGGATCGACGCGGGGTGGGCGGAGGCGCTCGCCCCGGTTCAGGACACCATCACCGAGCTCGGCGAGCGACTCCGCGCCGAGCAGGAGGCGGGGCACGGGTACCTGCCGTCCGGTGAGAACGTCCTTCGGGCCTTCCAGCGTCCGTTGGCGGATGTGCGGGTACTGATCACCGGACAGGACCCCTATCCGACGCCCGGCCACCCGATCGGTCTGTCTTTCGCGGTCGATCGCGATGTGCGCCCGCTGCCGCGCAGCCTCACCAACATCTACAAGGAGCGGGAGAGCGACATCGGGATCCCGCCGGCGCCACACGGCGATCTCACTGCGTGGAGCGATCAAGGCGTGCTCCTGCTCAACCGCGTGCTCACCGTGCGGCCCGGTGCCGCCGCCTCGCACCGCGGCTGGGGGTGGGAGAAGGTCACCGAGCTCGCGATCCGGACGCTCGTCGCCCGTGATCAGCCGCTCGTTGCGGTGCTGTGGGGGAAGGACGCCGCGAACCTGCAGCCGATGCTGGGTTCGACGCCGATCATCGCCTCGGCGCATCCGTCTCCGCTGTCCGCCAGCCGGGGCTTCTTCGGCTCCCGCCCGTTCTCGCGCGTGAACCACCTCCTCGTGGAGCAGAGTGCCGACGCGATCGACTGGCGGGTGGGGGGCGAGCCTGCGGAGCACGACCGTTTGATTTAGGCGCTCCCTTCCGGGGGGAGTGTCGGTCGCGCTGAGCGCGTCAGGGACGAACGGTGTGTCAGCGTCGTGGCAGTATCCGAGTCTTCTCGGGCACACGCTGGTGACCGGTGACGGGGCTGGCCACGGGGCACTGCAGCTTTACGAACCGTTCGGTCAGCCGTTGGATATGACCACGTTCGCGATCGGCACTATCGCCGCCAATGCCGCCGGGCAGAACGATGGCGCGAGCGGATGGCATCAGGGCGCGCGGAAGCCGGTTGAAGCGGAATCAACTGTCCTGATGATCGAGATGGGGGCGAGGCTCTATGTGCCGGCCCTCGGTCGATTCCTTCAGGTCGACCCCGTCGAGGGCGGCGTCGACAACGACTACGTCTGGCCGACAGATCCCATCGGGATGAGTGATCTTTCTGGTAAGGCATGGGACTGGGGCCTAACACTCGAGATCGGGCTGACGGTGTTGTCGGCGGCGCTTCTGGTGACAGGCGTTGGGGCACCGCTGGCCGGCGCGTTGCTGGTTGCTAGAGCGGCGACGTTCGCGGTGCGCGCGGCTAAAGTGGTGAAAGACGTGGTGCAAACAACCCAGATCGTTGTTCGCGCTTCTCGGTATACGCGCGGTGTAGCTGGCGCGGCCCGAGAGATGGTCGCGTCCCCCCGCGCTGCTAGTTGGGCAGGGCGTGCCTGGTCGCAGGGCGCGAAAGCGAGCGAGCGTCTATCAAGTCACGCAACTCGCATGCGCACTGGTCCGAGCGGGCGTTGGGTGCGCGGACCAGGCGTCAGTCAGACTGGAAGGATCAAGGTGAATTTTGGGCGGAACGGAGTTCGCTGGAACTTCCACGTGTGGCTGCAATGAGCGGGGTAACGGGTTCGACCGCAGATGCAGTGACGCGCATCCTCGCTGGTGGTGCCATCGGTTTTTCTCGCACTGCGGACTGGGGGCCGTTCTACCTGAAGTTCGTGACCGAGTCGCGGCCGCAAGACGTCTTGATCGAGGTGACGTTCAACCCGGAGTTCGTCGTGCTCGATCCACCGCATCCGACTGATGTCCTGGTCTTCTGGGGCGATCGAAGCGAAGTGAGCGAGCGGGTATCTGCGCTTCTGGCGGAGTTCGTCGTGGAACTGTGCCCCCTGCCGCAAGAGAAAGAGGCTGATTCGTATCTCTTCCGAACCGATGCAGATGAGGTGCAAGTCATCGACCCCGAGTCGCCGTGGCGGTTCACAGATCATTAGCGTGATCGCGCGTGCGGCACCCAGAAGTCCGGATCTACCGCCGCGGAACGTGCTCCCAATAGGCTGAGCGCATGCAGTTCGAACCGGGGGATCGCCGCCGTGTCCTCCCGCGCCACCTCCGCCCCGAGGTCGCGCCCGAGGTCTTCTCGTACACGATCCGTGTGGTGCGTCCGGCGGACCTGCCTCACGTCCGCGAGATCTACAACCATTTCGTGAGCAACTCGGCGGTGACGCTCGACGAGCGGCGCAGCAGCATCCCGTACTGGCGCGACAAGTACGCGCTGCTCACCCGCCTGGAGCTGCCGTTCCTCGTGGCGGTCTCGCCGGCCGGCGTGGTGATGGGATACGCGCTCGCGCAGCCCTGGGCCGGCAAGAACGCCTACAAGTACACCGTCGAGGACTCGATCTACCTCGGTCCGGGCGCGGGCGGGAAGGGACTCGGCGCGGCCCTGCTGCAGGCGCTCATCGATGCCTGCGAGCAGATCGGTCTGCGCGAGATGGTCGCGGTGATCAGCGACAGCGGGGCGGAGGCATCGATCCGGCTGCACGAGAAGCTGGGGTTCGTCGAAGCCGGCCGCATGGGCCGGGTCGGATACAAGTTCGGCCGCGACCTCGGCACGGTGTACATGCGGCGTGTGCTCAAGCCCACCGGACGTCGTCGGAGGCTCTTCGGCGCGCGCTGACGACGGACCCGAGTTTCGCGGCAGCTCAGTCGCCGGAGGGGCGAGGGGGAGCGGCCGGGATCACCGGGATCGCCGCGAGCAGCGTCTTCGTGTAGTCCTCCGTGGGGTGCAGCAGCACATCCTGCGTCGAACCTCGCTCGACGATGTGGCTGTCCTTCATCACGACGACCGCGTCGCACAGGTTCTGCACCACGCCGATGTCGTGCGACACCAGCAGCAGGGTGAGATCGGTCGTGCGGCGGAGCTCGATCAGCAGCTCGAGGATCTGTGCGCGCACCGTCACGTCGAGGGCGGAGAGCGGCTCGTCGCCGACGAGGATTCGGGGGCGATGCACGATCGCCCGCGCGAGCGCGATCCGCTGTCGCTGGCCGCCCGAGAACTCGTGTGGATAACGGTCGCCCATCTCGGGCTCGAGCCCGACCTGCGCCAGCACTTCGCGTACTCGCGCCCGGTGGTCTCCCTCGATGCCGAGCGCCCACAGCGGCTCTCGCACGATCTGTCCGGCCGTCATGCGCGGGTCCAGCGACGCGTACGGATCCTGGAAGACGAGTCCGGTCTCGCGCCGCAGCCAGTGCAGCGACTTCGCGGATCCCGTGGCGTCTACGGGGCGTCCGTCGATCGACACGGTCCCGGACGTGGGGCGGTCGAGACCGAGTATCAGTCGGACCAGCGTGGACTTTCCCGACCCCGACTCGCCGATGATCCCCACGGATGAACCCTCGACGACATCGAGGTCGGTCGCCGCCAGCGCCGTCTGCGTGCGCGTGCGCTCGAATGCGGTCCGCTTCGGGACGATGAAGTCCCGGCGGAGTCCCCGTGCCTCGATCAGGCTCATGCCGCACCGCCGTCCGGCCGCCAGAGAGTCGCGGTGGCGTCCCGCAGCAGACCCTGGGTGATCGGCGAGGCCGGAGTCGACAGCAGCGTCGAGACGGCGGCGGCCTCGACGACGCGTCCGTGCTCGAGCACCACGCCCTCGGTCGCGACCTGCGCGAGCACGGCGAGGTCGTGGGTGATGAACACGAGCGACATCCCCTCGTCGGCGACGAGCGCGAGCAGCAGGGAGAGGATCTCGGCCTGGATCGTGACGTCGAGCGCCGTGGTCGGCTCGTCGGCGATGAGTAGCCGCGGGCGGCACGCGAGTGCCATGGCGATCGCGACGCGCTGCCGCTGCCCGCCCGAGAGCTGGTGCGGATAGCGGTCCACGATCGTCTCGGGATCGGGGAGCCGTACGCGTGCCGCTTCCGCGATCGCGCGCTCCCGGGCTTCCCGACGACCGAGTCCCTCGTGGATGCGGATGGACTCCGCGATCTGCCGACCCACCGTCCGGATGGGGTTGAGCGCCGTCCGGGGCTCCTGGAACACGATGCCGATGTCGTCCCCGCGGAGCTTCGCCAGTTCGCGATCCGGCATCCCGATCAGCTCGATGCCGTTCCAGCGGATGCTGCCGCTGGCCGTCGCGCCGTCGGGGAGCAGCCCGAGGACCGCGAGCGCGGTGAGAGACTTGCCCGATCCCGACTCGCCGATCAGTCCGAGTCGCGCACCGTCGGGTACCTCGAACGAGATCCCGTCGACGACGCGACGCCCGTCGATCTCGATCACCAGATTGCCCACAGACAGGCTCATGCGACCACTCCCGGCGTGTGGACCTCGGCGGCGCGATGCCGCAGGGTCGGATCCGTCGCCTCGCGCAGTCCGTCGCCGAGGAGGTTGAGCGCGAGCACCGTGATCGTGATCGCGAGCCCCGGCCAGATCACCGACAGCGGATGCACGCCGATGTAGCGCTGGAGATCGGCGAGCAGGAGCCCCCAGCTCGGCTCGACCACCGACGCGCCGAATCCGAGGTACGACAGACCGGCCTCGGCGAGCACGGCGACGGCCATGGACCAGGAGAGCTGCACGATGAAGACCGGGGCGACGTTCGGCAGCAGGTGTCGCACGAGGCTCTGTGTGGGCGTGAGACCTGCGGCGCGGGCGGCGAGCACGAAGTCGCTCTGCTGCACCCGGCGCAGCTCGGGCCGGGTGACACGGGCGATGTTCACGCCGAAGCCGATCCCCACGGCCCAGATCACGACCCAGAGCGACCCGCCCCAGACGGACGAGATCATCATGGCGATCAGCAGCACGGGGAAGGCGATCAGGATGTCGACGAGAACCGCGACGGCCTCACGCACCCACCGTGCGGTGAGGGCGCCGAGGGCTGCCAGGGCGATGCCGACGAGCGTGGCCACGATTCCCGCGCCGACGCTGACGAAGACGGTCGTGCGCGCGCCCGCCATCAGCAGGCTCAGGATGTCGCGGCCGGTGTCGTCGGTGCCGAGCAGGTGCGGCCAAGTCGGCGGCAACCAGCGGTCGCCGATGTCCGACGCCTGCGGGTCGAACGGGGTCCAGAACAGCGCCACGATCGCGGTCAGGGCGATCACGACGACGACGATGATCCCGAAGCGCCCCGTCGGGGTGCCCCAGAGTCGGCCGAGCCAGCGCGGCGTCATGCGGCCTCCCGCTGTCGAGGATCGATGGCGCGGTGCAGCAGGTCGACGACGAAGCCCACGACCAGCACGAAGCCGGTGAGCACGAGGAGCTCGCTCTGCACCTTGATGAGGTCGCGGGTGCCGACGTCGGCGACCAGCATCCGTCCGATCCCGGGGAGGGTGAAAAGCTGCTCGATGATGACGGATCCGACGATGATCCCGGCGACCTGGAGTCCGAGCACCGTGATGATCGACAGTCCCACCGCAGGGATACCGTGCTGGATGAGCGCGCGGGTGCGGGTGAGTCCCTTCGCCGCGGCCGTGCGGACGAAGTCCTGTCCCGCGGCCTGCAGGGTCGCGCTGCGCACGAAGCGCATGAGCATGGCCCCCTCCACCACGCCGATCGTCAGCGCGGGGAGGAGCAGCGACTCGATCGCACGCCCGGGCGTCGACCAGCCGGTGCGGGGGAACCCCTGCGGCGGGAGCCAGCCGAGCCAGACCGAGAACACGACGATGAGCATCATGCCGGCCCACACGACGGGCACGGCGGCCAGCGTCTGGGCGCCGACGCTGAGGGCGGTGCCGGTGCGGCGGCCGCGCAGGAGGGCGGCGAGGATCCCGAACGGCACCGCGATGAGCACGGCGATGAGCAGCGACATGATGCCGAGGGGCACGGTGACCTGGGCCTTGAGCAGCAGTTCCTCGCCCACCGAGGCGCCAGAGAGCAGCGAGGTGCCGAGGTCGCCCCGGAAGATGCCTCCGATCCAGTCGGTGTACTGCGCGAGCAGCGGCTGGTTCAGCCCGAGCGACTCCCGGAGCGCGTCGACCTCGGCGGGGGAGGCCTGCGTGCCGGCGATCAGCTGAGCGACATCTCCCGGGAAGACCCGGAGGGTGAGGAAGATGAGCACGCTCGACACGAGGAGCCCTGCGATGAGCAGGGCTCCTCGGACGAGCGCGTAGCGGATCACGGAGGGGTGACCGCTTGCTACTTCTCTGCGGAGACGGTCACGCCGGCGAGGTTGATCCGGGAGTTGATCGAGTCCTCGGGGAATCCGGCGACGATCGGTGCCACGGCCGTGATGGTCTCGCCGTTGTACAGCCAGTCGGCAGCGTGGTCCTCCGACACGATGCGCGCGGCCTGCGCCAGCAGCTCGGCGGACTTGTCGGGGTCCACCTCGGCCAGAGCCTTGGAGTACAGGTCCTGCACCTCGGCGTTGTCGTAACCGAAGTAGTAGTCGGGGTTGGCGAAGTTGCCGAAGTCGCGCGGCTCGACGTGCAGCACGAAGCTGAGGTCGTAGTCCTTGTTCGTGTACACGTCTTCGAGCCAGGTCGGGAACTCGACCGAGTTGACGTCGAGGGCGACGCCGACCTTCTTGAAGTCGGAGATCAGCACTTTGGGCACCGTCGTCCCGTAGAACGCGGGGATCGTGAGGGTGAGCTCCAGGTCTTCCTGGCCGGCTTCGGCGAGCAGCTCCTTGGCCTTCTCCGGGTCGTACGAGATCACGTCCGACAGGTCTTCGTAGCCGGGGTCGAGCTCGGGGATCGGGCCGAACAGCGTCGTGCCCGCGCCGACCGCCTCGATGAGGGCATCGTGGTCGATGGCCAGGCGGAGTGCCTCGCGCACGCGGACGTCGTCGAGCGGCGCCTTCTTGTTGTTGAACGCCAGTGTGGCCTTGTCGGTGGTGCGGCCCTTCGTCAGCGCGAACTCTCCGGAGTCCTCGAGCTGCGGCGCGAGGTTGGGATCGACGGCGGTGAGCACCTCGACGTCGCCGGCGAGTGCGGCGTTGACGCCCGCCGTGAAGTCCGGGATGTACTGGAATTCGACCTGCGCGACACCGGCCGGGTCTCCCCAGTACTCGTCGTTGCGGGCGAAGGTGATGGTGCTGCCCTTGTTCCAGCGAGTCAGCGTGAACGGTCCGGTGCCGTTCTCGGCCGACTTCAGGTCGGTGGTGTCACCGGTCTTGAAGACCAGCCCCGCCGGACCCGTCAGGGCGAACAGGAAGTTCTGGTTCGGCTCGGTGAGCACGATCTGCACCGTGGTGGCATCCGGCGCCGTGATCGACGAGACCGCTGCGAAGTCGGCGTTCCCCTGCACGGTGGCGTCCGTGCGGACGGTCTCGTACGAGGAGACGACGTCGGCGGAGGTGAGCGGGGTGCCGTCGTGGAAGAGGATGCCCTCGCCGAGGGTGAAGGTGTAGGTCAACCCGTCGTCGGAGACCTCGTAGTCCGTGGCGAGTCGCCCTTCGATCTCGTTGTCCTGCGTGCGGGTGACGAGGCCCTCGTAGATGTTGTCGATGAGGATCTGCTCGAGAGCTGCGCCGCTGGTGTGCCGGATGTCGAGGTTGGTCGGTTCGAGGACCAGTCCGACGTGCAGGGTGGCGTCGGGGTCGGGCTCGCCGGCGCTCTCGGAAGGGCTGGGCGCAGGGGAGCCGGCGCAGGCGCTGAGTATGACGGCGGTGGCCGCGAGCGCGGAGATCAGCGCGAGGCGTCGGGTGCGTCGGAACATGGGCGTTTCCTCTCGGTGCGGCAGTTGCTGTGTGCCGTTGTGTCGAGCCTAGAGTTGCGTGGCAGGGTGCGGGTCGGGTGTGGAACGGAAGGTCATATTCCGCGAACGGTGGATGCGGCGGCGATGAGGGCGGCCAGCTCGACCGGTGCGGTTTCCTGCACGTTGTGCGTCGCGTCCAGACTCACGACGCGGGCTGCGGGGACACGCCGCTGGAAGTCTGCGGCATCGGCCTCGCTGACGAACCCGCGGGCGGCGCGCACCAGGGTGATCGGGGCGCTCACCCCGGACAGGTCGTCCCACCCGGTCTCGTGCAGGACCGACGGTGCGGTGGCCGAACCCGGATCGTGCGCGGCGAGCGCGTGTGCGGCGAGGTGTGCGAAGTGGTGCTTCCACTCCACCCGTCCATCGGGTCGCACGCGGGTGTTGAGGAAGACGCCGCGCTCGGTCTCGGGACGGCTGCCGCCGAAGCCGAGCGACATCGCCTTGTCGACGAGTTCGTCCCGGGAGGCGAAGTCCGTGGGGCCGGCGTAGAACTCGCGCAGCGCGGCCGGTCCGGCGGTGACGTCGATGCCGGGGGTGATGTCGACGATCACGAGCTCGGAGACCAGATCGGGTCGGGAAGCGGCGAGGGCGGCGCCGGTGAGTCCGCCGAGCGACTGTCCGACGACGACCTGCGGCTGTGAGGTCCAGGCGTCGAGGGACTCTGCGACATCGCGTGCGAGGGTGCGCGGCGTGTAGTCGACGTCGTCCCGCCAGGAGGAGTCGCCGTGGCCGGCCAGGTCGATGGCGAGCAGCGGACGCTGGAGCGCGAGGGTGGTGGTGTCCCACGTGTGCGCGTTCAGGCCCGCGCCGTGCAGCAGTGTGACCTGCGGCTCCGCCCCACCGAACCGCAGAGCGCTCACCGAGCGTCCATCGGCGAGGGGGAGGGTGAGGCGCTCCACTTCCGGGAGCGGAACGCCGAGCGCTTCGGCCTGTGCGGGAAGATAGCTGAACTCGCTGATGTCGATCGCCACGTGGATATTCTGCTCCTCCGCGATGATGCAGGAGAAATGCTGGAGCAATGCGACAAGCGAGAACCCGGAATCGCTTGGCTTTATGTCGCGCATAGCGCCCTTTGGTGTGGCGTTGTGCATTCTTCGTCGTCGACGCGAGCCACGACCGCGAGGGCGAGCGCCGAATATCATGGAGTCATGAGTGAGACGCGTGTGCACCTGTCCAAGACCGAGCCGACCGCGTATCAGGCGCTCGATGCGTTCTCGAAGACCGTCGGGCAGATCTGCGCGGCGAACGGCATCGACGATCGCCTCAAAGAGATCGTCATGATCCACTGCTCGCAGCTCAACGGGTGCGCATACTGCGCCCGCATCCACGTCGACCGCGCCGTCGCCGCCGGCATCGACACCGACACGCTCACCCAGATCCCTACCTGGCGCGAGAGCGGCGTGTTCAGCGAGCGCGAGCGCGCCGCCCTCGAGCTCGCCGAGGCGTTCACTTTCATCTCCGAGGACGGAGTCTCCGACGAGGTGTACGACCTGGTCGGCAGCGTCTTCACAGAGAAGGAGTACGCGGCGCTCAGCTGGGCGTGCGTCTCCATCAACGCGTTCAACCGCGTCGTGATCGCCGGACGCTATCCGGTTCCCGCCCGGACTCCGCAGGCGCAGGCGTGATGATCCTCGACGTTGACGGGGTCACCAACGTCCGCGATGTCGGCGGCATCCCGACGTCGGGCGGCCGCATCCGGGCGGGCGTGCTGCTGCGGTCGGGTCAGCTTTCGGGCGCCACGACGAACGGAGCGGCCGTGCTCCGTGCGACGGTGCAGCACATCGTCGACCTCCGCGACGGCGAGGAGGTGGCGGCGGAGCCCACCGAGATCGAGGGACCGGACACCACGCACCTCCCGCTGTTCCTGGGCTCGGTCCGGTCGTTCTTCGAAGCCGACACGAGCCTCGACGATCTCTACCTGCATCTGCTGGAGGAGAGTGGGGAGCGCCTGGTCGAGGCCATCCGCATCATCGCAGCAGGGGCGCCCACCCTGGTGCACTGCACAGTCGGCAAGGACCGCACGGGGGTCACGGTGGCCCTCGCCCTCTCCGCCGTCGGCGCCGATCGTGAGGCCGTGATCGCCGACTACGCACTCACGGAGTCGCAGCTGCCGGCTGAGCGTTCGCGGCGCATCGCCGCGTACCTCCGCGCCGAGCACCCCGAGGCGGTGCATGCGGTGGCCCTCGCGACGCAGTCGCCCGCTTCGGTGATGCGGAGTCTGCTGGAGCAGGTCGATGAGCGCTGGGGTTCCGCCGCGGGTTACCTGCGGGCCAACGGGATGACCGAGGCGGAGCTCTCCGCGCTGACCGCCGCCCTCGTCGAGCCGACCGAGTAGCGCGCATCGGGACCGCGCCCGGCCCGAGGAAGCAAGGTAAGGCAAGCCTTCACTTGGTGTACCATGAGAGCATCATGAACACCTCGCTCGAGACTCGCAGCACGCGCGCAGCACGCCGCGCGGCACGTCAGCGCGCGCACCACCTGGTGACGGCGGACGAACAGTCCCTCACCGAGCTCGAGGTCTTCCTGACGACGCTGCCGCTGTGCGCCTCCGGCCGCATCTTCATCGAGGTGCCCACGGTAGCCGATATCGGCGTGATCGAGGCTCCGGGACGGATGACCGTCACGTGGCTCGCGCGCGAGCAGCGTTCCGGTGCTCCCGGCAGTGGCCGCGCCTGCGCCCCCGGTCAGGCCCTGGCACGCGCGACCTGCGCGTGGGCCGACGAGATGATGTGCGACGACGAGATCGAGACGCGCGTCACGCTGCTCGGTGGCTACCTGGGCACCGCCGACATCGTCGAACACCTGACGAGCGCGCTGCAGGTCTCGCCCGCACTCATCCGCACCCCCGAGCGCTTCGGCCTGCTGCCCGCCGACCGCTGACCACGCGAGCGCGGCGTCAGCGCGACCGGCGCACGTAGTTGCCGTCTTCCAGCCCCGCCTCGATCTCGAAGCGGTTGCGCAGAGGATCCCGGCCGGCGAACAGATACAGCACCGGCATCAGGAAGCCGTAGCGGAGCCACTGCTCCTTGTGCACGGCCTCGTGACGCAGGACGGCATCGCTCGGGCGGGCGTCACCGGTGAGGAAGCACCCGCCGACGCACACGCCCCCACGGTTGAAGGTCCAGCTCGGCATGCCCCGGAAGATCCACAGCCCGGCCCGCCTCTCGACGGGGCCGGTGCTCCACAGCGAACCCCAGAGCCACCCGACAGCCGTGCCCCAGGCGTAGCCGAGGCGACTGATCGGCGAACGCAGCAGGAACGCGGGGATCCGACGGTCGAGGCGACGCCCGCGGGCCAGCGCCTCGTCGGCGGCAGGACGCCAGTCCGCAGCCGGGTTCACGCCACGGCTCCGACCAACCGGAGCAGTGCTCCGAGGTCGTCGACCGCATCGGCCGGCGTTCGCGGGGCGAATCCGGCGATCGTCGCGCCGGCCAGTGGGATCTCGGTGCGCAGCGCGCGGATGGCAGTGCTCAGCGCTGCGGGGGAGAGCCCGAACGGCACGGAGGAGGAGACACCGGCGAAGTCGGAGGGGTCGAGCACATCCACGTCGATGTGGACCCAGACCCGTGATGCCCCGGTCGCTCTGACCGCGTCGAGCAGCGCATCGGGTTGTTCGAGGTCGTCGACCGAGAGGTTCGTCAGACCCTCGAGGGGGGCGACCTCGGCGTCGTCGAGATTGCGCACGCCCACGGTTACCACCCGGTCGGCGCGGATCGCGGGGGAGAGGACGAGCTGCTCCTCGCCCTCGCCGAGCAGGGCGCGCAACGCCATTCCGGAGAAGGCTCCGGAGGGAGAGGTATCGGGCGTATGGAGGTCGGCGTGGGCGTCGCACCACACGACGGCGAGATCGTCGGTGCCGCCGGGGAGTGCATCGATCGCGGCGACGGTGATGCTGCAGTCGCCGCCGATCACGACCGTATCCGAGTCGATGTGCCCGTGGGTGAGCTCGCGTGTGCGCAGCAGCGCGCTCAGGCGGCGCACCCCGGTGCCGAGGGATTCACCCGCCTCGACCGGCACCTCCAGCACGGTCGTGGCTGCACGGGGAAGGTCTCCGGCGATGGCTGCGGCACCGTCGACGAGGAGCATCGCGCGCGGTGCGGGGGAACCCTGCCACTGCGGGATGACGAGGAATCGCACCATGGGTGCCTCCGAGAAGAAGAGCGCGGATGTCCCGGGCGCACGGCCCGGGACACCCGCTGGTGGTGTCAGTTGCCTTCGATGGCCTGACGGGGAGCGCTGCCGCCGGCCTTGAGCTCGGCGAGACGCGCCTCGACCTCGGTCAGCTCGCCGAGGTCTTCCAGGCTCTCGAACTGCGCGTCGAGGCTGGACGCCGCGAGCTCGATCTTGCCCTGAGCGATGGCCTCCTGGCGACGGACCTTGTCCTCGAACCGGCCCAGCTCGCTGGTGGGGTCGAGCACGTTGATCGAGCCCACTGCGTCCTGCACCTTGGTCTGCGCCTCGGCGACCTTGGCGCGCGCGAGAAGCTCGCTGCGCTTGTTCTTGAGCTCGACGAGCTTGTCCTTCATGCCGTTGAGGCCGCTCTTGAGCTTGTCGACGATCTCGGTCTGTGCCGCGATCTGCGGCTCGGCGCCGGTCGCCTCGCGCTCGGCGCTGATCTGGCGCTGCAGCGCGATCTTGGCGAGGTTGTCGAACTTGTCGGCGTCGGTGGCGTCGCCGCTCTTGCGCATCTCGTCGGCCTTGCGGCTGGCGGCGAGGGCCTTGTTGCCCCACTCGGTCGCGGCCTGGACATCTTCCTCGTGGTCACGCTCGAGGAGTCGCAGGTTGCCGATGGTCTCGGCGATCGCGGACTCGGCGTCGGCGATGCTGTTCGTGTAGTCGCGAACGAGCTGGTCGATCATCTTCTGCGGGTCTTCCGCGGAGTCCAGGAGGGAGTTGATGTTCGCGCGGACGAGGGTCGAGATACGTCCGAAGATGGACTGCTTGGTCATGCGTGGTTCCTTTCAGAGGGCGTCTTCGAGAGCTTGGCGTAAATGTCTGTGTGGCGGATCAGAAGCGTCTACCTCCGGATCGACCGCTGCGGCCTCCACCGCCGCGGGATCCCCCGCCGCCGAAACCGGAGCTGCGGAAGCCGCCGCCCCCGGAGGAGCGCCAGCCGCTGCTGTTGCTTCGACGGGACGACCCGCCGCCACCGCCGGCGAGGAGTCCGCCGATGATGCCGCCGAGGATGTCCCCGCCGATTCCGGAACCGCCGGACGAGGAGGTGGATCCGCCGAACGGGCTGCCCCAGCCGCTGTCGTACCCGGGCGGGTTGTACGCCTGGACGTCGGATTGCGCGGCGGAAGTGGCCTGGCCGGCGAGGGCGAGTGCGCGGTTGGCCTCGGCCAGAGACGCCTCGGGGTCGGTGGCGCGCAGGTTCAACGCCTGGGTGAGACTGGCCTCGGCGTTGGCGAGCCGGGTTCGTGCAGTCGAGCCGACCGTGCCGCGGCGGGTCTCGATGAACTCGCGCGCCGCACGGATCTCGGAATTCGCCTGCGCGAGGGTCTGCTCGAGCATCTGCTGCACGCGGCGCGAGCGCTCGACGCCTTCTCTGCCCTGGGCGATTGCCGCATCGATCTGGGCGTTCGCGGTGCTCAGCGCCTCGAGTACCCGCTGCGGATTGCGCTTCGTGCTGGCGAGGTCGGCCTGCGCCAGTTGGAGCTGCTGCGCGGTCGCGGAGGAGGCCGCCGCGATCGCACCGGTCGTATCGGGCAGCTGCTGTGCCGCGGCGAGGTCGGCCTGTAGTTCCGTGACCAGCGCCTGCGACTGTGTCTCGATGGCGGCCAGCTCGGCGCCCAAGGTCGAGACCGCTTGGGCGAGCTGGGCGGCCTGTGCGACCGACTGCTCGGCGGTGCGGATCGCGAAGGCGGCTTCGCCGGATCGGCCGGCCGCGATCGCCTGGGCGGCCGCCTCGATCGAGCGGTCGGCCAGGTCGGCGCGCTCCTGTGCCTGCGCGGGGTTGTCCGCGACCGTGCTCAGGGCTGCCGGGTCATACGTCGCCGACAGTGCGGACAGAGCCGGTGCGGCGGCGGCGAGGATCGGGGTCAGAGCCGCGCGTTCGCCGCGGACCCTCTCGAGTTCCTGCGGCGCATTCTGCTCGAGTTTGCGAAGGGCATCGAAGGCCTCGGTGTTGTCGTCGAGCACATCGTCGATCTCTTCGGCGATCCGGATGATGCGGATGTGCCAGGCCCGACGGTCGTGGATCGTGTCCTCGATCTCGTCGTCGAGCTTCTGCTTGAGGTCGAAGGCCTCAGCGATCTTGGCCTTCGCCGCGTCGACGACGCGGGTGAACTCCTCGGTGGCGCCCTCGCCGAACTGCGCGACCGCGAAGCCGAGCTCTTCCTTGCTCGAGGTGATGGCGTCATCGGCCTGCACGAGTGCGAGCCCGGCCTGCGTTTCGACCTGCTCGTCGGTGAGGGTGGAGAACGGATCAGCGGGGTCGGGTGTCTCCGGCATCGCGCCGCGTCGGCGGATCTCGGCCTTGCGCCGCGCGCGTCGGACGAGCGCGACGATGAGCCAGATGAGCAGAGCGGCGACGATGATCGCGACGACGATGAGGGTGACGCGGAGCGCTCCGGCACCTCCGTCTCCCTGGATCTCATCGGCGGCGAGAGTGATCGCCCCGACCCAGTCGCCGTCGGCGGCGAGCGGGACCATCTTGTCTTCGATGGCGTCGAGCTGGTCGAAGCTCACCGGCCCGTCGGGCGCCGCCGAGATGTAGTAGCTGCGGCCGTCCACCGCGATCGCGAGGAGATACTGCTCGCTGCCGAGGTTGTTGCTGTCGGCGACGGTGTCGGCCCACTGCACGTTGTCGCTCGGGTTGGTGAAGTCGTCCACCAGCACGACGAACAGATCGGCGTTCGAGTTGGCGGTCAGCTCCTCGAGCCGGGCCTCGACAGTGGCTTCTTCATCGGCGCTGAGCACGTCGGCCTGGTCGGTGACGTAGCCGGAATCGAGGGTGAGCGGATCGGTGGCGGATGCCGCGGACGCGGTGAACGCTCCTGCCACGGCGGCCAGCGCGAGTGCGGCCAGCGTGAGCCACCGTTTCGTCATCGTGTTCCCTCCGACCGGCAGCCGAGCCCCATGCCATGAGTCTATGCACAGAGCCCGACACGCGACAGCACCAGCGGCGGGTTCGCCGTTCGCCCTCAGCGGAGGCACATACCCTGGAAGGCATGGACGACATGTACGGTTCGGATGTGCTGGCGACAGGCTGGCGCGACCGCGGCGCGAAGAAGGTGCCGCAGGTCGCGGCGGAGGCGGATCTGGTCGTGGAGGTCGCCGATGACGGCTTCTGCGGCGCGGTCACCCGCGTGCAGGCCGGCAACGTCGAGCTGGAGGATCGCGTCGGCCGTCGACGCCTGTTCCCCCTCGGTGGCGGGTTCCTCATCGACGGCGCACCGGTGCGGCTCGTCGTGCCGGCGGCGAAGGAACAGGGTCCGCGGCGCACCGCATCCGGATCGTTCGTCGTCGCGGATCAGCGCGCACGCGTCGCGCTGCCCAGTCGCATCCTCGTCGAGGGCAGGCACGATGCCGAGCTGGTGGAGAAGGTCTGGGGCGCCGATCTGCGCGTCGAGGGCGTGGTCGTCGAGTTCCTGCAGGGCGTCGATCTGCTCGACGATCTGCTGAGCGCCGAGCCGCCCAGCGCCACCCGCCGATACGGCGTGCTCGTCGACCACCTCGTGCCCGGTTCCAAGGAGACCAGGATCGCGCAGGCCATCGCGCGCGGCCCGCACGGCCGGCACCTCCGCATCGTCGGGCACCCCTTCATCGACGTCTGGCAGTGCGTCACCCCACGAGCCCTGGGCATCGCGAAGTGGCCGGAGGTCCCGCGCGGGATCGAGTGGAAGGTCGGGATCTGCCGGGCCTTCGGGTGGCCCCATGAGACACAGGCCGACATCGCCCGCGCGTGGCAGCACATCCTCTCGAAGGTGACCACCTACCGGGACCTGGAACCCGCGCTGCTCGGCCGTGTGGAGGAGCTCATCGACTTCGTCACGGCCCCGGCGGGCTGACGCCTCCCCGACGGACGCAGGGAGCGCGGGGCGCCGACGACTACCCTGGAATCATGCCCGAACCCCGTACCTTCCGAGACGAGCCGGTGTCGTTCGTACGCCGCAGCGGCCGGATGTCCGAGGCGCAGGAGCGCGCCTTCACCGAGCTCGGCCCGCACTACCTGCTCGACGTCCCGCGCGACGTCGCCTGGACCTCGGTGCATCCGGAGGCCCGCCTCGATCCGGCGACGGAGTACGGCCGTGCCGCCGACCTCTATGTGGAGATCGGCTCCGGGCAGGGGCACGCGATCGTCGCGGCGGCCTCCTCCCGTCCCGATGACGACTTCCTCGCCGTCGAGGTCTTCCGTGCCGGCCTCGCCCGGACGATGCTCGATGCCGACAGGGCGGGTGCCCGAAACGTCCGCGTCGTCGAGGCGAACGCACCCGAGGTTCTCTCGTCGTACCTTCCCGAGGCTGCGGCACGCGAGGTGTGGATCTTCTTCCCCGACCCGTGGCACAAGAAGAAGCACACCAAGCGGCGTCTGGTGCGGCCGGGATTCGGCGACACTGCGGCGAGGTCGCTGAAAGACGGCGGCCTGCTGCGTCTCGCGACCGACTGGGAGGACTACGCCCTGCAGATGCGCGAGGTGCTCGACGCCGAACCGCTGTTCGAGCGCGCGTTCGACGGGGAGTGGGCCGAGCGCTTCGACGGCCGGGTGATGACCGCGTTCGAGCGCAAGGGCATCGCGAAGGGGCGCGACATCCGCGATCTGGTCTACCGGCGCCGGGCGCGCCCGTGACCGAGGTCCGGCGGGAGACGACGCTGCGCCTCGCCTTCGTGCCGGCGTTACTCGTCTGTGCCGCTGCTCCGGCGTTCTTCGTGCTGGAGATCCCGTGGCTGGGCTGGGCGCTGCTCGCCCTGGGGATCCTGGTCGCCTGGCTGCTCGAACGCGGCCGGCCGGCTGAGGACCAGGTCGTGAGCATGGGTGCACGGCGGGAGACCGCGAAGGTGATCGGCGTGCATCGGCCGCCCTCGCTCACCAGGGACCTCTCCCTGATCGCCGTCGGCCTGCTGATCGTCAGCGTCATCCCGCTCGCCGCCGAACTCGACAACCTGGCGATGCTGCGTTTCACGCTCGCGCTGGGCGGTGCGGTCGCGGTGCCCTACGTCATCTCCCGGTTCGTCTACCGCGACCGCGCCATCAGCTTCCCGTGGCGCACGCACCGTCGATGGGGTCGTCTGCAGTGGGGATGGCTGGTGGCGGTGCTGATCCTGGGGTGGTTGATCCTGCCCTTCTACTTCATCACCAGCGGCGTCTACCAGAACTGGCCCGTCGTCGACACGCCCGAGCTCATCGCCCGGCTCTTCGTCGGAGTCGGCGCCGTGGGCATCTGGGACGAGCTGTTCTTCATCTGCACGGTGTTCGCGCTGCTGCGGCGTCACTTCCCGAACCTGGTCGCGAACCTGCTGCAGGCGATCGTGTTCGTCTCGTTCCTCTGGGAGCTGGGGTACCGCGAGTGGGGTCCGCTGCTGACGATCCCGTTCGCGCTGCTGCAGGGCTACATCTTCCTGCGCACCCATTCGCTCGCCTACGTCGTCACCGTGCACCTGCTGTTCGACGCCGTGGTGTTCGCGGTGCTCGTGCATGCGCACAACCCCGGGCTGCTGCCGATCTTCCTGGTCTGACAGAATCAGCACATGCTCATCGTCGGTCTCGTCCTCGCCGCAGCCGCCGCTGCGTTCCACGTCTTCATCTTCGCGCTCGAGTCGCTGCGGTGGACCGAGCCGGAGACGAGGAAGATCTTCGGCGTCGCCAGCGAGGCGGATGCCGTCACGATGAAGCAGCTGGCCTTCAACCAGGGCTTCTACAACCTCTTCCTCGCACTCACGACCCTGCTCGGTATCGGCCTCGTGATCGTCGGTTCGGCCACCGTCGGACTGACCCTGGTGTTCGCCGGCACCGCGATGATGCTCGCCGCCGCATTGGTGCTCATCCTCTCGGACCGCGCGAAGGCGCGTGCCGCACTGATGCAGGGGACGCTCCCCCTGCTCGCCGTGGTCGTCACCGCGATCGGCGTCGCGATCGGCTGATCGCCGACCGACCGGGAGCCCGGAGCGGGGTGACACGCGCGCTTCCAGCCGCCACACTCGTTGCATGGCCGACTGGGTGCTGCACGTGGACATGGATCAGTTCATCGCCGCGGTCGAGGTGCTGCGCAGACCGGAGCTCGCCGGGCTCCCGGTGATCGTGGGCGGACGCGGTGACCCCACGGAGCGTGCCGTCGTATCGACCGCATCCTACGAAGCGCGCGCGTACGGCATCGGTTCGGGGATGCCGCTCAAGATCGCGGCACGCAAAGCCCCGGAGAACGCCGTCTTCCTGCCCGTGGACCAGGAAACGTACGCGGTCGCCTCCGGCGAGGTGATGGCCGCGCTCCGGTCGCTGCCCGACGTGGTGCTCGAGGTCATCGGGTGGGATGAGTGCTTCCTCGGTGTGACGACGGAGGACCCGGAGCGGATCGCCACCGCTGCACAGGCGGCCGTGCTGGCCGCGACTGAGCTGCACTGCTCCGTCGGCATCGGGGACAACAAGGTGCGTGCCAAGATCGCGACCGAGTTCGGAAAGCCGCGCGGGATCTTCCGGCTGACGGCGGAGAACTGGTTCGAGGTGATGGGCGACAAGCCCACCCGTGACCTGTGGGGCGTCGGCTCCAAGGTGCAGAAGCGACTGGCCGCGCACGGGATCACGACGGTCCGAGAACTCGCGGACGCCGACGAGCAGGCGCTCGTCGCGGAGTTCGGTCCGCGGATGGGGGTCTGGTATCACGGGCTCGGCTCGGGGCTCGGGCCGAGCGTCGTCGACGACACGCCGTGGGTGGCACGCAGCCACAGTCGTGAGACGACCTACCAGCAGAACCTCACGACGACCGCGCAGGTCACCGCCGCCGTCCGGGAACTCGCCGTTCAGGCCTTCGACGACTGCGCCGCTGAAGGAAGACCCGTCGTCCGCGCGCATCTCAAAGTGCGGTACGCGCCGTTCGAGACGAAGACGCTCGGGCGCAAGCTCTCTGCACCGACGACCGATCCGGAGGAGTTCTTGGCGGCCGCCCTCGCGCTTGCCAAGACCCTCGACACTGAGCGGGAGGTGCGTCTCCTGGGCGTGCGCGCGGAGATGACGATGCCCGACGAGGGCGACACCGCGGAGCGGACGCCGGTCCGAGGGAGGATCTGAGCCGGCAGTCGGGACGTGGCACCCGCGGCCCCGGGGATCAGCCTCGGACGACGGCAGCGACTGCGCTCACTTCGATGAGGGCACCGGGAACCCCCAGGCCGGCGACGAGAGCCGCCGTGACCAGAGGCGGTGCGCCTTCTCGCGCGAGCCTGGAGGCGACCGCGCCGTACGCCGCGCGCAGGTCGGCGTCTTGATGGATCAGGACTGTCCAGCTGATCACGTCGTCGAGTCCGGCGCCGGCGGACTCCAGCGCGATGCGGGCGTTCTCGACGGCGCGCAGCGATTGGTCGGCGGCATCGGACGAGACCATCGCTCCGGTGGCATCGATGCCGTTCTGGCCGCCGACGTAGATCGTGGTCGCGCCCGGCGGCACGACGGCGACGTGGCTGAATGCGGGACTGACGACGAGCCCTTCGGGGCTGGCGAGTGTGATCTCCATGCCCACACTCTGCACCGGGGCTCCGACGTGCGGAACCCCGATGTCGAGATGCGGATCAGAAGCGCAGCAGCACCTTTCCGATGCGCCCGGCGGTGTTGCTCGCCTGCACAGCCGCGCCGATGTCGGCGGCGTCGAAGATGCCTGCGACCGGAAGGGTCAGGGTGCCGTCGGTGACCCGCTGGACCAGTTCGCCGAACAGCTCGCCGCGTGTGCCGGGGTCGAGGCTGGGCATGACCTTGCTGCCCCAGAAGCCCTTCACCGTCGCCTGCTTGAAGATGACGTCGGACGAGGCGATCTCCATCGTGGGGGAGTCCATGGCTCCGAATGCCACGAGCGTGCCGCCCTCGGCAAGGAGCGACAGCACGTCGCCCGCCGAAGACCCGCCGACGGAGTCGACGCCCGCGACGATCGGTGCGCCGCCGGTGATCTGCGCGACCTGATCCCGCCAGTCGTCCTGGTCCGTGGCGATGACACCTTCGATGCCCTGGGTCCGGAGCTCCTCGATGCCGGCGGTGCGACGGACGAGTCCGAGGACGTTGACGCCGCGGGCGGCGCCGAGCTGGGCGAGCATGCGGCCCACCGCGCCGTTGGCCGCATTCTGCACGATCCACTCGCCCGGCTGCACGTCGAGGAAACGCAGCAGGGTGATCGTGCTGAACGGCATGGAGACCAGCTGCGCTGCGTCCTCGTCCGAGAGGGCGTCGGGCACGGGGATCAGACCTGCGGCGTTCGCGAGGAAGTACTCCGACCATGCGCCGAACGTACCGCCCGTCGCGACGCGCTGGCCGACGGCGAGGTGATCGACGCCCGCACCGAGAGCGTCGACGATGCCGACCGCCTCGGTGCCCGAAGCCGCGGGGAGGTCGGGCTTGAAGCCGTACGTGCCGCGGACGGTCCACAGATCGTGGTTGTGGATGGGGGAGAGGACCGTCCGAAGACGAACCTGGCCGGCGCCGGGCTCGGGCAGGGGGCGGTCTTCGATTCGGAGGACCTGCTCGGGATCGCCGAACGTCGGGTGGATGAGTGCGCGCATGGGACTTCCTTTTCGGGTGGAGGGGTTCAGTGGGTGGCGTCCGCCGGGGCGGGCGCGGAGAGACTCGCGGTGAGGAGCTGGAGCCGCGCGGTGATGTCGTGCAGTTCGGCGATGAGCTCGCGCCGACGGTCGTCGTCGCTCAGCCCGGCAGCTTCGGCGACCGCACCGTGGATCGGGGCGACCTCGGTGCGAAGTGCCTGGCCGCGTTCGGTGAGCTGTACGGTCACGACCCGTTCGTCGGCCTCGCCTCGGACTCGGGTGACGAGTCCCGCCTGTTCCAGACGACGCACGAGGGGCGAGAGCGTGCCGGAGTCGAGTCGCATCACCGCCCCGAGCGAGCTGATGGTCTGCTCTCCTTCGAGCCACAGTGCGGCCAGCACGAGATACTGCGGATAGGTCAGCCCCCAGGGGGCGAGGAGTGTGCGGTACGCCTGCGTGGTCGCGCGTGATGCGGAGTACAGCGAGAAGCACACCATCTCGTCGGTCATGGCCATGCGATGAGTATTGCACGCAAGTAAGTTGTGCACAACTTAAAGCGGGTGGCCCGCCTTGGCGAAGGGCCACCCCTGCAGGGTGAGATGCGGTTCATGGTGAGTCCCGACCGCAGTACGCTCGGCCGGACGACCACACGGAGGCAGGAGGATGCAGTGACCAGACCGTCCTGGCTGTTCAGCACGCTGGCGGGTTACCAGACCAGATGGGTCGTCCGAGACGTGGTCGCCGGACTCTCGGCCGGTGCCGTGGTGGTCCCGCAGGCGATGGCGTACGCGACGATCGCGAACCTTCCCGTCCAGATGGGGCTGTACACGTGCATCGTGCCGATGGTGGTCTACGCCGCCCTCGGAGGCAGCCGGGCGATGAGCGTCTCGACGACCTCGACGATCGCGACGCTCACGGCGACGACCCTCGTCTCCGCCGGGGTCGCAGCCGGCGCGGAGGACGCGATCGGCTCCCTGATGATGCTCACGCTGCTGGTCGGAATCATCCTGCTTCTCGCCCGGGTCGGCCGACTCGGCTCCCTCGTCGAGAACATCAGCGGGGCCACGGTGCTCGGACTCAAGATCGGCGTCGGCGCCACGGTGGCCGTCGGTCAGCTGCCGAAGCTGCTGGGGGAGACCTACAACTTCTCGGGGCACGGGTTCTTCCGATCGTTGGCCGCCGTCGGAGAGGCGTTCGGCAGCGTCAACTGGCCGACGGTCGCGCTGTCGGCAGGCTCGGTGGTGCTGCTGGTGGTGCTGAAGCGCTGGGTGCCGAAGGTCCCGGGGACACTCGTCGTCGTGGTCGGCGGGATCCTCCTGGTCTGGCTCGGCGGGATCGACCGACTCGGAGTGAGTCTCATCGCCGCCGTGCCGAGCGGACTGCCCGTTCCCGGATTGCCCGACCTGGCGCAGGTCACCGCGCTCGTTCCCGGTGCCCTCGCGATCGCCGTCATGGCTTTTCTCGAGTCCGCAGCCGTCGCCCGAAGCCTGCGCACCGCGGACGAACCACAGATCGACAGCAACCAGGAACTCTTCGCCACCGGTGCGGCGAACACCGTCGGCTCGTTCTTCGGCACCATGCCCGCGGCGGGTGGTTTCTCGCAGAGCGCGGTGAACCAGAGTGCCGGGGCGCGATCCCAGCTGGCGACGGTCGTCACGGTCGTGCTCGCCGTCCTGGTCGCCCTGTTCCTCGGCCCTGTCCTCAGCCTCATGCCCGAGGCCACCCTGGCCGCCATGGTCTTCGTCGCGGTCGCGGGGCTCATCAACGTCCCGGAGCTGCTGCGATGGGCTCGGATCAGCCGCGTCGACTTCTGGATCGCGCTGTCGGTCGCGATCATCGGGCTCACCGCGGGATTGTTGTCGGCCGTCGCCGTCGGCGTCGTGGTGACGCTGATCCTCGTGCTGCGCGAAGTGAACGTCCCGAGGATCCGCGTGGTGGGAAGGATCGCCGGCGTGCTCGGCATCCACCTGGAGCGCGGGCTGTACACCGCGAATGCGCTGGTCAACGAGCGCAGGCTTCTCGAGATCGTCGACGGCGAGGAAGAGGAGGTCGCGGCTCTCGTGCTCGGGATGAGGCAGCAGGAGGTCATGACCATCACCGTGCTCGAGGCGCTCGAGAACCTCGACCGGGAGCTCGCACAGCGCGACACGGAGCTTCACCTGGCCGCGCTCCCTGAACCGGCCGCCGCTGTCGCCGGACGCACGCCGTGGTTCACGGCGCTGCGCGCGGCCGGTCGCGTGCACGACACCGTGCGGGAGGGGATGGCGACGGCCGCCACCGCCCATCGCCCAGCGGCGGCGGGAGGCGGCGTTCACCCTGGTGAACTCGATGATGCACGCTGACGGCTGATCGAGCGGTGCCTAGGCTGAGCCGTGAGGGCGAATGGCGGGAGACCGCCGTCGGCGAACAAGGGGGACGGGCATGCGGAGAGGCATTCGGATCGCGTCGGCGAGGCGGTCGGGGTGGATGACCAGGCCGGCCTGACCTGGCAGTGGGCGAGGTTCGGTCTCGGTATCGCTTTCGCCCTGCCCGCGATGGTCGTCGCTCCCTTCAGCCCGACGCTCGGTCTCGCTCTCGCCGTCGGTGTTCTTCCCGCGGCGGCGTTCCGGCTTCCGCCTCGGCGACGCGGTCGCGCGGTCATCCTCCTCGTCGGAGGTCTCAGTGCGATCGGGCTGCTCGTGGGTTCGCTGCTCGCCACCGTGCCCGCCGTCGCCGTCGTCGCGGTTTTCGGCGCGGCCGTGCTCGCGTGCATCAATGCGGTGCATGGGCGCCTGGCGCAGCTCGTGCTGATCCTCGTCCTGCCGATGATCGGCATCGGTCTGAGCTTCCCCTGGTCATCGGCAGCCGTCGGGCTCGCGGGAAGTATGGTGGCGGGATCGCTGTACGCGTGGCTCGTCTCCCTGCTCTGGCCGGAGCGAGATGGCCCGCCGCCGCCCGCAGCTCCTGTGCCGCGAGGTCGGGCGATGCTGGTCTACGGGCTCCTTCTCGGTGCCGCGGCTGCGATCGCCGCCGCTGTGGGCTTCCTCCTCGATCTGCAGCACGTCGGCTGGGCGACGGCAGCGGTGCTGCTGGTGATGCGTCCTGTGCGCGGGCAACTCATATCGCGCAGCATCGGCCGGGCGATCTCGGTGCTCGTCGGCGCTTTCGCCGCCGCCGCTTTCGCAGTCCTCGCGCCGGGAGATCTCGTCATCGGCCTCGTCGCCGGCGTCGTCGTCGGTGCCCTGTGTGCGACTCAGGGGAGCCGCTGGTATGTGGCCCCGGGCTTCACGACGTTCATCGCCCTGACCTTCATCCTGGTGAACTCCACGGAGCAGCCCGGAGCACGCTTCCTCGAGCGGGCACTGGAGACACTTCTCGGCGTCGGGCTGGCGCTCTTCTTCGGGGCAGCCGTGCCGTCTCTCCTCTCGTTGCTCGCTCTTCGACGGAGGTCGCCCTCGGTCTAGACCTTCGTCCTCTCGGAAGCGCTTGAGCCCTTATCTGCGCGGTGTCATACTGCGGATATCTACTGGCCTGGCGTCGAACGATGGACCGGGGGGTTCCCATGACGGAGAGCATCGGCGACGACGATGCACCGAGGACGTTCGTCACCGAGGCGGGCGAGGATGACGTCGCGCGTCCACGACTGCTCGACCGGCTCACGGCCGCGATGGACGAGCCCTGGACCTTGACGCTCGTCACCGCCCCGGCCGGAGCCGGCAAGACCAGGCTCCTCGCCCGCTGGGCCCAGATGATCGACGCGGAACCGGACACCGCGGTGGTGTGGGTCTCGTTCCAGCGCGGTGACGTCGATCTCTCGCTTCTCCGATCGGCGCTCGAACGGATCGACGATGCGCGGCTCCAGGAGAGCCTGGCGAAGGTTCCCCGAGCGGTATCGAGCGACACGGGTCGGTCCCTCGCGCGCGTGCTGCGGGCGACCCCCCGCCGCATCGTGCTCGTCTTCGACGACGTCCACCTGATCGGCGCACCGGACCTGGCCGACATGCTGTCGGCGTTCGTCCAGGCTGTCCCCGGCAACGCACACGTCGTCCTCTCCGGGCGCGGCACGCGGCTGATCCGCGTGGCGCGGCGTCGTATCGCCGGAATCGCTCTCGACCTCGACAACGCCGATTTGGCGTTCACCCCCGCGGAGGTGCGGTCCTTCTTCCGCGCCAACGGGATCCCGGTTTCCCAGGGGGAGATCACGAAGATTCTCCAGCGGACCGAGGGCTGGGCCGCGGGACTCCGCCTCATGGTGCTCGCTGGAGCGGCGCACGCCGACATCACCGACAGCGCGCTCCGCGGGGATGCGCCGGCGCTGGTCGATTACTTCCTCGAGGAGGTCTTCGCCGACCTGGACGAGGAGCTGCGGGAGTTCCTCCTCATCACCTCCGTCCCGGAGGCGTTCTCGCTCGACCTCGCGTACCGACTCGCCCCCGGTGCTCCCGCCGCCGCGCTCGTCGAGAGATTCGTGCGGCTCAGCGTGCTGATGGGGAGGCGCGGCAGCGACCCCGTCTGGTACCACTATCACCCGCTGCTGCGGGAGTTCCTCGCTGCCCGCCTGCGGGACCGGGGGCGGGCGGTCGTCGATCGCCTCGAGAAGGAAACCGCCGAGTGGTTCGCCGAGCAGCAGGAGCATCTTCCTGCGCTGCGACACGCCACGCAGAGCTCGGATCCGGCGTGCATCTCCGTGGTTCTGCGTCGGTGCGGGATGCAACTGATCCTGACGGGGCACGCCTGCGCCGTGATCGAGGCGATCGGGACGATGCCCGCTCCGCTCCGGTCGGACCCCGCCGTGCAGATGCTGGTCGCTGCCGCGGAGCTCGCCCGCGGCGATGCCTCTGCGGCGGCAGCCGTCCTCGCGACGGTGCGCGACCAGGACGGGTCGGCGGCGACCCGTCAGTGGCTGACGGGTCTCGATCTGCACACCGCCGTGCGACGTGGGGGGATCGAGGAAGCCCTGGACCGGCTCGGACGCGCGTTCGACACGGTCACGGGAGAGAGCCAGCTCGACACCTACGCGTTCCTGCAGGCGGCGATGGGCGAGTTGTATGTCGGTCACCTGGACCGCGCCGAGCGCTATGCGCGCTCCGCTGCCGATCAGGCGCGAGCCGTCGGTGCGATCACGGCGGAGCTCCAGGCCTCCGCCGTCCTGAACACCAGTGCCCTCTTCCGGGGCAGAATGCGCGATGTCCTCGCCTCCGGGGCCCGACTGGATGCCAGATGGCGCGAACTCGGAATGCCGGACGATCCCTTCTACGAGGTGACCCGAGTGTGGCGGTACTGGGTTCCGTACGAGCGCCTGCAGGCGGTCGACGCGGAACAGACCTTCCGTGAAGCGGCCGCGATCATCGACTCGGGTTCGGAGCCGGCGATATCGAGGGGTCTGCAGGGGCTGATGGCGCTGCTGAACGCCGAAGGCGCTCCCGACCCGCGTGCGGCGGCGACCACGCTGCTCGAGACGCTGGTCCCTCGCGACGACATGCCGCTTCCTCCGCACTGGTACGCGATGCTGGGCACCTTCGCCGTGCACGCCTTCGACCGCCTGGGCGAGCCGAATCTGCGGGACCAGTTCATCGCTGACACCGAGCGCGCACTCGGCACGAGTGGTGAGGTCGTGGTCCTCCGCGCGATCGCGGCCCTGAACGATCATCGGCACGCGGTGGCGCGCGAGACGCTCGCCCCCGTTCTCGACGGCTCGATGACGTGTGCGCTGCCGGCCTCGATGGTGGACGCCTGGCTGGTCGCCGCCGCGCTCGATGTGCATGCCGGTGACTCCGAGCGGGCACAGGCCTCGCTCTCCCTGGCGCTCTCGCTGGCGGAGTCGGAGGAGCACGTCCGCCGTATCGCCGCGGCCGATCCTGCCGTGATCCGACTGCTGGGCGCGCGGGCGACCGCAGGAACCCGGACCCGCTTCGCCGACACCGTCCGTGAGCGTCTCATCGCCGCGGGGTTGCTCGTGGACACGGAACTCACGCATCGCGAACGCATCGTGCTGCTGGCGTTGAGCCGCAACGCGACGCTGCGTCAGATCGCGCAGGAGGAGTTCATCTCCCCGAACACCGTCAAGACGCACGTGCGCAACATCTACCGCAAGCTCGGCGTCTCGGACCGGGACAGTGTGACGGCGGCCGCGCACGCCCTCGGGATCGAGTAGCGCACAGAGGAAGCCGGTCACTCAGAGCAACGCCGCGAGCGCCTTCTGCAGCTGGAGGGCGCCGATCACGAGGAGCAGAGCCGCGTTGAGCACGTGTGTGTTGCCGGCGATCCACGTGCGGACGCGGTCGAGCAGTGGCTGCGCGTCCCGTCCCCGCACGACGACGTACACGACGGGGAGAGCGATCGGGAGGGTGCCCACCACGACGAAGGCGGCTGCGACCCAGACTCCCGCGGCCGGATCCACGTCGGACAGGGTGATGTCGAGCGCGGCGATGATGGCGCAGGACGCGTCGACCGGGTTCAGGACGAAGAGCCCGATGCCGAGGAGGAGCGTGCGCCCGGGGCGGAAAGACTCCACCGAATGCAGCCAGCCAGGAAGCTGGGGCGACGCGGCCACGACGTCGCGCGGAGTCGAAGCCGCGGCCATCTGCAGGACGTGCACCCGGCCCTTCCGATAGACCCAGACGGCGGAGGCGACGAGGAAGAGACCGACGAGAAGGCGGACGAGTGGCACCCACAGGGGCGGTTCGCCGCGTTGATGCACCTGGAGCACCGGGAACAGCCACAGAAAGAGCGCCATGAGTCCGGCCAGGCCCAGGAACCACCCGAGCAGATACGCGATCCCGTTGGCCCTGGCGTTCTGCGACAGCAGCACCGCGACGAGAGCCATGATCGCGAGCGGGCTCAGCACGACGCCGAGCGCGACCGGAATGAGATCCAGGATCAGCTCGCCCATCTCCGTGCTCCTCTTCTCCGAGTTCGCCCGCGCCGGTCGGTGACGGGTCTAGAAGCTTCCGATGCCCTTGCCGATCATGGACACCCCGATCACGAGCAGCAGGACGGCCATGATGACGGCGTTCTCGGTGGCGAGCCAGCCGCGCAGGGCGTCGAGCGGGCCGCGGAGGCGATCGGCGGCGATGAGATAGCCGACCACCGGGACCAGGACGGTCGAAGCGGCGATGAGGGTGTAGATGACGATCACCAGCACGATGGATCCGCCCGGAAGCGCCGCCGCGCCGATGTCGGTGCCGGCGCCCGCCGCCATGATCAGGTTCTTCGGGTTCACCGCCGACAGCAGGAAGCCGAGCCCCAGGGCGACCGGGAAGGTGATCGTGTCGATGGCCTTCATCCACTTCGGGAGGGCGGCCTCTTCACCGGCCTTCGGCCGCTTGCGCCACTGCCCGAAGGCCAGGACGAACAGGAGCAGACCGAGCACGAGCTGCACCACACCGCGGATCGGATGGGAGACGTCGGGGTCGTCCGCGGGGAGTATCGAGGACAGCAGGGTGAACACCGTGACCGCGGCCACGATGCCGACGAGCCAGCCGAGCAGGAACCCGACGCTGGTCACTCGCGCCTTCGGAGAGAGCAGCATCAGGATCGCGGCGATGATCGGTATGGGACTGATCGCGACGCCGAGTGCGAGCGGAAGCATGTCTCCGATGACGGTACCCATCACTGGTCTTCTTTCGGTAGGGATTCGCGTTCGGCCGATGACGGCACCAGACGCGTGATGGCTGAGCGGTTGGTCGAATAGACGTCCTCCGACGTCAGCAACCCGAGGCTGGTCAGTCGGTGCAGCGTGTTCGGGCGGACCCTGCTGAACGAGAGCGACACCGACCGAGCCGCGAGCCAGCCCTTGAGCGATGCGAACGATTCGGCGCCCGTGACATCGACATCGGTCACGGCCTCCATGTCGACGACGAGGTGCTGGACGGCCCCGTCGCCCGCCGAACGGATGGCGTCCTTCACCGCGGTGGAGAAGACCGCCCCGTTGGCGAAGAAGAGCGGGGCGGCCAGGCGGATGACGATCACCCCCGGAGCGGTCACGGTTCCGGCAGGAGCGTCCTCGAGCAGGGACTCGCCCGGATCACCGCTGGATTCCAGGACGTCGATCGCGGGATTCGAAGCGCGTCGCGCGATGTTGATGAGCGCGAGCACGAACGCGACGAGGATGCCCGGGATCGAGCCGATGAACAGGGTGACGAGGAAGCAGGTCGCGCCGATCAGGAACTCGAACCGGTCCTTGCGCCACAGATCGATGAAGTCGCGGATCCCGAGGAGCGGGATGATCGCGACCCCGACGATGGCACCGATGGCGGGCGAGGGGATGTCCGCCAACAGAGCGGTGCCGAAGAGGAGGAGCAGGAGCGTTCCGACGGCGAGGATCAGTGCGGGGAACTGTGTGCGCGATCCCGCCTGGTCCATGGCGGCCGTGCGCGAAGTCGACGATCCGACGGCGAAGCTGCCCTGAGCTCCCGCAGCGACGTTGGCGATGCCGAACGCGAACAGGTCCCGGTTCGCATGGAACGGGTAGCCGTGCTTCTCGGAGTAGGAGCGCGAGACCAGGAGCCCCTCAGCGGTGGTGACCAGTGTCAGCGCGATCGCGGACGGAATCAACGCGAGCCAGAGTGACCAGTCGATCATCGGCCAGGTCAGCTCTGGCGGACCCGCGGGGACTTCACCCAGAACGGCGACACCGCGTTGATCGAGACCCGTGAGGACGACCACGAGCGTCGTCGCCACGAGGACGATCAGCGCCCAGGGGATGGCGCGCAGGTACCGGCGTCCCAGCAGCAGGACCGCCACCGAGCAGACCGAGATCAGGACGGCCCAGAGATTGATGGTGGCGAGACCTCCGATGAGGTCGGCGACCTTACCCGTGAACTCCTTGCCGGAGTCGATCTTGACGCCGAGCATCTTCGCGACCTGACTCACCATGATGTCCAGTGCGAGGCCGCCGACGAATCCGACCAGGATCGGCTTCGAGAGGAAGTTCGCCAGGAATCCGAGCTTGAACACGGCGAGGAGTACGAACATGCCGCCGCAGATGATCGCCTGCGCGAGGGCGAGGGTCGCGTAATCGGCGCTGCCCGCCGCGGCGAGGCCACCGATCGACGAGGCGACGAGTGCGGCAGCCGCCGCATCAGGGGAGGCGACCAGCTGACGGGAGGAGACGACGAGGGCGTACACGATCGTCGGCACGATCAACGCGTACAGTCCCGCGGTCGGGGGAAGCCCGGCGATCTGCGCATATCCGATGTTCAAGGGGATGGCGATGGCGAGCAGCGTGACGCCGGCGGTCAGCTCCGTGAGGAAGTTGCGCCTCGTCAGCCCCGCGAGTGGACGTTGCACGTCGACTCCCTTCGGGAGCGCTCCGGACGAGCGCGTTCGCGTTCACGATCCCATCGTGGGGGTCGCGGCGACCATGCCGGGGTCGCAACCTCCTCCGGGTGATTTACCGAGACCATGGGTGCCCTTTCATCCGTTGCCACGCGCCCGGCGACGCCGATTCCGGCCGCGCGCGACGGGACGCTGTTCCGGTTCGGGCTCCGGCGGCAGGGCCGTGTGGTCGCCGGAGAGCCAGCGCACCCACGTCGACTCAGGATCGCCCTCGAGGACCAGTGTGCGCACGAGCAGGGTGAGCGGGATGGAGAGGATCGCGCCGAGCGGTCCGATGATGAAGGTCCAGAAGATCACGGAGAAGAAGCTCAGCGTGAGGCTGAGGTCGACCGCATCGCTGACGAACTTCGGCTGCACGAGCACTTGGAGGACCACGTTGACGATGCTGTAGACCGCGACGACGCCGAGAAGCAGCGGCCAGCCCCCGACCACGAAGGCGAGGATCGCCGGGGGGATGAGCCCGACCACGAAGCCGACGTTGGGGATGAAGTTCGTGACGAACGCGAGGATCGCCCACACCACTGGCGCCGGGATGCCCATCCACCACAGGGCCAGCCCGTCGATGACAGCCACGATCGCGCCGAAGGTGGCATTGACGATGTAATAGCGCCGGACGCCGGAGTTCAGGCGGGAGATCCGCGCGAGGGCGGCACCCTTCGTCGCGCCGAACAGAGCGGGCGCTCGACCGTAACGGGCCGCATCGATCGCCATGAAGATGATGTAGGCGCAGACGAAGAACAGCGCCGTCGCGACGCTGAGGACGGTGCCGCCGATGCTTCGTGCAACGCCGAGCAGCGTCTCGGGATCGAGGACCGAGGCTGCCGCGTCCGAGGCCTCCTCGTCGAGGCCGAGTGACTGCAGCCACCCCACCACCTCTGCGGCGGTGTTCTCGAGACCGCCCTGCGACACCAGGTCGCCGATGAGTCGCGCGAACTGCGTGCCGGCGAGCCAGAGCAGAGCGCCCATCGACAGCAGTATCAGGTAGGCGACGACGATGACCGCGGTCGTGCTCGCCCACTGCGGCCAACCGCGCCGATCGAGCGGGCGGCGAAGCGGCTCGCAGATGACGACGATCACGATGGCGAGTGCGATCGGCCCGAAAAGATCACGCGCGAAGTACACGCCGGCCAGCGTGACCGCGCTCGCCGCGAGCAGAAGAAGCACGCGCAGACTGGGGGAGAGCATGCGATCGGTGGCGCGCTCGGGCGCAGGCGAGGGGTTCACGCGGCCAGCGTAGCCCGCGGTCGGACGGGAGCCCGGTCGCCTCGCGGGCGGCGGACCGGCGGCCCGGGCGATCAGAACGGCTCCGGGGGCACGAGGGGCGGGGGCCCCTGCTGCGGCATGACCACGGCTTGCAGCCCCGACGCCTCGAGAGCCTCCGCGACGCCGCGCACGGTGTCGGAGATCACGGCACTGCCGTGCAGCGGGTGGTGCCAGATCTGGAGGGTGAGCGTCCAGCGAGTGGGCGAGATCGCGGCGACGCGCACGGTCGGGTGTTCGCGGGCGTGCACGCCGTCGACACCGCTCGCCGCATCCGTGATGGTCGTGACCGCCTCGTCCAGGTCGAGCCCCGTTGACCGCGCGATGCGGATGTCGACGTCGCTTCGGCGCGCGCCGTGACGCGAGTCGTTCACCAGGACCCCGGTGAGCAGCGCGGCGTTCGGCACGTGCACCGTGCGGCCGTCTACCGTCGTGAGGATGACCGAGCGACCGTTGAGCTCCTGCACGGTGCCCCGGATCACCCCGTCGGGGCCGTCGATGCCGATCTCCTCGCCGATCTTCACCGACTGACGGGACTGGATCAGGACCCCGGCAGCGAAGTTGTCCGCGACACCGCGCAGCACCAGGACCAGGACGATCGCGGCGATGACCGTCATCGCGAGCAGAGGCTGCACGTTCGCCCCGAGGAACGCCAGCCCGACCCCGATCCCGACCAGGAGCAGCGCGTACTGCGTGAAGCGCGCAGCCAGCTGCGAGACGGAGTCGGAGATTCCCGGGGTCCGCGCCGCCAACTTCAGCACGCCCTTGCGAGCGAGCCGCGAGAGCAGCCAGCCGATCAGCACCGACAGCAGCGCGAGCACGATCTGCCACCCCGACAGGCCCTCCGGGAACAGGTCGCCCAGCGTCACGATCGCCGTCCGCTCGACGTCTGCCCCACGCTCCTCGACCTCATCCGACAAGCATGCGCGACGCGTCTCCCCGGTGCCCACGACACTCATCCTCAACGGGTGAGCACGGCGCGACACACGTGCGGCGGGGCCGGACGGCCTGCTCGGGGAGTCCATCGGCCGCGCTTCACGGCGCCGCATCGCCCCGAAGGGATGAGCCGCTCTCGCCGGTGGTGCAGCGGAGAAGGAGACTGAGCTCATGTCGTCGACGCCAGCAGGGCACGATCTCCTCACGGAAGCCCGCTCCCGCGGGGCCACACGAGAGCGCGCTCGGGAAGCCATCGGGCTCCAGATCTCGATCTTCGCGTTCGTCCTCGCCGCCCTCGTCGCACTGCCCGTGTTCCGGCTGCAGTCCGCGCCGATCGCGGGTCCCGACTCGCTCGGACAGTTCGCGGCGCTGATGTCGGCGGTGACGGCGATCGTCGTCTTCGTGCTCGGGCGTGTCATCGCGGCCGACCCGGCGCGGCGCGACCGACTCGGGGTGCTCGACATCGTCGACATCGCCGCGTTCGCCTTCGCGCACGCCATGATCGCGCTACTCGGGTGGACCCTGGCGGCGACGATCGTCGAGGCGGGACTCATCGGCGCTGCGGTGTTCCCGGTACCTGTGCTGATGCTGGCCGGTGCCGCGGCCGCATTGACCGCATACGTGACCTACTACTCCGCCACGCACCTCGACCTGCAGCTGCTGGCCACGGTTCTCGCCGTGTTCCTCGTGCTGGGAGTGCTCGCGAGCATGCTCACGGCGAGCGACCCGCAGTGGTGGAAGGAGAACCTGAGCGCTCTCGGCATGACGGACGACCTCTCCGCCCGGGCCTTCAACCTCACCCTGATCGTCGCCGGGATCCTGGTGACGACGCTGGCCCGCTACGCGACGAAGGGGATTCCGACGCCTCATCCGCGCGGGGCCGCCTCGGTGCGCACGTGCCTCGTGATCGTCGGCATCTTCCTCGGTCTGGTGGGGGTGTTCCCCGTGGATGAGCACTTCGCCCTGCACACCGGGGTGGCTTCGGGGATGGTGGTCGCCTACGCGGTGCTGATCATCGCCGTCCGGTGGTGGGTGCCGGGCGTCTCGCGCACGTTCCTGCTCGTCGGCTACGTCTTCACCCTTCTGATCCTGCTGCTCGCGGTGTTCTTCGCCGTCGGCTACTACACCCTGACCGCGGTCGAGCTGGTGGCGGGGACGGTCGTCTTCACGTGGATCATCCTGTTCATCCGCACCGCCGACGCACTCAAACGCGACGCCGGGAGAGGCCTCGCGGACTGAAAGATCACCCGGAGGATGCCCTTGAGGGCGGGGCGCCGACGCCACTAGCTTTGGTGCCATGTCGCCCCCCGTACGATCGACGACGCCGGGACCCGTGGTGCGCTTCCGCCCACCGGGGCCCCAACCGGGTGCCATCCGCCGGGAAAGGGTGAGCACCGCGATCGCCGATGCAGCGGCGATCGACCCGCTGACGGTCGTCAGCGCGCCGAGTGGCTTCGGCAAGACGACCGCGGTCGCCGACTGGGCTTCCGGGCTCGAGCAGGTCGCCTGGCTCAGCCTCAGTTCCTTCGACTCCGACCCTTCGCGTCTGACGTACGGCGTCGTGCATGCTCTGCTCGTCGGCGCCGAGCGTGCGGGGCGTCCACTCGCACTCGCGCGGGACCTCGACGATCCCGAGCATGCCTATCAGGAGATCTGCGGCGCCCTCGAGGCGCTCGACACCCCCATGCACCTGATCGTCGACGACGCGCACCGCGCCGGTGAGAGCTGGCGCACCGGGCTCCTCGGCATGCTCGCGGAGCAGGCACCCGAGAATCTCCGGGTCGTGCTGGTCGGGACGACGCTGCTCGAGGTCACCCTCTCGCGGCATCGACTCACGCATCCTGCTTCCTTCGTCGGTGTGGACACGCTCAGCTTCACGGCCCCGGAGGTCAAGCTCCTGCGCACCGCAGACGGAGCCGGGCTCGCTGCCGAGACGATCTTCGCGGAGTCCAGAGGGTGGCCGATCGCCGTGCGGCTCATGATGATCGGCGGTGCCCGACCCGACGCCCGCGCACAGAGCGCGTCGAGCTTCCTCGGGACCTACGTCCGCGAACACGTGCTCGGGGCGCTGCCGGCCGAGATCGCCGACTTCGTGCTCGACGGCAGCGTCTGCGGCGAGCTGACTCCCGAGCTCGCCGCCGCCGTGACCGAACGTCCGGATGCGGCAGAGCTGCTGGAGACGTGCGTGCGGCTCGGTCTTTTCCTCGATCGTTTCGAGGGTCCGCACGGCGTCGTCTACCGGTGGCACACCTCGTTCGCCAAGCAGTGCGCCGACATCGTCGCGCTCGACACCGCTCGGGCTGCGGCCTGCCATCGCCGCGCCGCCATCGCGCTCGAGGCGACGGACCCCACCGCCTCGATCGCGCACTCGCTTCGTGCGGGAGATGCGGAGATCGCGAGGGAGACGCTGCTGCACCACTGGCTCGGCCTCGTGGTCGGTGCCCGCGCGGCGGAGATCGAGCAGACGGCGATCGACATGTTGCGCCGTACGCCCGACGACGCGCAGGTGCTCCTGGTGCGTGCGTGCGCAAGCGATGTGCTCGGCGACCATCGCGTCGCGCGCGAGCTCTTCCGGCGCGCAGAGGCGATGATCGCGCGCACCGGCGACGGGACGGAGCCCGCGGTCCTGCAGATCGCGCGTCTGTTCATCACCGACGAGCGGTCAGAGGTCGCTGAAGCGAGTGCGAAGGTGCGGCAGATGCTCCTCGACGCGGATTCGACCGAGCTCGGAGACCGCGCGGCACTCAACTATCTCCTCGGGTGGACCGAGATCCGGCACCGCGGTAACCCGATGATCCCGCTCGAGTACTTCTCGGCCGCGGCGAGGGAGGCGCAGAGCTCCGGCGATCGCGAACTCGCGAAGCGGTCCTTGGGGCATCTCGCCTTCGGCCAGACCTGGGCGGGTCGCCTCGTCGATGCGAGGTCATCGCTGGCCGCGGCACATCATGAGGATGACGTGAGTCTTCCCTGGAGCACCTACGCCGGAGGAAGCGCCGCCGCAGCCGCCGGGTACGTCGCGTACTGGTCGGGGGAGTTCGATGAAGCGATGCGGGCTTTCGGGACGGTGATCGCCAACGGGAGTTCCGACCGTTCCTTCACCGGCGTGGCGCGGATGATGATCGCGTACACGGCGGCTGAGACCGGTGATGTCCCGACATGCCGTCGCGCGGCGATCGGCGTGCAGGACATCCCGCTCGAGGTCGTCCACGGTATCTCCTGGCCGGCATTTCGGGAATCGTCCGTCGCGGTTCTCGAGGAGGCGGTCGGTCGACAGGACCGCGCGTTGCGGATCGCCAGGAAGTACATCCACTGCCCGGACCTGCCGGTCGTGAACGTCACGCTCGCCGGTGTGCTGCGCCGCGCCGGTGACTACCCCGCAGCTCTGGAGATGCTGCGATCGCTGCGGGCGTTCAGCGAGGTGTCGTACGTGAAGACCGCGACCCTGATCACCGCCGCCGTGCTGCGCCGTCACACCGGGCACCACGACGAGGCGCACGAGTTGTGCGAAGCCGCGGTCGCGGTCGCCTCCGGGGAGAACATCCGGCTGCCGTTCGGACCGCGTGAGGCGGCGGTGCGAAAGCTGCTGGGCGAGCACGTGCATTTCGGCACGCAGTTCGAGGACTTCATCGGTCGATGCCTCGCCAACGACGCCGCCGGCTCGCTGGTGGAGACGCTCTCGGAGCGGGAGCGCGATGTGTTCCAGCAGTTGCAGACGGCGCGCACACTGCACGAGATCGCTCGGGAGCTGGCCGTGTCGATCAACACGGTGAAGACCCACCAGCGCGCCATCTACCGGAAGCTCGGGGTGTCCTCCCGCCGAGAGGCCGTGCGGACGACCGTCTGACCCCGCGCCGCGTTCCTCGCCCGCCGACGCGTCAGGGCTGGCGCAGCGCCGATGCGAGAACCGTGTTCGCGATCGAGGCGGGGATGGGTTGGGTCGCGAGGATCCGATCACCCCGACGGTCGACATCGTGGGAGAAGCGTTCACTCCAGGTCGGCTCGACGAGGATGAGTGCTGCGAGGGAGCCGATGGGGAGCCCGGATGCGAAGTGCCGGGCGTCGTCTTCGCAGACGAGACCAGGGGTGTCCAGACCGAGACCGGCGAGGGTGAACTCATCGGCGTCGATCTCGATGAGGTGCCAGTCCTCCGCGCCGAGCCGGCGGATGAGAAGGAAGTCCAGAAGGCGGATGGCGCCGCTCTCCACCTGTCGGAGCAGGGCTTCGAGGATGTCGGGGCTGAGGCGGTCGTCCTCCAGGCGCACGACGACGAATTCGACGTCGCCGAGCGCCTGCAGGGACATATCGACCACCTCAGCCACGATGTCAGCTCAGTGCGCGCGTCTTGATGGCGGCGAACTCGTCGGGAGTGATCGTTCCCGCCGCGAGGAGCTTCGACGCCTTGTCGATCTCATCGCTGGGACTGGATCCGGCGACGCTGCGGATGTAGGAGTCGGCAGCGTGCTGCTGCTCCCGGTACGCCGAGACGCTGCGTTCGCCCATTCCCTTGCCGCGTGCGATGAGGTAGACGAGCGCCGTGAGGAAGGGCACGAAGATGAGGAAGATGATCCACACGGCCTTCCACCACCCGTTGAGGGCGTGATCCCGGAACAGGTCGGCCACGATGTTGAAGAGCACCATCAGGTAGGAGATGAACACGAAGACCCAGAAGAACCACCAGATGATGTCCCAGAAGCTTTCCCAAATGGACACTTCGGACCCCTTTCGTTGAGTTACTGCGTACGGCGATAGTGACAGCGCCTCCACGGGCGCGGGAAAGCCGCTCACCCCTAGCGGGCGACCCCCGGCCCGGCAGGTCGAGCCGCCGGACGACGAGGTTCTCATCCGATCGGGGTGAGGGCGGCGATCGCCCCGATCGCGGCAGTGCGAGCATGGCCGCAGAGTCCCGGTACGTCGTCGCCGGGAGAAGGGACACTCCATGAATGACTTCCGATTCGGCCCCGCCGAGTTCTACCTCGTCGGGTTCGAGGGCGATCGTCCAGACCCGGCGACGTTCCGCGCGCTGACCGACCTCGTCGACAGCGGGGTCGTGCGATTGCTCGACTTCGTCCTGCTGTCGAAGTCGGCGGCAGGGGAAGTGGAGATCGTCGAGCTCGACACGGAAGACGACTCCCTCGGACTCGACGACTTCGAGCCGATCGCCGCCGGACTGGCCGGCGAAGAGGACGTGGAGGCCCTCGCGAGCGCTCTCGCCCCCGGTCAGTCCGCTGCCGTCGTCGTCCTGGAACTCGCTTTCGCCCGGGCCCTCGCGCAGAACCTCGCCGCCGCCGGCGGTCAGGTGCTCCGTAGTGAGCGCGTGCCGGCACCCGTCGTGAACGCCATGATGGACATCCTCGATCAGGAAGGTGAATGACATGCCCTTGAGAAGATTCGGTCGCCCGGGACTGATCGGACTGGCCGCCAGGACCGCGGTGGTGGCGGGAACGGCGTCGGCGGTCGGCGGTGCGATGTCGCGGCATCAGCAGGAGCGTGCGCAGGGCCAGTACGAGCAGCAGCAGTACGAAGCCGCTCAGCAGCAGGCGCAGGTCGACGCCGCCGCGCAGAACGCGGCAGCCCAGTATGCGGCTCCTCCGGTACAGGCGGGTGCGCCGGCCGGGACGGATGATCTGATCGCGAAGCTGCAGCAGCTGGCGTCGCTGAAGGACGCCGGCGTGCTGTCCGAGACGGAGTTCGCTGCGGCAAAGCAGAAGCTCCTGAGTTGAGAGGCCTGGCCGTCGTCGGCACACGCGAGCGACGCGACCGCACGAGGAGGAGAGCGAATGAGCGAACTGGATGATCTGCGAGCCCGGGTGCTCCTCCTCGAACAGGAGAACCAGACACTCAAGAGCGAGACTCGCGAGAAGCCTCGTCGCCGACCGGTGGGCAGGAGCATCGTCGCCGGAATCGTGCTCGCCGTGGCGGTGCTGCTCGCGCCGATCGCGGCGATGGGAACGTGGGCGCGCCTGCAGCTGGTCGACGCCGATCGGTTCGTGGCGACGTTCGCGCCCCTGGCCGAGGATCCGGACGTGCAGGACTTCGTCGCCGCTCAGGCCAGCGCCGCCATCCAGGAGCAGGTCGACCTCACGGCTGTGGTCGGCGAGGTGTTCGACGGACTACGCGAGCTCGATCTGCCGCCGCGCGCAGCATCGGCGCTGACCCTCCTGGAGGCGCCGGCGGCGAGCGGACTGACATCCCTCGTCGACGGGGTGATCCACGACGTCGTCGCCTCGGACCAGTTCGCCGATATCTGGGCGCAGTCGCTGCGCTTCACCCACGAGCGCGCTGTCGCGATCATGCAGAACAGCCCGGACACCGCGCTGCAGCTGGCGGACGACGGGGTGCTCTCGATCGACCTCGGCCTCGTCGTCGAGCGGGTCAAGTCGGTGCTGGCCGAGCGCGGTGTCGGCTTCGCCGATCTGATCCCGGAGATCGACCGATCGATCCCGATCGCCCAGGCGGACGCTCTGGTGCTCGTGCGGACCGTCTACCAGATCGCCGTCGCCGCAGGGTTCTGGCTGCCCTGGGTCGTGCTCGGCCTCGTGGTCGCCGGCATCCTGATCGCCCGGAACCGCCCGCGCGCGCTCTTCTGGACCAGTGCCGCGTTCGCGGTCGCCTTCCTCCTGCTCTCCGCAGGCATGGGCATCGGGCGGACGTTCTTCATCGGGGCCGTGAGCCCGTCGATCATGACGTCGGCCGCCGCACAAGCCCTGTTCGACGAGGTCACCTCGCTTCTCAGCTCGACGATCGTCGCGCTGGCGATGGTCGGCGTGCTCATCGCGGTGTGGGCGTGGCTCGCCGGTTCGAGCCGCAGCGCCGGGGCCACTCGTGGTGTCCTCGAGAGCGGCTTCTCCGCGGTGCGCGGGACCTGGGAGCGACGGGGCCTGTCCACCGGACGATTCGGTCTCGCGGTGGATAGGTTCCACGGACCCATCGTCATCGTCGGCATGGCTCTCGCACTGCTCATCCTGATCGTGACGCGACCCGTCTCGTTCGGGACGGTGGTCGGCGTGACGATCGGACTGATCGTCTTCATGATCCTGATCGAGCTGCTGCGGCGCCCGACCGCGGAGGCGGATCCCCTGGATGCCCCGGGGACGCCCGAGACGGATGGCATGGGGATCGAGACCGCCGACCCGGAATCTCCGGTGGTCACCGCCGCTTCGTGAGCCGCCACGCAGGAGGATGCCCGGAGAGCCGCGCTCCCCGGGCATCCTCTTGCGTCGTTCAGGCGCCGTCGACCTCGGAAGCGGCCTGGGGGAACACGGTCGCCCAGTCGTCCTTGACGCTCACGACGGTGTACCCGGCGTCATCGGCGGCAGCGAGCGCCTTCTCCGCGCCCGCGTCGTAGGGTGCGTCGCCGCGGTCGGGGTCGTCGTGGTGGATCAGGATCGCGAATCCGGGGCGGGGTCCCTTGCGGGCGAAGTCGAGCATGGCCGTGTCGCCGTTCGAGTTGCCGCCAGCGAACAGCGGCCGTCGGCCGATGCGGCTCCAGATGCGCACCGGCTTCTCGGGTCCGTCGTCGAAGAATGCGAGGGATGACGAGTACTTCACGGTCGCGTCGGCGTCGTCCCAGGTGAGACCGAAGGCCGAGCCCACGACGCGCTCCGGCGGGATGCCGTAGTTGGCCTGCGTCATCGGTCGCATGAAGTCGCGCTCGCCGCCCGACACGATGTAGCAGGTGAAGCCGTGGCGCTCGAGGTACCGAAGCAACTCGACCATCGGCTGGTACACGGCGTCGGCGTACGGCCGCTTCAGGGCCGGATGCTGCGCCGTGCGATAGAACTCTCCGACAGAGAGCGCGTAGTCCTCCACGCTCATCCCGTCGGTGAGGCCGACGAGCGCCTGGATGATGGTCTTCAGATCGGAGTCGTCACCGCTGTAGTGCTTGTCGATCGCCGCGCTCAGCCAGCCGAAGTCGCCACTCACCGCGGCGAGGTACGGTTGCCGCTCCGCGAGCTCCGGCGCGCGTTCCGCCGCTGTACGCCATTGCTCGACCACGTAGTGCAGTTGCGTGGGCATCGGCTTCTCCGACCACAGTGTGCCGTCGTTGTCGAACACGGCGATGCGCTCCTCGACCGGCACCGCATCCGGGCCCTCCGTGACGGAGGCGACGAAGGCCTCGATGTCTCTGCGCGTGCGGGTGTCGCGCCAGGAGGGGAGAGAGCTTTGATCGGTCATGTCGGGTCCTCGCGTCTCGATGAGTGGGCGGCAATCGCCTCCAGGGTCGCACCCGCGGTGTCGTCGCACAGTCATCGGTCACCCGGTGGGGGCGATGCCGTCGACCGCAGGGCCGCGATGTGTACCTCCAGCCGGGTCACCGTCGGTCGAGGATCCGCACTGAATCACCGCGAGGCCGAAATCGCAAGGGGGTCATGTGCGGGGATGGCTCCACCTAGTGTGAAAGCGCCGCCACGGACCCGGCGGCGAAGCATCCGGACGAGTCGAGGGAGTGACCATGAAGACACTCATCACCCAGGTCGGAAGCTATCTGACCGGCGACGCGACGGCCGATGCGGTGGTGCAGTACTGGCTGGCGTTGACGGAGGAGCGACGTACCGACGTCGTCGACATCCCCATCGTCGGGTCGGGCGGCGAGCGTTCGTACGTCCGTCTTGCGCTCGGAACGACGCTTCCCATCGCCGTGGTCGACGCAGGCCTGGCACCGGAGCTCGATGACGACGAAGGCGCAGCGAGACGACTGCTCGCGCGTGCGCACGCGCTCACGCCGAAGGCCGGACCGGCTTTCGAGCCGGGCGACGAGCCGGAGTCGCCGGACGGCTACGACTCCTCCCTGATGTGACGACGTGGGTGACGCGCGGGCGGTTCGGAAGATAGCCGCTTCGTCCGGTGCGCTCAACCCCCTGCTCCTCATCGTCCGGTCGGGTGAGACTGATCGTGGTCGCCGATTCGGCGACGAAGACGCCGAGACGAAGGAGGAGAGATGGAATCGACACCGGATGGCGTTTCGGAAGTCGGAGCGGATGCCGTGCAGCCGCTGCGCGATGCGGATGCCACAGCCGTCGGGGACGGCCGTGACCCGGCTCAGGCCGAGTGGGAGCAGACGACGGCGCTCGATGGAGGGGCGACCGACGATGTGCTCGACCCGGCGACCGCCACGGGCGCCGACCCGGATGAGCTCGCTGCTCCAGACGACGAGGTACCCGCGGATGACCTTCCCCGATCCGCGTTGCAGCCGGAGAGCCAGGGGGACGACCCCCTCCTTGCCGAAATCGGTGAGGACGGCGAGGGCGACCTCGGGACCGGAGACATCTGATGAACGCGCTGCGGATAGTCACGAGGTCGAAGAACGGCCAGTGGGTGAATGAGGTCGAGAGCGCTCCGGAACTCTCGCGCAGCTACAGCAGCCGCGACGAGGCGATCGAGGAGGGTGAGGCGCTCGCCGCGGAGCGCGGCGCGAAGCACGTCGTCGAAGACAGCGAGCCGACGGGAACGATCACCGACGGCGGTGCGCCGGAGGATGATGTGGCTGTCGTGGGGGAGAAGCCTTCCACCGGGGCGGGGACGGACACGACGGACGAGAACGGGTTCCCGCTGGAGAACCCGTCCGGCTGATCCGCGTGAGGGAGTGCGTCAGCCGTCGGCGTCGCCACGTGCACAACGACGAAACCCCGCCTGGATCAGGCGGGGTTTCGTCGTTGTGCAGTTGGTCTGTGTGCCCCCGACAGGAGTCGAACCTGCGACCTACGGTACCGGAAACCGGCGCTCTATCCACTGAGCTACGGAGGCGTACCGATCGACAATATCACTCGTCGGGGGTCGTCTCCGACCCACCCGCTTCGGTGACCGGCGCGGCGCGCAGCTCTTCGAGTGCAGCGGCGAGCTTCTCTGCCAGATACCGGTGGCCGTCGGTGGACGGATGCTTGCGCCCCACCTCGACGTCGATCACATCGAGGTAGTTCTGCTCGGTGATCCAGTTCCGGGCAATGGGGGAGAGGTACCACCAGCCGCGGGCCCCGGCGAGTTCGCCGAGATCCGTGTCGATGCGCGCGGTCGCAGCCCCGACCGGCAGCTCGTGCGGTGCCGGTCCCAGCACGACGATGACCGCGTCCGGATACGTGGCGGCCAGGGCGTCCCACGCCGAGGTCACGGCCTCACGGTAACCCTCGACGCCCTGTGCCCGGTCGTTGATCGAGCCCTGGATGATCACGAGGTCGGGTGCGAGCGAGGGGTCGAGTGCCGCGATGCGCTCTCCGAAGGTCGGGCCGTCGAGGCCGGGCTTGAGGTAACCGCTGCCGCGGACGCCGTTCACGATCGTCTCGCCGCCGATCAGATCGGCCAGGAGGTACGCGTAGCCGAGCGTCGGGACGGTCGCCGCCGAGCCGTAGGTCCAGCTGTCTCCGAACACCAGAACGGTCGGGTGGTCCGGCAGTGTGAGGGGAGCCGGCGCGATGGCTTCGGAGGCCGTGCCGGCGGCCGCGGCCGGGGCTCCCACGGGGGCGGCGGAGGGCGGTGGCGTCCATGGTCGCCACATGCCGACGACGCCTGCCGCGACGGCGAGGAGGAGGGCGATGGCGACCCCTGCGGTGCGCAGTCGACGACGGGTGGCGGGGGCCTTCATGGGATGAGAGTAGATCACTGCGCGCCGATTGCGAATTCCGCGCGCCCCGCGCCGTCGGACGGCCGGTCGCCGACCCGTAAACTGAGGGGGCTATGAACCCCGAATCCCTCGCCGCCGCTGTCCTCGCCGTCCTCGCTCCGATCGCCGAGGAACGACGTCCCGGCGAGCCGCTCGGAGTCTCCGTGAAGGACATCGTGCTGGAGCGTCCGCGCAACCGCGACCACGGCGACTGGGCATCGAACATCGCCATGCGGCTCGCGAAGCCTTTCGGTACGAACCCGCGCGAGCTCGCGCAGCAGATCGCCGACGGTCTCGCCGCTGTCGACGGCATCGCGAGCGCGGAGGTCGCCGGCCCCGGGTTCATCAACATCCGTCTCGATGCCGCCGCCGCGGGTGCGCTGGCCAAGGTCATCGTCGACGCCGGCACGGCTTACGGCACGAACACGTCGCAGGAGGGCGTCAGCGTGAACGTCGAGTTCGTCTCCGCGAACCCGACCGGGCCTCTCCACATCGCGCACACCCGTTGGGCGGCGCTGGGCGACTCGATCGTTCGTCTGCTGCTCGCAAGCGGCGCGCGTGCGGTGCGCGAGTACTACATCAACGACGCCGGAGCGCAGATGGACCGCTTCGCCGTCTCCATCCTCGCGGCCGCCAAGGGCGAGCCGACGCCCGAGGGTGGCTATCCCGGTGCGTACATCGCAACACTCGCCGGCCGGGTGCTCGAGGCGCGTCCCGACCTGCTGCAGCTTCCTGAGAGCGAGCAGTCGTCCGTCGCGCTCGAACTCGCCTACGAGTTCCAGCTCGCCGAGATCAAGAGCTCGCTCGATCGATTCAACGTGCCGTTCGATGTCTGGTTCTCCGAGCGCACGCTGCACGCGAAGGATGCATCGGGCACGAGCCTGATCGATCAGGCCGTCGACCGTCTGCGCGAGCAGGGTCACGTCTTCGATGAGGATGGCGCCGTCTGGGTGCGCACGACCGACTTCGGCGACGACAAAGATCGCGTGATCCGTCGCTCGAACGGCGAGTACACCTACTTCGCCGCTGACGCCGCGTACTACCTGAACAAGGGCGACCGCGGCTTCCAGAACAAGATCTACCTTCTCGGCGCCGACCACCACGGCTACGTGCACCGTCTGAAGGCGGTCGCGGGAGCAGCGGGTGAAGACCCGGAGAAGAACGTCCAGGTACTGATCGGGCAGATGGTCTCGATCAACGGCGCCCGCCTCAGCAAGCGCGCGGGCAACATCATCGAGATGGACGACCTGCTCGACTGGCTGGGCACCGACGCGCTGCGGTACTCGCTGGAGCGCTCGCCCGCGGACTCGCCGCTGGATCTGGACCCCGAGCTGCTGCAGAAGCGCACGAACGACAACCCGGTCTTCTATGTGCAGTACGCCCACGCCCGCACGCACAACGTCGCGCGGAATGCGGCCGACTCGGGCGTGGATCGCTCGGAGTTCGCGCCGGAGACGCTGACGCATGAATCCGAGGCCGCCCTGCTGGGAGCGCTGCAGGAGTTCCCCCGCATCGTCGCATTCGCCGCCGAGGTCCGTGAGCCGCACCGCGTCGCCCGGTACCTCGAGGAGCTCGCAGGGCTCTACCACCGCTGGTACGACAACTGCCGTGTGATCCCGCAGGGTGACGATCCGGTCGAGACCGTGCACCGCACGCGTCTGTGGCTGAACGACGCCGCCGGTCAGGCGTTCCGCAACGGTCTCGATCTCCTCGGAGTGCGCGCACCCGAGCGCATGTGATGCGCGCGTCCGTCCGGTCGGGTACGGCAGGATGGCAGGCATGAGCGACGACAACCACACCCTGCCGTATCCGGACGCCTCGGCCGAGCATCCGACGCTCGTGATCCCGAGGGACGGCGCCGATCAGCAGGCCGATGCCGCTCCGCGCACACGCCGCCGCTGGCCGTGGGTGCTGCTGATCGTGGTGGTCGTGTTGGCGCTGCTCGTGGTCGCCGCCGAGTTCATCGCGCGCGCGGTGCTCCCGGGGATCGTGCGGTCGATCGTCATCGAGCAGCTGGATCTCCCCGCCGATCAGCAGCTCGACGTGGAGACGCAGGGACTGTTGCTCCCGCAGCTCATCGGCGGTTCCCTCGACACCCTGCACCTGTCGACGGACTCGGTGACGCTGGAGGGCATCACGGGGGCGGCCGACGTCACCGCGACCGGAGTCCCGCTGCGCGGCGGCGACCTCGGCGGAGCCGCGGGAACGATCCGCATCGATCAGGCGGAGTTCACCTCCCTGCTCGCCGGCACCGAGCTGCCCGTCGAGTCGGTCGAGTTCGCGGCGCCGAACGCGACGGTGAGCGGCTCGATCAGCGTTTTCGGGGCTGCTGTACCGCTCTCTCTGACCCTCACGCCCGGTGCCGTGGAGGGCGACCTGGAGCTCACGCCGGTCGCTGCGAGCATCGGCGGACTCGACATCGACCTCGACCAGGTCGGCTCGACGCTGGGGTCGCTCGGCGAGGGCCTGACACAACCGCAGCGGGTGTGCATCGCCGATCAGCTGCCGGCCGGACTCACCCTCACCGGGCTGGAGATCGTCGACGGCGCAGCCGTGATCGACATCGACGTCGACGGCGCGATCGTCACCGACACGTCGCTGCAGGAGAAGGGCGTCTGTCCGAGCTGAACCGCTCGGAGCAGCACGGTCATCCGCCGCGTGCCTCCGTGATGCGCCGCGCGAGCCATTCGGGTCTCTGCAGCGGGATGCCGTGTCCGCAGCCGTCGACGACCTCGATCGTGCTCTGGGGGAGTGCTGCGTGCAGCGCCGCGGCCGAGCGCCTCATGAGCTTCTTCTCCGCGGCTCCGACCAGGATCAGTGCCGACCCGGGGAATGTCGCCCAGTCCGCAGGCGGCACGAATCGCAGGTTCTCCTCGACCGAGGTGAGCAGCGTCTCCCGGGAAAGGGCCGACGATGTCTGCAGGTAGTCGGCCATGTGTGACTCCGGTACGAAGAGCTCCCGGGCCTGCAATCGCGCGAACTTCTCGTTCCTCGCGAGCCCTGCGGTCGCGCCGAGCAGTGCCAGAGTCGGTCCGGTCATGCGCAGGGGCATGGCCTGTGCGCTGATCACGACGACCCGTTCGACGAGGTCGGGTCGCAGAGCCGCGAGCAGCACGGCGAGCTGTGCACCGAGCGAGAAGCCCGCGACCGTGGCCGGGCGGCCCTCGCCCTCGAGGATCTGCGCGAGCAGTTCGACGGTGTCGTGGTGGGAGGCGTAGTCCTCCGCCGCGCTGCGCCCGTGACCCGGGAGGTCCGGCACCAGCACCCGCGCCTGCGGAGGCAGGTGGGCGCGCATCGGCTCCCACATCCATCCGGCGACGCCCCCGCCGTGCAGGAGCAGCAGCGGTGGTTCGCCCGCACGCCCGAAGGTCTCCAGGTGCATCATGTCTCCGTCTCGAAGGCCGCGGCCATCCGCCCGATGGTGTCGATCGTGCCCTCCAGCAGGGCGGGGTCGAGCGGACCGAGCAGTCGTGCCGCCGACAGCAGTCCGATCGTCGTGCTCGACAGCGCCAGAGCGAGTGTGCGTGGATCGACATCCGTGACGATCAGCCCGCGCTCCTGCAGCTCACGGAACCACTGCACGACCCGCTGATGACGCTCGCGGTAGCGACCATCGGTCTCCTCCATCACGTGGGAGCCGAGGATGCCCCGATCGTCGAGGAACGCAGCGGTCATCAGCGGGTCGTCGAGCAGCGCCCGAGCCGTCGCCCGACAGGCGTCGCTGAGACGAGGATGGTCACCCAGCTCGCTTCGGACCCGGTCGGCCATGCGCACGTTGCCCTGCAGCAGCAGGGCGTCGAGGATTTCACGCTTGCCGGCGAACTCCAGATACACGGCGCCCTTGGCGATGCCGGCGCGCTCGGCGATGGCGGCGACGCTCATGGCATCGAAGCCGTGCGCGAGCACGAGTGTTCGGGCCGCATCGAGGATGCGCGCGCGTCGGTCAGGAACGCGTGGTCGGGGCATCGGCACTCCTCAGCTGTTCGAGCATCGCCGGGATGACGATGTCGGGGCGGTCGCGCTGCACCCAGTGGCCGGCGCCGTGCGCGACCTCCAAGGTCGCCGATGGCAGCAGCGCGGCTGCCGTCTCGATGCGAGCGAGGGGGACTCCGGTGTCGCGATCGCCGTGCACCAGCAGCGTGGGCGTGCGGATGCTCGCGAGCTGATCCGTGTAGACCGTTCGCAGTCGATTCCAGAGCACCTGATCGCGCTGCCACTGGCCGAACGTCTCCAGGCTCGAGCCGCCGGCGGCTTCGGCGAGGACCGCATCGACGAGCTCGGGACTGCGCGCCTGCGGGTTGCGCACGAGGTCGCGGAGTCCGCGCTCCATTGCGGGGCGGTTCCGTGCGTACGAACGGGTCATCGCGCCCAGCAGCCCGGAGCGCAGTAGGAGGAAAGACATCAGATGGGTGATGCGACCGCGGAAACCGTCGGCGAGGCGGGGCATCAGACCGTAGCAGCCCAGGAGCACGGCGGTGCGAGCGCGGCCGGGCTGATCGAGCAGGTGCCCGACCGTCATCCCTCCGCCGAGGGAGAGCCCGGCGATCGCGTAGTCGCTGAGTGCGAGTGTGTCGACGAGCTCGCCGACGTGTCGGACGAGAAGCTCCTGCGTGAGCGGCCAGTCGGCCCGGGGGCTGTGTCCGAAGCCGGGATGGTCCGGCGCTATGACGCGGTGCCCTGCCTGCGTGAGGGCCGGTCCGACTTCGCCCCACGAGAGCTCGGCGCTGTCGGCTCCGCCGCCGTGCAGGAGCAGCACCGGGATGCCGGTCTCCGCGACCGGCCGCCACTCCAGTGCTGACACCGTGGCGTGGGGGAGTTCGATGACTGTGCGGTGGGCGTCCATGTCGTCCTCTCGTTGTGACCAGAATAGCTGATCTGGTCACAACGAAGACGCGCGGGCTAGGCCGACTTCTCGGCGGACGCGGCCTCCTGCGCGGTGCGCAGTTCCGCGGTGGCGACCTTGACGTCGACCTCGGCGCGCTGCAGGCGTCGTTGGACGAAGGTCGTCGCTGCGAAGCGGGCGTGCACGCGATCGGACTTCTCCTCTTCGGCCGTCACGATGTACGCGCACGCGAACAGCATCACCTGCGCCGAGAAGTTCAACCAGATCAGCAGCGCGAGCAGCGAGGCGAAGGAGGCGAGAAGCGGGTTGCTCGTCGCGCCTCCCACGAACAGTCCGGACAGCTCCTGCAGGACCAGCAGTCCCACGGCGCCGAGCAGCGCTCCCGACCAGAGAGACCGCTTCGACGGTCGCACCCCGGAGAGGAGGAGGAACACGCCGATGATGATCGCCGTGTCGAGAGCGAACACGACGACGAGGGAGAGCAGGCGCACGGTCCAGGCCACGACCGGCGCATCCGCGGGTAGCCCGAGGAAGTCAGCGATCCACGACACACCCAGCTGTCCGACGAAGGTGACGGCGGCCGAGAGGATGAACGCCAGGCCGATGCCGATGGCCAGTGCGAGGTTGCGGAGGATCACCCAGATCCAGAGGATGTCGTCCTGCAGCGTGCCCGCGAGAACCCGCACGGCCGTGCGGAGCGAGCCGATGGCACCGAGTGCCGCGCCGACGAGAGCGATGAGCGAGATGATCCCGGCGAGCGACAGGGACGCGGGAGCCTGGAGGTCCTTCGTCTTGATCACACCGTCCTTGCCGATGAGCCCGGGCACGGCCGACTGCACGGCGTCGATGATCGCCTGCCATGCCACCGGGTTCCCGGCGAGCCACAGAGCCGCGATCGAGAAGCCCAGAAGCACCCCCGCGAACACGCTGAACAGTGCGCGATAGGTGACACTGTCGGCGAGCATCGGTCCCCGGCGCTCGGTGTACAACAGCGCCGCGCGTACCGGCCGGCGCGCGAGAGCCCACGCGATGACCGGTCCGGTGATGCGGGGGATCAGCCCCGGACGCGCGGAGGAGTCTTTCGTCGTTTCAGTGTTCGCCACGCCCCCACCCTAGGAGGCGGAGACGGGCTGTTGCAGGGGCTTGACGCGGCGCGTCACCATGACCAGGGAGACGCGGCCGGTGCCCTAGAATCGGGTCAACCTCGATGTGTGCGACCCCGCCCGAGATCCTTCCCACGATTGGTGATCAGTGCTTCTCCCTGCCGATTCGCTCGCTCCGGAATGGCTCACCGTGCCCGATGACGCCAATGACCTCGCCGACGGCGTCTGGCCGGCATCCGCAGTGCGCGATGCCGATGGGGTACTCGACATCGCCGGTGTCAGCGCCACCGCCCTCGCCCGCACCTACGGCACGCCGCTGCAGGTGCTCGACGAAGACGAGGTGCGCGGGCGCGCACGGCGGTTCCGACTCGCATTCGATCGCGCCGCCGCCGCCAACTCCACCACCGCGCAGGTGTACTACGCGGGCAAGGCGTTCCTGTGCACGACGATCGCACGCTGGATGGTCGACGAGGGACTGCGCGTCGACGTCTGCACGGGGGGAGAGCTGGCAGTCGCCCTCGCCGCCGGCGTCGCGCCGGCTTCGCTCGGTTTCCACGGCAACAACAAGTCGGTCGCCGAGCTCGAGCGTGCCGTCGAGGTCGGCGTCGGGACGATCATCGTCGACAGCGCCATCGAGATCGAACGGCTCGCAGCGATCACGGCGCGCACCGGTGCGAGCCAGCGCGTGCTGGTCCGCGTGATCAGCGGCGTGCACGCCGAGACCCACGACTTCCTCGCCACGGCCCACGAGGACCAGAAGTTCGGTTTCCCGCTCCCGGAGGCAGAGAAGGCGGTCGCGCGCATCCGCGAGATCCCCGGTCTGGTGTTCGCCGGGCTGCACTGTCACATCGGTTCGCAGATCTTCGGCGTCGCCGGCTTCCGCGAGTCCGCGTCCCGCGTGCTCGACCTGCACGCCACTCTGCTCGAAGGCGGTCCGGTCCCGCAGCTCAACCTCGGCGGCGGCTTCGGCATCGCCTACACGCGCGTCGACGACCCGACCCCGATCGAGGAACTCGCCGATGCGATCGTCGCCTCGGTCGCGGAGGGGTGCGCCGCACGCGGCATCCCCGTTCCCGCCCTGTCGTTCGAGCCCGGCCGTGCCATCGTCGGCACCGCGGGCGTCACCCTCTACGAGGTCGGCACCACCAAGGACGTGACCGTGGCGACGGGCGCCGTGCGCCGGTACGTGAGCGTCGACGGCGGCATGAGCGACAACGCGCGTCCTGCGCTGTACGGCGCCCAGTACTCGGCGCGCCTCGCTTCGCGCGCGGGGTCCGGTGAGCCTCGCCTCAGTCGGGTCGTCGGCAAGCACTGCGAATCCGGCGACATCGTGGTCGACCACGAGTACCTGCCAGACGATCTGGTGCCGGGGGATCTGCTCGCCGTGCCGGCCACCGGCGCATACTGCGTCCCGTTGGCGAGCAACTACAACCACGTACCGCGTCCGCCGGTGATCGCCGTGCGCGACGGACACTCGACGGTCATCGTCCGCGGCGAGACCGTCGACGACGTGCTGGCCCGCGACGCGGGCATCGACGGGGCGAAAGCCCCCGAGGGAGACCAATGACCCACCTCCGAAGGAGCAACCATGACTGAATACCGACGACTTCGTGTGGCACTGCTGGGTGCCGGAGCGGTCGGCTCGCAGGTCGCGGCGCTCCTGCTGCGCCACGGTGACGAGCTGGCCGACCGTGCCGGTGCGGAACTGGAGCTCGCCGGCATCGCCGTGCGCGACGTGGACGCTCCGCGTGACGTCGACCTGCCCAAGGAGCTCTTCACCACCGACGCCGAGTCGCTGATCCTGGGCGCCGACATCGTGATCGAGCTGATCGGCGGCATCGAGCCGGCGCGCACCAGCATCCTGCAGGCGATCGGCTCCGGCGCCGACGTCGTCACGGCCAACAAGGCCCTGCTCGCCACGCACGGCCCCGAGCTGTTCGAGGCCGCCGACCGTGTGGGCGCGTCCGTCTACTACGAGGCCGCAGCCGCCGGAGCGATCCCGATCATCCGCCCGCTGCGCGACTCGCTCGCCGGCGACCGGGTGGTGCGCATCATGGGCATCGTGAACGGCACCACGAACTACATCCTGGACCGGATGGACTCCGAGGGCGCCGACTTCGCCGACGTGCTCGCCGACGCCCAGCGCCTGGGCTACGCCGAGGCCGACCCGACCGCTGATGTCGAGGGCTACGACGCTGCGCAGAAGGCCGCTATCCTGGCGAGCCTCGCGTTCCACACCGCCGTGCCGCTCGAGGCCGTCTACCGTGAGGGCATCACCTCGATCACGCCGTCCATGATCGAGGAGGCCCGCGCGGCGGGCTTCGTCATCAAGCTGCTCGCGGTGTGCGAGCGCATCGAGGCCAACGGCGCCGAGTCGATCTCGGTGCGCGTCTACCCGGCGCTCGTGCCGAACTCGCACCCCCTCGCATCCGTGCACGGCGCCAACAACGCCGTCTTCGTCGAGGCCGAGGCCGCCGGCTCCCTGATGTTCTACGGCGCAGGAGCGGGTGGCGTCCAGACGGCCTCCGCCGTGCTGGGTGACGTCGTCTCCGCCGCCCGCCGTCACATCGCCGGCGGCGTCGGGGTCGGCGAGTCGACCAGGGCCAACCTTCCGGTCGTCCCGATCGGACACGTGACCACCCGTTACCAGATCACCCTCGAGGTCGCGGATGCGCCGGGCGTGCTCGCCACGGTCGCCGGAATCCTCAGCGACGGTGGAGTCTCGGTCGCGACGGTCGTGCAGACCGTCGAGGGCGAAGACGAGCCGACCGCCCGCCTGATCATCGGCACGCACCGCGCGACGGAGCAGGCTCTCAGCGCCACGGTCGACGCTCTCGCCGACAGCGCGGTCGTCGCCCGGGTCGTCTCGGTGCTCCGGGTGGAAGGCGAGTGACGATGGCGGCAGCCCTTGCCCCCGTCGAGGGCAACCCCGTCGAAGGCCGCACCGTCGAGGTGCGGGTGCCCGCCACGAGCGCGAACCTCGGCCCCGGATTCGACACGCTCGGCCTGGCGCTCAGCATCTACGACACCCTGCAGGTCACGGCGCTGTCGGCCGGTGAACTCGAGATCGAGGTGACCGGTTCCGGTGCTGCCGAGATCCCGCGCGACGAGTCGAACCTCATCGTCCGCACGATCGCGTACGTGTTCGCCGACGCGGGTCGTCCGATGCCCGGCCTGCGCATCATCGCCGAGAACGGCGTGCCGCACGGTCGCGGACTCGGTTCTTCGGGTGCGGCTGTCGCTGCCGGCGTGCTCGCGGCGAAGGGACTGCTCCACGGCGACGTCGAGATCGACGATGCCGACCTCCTCCGTCTCGCCACCGAGCTCGAGGGGCATCCCGACAACGTCGCCCCGGCCCTGTTCGGCGGACTGACGATCGCGTGGATGGGGGAGCGCGGACCGCAGCACAAGAAGCTGCTCGTGCACCGCGGCGTCTCGCCCCTCGTGCTCGTCCCCGCCTACACGATGTCGACCTCGCAGGCGCGTTCGCTGCAGCCTCCGCACGTCTCCACGGCGGATGCGGTGTTCAACGTCTCGCGCTCTGCGCTGCTGATCGCGGCCCTGATGCAGAGTCCGGAGCTGTTGCTCGACGCGACGGCCGACCGACTCCACCAGGACTACCGCGCCGAGGCGATGCCCGAGACCCAGCGGCTCGTGCAGGCGCTGCGCAAGGCGGGCTTCGCGGCCGTCGTGTCCGGCGCCGGCCCCAGCGTGCTCGTGCTGGCCGACGGGCCGGGCAGCCGTCAAGACGCGGTGGAGTTGGCCGATCGAGTCACCGACACCCCGTGGGAGGCGCTCCTGCTCGCCGTCGACGTGCGTGGTGGTACAGTGGGGACTCGAGCGGAGGGCTCCACGTAACTACGTGAATCTGGCCCCATTGCAAATCTTGCAAGACCCGCACGCAAATCCCTGTGGCACAAGTGCCGAGGCTGGCTGGCGCAGAGCGTCAGCCCGTGCGATCGCGCGCAGCACCCGTTGTGTGCGTTCAACGCTCATTCCCCATGACATATAAGGGAGTACTCGTGGAGAACCTCTCCGAGACCCAGAACGACCAGTCCGCTTCGGTTTCCGAAGCACCCGCGACCGAGGCCGCACCGGCACGCAAGCGGGCGCCGCGCCGCGCCAGCACCGCCACGGCAGCAGCGAAGGCCGAGGCGGCGAAGGCCGAGAAGCCCGCGTCGAAGACCGAGGCTGCGCCGAAGGCCGAAGCCGCGCCGAAGGCCGAAGCCGCGCCCGCCGAGGCGTCGGCCGAGACCACGGAGGCCGCGCCCAAGGCGAAGGCACCGCGTCGCAGCCGTGCCAAGAAGGCAGACGCCGAGGCCCCGGCAGCAGACGCCGCTCCGGCAGAGGCACCGGCCGCGGATGCCGCTCCGGCAGAGGCACCGGCGGAGTCGGCGCCCAAGTCGACCGGCCGAGGGCGCCGTGGCGCTCAGAAGACCGCAGCCCCCGAGGCCGAAGCTGCGGATGCAGCGCCCGCTGCGGACACCGCATCCGACGCCGCCGCCGCTGAGCCCGCACAGAACGGCAACGCACGGGGCCGCAACGCGCAGAACAGCAACGCGCAGAAGAACAACGCGCAGAACAACGACGCGCAGAACAACGACGCGCAGAACAACGACGCGCAGAAGAACGACGCGCAGAACAACAACAGCGACGACGACTCCGACGGAGGCGAGGAGCAGGGTGGCCGCGGTCGCAACCGCAGCCGCAGCCGCAACCGTGGGCGTGGTCAGAACGGCGCAGCGCAGGAGCAGCAGACACAGCCCGCCGCCGATGACGATCAGGCCGGCGGCAACAACCGCAACCGTCAGCGCAACAAGCGTCGCAGCGGCGTCCCGACCGACGAGTTCGACACCGAGATCGGCGAGGACGACGTCCTGATCCCGATCGCCGGAATCCTCGACGTGCTCGACAACTACGCGTTCGTGCGCACCACCGGATACCTCGCCGGCCCCAGCGACGTGTACGTCTCGCTCGGCCAGGTGAAGAAGTACAACCTCCGCAAGGGCGACGCGGTCGTCGGCTCGATCAAGCAGCCTCGCGAGGGCGAGCAGCAGGGTCGTCAGAAGTACAACGCGCTGGTCAAGGTCGACTCGATCAACGGTCTGTCGGTCGACGACGCCGCCACCCGCGTGGAGTTCGGCAAGCTCACCCCGCTGTACCCGCAGGAGCGCCTCCGCATGGAGACGGCCCCCGAGAAGCTCACCCAGCGCATCATCGACCTGGTCGCCCCGGTCGGCAAGGGCCAGCGCGGTCTCATCGTCGCGCCGCCCAAGGCCGGCAAGACGATCGTGCTGCAGCAGATCGCGAACGCGATCGCGCAGAACAACCCCGAGGTCCACCTCATGGTCGTGCTCGTCGACGAGCGCCCCGAAGAGGTCACCGACATGGAGCGTTCGGTCAAGGGCGAGGTCATCGCCTCGACGTTCGATCGTCCGGCCGAAGACCACACCACGGTCGCCGAGCTCGCCATCGAGCGTGCGAAGCGACTGGTCGAACTCGGACGCGACGTCGTCGTGCTGCTCGACTCGATCACCCGCCTCGGCCGTGCGTACAACCTGGCTGCCCCGGCATCGGGCCGCGTGCTCTCCGGTGGCGTCGACGCGTCGGCGCTGTACCCGCCCAAGCGGTTCTTCGGTGCGGCGCGCAACATCGAGAACGGCGGATCCCTCACGATCCTCGCCACGGCGCTGGTCGAGACCGGTTCCAAGATGGACGAGGTCATCTTCGAGGAGTTCAAGGGTACCGGCAACAGCGAGCTGCGTCTCTCCCGCGCCCTCGCCGACAAGCGCATCTTCCCGGCGGTCGACGTGAACGCGTCGAGCACCCGTCGCGAAGAGATGCTGCTCTCGGCCGACGAGGTCAAGATCACGTGGAAGCTGCGTCGTGCCCTCGCCGGTCTCGACCAGCAGCAGGCTCTCGAGGTGGTCCTCGGCAAGCTCAAGGAGACCAACTCGAACGTCGAGTTCCTCGTGCAGATGCAGAAGTCGATCCCGACGCTTCCCTCGGGTGCGCACGGGCACGACAACAACATCCGCTGAGCGGCTGAGCCGTGTTCGAGTCCGTCCAGACTCTGATCGACGAGCATCGCCGGGTGCAGGAGGAACTCTCCGACCCGGCGGTGCACGCCGACGCTGCCCGCGCCAAGCGCGTGAACCGTCGCTATGCCGAGCTTTCTCGCATCGTCGCCGCGTATGAGGCCTGGATCGCGGCGACCGATGATCTGGAGACCGCGCGCGAGTTCGCGCGGGAGGACGAGTCGATCGCTGCCGAGATCCCGGCGATGGAAGAGGAGCTGCAGACCGCACAGGAACGCCTGCGGCGCCTGCTGATCCCGCGCGACCCGGACGATGCCCGCGACGTGATCATGGAGATCAAGGCGGGGGAGGGCGGCGCGGAGTCTGCGCTGTTCGCCGCCGACCTGCTGCGCATGTACATCCAGTATGCGGCGTCCAAGGGGTGGAAGACCGAGCTGCTCGAGCGCAACGAGTCCGACCTCGGCGGCTACAAGGATGTTCAGGTCGCCATCAAGGGATCCTCGACCGACCCCGCCCAGGGCGTGTGGGCGCACCTGAAGTACGAGGGGGGCGTGCACCGCGTGCAGCGTGTGCCCGCGACGGAGTCGCAGGGGCGCATCCACACGTCGACCACCGGGGTGCTCGTCTTCCCCGAGGTCGACGAGCCCGAAGAGATCCACATCGACCAGAACGACCTCAAGATCGATGTGTTCCGCTCATCCGGTCCGGGTGGCCAGTCGGTGAACACGACCGATTCCGCGGTGCGCATCACCCACGTGCCGACCGGCATCGTCGTGTCGATGCAGAACGAGAAGTCCCAGCTGCAGAACCGCGAGGCGGGTATGCGCGTGCTGCGTGCCCGTCTGCTCGCGCGTCAGCAGGAGGAGCTGGACGCCGCGGCATCCGATGCCCGCCGATCGCAGATCCGAGGCATGGACCGCTCTGAGCGCATCCGCACCTACAACTTCCCCGAGAACCGCATCGCGGATCACCGCACGGGCTTCAAGGCGTACAACCTCGATCAGGTCATGGACGGAGCGCTCGATCCGCTGATCGAGAGTGCGATCACGGCAGACGAGGAAGCGCGGCTCGCCGCGGTCGGTTCCGACTCCTGACGCGCCGCGCGAGCGCTATGCTCGGGCCGTGATCACACTTCTGTTCCGCGGCCTCATGTACGTCGTGTCGGCCGGACTCGGCCTGATCGCCGCCGACCTCGCCCTCGACGGGTTCCAGATCGAGTGGGACAAGTGGTGGGGCTTCGTCATCTGCATACTGATCTTCGCGATCCTGCAGAGCGTCCTCGCGCCGTGGGTCGGCAAGATGGCCACGCGCTACGCGCCCGTGCTCATGGGCGGCATCGGCATCTTCTCGACGCTGATCTCGCTCATCATCGTGGTGCTGCTGCCCATCGGAGGGCTGCGCATCACCGACCTCACCGGCTGGCTTCTCGGCTCGGTGATCGTGTGGCTCATCACCGCTCTCGGCAGCGTCCTGCTTCCTCTCATCTTCCTTCGCAAGAAGGTGGAGGCCGTCAAGACCACACGCCGCTAGGCCGTCCGGGCCCGGCGCCGCTCAGATCGCGTAGTCCGGCGCCGTGAGCAGTGCCCTGGTGTCTTCGCCGGTATTGCGCTGGCGCGGCTTCGCCGGAACCCCGACGAGGATGCTGTCCGCTGGAGCATCACGGGTGACCACGGCGTTCGCACCGATGACGGAGCCGGGGCCGATCGTGATGGGGCCGAGGACCTTCGCACCGGCACCGACCGCCACGCCGTCGCCGAGCGTGGGGTGGCGTTTGCCGGAGGTGCGCGTCCGTCCGCCGAGAGTCACGCCGTGGTAGAGCATCACGTCATCGCCGATCACACTGGTCTCGCCGATCACGACGCCCATGCCGTGATCGATGAAGAACCGACGGCCGATGCGCGCGCCGGGATGGATCTCGATCCCGGTCAGCCAGCGCGACAGCTGCGAGCCCGCGCGCGCGAGCAATCGCAGTCGGCGTCGCCAGAGCGCGTGCGAGACGCGGTGCGCCCAGATGGCGTGGAGCCCCGGGTACAGCAGAGCGACCTCGACGGAGCTGCGTGCGGCGGGGTCACGAAGGCGAGCCGCCGCGACGTCCTCGCGCATTCGTCCGATCATGCCCATCGACGTCTCAGTCTTCGCGCAGATCCTCGAACAGCGCGGTGGAGAGGTAGCGCTCACCGGTGTCCGGGATCACGACGACGATCGTCTTGCCGTCGTTCTCGGGCCGCGCGGCGACCTTGAGCGCCGCGGCGACGGCCGCGCCGGACGACATGCCGACGAGCAGACCCTCTTTCGCGGCGAGCTCACGGGCGACCCGCAGCGACTCGTCGAACTCCGCGGTCATGATCTCATCGAGCACATCGCGGTCGAGGACGTCGGGGACGAAGTTCGGCCCGATGCCCTGGATCTTGTGCGGTCCGGGGTGGCCCTCGCTGAGCACAGGGGAGTCCTTGGGCTCGACGGCGATGACCTGGATGCCCGGCTTCGCGGCCTTGAGGGCCTGCCCGGTTCCCGTCACCGTCCCGCCGGTGCCGACTCCAGCGATGAAGATGTCGACCGCACCGTCGGTGTCGCGGAGGATCTCCTGCGCTGTGGTCTCGCGGTGGATCTGAGGGTTGGCGGGGTTCTCGAACTGACGGATCCAGATCGCGCCGGGCGTCTCCGAGACGATGCGCTTGGTCTCCTCGATCGCACCGCTCATGCCCTTGGTGGGATCGGTGAGCACGATCTCCGCGCCGAAGGCCTTGAGCAGCACACGGCGCTCCTTGGACATGGAGGCAGGCATCGTCAGGATGACCCGGTAACCGCGGGCGGCGCCCACCATCGCGAGTGCGATGCCGGTGTTGCCACTCGTCGACTCCACGATCGTGCCACCGGGCTTCAGCTCGCCCGATGCCTCTGCGGCGTTGATCATCGCGATGCCGATGCGATCCTTCACGCTCGATGCCGGGTTGTAGTACTCGAGCTTGGCGAGCACGGTGGCCCCGAGGCCCTCGGTCACGCGGTTCAGACGCACGAGCGGCGTGTTGCCGAAAGCGGTCGTGATGTCGGAGTGGATGCCGGGCATGAGGAGCCTTCCTGTGCGGGGGTCGCTGCCGGTCCAGCCTAGGGGAGGGCCCTGTGGGCGGGGGCATTGTGACAGCCGTGCGCGCTCTACGCTGGAACCCATGTCCGACACCTCTCTCGCGGCGCTCGTCCGTGCCGCTGCTCAGCGCCTGGCCGACGTCGGCGTCCCCGATCCTCTGGTCGACGCGGAGCTGCTCGCGGGCCATGTGCTCGGTCGGCGACGCGGCGAGGTGCAGGCCGCGGTCATCCGCGGCGACGACGTCGACGACGAGACGGCGGGCGCCCTGGAGGCTCTGGTGACGCGCCGAGCAGCGCGCGAGCCGCTGCAGCACATCACCGGGACCGCCCCCTTCCGCCACCTCGAGCTGGCGGTGGGGCCCGGTGTGTTCGTCCCGCGGCCGGAGACCGAGACGGTGGTGCAGTATGCGATCGATGCGCTGCTGAACTCCGCGGAGCCCGAGCCGATCGGCGTGGACCTCGGCACCGGCAGCGGTGCGATCGCTCTAGCGATGGCGACGGAGGTGCCGCACGCCCGTGTCTTCGCCGCCGAGCTGTCCGAGGAGGCGCACGCGTGGGCCAGCCGGAACGTCGCCGGCGTCGACAACCTGACGCTCGTGCTGTCCGATCTGGGGGAGGCTTTCCCCGAACTCGACGGCACGGCATCGGTCGTCATCTCGAACCCGCCCTATGTGCCGGACGCCGCGATCCCGCGGGATCCGGAGGTGCGACTCTTCGACCCCGCGATGGCGCTGTACGGGGGAGAGGACGGTCTGGACATCGTGCGAGTGCTCAGTTCTCGGGCGCTCGCACTCCTGCACCCCGGTGGTCTTCTCGTCATCGAGCACGGCGAGCTGCAGGGGGAATCGATCAGGGACATCCTCGCCGCGGATGGCTGGCGCGCTCCGGCGACGCATCGCGACCTCACCCTGCGGGACCGCACCACCACGGCGCTCAGGCCCTGATCAGCTCCCTCTGAGCATCTGCAGCCCCCGCGCCGCATAGAATCGAACCGTCATGTCAACCATCTTCGACTGCCGCGATGACTCGCAGCTGCTCGCCGGCATGCGCCATGCGCGCCAGGCGATCGGCCGCGGCGAACTCATCGTGATGCCCACAGACACCGTGTACGGCGTCGCTGCCGACGCCTTCTCCCCGACCGCCGTCCAGCGGCTGCTCGATGCGAAGGGGCGCGGCCGTGATCAGCCGCCGCCCGTTCTGATCGGCACGAAGGAGACGCTCGCAGCCCTGGCCGAGTCCGTCCCGGAGCCTGTCGAACGTCTCATCGAGGCGTTCTGGCCCGGCGGTCTCACGATCGTGCTCCCCGCCCAGCCCTCTCTGGTGTGGGATCTCGGGGAGACGCTCGGGACGGTCGCGGTGCGGATGCCGGAGGGGCGCGTGGCACTGGAGCTGCTGGCCGAGACCGGACCGCTCGCCGTGTCCAGCGCCAATCTCACCGGCCAGCCCGCCGCCATCTCGGCCTCGGACGCGGAGCAGATGCTGGGCGACAGCGTCGCCGTGTACCTCGCCGATGGTCTGAGCAAGGACGGCATCGCGTCCACCATCGTCGACGCCACGTCTCTGGTCCGTCGGAGTGCGGATGCCGAGCCCGGCACTGTTCGCATCCTCCGAGACGGTGCGGTGACGCGCGAGCAGCTGCAGGAGGTGCTCGGCGATCTGCTCGAACCGGAGGAGCCGCAGGACGCGGAGCATGTGCATGCGGAGGAGCCGCAGGACGCGGATTCGTGAAGCAGTATCTCGCCACGGTCATCCTCACGGCAGCGATCACGTTCGCGCTGACCTGGGCGGTCTGGCGACTCAGCCTCCGGTTCAAGCTGTACCCCGGCATCCGCGAGCGCGACGTGCACACCACGCCCACGCCCCGCCTCGGCGGTGTGGCGATCTTTCTCGGCATCGCCGCCGCCTTCGGGTTCTCGGCGATCAATCCGTTCTTCCAGAGCATCTGGATCCCCCCGCAGACGATGTGGTCGATCCTGGGCGCCTCGCTGCTGATCGCGATCATCGGCGTGGTGGACGATCTCTGGGACATCGACTGGATGATCAAGCTCGGCGCGCAGTTCCTGGCCGCCGGGCTCATCACCGTGGGCGGCGGGCTGCAGATCCTGTCGCTGCCGTTCGGGGACCTCATCGTGGTCTCCAGCTGGCTGAGCATCACGATCACCATGTTCGCGATCGTCATCGTGATGAACGCGGTGAACTTCATCGACGGACTCGACGGGCTGGTCGCCGGGGTGTGTCTCATCTCGAACGGCGTGTTCTTCGCGTATTCCTACATCTTCACGCGTGACTCCGGAGCTTCGAGCTACTTCAACCTCTCCACGTTCCTCGCCGCGGTCCTGATCGGTGCCTGCCTCGGATTCCTGCCGCTGAACTGGAGCCCGGCGAAGCTGTTCATGGGGGATTCGGGCGCACTGGTCATCGGTCTGCTGATGGCGACGTCGGCGATCTCCATCACCGGTCAGATGGACCCGTCGGCATTGGACCCCGAGCGTCTCGGCCGCTCGCAGCTGATCGGTGCGTTCCTCCCGATCCTGCTGCCGCTGCTGGTGGTGCTGCTGCCGCTGCTCGACTTCGGTCTGGCGGTGCTCCGACGCATGAGCGCCGGCCGGTCGCCGTTCTCACCCGATCGCAAGCACCTGCATCACCGGATGCTGGATCTCGGCCACCGCGACCGCGACGCTGTCCTCATCTTCTACGCATGGACGGCCGTCATCTCGCTCGCCGTCCTGCTGATGTACGTCGGTGCACGGGAGGACTGGCCCGGCCAGTACCTTCCCGGCGTCGGCTTCGGCGTCGTGGGCATCGCCGCCTGCCTCGTCGTCACCCTGAGCCCCACCCGCCGCAGGAAGAGCGCAGCGGCCGCCGACACCGACCCGACACCCGTGGAGTCCTGATGAGCCCGAGCCCCGTTTCCAGCACGCCGATCCTGCGTCGCACCCTCATCTGGTCGGCGGTCGCCACCGCGGTACTCGCGATCGTCGCGGGCGGTGTCGGCTATGCCGTCGCCGGGGGAGAGGGACTCGTCAGCGGGCTGCTGGGCGTGCTGCTGGCCGCCGTGTTCCTGGCGATCACCGGCATCAGCATCCTCATCGCCAACCGTTGGTACGGCGACCCGATCTACGTGCAGCTGTTCTTCGCCATCGTCCTGGGTGGTTGGCTCCTCAAGCTCGGACTGTTCGTCGTCGCGATGATCCTGCTCGCGGGTCAGCCGTGGCTGGAGCCGATGGTGTTCTTCCTCTCGATCGTGGCCGGCGTGCTGATGTCGCTCGCGATCGATGTGATCGTGCTCACCCGTATGCGACTGCCGAACGTGAGCGACACCACGCTGCCGACCGAGGTGCCCGAGGACCGCGCCCCCGGCAACGCGAATCACATCGACGAAGGACCCGTCGACGGCGGCCCGCGGTCTTAGGGGACCCTCAGATTCTGATACTGTTGAAACGTGCCCGCCGCTCGCCCGCGAGCGCTTGCGCTGATTGCACACCGACCATCGTCGCCCCGGTTTAGACCGGTGCCCCGAAGCTGGAGCCCGCGCTGTTTAATCTTGCTGCGACCCTGACCCCCCGACTTGCCTCCGACGGCGAGTTCCACGGCCCTTCGATCGACGATTTCTTTCCGGAGATCCTCTTCCACGTAGGCCCGATCCCCGTCAACCGGATCCACCTGGTCCAGTTGCTCGCGGTGATCGCCGTGGTTCTCATCCTCTGGCTCGGCACCCGCCGCATGAAGGTCGTCCCCGGACGCTTCCAGAGCCTGGTGGAGATGGGGCTCGGCTTCGTTCGAACCAACGTCGCCCACGACATGCTCGGTCGCAAGGACGGCGATCGCTTCCTGCCGATCCTCACCACCATCTTCTTCATGGTGCTGTTCATGAACATCACGGGAATCATCCCGTTCCTGAACATGCCGGGAACGGCGATCGTCGCGGTGCCGCTGACGCTCGCCGTGGTCAGCTACGTGACCTTCATCTACGCGGGAATCAAGCGCCACGGCCTCAAGTTCTTCAAGAACTCCCTGTTCCCGCAGGGCGTGCCGGTCGCCGCGATGCCGATCGTCGCGATCATCGAGCTCATCTCGACGTTCATCCTGCGTCCGGTCACGTTGACGCTGCGTCTTCTCATGAACCTCGTCGTGGGGCACATGATCCTGGTCCTCGCGTTCTCCGCGACCCAGTTCTTCTTCTTCACCGCAGGCGGCGGCTGGGCCGCGCTCGGTGTCGGAACCCTCGCCTTCGGCGGCGCCTTCACTCTCTTCGAGATCCTGGTCGCCGTCCTCCAGGCATACGTCTTCACCGTCCTCACCGCGGTCTACATCCAGCTCGCGGTCGCAGAAGAGCACTGAGCGGGCAGGCATCAGCCTTCCCACCCAACGAAAGGAAAACCCCGTGGACGCTACTACGGTTCTCGCTGAAATCAACGGTCACCTCGGAGCTGTCGGCTACGGCCTCGCAGCCATCGGCCCGGCCATCGGCGTCGGCATCGTCGTCGGCAAGACCATCGAGGGCGTCGCCCGTCAGCCCGAGCTGGCCGGTCGTCTCCAGGTCCTCATGTGGATCGGTATCGCCTTCACCGAGGCGCTTGCGTTCGTCGGCATCGCCGTCGCATTCATCCCCTTCCCGTAATCCTCACCGACTTCTGAAGGAGACAGGATGCTGAACGCTCTTGTCACGAACCTCGCAGCAGAGGGTGAGCCGAACAACCCCCTCATCCCTGCCTGGTACGACATCATCTGGTCGGGCCTCTGGTTCATCGTCATCCTCATCGTGGTCTGGAAGGTCGCCCTTCCCCGGCTCACGAAGATGCTCGACGAGCGGTCCGCCGCCATCGAGGGCAACATCGCCAAGGCCGACGAGGCGCAGAAGCAGGCGGAGGCGGCACTCGAGGAGTACACGCGTCAGCTCGCTGAGGCGCGTACCGAGGCCGGAGAGATCCGCGAGGCCGCCCGTGAGGACGGCAAGAAGATCGTCGCCGAGGCGAAGGATGCCGCGTCCACCGAGGCCGCACGCATCACCGCCACCGCGCACACGCAGATCGAGGCCGAGCGGCAGACCGCTCTCGTCTCGCTGCGCAGCGAGGTCGGAACGCTCGCCATCGACCTCGCCGGCGGCGTGGTCGGCGAGACGCTCTCCGACGACGCCCGTGCGACGGCTGTCGTCGACCGCTTCCTCGCCGACCTCGAGGCATCCGAGAAGGCGGCTCAGTAATGGGCAGCGCGACCACTCAGGCACTCGCGGCATCCATCCAGACGCTTGCCGCAGCGAAGGGCGTCACTCTCGACACCGCACGGGAGCTCCTCGCTGCCGCGCGTGCCGTGAGCGGGTCGTCTCAGCTGAGCGGCGCGCTTGCTGATCCCTCTGCTCCCGCCGCGGCACGACAGAACGTCGTCGCCGCGGTGTTCGGCGGGTTCTCCGCAGACGCTCAGAGCGTTCTGAAGACGGTCGTCGCGGAGCGCTGGTCCAACGCGGGTGAGCTCGTCGACGGTGTCGAGGAGCTCGCGATCCGCGCTGCTGCGATCGCCGAGCCGGGCGCGGACATCGAGGGGGAGCTCTTCAGCTTCTCCCGCGTGATCGCCGCCAACCCCGAGCTCGAACTCGCCCTGGGCAGCCGCCTCGGCGGAGAAGACGCCAAGGCTGCGCTCGTCGAGCGCCTCCTGGCCGAAGGCTCCACGAGCGCTGCGTCGACGCTGATCATCACGTCGCTCGTGCGTCAGCCGCGTGAGCGCCGCGTGCGGCGACTGCTGAACCGGGCGATGAGCATCGTCTCCAGCCAGCGCGGTCGCGTGGTCGCCACGGTGCACACCGCGGCTCCGCTCACCGATGCGCAGCGAGCACGTCTCAGTGACTCGCTGTCTCGTCGCTACGACGGCCAGGTGTCCCTCAACGTCGTCATCGACCCTGCCGTGGTCGGAGGTCTGCGTGTGCAGATCGCCGATGACGTCATCGACGGCAGCATCTCCGCACGACTCGCAGACCTTCGCCAGAAGCTTGCGGGCTAACACGACTTCGCGCGGGGAACCGCGCACCCAGATACAAAGGGAAGACAATGGCAGAACTATCGATCAGCCCCGACGTCATCCGTGACGCGCTGAAGGACTTCGCCGCAGCATACGAGCCCTCCGGGGCCGGGGCGACGGAGGTCGGCACCGTCATCGACGCCGCAGACGGCATCGCGCACGTCGAGGGACTTCCCGGCGTCATGGCGAACGAGCTCGTCATCTTCGCCGACGGCACCAAGGGACTCGCACAGAGCCTGAACGAGCACGAGATCGGTGTCGTCGTCCTCGGCGAGTTCACCGGTGTCGAGGCCGGCCAGGAAGTCACCCGCACGGGCGAGGTCCTCTCGGTCCCGGTCGGCGACGGCTACCTCGGCCGCGTGGTCGACCCGCTCGGTACCCCGATCGACGGCCTCGGCGCCATCGAGACCGAGAGCGTCCGCGCTCTCGAGCTGCAGGCGCCCGGCGTCATGCAGCGTAAGTCGGTGCACGAGCCGATGCAGACCGGCATCAAGGCGATCGACGCGATGATCCCCGTCGGCCGTGGCCAGCGTCAGCTGATCATCGGCGACCGCCAGACCGGCAAGACGGCCATCGCGATCGACACGATCATCAACCAGAAGGCCAACTGGGAGTCGGGCGACGTCAACAAGCAGGTCCGCTGCATCTACGTCGCCATCGGCCAGAAGGGCTCGACCATCGCTTCGGTGAAGGGCGCGCTCGAAGAGGCCGGAGCCCTGGAGTACACCACGATCGTGGCGGCTCCGGCATCCGACCCCGCCGGCTTCAAGTACCTCGCCCCCTACACGGGTTCGGCCATCGGTCAGCACTGGATGTACGGCGGCAAGCACGTCCTCATCATCTTCGATGACCTGTCGAAGCAGGCCGAGGCCTACCGTGCCGTGTCTCTGCTCCTTCGCCGTCCGCCGGGCCGCGAGGCATACCCGGGTGACGTCTTCTACCTGCACTCGCGCCTGCTCGAGCGTTGCGCGAAGCTGTCCGACGAGCTCGGCGCGGGTTCGATGACGGGTCTCCCGATCATCGAGACCAAGGCCAACGACGTCTCGGCATACATCCCGACCAACGTGATCTCGATCACCGACGGCCAGATCTTCCTCCAGTCCGACCTCTTCAACGCCAACCAGCGTCCGGCGGTCGACGTGGGTATCTCGGTCTCGCGAGTCGGTGGTGACGCCCAGGTCAAGTCGATCAAGAAGGTCTCCGGAACGCTGAAGCTGGAGCTCGCGCAGTACCGCTCCCTCGAGGCGTTCGCGATGTTCGCGTCCGACCTCGACGCGGCTTCGCGTCGTCAGCTCTCCCGCGGTGCGCGTCTGACCGAGCTGCTCAAGCAGCCGCAGTACTCCCCGTACCCCGTCGAGGAGCAGGTCGTCTCGATCTGGGCCGGAACGAACGGCAAGCTCGACACGATCGAAGTCTCGGATGTCCTGCGCTTCGAGCGCGAACTCCTGGACTACCTGCGTCGCAACACCAAGGTTCTCGAGACGCTCCGCGACACCAACGTCCTCGATGACGCCACGGTCGCCGAGCTCGAGAAGCAGACGGATGCCTTCATCCTGGAGTTCCAGGGTGGCAAGGGCGCCAGCATCGGCGCTCCCGGCCACGAGGAGCACGCTGCAGCCGAGGCTGAGGACGTCAACCAGGAGAAGATCGTCAAGGGTCGTCGCGCGTAACCGCGTGAGGTATTGACATATGGGCGCTCAACTCAGGGTCTACAAGCAGAAGATCTCTTCTGCTCAGACGACCAAGAAGATCACGAAGGCGATGGAACTCATCGCGGCTTCGCGCATCCAGAAGGCGATGGCACGCGTCAAGGCGTCCACACCCTTCGCGCGAGCCGTGACGAGGGCCGTGTCTGCCGTCGCGACGCACTCGAACGTGGATCACCCGCTGACCCGCGAGTCCGAGAACATCACCCGCTCCGCGGTCGTGATCTTCTCGTCGGACCGCGGTCTCGCCGGAGCCTTCAACTCGCAGATCCTCCGTGAGGGTCTCGAGGTGGCGGAGCTCCTGCGCGAGCAGGGCAAGGAGCCGGTCTTCTACCTCATCGGTCGCAAGGCCGTCGGATACTTCCAGTTCCGACGCCTCGCTGCCGCTGCGGAGTGGACCGGCGACACCGATACCCCGTCGTTCCACACCGCGGAGGAGATCTCCGCGACGCTGCTCGATTCCTTCTCCCGCGGGGGACAGGACGGCGGCGTCGACGAGATCCACCTCGTGTACAACCGTTTCGTCAGCATGATGACGCAGTCGCCCGAGTCCGTACGCCTGCTCCCGCTGGAGATCACGGAAGCCGATGAGTCGGAAGCAGGTAACACCGTTTACCCGCTGTACGAGTTCGAGCCGGATGCCGAGACCGTTCTCGATGCGATCCTGCCGGTGTACATCCAGAGCCGCGTCTTCAACGCTCTCCTGCAGTCGTCTGCTGCCAAGCAGGCCGCGACGCAGAAGGCGATGAAGTCGGCCAGCGACAACGCCGACAAGCTCATCACCGACTACACCCGCCTGCGCAACAACGCGCGCCAGGCGGAGATCACGCAGCAGATCGCCGAGATCGTCGGCGGCGCCGACGCCCTCTCGAGCAAATAGACCATCAGGAAAGAGACGAAAATGACCCTCACCGCTCCGGCTGACCAGCCGGCGACCGCGGTCGTCGGGCGCGTCGCACGCGTCAACGGTCCGGTTGTCGACATCGAGTTCCCTCATGACTCGATCCCCGACATCTACAACGCGCTGAAGACCACGATCGCGATGGGCGAAGAGTCCACCGAGATCACGCTCGAGGTCGCACAGCACCTCGGCGACGACCTCGTCCGCGCCATCGCCCTGAACCCGACCGACGGCATCGTCCGCGGCCAGGAAGTCCGCGACACGGGCGAGGCCATCTCGGTCCCCGTCGGCGACGTGACCAAGGGCAAGGTGTTCAACGTCATCGGCGAGGTGCTCAACCTCGAGCCCGGTGAGACGATCGAGGTCACCGAGCGCTGGCCCATCCACCGCAAGGCGCCGAACTTCGACCAGCTCGAGTCCAAGACTCAGATGTTCGAGACCGGCATCAAGTCGATCGACCTCCTCACCCCGTACGTGCTGGGTGGAAAGATCGGCCTGTTCGGTGGTGCCGGTGTCGGCAAGACCGTCCTCATCCAGGAGATGATCCAGCGCGTCGCGCAGGACCACGGTGGTGTGTCTGTGTTCGCCGGTGTCGGTGAGCGCACCCGTGAGGGCAACGACCTCATCCACGAGATGGAAGAGGCGGGCGTCTTCGACAAGACCGCCCTGGTGTTCGGCCAGATGGACGAGCCGCCGGGAACGCGTCTGCGCGTCGCCCTGTCGGCCCTGACGATGGCGGAGTACTTCCGTGACGTGCAGAAGCAGGATGTGCTGCTCTTCATCGACAACATCTTCCGCTTCACGCAGGCCGGTTCCGAGGTCTCCACGCTGCTGGGCCGCATGCCCTCCGCCGTGGGTTACCAGCCGAACCTCGCCGACGAGATGGGTGTGCTCCAGGAGCGCATCACCTCGACGCGTGGTCACTCGATCACCTCACTGCAGGCGATCTACGTGCCGGCCGATGACTACACCGACCCGGCACCGGCGACGACGTTCGCCCACCTCGACGCGACGACCGAGCTCTCTCGTGAGATCGCCTCGAAGGGTCTGTACCCGGCCATCGACCCGCTGACCTCGACGTCGCGCATCATGGACCCCCGCTACTTGGGCGAGGACCACTACCGCGTCGCCACGACGGTCAAGCAGATCCTCCAGAAGAACAAGGAACTGCAGGAGATCATCGCCATCCTCGGTGTCGACGAGCTCTCCGAGGAAGACAAGATCGTCGTGTCGCGTGCACGTCGCATCCAGCAGTTCCTCTCGCAGAACACCTACATGGCGAAGAAGTTCACCGGTGTCGAGGGTTCGACCGTCCCGCTCAAGGAGACCATCGAGTCCTTCGATGCGATCACGCGCGGTGACTTCGACCACGTCGCCGAGCAGGCCTTCTTCAACGTCGGTGGCATCTCCGACGTCGAAGAGCAGTGGGCGAAGATCCAGAAGGAGAACGGCTGACCATGGCGCTCCACGTCAGCCTCGTCTCCGCGGATGCGGAGGTCTGGACGGGAGAGGCGAGCCTCGTGGTCGCCAAGACCGTCGAGGGCGAGATCGGCTTCATGACCGGCCATGAGCCGGTGCTGGCCATCCTCGCTGAGGGCCAGGTCCGCATCACGCAGTCGGATGGCACGAAGGTGCTGGCCAACGCGCAGGACGGGTTCCTCTCCATGGAGGGCGACACCCTGACGATCGTGGCCGGCAACGCGGCTCTCATCGCCTAGCATTTCCGTTTCGACGCGTCCGCCTCGGTGCCCCTCGGGTCCCGAGGCGGACGCGTCTGCATTCACCGAGGTTTCATGAAGATCCTGCTTCCGCCGTCGGAGACGAAGCGCGAGGGCGGTCATGATGTCCCGCTCGACATCGCCTCCCTCTCGCTGCCGTCGCTGAGTGCGCATCGATCCGCCGTGCTGGATGCCCTCGTCGACCTCGCAGCCGACGACGAGGTCTCGCGACGCGTGCTCAAGTTGAGCGAGCGCCAGATGGGCGAGATCGCGCACAACCGGCGGCTGCGGACGGCGCCCACGATGCCCGCGATCGATCGATACACGGGCGTGCTCTTCGATGCGCTCGATGCACGGGGTCTCACCGCAGCGTCGCGTCGGTGGTTGGGGGAGCACGTCTGGATCCACAGTGCACCTCTCGGTCCCGTCGGTGCGCTGGACGCGGTGCCGACCTATCGCCTGGCCGCCGGGACTTCGCTGCCGCGCTTCCCTGCGTTGCGGAAGCACTGGGCGGAAGCCACGTCAGCGGCGATCGCGGAGGCGTCACCGTCCTGCGTGCTCGATCTGCGCAGTGAGGCGTATGTGGCGCTGGGGCCTGTGCCCGACACTGTGCCCTCCGCCTATGTCCGCGTCGTCACTGAGCACGGCCGGGCGCTGAACCACTTCAACAAGAAGTCCAAGGGGTTGCTCGTGCGTGCCCTCGCCGAAGATCGGCCCCGTGTGGCTTCCCTCCGCTCCCTCCGGCGCTGGGCCGAGAGCCGAGGCGTCGTGCTGCGTGACACGGAGCAACCGGGTGTTCTGGAGCTCGTCGTCCACGAGTGACCGCGCAAGTCCGCGCATGACCGCTTCCGCGTGGGTCTTTGCTCGCCTGTGGTCTCCCCGCTATGGTTGTCACGCGGCGCGACCCGTGCCGAATATTGGATCCGGAGGGGACCATGTACGACTATTACGACACAGGCTCGTTGGCCGTTTTCGGCATCCTGATCGTCTTCGGCTTCATCTTCGCGATAGCGGGGTACGTCCTCTCGTCGCTGTTCCTGATGAAGATCTTCGAGAAGGCCGGAGTCGAGGGTAAGTGGCGAGCATGGGTGCCCGTCTACAACGCCATGATCCTGGCGAAGCTCGGCGATGTGTCGCCGTGGGTGATGCTCGGTGCCATCGTGATCAACATCATTCCGATCCTGAACTACATCTCGTGGATCGCCTATGTCGCGGTCATCGTGATCGTCGCCTGGCGCGTGGGTCTCAAGCTGCAGAAGGATGCCGTCTGGATCCTCCTGGGCCTGATCCCCGGTATCGGTGCCTTGATCTGGCTCGGCATCAACGCTTTCGACAAGTCGCGCTGGAACCCGAACATCGTTCCCGCGCCCTGGGCGAACAACGGATTCCTCGGTGACAACACGGTGTGGCAGGGCATCCCGGTTCAGCCCAAGCCCGCCGCCGCTGCTCCCGGATACGGCGCACCGCAGGGGTACGCCCCTCCGGCACCGCAGGGGTACGCCCCTCCGGCACCGCAGGGCTACGCCCCGCCCGCTCAGCCCGGCTACGCTCCGCCTGCAGGGCCTGCTGCTCCGGCCACGGGTGCGCCCGTCCCGCCGGTGCCGCCCACCACCCCGCCGGCACCTCCGGCGGCACCGCCGACCACTCCGCCCGCGCCGCCCACTGCACCGCCTGCGGCTCCGCCGGCACCGCCCGCTGCTCCGCCGGCACCGCCGAGCGATCCCACTCAGCCTCCGGCGTGATCATCTGACACAGAGCCCTCGACTTCGGTCGGGGGCTCTGTGCTGTCCTGGCTGGTCACCGTTCCGACACGCCCGCTAACGTGGAGGGCATGGTCTTGTCTCAGCGCCGAGTGGGCGCTTCCGGTCTTCTCGTGTCATCCACCGGCCTCGGCTGCAACAACTTCGGTCGAGCGGGGACGGTGACCGAGACGCTCTCCGGCACGAGAGAGGTGATCGATGCGGCACTCGCCAACGGCATCACGTTCTTCGACACCGCTGACATGTACGGTGCGGTGGCCGGCGCGAGTGAGGCGCTGATGGGTGAAGCCCTCGAGGGGCGTCGAGACCGTGTGGTGCTGGCCACGAAGTTCGGCCAGGAACGGGACATGGGCTACGAGTTCCCCGCGGCCCGTGGTTCTCGCCGCTACGTCCGGCGGGCGGTGGAGGAGTCGCTGCGGCGGCTTCGAACCGACTGGATCGACCTGTACCAGCTGCATCTGCCGGACCCGGAGACGCCGATCGCCGAGACGACGGACGCCCTCGACGAGCTCGTGCGTGAAGGCAAGATCCGCTACTACGGGCACTCGAATTTCACCGGATGGCAGATCGCCGAAGCGGAGTTCACGTCCCGCGCGCGATCTTCGGGCAGATTCATCTCCGCACAGAACCACTACTCCCTGCTCGCGCGCGCGGCCGAACGCGAGGTGCTGCCGGCCGTGGAGAGATACGCCCTGGGCTTCTTCCCGTACTTCCCGCTGCACAACGGACTCCTCACGGGCAAGTTCACGCGCGACGGGGGACCGGCCTCGAGCCGCATCATGTCCACGCGTCGCCATGTCTGGGAGAACGCGCCCTGGGATGCCATCGACACCTTCCGCGACTTCTGCGACGAGCGCGGCATAACGATGTTGGAGGCTTCCTTCGGTTGGCTTCTCTCGCGGCCGGCGGTCTCCAGCGTCATAGCCGGTGCGACGACACCCGAGCAGGTCGAAGCGAACGCGGCAGCGGGTGATTCGTGGCGTCCGAGTGTCGAAGACGAGAAGATCATCGACGAGCTGTTCCCTCTGCCGGCCGACCCGGGCGCCCGGGTGTGATCGCGGTGCGGGGGAGTTCTACTACGATGTGTGAGTATCCTGCGGACGCCCGACCCGTCGCAGATCCATCGGAGGCAGCACGTGGCTGAGACGAAGACGCATCGCGTCACGGTTGCGCAGCGCGCATTGCTGCTGTCCTGGGCAGGGGTCACCGATCTCGGTCGTCGTCGAGAGACGAATCAGGATGCGTTCCTGGCGGAGTTCCCCCTGTTCGTCGTCGCGGACGGCATGGGCGGCCACGCGGGTGGAGAGATCGCGAGCCGCAGCACGGTAGAGCGGCTTCAAGCCGTCGTCTCCGCGGGCGATGTCAACGGTCCTGCGATCGAGAAAGCGCTCGAACAGGCGGTGGGCGACATCGCCGACCACCCCGAAACGACCGACGAGGGCACCGGTACCACTCTCACCGGCGTCTTCTTCGCGATCACGGGCGATCACGCCCAGTGGGTGGCCCTGAACATCGGGGATTCCCGTGTCTACCTTCTTCGCGATGACCGCCTCGTCCAGGTCACGACAGATCATTCGGTCGTGCAGGAGCTGATCACGGCGGGCAAGCTCAGTCCAGAGGAGGCCGAAGGGCACCCGTACAGCAACGTGATCACGAGGGCGGTGGGTGCGAGCGAGCTCACGGCGCCGGACTACGTGACGATCGACGTGCGCGCCGGCGATCGATTCGTCATCTGCTCCGACGGGCTCACCAAGGAGCTCACCGATTACGGGATCCAGCACTTCCTCAGGGAGCACCGCGACCCGGGCCACAGTGTGGACGCCATGCTCGCCGCGGCGTTGGAGAATGGCGGGCGTGACAACGTGACACTCATCATCGTGCAGGTTGAAGACGAGGACGACTCGTCCTCCCCAATCGAAGACACGACGGAGTAGCCGCGGGGCGCTGTGGACAGCGCCGTTCTCCGGAAGGGCATGCGATCCACTGGACGCATGGAACCCCTCCCGATCGTGCTCCCGTCGGCCCCGTTGCCGTTGCGCCGTGCTCCACTCCCTTTCATGGCGGCGATCGTCCCGATAGCCGCAGGGGTCGTGCTCTGGCTGATCACCGGATCCGTGTTCGCGCTGTGCTTCGCCGCGCTGGGACCGTTGATGATCGTGGCATCGTTCGCGGACGCGGCGCGCAACCGGCGACGTGAACGTCGGCGCGACGCTGCGCAGTCCGAGCAGGACTGGGCGGCGGCCGAGGCCGAACTCGTACTCCGCCACCGGGAGGAGCGTGAGACCCGGTGGCTCCGCCACCCCGATACCGCGGCGAGTCTCCTGCAGACTCCCCTCCGTGGAGCGGAGTCGCCGGATAGCGCAACCGCCCTCGTGGTGGGGGCCGGGAGTGCGCCGAGCGGAATCCGGTGCAGCGGGGGCGAAGACGGTCGTGGTCGTGGGTTCCGCGACCGTTGCGGAGTGCTCGACGACGCCCCCATCGTCGTGCCGCTGGGCGGAGGAGTGTGTCTGCGCGGCGCGCGGCCGGTGATCGCCGCCGCGGCGCGCGCGCTCCTGCTGCAACTGAGTCTTCGCTTCAGCGCGGCGCAGCTGTCGCTCGTGGGCGCTGAACTCCGCGAGTGCGGGCTGGACGCGCTGCCGCATGCGCGGCGCGCGCGCAGGGGTGGCTTCCGTGTCGGGATCGGATCGGGCGACGCGATCCGGATGGATGCCGATGCCGTGGTCTGGTTGGCGCCGGCCGACGCCGAGGTTCCGGCGGGGATCACGACGGTGATCGACATCATCGAACCAGGACGTGCCCGGCTGCGCACCCCTCAGGGCACCGCCGTCGTCTCCGTCGAGTGCGTCTCACTCGCACAAGCAGGGATCATCGCTCGCGAGCATGCGTCGGCGGCCGGCGAGATCGATGTGCTTCCCGACTCCGTCGTTCTGCACGAGCTGGAGCAGCCACGCCCAGGCGACGGTCTGGCTGCCGCCATCGGTCGGAACGAGCACGGACAGCTGGTCGTCGACATCGTCGAAGACGGTCCTCACGCCATCGTGACGGGAACGACGGGCACCGGCAAGAGCGAGCTTCTGGTCAGCTGGGTCACCGCCATCTCCGCGGTCTACGGGCCGGACCGAGTGACGTTCGTGCTCGCGGACTTCAAAGGGGGGACCGCATTCGAGCCGTTGCGCGGGTTGCGGCAGGTCGCAGCGGTCATCACGGATCTCGATGAGGGCGGCGCCCGGCGAGGCGTCTCCAGTCTGACCGCCGAGCTTCGCCGCCGGGAAGGCGTTCTCGCCGAAGCCGGTGCTCGGGACGTTCGAGAGGTGGGGATGCCACGGTTGGTCATCGTCGTCGATGAATTCGCGGCGCTGCTGGCGGAGCATCCCGACCTGGGGGCTGTCTTCACCGACGTCGCCGCACGGGGGCGGGCGCTGGGCATGCACCTCATCCTCGGCACACAACGCGCTGCCGGAGTCGTGAGGGATGCGCTGGCGGCCAACTGTCCGCTCCGAGTCAGTCTGCGGGTCGGGGATGCCGCGGACAGCAGGCTCATGATCGGAACGGACGCCGCGGCGGAACTCCCCGGCGGCGCGGAAGCGCGGGGTCTCGCTCTCGTTCGCCGTCCGGCCGAACCCGAGCCGTCGGCGATCCGCATCGCGCTGACGAGTCCCGCGGATCTGCGAGCGGTGGGGCTGCAGTGGGCGGCGGCCGATCCGCCCCGCAGCCCGTGGCTCGCCGCGCTTCCCACACGGATCCCGCTCGCGGACCTCGTCGCTTCTGCCGCGCTGGGTCCGGATGCCATCGTGCTCGGGCGAGCCGACGAACCCGCCCGCCAAGCCCAGCCACTCGAGCTTTTGCGCTGTGGGCAGGATCGAGGAATCGTGCTGCTGGGGGCGCCGCGGTCGGGCCGCTCCACCGCCTTGCGGGCCCTGGCTGCGCAGTGGCCTGATGCTGCGTGGGTGCCGAACGACCCAGAGGCGGCGTGGGACCTCCTCACGGCGTGGGTGTTGGGGAGTGAACGGATGCCGTCGCTCGTCCTCGGCGACGACATCGACGGGGTGCTCTCGACTCTTCCCCCCGAGTACGGTCAGCAATACACGCAACGGTGGGAGCAGCTTCTCCGCGGCCGCGGGGAGACGACCTTCGTGCTGGCGGCGACAAGGGCGGCGGGCCCGCTGGGACGACTGATCGATGCTCTGCCGCGACGAGCGCTGCTTCGGATGCCGAGCCGAGTGGAGCATCTCGCGGCCGGGGGAGAGGCCTCGTCATACATCCGCGACCGCTCTCCCGGCCGTGCCCACATCGGCGATCGCGAGGTGCAGCTGGCATGGGTCCCGGAAGGCGCGGGGGTTCCCCCTGCCCTCGTCACACCTCCGGCCTGGGCGCCGTCGTGCGCGATCACCGCCGTCGTGACCGCCGGAGCTGCTTCGGTCGTAGAGATGCTGCGTGCGGCGCATCCGGGGTGCGAGGTCATCGCTGCCGGGGCGGAGCCGACACAGCGCGACCGTCCCTGCCTCGTCGTGGGGGACGCGGAGGTGTGGCAGCGCAACTGGCCGTTGTGGCAGCGCATCCGAGGGGAGGGCGAAGTGCTGATCCGTGCCGAGCAGCAGTCCGATCTCCGTCAGCTCGCGGGCGTGCGGGAACTCCCGCCGTACGCGCGCACCCACGCCGGCCGAGCCTGGTCCGTCCGTGGTGCCGGAGCGCCGCGTCGCGTCGTCCTTCCTGCACTGTCGCCGCGATGAGCAGTGAGAGTCTCGGCTGGGCTCGGCTCGGCTCGGTAATGACGGGTGCGTCAGATACCGGCGCCGGGACGGATCGCGCCGACGATCGAGCCGCCGCCCGAAACGGTGAGGGGAAGCGCCTCCGCCAGCATGGCGACCTCGGCGCTGCTCAGGCCCCCTGCGCGCTCGAGGAGCGTCGCTGCCACGATCGTCGAAGCGCGCGTCGCGCCGTCCAGCATCTTCAGCGCGACGGTCGTGCCGTTCGGGGCGACCATCACCATGACGCCCTCGGCTCCGTGTTTGGTGAAGACTCCGAGCTTCTCGATCGCGATCGTGTCGGGGCGGCCGGGCCCTTCGATCGTCCAGGGACTCTCCCGTACCGCTCGCACCAGCGAACCGGCGACGCGATGAAGGGCGAAGGGCGAGCGGTCGGAGGCGGTGCCGATGCGGTGGATGCCTCGCGCGAGGGCGGTGAGGGTCATCGCGTGGACAGGGGCTCCGCACCCGTCGATCGCCGTGTGGGCGACCTTCTCGCCTGTGAGACGCTCGACGACATCGCGAATGTGCACCTGCAGCGGATGTGACGGGTCGAGATAGCCGGTGGTCGGCCAACCGGTCGCCACGCACGCACGCAGCATCGCGGCATGCTTTCCGGAGCAGTTCATCCGCACGCGCGTCGGCTCACCGTGCTCGCGGACGAGGTCATCGCGCGTCGCCGAATCACTCGGCCAGGACGCCGGGCACGCCAGGTCGTCCTCGGTCAGCCCGCCTTCGGTGAGGATGTCGCGAACGACGGAGGCGTGCCGGTCGGTACCGACATGGCTCGCCGTGGAGATCGCGAGCTGTTCGCCCTCGAGCACCGCACCTGCCGTGATGCAGGCCACCGCCTGCAGGGGCTTGAGGCTCGAGCGGGGCAGGACCAACGCGTCGGGGTTGCCGTGGCGGGCGACGATGTCACCATCGGAAGAGAGCACGATCGCTGCGCCGGCGTGACGCGATTCGACGAATCCACTCCGTTCGACGACGGCGAGTTCCACGGAATCCTGAACGGTGAGAGTCTCCAGCACCCGTCAACTCTAGCGCCGGGCACGCCATCGCTCACCTCGGGTCGGTGGCCCCTGGCAGACTGAGGACATGGCAGAGTCGACCCCCCGCGCCCTCGGCGAACATCACTACGCGCTCACCTCGGTCTGGACCGGAAACACCGGCACCGGGACGTCCGGCTACCGGGACTACCGCCGCGAAGTCACCATCGAAGTCGACGGCAAGCCGGAGCTGCTCGCATCGGCGGACAAGCCGTTCCGCGGCGATCCCTCGCGGTGGAATCCGGAAGACCTCCTGCTCGCCTCGCTCTCGGAGTGCCACCTGCTCTCGTACCTGCACGCGTGCGTGACGGCCGGCGTGGTCGTCGTCTCCTACCGCGACGACGCGAGCGGGATGATGCGCGAAGACGGCAAGGGCGGTGGGGCGTTCGTCGAGGTGATGCTGCGGCCCGAGGTCGTCGTCGCGGACGCATCGATGATCGAGGCGGCCGAGCGCGCCCACGCGCAGGCGAACGAATGGTGCTTCATCGCCAACTCGATGAACTTCCCGGTGCGCCACGAGGCGACCGTCCGCGCCGAGTGAGTCAGCGCGGCACGGGCGTCAACGGCGCTCGTGCGGCAGGGCCTGCTTGATCTTCTCGATCGTGCCCTGCGCAGGAGCCTCGTTGTAGGCTCCGGCGAGTTCCTGACCGGACAGACCGTGGATGGCTGCCATGATCTCGTCGGTCGCCAGGCGACGCGCACGCCCGCTGGTCGCAGGTCCGTGCGGCGATAGATCCAGCGGCTCGCCGAACCGGACCGTGATGCGCTCCTTGAGCGTCGGCATCTTCGCCCCGACCGGCATCACCTTGTCCGTCCCGATCAGCCCGACCGGCACGACGGGGGCGCCCGTCTGGAGCGCGAGGAACGCGACCCCGGTACGCCCCTTGTAGAGGCGGCCGTCGGTGGAGCGCGTGCCCTCCGGGTAGAGCGCGACGGCGAGTCCCTCGTCGAGGAGCTGACGCTGCAGCTCGAGAGCATCCAGAGCCGCTTGGCCGGCACCGCGGCGCACAGGGATGGCACCGATCGACTCGAAGAAGGTCTTGCTCATCCAGCCCTGGAAGCCGGTGCCTTCGAAGTAGGTCGACTTCGCGAGGAAGTGCACGGGCCGGGGTGCGGCGACCGGGATCGCGATCGAGTCGATGAATGACAGGTGGTTGCTGGCGAAGATGACGGGCCCGGTCAGCGGAACGTTCTCGCGGCCCTCGATCTTCGGCCGGTACACGAGCCGCGCCAGCGGAGTGATGAGACTGCGTCCGAGGGTGTAGGCGAACCCGGCGTGACGGGGCTTGGCAGTCTCATCTGACGACGAGGATTCCTCTTGTGACGAGGATTCGGGCTCGACGGACTGCTCAGAGGTCATCAGAGCAGGTTACTCCCGGATCCATGCCGGCGTGGGAATGAAGAGTCGCGCCGTGCCTCCCAGCGGGGGCAAAGGGCTATACGGCAGGATGGAGGTTCCCACCCGCGATCCCGAGGTCTCACTGTGCGCAAGCGTCCGCTCATCGTTCTGTCCACCGTCGCCGCGGCGACTCTGCTGCTCGCAGGCTGCTCCGGCAGTTCCGCGCCGTCGAGCTCCGGTACGCCGAGCCCGACCGCGTCGAGTGCGTGCGCGCTGGACGCGCAGCCGGGGAAGACCTCCGATGCCGTGGTCGTCGAGGGCAAGGGAGCGGACACGAAGGTCACGGTCCCGGCCGATGCCGCGTTCGAGGGCGTCGAACGGACGGTCGTCTCCGCCGGCGATGGTGACGATGTCTTCGTCAACGACCTGGTCTCGGTCGAGTACCAGATCGTCGATGCGACGACGAACAAGGTGCTGGACTCATCCGCCCGTGGTGAGGGGGGCGTGCTGCCTGTTCTTCTCGACACCAATCAGTCCTCGCTCTTCGTCGCCGCGCTCGAGTGCGAGCCGGTCGGCTCGCGCATAGTGCTCGCCCTTCCCGGCAGCGCTCTCGGCGAGGGCGCGAGCAGCGTGGTCGTGTACGCCGAGGCTGTCGAGCAGCTCCCCGAGGTGGCGACCGGCAAGGACGTCGACCCGACCCCGGGCATGCCGACCGTCAAGCTCGATGACAATGGCAAGCCCTCCGTCAAGATCCCCGACGGAGATGCACCGACCGAGACGAAGGTCGCCGTCCTCAAGCAGGGCGACGGACCCACGGTCGGCTCCGGCGACCTCGTGGTCGTGCAGTACCTCGGCGTCAAGTGGTCGGACGGCAAGGAGTTCGACTCCAGCTGGAGCCGCGACGCCGCCCCGACGCAGTTCCAGACCACGGGTGTGGTCGCGGGCTTCCAGAAGGCGCTCGAGGGACAGAAGGTCGGGTCTCAGGTCGTCGTCGTGATGCCGCCGTCGGACGGCTACGGCGCCAGCGAGGGACACGAGCTCCAGAAGGAGAGCCTCGTCTTCGTCGTCGACATCCTCGCCACCACGCCTGTCCAGCAGTAGCCACGGCGGCGACGAGGACGTGTCCTAGGCTGGCGTCATGCGTCGCATCATCGTCCTCGGCTCCACCGGCTCCATCGGCACCCAGGCGTTGGATGTCATCCGCGCCAATCCTCGTCGGTTCGAACTGGTCGGCCTCGCCGCCGGCTCGAACGCCGAGATGCTGGGTGAGCAGGCCGCGCAGTTCCAGGTCGAGGACACGGCGCTCGGTGCGGACGAGGCCGAGCAACTCGTCCGCGATGTCGAGGCCGATGTCGTGCTCAACGCCATCACCGGCTCGATCGGACTCGGCTCGACTCTCGCGGCGCTGAAGGCAGGCCGCACGCTGGCCCTGGCGAACAAGGAGTCGTTGATCGTCGGCGGGGACCTGGTTCTCGCCGCCGCCGCGCCCGGACAGATCGTCCCGGTGGACTCCGAGCACTCGGCGCTGGCGCAGGCCCTGCTCGCCGGCACTCACGCCGAGGTGCGCCGGCTCGTCGTGACGGCATCCGGCGGTCCGTTCCGTGGTCGCACGCGTGCAGAGCTGTCCGATGTGACCCCCGCGGAGGCCCTCGCGCACCCGACATGGGACATGGGCCGCATGGTCACGACGAATTCGGCCACTCTCGTGAACAAGGGGCTCGAAGTCATCGAGGCGCACCTCCTGTTCGATGTCGCCTACGACGACATCGAGGTGGTCGTGCATCCGCAGTCCATCGTGCACTCGATGGTCGAGTTCATCGACGGCTCCACGATCGCCCAGGCCTCACCGCCCGACATGCGTCTCCCGATCTCGCTCGGGCTGGATTGGCCGCACCGCGTCGGAGGGGTCGGACGACCGCTCGATTGGACCACGGCGTCGTCGTGGACGTTCGAACCGCTCGACGGCGAGGCCTTCCCCTCGGTCGCACTCGCGAAGGCCGTCGGTCGTGCGGGCGGTACTTTCCCCGCTGTCTACAACGCGGCGAACGAGCAGGCTGTCGACGCCTTCCACGAAGGTCGACTGTCGTTCCTCGGCATCGTCGACACGATCGCGCGCGTCGTCGACGCCCATGACGCACCCGACGTGCTCACCGTGGAGACGCTCGCCGCAGCCGAGGCCTGGGCGCGCGCGACCGCGGACCGGATGATCGCGGCCAGCTGAGCCGAACCCGGAGCGACGTCTGCCGCCCCGGCTCCCGGGTCAGTCCTCGTCGGCGTAGGGAACGGGCCAGCGGGGTTCAGGAACCGGCCAGCCTGCGGCGCGCAGAGCCCTGCGTGCCAGCTCGCGCGCCGAGTACGGCGTGCGTACCCCGCGGATGTCGCGGTAGTCCTGGTGGCCCGGGCCTGCCCAGAGGATCGCGTCGCCGTCGCCCACGAGCGCGACCGCGGTGATGATCGCGTTCTCGGGCGGCGAGGCCTCGTGGATCTCGGCATCCGGTCGTGCCTTGCGTGCACCTTCGATCAGCGTCGCCCGGATGGAGGCCGGATCCTCGAAGCGCGGGTGATGGTCGGTGACGACGAGGATGTCACTGCCCTCGACCGCGGTGCGCGCCATGTCGAACCGCTTGCTCGCATCACGGTCGCCGTCAGCGCCGAAGAGCATCAGCACCTTGCCCGGTGTCACGCGGCGCACGGCGGCGAGCGTCTTCTCGAACGCGTCGGGGGAGTGGCCGAAATCGACGAACACCGCAGGCCCGCGTTCCCCGGACACCAGCTGGGTGCGGCCGGGGAGATAGGCGCGGATGCCTTCATCGCGGGAGAGAGCATCGACGATGCGCTGCCAGTCGTAGCCGCCCTCGAGGAGCATCACGATCGCGAGCGCGGCGTTCGCGGCCATGTGCGGGCCGATCACCGGGACCGTGGTCGTGAGGGAGCCTGCCGGGCCGGTCATCGTGAAAGTGGTACCCGCCGCACGCTCATCGTCGATGACGACGACCCAGTCCGCGGCGGCCGCCGCCTCGGGGTCGGCGGCGATCGAGGGCGTCCCCACCGTCACGACGGGGATCTCGGAGCGGTCGACCACGATCGCGCCGGACGGCGAATCGAGGCAGATGACGCCGCGCTTGGCGCGGTCCGGCCGGAAGAGCGGGAGCTTCGCCTCGAAGTACTCCTCCATGTCGGCGTAGTCGTCGAGGTGGTCGTGGCTGAGGTTGGTGAAGCCGGCGACGTCGAATCGGATGCCGTCGACACGGTGGCGCGACAGAGCCTGAGCGCTGACCTCGACCGCCACGGCCTCGACCTGGCGCTCGCGCATCAGCGCCAGGAGTGCGTGCATCTCGGAGGCCTCGGGCGTCGTCAGCCGCGAGACGATGACTTCGCCGGCGATGTGACGTTCGGCGGTCGAAGAGAGCCCGGTGACGACACCGATCTGGTCGAGGATGCCCTCGAGCAGGTGGGAGACGCTGGTCTTCCCGTTCGTTCCCGTCGTGGCGAAGAGCAGCGGAAGCGGATCATCTGCGCCGGTGCCGTACACCCAGGCGCTCAGGTCGCCGAGCACCGCTCTCGGGTCGTCGACCACGAGGATCGGCAGCCCCGCGGATCCGGCGATCGCAGCGCCGGGCTCGTCCGTGATGACGGCGACGGCGCCCTTCTCGGCCGCGGCGGCGGCGAAATCCGCACCGTGCCTGTTGACGCCCCGGATCGCGACGAAGGCCTCGCCCGGACGAAGGTCCGCAGTGGCGAGTGTGATGCCGGAGAGGGCGATCCCGTCGATGTCACCGCGCACACTGCGGGCGAAACGGGAAGCGAGTTCGGACAGCTCACGCCGGGGCGGGTTCGCGGGGCGGAGCACGGGAGGCAGGCTCGGTTGTTGTTCAATCGACATGTCGGATCCATGATCTCACGACGGCACGGTGAACACCTCTGCGGCACGACTCCTTGCGCGCCCGCGTGGGGGAGCGCAAGGAGTCGGACGGCGTCAGGCGCGGCGGCGGTAGGCGAGGACGGCGACGATCAGTGCGGCGATCCCGGCGACGAGTCCGCCGGCTCCGAGCGCGATCCCCAGCGGATCGGTCGTCGTCGTCGCTGCCTCGTCTGCCGATCCGGCGGACCCATGATCACCGTGCCCGTCGGTCGCGGCGTCGGTGACGGAGACCACCGGTGCCGGTGCGTCCAGGCTGTGGGGGTCCTCACCCTTCTCGGCGAGCTGGGTCCACTCGGTCGCGCCGTCGACGCACTCCTGCACGACGGGGAAGGCCAGTGTCTCCGGGGTGCTCTCGTCGAGCCCCACGGACATGCTCACCGCTCCACGGAGGTCGGTGGGAACGGGCGTCAGCGCGGTGTAGGTGACTGCGCTCACGAGGCCGTCGTCACCGCGCTCGACCTCGATGTTCCAGTCGCCGTCCATCGTCGGCGCCACAGAAGCGAGTCCGTCCGGCATCGTGATGCGGAGGGCCGTGGTGGGGGAGTTGTCGCATCCGTGCGAGAACGAGAAGGTGAGTACGCCATGGTCTCCGGCGGCGAGTTCATCGGGGCTGACGCCGACGTGCGCGCCCGCCATCGTCGGGACGGCGAGGGCGAGGACGGCACCACTGAGGATGCCGGCGGTGGCGAGGGCTGCGCGGTGGGTGCGGGTACGGGTGGTACGGGACATGAAGAATCTCCTGGTGCTCGAAAAGCTGATGCTCGAAAAAGCGGGCGCGCGACGACGGCGCACCCGGCGAGGGGGTTGTTCCGCCTGGACAGCGGCCGACTCCGGTGCGACGGATCCGTGTGGATCAGTCGCGGATGAGCGCAGGAGGCCCGCGACGGGGCACAGCAGCCGCGACGGCGGCATCGAACGAAGGCAGGAGAGTGGAGCGCAGGCGGGGCGGTCGGCGGTGTTGAGCGGGCGCGCCTGCGGCGGCGCGCCGGAACATCGCCTCGACCCACCGCACGATGCTCCCCAAGAGCGTCTCCCCGTGCCAGACCAGCAGAGTGGTGAGCACGGCGGCGGCGAGGTGCGCGAGCAGCATCGTCGTGCTGAGGGATGTCTCCGATGTCGCGGGCCCGAGCAGATCGAGATTCAGGTGGTGGGTGTGGCCGACGCCGCCGAGCGTGTCGGCGCCGGTCGGCGATCCGAGTGCCTGGAACAGCATATGAAACGCGGCCTGCGCCACGAAGACAGCGGATGCCACGCGACCGCGTGACTGTCTGGTCCCCACGAGCAGGGCCGAGAACGGTGTGAGCAGGGTCGCGACCGCGAGGATCAGCAGCGGATGCGGTGCGGCACCGCCACCGAACGTGTGCGAGAGCGCGGCGAGCAGTGTCGCGACGGATGAGACGGCGGCGGCGCGTACGAGTCGCAGCTGCCGGGCATTCACGGTTCCACCCTAGCCGCGCCCGCGTCGTCGGGCGGATTCCTAGCTGGGGGCAGTAGCGTTGGCACGTGGAATTCCTGCTCTATCTGGGCGGCATCCTCTTCATGCTGATCGGCCTCGGCCTTTCGATCGGTCTGCACGAGGTCGGCCATCTCGTCCCCGCGAAGCTCTTCGGCGTGCGCGTCGGCCAGTACATGATCGGTTTCGGACCGCGTCTGTGGTCGAAGCGCATCGGCGAGACCGAGTACGGATTCAAGATGCTGCCGCTGGGTGGCTTCATCTCGATGTCCGGGATGTACCCGCCCTCGAAGAGCTCGGGCCCCGCATCCGGTCTCTTCCGGTCGCTCATCCAGGACGCCCGATCCGCCAACGACGAGACCATCGCCGACGGCGCGGAGGATCGCGTCTTCTACCGCCTGCCGGTGTGGAAGCGAGTGATCGTGATGCTCGGCGGGCCGGTGATGAACCTGCTGCTCGCGACCGTGATCTTCACGATCCTGCTTTCCGGGATCGGCCTCCAGCAGGGCACCACGACGATATCCGCGGTGAGTGAGTGCGTGGTGCCTTCCGCGTCCACGGCCACCGAGTGCTCGCCTGACGACCCTGAGTCTCCGGCTGCCGAGGCCGGAGTGCAGCCCGGCGACGTGATCCTCTCCGTCGACGGACAGCCGGTGTCGACGTTCGCCGATGCGACCGCCATCATTCAGGCCTCGCCGGGCGAAGTGCTGGATGTCGTCGTGCGCCGCGACGGCTCCGACGAGTCGCTGAGCCTGACTCCCATCGCCGCCGAACGCACGATCACGGACGCCAGCGGCCGGCCGCTGCAGGACGAGAACGGCGACCCGGTGGTGAAGGAGGTCGGCTACGCGGGCATGTACTCCCAGATGGGCTACATCCAGCAGCCGCTCTCGGCCGGACCGGAGATGGCGGTCGATTCCGCCGGACGCGTGGCGACCATGATCCTCAACCTCCCGGCGCGCCTGTGGGACATCGGCGCATCGGTGTTCGCGGGCGCGGACCGTGACCCGAACGGTCCGCTGAGCGTCGTGGGCGTCGGCCGACTCGCCGGAGAGGTCGCCTCCGTGGATGCGCCCGTCCTGGATCGATGGGCGGGCCTCCTGAGTTTGCTGGGCATGCTCAACATCGCGCTGTTCGTCTTCAACCTGATACCGCTGCTTCCCCTCGACGGCGGCCACATCGTCGTCGCGCTCTGGGACGGCATCCGCAGGATTTGGGCGAAGATCTTCCGTCGACCGCCTCCGGCGCCGGTGGACGCCACGAGCCTCGTGCCTCTCACGGTGGTCGTCTCGGTGGTGCTCATCGCGATGGGTGCGCTCCTCCTGATCGCCGACATCGTGAAGCCGGTGTCCCTGTTCCAGTAGCCGGTCGCCGTGATCGGCGTCATGGGTGGCAGAGTGAAGCGTGGATCGACCGAACGCTCCCTGGAGGCACCCATGCACGGATACTCACTGCGACCATACGACCCCCAGTCCGAAGCGGAGATGGCGGAGCGTCTTCGTGACCCCGAGGCCTGGCAGCCCAACAACTGGTTCGGCTTCGGCTACACCCAGGTGCCGCCGTTCGGGCCGCAGAGCCCGGGGCTGGGGATGATCACGCCGGACGGCGGTCGGATGCGTCTGGTGCGTGATCGCGCGACGATCGGCCAGGTGAGTTGGTTTCCCGGGTACGACTACGGTGGCTCTCCTCGTCATCGGGGCTGGGGGATCGGTCTCCTCGTGCTTCCGGAGCACCGCCGCACGCGCGCGGCGTCGAGTGGTTTGGTGCTGCTCATCGACTACCTGTTCTCGACGACCGCCACCCACCGGATCGAGGCGGCGACGGCGGCGGCGGCAGCACCGAAGAACCCCTCGGCCCGTCCTGGCGGTATGTCGCGGGAGGGAATCGTGAGAAGCGCGCAGTGGCGCGACGGGCGCTGGAATGACGTGGTGATCTACGCCATCCTCCGCGAGGAGTGGGAGGCCGGCCGCGCCACGCAGACGAAGCGGGACGAGACCGCCGAGGGCAGTGCGCTTCGTTGACTCTCGGCGGGTGCCTGCGTACCGTGGCAGGGAAGAGCGGCGCAGTTGCCGCACAGTCAGTCGAAACGAAGGAGAGACGAAATGACGAGTATCGCTGATCTCAGGATCGCTGTTCGCGAAGCGTCGGACTCCGCAGCCTCGAACGACATCTCGTCGGGGCGGGAGACGATCGACGAGGCCATCTTCCGCAGTTTGGTCGGCCGTGACACCGAGGCGATCGACACGACCGTGTCCGCCACCGAGACCAACAACCCCCAGATGTGCACGACGATCATGGGGCCCACCTGCCAGAACAACACGGTGTGCAATTGCGCCGTCGGTCCGACATTCGCAGCGGAACCCGCTGCCCCGGTGACGTTCGGCTGGCGCGCCTAGCACCGGATGCCAGGCCCAACCCCCGCGGCGTGGGTCGAGGACATCGGGGACTCGGAACGCCATAACTGGCCCGTCCTGCTGATCTGGTCGCAGGTGAGCGACCTGTGCGAGGAGCTGTCCGAGCTCGAGCGCACATGTGACGTCCTTGCGGAGGGCGCATTGGTGGGCGCGTTCGCGAGCTCGTTCGTTTCGCAGGCGACGACGCTTCTCTCGCTTGCTGCGCAGGATGAGTACGAGCGGGTGAGTGGACGTTCCATCCCTGACGACGGCCGTGAGATGTGGGACGAGTTCGCCGAGTCCGGGCACCGCTGGGCGGAGTTGATGGATCTCGGCGATCTCGTTCCGAGAGCGGAGCGGCTCGGAACCGTCTTCCGCCGCGCTGCGCGCCTGTTCGTCGACGATCTCCGTGCCGAACTCGCGTCGGGAACCTGGGCAGCGGAGTTGCTCGCCTCCGTGAGCCACCTGAAGGTCCTCGGAGACGTGCATCCGCGCGGAGCGGTCCTCGGCATCTATGCCGAGGGACGCCCGGTGCTGGTGTACAAGCCGCGCTCGCTCGCACCGGATGTGCTCATCGACGAGATCCTCGGCATCCTGGAGCTGCCCGATCCGCCGAGGATCCCGCGGACTCTCGATCGCGGGACGCACGGCTGGCAGGAGTACATCGTCTTCGAGAACGTGGAGACAGACCGGGAGCGTGCCGTCTACTACCGACGATTCGGTGCACTGATCGCGGTCGCGAGCGCCCTCGGCATGCAGGACCTCCACTACGAGAACGTGAAGTGCGCGCGGGGTGCGCCGTACGTCATCGACGCGGAGTGCGCGTTCGGTTCCGGGCTGTCCTCCTCGTCGCCGGCCGAAGACGGGTACTTCGCCCGAAACGCCCCCAGCCTCCTCACGACGCTCCTCGTCCCCAACTGGGGCAAACGCTTCGAGGACGCCGATCCGTACGACGCGAGTGCCCTCGGTGCGTTCGCCGACCCTGCGCGGCAGGCGCAGGCACGGAGGATCACCCGCCGAGACGGAGTACTGCGCACATCGTACGAGCGGCTGCTCGAGCCTCAGGTGTTCGGGAGTCAGCCCCACATCGGCTCGACCCGCGCCCCGTTCGCCGATCATGTCGCCGATCTCGAGGAGGGCTTCGGCGACGCGTCGGCTCGTCTGAGCGATCCGGACGTGCAGGAGCGCATCATCACCGCCGTCGCACGGCGGGACGACCTGAGGTGCCGGATCCTCACGCGCTCCACGGCGTCGTTCGTCAGTCTGCTCCAGGTGAAGGCGCCGCACGGCGAGCGAACGGCCGAGGCCTCGCCTTCGAGCGCAGAGGTCGCGTGGATCCTGCAGGAGGAGGCACGGCAGCTCGATGACGGCTGCGTGCCCGTGTTCGAAGTCGATGTCGGGCGAGGTCGCCTCGAGTCGGGCACGGGGAACGCCCTGGGGACCGGACGCGACGTACTCGGCCTGTGGACCGAGCGCTTCCTCGCCCTCACGGACCGGGGCGCGGTGCCCGGTCAGACCCACCTGCTGCGACGGAGTCTCGAGCTGGGCCTCGAGGATCCGGATTGGACCGTGGACTCGACACCCCGGACCGTGCCGCAGGACGTGCGACGGATGCCGAGCCCGGTTCCGATGATCGAGCAGATCGTCGACCGGCTCCGTGCGACCGCGCAGCGGACGGGCGATCATGTGTGGTGGATCTCGTCGATTCAGCACTCTCCGAGTCGCCACGAGATCTTCGTGACGCGGAACGGCGTCTACGACGGACTGGCGGGGATCGTCCTCGCCGCCGGTGCTGCGGGTCTGGAGAGTCATCGGGCCGATGATCTCTATCGTCTGACGAGCGCCTCGCTGCTGCGCGCGCTGGAGAGATTCGTCGAGAGCCGGGCACGATCGACGGATGAAGTGCTCTCGCTCGGACTGGGTGAGGGCCCACTCGGCGCGGCGCTCGCGTTGGGGGAGGCCGCCCGGTTGCGCGACGACGCGGAGACGCTCGACCGGCTGGGCGTCGTGTGTGTGGCACTGGACGGCCTGTCTCCGAGCATGGCTTCCCCCGATCATCTCAACGGCGCCGCCGGTGTGATGCTCGCTGCAGAGCGTCTCGGGGCGATTCGCGGCGCAGCTCCGTTGTCGCGACTCGGCTCGGCGGCTCGCGACCGGCTGGTCGAGATCGTCGCCACGACGCTGAGGAAGGGGCGTGCCGAGCCGGGCCTCGCCCACGGGATGTCCGGGATCGTGCTCGCTCTTGCCGCTGAGGGCGACGATCCCGACGTGCGTGCGTTCGTGAGCGAGTGCTTCGACCTCGAGCAGACGCTCCTCGCCAAGGCGGAAGCTGCCGGGGACAGGGAGCAGGCGCAGAAGGCGCTCTCCGGTTCATGGTGCTGGGGAGCGACCGGCCAGATCGAGTCACGGTTGCAGGTGGGGCATGAGTCGGGCATCGATGAACTGCGCGAGAGGATGGTGGGTTCTCCTCTCACGGGGACGTCTCTCTGTCACGGCAGCCTCGGCCGTGCGATCGTTCAGCAGTCAGCGCCGTACATCGACCGGTGGGGACGCCGTGATGCCGATCGAACGCGTCGTGAGGCGCTCGAGATGCTCATCCGCGATCCGCTCGGTGAGGTCGACGAACCGCCGTACGCGAGCAGGGTCGGGCTGTTCACCGGGCTGTCCGGCAAGCTTCTCTATCTCGCGGCGCACCGCGACCGAGCCAGTGTGCGGCTGGCCTCCCTGTCCTACGAGCTCGGCTGACCGCTCAGGCGAAAGCGTGCGACACGAGGCGCTCGAGCGTGCGGATGCCGTCGCGCGAGAGGATCGACTCGAGATGTCCCTGTACGGAGGCGAAGTGGGCACCGCGCAGAGCGAACACGTCGCCGGAGGCGGCGTCGGCCGAGACCTCCGCCGGCCCGACCGTCGTCGTCTCGGGGGCGACGCGTGCGGTGAACGTGTTGTAGAAGCCGATCGAGGCGTTCTCCCCGAACACCGGGACGGACTTCTGCAGCCCCTGATGCGGGGCGTCGAGCGGGGTCAGTGCCACCCCGAGTCGGTCGGCGAGGATCTGGTGGCTGAGGCACACGGCCAGCAGCGGGGCTCCTGCATCGAGGCGACGGGCGACCACCTCGCGCATCCTGGCGATCCGGCGGTTCTGCAGATCCCGGGGATCCCCGGGGCCCGGGCCCGCGACGACGAGGTCGGCGGCATCGAGGTCGGCATCCTGCACCTCGCTCCATCCGGCGATGGTCACGGTGAGACCGAGGTGACGGAGCTGATGGGCGAGCATGGTCGTGAACCGGTCTTCCGCGTCCACGACCAGTGCGGTGCGTCCGACGAACGGGCCGGTGAACTCCTCGCCCTGCGGGTTCAGCCAGAATTCGGCCAGGCGCGCATTGCGTGAAGAGAGCAGCGCGGCGACCTGGGGATCATCGGCGAGAGCACGCTCCTCGGCCGGCGCATCGGCATCGCTGCGTGCCTCGGCCACGCGGTCCCGGTCGATGGCACCGATCGCACCCAGCACCCCTGCGGCCTTTCCGTGGGTCTCGGAGACCTCTCCCTGCGGATCGGAGTGACGAACCAGGGTGGCACCGACGGGCACACTGAGCTCCCCGTCCTGCAGGTACACGGTGCGGATCAGGATCGGCGCATCGAGGTCGTGTCCGCCGTCGGCGTTCGGGGTGAACAGTGCGGCGACGCCCGAGTAATAGCCGCGAGGCTTCCGTTCGTGGCGTCGGATCACGGCGCAGGCGTTCTGCATCGGGGATCCGGTCACGGTCGGTGCGAACATCGTCTCGCGCAGGATGTCGCGCGGGTCCAGGGTGCTGCGTCCGCGCAGCATGTACTCGGTGTGCGTGAGCCGCGACATCTCCTTCAGGTGCGGACCGGTGATCCGTCCACCGTCGGAGCACACGGCGCTCATCATCTTCAGCTCTTCATCCACGACCATGAACAGCTCCTCGGTCTCCTTGGTGGAGGCGAGGAAGTCGATCAGGGTCTCTTTGGTGGCCCCGCCTGCGGGGTGACGGAACGTCCCGGAGATCGGATTCATCGTGACGACGCCCTCGCGGGCGACGACATGCGCCTCGGGGCTCGCGCCGACGGCGATGTGGCCGGGGGTGAAGACGGCGAACGTCCAGTACGCCCCGCGTTCGTGCGTGAGCAGGGCGCGGAACCAGGTCAGCGCCGCCGTCCGGTCGTCCATGTCGATGTCCGCGGTGAAGTCGCGCCGGATGACGAAGTTCGCGCCCTCGCCGCGACCGATCTCCTCCGCGATGACCTTCTCGACGATCGCCGCGTACTCCGCATCCGCGATGTCGAACCCGTCGTCGTGCAGCGGCACGGGAGCGGTCGGGAGCGCGGCGAGGAGCTGCGACGTCGGCAGGTGGAGATGCTCGTCGACGATCACGCATCGCAGCGGAGCGCCGTCGTCCTGGGCGACGAATCCGCGTTCGCGCACCTGACGATAGGGAACCATGGCGAAGATCTCGCGGGAGGTTCCGTCGATCGTGAGCGGGATGTCGGCGAGCAGGTCGACATCCACCACGTCGCCGCTGAGCAGTTCGACGGTGTCGGCGCCGTCGCGGGCGATCAACACGAAGCATGCTGCCGGGTCGGCGGTGAGCTCGGCGAGTCGTGAGAGGGTCATCGATGTCTCCTGTGCAAGGCTCCGGCTCGGCGCAACGAAAAAACCGCCCGGGAGGCGGTCTGGATTCGTGGGAACGCGAACACACCGCCTAGAAGGCGGGCCACCAGGTGAAGTTCGCGAGCATGGGGCCGAAACTACCACATCGCCGATGCCGGCTTCGGCGCGATGACGTCACCAGATGCTTCCGCCGGGCTCCTCGACCTCCGCATCGAGGGCATGATCCACGACGAGGCGCACCGCACGCGCCAACTCCTCGTCGGGGAGATGCGGAGCCTCCGCCGGTGCGGTGCTCGTCGACCACGGAAGATGCACGAACCCTGTGACGGTGTTGGCCGGGACAGCGCCCAGTGCGGTGTAGAGCACGTGATTGCACACGTAGGAACCCGCCGACAGCGAGAGCTGTGCCGGCAGCCCGTGCGCGGTGAGGGTCCGGACCAGGTGCTTGACCGGAAGGGTCGCGAAGCGGGCCGCGGGACCATCGGGTTCGCAGGCGGCATCGACGGGCTGGGCGCCGTCGTTGTCGGGGATGCGCGCGTCCATCAGGTTCACGCCGATGCGCTCGACCGCGATCTGCGGACGCCCACCGGCGAGCCCGGTGGCGATGACGGCGTCGGGGGAGTGCCGGTCGATCACCGCGCGGAGGCGTCGCGCGGATGACTCGAAAGCGACGGGCAGTGTCGCGACGACGAGCTCGTGCGGACCGTCGTAGTCGGCGGCGACCGCGTTCACAGCATCGGCCGAGGGGTTGCGCGCCGCGCCGTCGAAGGGCTCGAAGCCCGTGAGAAGAACGACCGCCATCCCTCCAGCGTAGGTGCGTCCGTCCAGCCCACTTGCATCCTGGCGGCGTAGGCTTGAGGGGTGCCAGCAGTGAACCTCGGAATGCCGAAGATCCCCGAAGTCCTCGCCCCCCGCCGGAAGTCTCGGCAGATCAAAGTGGGCAAGGTGCTCGTGGGCGGCAACGCTCCCGTCAGCGTGCAGTCGATGACGACCACGAAGACGACCGACATCAACGGGACGCTGCAGCAGATCGCCGAACTCACGGCGTCGGGCTGCGAGATCGTTCGTGTCGCCGTGCCGCACCAAGACGATGCGGACGCCCTGAAGATCATCGCGATGAAGAGCCAGATCCCGGTGATCGCCGACATCCACTTCCAGCCGCGCTACATCTACACCGCGATCGACGCCGGTTGTGGCGCCGTTCGTGTAAACCCGGGAAACATCCGGGAGTTCGACGGCAACGTCGGCAAGATCGCGGCAGCCGCCAAAGCCGCGGGCGTCTCGCTGCGAATCGGAGTGAACGCCGGATCCCTGGACCGTCGGATCCTCGCCAAGCACGGCAAGGCGACCGCCGAAGCACTCGTCGAGAGCGCTGTCTGGGAGGCGTCGCTGTTCGAGGAGCACGACTTCCACGACTTCAAGATCTCGGTCAAGCACAACGACCCGATCGTGATGGTGAAGGCCTATCGTCAGCTCGCCGAGCGTGGCGACTGGCCTCTGCATCTCGGTGTGACCGAGGCCGGCCCGGCATTCCAGGGGACGATCAAGAGCGCGACGGCCTTCGGCATCCTGCTCGGCGAGGGCATCGGCGACACCATCCGCGTGTCCCTGTCTGCTCCTCCCGCGGAGGAGGTCAAGGTCGGACACCAGATCCTGCAGTCGCTCAACCTGCGCGAGCGCAAGCTCGAGATCGTCTCGTGCCCCTCGTGCGGTCGTGCCCAGGTCGACGTGTACACGCTCGCCGAGGACGTCACCGAGGGGCTCAAAGATATGACGGTGCCGCTGCGCGTGGCTGTCATGGGATGCGTCGTGAACGGACCCGGTGAGGCTCGGGAAGCTGACCTCGGCGTGGCGTCCGGCAACGGCAAGGGGCAGATCTTCGTCAAGGGCGAGGTCATCAAGACCGTTCCGGAAGCGGACATCGTCGCGACCCTGATCGAAGAGGCGAACCGGATCGCTGCCGAGATGGGGCCCGAAGCGCCTCTCGGCACCGCTCAGGTCGTCGCGGTCTGACCGCAGAGGAGATCCATGTCGACGCCCACCATCGTGTCCTTCGCCGGCGGCGCCACCACAGGGGAGGGCATGGTCACCCGGGTGGAGAGCGGCCCCGACGGGACGGTCGTCGTCGTCGATGCGACGCCGTTCCACCCCGTCGACCACACCTGGCCCGACCAGCCGGGTGATGCCGGCGCGATCGCCGCGGGAGATGAGACGGTTCCGGTCGTCGAGGCGCTGATGGCTGCGGTCTCCGACGAGAGCGAGTTCGCCGTCGGGAGCGACATCCCCGTCAAGCGCGGTACCGAGGGGTGGACCTGGCTCGTCGCTCACCGCATCGACGGCGCGGCTCCCGCATGGCTTGACAAAGGCTCCCGTGTGCGGCTGAGCGTCGACGGCTCTCGGCGTGAAGGACTCAGCCGCGGCCACACGGCTTGCCATCTCGCCTCTCTTGCTCTGGATCTCGCTGTCGCCGACCTGTGGCGGAAGGATCCGGGTGCGGACGCGCTCGGGAATCCGGACTTCGAGGGGCGCGCCAATCAGTCCAGTCGCATCCACGAGGACGGCGCGGTCGATGAGTACCGTCTCGGCAAGAGCCTTCGCCGTGCGGGCTTCGACACCGAGACCTTCGCGGCGACTCTCGCCGACCGGGAGCAGCGGATCAACGCTCAGCTCACCGGGTGGATCGCCGCAGGGGCCACAAGCCGGGTCGAGACGGAGGGGCCGACGATCGTCGATCGCCGTCGCTGGCACTGCGAGCTCCCCGAAGGCGAGGCCGTGATCCTGTGCGGTGGCACCCATGTGGGGTCGCTGTCCGAGTTTTCGTCGATCTCGGTGTCGCTCGATCTGACGGACCCCCAGCTGCTCGTGATGACGACGACGGCGACCCCTGTCGTCTGACCTCAGCGCACGAAATCGATCCGCACCGGAGCGCGGGTGCACGACCCCGGCGGCGGCGTCACAGAGCGAACTCCACCTCTCCCGCGGCGATGTCCGCACGGGTGACGCGAAGCCGCACGACGTCGCCCGGCTTCGCGCCGGGGGGAACGGGTGCTGTCGCCGTGACGGCCGGTTCCGCGATCTGGATCGTCGCACGCTCGCCGCGCAGCGCGATCACGGTCGCCTCGATCGTCGTCCCGACAAGCGGAGTGAGCAGCGCGGCCTCGACGGTGTTGATCGTGGCCGAGTTCAACCGGGATGCCCGTTGGCTGGACTCCTGCATGAGAGCGGGGAGCTCGTCGAGCGAGTCACGCACCCAGCCGGGTACCGGTTCGCCGTTCGAGACCGCGAGGCAGATCGTCAGCGTCCAGCGGTCGACGAGTCGGCGCAGGGGAGCGGTGGCGTGGGCGTACGGGGCCGCGATCGCCGCCTGTACTGCGTCCTGCGGAACGGCTCCGTCGAACACTCGATAGCCGGCGCCCCGGAACAGGGATGCCGCCGCTTCGAGTACCGGGAGAGTGATCGGGTCACGGCGATCGAGCCCGCGAAGGTACTCGCCGTACGTGCCCGTCGTCCACGACCGCCCGAGGGCCTCGGTCTGGTGCCGGAAGGTGTCGAAGGCCTCGGCATCCGGTTCCGGCATCGTGCGAAGGATTCCGATCCCGGCATCGAGCATGAGGGACGCCGCCGCCATCCCGGTCATGAGTGAGAGCTGGGCGTTCCACTCCTCGACGGGGAGGGGGCTGCGGCGTTCGATCGCATACGTGCCATCGGGGGCGCGCACGACCTCCTCGTCGGGGAGGTTGAGGCTCGCCCCGCCCCGCAGTCGCTCCTGCTCGATGCGAAGAGCGCCGATCTCGGGCAGCAGCGACGCCGGTCCGTCTTCGCCCCGATCCAGCGACCGCTGCGTGCTCTCGTAGTCGAGTTGCGCGCGAGAGCGGATCAGCGCGCGTTCGAGCCGGAACCCGGTCACCGCACCCGTGGGGTCGAGAGAGAAGGTCCAGACCAACGCCGGGCGGTCGACCCCGGCGAGGAGTGATGCGCGATCCTCGCTGAGGACGGGGGGATGCAAGGGGATTCTGCCATCCGCCGCATACAGGGTCTGCCCGCGACGACGAGCTTCGGCATCCACTGCTCCGTCGGGGACGACGAACGCGGGAACGTCTGCGATCGCGTATCGAACGGTGTAGCCCGATGCGGTGCGCTCCAGCTGGAACGCCTGATCCAGATCGCGCGAGCCCTCCGGGTCCAGAGTCGCGAACGAGAGGTCCCGAAGATCCAGCGTCGGCTGAGGCGCGGTGGCCGAATCCGCTTCGGCGAGCACCCCCGGCTGGAATCCGAGCGATGCCTCGGCAGCTTCCCGCAGGACGGCGAGGGCCGTGGCGAGCTCGGTCTGAGCGGCGGACGTGGACACATGCGATCGGCGCTGCGGCATGGGTCCACACTAGGCGGCGTACCGGCCATCAGCCCGGACACGACTGCCCCTCAGATGGTAAAATGTTACTGGAGAAGATCCAGGAAATCCTCGATGAAGGAGAAGCTCATGAAGGCACTTGTTTTCCGCGGTCCCGGTCAGAAGGCATGGGAGGAAGTTCCGGATCCGAAGATCCTGGCGGGGACCGACGCGATCGTCCGCATCGAGAGCACGACGATCTGCGGGACCGATCTCCACATCCTGAAGGGCGACGTTCCCGACGTCACCGACGGGCGCATCCTGGGGCATGAGGGAGTGGGTGTCATCACGGAGGTCGGCGACGCCGTCACCGGACTGGCGGTGGGCGACCGCGTGATCATCTCCTGCATCACTGCCTGCGGAAAGTGCGAGTTCTGCGTCGCCGGTCTGCAGTCGCACTGCCTTGCGAGCGAAGGCGCATCGGGGATCGGCTGGATCCTCGGGCACCTCATCGACGGTACTCAGGCGGAGTTCGTGAGAGTGCCGTTCGCGGAGACGTCTCTGCACCGGCTCCCTGAAGGGCTCGCTCTCGAGACGGCCGTGCTCCTCAGTGACATCCTGCCGACCGGACACGAGATCTGCGTGCAGTACGGCGGGGTCAAAGCAGGCGATGTCGTCGCCGTCGTCGGTGCCGGTCCGGTCGGCCTCGCCGCGGTCATGACGGCCCAGCTCTACGGGCCGAGCAAGGTCATCGCGATCGATCTCGACGCCAATCGCGCGGAGCTCGCGCTGCAGTTCGGCGCCACGCACGCGGTGGTCTCCTCGGACAGCGACTGGCGGGAACAGGTGATGGCGCTCACCGACGGACTCGGCGTGGACGTCGCCATCGAAGCGGTGGGGATTCCCCGGACGTGGGACATGGCGGTCGAGATGGTGCGACCGGGTGGCCACGTGGCCAACGTCGGCGTTCACGGTGCGCCGGTGGAATTCCCGCTGGACCGGCTGTGGATTCAGAACCTCACGATCACGACAGGACTCGTCAACGCGAACACCGCGCGGATGCTGACGAAACTCGTCGCGGAGCAGCGCATCGATCCGAGCGGCTTCGTCAGCCACCTCTTCGCGCTCGACGACATCGAGAGTGCGTACGACACGTTCAGCCGTGCGGCGGAGACCAAGGCGCTCAAGGTGGTACTCAACGCCTGATGCATCGAAGTCGGCCCGACCGTCCGTGTCCCGCGTTAGCGTGTAATCATGACGACTGCATCCAAGGCCCAGACCCTTGTCGGACTCTATGACGCTCCGGAGATCCTCCGCGTCGTGAACGTGTGGGATGTCGTGTCCGCGCGGGCGGTCGCCGCCCTCCCGGAGACGAAGGCACTCGCCACCGCGGGGCACGGCATCGCCGCATCGTTCGGTTACGACGACGGCGCGACCCCCCGCGAGATCATGATCGACATGGTGGGGCGGATCGCTGCCGCCGTCCAGGTCCCGGTCACGGCTGACCTCGACGACGGCTACGGCGACGCGGGCGAGACCACGCGCCTCGCCATCGGGGCCGGCGTCGTGGGCGCGAACGTCGAAGACCGTCTCAAGCCGCTGGATGAATCCGTCGCCGCCGTCGCGGCGATCGTCAAAGCGGCCGAGGCCGAGGGCGTGCCCTTCGCGCTCAATGCGCGGACGGATGCCTTCGTCCGCGCCGGTGCACGCTCGGTCCCGGAGAGCATCGCCGACGCGATCCAGCGCGGGCGCGCCTACCTCGATGCCGGGGCGACGGCCGTGTTCGTCCCCGGCATCCTCGACATGAACGTCACCCGTCAGCTCGTCGAGGGCATCGGGGAGCGCAAGGTCAGCGTGATCGGCATCCCCGGCGCCCTCGCCGCGTCGGAGTACGAGAAGCTCGGTGTCGCCCGGATCTCCTACGGTCCGCTTCCGCAGCGGGTCGCGCTCACCGCACTCCAGGAGCTCGCGGCCGACCTGTACGCCGGCGGCGTCGTGCCCGCGAACCTGCCCGCGCTCAACTGACGGCGTCGAAGACGAGTGGTCACGGCTCACTAGACTTGCTCCGTGGTCACTCGTCTTTCGAACTTCTTCCTCCGTACGCTCCGCGAAGACCCTGCAGGCGCAGAGGTCGCCAGTCACCGGCTGCTGATCCGGGCCGGATACATCCGCCCGCAGGCCGCCGGCATTTTCGCGTGGCTGCCGCTGGGGCTTCGCGTCAAGGCGAGGATCGAGACGGTCATCCGCGACGAGATGGCCGCCGCGGGCGCGCAGGAGGTCCATTTCCCCGCACTCATGCCGCGGGAAGCCTACGAGGCCAGCGGTCGCTGGGACGAGTACGGCGATCTGCTCTTCCGCCTGCAGGACCGCAAGGGCGGCGACTACCTCCTCGCCCCGACCCATGAAGAGGCTTTCACGCTGCTCGTGAAGGACCTGTACTCGTCCTACAAGGATCTGCCGCTCACGATCTACCAGATCCAGGACAAGTACCGCGACGAGGCTCGTCCTCGCGCCGGCCTGCTCCGCGGCCGTGAGTTCACGATGAAGGACGCGTACTCGTTCGATTCGTCGGATGAGGGCCTGAACGTCAGCTATCAGGCGCAGCGGGATGCCTACGAGCGCATCTTCCAGAGGCTCGGCCTCGAGTACGTCATCGTGCAGGCGGATGCCGGTGCGATGGGCGGTTCCCGCAGCGAAGAGTTCCTGCACCCGACCCCGGTCGGCGAAGACACCTTCGTGCGCAGCGCCGGCGGATATGCGGCGAACGTCGAGGCTTTCACCACCGAGGTTCCCGACGCCATCCCGTTCGACGAAGATGCGGCGCCGGTGATCTTCGACTCGCCGGACACGCCGACGATCGAGACACTGGTCGCGCACACCAACCGCGAGCTCGAGGGGGAGTTCACGGCGGCCGACACGCTGAAGAACGTCGTCCTCGCCCTGACCCACCTGGACGGCACTCGCGAGCTTGTCATCGTCGGCATCCCCGGCGACCGCGAGGTCGATGAGAAACGCGCCGAGGTGGCGTTCGCGCCCGCCGCGGTCGAGACGGCCACGGCGGATGACTTCGAGAACAATCCGCTTCTGGTGAAGGGATACATCGGTCCCTGGTCGCCGACCGGCGCCGTGCTCGGCGAGGAGTCGGCCACCGGCATCCGCTATCTGGTCGACCCGCGCGTCAGCGAGGGCACCAGCTGGATCACCGGCGCGAACATCGATCAGAAGCATGCGCACTCCGTCGTCGCCGGTCGCGACTTCGCCGCCGACGGGATCGTGGAGATCGCGAACGTGCGTGCGGGAGATCCCGCCCCCGACGGCTCCGGCCCGGTCGAGCTCGCCCGGGGCATGGAGATCGGTCACGTCTTCCAGCTCGGCCGCAAGTACGCCGAGGCCCTGGGACTCAAGGTCTTGAACGAGAACGGCAAGCTCGTCACCGTCACGATGGGCTCGTACGGCATCGGCGTGACCCGCATCCTCGCGATCATCGCCGAGCTGAACAACGACGAGAAGGGCCTGATCTGGCCCGCTTCCGTCGCGCCGTTCGACGTGCAGGTCGTCGCCGCCGGTCGGGACCAGGTCGCGTTCGAGGTGGCAGAGGGACTCTCCACACAGCTCGAGGCCGCTGGTCTCGACGTGCTCTACGACGACCGCCCGAAGGTCTCGCCCGGCGTGAAGTTCGGTGACGCCGAACTCGTCGGCGTGCCGAAGATCGTCATCGTCGGACGCGGTGCGGCCGACGGTCAGGTCGAGCTGTGGGATCGCCGCACCGGCGACCGCGACACGGTCTCTGTGGAAGACGTCGTGGGGCGTCTCTCCGCTTCCTGACAGACCTCGGCCGCGTCGTCAGCAGACGATGTGGCCGTGGTTCATGATGTCGTCGTCTGGTGTGTCGCGGGTGACGAGCGACTTCAGGGCGCCGGCAGCCAGCGCGAGCTTGCCCTTCGCCGGCTCCCAGAACTCGACCACCTTCGGGGTCACCTTGAGGAGCGTGATCCCCGGGGTCTCCAGTCCGTCTGCGAACCAGATCTCGAGCGACGTGGAGTAGAGCTCCTCCATCTTGGTCCGGTCGTGGACGACCTCGGCCGTGCCGGCGACGGATACATAACGCATGCCCTTGGCGTCGCAGTAGGCCAGGCCCACGTCGTGGTGTCGCTGTGCTTCCTCGACCTTCTCGGTGTCCTCGGCCGTGAAGAACCAGATGTTGCCCGCATCGTCCATCTGTCGGGTCGACATCGGGCGGCTCACGAGGTTGCCGTGGTCGTCCGTGGTGGTGAGCATCGCGATGTCGATGTCTTCCACGAGGTCTGCGACGCGGGCGAGGGCTTCGGTTCCTGTGATCTCGGTCATGTCGTCAGAGTGCCGTGCGGGGGCAGCGCGAGGCACGGGCATTGACACCGCGGCCGTGCAGTGCTCTCGCCCGTGCCTCTGACGTCGACACCATGCCCGGCGTTGCGGACCGCGCTCTCCGCGACGCGTGCCACGCTGGTGTCATGATCGACGAACCACTGCCCGAAGCCCTCAGCTCCGAGATCAACGCCGTCCTCGACGAGGCCGGGGTGCACGCCGACCGACGGCTGGTGATGCGGATGCTGCGCACGGCGATCCTGCTCGGCGAGGACGGCGCCGACCGCCTCGATCTGAAGATCGCCTCGGCGGCTCTGGCCGAGATGCGCGACGCCTTCCGCCTGTTCGCCCCGTTCCGCGGAGTGCCCAAGGTGACGGTCTTCGGATCCGCCCGCACCAGGCAGGACGATCCCCTGTACCTCACCGCGCGCGACGTTGCCGCGGCGCTGGCTGGCGATGGCTGGATGGTCGTCACGGGCGCGGGCCCCGGGATCATGCAAGCTGCCTCCGAAGGCGCCGGTCCCGCACTCTCGCTCGGCGTGTCGATCCGGCTGCCGTTCGAGGAGAAGGCGCAGGGCCTCCTCACCGACAACGATCAGGTCGTCGCGATGAAGTACTTCTTCACTCGCAAGCTGATGCTCATCAAGGAATCGCTCGGCTTCATCTGCCTCCCCGGAGGATTCGGCACCCTGGACGAGATGTTCGAGCTGCTCACCCTGCAGCAGACCGGCAAGGCGGAGCCGACGCCGATCGTGCTCCTGGACCAGCCGGGTGGGACGTTCTGGCAGGGTCTTCGCAGCTTCATCGACGACCACCTCGCACCGACCGGAGTCATCTCGGAAGGCGACTTCGATCGGGTGGTGATCACCGATTCCGTGGAGGCCGCTCGGGCGGAGATCACCGGGTTCTGGCACAACTACGACTCACTGCGCTGGGTCGGCGACGCGCTCGTGCTCCGTCTGCGCGCCGAGCCGACGGATGAAGAGATCGACGCGCTGAACGAACAGTTCGCCCCGATGCTCTCCTCCGGACGGATCGAGCGGACCGCGCCGCGGCAACCCGAGATCGTCGACGACGACCAGCTGGAGCTGCCGCGGCTGATCCTCCATCTCGATCAGCGTCAGGTCGGGAATCTGTTCCGACTGATCGGCGCGATCAACGCGCTTCCTTCTGCTCCCGCTCGATGATGCGGGCCGCGAACCCGTCGAGGTCGACTGTCCGGCCCAGCACCCGTTCTGCGGCTCGGCGCCCCGAGTAGTAGGCGGCCCCGACGGTCGCCGGTTCGTCACCCCAGGTGGCCTCACCCGCGAAGTGCAGGACTCCGTCGACGGGGCCGGCCAGGTCGTCGTGGTCGTGGTGCGTGGACCCGAGGGCGAGATACGAGTACGAGCCGTTCGAGAACTCGTCGTCGCCCCAGTGCGTGACCCAGTGCGCCCGGGGCTCGCCGACCGCGTCTCCATAGAGGGCGCGGAGCGCGCGCACGACGTCGGCGACCACCTCCTCGTCGGGGAGCTCCTGCATTCGCCGTCCGAGCGGTCCGGCGGCGAAGGTCAGCAGGGTGGGCAGCCCGCTGACGGCGGAGACGTCGTACCAGGAATGCCAGTGTTCGCCGGCCTCGCCGAGCGCTCGCAGCACATAGCTGTCCTCGTTCCAGAACCTCTGATCGAACTGGATGAAGACCTTGTTGAACACTCCCATCCCGAGTCGTGCGACTGGACCGGCCACGGCCTCCGGCAGCGCCGGCTCGAACTCGATCGACCCTGCCTTGAGCGCGCCCAACGGAACCGTCACGACGACCTGATCCGCCGTGAATGCCGTGTCGCCGGCATGGACGGTCACCCCTCCGGTGGAGCGGACGATCTTCGTCGCCGTCGTCTCGAAGCGGATGTCGAGGCCCGCGCCGATGCGTCGAGGCACCTCGTCGTAGCCGTGCGGGAAGATCACCTCGTCACCGTCTATCGCGTCCTCGTCGAGGCCGTGCGCGTCGAGGTCTCCGATCCAGGCCCCGCACTGCTCCTCGACCCGGTGGCGGAAGAACTCGCGGATGTCGTCGATGCGCTCAGGGGTGAGGCCGGAACGATCGAGCGCGCGCTCCGTCACATCCAGATATGTGTCGCCGGGGGAGGAGGCGGCGATCTCGTCGACGAGAAGGCGATCGACCGCGTCGACGTCGTCGATCCATCGAGCGGTGACATCGGAGCCCATGGGTCTTCCGTCTCCGTCGAAGTTCTCGATGGGCCGCCCGCCGACCTGGAAACTGCCCACCGTGTACTCGATGGTCGGAATCCGAAGCGCCTGGACGAGATCCCACAGCGGCGAACCGTCGATCCCATGGATCCACGAGGCGCCGCGATCCACGGGAAACCCCGCTTCCCGGTCGGTGTGCATCCGGCCACCGATGCGATCGCGTCCTTCGAGGACCACGACCCGATGCCCGGCATCGGCGAGCATCCGGGCGGCGGTGACACCCGACATCCCCGCACCGATCACGATGGTGTCGAACGATCCCATCTGTCCTCCTCGACTTCCGGCGCGGAAAACTGCTGCCGTCGTGGCAGGGGCCGGTTGGCACAGGGTATCGTGGTACGGATGTCGCGCGTGCGAACAGGCGCGACGAGAGCTGAATAGAGAGGCCGTCATGGACATCGAACTGAGTCTTCTGCGAGGGATCGAGAAGGAGAAGGCGATCCCCTTCGACGAACTCGTCGCGATCATCGAGCAGGCGATCCTGACCGCATACTCCAAGCACGTCTCCGACGACGGTGTGACGCCCGAAGGCGTCCGCGTGCACCTGGACCGCAAGACCGGGCACGTCGCGATCCTGCAGGTCGTCCGCGACGAGGAAGACGCCATCATCGGCGAAGAGGATGCGACCCCCGACGACTTCGGTCGCATCGCGGCCTTCGCCGCCAAGCAGGTCATCAGCCAGCGTCTGCGTGACATCGCGGACGACGTGGTGCTCGGAGACTTCAAGGACAAAGAGGGCGACATCGTCGCCGGCGTGATCCAGCAGGGTCCGAACCCGCGCATGATCCACGTCGACCTCGGTGCCGTCGAGGCGATCCTGCCCCCCGAGGAGCAGGTGCCCGGCGAGGAATACACCCACGGATCACGCCTGCGCGTGTACGTCACCAGCGTCGCCAAGGGTCTCAAGGGACCGCAGATCACGGTGTCCCGCACCCACCCGGGGCTTGTCCGCAAGCTCTTCGCGCTCGAGGTGCCGGAGATCGCCGCCGGTCTCGTCGAGATCGTGGCCCTGGCTCGCGAGGCCGGGCACCGCACGAAGATCGCGGTCAAGGCGAACGACCCGTCGATCAACGCGAAGGGCGCCTGCATCGGCGAGCTCGGACGCCGCGTGCGCGCCGTGACGGAGGAGCTCGCGGGGGAGAAGATCGACATCGTCGACTACGACGCCGATCTGCCCACGTTCGTGGCGCACGCGCTCTCGCCGGCGAAGGTCACGAGCGCCTTCGTGCTCGACGCGAGCACCAAAGCCGTCCGCGCGCTGGTGCCCGACTACCAGCTGTCACTCGCGATCGGCAAGGAGGGTCAGAACGCGCGTCTGGCCGCCAAGCTCACGGGTGCGAAGATCGACATCCAGCCGGACAGCGTCCTCGACTGACCGGCTCCGGCCTTCCGCCTCGCCCGGCGTGCGGGCGAGGCGGGGTGAAACGCAGGTGTAAGATGGAACCCGTACGAACGTGCGTCGGTTGTCGCACGCGTGCTCCCCGCACCGCCCTGCTCAGGGTGGTGGCCCAGAACGACACCCTCATCCCCGATGACCGTGCTGTCCTGCCGGGGCGCGGCGCGTGGGTCCATCCGACTCGGGAATGCATGGATGCCGCTCTCCGGCGCCGCGCATTCGGACGAGCACTGCGCGTATCCACTGAGCTGGACACGCGGATCTTCGAACAGCACCCACCAAGAAACAAAGGCTGAACAGCTATGGAAACAAAGTGAACGGCTCGAAATGAGACCCGTCCGCGACTAGTGGTCTGCCCTGTCTGGGTGGACCGACTCAGACAGGAGAATTGTGGCTGGTAAACCACGCGTACATGAGATCGCCGCCGAACTCGGCGTCGACAGCAAGGTCGCTCTTGCAAAGCTCAAAGAACTCGGCGAGTTCGTGAAGAGCCCCTCTTCGACCATCGAACCGCCGGTGGCGCGCAAGCTGCGCGCGGCGATCGAGGCCGACGGGTCGCTCAAGGGTGCGGCTGAAGCTGCTCCCGCGTCCAAGCCGGCTGCCGCCAAGTCGGCAGCGAAGCCGGGCGCCAAGCCCGGACCCACCCCGGGCCCGAAGCCTGGTCCCAAGCCTGCCCCGGAGGCTCCGGCCCCCGAGGCGCCCGCGCCCGCTGCACCGGCGCCTGCCCCCGTGGCAGAGGCACCTGCAGCAGCGGCAGCGGACGCACCCAAGCCTGCAGAGGGCGGTGCACCGACTCCTGGCGCTCCGCGTCCCGGCAACAACCCGTTCTCCTCCGCGCAGGGGATGGGTCAGCGCCCGGCCGGACCCCGCCCGGGTAACAACCCCTTCGCATCCGCCCAGGGCATGGGTCAGCGCCCGACGCCGGGCAACATCCCGCGTCCGCAGGCTCCGCGCCCCGGTGCGCCCCGTCCGGGTGCTCCGCGTCCCGGTTCGCCTCGTCCCGGTGCGCCCCGTAGCGGTGGTGGCGGTCGTCCCGGCGCTCCGTTCCAGCAGCGTCCCGGCGGCCCCGGTCGTCCCGGCGGTGCCGGTGGACCCGGCGGTGCCGGTGGTCCTGGTGCACGTCCCGGCGGTGGCGGCGGTTTCGCCGGTCGTCCCGGTGGCGGTGGCGGTCGTGGCCGTGGTCCCGGCGGTGGTACCGCAGGTGCCTTCGGCAAGGGTGGCGGCAAGAGCAAGCAGCGCAAGTCGCGGCGGGCGAAGCGGCAAGAGTTCGAGATGCGGAGTGCTCCGGTCGTCGGTGGCGTCAACGTCACCCGCGGCAACGGAGAGGTCATCCGCATGCGCCGCGGCGCATCCATCGCGGACTTCGCCGACAAGATCGAGACGCTGACCGGCTACACGGTCCAGCCCGGAACCCTCGTCACCATCCTCTTCAACCTGGGCGAGATGGCCACGGCCACCGAGTCCCTCGATGAGGCGACGTTCGAGGTCCTGGGCGCCGAGCTCGGCTACAAGATCCAGATGGTCTCGCCCGAGGACGAGGACAAGGAGCTCCTCGAGGGCTTCGGTCTCGACCTCGAGGCCGAGCTGGAGGCGGAGAGCGAAGACGACCTCGAGATCCGTCCTCCGGTCGTGACCGTCATGGGTCACGTCGACCACGGTAAGACGCGACTGCTCGACGCGATCCGTCAGACGAACGTCATCGAGGGTGAAGCCGGTGGCATCACCCAGCACATCGGTGCGTACCAGGTCTGGACCGAGCACGAGGGCATCGAGCGGGCCATCACGTTCATCGACACCCCGGGTCACGAGGCGTTCACCGCCATGCGTGCCCGTGGTGCGCAGGTCACCGACCTCGCGATCCTCGTGGTCGCAGCCGACGACGGCATCATGCCGCAGACGGTCGAGGCGCTGAACCACGCTCAGGCGGCGAACGTGCCGATCGTGGTCGCGGTGAACAAGGTGGACAAGCCCGACGCGAACCCGTCGAAGGTGCGTCAGCAGCTCACCGAGTACGGCCTGGTCGCCGAGGAGTTCGGTGGCGACGTCATGTTCGTCGACGTCTCCGCTCGCGCCAACACGGGTATCCAGGAGCTCCTGGACGCCGTGCTGCTCACGGCCGACGCAGGTCTCGATCTGACCGCCAACCCGAACAAGGGTGCCCGCGGTGTCGCGATCGAGGCGAAGCTCGACAAGGGTCGCGGTTCTGTCGCCACCGTGCTGATCCAGTCCGGAACGCTCCGGATCGGTGACGCCATCGTCGCCGGAACGGCCTACGGTCGCGTGCGTGCCATGGCCGACGAGAACGGCGAGCAGGTCCTCGAGGCCTACCCGTCGCGTCCGGTGCAGGTGCAGGGTCTGAACTCCGTGCCGCGTGCCGGTGACGTCTTCATCGTCACCGAGGAAGACCGCATGGCCCGCCAGATCGCTGAGAAGCGTGAAGCAGTCGAGCGCAACGCCCAGCTGGCCAAGGCCCGCAAGCGCATCTCGCTCGAAGACTTCACCCGTGCTCTCGAAGACGGCAAGGTCGAGTCGCTCAACCTCATCATCAAGGGTGACGTCTCCGGTGCCGTCGAGGCGCTGGAGGAGTCGCTCCTCAAGATCGAGGTCGACGACTCGGTGCAGCTGCGCATCATCCACCGCGGCGTCGGTGCGATCACCGAGTCCGACGTGAACCTGGCGACGATCGACAACGCGATCATCGTGGGCTTCAACGTCCGCCCCGACACGAAGGCGCGCGAGCGCGCCGCCCGTGAAGGCGTGGACATCCGTTTCTACTCCGTCATCTACAACGCGATCGACGAGATCGAGAGCTCGCTCAAGGGCATGCTCAAGCCGGAGTACGAAGAGGTCCAGTCGGGTGTCGCCGAGATCCGCGAGGTGTTCCGCTCCTCGAAGTTCGGCAACATCGCCGGTGTCATCGTGCGATCGGGAACGATCACGCGAAACGCCAAGGCTCGTGTCATCCGCGACGGCGTCGTGCTGGCCGATGGTCTCGCCATCGAGTCGCTGCGTCGCTTCAAGGATGACGTCACCGAGGTCCGTACCGACTACGAGGCCGGTATCGGTCTCGGAAAGTACAACGACATCCAGATCGGCGACGAGATCGAGACGACCGAGCTCATCGAGAAGCCTCGCGGCTGATCAATTTCGAAACACCTTCGGGCGTCCTTCGCTCCCGCTCCTCCGGAGCGCGGAGAGGAGGACGCCCTGAGGGTTCCTGGACAGGGAGAGAACAATGGCAGGCGAACGACAGGCCCGACTCGCGGATCGTATCCGCGTGATCCTCGCCGAGCGGCTGGAGAAGGGGCTGCGCGATCCGCGCCTCGGCTTCGTCACCATCACCGACGTCCGTGTGACCGGTGATCTTCAGCACGCATCGGTGTTCTACACGGTGCTGGGCACGGAAGAAGAGCGCATCGCCAGCGGCGCCGCGCTCACCTCGGCGACCGGCATGCTGCGCAGCGAGGTCGGACGGCAGCTGAGCACCCGTCTGGTGCCCACGCTCGAGTTCATCCCGGATGCCCTCCCGGAGAACGCGGACCACATCGGTGCGCTGCTCCGCGAGGCACAGCAGCGCGATGCCGACGTCGCGAAACTCGCGTCTTCCGCATCTCACGCCGGCGACGCCGATCCGTACCGCACGGAGGACGACCCGGAGTGATCGCCGTTTGATACGCTCGGCTTCGCGGGAACGCTTCCGTGAAGCTGGGGGAACGGCATCGAGGGTACGGGTACACAGGGGGCTCTCTTCGTCGCGCCCGCCGCGTTGGGCGTGTTGCTGGACGAGCTCCTGGAGCTCGACCTCGGCTGTGTGCCGCACGTGCTCGCCCGTCTCGCTGCCGAGCTGGACGCGGATTCTCCGACGATCCGCGAAGTCGCCGAGCGCCTGTCAGCGGACCAACGCCACGGTCGGCTCCCGCTGCCCAGCCCGCTCCCGCTCGTGCCCTCGATCGTGCGGAGATTCGACGCCACGCAGTTCGATGACAGGGATCGCGAGCTGCTGACGGCGCTCTCCGTCTGCCTGGACGGTGGACTCGACGCCCTCCTCGAGTTCGACGGCAGGTCGGCGGCCGCGATCGCCGCAGCTCCGGTGGGGGAGCACATCCGGGTGCATGCCGGCCACTCGCGCTTCGCCGATCCCCGTCTCTCCATCTGGATCAGAGCCACCACCGGCACCGCAGCCATCGCCGGTGTCCACGAGCGGCTGAGCGCGATCTTCCGCCGTCGGGGTGACCGGGTGAGCGAGGGTTGGCACCGCGCTCGCGCGTCCCTCGAGGCGGCTCCCGAGACCGCGGTCGAGCTGACGGTCATCGCGCGACAGCTCAGTGAGGCCGGCCACCCGGAACGCGCGCTGCTGCTCGCGAGAGAGGCGGCGGAACATGCTGTCGGCGGAGCCCGCGAAGAAGCGCATCTCGTGGCGGGCGCTTCGGCCGTCGGCGCCGGCTTCGCTGCGGAAGCGGTCGCGTGGTTCGGCGGTCTGTACCCGCACGCGGCGGAGCGTCGGCGGCTCCAGGCCCTCGGCGGTCTGTTCGTCGCGCAGGCATTCGAGCAGGGCTCAGTGCCGGAGGTCGACCCGCGAGTGCTGCGCCCGTGCACGGACGACTCCGACGACTGGTGCCACTGGACGAGGGCGGCTGCTCTGGCTGCGGTGTTGTGCGCGGAACGGGGCGATCGGCGCGGGATGCGTGTCTGGCTCGACGCCGTCCGGGAAGGCGCCACGCGGATCGGTGCCGAGCACGAACTCAGGGACCCCGTCGTCGCGCTGAGCTGGCTGATCGCGGGTGAACGCGACATCGGCGCGACCGTAGGCTCCGGGCCGGTGACGGGAGGAATGCTGCGCGCGCTGCAGGCCGCGATGGGCGGGGACGTTGACCTGGGGCTGCGCGTGCTCGCGAGCGGCGGATCGGGGATGCCCGCCGACGCGGATCCGTTCGTTCCGGGATTCGAGCACAGCCCCGTCGTCCAGGCGTATCGCGCGGTCGTCGAGGTTCTGTTGCTGGTGTGGCGCGGCGACATCGGCCTTGCGCGCGACCGGTTGATCCAGGCCGCAGTCGTGCTGCCGGTGTCGTTGCCACTCGCCGGGTTGGGCGTGGTGCTGGCCAGGCGTCTCGACCTCGCCGTGCTCGGTGAACTCGGACCGTACGCCCGATCGCTCACCGAAGGGCTGCCGGCGGGCGCGAGGATCGACCGTCTCGTCGACCGCGGCATCCAGTCGTTTCTCGCCGGTTCATTCGACGACGCTGCAGCCACCATCCGTCTCTGGGCCGATCTCGGATCGGCTCGGACCACCATGACGGTCCCGGCACTCGATGAGCTCGCGCTCGACCCGGACGGTCGATCGACCCCCGCGCCGTCCATCGAGCCGCCGGAGATCGCCCTCGCGCAGAGTCTGCGCGTCCGGCTGGCGACGGCTGGGGATGGTCGCTGGCGTTCCGAGTGCGTCGAAGTGCGCGAGGAGGCGCGGACGCTCCGCTCCCCGTTCGCGCGGGCGAGGGTGGAGACGATGCTCGGCACCCAGTACGCCATCCGCGACGATCATCCCTCGGCTCGTATCCACCTGGAGCACGCCGAGAGGTTGTTCGAGCTGTGCGGTGCGACGGCATGGGCGCGCACGATCCGCGGACGGCTGGACAGGCTCGATGCCAAGGAGGGGAGCATCGTTCCCACCGTCGATCCGCTGGCGGCGTGTCGAGCCGCATGGTCGCTGCAGCTGACCGCGCGCGAGCTGGAAGTCGCGATGTACGCCGTCGGCGGGGCGGCGAACCGTGACATCGCCGAGATGCTCAATTTCTCGGTCCGTACGGTGGAGGTCCACCTCGGCCGGGTCTTCGCGAAACTCGATGTCCGCAGTCGGGTCGAGCTGACGGTGCTGGCACATCGCACCGACCATCACCTCTGAGCTCGTCAGCGCGGCAGCGAGAGGGCCATCCCGTCGGCTTCGGCGAGACCGTCGGCGATGAGCGAGTCGATCGCCCGGTCGCGCTGACGGGGATCCGGCCACTCCGGGAGCACGAGGTCGAGCGGCACCGCCTCCGGGGACCGATCGCGCAGCAGCCGCAGCACGGCACCGCGTGCCTGTCGATCCGAGCCTTCGTAGGTGGCCTGGCGACGGCGTTCATCCCCGGTGTCCGGCCTGCCGGCTGCCAGCCACGCGCAGCTGTTGGCCAGGGGGCACTGCTCGCATCGCGGTGCCCGCGACGTGCACATGGTCGCGCCGAGCTCCATCATGGCGGCGTTGAACTCCGCGGCGTCGGCCAGTGAGTCGGGCAGGAGGGAGTCCATCAGCTCCAGGTCGCGCCGCGAGGGCGGTGCCGGCTGGGCCCGCCCCTGAACAGCCCTGGCCAGGACGCGCCGAGTGTTCGTGTCGACGACCGGGTGACGGTCGCCGTAAGCGAAGACCGCGACCGCGCGGGCCGTATAGTCGCCGATGCCGGACAGGGCGAGCAGGGCCTCGACGTCGCGCGGCACGATCCCGCCGTGCCGCTCGGTGATCTCGACAGCCGCCCGGAACAACCAGAGCGCGCGACGCGGGTATCCGAGATTGGCCCACTGGTGCACGACTTCCGCGGCCGAGGCAGAGGCCATCGCCGCGGGTGTGGGCCAGCGCGCGAGCCACGCCTCGAGGTGCGGGACGACTCGGGAGACCGGAGTCTGCTGAAGCATGAATTCGCTGACCAGGACGCCCCACGCGCCGAACTCGTCATGGAACTCCGCTCGGCGCCACGGCAGGTCTCGAGCGGTCGATCGATACCACGTCGGCAGGCGCGATACGACATCGGAAGGGGCCTGCGGTCCGGGCATCCCTCCAGCGTACGTGAGCCGTGACCCGTGGTCGGTCCGGCGATTCACGGTGCGGCACCGGGGGCTGCCTCGGACCGGGGGCGCGCGCGTCGTCGGTAGGCTGAGGGGATGGTCTCGCCCGGCATCCTTCTCGTCGACAAGCCCGCTGGGCTGACCAGCCACGACGTGGTCGCCCGCACGCGGCGCGCGTTCGGGACGCGGAAGGTCGGCCATGCGGGGACACTCGATCCGATGGCGACCGGACTCCTCGTCATCGGCATCGAAGGTGCCACCCGGCTGCTGACCTACATCGTCGGCGCGGACAAGACCTACGAGGCGACGATCCGTCTCGGACAGACCACCGGGACGGACGACGCCGAGGGCGAGATCCTCATGACCGCCGAACCCGAGGCATGGAGCGCGGTCACGGATGCCGCGGTCGACGAGGGCATCCTGGCGTTGACCGGAGAGATCTCCCAGGTTCCCAGCTCGGTGTCCGCCATCAAGGTCGACGGACGACGTGCATACGATCGTGTGCGTGCCGGCGAAGAGGTCGTGCTCGCCGCGCGGGACGTCGTCGTGTCTCGCTTCGACGTGTCGGCACGGCGTCAGCAGGACGGTTTTCTCGATCTCGATGTGATCGTCGACTGCTCTTCCGGCACGTACATCCGGTCGCTCGCCCGTGACCTCGGCGCCGCACTCGGTGTCGGCGGACACCTCACCGCGCTGCGGCGCACGCGGGTCGGGCCGTTCGAAGTGACGGATGCCGTCGGTCTCGATGCGCTCGAAGGCGCGCCGACGCTGACTCCAGGCGACGCGGCGGGGCGCATCCTTCCGGTGCTGGAGATGTCCGCAGAAGAAGCACGGGACCTCCGACACGGCAAGCGACTGGGAGGGCAGGCCGCCCGCCTCGCAGACGCTCTCGGTGCCGCGATCGACCCGGACGGCCTTCTGGTGGGCATCGTCGAGAAGCGGGGCGCAGATCTGAAGAGCGCCATGAACATGCCGGAGGGCGACCGATGATCCTGTGGCTCACGATCGCGCAGATCGCAGTCGCCGTCGCTGCCGGGATCTTCTGCATCGTCGCCGGACTGAGTGGTCGGCGACCGAGCGACATCAGCGTCGGGGCGCTCGCGCTCGTGGAGGTGCTGCTCGTCGTCCAGGTGATCGTCGCGATCGTCGCACCGCTCGCCGGCAACCCGCCGACGGGGGACTTGCTCGAGTACTGGGTCTACCTGGTGTCGGCGGTGCTCCTGCCCATCGGAGCCGTACTGTGGGCGCTCATGGAGCGCAGCCGGTGGAGCACGGTGATCCTGGGTGTGGCCGCGCTCGCGATCGCGATCATGCTGTGGCGCATGCAGGTCATCTGGACCGTCCAGATCGCGTGACGTGAGGGGTCGTGGCGGAGTCCGGTGCCCTCCCGCGGCTCTAGGATGGAATGCGCTATGAGCTCCACCGCCCCCTCCACTCGGATGACCGGAATCGGTCGCGTCCTCGTGATCGTCTACGCCGTCATGGCGCTGGCCGCCACAGGCCGCAGCTTCGTGCAGATCGTCCGCCGATTCGACGAGGCACCGCTGGCGTACTCCCTCTCCGCACTCGCTGCGGTCGTCTACATCCTCGCGACACTCGCGCTCGTCCTGGCCCGTCGTCGTGGGTGGTACACCGTCGCCTGGGTCGCTATCGTCTTCGAGCTCACCGGTGTCCTCGTGGTGGGACTGCTGAGCATCCTGATGCCGGCGCTGTTCCAGCACGAGACGGTGTGGTCGCTGTTCGGGCGCGGTTACCTGTTCATCCCGCTGGTCCTCCCGGTGTTCGGAATCTGGTGGCTGCGCACGCACCGCCCCGTGGACGCCGCGATTCCGGCCGAGGTGCACGCGTGATCGTCTTCCGCAGCCCGGAGGAGGTTTCCGGCGGATTCGGCCCGAGCGCCGTCGCCATCGGCAAGTTCGATGGTGTCCACGCCGGTCATCGTGCGGTCATCGAACGGCTGAAGGAAGCCGCCGCCGCCACCGGGAGCCGCGCGGTCGCCGTGACCTTCGACCGCAATCCGCTGGCAGTCATCCGGCCGGATCGCTGTCCCGAGAACGTCGTCACGGTCGAGCGCAAGCTCGAGCTGTTGGGCGGCCTCGGGCTCGACGCGACACTCGTGCTCACATTCGACGAGGAGATGGCCGCCCGCAGCGCGGAGGACTTCGTCGTCGACATCCTCGTCGGTGCGCTGCAGGTGTCGACCGTCCTGGTCGGTCAGGACTTCCGCTTCGGGCACCGAGGCGCGGGCACGCCCGAGCTGCTACGCGAACTCGGCCCTCGCTACGGCTTCTCCGTCGAGGTCGTCGACGATGTGTATCTTCCCGGTTCCCCTCGCCGCGTCTCGTCCAGCTGGATCCGAGAGCTGCTGATGGAGGGGGACGTCGCTTCGGCCGCCACGGTGCTCGGGCGCTATCCCGACGTCCGCGGCGAGGTCGTCCACGGCCTCAAGCGCGGGCGGGAGCTGGGGTTCCCCACAGCCAACCTCTCGACCATCGTCGACGCCTTCGTCCCCGCCGACGGGGTGTATGCCGGGTGGCTCGTCGACCACGACACCGGCATCCGTCATCCGTCCGCGATCTCGGTGGGCACGAATCCGACCTTCGACGACGTGCTCGTACGTCAGGTCGAGGCGCACGTGCTGGGGGAGACCGGGCTCGACCTGTACGGACACGATGTCACGGTCGAGTTCGTGGCGAGACTGCGGGGCATGGTCGCCTTCGAGGGCATCGAGAAGCTGATGGAGCAGATGGGTGCGGACGTCACGGACGCTGCTCGGGCTCTCGGCATCACATCCGCATAATCGCCCTGCCACGGTACTTCCCGGTCGTCGTCCGACGACTCGGCGTGGGCGATCTGCAGGACGACCGTCCGATGACATAGAATGGAGTCGGCTCCCGCCGATTCTCACGCTTCTCGCGTGCTTCGACGGGAAGACGACCCACTGTTCGTACGGTCCTGGCTCACGCCACACGCGGACAACGAGAACGGTTCAGGGCTTCATGGGGAAGCCGGAGCCTTCACGCTCAGGAGGAGCATGCCGACTACGGCAACCGCCGCCACGCGGCGCAAGAAGACGTCCCGTCGCGACGATGAGGCACCCCTCATCCCGATCCTGGCGCGCAAGGTGCGCGAGATCGAGGCGAAGTCGCAGCGCGGGAAGCTCGGCCCGACGAACCGGGTGAAGTTCCAGGTGATCGCGTTCCTGGTGCGCGAGGAGCGCGCCAGAGTGAAGGCGGACGCCGAGATCGGTGACCCGGCACGCGCTGAGCTGCTGAAGCGCCTCGACGGTGTGGCCACCATCCTCGCCAAGACTGCCGCGCGCGACACGTCGCTCATCCAGCTGCTCGAGGCCGACCAGGCGACGTCGCCGGTCGCCAAGCGCATGCGACGCGACTGGCTTCTCGAGTCGGGAGCGGAGCTCGCTCCCGAGGAGCTGATCATCGCCGATGCCGCACCCGTTCAGATCTCCACGGTTCCCGCGGCGATCGCCGAGCGACAGGTCACGCCTCCTTCGGTCGAGTCGCGGCAGCTGGCGAACCCGTTCCTCGCTCCGGATCTCACGCCGCGTCCGGCTGCGACCCCGCGCCGTCGCCTCGACGGCTGGGAGCTCATGGGCCCGCTGTACAAGGCGTTCGAGACCGGAGCCGGCGGATCCGCTGCGTCGATGGATCTGCCGCCGGCGCCGGAGTACGACCACATCTCGCCCAAGGGCCTCGAGGTCATGGTGCATCAGTCGCGGTTCCTGGAGGCGGTGAAGGCGGGTCACCGCAGCTTCCTCCTGGCAGACGAGCCCGGCCTCGGCAAGACGGCGCAGTCGGTGCTGGCCGCCTCGGTGGCCGGTGCGTACCCGCTGCTCGTCGTCGTGCCCAACGTCGTGAAGATGAACTGGGCGCGCGAGGTCGAGCGGTGGACGCCGCAGCGCCGCGCCACGGTCATCCAGGGCGACGGCACCGACATCGACGCGTTCGCCGACGTGTTCATCGTGAACTACGAGATCCTCGATCGGCACATGTCGTGGCTGGCCTCGATCGGTCTGCGCGGAATGGTCGTCGACGAGGCGCACTTCATCAAGAACCTCTCTTCGCAGCGCTCCCAGAACGTCCTCTCGCTGGCTGCTCAGGTGCGTGAGCGCACGCCGGGGCATGATCCCCTGATGCTCGCCCTCACCGGCACGCCGCTGATCAACGACGTCGAGGACTTCGACGCGATCTGGCGCTTCCTGGGGTGGACCACGGGCGAGAAGCCCGGCCCCGAGCTGATGGAGAAGCTCGACGCCACGGGGTTCACCCCGGCCGACAAGGCGTTCTACCCCGAGGCACGCGACGCCGTCATCTCGATGGGCATCGTGCGACGCAAGAAGAAGGACGTCGCCGCCGATCTGCCGGACAAGCTGATCGCCGATCTGCCGGTGCAGCTCGACGACGAGTTCGGACGGAGCATCCGCCAGGCCGAACGCGAACTCGGCGAGCGGCTCGCGGCTCGGTACCGTCGCATCATCGAGGCCCGCGGAGACCGTGGACTGGCGCCCGGGGAGATCGACGAGGACATCGTCCGCCTCGTCGCCCAGAACGAGCTCGAGGAGTCGAAGGCTGCGGGCACCGGAGGAGACAACGTCTTCACGATGGTCCGCCGAATCGGCCAGGCCAAGGCGCAGCTCGCGGCGGACTATGCAGCGCAGTTGCAGCGGTCTGTCGGCAAGGTCGTCTTCTTCGCGAAGCACATCGACGTGATGGACCGTGCGGAGGCCCACTTCGCCGCCGTGGGCATCCGGTCGGTGTCGATCCGCGGAGACCAGACCTCGACGACTCGCCAGCAGGCGATCGACGACTTCAACAGCGACCCTTCCGTGGGGATCGCGGTCTGCTCGCTCACCGCGGCCGGCGTCGGCCTGAACCTGCAGGCGGCGTCGAACGTCGTCCTCGCAGAGCTGTCCTGGACGGCGGCCGAACAGACTCAGGCGATCGACCGCGTGCACCGCATCGGTCAGGACGAGCCGGTCACGGCGTGGCGGATCATCGCCGCGCACACGATCGACACCAAGATCGCTGAGCTGATCGATCAGAAACAAGGCCTCGCGGCACGCGCGCTCGACGGCGAGGCCGTCGAGGAGTCGGCCGCAGAACCCGTGCAGCTGGCGGCTCTCATGCACCTGCTGCGGCAGGCTCTGGGCGCGGCATAAGAGTGAAGAACTCCGGTTCTTAACGTCGGTTTCGCCTCTTCGACGTTCGGGATCAAGAAGTTCGTCGATATCGGCGGATTGTGGTGTCAAGATCAACGGTTTTCGTCGGCTTCGAATGGCGCCCGGGTACGTGGGGCGCTAGTGTCGATCGAAGGCAGCGTCGCCTCTTTCCCCCATCTCCCGAACGTCTGAAGGCACCAGCATGAAGATCGGCATCCTGACGAGCGGCGGCGACTGCCCCGGACTCAACGCGGTCATCCGCGGCATCGTGCTCAAGGGCACCACCACGTACGACCTGGAGTTCGTCGGCATCCGTGACGGATGGCGGGGGCTGGTCGACGGAGACTTCATGCCGCTCACGCGCCACGAGGTGAAGGGCCTGTCCAAGGTCGGCGGCACGATCCTCGGCACCAGCCGCACGAACCCCTACGAGGGCGAGCGCGGGGGAGCGGAGAACATCGCCAAGACCCTCTACGGGCACAAGATCGACGGCATCATCGCGATCGGCGGCGAAGGCACTCTCGCCGCGGCCGACCGTCTCGCGAAGGACGGCATCAAGGTCATCGGCGTCCCCAAGACGATCGACAACGACCTGCAGGCGACGGACTACTCGTTCGGCTTCGACACGGCGGTGAACATCGCCACGGATGCGATGGACAGGCTTCGCACCACGGGCGACTCCCACCAGCGGTGCATGGTCGCCGAGGTCATGGGACGCCACGTCGGCTGGATCGCCCTGCACGCCGGTATGGCCGCCGGCGCCCACGTGATCTGCATCCCCGAGGTGCCGATGTCGATCGACGACATCACCGAGCTCGTGACCAGCGCCCACGACCGCGGCCGCGCGCCCCTGGTCGTCGTCTCCGAAGGCTTCAAGCTCCTCGGAATGGACGAGGCATACAGCGACAAGGGGCTCGACGCCTTCAACCGGCCGCGGCTCGGTGGCATCGGCGATCTGCTCGCTCCCGAGATCGAGCGCATCACGGGTATCGAGACGCGCGCCACGATCCTCGGCCACATCCAGCGCGGTGGTTCCCCGTCGGCGTTCGACAGGGTCCTCGCGACGCGACTCGGCCTCCATGCCGCGGACGCGCTCGTCGACGGAGCCTGGGGCCAGATGGTGGCGATGCAGGGCACCGACATCGTCCGGGTGCCGTTCGCCGATGCGCTGGGCGAGCTGAACACGGTCCCGCGCTACCGCTACGACGAGGCCGCCGCACTCTTCGGCTGAGACTTCCGCTCGACGAGCCCGCCCGTTCGAACGGGCGGGCTTCGTCGTCGCGTCTCAGGCCTCGGCGAGGCCGAGGGTGTCGAGCATCCAGGCGAGCTCGAAGGCGCGCTCCCGCCATGAGTTGTAGCGGCCGCTCACGCCGCCGTGCCCGGCGACCATCTCGCACTTGAGGAGCACGTCGGAGGCACCGGCCTCGCGCAGACGTGCGACCCACTTCGCCGGCTCCACGTAGAGCACGCGGGTGTCATTGAGTGATGTCACCGCGAGGATGCGGGGGTACTGGACGCCGTCGCGGACGTTCTCGTACGGCGAGTACGACTTCATGTACTCGTAGACGTCGGCGTCGTGGAGAGGATCGCCCCATTCGTCCCACTCGATCACGGTGAGGGGCAGCGACGGGTCGAGGATCGTCGTCAGAGCGTCGACGAACGGAACTCCGGCGAGGATTCCGGCGAAGAGTTCGGGGGCGAGGTTGGCGACGGCGCCCATCAGCAGTCCGCCCGCGCTGCCGCCCTCGGCGACCAGTCGGCTCGGCGTGGTGACACCGGTCGCGACCAGGTGCTCACCGCAGGAGACGAAGTCCGTGAAGGTGTTGCGCTTGCTGAGCAGCTTCCCGTCTTCGTACCACTGGCGGCCCATCTCGCCGCCGCCGCGCACGTGAGCGACCGCGAAGATCACGCCGCGATCGAGCTCGGAGAGTCGCGCGACCGAGAACCCGGGGTCGATCGAATGCTCGTAGGAACCATAGCCGTAGAGATGCACGGGGCGTGCTCCCGCACCGGGCTCGCCGAATGAGCGCTTCCACACGAGGGAGATCGGCACGCGCACCCCATCGGACGCCGTCGCCCATTCGCGCCGCTGGCCGTACTCGTCCGGGTCGTAGCCGCCGAGTACGGTGACCTGCTTGCGCAGCACCAGCTCGCGGTTCGACAGGTCGAGGTCGTACACCGTGCCGGGCGTGACGAACGACGTGTATCCGAGTCGCAGGAAGGGGGAGTGCCACTCCGGGTTCCCGCTCACTCCGGCGGAGTACAGCGGCTCGTCGAAGGGGATCTCGTCGACGGTGTTCGTGGTGTAGTCGAGAAGCCCGACGCGCTCGAGTCCCTCGCTGCGGTACTCGACCGTTGCGAAGTCGCGGAACGCATCCATGCCGAGCAGACGCCTTCCCGCCTCGTGGGCGACGACCCGGCGCCGTTCGCCCTGAGGGTCGGACGCCGCCACCGAGACGAGTTCGAAGTCGAGGGCTCCGTCGTTGTGCAGGATGAAGAGCCTGTCCTCGCCGTCCACCACGGCGTGATCGATGGAGTACTCCACTCCTTCGCGGCGCGGCCACACCAGGCGAGGCGTCGCGGTGAGGTCGCCGGTCAGATCGACGAGGTACTCCTCGCTCGTGATGCTCGAACCGACGCCGATGACGAGGTACCGGCGGCTGCGGGTGATCCCGGCGCCGAGCCAGAACTTCTCGTCGGGTTCGTGGAACAGCTGGACATCGTCCGCGACCGGTGTGCCGAGGCGGTGCAGCCACAGGGTGTCGGGCCGCCAGGCTTCATCTCGGGTCGTGTAGAGGACGCCGGTGCCGTCCGGGGTGAAGAAGGCGCCGCCGGTGTTCGGGATCTCGTCGTCGAGGGTCTCGCCAGAGACGAGGTCGCGCACGTGCACCGTGTACAGCTCGTCGCCTTCGAAGTCGGTCGACCAGAGCAGCTTCGTCGCGTCGTCCGAGGTGTCGAACGCCCCGAGCGAGAAGAACTCGTGCCCCTCGGCCTCGACGTTCCCGTCGAGCAGCACGACCTCGCCGGGAACCGGCACGCCGGCCTCGAGCCTCGGGGGAGTCCAGTCGTCGTGCTCCGCGGCGGCCCGGCAGTGGATGCCGTACTGGGCGCCCTCTTCGGTGCGGCTGTAGTACCACCAGTCTCCGCGCCGGGTGGGAACGGACAGATCGGTCTCCTGCACGCGACTCTTGATCTCCTCGAAGAGGCGCTCGCGCAGGTCGGCCAGGTGCGCCGTCTCGTCGTCGGTGTGGGCGTTCTCCGCCTCGAGGTGCGCGATGACCTCGGCGGAGTCCTTCGCCCGCATCCACTCGTACGGGTCGTCGAATGTGTCACCGTGGTGCGTGCGGAGCGTGGAGCGGCGGGCAGCGAGGGGAGCGTCAGTCACCGTCCCACGCTATCCCAGGTCGAGTTGACCGGCACGGGGGAGGGTGGGAGGATTTAGCGGGGCCGGTTAACGGAAGTCAAACCCACGGTGAACTCTTCGTTCGTCACGTCGATCACGTCGACATCTCCTTCTTCCTCAAACGACCGAAAGCGAACGGTGGAAACCGCAGCCCTCATCGTCGTGCTTGTCATCGCGCTGGCACTCTTCTTCGACTTCACCAACGGCTTTCACGACACGGCGAATGCCATGGCGACGCCGATCGCCACCGGTGCGCTCAAGCCCAAGACCGCCGTCCTCCTCGCCGCCGTCTTGAACCTGGTGGGTGCATTCCTGTCCACCGAGGTCTCCAAGACGATCTCCGGCGGCATCATCCGCGAAGACGCGATCATCTCCGCGGGGGCGGACCTCTTCCTGTCCCTGATCTTCGCGGGCCTGATCGGCGCCATCACCTGGAACATGCTGACCTGGCTCCTGGGCCTTCCGTCGAGCTCATCGCACGCGCTGTTCGGCGGCCTGATCGGCGCGACCCTGGTCGGTGCGGGGCTCGGCGGCATCGACTTCGGCATGGTGCTCTCGAAGATCGTGCTCCCTGCGCTCATCGCCCCCGTCACCGCGGGGCTCATCGCCTTCGCGGCGACGAAGATCGCCTACTCGATCACGCGACGTTATGACGGCAAGCCCGACGGTCGCGACGGTTTCCGCTGGGGGCAGATCTTCACGTCCTCGCTGGTCGCACTCGCGCACGGCACCAACGACGCGCAGAAGACGATGGGTGTCATCACCCTCGCTCTGATCACCATCGGCTGGCAGTCCGGCGTGCACCACGAACCGCAGCTCTGGGTGATCGTCGCCTGCGCCTTCACGATCGCGCTCGGCACGTATCTCGGTGGCTGGCGAATCATCCGCACCCTCGGCAAGGGGCTCACCGATGTGAAGCCCGCGCAGGGCTTCGCGGCGGAGAGCTCGACGGCAGCGACGATCCTGGCCTCCAGTGCGCTCGGCTTCGCGCTCTCGACCACGCAGGTGGCCTCGGGCTCCGTGATCGGCTCCGGCCTCGGTCGCCGAGGCTCCACGGTCCGCTGGCGGACGGCGGGTCGTATCGGCGTCGGCTGGCTGCTCACGCTTCCCGCAGCGGGAGCCGTGGGCGCTCTGGCGGCGCTTCTCGTCGTCTGGCTCGGCAACTGGGGCGTGGCGATCGACGCTGTCATCGCCGTCGTGATCATCCTCGGACTGTTCATGCGTTCGCGCCGCAACGCCGTCACATCCGCGAACGCCATGAGTGACGTCGCCGAATCCGGGATGGCCATCGAGCTCCCGGACACGCCGCCGCCGACGCGTCGTCAGCAGCGTATCGAGCTGGCCAAGGCCGAGGCGAAGGCCCGTGCCGAGGCCCGTGAGAAGGTGAAGGCCCAGGCGAAGAAGGACGCGGAGGCCAAGGCGAAGAAGAAGGCTCAGGCCAAGGCGAGCGTCAAGGGTGCCAAATCCGCCTCCTCATCGAAGAACTCGGACGCGAACCGGAACGGGGACTCGGAATGAACGTCGTCATCGACTGGATCGCGTTCCTCCAGGTGTTCCTCGCAGCACTGATCGGCGCGGCGGCCATCGTCACCTTCTACGCCCTCGGTCTTCGTCTGCTGGTGCGCAGCGGTCGGGCCCCGGTGGTGAGCCCCGCCGAGTTCACGGATGCGATCACCGTGATCTCCGAGAAGGAGATGAAGCGCGCCGAGAAGCAGGCGGCGAAGGCGGCGCGGAAGAGCCCGCTCACCGAGGGGCAGAAGCGGGTTGCGCTCTTCGGTGCGTACGGATGCTTCGCGCTGTGCGCCGCGGCCGTGGTCGCCGGCATCCTGCTCCTCGTCATCGGGCACTGACCCGACGCCGGCAGGTCGAATGCCGACGCAGGGTCGAGGCCTAGGCTGTTGGCATGTCCGCAGGAACCGGAAACGCGTACGCCTTCGGTCGACATGACCCCGCAAGCCACGTGCTGATCCACGTGAGTGATCCGCACTTCCTCGCAGGGGGAGCGCGGCTCGGTGGGAAGTACGACGTCGAGGCCAATTTCGCCCGAACGCTCGATGCGATCAGATCCGTGCATCCGCATCCGTCGGCGATCGTCGTCACGGGCGACCTCGCCGATCTGGGTGAGCCCGACGCTTATCGCCGGCTGAGGGCTGCCGTCGAGCCGGTGGCGGACGAGCTGGGCGCTCCGCTCATCTGGGTCGCGGGCAACCACGACGAACGCCCGGCACTGCGCGCAGGACTCCTCGATGCGGAGCCGACGGAGGATCCGGTGACGGGTGTCTGGGACCTCGCCGGGCTTCGCCTCATCGCTCTCGACACCAGCGTTCCCGGCTGGCATCACGGCGACCTCGACGAAGAACAGCTGTCCTGGCTCGCCGACGTGCTCGCGGATCCCGCTCCGCACGGCACCCTGCTCGCGATGCACCATCCACCGCTCCCGAGCCATCTGCCGCTCTTCGACATCCTGGAGCTTCGGCATCAGGATGAGCTCGCGGAGGTCATCCGCGGAACCGATGTCCGTGGCATCCTCGCCGGTCACCTGCACTACTCGTCGCAGGGCACCTTCGCCGGCGTCCCGGTGAGTGTCTCGTCGGCCACCTGCTACACGATGAACGTGGCGCGTCCGTCGGCCGAGGTGAACGGCATGGACGCGGCCCAGGCCTTCCAGCTCGTGCACGTGTACCCGGAGACGATCACGCACACGGTGGTGCCGGTGACGCAGGCCGCGACCGGGGACTACTTCTCCGCGGACTGGCTCGAGCGGATGGCGGCGCTCACACCGGAGCAGCGACTCGAGGCGTTCTCCCGCAAGCCCGGCCGGTGAGCGGCGTAGACTGAGAGCATCCCCCACCCTTCTCACCCGCCACGACCCACGAGGATGTGACATGGCTTCTGCCGCGCCTACCCCGACCCGCACCGAGACCGATTCGCTCGGGAGCATGGAGATTCCCGTCGACGCGTACTGGGGGATTCATACTTCCCGCGCCGACGCGAACTTCCCGATCTCGAAACGGCCCATCTCGGTCTATCCGGACCTCGTGGTCGGGCTGGCGATGGTCAAGCAGGCGAGTGCGCGGGCGAACCGCGAGATCGGGGTACTGGACCACGAGCGCGCCGACCTGATCGACCGTGCCGCGCAGCGCGTCATCGACGGCGAGTTCCACGAGCAGTTCACGGTGGGCGTCATCCAGGGTGGCGCGGGTACCTCGACGAACATGAACGCGAACGAGGTCATCACCAACATCGCGCTGGAGTTGGCCGGCCGCGAGAAGGGCGATTACGCCTTCCTGTCGCCGATCGATCACACCAACCGCAGCCAGTCCACCAACGACGTCTACCCGACCGCCGTGAAGATCGGCCTGTCACTGACGCTGCGCTCGCTGCTCGAAGAGCTCGACCTGCTGCGACTGTCGTTCCTCGGCAAGTCCCGCGAGTTCCACGACGTGCTGAAGGTCGGTCGCACCCAGCTGCAGGACGCCGTGCCGATGACGCTCGGCCAGGAGTTCAACGGCTTCGCCACGACTCTCGGCTACGACCACACGCGGCTGACCGAGAACGCCTCGCTCATGTTCGAGATCAACATGGGTGCCACGGCGATCGGCACCGGCATCACCACGCACCCCGGTTACGCCCCCGCCGTGCTCAAGCACCTGCGAGAGATCACGCAGCTCGACCTGCGAACGGCCGGTGACCTCGTCGAGGCCACCAGCGACACCGGCTCGTTCATGTCGTTCTCCTCGACGCTCAAGCGCAACGCGATGAAGCTGTCGAAGATCTGCAACGACCTCCGGCTGCTCTCGTCCGGCCCGCAGGCGGGCTTGGGCGAGATCAACCTGCCCGCGATGCAGGCCGGATCCAGCATCATGCCCGGCAAGGTGAACCCGGTCATCCCCGAGGTCGTCAATCAGGTCGCGTTCGCCGTCGCGGGCGCCGACATGACGGTGACCATGGCCGCCGAGGCGGGGCAGCTCCAGCTGAACGCGTTCGAGCCGGTCATCGCGCATTCGATCTTCCAGTCGATCACGTGGATGCGCCAGGCGATGTGGACGCTGCGCGTCAACTGTGTCGACGGCATCACCGCCAACCGCGATCGTCTCGGCGCGATGGTCGGCGCATCGGTCGGCGTCATCACCGCCCTGACGCCCTTCATCGGATACGCGGCCGCTGCGGCGCTCGCGAAGACCGCTCTCCTGACGAACCGGAGCGTCGCGGACCTGGTCGTCGAGGCCGGTCTGATGTCGCGCGACGAGGTCGTCAAGCAGCTCTCGCCCGCTCGGCTGTCCGGGCTCGAGACGATCACCGCGGCGATCCCGGTGATCTCGCCGGAGGACCGCATCGAGGTCTGACCCACCCGCCAAGACAAGAGGGGGATGGATGCCGCGGCATCCATCCCCCTCTTCGTGCGTCGAGCTGCTCAGTCGGTGATGCGGCAGTGCGTCGTGAGCTCGCCGATGCCGTCGATGCCGACGGTCACGGTGGAGTGGTCGCGCAGGAAGATCTGTGGATCCCGCGAATACCCGGCGCCACCGGGGCTGCCCGTCGAGATGAGGGTTCCGGGCAGCAGCGTGAGTGACTGCGAGAGGTGCGCGATCAGCTTGGCGACGGAGCGCACCATCTGGTCCGTGCTGGCGTCCTGAACCGTGTGGCCGTCCACGACCGCCCAGATATGCAGATCCTGCGGGTCGGAGATCTCATCCGCGGTCACCGCGAACGGTCCGGTCGGGGTGAATCCGTCGAACGACTTGCATCGCGACCACTGTGCCTCGGAGAACTGGATGTTCCTGGCGGTGATGTCGTTCACCACGGTGTAGCCCCAGACATGCGAGAGAGCATCCGCCTCGCTGACGTCCTTGGCGGGGGTTCCGATGAGCACGCCGAGCTCGGCCTCGTAGTCGACGGCCTCGCTGAGGGATCGCGGCCAGGAGGTGGTCTGTTCGTGTCCGGTGAGCGAATTCGGCCACAGCGTGAACACGGTCGGTGCCGCATCGGTCTTCAAGCCCAGCTCGCTGGAGTGCGCCGCATAGTTGAGGCCGACGGCGAGCACGGCCGGGGGAGCGATCACGGCAGAGGAGAACGTCCAGTCACCGAGCGGATGGCGCTCCGCGTCTGCGGCGTCCAGCGCGGCGCGCAGTCGCTCGAGGAGAGGGTCCCCTCCCTCGATCAGGTGCTGCAGCGTGGCAGGGGCGTCGTTCAGGAGATCAGAGACGAGGATGGCGTCCGAGTCCTGCACCACGGCGAGAACCGTGCGCGGGGAGTCAGGACGGCGCAGGTGAGCGAACCGCATGGTTCTACGCTACCGGCTGCCGGGCGACGAGCGGGTGGAGGACTCAGCCATACCCGAGGCGTCTCTCTTGTTCCCAATAAGCTTTGGCTATGAGTTTCGGAGGACCCCCGCCGCCGCAGCAGCCCTCGCCGTACATGCCGCCACCCCCGCGACAGCCGGCCTATGCCTCGCGTCTGGCCCAGCCGACACCGTACACACCGCCTGCTCCGGTCGCGCCGTCGCCGGCCGAGTCGCTGCCCGCGCTGCCGGTGCCGACGCGCAAGGGGCGCACGATCTCGCTCTGGCTCTTCGGTTTCCTGGGCTTCCTGCTGCTCGCCCTGGTCGGCTACTTCGGGTGGGCGCTCGGTGTCTTCGCCTCCGTCGTCGGTTTGGTGCTCGCCCTCATCCCGCTGACCGTGGTGTTCCTCGGCGTCCGGATGATCGACCGCTGGGAACCGGAGCCGAAGCGCCTGGTGTTCTTCGCGATCGCTTGGGGCGCACTGGCGGCTGCGGGGCTCTCTCTGCTCGTCGACGTGGGGCTGACGATCCTGCTCGGCATCACCTCCGATGCCTTCACGGCGGTGGTGCAGGCGCCGATCGTCGAGGAGTTCTGGAAGGGACTCGGGGTCTTCCTCATCTTCCTGCTCGCCCGTCGCGCCTTCGACGGTCCGGTGGACGGTGTCGTGTACGGAGCACTCGTCGGCGCGGGGTTCGCCTTCACCGAGAACATCCAGTACTTCGCGGTCAGCCTGATCGAGGGTGGTGGCGAGCAGCTCACCGTCACCTTCGCCGTGCGCGCGATCCTGTCCCCGTTCGCACACGCCATGTTCACGGCGGTGACCGGCTTCGCGATCGGTCTGGTCGCGCGGCGACACGGATCGGCGAGCTCCGCGATCGGTGCGGGCCTGCTGGGAATGCTCGGAGCGGTCCTCCTGCACGCACTCTGGAACGGGTCCGCGACCTTCGCCGACTTCTTCGGACTGTACTTCACCCTGCAGGTGCCGCTCTTCGTGGGCTTCATCCTCGGAATCGTCGCTCTCCGTCGCGAAGAGGCGCGCCTCACGCGTGCGCGCCTCGCCGAGTACGCGAACGCGGGGTGGTTCACGCCCGAAGAGGTCACGATGCTCGCCACATCGAGCGGACGCAAGGCGGGTCTCAACTGGGCGCGCGGTCTTCGGGGTGACCGGCGTCCGATCATGCGCGAGTTCATCAAGGACGCGACCGCGCTGGCCGCGGTCCGTCAGCGGGCGATCACGGGGCGCGATCCGCTCGCCGTCGAGGATGAGCGTGCGCTGCTGATCCGTACCCGCGCCGCCAGGGCCGCACTGCTGGCGTATTGAGCCCGACATCGGGATACTCGTTGTGAGGAGGCGGTCGCGATGAGCACGTTCGTCCTGATCCACGGCGGGGGAGATGTCGGGTGGTCTTGGCATCTGGTCGCCGCAGAACTCGTGGCGCGCGGACACGAGGTCTTCGCCCCCGATCTCCCCGCCGGTGACGATTCCCTCACTCTGGAGGACTACGCGGACGCCGTGGTGGCAGAGGTGGGGCCACGACGCGATGTCGTCGTGCTCGGCCACTCGTTCGGAGCCTTCACTGCGCCTCTGGTCGCCGAGCGACTGTCGGCCGATCTCCTCGTGCTGGCCGCGGGGATGATCCCGGCGCCCGGTGAGCCGCCGGAGCGGTGGTGGTCCGAGTCGGGCTATCTCGCCGCCGCCGAGGCCCAGGCGGCGATCGATGGCGGACTGACGGGTAACGAGGACCCCTACGTGAGTTTCTACAACGGCGTGCCGCGAGAGCTGGCGGACGAAGCACTGCGGCAGGAGCGCGCACATCCGTCCTCGGCGGCGATGGAGGTCCCGTGGCCGCTGAAGGTCTGGCCCGATGTGCCGACGCGGGTCATCGTGTTCGCGGACGATCGCTTCTTCCCGCCGCGCTTCCTCCGCGACCTCGCCCGAGAGCGTCTCGGGGTGGTCGCCGACGAGGTCCCCGGCGGACACTGCGCCATGCTCAGCAGGCCGACGGAGATCGCGGAGATGCTCGTCGGCTACCTCGATTGACGCCCGGAGACCCCGCGGTGGCAAGACTCAGCGCCCGGTGCTGCGGCGATGCCTGCGAGTCTCCCGGGCGCTGAGTTGATCTGTAATCAGGGTGCACCCGACCGTGGAGGGTGTCAAGAGGCTGTTGCCGCTGCGCCCGTCGAAGTGTTCGCTGTGAGCAGGTGCGATCGCGTTGACCCCTCCCGCGGGCTCGGGTTTGATGGAGGCATGACTGATCGCACAAAGCCTGAGTTCGATGCCCCCAGCGCCCCCGCTCCCGCGGAGCTCGTCATCCGCGACATCATCGAGGGTGACGGCGCCGAGGCGAAGCCCGGCGACACCGTGACCGTGCACTACGCCGGCGTCGAGTTCGACTCCGGCGAGGAGTTCGACTCGTCCTGGGGTCGCGGCGAGACCATCCAGTTCCCGCTGCGCGGCCTGATCCAGGGCTGGCAGGACGGCATCCCCGGCATGAAGGTCGGCGGACGCCGTGAGCTGATCATCCCGCCTCACCTGGCCTACGGCCCGGTCGGTGGCGGCCACTTCCTCTCCGGAAAGACGCTGATCTTCATCATCGATCTCGTCGCTGTCGGCTGAGCCCGACCCGTACGCCGAGACGCCCTTCCTCCTCGGAGGAGGGGCGTCTCTGTTGTATATCGGAAGAACATACGCATTCAGGGGAATATATGCGAATGAATGTAAGTTGTCACAGAGGTCGCGGTGAACGCGGCCCCTGTCCGAAGCCGCATCAGCGGCCGATGTCTCCGGAGGAGAAACCATGACCAGCATCGACATTCCCGGCTACCGTCCCGGCACCTGGGTGCTCGACCCCTCGCACAGCGAGGTGACGTTCAGCGTCCGCCACATGATGATCTCCAAGGTGCGCGGCACCTTCGGCGTCAAGAGCGCGACCTTGATCGCCCCCGAGAACCCGCTCGAGGCCAAGGTCGAGGCTTCTGTCGACGTCACCTCGGTCGACACGAACGACGAGGGTCGCGACGCCCACCTGCGCTCCGCCGACTTCTTCGACACCGAGAACTTCCCGACGATGGAGTTCGTGTCCACCGGCGCGCGCGTCAAGGGCGACGAGCTGTTCGTCGACGGTGACCTCACGATCCGCGGCGTCACCAAGCCGGTCAGCTTCGAGCTCGACTTCGGCGGATTCGGCACCGACCCGTACGGCAACTACAAGGCGGGCGCTTCTGCCAAGGCCGTGATCAACCGCGAGGACTTCGGTCTCACGTGGAACGCCGCACTCGAGACCGGTGGCGTGCTCGTGGGCAAGGACATCACGATCAGCCTCGACCTGCAGGGCGCGCTGCAGCAGGACTGACGCCGTCACGCAGTTCCTCGAACCCCGGGTCCGTCAGGGCTCGGGGTTCTCTGCGTCGTAGTCGTGGAATCGGCGGTTGCGGCGCGAGAGCATCGCGACGAGGGCGATCACCAGGACGCCGCCGAGCAGCGGCGGGAACCACAGGGTGGTCAGCGTGGCGAGAGTCCCGGCGTACAGGGCTCCGACGCGCGGGCCGCCGGCGACGACCACCACGAAGAGTCCCTGCAAGCGACCGCGCATCGCGTCGGGAACCGCCGCCTGCATCATCGTGTTGCGGTAGATCGAGCTGACATTGTCGGAGGCCCCGGAGAGCGCGAGTGCCACGCAGGCGGCGACGATCAGGCCGATGTTCGGGGCATCCTCGCCGGCGGGCGGAGAGAACGCCCCGATCAGCAGCACCAGGCCGAAGAGGAGGATCGAAGCGCCGTACGCTTCGACGGCCCGCGCGATGCCGCGGCCATGCCACCGATACTGGACGACGCGCCCGGAGAACAGGCTCGACGCGAAGGTTCCGACGGCGACGGCCGCCGTGAGGATTCCGGTCGTCACGGCGCCGCCGCCCAGGAGCACGGTGCCGAGGGCGGGGAAGAGGACGAGGGGTTGGCCGAACGTCATCGCGATGATGTCGATGATGTACTGCATCCGGATGTTGCCCGCCTTGCGCAGGAAGCGCCAGCCGTCGACGAGCGATTCCAGGCCGGGGCGCACGATCTCGCCCTCAGGGCGCAGTACCGGAAGCGTCCACAGGCCGAGGAACATCGACAGCATCAGTACGACGTCGATCGTGTAGGTCCAGCCGTAGCCGGTGAGGGCCACGAGCAGGCCCGCCAGCGCGGGGCCGGCCATGACGGTGAGCCCGAATGCGACGCCGTTGAGTGCGGATGCCGCCGCCAGCTGCTCGCGGGGGATGAGGCGCGGCACGATCGCCGTGCGCGTGGCCATGCCGACCGAGTTCGCGGCGGAGTTGATCATGCTGAGTGCATACAGCCACCAGATGGTCTCGGTGCCGGTCCACGTGAGCGCGGCGAGCAGTGCGGTCGAGGCGAACGTGATGGTCGCCGCGATCAGGGCCACCCTGCGCCGGTCGAATGCGTCCGCGAGCATCCCGCCGTACAGGCCGGCGAGGATCATCGGGATGAGTCCGGCGACCGCGATCATGGACACGGCGAATGTGCTCCCGGTCAGCACGAACACATGCAGCATCACGGTGACGATCGTCAACTGACCGCCGATGCCCGCGAGCGTCGATCCGATCCACATCCGCGCGAAGGCGGGACTGGTCTTCAGGGGGGTGAGGTCGATGAGGTGACCGCGTCGGCCGCTCACTCGTCGATCTTCTTCTGCACCGTTCGAGCCTAGTTGACGCCGGTCGAGCGGCCCCTCGCGGTTGTCACGCGAGGGTGTCCTCGGCTGGTAGACTCTTCAGGTTGCCGTTCGATCGGCCGCGGATAAAGAGAGCCCTCGCATCAGGCGTCGGGCGCCGCGCAACAAGCAGAGAGGGGATCGAATCTATGGCACTGGAAGCAGACGTCAAGAAGGCGATCATCGAAGAGTACGCGACGCACCCCGGTGACACCGGATCCCCCGAGGTGCAGGTCGCAATGCTGACGCAGCGCATCAAGGACCTCACCGAGCACCTCAAGGAGCACAAGCACGACCACCACTCGCGTCGTGGTCTGTTCCTGCTCGTCGGTCAGCGCCGTCGCCTGCTGGGTTACCTGCAGGACATCGACATCAACCGCTACCGGTCGCTCATCGAGCGTCTCGGCCTGCGTCGATAAAGCAAGGCGATCCTGCGTTCAATCGCGCAGAACATTCTTGAGAAGGCCGCCCCACGGTGTGGGGCGGCCTTCGTCATGCTCGGGGGAGTGCAGGCACCTCCGACGGTGCCTGCAGGTCGACCGGGCGGCAGCGGATCACGAACCCCACGACGAGGGCGAGCGCCGCGGCACACACGATCATGAACACGAGGCTCGCCGTCCAGCCGCCGGTGAGGTCGTGGAGGACGCCGACGAGGAGGCTCCCCGCGCCGGCGAACGCGTAGCCGACGCCCTGCGCGATAGCCGACAGCAGGCCCGCCGAGGCCTCGTCGGCGGCGAGCATCACGATGAGTGCGAGGGAGAGTCCGAACGTCGCGCTCTGCACGGCACCGAGCACGACCGTGATCGCGATGTACGACTCGTCGCCGGAAGCGAGCCAGACGAACGCCGCCAGCATCACGATGCCCAGGCCCGGACCGAACAACCGCAGAACGCGGCGACGTCGAGCGAGGATCGGCGCGACGAGCGTCGGCACGAGGCCCGCGACGCTGGTCAGCGCGAGCAGCCAGCCGGCGGTCTGCGCGTCCACACCGCGATCTCCGAGGATGCGGGGGAGCCACGAGGCCACCGCGAAGAAGAGCATCGCCTGGAGGCCGAACATCGCGGTGATCAGCGCGACGGTCGGTCGAGCCGACCGGGGCAGCGCCATCCGAGACGACGGCGGTGGGGGAGCTTCCGAGCGCAGCGCCACACCGACCATGGCGCCCGCGGCGGTCAGAGCGGGCACGGCCCAGAGCCCGAGCGCCACCGCGGGCCCGCCGACCGCCGTGCTCAGCGGCACGGCGAGTCCCGCTCCGAGCGCGGCCCCCGCGCTGAACGACATGCTGCTCAGGCCGATCCAGAGACCGCCCGCCCGAAGGGACTTCAGGTACTGCGGAAGCAAGGTCCCCGCAGCCATGATCGACACCCCGGCGAGGAAAGTTCCCGGGAGCATGCCCCCGGGAACGACGACCCGCAGTGCGAGCGACCCCGCGAGCGCCACCATGGTCCAGATCAGCGCCCTGGTCACACCGAGGCGGCGGGCGAGCAGCGGCCCGACCGGTGCACTGATGCCGAAGGCGATCACCGGCAGCGTCGCCAGGAGGTTCAGCTGCACCGGTGCGAGGTCGAACGCCGCCCTCGTCGGCTCGAGCAGGGCGGCGACCGAGGTGATCGCCGGGCGCAGGTTGAGCCCGATCAGCAGAGCTGCGCCGAGCCCGACGGCGCGATCGCGGAACTCGCTGCCTCGACGCTCAGAGCGCGAGGACACGAAGGCCGTCGGCGACCACGCGGCCGTCGTGGATGACGAGTCGGTCGGTTCCCCGGTCCATCACCGCGCTGGTGGGCGTCTCGCCATCGACCAGGACCAGGTCGGCCCGGTCTCCGACGGCCAGGCCGGGTCGGTCCTCGACCCCCGTGAGGCGCGGTGAGGTGGAGGACATGATGCTCGCCCCACCCATCGTCGCGACCGCGAGCGCCATCTCGATGTGGTCGTCGCGACGGAAACCGTTGGTGAAGGCCAACTGCCAGGTGCGGTCGAGCATGTCGGTGTTGCCATAGGGGCTCCAGTAGTCGCGCTGGCCGTCCTGACCGAGTCCGATCCGCACGCCCGCTTCGACGAGCTGCACCAGGGACAGGTGATTGCTGGTCGAGGGGGCCACCGTCGCCATCGAGATGTCCAGCTCGGCGAACTCCTCGATCAGACGACGGCTCGTGGCCTCGTTCACAGAACCGAGTTCGTAGGCGTGTGACATCGTGACTTTGCCCTGCATGCCGAGTGCGCGTGTGCGCTCCATCACGAGCTCGGTGCTGAACACACCGAGCGCTCCGGGCTCGTGCAGGTGGATGTCGACCTCGACCTGGTACTTCTCGGCGAGACCGAAAACGATGTCGAGGTGCTTGGCGGGGTCGCGGTCGAGCTGCGACGGGTCGATGCCGCCGATCACGTCCGCTCCCTGCTTGAGAGACTCCTCCAGGTACGCGACCGTGCCCTCCTCGCGGAGGATGCCGGCCTGGGGGAAGGTCATGACCTGGACGTCGGCGTGCGCGGCGAACTTCTCCTTCGCCGCGATCACCGCGTCGAACTTCTCGAGCTTGCAGTCGACGTCGACCTGCGCGTAGGAGCGGACGCGGGTCGTGCCCCGCGCGATCATGCGTTCGAGGGTGCCGGCCACCCGCGTGGGAAGGTCGATCTCGGCGTTGCGCCAGTTCTCGCGGTCGTTCATCATCATGCCCCAGACCCCGGGAGCACCGGTGTGCTCACGGAACGGCAGTCCGATCCGGGTCGAATCCAGGTGCACGTGGACATCGCTGAAGGAGGGCAGCAGAAGCCGCCCACGTCCGTCGACGTCATCACCGGACGCCGGCGTCGCCTCATGGGGGAGGATCCGGGTGATGCGACCGTCCTCGATCAGGACATCGGAGGCGGAGCCGCCCCAGGGGCGCACGTCACGAATCAGCATGGACTTTCCTTTCTTCGGGGGCGCCGAGCCGCGACGCGAGGTCGGCGGCTTCAGCCAGATGATGGCACGCGGCATCGCCGGTGGGAACCTGCTCCACGCACTGCCGACGCCGTTCCTCGTCGAGGAGCGGGAGCACGGGGCATCGCGTGCGGAACACGCAGCCGCTGGGCGGGTTCGACGGGTGGGGGAGGTCTCCGACGAGACGGATCCGTCGACTGCGGTCGGCGGTGGGATCGGGGCTCGGAACGGAGGACAGCAGCGACTGCGTGTACGGGTGCTGCGGGGCGCCGAACACGGCATCCCTGGTGCCGTGCTCCATGATGCGCCCGAGGTACATCACGGCGACCTCGTCGGCGAAGTGCTTGACGACGGACAGATCGTGCGCGATGAACACGTAGGAGATGCCGGTGTCGGCCTGGATGTCCTGCAGCAGGTTGATGACCTGCGCCTGCACCGAGACGTCGAGAGCCGACACCGGCTCGTCGCAGACCAGGATGTCGGGTTCCAACGCGAGTGCCCTGGCGATGCCGACGCGCTGCTTCTGTCCGCCCGAGAACTCGTGGGGGAACCTGTTGTAGTGCTCCGGCCGCAGCCCCACCCTGTCCATCAGAGCCGCGACCCGGTTCTTCATGCCCTCCTGGGGGGAGATTCCCTGGGCCTGCAGGGGAGCCGCGATCGCCGCGCCGACGCTCTGCCGCGGGTTCAGCGACGATGAAGGGTTCTGGAACACCATCTGCACGCGGCGCCGGAACTGCTGCAGGTCTGACCCGCGGAGCTGGGACACGTCGGCGCCGTCCAGCAGGATCCGCCCCGACGTGGGGGTGAGCAGACGCATCAGCAGACGTCCGGTGGTGGACTTGCCGCAGCCGGATTCGCCGACCAGCCCCAGCGTCGATCCGCGTTCGAGTGTGAAGGAGACCCCGTCCACCGCTTTCACCTGCGAGGACCCGCGCAGGAATCCCTTGCTGACGCTGAAATGCTTGGCGAGGTTCTCGACGCTCAGCAGCGGCTCGCTCATCGGGCTACCTCCTGCAGGTCGAGCGCGGATGTCTGGATGTCGACTTCCGCGAGGTGACAGCGTGCGCGGTGGTCCGAGCCGACGAGGGTGAGTCCGGGGCGCTCGGTGCGGCATCTGTCGTCCGGCACGAGGGCCGCGACGGGGCAGCGATCGGCGAAGAGGCACCCCTGCGGGAGGTCGAGCAGCGACGGCGGGAAGCCGGGGATGGGCGTGAGGCGTCCGGCTTCGTCGACCATCGAGGGCATCGATGCGAGCAGGCCCCGGGCATAGGGGTGCGCGGTCCGGAAGAACAGGTCGTGCACGCCGGCCTCTTCCACGCACTGGCCGCCGTACATGACGACGACGCGTTTGCAGACCTCGGCGACGACGCCCAGATCGTGCGTGACGAAGATCACGGCGGAACCGGTCTCCGCCTGGAGCGATCCGATCAGGTCGAGGATCTGCGCCTGCACCGTGACATCGAGCGCCGTGGTGGGCTCGTCGGCGATGAGCAGCTCCGGTTCGCAGATGAGGGCCATCGCGATCATCGCCCGCTGCCGCATACCGCCGGAGAACTCGTGCGGGTAAGAGTCGTACCGTGCGACCGGATCGGGGATGCCGACGCGGTTCAGCATCTCGATCGCCTGGGCCTTCGCGGCCTTCGCGCTCACCCTGTTGTGCACGCGATACGCCTCGGCGATCTGCCGACCCACCGTGTAGAAGGGGTGCATCGCCGAGAGCGGATCCTGGAAGATCATCCCGATCTTGCGACCGCGGTATGGCCGCATCTCGCTCTCGCTGAGCGGTACCAGATCGGTGCCGTCGAAGAGCACTCGTCCGGTGACCTTCGCGCTGGTCCCTTTGAGGAGCCCCATCAGGGTCTGGCTGGTCACGGTCTTTCCCGAACCGGATTCGCCGACGATGCCGACGGTCTCTCCGCGCTGCACGACGAGGTCCATGCCGTTCACGGCGTGCACCAGACCGTCGTCGGTGGGAAAGGTCACCCGCAGATCGCGGATGTCGAGGATCGGCGTGGTCATCAGTTGACTCTCACTCTCGGGTCGACGCTCGCGTACACGAGGTCGACGATGACGTTCGCGGTGATGATGAAGAAGGCGGCGAGCATCGTGATCGCCATGGTGACCGGGAGGTCTCCCGAGGTGGCTGCCCGCACCGCCGTGAACCCGAGACCGGGCACCGAGAAGATCTGCTCGGTCAGGACGGCACCGCCGAGCAGGGCGCCGATGTCCAGGCCCAGCATCGTGATGATCGGAGTGATGCCGGCACGGACCCCGTGGGTCGTGATCCGTCCGGGGCTCAGACCCTTCGCCCGCGCGGTGCGCATGTAGTCCTCGCCGAAGGTCTCGATCATGTTGTTCCGCGTGATGCGGATGTACTGCGCGCTGAACAGGATGGCCAGCGCGACCCAGGGGAGCAGGTAGTTCGTGAACCACGCCCCGGGTCCGGTGGGGCCGAACGGGGACGAGATCTGATTGCTCGTGAACGGCAGCCAGTGCAGCGCGCTCACGAACACGAGGAGGAGCAGGAGTCCGGTGACGGGGACGGGGAGCGAGACGCCCACGGATGCGGCACCGACGATGATCTTGTCCGTCGCCCTGCCCTTGCGGAGGGCTGCGAGCAGGCCGAGGCCGACGCCGATCACGGTCCACAGCACGACAGCGCCGACCGCGATGGAGATCGTGTACGGGAGCGCCCGGACGATGACGTCGGTGACGTTCTCGTTGGTCTGGAACGACTTGCCCAGGCAGGGCCAGGCGCAGACCTGCTCGGCGCCCGGGGCTCCGATGAGCCGTTCGCCGAAGAATCCACTGAGGTACGTGAAGTACTGCACCAGGAACGGCTTGTCCATGCCCAGGGCGACGCGCGCCTGGTCGATGCGTTCAGGGGTGCACTCCTGGCCGCAGGCGGCCGCCGCAGGGTCTGCGGGGCCGATCTGGAACAGGGCGAACGTCACGAAGCTCACGACGAGCAGGAGGATGACCAGCGCGGTCATGCGGCGGATGATGAATCCGAACATTGCTGTCCCGTACGGGGCCGACCGATCGAGCGGTCGGCCCCGTCCTTTCCGGAGGTGTCGTGTCGGCCGTTACTGCTCGACGCCGATGGTGGACAGATCGATGCTTCCGAAGAAGTACCCCACCTGGGCGTTGTGGATCTTCGAACCGACGACGCTGTTGGTGAAGGTGCGGATGAGCGGCACGAGCGGGTACGACTCCATGGCCTCGTTGTAGAGCTCGGCCCAGCGCGTGTTCAGCTCTTCGGAGGTGCCGTTGGTGTTGCGCAGCTCGTACATGTCACCGGAGAGCTTCTCGTCGTAGAAGCGCGAGATGTTGCTGAAGCCGTATGTCGTTCCGTCGAGGCTCGGGCCGATGTTGGGGTCGACCGTGGTCCGGGTGGAGCCGGAGGCCGCACCGCCGCACCAGCCGGCGCGGGCGATGTCGGGCATCTCGTCGCTGGCGAGCACCGTGTAGTAGTTCGCGGCGGGGATCGGCACGAGCTGCAGGTCGATGCCGAGCTCGGTGAAGTTCTGCTGGAGCACGGTGCCCAGGTTCTTGTACCGGTCGATCGCGTTCGAGTAGCCGTAGGTGAGCGAGGCGGGGACGTCCTTGCCCTCGAGCAGCTTCTTGGCGGCGTCGAGCTGCGGGGCGCCGTCGATGTCGAGGTCGGTGGTCTCGGCGACGTACCCGACCTGCGAGTCGTTCAGGTACGAGTTGGTGAGCTTGCCGAAGCGCGCACCGCCGTACTGCACCTGGATCGCCGCACGGTCCATCGCCAGGGCGAGCGCGTGGCGCACGTCGGGGTCGGTGATGGTCTCGGTGTTGAAGTTGAGCACATCGGTGCAGCCGAGCAATCCGGAGGCGGTGCGGTCGGCGACGGACGACTCGGTCAGGCGTGACGTGTCCGAGGCCTGGAGGGCTCCGTTCGAGTCGAGCGTGATCGCGGTCGGGTCGGCATCCGAGATCAGCTGCTGGCTGATGGTCGCCTGCGCGGTGGACAGCGAGAACGTGAACGTGTCCGGGAGGGCGGTGCGGTTCTCGTCGGTCGCGGGATCCCAGGAGGGGTTGCGCACGAGCTTCAGCTCCCGGCCGCGGTCGTAGCTGGAGATCATGTACGGGCCCGAAGAGATCGGGTGGTTCGTGTAATCGAGCATCGTGTCCTTCGCCTGCGGGACCGGCGCCGTGTTCGAGCGCGACACGAGTGCGGCGAAGTCGGGGTTCGGCTGCTTCAGATGGAAGATCACGGTCTTGTCGTCGGGGGTCTCGACGGCTGTCAGATCGCCGCCGCCCGAGTACGGACCCTTGTAGTCATCGGCATCGAGAGCGGAGTTCAACTCCTGCGGTGCCTGGGTGAAGACGTCGCGCGCGAACGTGCGGGCGATGCCGTACTTCACATCGGCGGCGGTGATGGGCGTACCGTCCTCGTACTTCAGACCGTCTTTGAGGGTGTACGTCCAGGTGAGGCCGTCTTCCGAGGCGGTGCCGGTATCGGTCGCGAGGTCGCCGACGATCGTGGGCGGCTCTCCGGCGGTCTCCTTCGCCATCGTCAGCGTGCGGTAGTAGAGCTGGCCGACGTTCGCGGTCTGCACATAGTTGCTGTTGCCCGGGTCGAGCGTCATGAAGTCGCTCGACATCAGGACGTTGACGTTGCCGCCGGCCTCGTCGAAGCCCGGCTGCACGATGTGCGCGGCATACGGGTCCTTCGAGCCGGTGGGGGCGGATTGCCCGTTCTGTGCGGTGACGCTGGTGCAACCGGTGACGACCAGGGCGATGGCCACGGTCGCAGCGGCGAGCAGGGGACTGCGGTGTCTCATGACGCGTTCTCTTTCGATGGGGGTCGGGTGTTCGGGGGAGGGAAGGTCAGCTGCGGGAGGCCTTGGGATCGAGCGCGTCGCGCACGGCGTCGCCGAGCAGGTTGAAGGCGAGCACGGTGATGATGAGCGCGGTGCCGGGCACGATGAGGAACCAGGGGTCGCTGAGGTACCAGTTGCCCGCCTGAGCGGCGTTGAGCATCTGCCCCCAGGACGGCGTCGGGTCCTTCACGCCGACGCCGAGGAACGACAGTGCGGCTTCGGCGGAGATGTTCGCGGGGATCATCATGGTCGCGTAGACGAGGACGACCCCGAGCACGTTCGGGATGACCTGACGGAAGATGATGGTCCGGTGCGAGGCCCCGTAGGACTTCGCCGCCTCGATGTACTCCTGCTCGCGGATGCTGAGCACCTGGCCGCGCACGACTCTGGCCAGGTACGCCCAGCCGAAGAACCCGAGGATCAGCACGAGGGAGGCGATGGGGACGAAGCTGCCCTGGCCGAGGGGCGTGTCGCGCAGCCGGGATTGCAGGATCGGGGTGAGCGAGAGCACCAGGAGCAGGTGCGGGAAGGCGAGGAAGAGGTCGATGATGCGGCTGATGACCATGTCGACCTTGCCGCCGAAGTAGCCGGCCGCAGCCCCGAGCACGGTTCCCAGGACGACCGAGACCAGCGTCGAGAGCAGGGCGATCAGCAACGAGACCTGAGCCCCGTAGGCGATGCGGGCGAAGATGTCGCGTCCGAGTCCCGGTTCGACGCCGAGCCAGTGCTCCACGGACGGGTACATGTAGGCGGGGAGCGGCAGGCCGGGGGTGTTGAAGTTGTCGAGGACCTCAGGGCCGGTGTTCGTGGTGAACGGATCCTGCCCCTCGATCGCGACCAGCACGGGGGCGAGGAGGGCGAAGAGCACGATCGCCACGACGACCCCGAAGGAGACGAGGGCGATGGGGCTGCGGCGGATGCGCAGCCACGCCGTCCCGAGGAGCGAGCGTCCGGTCGCGATCTTCGGCGGCGCGGTGGGCAGCGCCTCCGTCTTCGGGGTCAGCGTCTGGGTGTCGGTCACGATCTTCCTTGATGGGCCGGGGAACGGGTGCTCAGAATTGTATACCAGCGGGAACGAGGTTGGGATACCAAATTCCAGAGCGGTGTGATTTCTGCGTACTTGTGGGGGGACATCTTGAAGAGCAGAAGCGCGTGAGATAGTTTTTGGATACCAAATCGCATCTCAGATCATCGGGGCTCTCATGCGCACACTTCTCACCGCCGACCACGTGCTGGTGTTCGACGGCACCTCCCACCGGGAACTCCGGCAGGGGGCCGTGGTCGTCGAGGACGACCTGATCGTCTTCGCCGGCCCGGCTGACCAGGCTCCCTCGGGCGTCGATGAGCGCCTGGAACTCGGGGAGAGCCTGCTGATGCCCGGGCTCATCGACCTGGACGCGCTCACCGACATCGACCACTTGATCTTGGACGCTTGGGGTACTCGTGAGCAGGCGGCCCGACTGCAGTGGTCGGAGGACTACTTCGACCGTCGGCGGCATGTCTTCGACGAGGATGAGCGTGCACGGATCCGGGAGATCGCGCTGGTGCAGCTCGCGCTGCACGGCATCACCTCCTACATGCCGATCGCCTCGGAGGTGCATTCGGTCTGGGCCGAATCGGCGGGCGACCTTCACCGGATGGCGGCGTTCTCGCGCGCTCTCGGGCTGCGCGGATTCCTCGGTCCCTCCTACCGCTCGGGCGTGAACGTCGTGACGGCGTCGGGTGAACGCCGGGTGCGGTTCGCGCCGGAGGAGGGTGAGGTCGGGCTCGCCGACGCCATCCGGTTCCATGACGAGCTGGCCGCGCGCGGCGAGCCGCTGCTCACGCCCGTCTTCCTGCCCTGCCGCATCGAGACGCTGACTCCCGAGCTACTCGCGGCGACGGGGGCGGCGGCGGCGGAGCGCGGAGCGATCGTCCGGCTGCACGCGCTGCAGGGGGAGGTCGAGCGCGAGCTCATCCTCGATGCCCACGGCTGCACTCCACTAGAGCTCATCGAGAGGGCGGGCCTTCTGAACGATCGCCTCATCGTGCCGCACGGCGTGTTCCTCGACGTGAACCCGCGGGTGCACGGGGAAGACCGCGGCGACCTCGCACGTCTGGTCGACGCGGGGGTGTCGATCGTGCACTGCCCGCTGACCAATGCCCGCTACGGCTCCGAACTCGAGACGTTCCAGCGTTATCGCGATGCCGGGGTGAACATCGCCCTCGGTACGGATTCGTTCCCGCCCGATCTCATCCGGGGCATCGACACCGGGGTGTCGGTCGCGAAGGTGCAGAACGGCAGTCTCGCTGCCGGCGACCTCGCCGGATACGTCGATGCGGCGACGCTCGGCGGGGCGAAGGCGCTCCATCGCCCGGACCTCGGCAAGATCGCCGTCGGTGCCCAGGCTGATCTGACGGCGTTCCGGCTGGACGACGTGCGGATGGGCGCCATCGACGACCCGCTGCGCACACTCGTGCTGAACGGCACGGCGCGCGATGCGTGCCTGACGATGGTCGCCGGCCGGGTCGTCATGCGTGACGGGAAGATCGACGGAATCGACCTCGACGCGATCCGCGACGATACGCAGATCCTCTTCGGGCAGATGCGGAACGCCTACACTGGGCGCGACCATCGGAGCGGAACGACCGACGAACTCTTCCCTCCGGTCTTCCCCCGTCATGCCTGATGCCCCGAGAGGTTCCGCGATGAGTTCCGACAGCCTGATCACCGACGGATCCGCCCTCGCCGAGCGGGTCTATCGCGGTGTGCTGCGCCGGATCATCGTCGGAGAGCTCACCCCGGGGTCCTGGCTGAAGGAGCGGGATCTGTCGGAGCGGTTCGAGGTGTCCCGTGTGCCCGTCCGGCAGGCGCTCCAGCGGCTGGAGACGGACGGGTTCGTCGTCACGACACGCAACAAGGGGGCGAGTGTCACGCCGGTGACGAGGGCCGACGTCGAGGAGCTGTACGACGCGCGGCTGTGCATCGAGCCCTATGCGACGCGGCATGCGGCGCAACGTGTCCACTCGGGAGCGGCGAGTACGGATCGGTTGCGCGAACTCCTCGAGCGTGCGCTCGCGCCGGGGGACACGGCCGAGCTGGGGGAGTCCAACCTCGGGTTCCACCTCGAGATCGTCCGTCTCTCCGGCAACCGCATCCTCGAACGCAGTCTGCGGCCCATGCTCGGCCGGATGCAGTGGATCTTCGGCATCACGCACGCCACACGGGAGCAGGAGCACGCGGTGGAGCACCGGCAACTGCTCGACGCCATCGTCGCCGGGCGCGGCGAGGTGGCGGCGGCGCAGGCCTATGCGCACATCGATCAGGGGCGCGAACCCATCATCGAAGCCCTCGCGCAGGCACTCGACTGGTGACGACGGGTTGACCCCTCCCTCGCTTTCCGATAGGAAAGTAGTGAACTTTCCGGATGGAAAGTCAGGGAGGTCCATCGTGGAGCAGAAGTCCATCCCCGGTCAGGACGCGCTCGTCCCGCCGGATGCCGATCTCGCGCAGCAGTATCTGGCTGCCGCTGACGCGGTGGCGGGGCGCCGCGACCGCGCGATCGACCGACGCGCGCTCGCCTGGCTCCAGATCCTCAATGCGGCGGTCACTGCGGCGTACCTCGTCGCATTCGCGCTCGTCCTCCGGAACGACGACGTGATCGCCTCGCAGGCGATCCTGTTCACCTTCCTGGTGTGGGGGCAGCTCGCGAGCGGCATGGCTCAGTGCAACGGGATGCAGTGGCGCATGACTCGCTCGCGGTGGCCGGTCATCCTGGGTGGAGGGGTGCTGCTGGCCGCTGCCCTCGTGGTGTTCGGACTCGTGGCGTTGGACACCGCGCTCCCCGCCGGTACGGTGCTGATCCCCGCCGGTATGGTCCTGCTGGGCATCGGCGGCCACGGGGCGGTGCAGCTCCTTCGCGCGTCACGGGACCCGCGTCGTCCGCGTCCTGCTCGGGTCCCGCTGCCGGCGCCCCTGCGGTGGGGAACCGTGCTTGTCGGTATCACTGTCGGCGTACTCACCATGCTGGCGGGATCCCCCGACGATGTCCTCCGGAGCGTGATCTCGTTGCTGGTGATGATGACGCTCCTCGCGTGGATCGTGGCCTTCAACACCCCGCTGGGGCTCCCGGCCATCGGAGCCGCCTGGCGTTGGCCGCATGTGGCGATGTTCTTCGTCGCGGCGTGCGTCCCCGTCGGGCTCACTCTCGCGGGCGAGTCCTTCGGGAACCGGGGGCTCGCGGGTGTTCTCGGAGGTGTCGTCGTGATCCTGCTCTTCGCCCTCGTGTCCTTCGTCCCCGGCCGGGCGAGCCGTGGCTGAGCCGGCCTCCAGGCCTCACCCACGCACCCAGCTGGATGATAATTTCGCCTCGCCCATCCGGTTCTCCCTCATGGCGGCGCTGGGGGATGGGATGGAACTCGACTTCGCGACGCTTCGGGATGTCCTCCAGTGCGGTGACTCACCCCTGAGCAAGGCCATCACGCACCTGCAGGCTGCCGACTACGTGTTCGCGCGCAAGGCGAACGTCGGTGGCCGCTCGCGCACGTGGGTGCGTTCGACCAAGACGGGGCGCGACGCCTTCGCCGCACACCTCCAGGCGCTACGTGAGATCGTCGCCCTCGGAGGTGGGCAGGCCCTGTGAGCGTGGGCTCAGGCGGTGGCATCCACGAGGTCCGCGTGGTGGATCGCCGCGACGTCGGGGTGGGCGCGCAGGCGTGACTTGAGGGCGTTCTCGCCGTAGAGCGCGTGGATCGGGTTGCTCGGGTCCTTCGTGACGCCGTTCGCCTCGGCCGCCAGCTCGGGCGGAAGCTCGATCAGCGGGAGGCGCTTGTCGAGGGCGGGGTTGAAGAAGAACGGGATCGAGATCCGGTCGTTCGGGGCCTTCGGTGACACGACCCGGTGGTTCGTCGCCTTGAGGTAGCCGCCGGTGGCGTACTCGAGCAGCTCGCCGATGTTCACGACGAAGGCACCGGGCACCGGGGGAGCGTCGACCCAGGCTCCGTCGCGCTCGACCTGCAGGCCGCCCTTGCCCGGTTCGACCCAGAGGAGCGTGAGGACGCCCGAGTCCTTGTGCGCGCCGACGCCCTGCTGGGGCTCGGGCTCGTGTGTTCCCGGGTAGCGGACGATCTTGATCAGTGTCGAGGGCTCACCGAAGTGATCGTCGAAGTAGGTCTCGTCGGCTCCGAGCGTCTGCGCCCATTCCCGCAGCAACCGCCGGGCGACGTCGGACAGCGTCTCGTGCCATTCGGTGACGATCTCCTGCAGTTCCGGCTGCGCCGCCGGCCACAGATTCGGGCCGATGAGGCGGTTGAACGCGGGGCCGCCGTCCACGGGTTCGCGCTCGGGCCCGATGTCGATCTGCTCGCGCCAGTCCACCTGACCCTGGGTGCGCTCTCCGCCGATGCGGGTATAGCCGCGGAAGTGCGGGCTGTTCACGTTCTCGATCGCGAGCTTGTCCTCCTCCGGGAGGGCGAAGAAGTCGAGGGCAGCACGGTGCAGCCGTGCTTCCAGCTCGGGGGAGATGCCCGTGCCCGTGAGATAGAAGAAGCCGACGTCGTGCGTCGCCGCCCGGAGATCGTCGCGGAAACGAGCCGCAGCGTCCGGGCCTTCGTCGAGCTGGGACAGGTCGAGGATCGGGAGCGAGAGTTCAGCCATGGACCGAGGGTATGTCGGCTTTCCGAGCGGGAGGGCCACTGTTGCGCCGCGTTACCGCCGGGGCCTCGTCTGCCGGTGGCGACAGTGTTCCGGCAAGACTCCGCTGCAATGCTAGAGTCTCGTAGGTAAGGGCTGCCTTACCTCAGTCGTCGCAACAGAAATCGTCTCCGTGCTCGCCACTTTTCTCATCGGCCTCCGTGAAGGCCTGGAAGCCGCGCTCGTCGTCGGCATCCTCGTCGCCTACCTCCGCCGCCTCGGCCGGAAGGACGCCCTGCCGAAGATGTGGGCGGGCGTCGGCCTCGCGATCGCCCTCGCACTCGGTATCGGCGCAGTGCTCACCTTCGGCGCCTACGAGCTCACTTTCAAGGCGCAGGAGCTGATCGGCGGCGGGCTCTCGCTGCTCGCCGTCGCGATGGTCACGTGGATGATCTTCTGGATGCAGCGTGCCGGACGCACCATGAAGGCGACGCTCGAGGGCGGCCTCGATCGCGCGCTCACGGTCGGCGGCCTCTGGGCGCTCGTCGCAATCGGCTTCGTGTCCGTCGCGCGGGAGGGCATCGAGACGACACTCCTTCTGTGGTCGATGGTGCAGGCGTTCGGCGATGCGCCGTCCGCTCTGCTCGGCGCTCTGCTCGGACTCGCCGCCGCCGTGATCATCGGCTGGCTCATCTCCCGCGGAGCCGTGAAGCTCGATCTCCGCCGCTTCTTCGCGTGGACCGGCGGCTTCCTGGTCATCGTCGCCGCCGGCGTGCTCGCCTATGCGCTGATGGATCTGCAGGAGGCGGGCGCCCTGCCGGGCCCGTTCACGGCCGCGGCGCCGCTCGATCCCACGACCGGGGCGGTCGCGATCGGGTGGGCGGCTTTCCCGTTCGGTTGGGCGTTCGATGTGTCGTCGGCCATCGCCCCGAGCGGTCCGCTGGCCGCGGTGCTGCAGGCCACGGTCGGCTTCATGCCCGCGATGACCTGGTTGCAGGTCTCCGCCTGGACTCTCTACATCCTCATCGTCGGTTCGCTGTACGTCCGCGGTCTCCGCTCGCGCCGTACGCCGAAGCCTCGCGCTTCGGCCGAACCCGAATCCGACACGACCTCTCTCTCACCACAAGGAGCAGCATGACCACCTCTCACCGTGTCCTGGGGGCATTGGCCGCCGCGGGCGCCGTAGCACTCGTCCTGAGCGGTTGCGTCGCGAAGAGCGACGTCGCCGCCGACGCCGCCTTCGACGTCTCGTCGACCGCCGGCGACTGCGCCGTGTCGGCGGCCACCGCGAAGAGCGGGACGCTGACCTTCGACGTCAAGAACGACACGGACCAGGTCTCGGAGTTCTATCTGCTGGCCGAGGACGGTCTGCGCATCGTCGGCGAGGTCGAGAACATCGCGCCGGCAGCGTCCCGCACTCTGACGGTCGTCGCACAGCCCGGCGACTACTTCACGCTGTGCAAGCCCGGGATGCTCGGCGACGGCGTCGGCAAGGCGGCCTTCACCGTCACCGGCGATCGCGTCGCGGTCGACGGGCCCGATGCCGAGCAGAAGCAGCAGGCGGTCGATCTCTACGCCGCGTTCGTCAAGGACCAGGTCGGTCAGCTCGTCCCGGCCGTCGAGGAGTTCGTCGCAGCCTACGAGTCGGGCGACGACGAGACCGCCCGCGCGCAGTTCCCGCTGACCCGCGCGTTCTACGAGCGCATCGAGCCGGTCGCCGAGGCGCTCGGGGATCTCGACCCGCGCATCGACTATCGCGAGGTCGACGCCGTTGCTGAGGGCCTGGATTGGACGGGCTTCCACCGCATCGAGAAGGACCTGTGGGTGCCGGCGCAGGACGCGCTGAACGCCGACGGCGAGACCCCGGCCTGGCAGGACTGGACTCCGTCGACGCCGGCAGAGCGGGCCGACTTCGGCGACCTGCTGCTCGCCGACGTGCAGGAGCTCTACGACTACGTGCACTCCGACGACTTCACGACGGCTCTCGACGATCAGGGCATCGGAGGCATCTCGAACGGCTCCATCGCGCTGCTCGACGAGGTCGCCACCGGAAAGATCTCGGGCGAGGAGGACTGGTGGTCGGGCACGGACCTCTACGACTTCGCGGCGAACGTCGAAGGCTCGAAGATGGCGTTCTCCCTCGTGCAGGACTTCGCTGCGGCTCAGGGCGACGACGGTGAGGCCCTCGTCGACGAGATCGAGGGCGGCTACGCAACCCTCGAGGAGTCCCTCGCCGCCCACGGTTCGCTGTCCGACGGCTTCGTCGCCTACGCACAGCTGACCGAGGACGACAAGCGCGAGTTCACCGACCTGATCAACGCGCTGGCCGAGCCGCTCTCGCAGCTCACCAGCACCGTCCTCGACTGATCAGCGTCGAGCGGAATCGAACGGATACCATCACGGACGTGAACGAACCAGAAGCGGGGGCCTCGCCCGAAACCTCATCGACGGGTGACGTCTCCGCTCCGGGCGGGCTGAGCAGACGCGGACTCCTCGGCCTCGCCATCGGCGGTGGCGTGGCAGGGCTTGCGGTCGGCGCCGGCGCGGGCCTCGCCGGGGGTGTGGCGCTGGGACGTGCGCGCGCAGCGGAGGACGCGCATTCCGCCTACGAGTTCTTCGGTGCGCACCAGGCGGGCATCACCACACCGGTGCAGGATCATCTGCACTTCGCGAGCTTCGACATGATGCCACGCAGCGACCGCGATGACCTGATCTCCCTTTTGCAGGACTGGTCATACGCCGCGTCCCGCATGTCGCAGGGGCTGGAGGTCAGCGCGAGCGGAGCGGTCGGCGGACCGGCGGAGGCACCGCCGGATGACACCGGCGAGGCATTGGGGCTCCCCGCGGCCGGCCTCACGATCACCTTCGGGTTCGGACCCGGCCTCTTCGAGAACGAAGACGGCGACCGCTACGGCATCGCCGCGCAGCGCCCGGCCGGCCTCGAACGCCTCCCGGCGTTCCTCGGCGACGATCTCGACCCGCAGGCGTCCCACGGAGATCTCTGCATCCAGGCCTGCGCCGATGACCCGCAGGTCGCGGTGCACGCGATCCGCAACCTCAGCCGCATCGCCTTCGGCCGCGCCCGCCTGCGCTGGTCGCAGCTGGGATTCGGCAAGACGTCGCGCACGACCGCCGCGCAGGCGACGCCCCGGAACCTCTTCGGCTTCAAGGACGGCACCGCCAACATCCTCGCCGACGACACCGAGGCGCTCGCGGACCACGTCTGGGTGTCCGAGCAGGACGAGCCCGCCTGGCTCGCCGGAGGCTCGTACCTCGTCGCGCGCAAGATCGCGATGCTGATCGAGACGTGGGACCGTGTGCGGTTGTCGGAGCAGGATGCGATCATCGGCCGGGACAAGGGGGAGGGCGCGCCCCTCTCGGGAGGGGACGAGTTCACGGCGCCCGACTTCCACGGCAAGGCCATCGACGCCAACAGCCACGTGAGCCTGGCGCATCCCGAGCAGAACGACGGTGTGCGGATCCTGCGTCGCGGCTATAACTACGTCGACGGCAACAACGAGCTCGGACGCCTCGACGCCGGACTCTTCTTCCTGTCGTATCAGCGTGACCCCGCGCAGTTCATCTCGCTGCAGCGGCGGCTGTCGACCGACCTGATGAACGAATACATCCGCCACGTCGGCTCGGGGATCTGGGCCGTGCCGAGGGGTGCGACCCCGGGGTCCTACGTGGGCGCGCAGCTGTTCGCCTGAGCGGGCTCAGACCACGCGTCGGGCGGTCTCGAGGATGTCGACCACCGTGGCAGCCATCTCGTCCGCACCGAAGTGATCGGCAGCGGTGATGGTCACGACCGCGTCGTCGAGGAAGATCAGCAGCTGGCCGTGCGCGCCGTGCAGCCGCCATCCGCGGCCGGGGCCACCCCAGCCGGCGAGGGCGTAGCGGTCGTAGCCGGGGTTCGGGCCGGCGACGACCCCGTTCTCGTGCATGGCGTCGATCCATCCCGACGACGCCAGCTGCATGCCCTGCCACCGTCCGCGGTCGCGGATCAGCAGACCGATCCGCGCCATCTCGATCGTTCGCAGCGCAAGTCCGCCACCCGCTTCGATGCGTCCGTTCGGGCTGCGCGCCCACTCCACATCATCGATGCCGAGCGCGCGGAAGAGTCGGGCATCCAGGTAGTCGCCCACATCGCCGACCCGCGCGGAGAGCGCCGTCATGGCGGTGTAGGTGCTGGCGTTCGAGTACTGGAACACGCGTCCGCGCGATGGCCGACGCAGGAACTCGCGGGCGAGGTCCGGCCAGTCCGTCATGAGCGTCTCGGACCAGGGAAGGTCGATGCCGCTCGACATCGTGAGCAGATGACGCAGGGTGACCTGTTCGACGCCCTCGCCGAGCTCGAAGTCGGGCAGGTAGACGGTCACGGGCATATCGAAGGAGATCGCGCCCTCATCGGCGGCGATCGCGGCCGCGAGCACGCACACGCCCTTGGCGACCGAGTGCACGTCCTCGCGCACATCGGGCGTCCAGCGGTGCTCCGCCTCATCGGCTCCGATTCGGACGTGGAGTCCGTGCGCGTCGAAGCCCGCAGCCGCGACCGCCTCGACGATGCGGTCGCGGACGGCCTCGGCGACGGTCATCGCGGGTCGGTCCGCGGTCGTCGGGATCCGGTCGGATCGTTTCGACGTCCTTCGCGTGACGTGAGGGCCGGGTCGGTGAAGAGCCAGCGCGGACGCGGCTCGACCAGGGGTCGGAACACCCGACGCACGGGTTTGGTGGCCAGGAGCAGCGCGACGACCACGGAGAGCGCCGTCACCAGCGGCAACCAGATCCATGTGGGCTCGAGGTCGCGCAGCACGCCGGTCTCGCGGAACGGGTAGAGCACGAACGAGTGGAGGAGGTAAACATACATCGTGTACTGGCCGAACGTGGTCCACCAGTACGAACCGCGCGGGATCAGGGCGAAGAAGGCGGCGCACAGCAAGACCGCCAGCAGCATCAGGGCGATACGGATCGCACCGGCCCACCACTGCTCGCCGACCAGGTCGGAGTAGGAGTCCTCGTAGAACAGCCAGTGGCGCAGATCCACGGCCTGCCAGAGCGGCAGCCAGTTCCAGGCGGCCCAGCCGACCCCCGCGAAGACCGCCACTGCCGCCACCCGGATCCACCAGGGGCGGAAGTCGAGCAGTCGGAGCCGATCGACGATGTCGTGCTCGCGCAGCCACCAGCCGAGCGCGAAGAACGGCAGGAGCCCGAGAGTGCGGGACAGCGAGAACGTGCTGTCGACGTTGGGGAGGTAGCCGGAGCCGATCGAGATCACGACGGTCCACAGCAGCGGCCAGCGGAGCAGCGCGAGATAGGGGAGCACCAGTCGGAAGATTCCGAGCGCGAGCAGGAACCACAGGGTCCAGCTCGGCTTCGTGAAGTTCGGTGTCGCCTCACCCTCGACGAGCCACTTGGTGAGGGTCCACAGCGTCTCGAAGATCACGTAGGGGAGGATGATGTCGGTGATCACTCGCGCCATCTGCGTCTTGGTGGGAGTGCCCGACTTGGAGAAGTAGCCGGAGATGATCGCGAACGCCGGCATGTGGAACGCGTACAGCGCCAGGTAGAAGGCGAAAGCGATGTCCGAGTCGTAGATGAGTCGCTGGATCGCATGCCCGAGCACGACGAGGACGATGCAGATGTACCGCGCGTTGTCCCAGAACGGCACGCGCCGTCGCTTTCGCGGGAGAGATCCTGTGGTGGGCCCTGCGATGTCCGCCCCGGTACTGCTCATCTTTCGAGGCTACAGCCCGGGAATAAAGTTGCTGTGAGCGCGTTGACACATATACATTCAAATGAATAGAAACGGGTGCGAGTCATCCGGTTCGGAGAACACGGAGCAATCATGAGCGAGCAGTCAGGCGCGCAGGCGATGCAGTTCGGCATCATGTCGGTCAGCGACATCACCCGCGATTCCACCACGGGCATCACCCCCAGCGAGCAGGAGCGCATCAAGGCGACCACGGCGATCGCCGTGCACGCCGAAGAGGTCGGACTCGACGTCTTCGCGATCGGTGAGCACCACAACCCGCCTTTCTGGTCGTCCAGCCCCACCACTTTCCTGGCGGCACTGGCCGCGCAGACCGAGCGCCTCATCGTCTCGACCTCGACGACGCTCATCACCACGAACGACCCCGTGCGCATCGCCGAGGAGTACGCGATGCTGCAGCACGTGTCCGACGGGCGCATGGACCTCATGCTCGGCCGCGGCAACACCGGACCCGTGTACCCCTGGTTCGGGCAGGACATCCGCCAGGGTCTCCCGCTCGCGATCGAGAACTACGCGCTGCTGCACAAGCTGTGGCGTGAGGACGTCGTCGACTGGGAAGGGAAGTTCCGCACCCCGCTGCAGGGCTTCACCTCGACGCCGCGACCTCTCGACGGCATCGCCCCCTTCGTGTGGCACGGCTCCATCCGGACCCCGGAGATCGCGGAGCAGGCCGCCTACTACGGCGACGGGTTCTTCGCGAACAACATCTTCTGGCCGAAGGAGCACTACCAGCGCCTCATCGAGCTGTACCGCCAGCGCTTCGAGCACTACGGTCACGGCACCAGGGAGCAGGCGATCGTCGGCCTCGGCGGTCAGGTGTTCATGGCGGCCAAGTCGCAGGACGCGGTGAACCAGTTCCGTCCGTACTTCGACAACGCGCCGGTGTACGGTCACGGTCCGAGCATGGAGGACTTCACCGAGATGACGCCGCTGACGGTGGGTTCGCCGCAGCAGGTCATCGATCGCTACGCCGGCATGCGCGAGCACTACGGCGACTACCAGCGCCAGCTCTTCCTCATCGACCACGCGGGACTCCCGCTGAAGACGGTGCTGGAGCAGCTCGACATCCTCGGCTCCGAGGTCGTGCCGGTGCTGCGCAAGGAGCTGGCGAAAGACCGCCCGTCCTCCGTCCCCGACGCACCGACCCACGCCGCACGCGTGGCCGCGGAGTTCGGTGACGGGCCGACCCGTCAGGCCCGCCCCGGCGCGAACCGCGGTGACAACCTCACCGGCGACTCGCCGTACCAGGACAGCCCGGCACCCGCCGGTGCAGCATTCGGGCTCGGCCGGAAGGAGGCCTGACATGACCACGCGTCGTATCGCCGTCGTCGCGGCAGGGCTCTCCAACCCGTCGTCGACCAGGATGCTCGCGGATCGACTGGCCGCCGAGACCGTGAAGGCCCTCGCGGAGCGCGACATCGCGGCCACCGTCGACGTGATCGAGCTGCGCGACTATGCGCACGACATCACGAACAACATGCTCACGGGGTTCGCACCGCAGGCGCTCGAAACCGCGATCAACACGGTGGTCTCCGCCGACGCGCTCATCGCCGTCACACCGATCTTCTCCACGAGCTACTCGGGACTGTTCAAGTCGTTCATCGACGTGCTGGACCCGGATGCGCTCACCGGGAAGCCGGTCCTGATCGGCGCGAACGCGGGAACCGCGCGGCACTCGCTGGCGATCGACTACGCGATCCGTCCGCTGTTCGCCTACCTGCACGCCGATACCGTCTCGACGGGCGTGTTCGCGGCGTCGAGCGACTGGGGTGACTCGGGTGACGACGTCGCCCCGCTCGCGAAGCGCGTCGAGAAGGGCGCACGGGAACTCGCGGACACGATCGCGCGGAAGGAAGCGGCCACGGTCGCGGACCCCTACGACCCGGCGACGTACCTGGGCGAAGGACGCTCCTTCGGGCACATGCTCGGGGGCCTCGCGGGGGAGTGATCCGCTTCCCCTTGACCGTCGAAACGCGCCGCACGCCCGAGAAGGGCGCGCGGCGCGTTCATCCCCCCTCCTCTCCTCCGTCCGCTCCCTGTCTCCAGGCATACTCGGTTTCGGGGCGACCTCGTGCGCCGCGACGTGCGGTGCGGAGCGCGACCCCCTCGGCGGTCAGATGCTCCAGGTAGCGCCGGGTCGCGACCCGCGAGAGCCCGAGGCGATCGGCGGCTTCGCGCGCGGACAGCGGTCCGTTCGCGCGCAGTGCCATCGAAACGTCGTTCAGCGAGCTCGCGGACAGACCTTTGGGCAGCGGGATCGCTCCGGTCGCACGGCCGAGCAGCGCGTCGATCTCCGCCTGCGTGGCCTGGCCCCTGGTCGACCGCGCCTGCTCCCGATGAACGCGATACTGCTCCATGCGCTCTCGGAACACCGAGAACGGGAACGGCTTGACGAGGTACTGGTGCACTCCGAGCGCCGCCATCTGTCGGACGCTCTCGGCATCGCGCACGCCGGTGATCGCGATCACATCCGTGGCGGCGGCGCGCGCACGAAGGCTGCGCAGCACATCGATCCCGGAGCCGTCCGGCATGGTGATGTCGAGGAGAACGAGGTCGAACGCGTCGGCACCGGGGTTCTTCAGCACGGCGTGCACCGCTGCGCGGGCACTGCTGCATTCCCCGGCGACGGTGAATCCATCGAGCCGGGCCACGTAGTCCCGGTGCAGTTCGAGGGTCAGGGCATCGTCGTCGACGATCAGCGTACGGATCATGTCGGCGGCCTCCGAGACTGAGCGCGGGGGAGGACGACGCGGAACATCGTGGGGTCGTCACTCACCGTCACCGAACCGCCGGCACTCGTGACCACGGAGCGCACGAGCGCCAGTCCGATACCGCGGCCGTTCCCATCGGCGGGCTTCGTGGAGTAGCCCTGATCGAAGATCCGCTCCTGGAGGAGTGGTGGTACGCCGGGACCACTGTCCGACACCTCGAGCACGATTCCGCCGTCGTCACTCGGATGCAGCGACACCCGCACCCACCGATCTTCGGAGTCGGAGTCGGCGGCGGCGTCCATGGCGTTGTCCACGAGGTTGCCCAGCACGGAGACGGCGTCGACGGGCGACAGCGGTGTGCGGGGCGTATCGGGCTCGATGTGCACCCGCCAGTCGATGCCGCGCTCCTTGGCCTGCGAGGCCTTGCCGAGGAGGAGGGCACCGACGGCGGGATCGCCGTGACCCCGCGCGGTCACCTGATCCACGAGCGACTGGCTCTGTCGTGACGTCTCCGTGAGGATCTCGATCGCCTCGTCGCGGCGCCCGAGCTCGAGCAGCGCGACCGCGGCGTGCATCCGGTTCCCGTGCTCGTGCGTCTGCGCGCGCAGAGCCTCGCCCAGCGTGCGGATCGACTCGTACGACGACACCGCGTCGCGGAGCTGGCCGGGAGGGAGGTCGCCGGCGATGCGTCGGGTCACACGCCGGGCGATGACTGCCAGACCGACGCCGAGTGCGATGAGCCCGATCGTGATGCCGAGAGTGAGAGGCAGGCGGCGGATCAGGGTGTCCGTGATTGACTCGGTCGTCACCCCGGCGGCGACCCAGCCGATCAGGTCTCCGTCCGGCGTCGTGACCGGCGCGATCGTCCGGATCGAGGGACCGAGGGTCCCGGTGAACTCCTCCGTCAGCGTCCGGGATGTCGAGGGGATCGTGCCGAGGTAGATCCCGCCGATCTGGTCGTCGTCGGGGTGGGTGATCCGCGTGCCGTCCAGGGTCATGACGGTGATGAAGTCGAGCCCGGCGCCGGCGATCACTTCCAACGAGTAGGGCTCGAGCTCCCGGGTGGCCGCGGCGTGTTCGCTCGAACGCAGACCGTCGACGACGAGTGGGGAGGAGGCGAACGCGACTGCTGTGGCCGCCGTCACCCGCTCGGCCTCGGCACGGATCGATCGCTGCGCCTCGGCGACGAGGAAGACCGCCACGAGAGCGCCGATCACGACGGCCGCGACGAGCAGCACGACGAAGACGCGCGAGGCGGTGCTGCGGGCGCGGGAGGTGGGCGCCATCGCCTGCTCCGATCGTCGATGGTCAGGTGCCGTGACCAATACGACCACAACTCGCGCTGCGGCGGGAGGTGGATCACCGTGGGAACCGATCGGCGGTGCAGAAGCCGCCATTCGGACGACGACGTCGACGATCGAGGAGGAAGCCGTGGCGCTCACAACGGGATTCGCACTGCCGAAGTTCAACTGGCGACGAGGGAAGCACGCGTGGGACCGGCACACCTGGCTGTATGTGTCCGTGCTGATCGCCGTCGTGCTCGGCGCGGCGGTCGGGCTCATCTGGCCGGAGGTGGGCCGAGGGTTCGAAGCGCTGGGCACCGGCTTCGTCGCCCTGATCAAGATGATGATCGCCCCGATCATCTTCTGCACGATCGTCGTGGGCGTCGGTTCCATCGCCAAAGCGGCCACGGTCGGCAAGATCGGCGGACTCGCGCTCCTCTACTTCATGGTGATGTCGACGTTCGCGCTGGCGATCGGACTCGTCGTCGGGAACATCATCCACCCGGGCGCGGGCCTCGATATGGCGTCTTCGACCTATGACGTGGTCGAGGCAGAGGCCAAGACGACGCAGGAGTTCATCCTCGGCATCATCCCGACCACTTTCTTCTCGGCCTTCACGGGGGAGAGCGTGCTGCAGGTGCTGTTCATCGCACTGCTCGTCGGTTTCGCGCTGCAGGGACTCGGCGAGCGCGGCGCCCCCATCATGGAGGCGGTCAAGCAGCTGCAGAAGCTCGTCTTCCGCATCCTCGGGATGATCCTCTGGCTCGCACCGATCGGCGCGTTCGGAGCGATCGCCGCGGTGGTGGGCAAGACCGGTGTGGCGGCGATCTGGAGTCTCGGGACGCTGATGGTCGCGTTCTACATCACGTGCATCCTGTTCATCGTCGTGATCCTCGGTGTGATGCTGTGGGCGGTGACGCGGGTGAACATCTTCGCTCTCATGAAGTACCTCGCGCGGGAGTACCTGCTCATCGTCGGCACGTCCTCGTCGGAATCCGCCCTCCCTCGCCTGATCGCGAAGATGGAGTTCGTCGGCGTCTCCAAGCCCGTCGTCGGCATCACGGTGCCCACCGGGTACTCGTTCAACCTCGACGGAACGGCGATCTACCTGACGATGGCATCGCTGTTCATCGCCACGGGGATGGGGCAGCCGATGTCGATCGGCGAACAGATCGGCCTGCTCGTGTTCATGATCATCGCCAGCAAGGGGGCTGCCGGAGTGACCGGTGCGGGGCTGGCGACACTCGCCGGGGGTCTGCAGGCGTATCGCCCCGACCTCGTCGACGGGGTGGGCGTGATCGTCGGCATCGACCGCTTCATGTCGGAGGGACGAGCTCTGACGAACTTCACCGGCAACGCCGTCGCGACCCTCCTGATCGGTACCTGGACGAAGCAGATCGACCGCGACCGCGTGCGACGGGTGCTGAGCGGCGAACTCCCCTTCGACGAGTCACTGCTCGACGGCGTCGACGCGCACGGGAATGCGGATGCACCGCAGGGCGCGGATGTGCAGGAACTGCGGGAGGCGGCAGTGACGGAGATGGCGGCGAAGGAGGAGCGGGCCAGGGCGCGAGCCGAACGCAGCTGACGAGCGGGTGAGGGATGCGGGAGTCCGGATGAACGGGCTCCCGCATCCGCGCGGTCAACCGCTCTTGCGTCGGAACTCGCGCCGGGTCTGCGGGGCGTTCGCACTGTGCACGGCGGAGTCGCCATCCAGGTGCGCCTCGCCCTGCCGGTGGTGCGCGTTCTTCTTCTCGAGCGCTTCCTTGAACTTGCGCTTCATCTCCTCAGAGGAGGAGGCGCCTTCTTCGGTGCTCATGCCCCGAGCCTAGAGCACCGGCTGCGGCAGGTCACCCTCCCGTGCGCCGACTGAGGCGATCGAGCAGCACGCCCAGCCCCAGCGCGACGACGATCGACACCGGAACGGCGATCACCGGCCCGCCCGGCAGGATGGCGGCGATCGTGGCGCCCACTGCCGCCTGGTAGAGCGCCCAACCGGTCGCGGCCAGTGCGACCAGAGCGAGGTAGCGAGGCGGATGGATGCGCGACGCCCCGGCCACGAGGTTGATCGCCAGCCGGGCGAAGGGCACGAATCGGGCCGTGAAGAGCACGGTGGCCGTCCCCGTGTCCAACCGGTGCCGTGCCCAACCCAATGCCTGCTGCACCCGAGGCGCCCTCATCCACCGCCACCGATCGACGCCGACGGTCCGGCCGACGAGATAGCAGCAGGCGTCTCCCACGGTCGCGGCTGCCGCGGCGCAGACGACGACCGCCCAGAGCGGCGGGGCTCCGGTGGTCACCGCCAGCGCTCCGAGCGCGGTCACCGCGATCTCACCCGGCACGACGACGAAGAAGGCGTCCCCGAGCACGAGCAGGCCCATCAGCGCCAGGCTCCACGGCCCGGTGAGGGATTCGGCGAGCAGATCCGTCGTCACGTCTCCCACTGTGCCTGCAGAGAGTGAACGGGAACCAAAGAGCGCATAGCCGGTGACCCGCCGTCCAGCATCCGGTGAACATCCGGTGCTGCGGGCCGTTTCCGAGGCGTGCGCCCGCGACGCTCGGTCATCCTGAGGCTGTGAGAGTAGCGATCGTCACGGAGTCCTTCCTTCCCCACATGAACGGTGTCACCGGGTCGGTGCTGCAGATCCTGCGTCACCTCGAGCAACACGGCCACGATGCCCACGTGATCGCCCCCGCCGCAGTCGGGATCCCCGGGGAGGTGCATGGGGTGTCGATCGAAGCGATCCCGAGCCTCGCTCTTCCGGGGTACCACAACGTCAGGGTCGGCACGTCGGGCGCTCCGCGCATCGCCGCGTCCCTGCGGCGTTTCCAGCCGGATGTCGTGCACCTCGCCTCGCCGTTCGCGCTCGGTTGGCGGGGGGTGCTCTCCGCCGAGCGGATCGGGGTCGCCAGCGTCGCCGCCTACCAGACCGACGTGGCGGCCTACACGGAGCGCTACCGGGTGGCCGCGGCCACGGGCATCGCCCAGACGCACATCGCGCGCCTGCATCGACGCGCGACCATGACGCTCGCTCCGTCTGCGGACTCCGCTCAGCAGCTCGCCGCACTCGGGGTGGATCGTGTACGCCACTGGGGGAGGGGAGTCGACGCGGAACGCTTCCGACCGTCTCGTCGCAATCCCGGACTGCGCGCCGCGTGGGGTGCCGAGATCGTGATCGGATACGTCGGCCGCCTCGCCCCGGAGAAGCAGGTCGAGGACCTCGCCGCGCTCCGCGACCTCCCGGGTGCGCGCCTGGTGATCGTCGGAGACGGACCCAGCAGAGCACGGTTGGAGGGGCTGCTCCCGGATGCCGTGTTCCTCGGCCACCTCGACGGGTCTGCGCTCGCCGCGGCCATGGCGTCGTTCGACGTCTTCGTGCACCCCGGGGAGAGCGAGACGTTCGGGCAGACCCTGCAGGAGGCCCACGCCAGCGGGGTCCCGGTGATCGCGACCGGCCGCGGCGGGCCCCTCGATCTCGTTCGCATGGGTGTCGACGGCTGGCTGTACCGCCCAGGAGACCTCGGCGACCTGCGGATGCGAGTGGCCGATCTGGCAGGCGACGCGAGAAAGCGACGGGCGTTCGGAAAAGCCGGTCATGACGCGGTGCAGAGTCGCAGCTGGACGAGCGTGTGCGATCAGCTGCTCGGGCACTTCGAGGAGGCGCGTCTGCTGCAGCGGGTGGATGCGGCCTCCCGCGCTCGCCGCGTCACCCGGCCCGATTCCCCGCCGCCGGTGACCGCGCGTCGCTGGCGCCGCTTCGTCGCCCTGGGGGATTCGCTCACCGAGGGCCTGTGCGATCCCGCCCCGGATGGGGGCCTGCGTGGGTGGGCCGATCGGCTCGCGCTGCTGCTGGCCGCGCGGGGCGGGCTCCACTACGCGAACCTCGCGATCAGGTCGAAACGTGTGCGCGATGTGTCCGGATGGCAGGTGGACCGCGCGCTCGAACTGCATCCTGACCTCGTCTCGATCCTCATCGGCGCGAACGATCTCGTGAAGCATCGTGTCGACGTCGCAGCGCTCGCCGCGGAGGTGGAGCACGCTGTCGTGCGGCTGCGGGCGATCGGAGCGGATGTGCTGTTGGTCACCCCGTTCCTCCCGGATCGTCGGGCGGCTGCCGTCTACACGCGGCGCTTCGCGGCGTTCGCGACGGCGTTGACGGGGATCGCGGCGCGGACGGGAGCGATCCTGATCGACACGGACCTGCATCCGGCACTGGCCGAGCGACCGAACTGGGGTGAGGATCTGGTGCATCTGAGCAGCCGGGGCCATCGTCTCCTGGCGTATCGAGCGGCCGAGATTCTGGGTGTTCCCGATGCGGATGCGCTGGGTATCCTCGATGCCGCCCTGCACGAGCACGAGCCGATCGGTGCGGGCGCGTGGTGGCGGCGACACGCCCTTCCCTGGGTCTGGCGCCGCCTGCACGGTCGCGCGGCGGGCGATGGTCGTGTGGCGAAGCATGAGGACTACGTCTATCTCGGGCGCTCGTCCGCGGCGCGGTGGGCGAACATCGGCTGATCCGCTCGGCGCAGCGCACGCGTCGACTCGTCGAGCCACCGCCGACGTGCGGAGGCGGTCAGCGCCGCCCCATGCCGTGATACTGCCAGCCCGCTGCACGCCAGGCCGCCGCATCGAGGCAGTTGCGTCCGTCGATGATGATCCGTCCGCGGACCAGACCGCCGGCGTGCGTGGGGGAGAGATCGCGACGGTACTCGTCCCACTCGGTCACGATCACGACCGCATCGGCTTCCCGAAGAGCATCATCGCGGTGTCGCGCATAGCCCAGCTGCGGGTGCGCGGCAGCGGCGTTGTCGAGAGCGGCGGGGTCGGTCACGACGACGTCTGCGCCGAGCCCACGCAGCCGAACGGCGACGTCGAGGGCGGGGCTGTCGCGGATGTCGTCGCTGAACGGCTTGAACGCGGCACCGAGTACAGCGATCCGACGTCCGAACACGAGCCCGCCCAATGCGTCCACGACGAGCCGGACCGCCCGTTCGCGGCGCCGGAGGTTGATCGCGTCCACCTCGTGGAGGAACCCGACCGCTTCGCCGCGACCCAGCTCTTCCGCACGGGCGGCGAATGCCCGGATGTCCTTCGGCAGGCAGCCGCCGCCGAAGCCGATGCCGGCGCCGAGGTAGCGCCGACCGATCCGCGAGTCGTGGCCGAGAGCGTCGGCGAGCAGCGCCACGTCGGCGCCGGAGGCCTCGGCGATCTCCGCCATCGCGTTGATGAACGAGATCTTGGTCGCGAGAAAGGCGTTCGCGGCGCCCTTCACCAGTTCCGCCGTGGCGAGGTCGGTGACCAGGAAGGGCGTCCCGGCCGCGACGGCCGCCGCGTAGACCTGGCGCAGCACCGCCACGGCGCGTGTGCCCGCGGAGTCCGTCTCGGCGCCGACCACGAGCCGGTCCGGTGTCAGCGTGTCGTGCACGGCCCACCCCTCGCGAAGGAACTCGGGGTTCCACACCACGGTCGCGCCCGAGTCGATGACGCGCGCAGCGAGCCGTGCGGCGGTGCCCACCGGCACGGTCGATTTCCCCGCGATCACGTCGCCGCGGCGGAGATGGGGGAGCAGCCCGTCGATCGCCGCATCGACGTAGCGGAGGTCGGCCGCGTGACCGCCGGGGATCTGCGGGGTTCCCACTGCGAGGAAGTGCACCTGCGCGCCCGCGGCATCCGCCATCCGGCTGCTGAACCGGAGCCGACCGGATGCTCGTCCCTCGGCGAGCAGCTCCGTCAGCTGCGGTTCGAAGAACGGTGCGGATCCTGCGTCGAGTGCGGCCACCTTCCGTTCGTCGACGTCGATGCCGATGACGTCGTGTCCGATCGAGGCCATGGCTGCGGCGTGCACGGCACCGAGGTACCCGCAGCCGATCACTGACATGCGCATGGAGACAGCACAACGGACTTCCGCCACGGTGTGGCATCCGCGCGGTGAACGTTCCGTGGCCGGTGCCTGTCCACTCCGCGCCGCTGCGGCGACGTGGGTTTTGCGGAGTCCGCTGGTAGGGTGGATGAGGTTGACGTGTGTCAACCGCACAATCGAATATCGACTCATGGAGCGAGCGGCGGAGAAGCTGGTCCCCTGTGGTGGGTTCCTCGGCAGGACATGTCGGGTGGCTTTCTACTGGTGGCCAGCGCAGGCGACATTCGCGGGAATGCCCGCGCGCCCGAACCCTTCCGTTCCGCTCCTTTGAACACGCTCGCGCGTCACATGGACTCGCGAGTCTAAACAAAGAAGGAGAGACCTCTTGGAAGGTCCTGAAATCACCGCCACCGAGGCCGTTCTCGACAACGGCCGCTTCGGCACCCGCACCATCCGCTTCGAGACCGGCCGCCTCGCGCAGCAGGCTCAGGGCGCAGTCGCCGCGTACCTCGACGGCGAGACCATGCTCCTCTCGGCCACCAGCGCAGGCAAGCACCCGCGCGAGGGCTTCGACTTCTTCCCGCTGACGGTCGACGTCGAGGAGCGCTCCTACGCTGCCGGCAAGATCCCCGGCTCGTTCTTCCGTCGCGAGGGCCGTCCCTCCACGGAGGCGATCCTCGTCTGCCGTCTGATCGACCGTCCGCTGCGCCCGTCGTTCGTCGACGGCCTGCGCAACGAGGTCCAGGTCGTCATCACCGTCATGTCGATCGCTCCGGGCGAGTTCTACGACGCTCTCGCGATCAACGCCGCGTCGGCGTCCACGCAGATCTCGGGTCTTCCGTTCTCCGGCCCCGTCGCCGGTGTGCGCCTCGCGTTCATCCCGGGCAACGGCCAGAACGACGACCAGTGGGTCGCGTTCCCGACCGCTGAGCAGGTCTCGGAGGCCGTGTTCGACCTGATCGTCGCCGGTCGTGTCGTCACCAAGGCCGATGGCACGGAAGACGTCGCCATCATGATGGTCGAGGCCGAGGCGACCGAGGGCAGCTGGAACCTGATCAAGGCCGGCGCCACGAAGCCGAACGAAGAGGTCGTGGCCCAGGGCCTCGAGGCCTCGAAGCCGTTCATCGCTCAGCTCGTCAAGGCTCAGGCCGAGCTCGCTGCGACCGCATCGAAGGAGCCGGGCGTCTACCCGGTCTTCCCGGCGTACAGCCAGGAGGTCTACGACTTCGTCGCCGGCCGCTCCTACGACGAGCTCGTCGGTGTCTACCAGATCGCCGACAAGGTCGAGCGTCAGACCGCTGACGACGCGATCAAGGACCGCGTCAAGGCCGAGCTCATCGAGGCCACCGAGGCGGGTTCGCTCCCGGCTGCGGCTCCGCTCGAGTTCTCCGCGGCGTACAAGTCGGTCACCAAGAAGATCGTCCGTGGTCGCATCCTCACCGAGGGCGCTCGCATCGACGGCCGTGGGCTCGCGGACATCCGCCCGCTCGACGCCGAGGTGCAGGTCATCCCGCGCGTGCACGGCTCCGCGGTCTTCCAGCGCGGCGAGACTCAGATCCTGGGTGTCACCACGCTGAACATGCTCAAGATGGAGCAGCAGATCGACTCGCTGTCACCGGTCACGAGCAAGCGCTACATGCACCACTACAACTTCCCGCCCTACTCGACCGGTGAGACCGGCCGTGTCGGTTCGCCGAAGCGTCGCGAGATCGGGCACGGCTTCCTCGCCGAGCGCGCGCTCGTGCCGGTGCTGCCGAGCCGCGAGGAGTTCCCGTACGCGATCCGTCAGGTGTCCGAGGCGCTGAGCTCCAACGGCTCGACGTCGATGGGCTCCGTGTGCGCGTCGACCCTGTCGCTGCTGAACGCGGGTGTGCCGTTGCGCGCCCCCGTCGCCGGTATCGCGATGGGTCTCGTCTCCGACGAGGTCAACGGTGAGACCCGCTACGCGGCGCTGACCGACATCCTCGGCGCGGAAGACGCTCTCGGTGACATGGACTTCAAGGTCGCGGGAACGAGTGACTTCGTCACGGCGATCCAGCTCGACACGAAGCTCGACGGCATCCCGACGTCGGTGCTCACGGGCGCGCTGACGCAGGCTCGCGAGGCTCGCCTCACGATCCTCAACGTCCTGAACGCTGCGATCGACGCACCTGACGAGATGGCTCCCACCGCGCCGCGCGTCATCAGCGTGCAGATCCCGGTCGACAAGATCGGTGAGCTGATCGGCCCGAAGGGCAAGACGATCAACGCGATCCAGGACGAGACCGGCGCGCAGATCTCCATCGAAGAGGACGGCACCGTCTACATCGGTGCGACCGACGGACCCGCGGCCGAGGCCGCTCGCGCCCAGGTCAACGCGATCGCCAACCCCACCAACCCGGAGATCGGGGAGCAGTTCCTCGGCACCGTCGTGAAGATCGCCACCTTCGGTGCGTTCATCTCGCTGCTCCCGGGCAAGGACGGCCTGCTGCACGTCACCGAGGTGCGCAAGCTCGCCGGTGGCAAGCGTGTGGAGAACGTCGACGACGTGCTGTCGGTCGGTCAGAAGATCCTCGTCAAGATCACGAAGATCGACGACCGCGGCAAGCTTTCGCTCGAGCCCGTTCTCGACGATGCTGCCGCCGCTGAGGCAGCGCCCGCCGAAGACGCGGCCGCCGAGTAAGCGCAGAGATCGAACCGGAACCCGGGTCCGTCCGTCGTGGATGGGCCCGGGTTCCGTCGTATCCGGTGTGACCAAATCGTTATCGGCCGTTTCCGCGCCGTTCCCCGGATTGGTCAGGGCGTTCGATGAATTCGCTTACCCTCGAAGTACGCACCGGGGGGTGCAGATCCAGCAGGTACGCAGGTCGGCACGCACCGATCGACGCGGGGGTGAGAGAGTATGCGGTTGTTCAGCGTAGGCGCAGGAGCGTCGGCCGATCGCGCCCAGCAGCACGCCGAGCATCCGTCCGCACCGATCCCCATCGTCGGACCGGGAATAGGGGAGACCATCCGCGTCCCGCTCGGCGAGACCGGCTACGAGACCTTCCCGCTGATGCTGGGCGCCGCCGAGTTCGGCTGGAACGTCGATCTCGAGACCAGCCACGGAATCCTCGATCGCTACATGGAGTTCGGCGGTAACGCCATCCATACTGCCGACGGATTCTCCGGCGGGCGCAGCGAGCACATCATCGGCCAGTGGTTGCGGTCGCGCGGTCGGCGCGATCACGCGGTGCTGAGCGTGCGCATCGGTGCCCACGCCGACAATCCGGGGCTGGGCTCGGTCAACCTCGTACGTGCGGTGGAGGGGTCGCTCACACGGCTCGGGGTCGAGCGCATCGACGTCCTCTACCTCGACGCGACGCTCGATGCCACGACCAATCTCGAAGACACCCTGGCGACCGTCGAATGGCTGTCGGACGCGGGGAAGGTCGGTGCCGTCGGCGCCTTCGGCCTGTCACCGGAGCGACTGGTCGAGGCACGCATCCTCGCCTCGGCCGGATACCCGCGCATCCAGGTGATCGATGCGCCGTACAACCTCATCCGTCGCCAGCCGTTCGAGGGCGACCTGCGCCTCGTCGCCGGTGCGCAGAACCTCGCGGTGACGCCGTCTCACGCCCTCGAACACGGGTTCCTCTCGGGGCGCCACCGTAATAAGGCGCTGACCTCGCGCGGCGTGCGCGGCGAGCAGTTGCGCGGGCACCTGAACCGGCGGGGTATCAAGATCCTGCGCGCACTCGACCAGGTGGCCGAAGAGTTGGCGGTCCCCGTGGCTGCGGTCTCGATCGCCTGGCTGCTCGCTCAGCGCACGATCGCGGCACCGATCGTGAACACGTTCGCGACGGAACATGTCGATGAACTCATGCAGGGCGCGGGTGTCTCGCTGTCGCGGAGCCACCTCGCCGAGCTGACCCGGGCCGGCAACTGAGCATCGTCCCACCCGTGACATAGGGTGGGATCAAGGCCCGGCGGATGCTGGCGATGAAGCGAGCGAGTTGTGACGCACTACATATATCTGGTCAGACATGGTGAACATCAGGATGCGGAGCATGGTCTCGCCGACGGACCCCTTTCTCCCCGAGGGCAGCGTCAGGCCGAGCTGATCGCCGACCGACTGTCCGGGCTTCCGCTCGACGCGGTATGGCATTCGCCGTTGCTCCGCGCGAACGAGACGGCTCGAGCGATCGCTGCTCGTCTGCCGTCGGTCGATCCTGAGCCCACCGCGCTGCTCTTCGATTGCGTCCCCACCGGGATGACCGAAGAGACTCCCGCGGTGTTCGAGCCGTTCTTCGGCTCGGTCACCGAAGCCGAGATCGAAGCGGGGCGCGCGCAGATGTCGGATGCGGTCGAGGAGTTCCTCGTGCGCAAGACCGGGGAGGTGCATGAGGTGCTGATCACACACAACTTCGTGATCTCGTGGTTCGTGCGCGAAGTGCTCGCGGCGCCGGAGTGGCGATGGATGACGTTGAACCAGTCCCACTGCGGTCTGACCGTCATCGCGCAGAAGCAGGGGCGGCCGTGGACGCTTCTCACGCACAACGACACCGGGCATCTTCCGGTGGAGCTGCGAACGGGAATCCCCGACGCGCTTCTCGTCTGAGAACTCTCGTTTCCAGAACGGCGGAGCACCCCCCGCGCGCCCCCGGACGGACCGCGTCCCGCGAAATAGACTGGACGCATGACCACGCAGGTAGCCCTCGTCGGCGGAACCGGGAAGCTCGGCACGATCATCGGTGCGGTGATCGATGAGCTCGAGGGCTTCGAGGTGAGCCGCGTGTTGACCTCGTCGAGTGATCTCTCCGAGCTCGACGGGGCCGATCTCGTCGTCGATGCCTCGACGCCCCAGGTCAGCATCGAGGTCGTCCGCGCCGCTGTCGAACGGGGCATCAACGTCCTCGTCGCGACTTCCGGGTGGTCTTCGGAACGGATCGCCCTCGTGCGTCCGCTCGTCGAGGCTGCCGGCACCGGCGCGGTGTTCATCCCGAACTTCTCGCTCGGCTCAGTGCTCGGGTCGGCACTGGCTGCGGCCGCCGCCCCGTTCTTCGGCTCCGCCGAGATCATCGAAGCGCACCGCGAGACCAAGATCGATTCGCCGAGCGGCACGGCTGTGCGCACCGCCGAGCTGATCGCGGCGGCCCGCGCGGAGCAGGGCCCTGTCAGCGCTCCGCATGCGGATCAGCGTGCGCGGGGGCAGCAGGTCGGCAGCGTGCCGATCCACTCGTTGCGGCGGCCCGGAGTTGTCGCCAAGCAGGAGGTCATCCTTTCCGGCCCCGGCGAGTCGCTGACGTTCACGCATGACACCACCGACTCGGCGCTCGCCTATGCGCCGGGGATCCGGCTCGCCGTGCCGTTCGCGGTTCAGGCCACCGGTGTAATCGTCGGCCTGGAGAACATGATCGACATCGGCATCCGCTCGTGATGTCGCGGATCGGCGTCGGCCTGATGGCCGCGGCGCTGCTCGTCTATCTCGCCGTCGCGATCTGGCTGGCCGTGATGTTCATCTCGGTCGGCTCTCCGGTGTCCATCGGCATGGGTGTCACACTGCTGGTGCTTGCTCCGATCGGGGCCTGGGCGCTGGTTCGCGAGATGATGTTCGGCTTCGGTGCGGACCGCCTCGGACGTCTGCTCGATGCGGAAGGCGGGATGCCTCCGGTGGAGACGGAGCTGACGCCGAGCGGTCGCATCGCTCGCGCCGACGCGGATCCGCTCATCGCGCGATACGCCGCCGAGGCCGACGCAGCCGGCGGTGACTGGCGTGCGCGCTACCGACTGGGCGTCGTGCAGGACGCCGCCGGGCGCCGGAAGGATGCCAGGGCCAGCATCCGCGAGGCGATCCGCCTCTCGCGGCGCTGACCCCCGCGTCGTCCCTCAGGCGAGAGTCGCCTCGAGAGTGATCTCGATGCCGGCGAGAGCCTGCGACACCGGGCAGCCGGTCTTCGCGCCCGCCGCGATCTCCTGGAACGCCTCGGGCGTCAGGTTCGGTACCGTCGCGTTCACGTTCAGGTGGCTGCCCGTGATGCCGACGCCCGGCTTGAAGGTGACCGAGGCCGTCGTGTTGACACGCTCCGGCGGGGTGCCGTTCTCCGCGAGCGCATGGGAGAGCGCCATGCTGAAGCACGAAGCGTGGGCCGCCGCGATGAGCTCCTCCGGCGTGGTCGTGGTGTCGCTGCCTTCGCTGCGCGCCTTCCAGTTGATCGGGAAGGTGCCGAGGTTCGACGACGAGAACGCGACCGTGCCCGATCCCTCCATGAGCGATCCGGTCCAGGTGCTGGCGGCTTCGCTGGTGACGGGCATGATTCCTCCGCTTCTCGGGACCCGCTCGGTGTGCGGGTCACGTAGCGGCCAGCCTACCGAGGGGCCCGGCGGGACGGAACAGGAATCAGGCGGCGGCGGGGCGCCCGATGATGCCGGCGCGCTGGAGCAGGAGGTAGAGCTGGCAACCGAGGCAGAAGGCGAAGGCGGCGTTCAGGAATGCGGCGATGAAGGCGGCTGCCGTGGCGATCGGGAGCGCCCACGGGACGCCGAGGAGATGCAGGACGAGACCGATGCCGACGACGAACAGCCCCACGCCCTGGGAGAACCGGGGCGGGCGCGGGTCCTCGAGCTCGGTCGGCGGTGAGAGTCGCGGGCGGACGAGCGCGCGGAAGACGACGCTCCACGGCGTGGTCCGGGGCGAGACGACACCCCACAGGAACAGGAGGGCGATCATGACCGTGAGCAGGAAGCCCGGGTCGAGCGCGCGTTGGGCGGGTGTCGATGATGAGATCACCAAACCACCGGGGACGAACGTGGAATCCGCGAGCGGCTGATAGGCGAACCAGCCGAATGAGCCCGCACTCGCGGATTCCGTCGATATCCCGATCAATGCCAGGAACGTCGCCACCAGGAGGAGCAACGCGGTGATCGTGGCGGCGAAGCGCGGACCACGGGGATCGATGCCTTCGGGAGTGCTCATGTCTGCTCCGGTCTTCGCGCCTCAGACGGCGGCGACGGCTTCTGTGAGGGCGTGCGGGTGGGGAACCCCGTGGAATCGTGCGCGGACCGCGCCGGAACCGTCGACCAGGAACGTCGTCGGCGTCTGCAGCACCCGGTAGCGCGCGGAGAGATCGGGGCGATGGGTCAGGTCCACCTCGACGTGCGCGAGCCCATCATGACCGGACGCGTAGTCGTGCAGCAGGCGACGGACCTGCGGGCACCGCGCGCACATCTCGGTGCTGAACTGCACGAGGGTGGCGCGCGAGCCGAGTTCCGCCGACACGACATCCGCGGGGTCGAATCGAAGCGTCCCGCCATCGCGTCGCCGTCCGTCTCGACGTCGCAGGACGATGCCGATGATCGTCGCGAGCGCGAGGAGCGCCACGGCGACTCCGAGGGCGAGAGCGGGCGACATGTGTCGAGAGTACGTGCTCCGTCGGGGTGCCGATGCCGATGTTTCCGAGCATGACGAACCCCGGCCCCAACGCGGTGGCTCCGCCCGTGCCCGGGGCTGGGAAGGTATCGTGGCTGTCATGAGTGCAGCCGTCCCGACGCCCTACGAAGACCTGCTCCGCGATGTCCTGGAGACCGGCACGCACAAGTCGGATCGGACGGGCACCGGGACCACGAGTGTCTTCGGTCGACAGATCCGTTTCGACCTGTCGAAGGGCTTCCCGCTCATCACCACGAAGCGCGTGCACTTCAAATCCATCGCCTACGAGCTGCTGTGGTTCCTGCAGGGCGACTCCAACGTCGGCTGGTTGCGGGAGAACGGCGTCACGATCTGGGACGAGTGGGCGGACGAGTCCGGCGACCTCGGGCCGGTCTACGGTGTGCAGTGGCGGTCGTGGCCGACGCCTGACGGCGGCAGCATCGACCAGCTCTCCGAGGTGATCGAGCAGATCCGGCGTTCGCCCGATTCGCGCAGGCTCATCGTTTCGGCGTGGAACCCGGCTGACATCCCCGACATGGCACTCGCTCCCTGTCACGCGCTCTTTCAGTTCTACGTCGCCGACGGCAAGCTCTCGTGCCAGCTGTATCAGCGCAGCGCCGACATGTTCCTCGGGGTGCCGTTCAACATCGCCTCCTACGCCCTGCTCACGATGATGATCGCGCAGCAGGTGGGGCTCGAGCCCGGTGACTTCGTATGGACGGGCGGCGACTGCCACGTCTACGACAACCACGTCGAGCAGGTGCGCGAGCAGCTGAGCCGTGAGCCGTTCGAATCCCCGACGCTCCGATTCGCGCGCAAGCCCGAGTCGATCCTCGACTACCGGTACGAGGACTTCGTGGTGGAGGACTATCAGCATCACGCGCCGATCCGCGCGGCGGTGGCGGTATGACCTGGGTCGGGCTCATCTGGGCCGAAGCCCACGGCGGCGTGATCGGCGCCGAGGGGGGCATGCCCTGGCACGTGCCCGAAGACCTGGCGCACTTCAAGGACGTCACGCTCGGGACGCCGGTGGTGATGGGGCGCAAGACCTGGGACTCGCTCCCTGAACGATTCCGTCCGCTGGCCGGCCGTGACAACATCGTGGTGACCCGCCAGCAGGACTGGTCGGAGGAGGGTGCCCGCCGCGCCGCCACCGTCGCTGAAGCCGTCCGCGGCCTGGACCGGGTGTGGATCATCGGCGGCGCGGAGATCTTCCGTCAGGTGATCGGCGACGCCGACCGGCTCGAAGTCACCGAGCTCGATCTCGATGTCGACGGCGACGCGTACGCGCCGGCCAAGACCGGGTGGCGACTCGTCGACGAGGGGGAGTGGCAGACCTCCCGCACCGGCATCCGCTACCGCTTCCTCGGATACGAGCGCTGATGCCCACCGCTTTGATCACCGGAGCAAGTGCCGGACTGGGCGCAGAGTTCGCCCGCCAGCTCGCCCGCCGTCGCGCCGACCTCATCCTCGTCGCGCGTTCCGCGGATGCGCTGGAGCAGCTGGCGACCGAGCTGCGCGGTGAGTACGGGGTCGCCGTCGAGGTGCTCCCCGCCGATCTGGCGGATGCTGCGGGGGTCGAGAGTGTCGCCGCACGGCTGCGTGACACCGCCGACCCGGTCGACCTGCTCGTGAACAACGCCGGATTCGGGCTGCCCCTCCGCTTCGCCGACAACGACATTGACGACGAGGTCCGACACCTCCGGGTGCACGTCGAGGCGTCGATGCGTCTCATGCACGCCGCTCTGCAGTCCATGCGCGGACGAGGCGGGCGCATCATCAACGTGGCCTCCGTCGCCGGCTTCATCTCGCGCTCCACCTATTCCGCGTGCAAGTCCTGGTTGATCGGTTTCAGTCGATGGGCGAACGCGGAGTATGCGCGCGACGGGGTGAGCGTCACCGCCCTCTGCCCCGGATTCACGCACACCTCGTTCCACGAGCGGATGGGCCTCGCCGTGGGCGAGGAGGGCGTGCCCGGCTTCATGTGGTTGAACGCCCGCGACGTGGTCCGCACGGGATTGCGCGATGCAGCCCGTGGCAAATCCGTGTCCATTCCGTCGCTGCGGTACAAGGCGATCGTGGCGTTGACGCGTGTGCTGCCGAGTTCGCTGACCTCGGGCGTCGCGCGACGCGGCCGTGTCTGAGGAGCGTCACCGCGTCCGCATGACCGCGACCCGAACCGATACGCTGGGTCTATGACGCACTCGGGCAACCCTTTCGGACAGGTTCTCGTCGCGCTCGTCACTCCGATGACGGCCGACGGCGAAGTCGATTGGCCCGCCGTCGAGAAGCACATCGATGACGTGATCACCGCGGGAGCGGACGGCATCGTCGTGACGGGAACGACCGGCGAGACCTCGACCCTGACGGACCCCGAGAAGCTCAAGCTCGTCGAGGTAGGCAAGTCCGTCTCGGCAGGTCGCGCCAAGATCATCACGGGCGGTGGATCCAACGAGACCGCGCACGCCATCGAGCTCTACAAGGCCAGCGAGAAGGCCGGCGCCGACGGCATCATGATCGTCACGCCGTACTACAACAAGCCGACGCAGGCCGGCATCCTCACGCACTTCCGTCTGGTCGCCGACGCGACCGACCTCCCGGTGATCCTCTACGACATCCCGGGCCGTACCGGAGTGCCGATCAAGTACGAGACGATCCTGCGCCTCGCGAAGCACCCGAACATTCTCGCGGTGAAGGACGCCAAGGGCGACTTCTCCGAGGTGAGCCGCGTGCTCAACCAGACCGACCTGATGTACTTTTCCGGCGACGATGCGAACGTGCTGCCGCACCTCGCGATCGGCGCCACCGGGCTCATCGGCGTGACGGCGAACGTCGCGGCGGCGCCGTACCGGACGATCATCGACGCCGTGAACGCGGGCGACCTGGCGACGGCGACAGCCGAGCACAAGCGGCTCGAGCCGCTCGTGCGCGCTGTCATGACGCACGTCCCAGGAACCGTCGCCGCCAAGTACATCCTGCACGGGCTCGGACGTATCTCGAGCCCGCGCGTGCGGCTGCCCCTGGTCGGTCCCGAGGAATGGGAGGCCGCGCTCATCGAGGATGAGCTCGACCTCGTCAAGAACGTTCCCGGAGCCGACTTCTCGAACTTCCGCCCCGACCGCAATGCGGCTGCGGGTGGTGCCCTGCCGAAGGTGCACGGCACGACGCGTTGAGTCGCGTCCCCACGAACGAACGGACGCGCGGAGTGTCCGACTGAGGAGACAGCATGTCCATTCCCCTGGTAGAACCGGCCCCTCTCGCTGAAGGGACGTTGCGGGTCATCCCGATCGGTGGTCTCGGCGAGATCGGTCGCAACATGACGGCCTTCGAGTACGACGGCAAGATCCTGATCGTCGACTGCGGCGTGCTCTTCCCTGAGGAGCACCAGCCGGGCGTCGACCTGATCCTGCCCGACTTCGAGCCGATCCGCGATCGCCTCGACGACATCGTCGGTGTCGTACTGACTCACGGCCACGAGGACCACATCGGCGCCGTTCCGTATCTGCTGCGTCTGAAGAGCGACATCCCGCTGATCGGTTCGGGCCTCACGCTCGCGCTGGTCGAAGCGAAGCTCAAGGAGCATCGCATCAAGGCCTTCACCCTCACCGTGAAGGAGGGCGAGCAGGAACGTGTCGGACCCTTCGATCTCGAGTTCGTCGCAGTCAACCACTCGATCCCTGACGCGCTGGCCGTCGCCATCCGGACGCCGGCCGGCATGGTGCTCGCCACCGGTGACTTCAAGATGGATCAGCTGCCGCTCGACGGCCGCATCACCGACCTGCGTGCGTTCGCCCGCCTCGGCGAGGAGGGCGTCGACCTGTTCCTCGTGGACTCGACGAATGCCGACGTCCCCGGCTTCACTCCCACCGAGCGCTCCATCGGCCCGGTTCTCGACCAGGTCATCGCCAAGGCGCCGCGCCGCGTCATCGTCGCGAGCTTCTCCAGCCACGTCCACCGCGTGCAGCAGGTCATCGACGCGGCGTACGCCAACGGACGCCGCGTCGCCTTCCTCGGCCGCAGCATGGTGCGGAACATGACCATCGCCGAGCAGCTCGGCTACCTGAAGGTGCCGGACGGGGTCCTCATCGACTTCAAGAAGGCGCGCGACCTCCCGGACGAGCAGATCGTCTACATGTCGACCGGGTCGCAGGGTGAGCCGATGGCGGTGTTGAGCCGCATGGCGAACATGGACCACGCGATCGAGATCAGCGAGGGCGACACCGTCATCCTCGCCTCCAGCCTCATCCCGGGCAACGAGAACGCCGTCTACCGCGTGATCGACGGGCTGACCAAGCTCGGCGCCAACGTCGTGCACAAGGCCAACGCGAAGGTTCACGTCTCCGGGCATGCCGCCGCCGGCGAGCTGATCTACTGCTACAACATCCTGAAGCCCAAGAACGTCCTTCCGGTGCACGGCGAGTACCGCCATCTCATCGCGAACGCCAAGCTCGCGCAGGACACCGGCGTCCCGGAGTCGAATACGATCATCGCCTCGAACGGCACCGTGATCGATCTCAAGGACGGCGTGGCGAGCGTCGTCGGCCAGCTGGATCTCGGATTCGTCTACGTGGACGGCTCTTCGGTCGGAGCGATCACCGATGCCGACCTCAAGGATCGACGCATCCTCGCCGAGGAGGGCTTCATCTCGGTGATCGTCGTCGTGGATGCCGCGACCGGCCGCATCATCTCCGGTCCTGAGATCCACGCGCGTGGTGTGGCCGAAGATGACTCCGTGTTCGATGACGTCGCGCCGAAGATCGTCGCGGCGCTCAAGGAGGCGGCCGGCAACGGGGTGCGCGACACCCACTCGCTGTCTCAGGTCGTGCGACGCACGATCGGGCGCTGGGTCAACCAGCGACTCCGCCGTCGTCCGATGATCGTCCCGCTCGTCATCGAGGCGTGACGGTCGCTCGGTATTCACGGTCGGCCGTCATCCCGGCGTAACACCCCGGTTCTATGCTCGCGGCATGGACAGCGGCTTTGCCCTTCGCAGGGCGGCGCAGACTGATGCGATGTTCCTCGGCGACATGCTCGTCGAGGCGGCGAGCTGGCGCGCCGGGGGAGTGCGTCCGCGGCATGAGGTGTTGAACTCTGCCGACCATCGGCGCTATCTCGCGGGGTGGAAGCGCATGGCCGATGACGGGCTGGTGGCCACCGGTGCACACGAGGTGCCCGTGGGTGCGGCCTGGTATCGCGTGCTCCCGCAGAATGCGCCGGGGTTCGGCTTCGTCGGCGTCGCCGTTCCGGAGCTGATCATCGGCGTGCATCCGCTCTGGCGTGCACGCGGTGTCGGACGCGCTCTCCTGCGCGGTGTCATCGAGCTCGCCGGTACGCAGGGGCATGCGCGGATCAGCCTGAGCGTCGAACGCGACAACTTCGCCCGCAATCTGTATCGCGCCGAGGGGTTCGCCCTCGTGGCGGAAGGAGAGTCGCGCGAAACCATGGCGCGTCGGACCCGGTAGTCGGCGTCGCGAGGATCGGTGGAATGCCGCGTCATTACGCGGAGATGTCGGCCGTTGGTCGTAACGTGAGAGCATGGCCAGGAGCACCACGAAGACAGAGCGCGCGTCGACAAGCGCGCCGTCGCGCCCCAAGCGGCAGACGGCTACCAAGGCCCAGCCCGCTCCCAAGAAGTACATCGACGAGGCAGACAAGCCTCCGGTTGCAGTCCAGGCCTGGATCGGACTTGCCCACGGCGTCGGCGGGCTCTTCCGCGCCTTCGGGCCTGAGGCGCTGGAGAAGGACGACCGCCGCGACGGCTTCCCGTTCCTCCTCGTGCTGCTCGCGGCTCTCGGCGCCGTGAACGAGTGGGTCTTCATCGGCAACGAAGCGGCCGAGAACATCAGTGCCTACTCGGTGGGGCTGCTCGTCGGCAGAGTGGCGTTCATCATGCCACTGCTTCTGCTGGTGCTGGCCGGTTGGCTGTTCCGTCACCCCGCGTCGGTTCACGACAACGGACGCATCGGCTTCGGTTTCGGCCTGTTCGTGATCTCCCTGGCAGGTTTTTGCCATGTCGCCGGTGGACAACCACAGCCCCAGCCGAACATCACGGCGTTGAACACGGGGGGCGGGTTGCTCGGGTGGTTGGTAGGGCAGCCGCTGACTTACCTCACGAATATCCCTGCGTACGTCGTGCTCGCGTTGCTGGCCGCACTCAGCATCCTGATCCTCACCAAGACGCCGCCGAACCGCATCGGTTCCCGTCTCGGTGATCTCTACGCCTGGATGTTCGACGCCGAGCGTCCGGAGAAGCCCGCCAAGGACGCGGCGGCGATCGACGACGCCGACAAGGTCGACGACCCCGATGTGCTGCCCTGGTGGCGTCGCAACAAGACCGGCCGTGAAGAGGACCCTGACGAGGGCACCCTCGGCTCGGATGACATCACCGCATTGCTCACGACCTCCGATCCGACTCCGGCCTACGACCAGGCGGTCGTCGTCGAGAATCCCTACGACGCCGCGACCGAGGTGCTATCCGACGTCAGGTCGGTCGCCGATTCGCTTGCCGAGCAGCAGACGACGGCGCTTCTCGATGACTCCTCCGACACCGGCGAGGTGCCGGAGCTTCCGGGGCTCGACGGGTTCGGTACTGAGGGCCCGGGCGACCGCGGACCTCAGGCCCCCGTCACGCCGTACATCCTGCCCTCTCCGGGCCTCCTCGTCGAAGGCCCGCCGCCGGTTCTTCGTTCCGAGGCCACCGACAAGGTGATCGAGCAGATCACCAGCGTGCTGACGCAGTTCAAGGTCGACGCGAAGGTCACCGGCTTCTCGCGCGGGCCGACGGTCACGCAGTACGAGGTCGAGGTCGGTCACGGCGTCAAGGTCGAGAAGATCCTGCAGCTGAGCAACAACTTCGCCTACGCCGTGGCGTCGAACGACGTCCGCATCCTCTCGCCGATCCCCGGCAAGAGCGCGATCGGCATCGAGATCCCGAACGCCGACAAGGAGATGGTCGCGCTCGGCGACGTCCTCCGGTCGCCGGCCGCGCAGAAGAGCACGCACCCGATGACCATCGGCGTCGGCAAAGACGTCGGTGGCAACATCGTCATCGCGAACCTCGCGAAGATGCCGCACCTCCTGGTGGCCGGTTCCACCGGTTCCGGTAAGTCGAGCTTCGTGAACTCCATGATCACGAGCCTGCTGATGCGCGCTCGCCCCGCTGACGTGCGTATGGTCCTGATCGACCCGAAACGCGTCGAGCTCACCAGCTACGCCGGCGTCCCGCACCTCATCACGCCCATCATCACGAACCCGAAGAAGGCGGCCGAGGCGCTGCAGTGGGTCGTGAAGGAGATGGACATGCGGTACGACGACCTCGCGTCGTTCGGCTTCCGTCACATCGATGACTTCAACCGCGCCGTGCGCGCCGGCGAAGTCGAACTCCCTGTGGGCAGCGAGCGAGTTCTCAAGCCGTACCCGTACCTCCTCGTCGTGGTCGACGAGCTGGCCGACCTGATGATGGTCGCGCCTCGTGACGTGGAGGACTCGATCGTCCGCATCACGCAGCTCGCGCGAGCTTCGGGTATCCACCTGGTCCTCGCCACGCAGCGCCCCAGCGTCGACGTGGTCACCGGTCTCATCAAGGCCAACGTGCCGTCCCGTCTCGCCTTCGCTGTCACGAGCGTCACCGACAGCCGCGTCATCCTGGACAGCCCCGGGGCCGACAAGCTGATCGGGCAGGGCGACGCGCTGTTCTCGCCGATGGGATCGTCGAAGCCGTTCCGTCTGCAGGGTGCGTGGGTCGATGAGAAGGAGATCGACGCCGTCGTCAAGCACGTCACCCGTCAGGCTCGGCCGGACTACCGACCCGATGTGCAGGAGGCGATGGAGCCGACGAAGAAGAAGGAAGTCGACGAAGACATCGGCGATGACCTGGAGCTTCTGCTCGCCGCAGCCGAGCTCATCGTCTCATCGCAGTTCGGCTCCACATCGATGCTCCAGCGCAAGCTGCGTGTCGGCTTCGCCAAGGCGGGTCGCCTGATGGACCTTCTGGAGTCCCGTGAGATCGTCGGACCCTCCGAGGGGTCGAAGGCCCGCGACGTGCTGGCCACGGCCGAGCAGCTCCCACAGGTGATGGCGAAGCTGCGCGGAGACGATGCTCCGGCGGCCTCCCCGGCTCCGGCAGCCCCTCCGGTTCCGCCGATGCCTCAGCCGCATGATCCGATCGCCGCCCAGTATGAAGGACTCCCCGAGGTGGAGGCCGACGGCGGCGACGAAGACGCCTGGGGCCTGACGGGGCGCGACTGATGACGATTCCTCGGCAGCTGCCCAACGCCATCACCGTCGCGCGCATCCCGCTGGCGGTCATCTTCTTCGTCCTGCTGCTGTTCGGTGGCACCTACGGACTCCCCGAGCCCGGCCTCCGCTGGGCGGCCGCCATCATCTTCATCGTCGGGATCTCCACCGACTGGGTCGACGGTTACCTCGCACGCAAGTACGACATCGTCAGTGACTTCGGCAAACTCTGGGACCCGATCGCCGACAAGATGCTCACCGGAGCGGGCTTCATCGGCCTCGCCATCCTCGGTGAGGTCAGCTGGTGGATCGTCGCGATCATCCTCATCCGTGAGTGGGGGATCACGATCCACCGTCTCATGGTCGCGAGCGAGCATGTGGTCGCGGCTGCCTGGATGGGCAAGATCAAGACGGCGTTCCAGGGGGTCGCACTCGGGTGGGCGTTGCTTCCCCTACACGTCCTCATCGGCCTCGATGCCTGGACGCTGATCACCTTCATCCTGATGGTCATTGTCCTCGTGCTCACGGTGGCGAGCGGGATCGACTACATCGTCGCGCAGGCACGCGGATCGCGCCAGAAGCAGGCATGAGCGACGCGGGCGCCGCCGCACTGCTGTCGGCTCTGACACGCCGCGGTTGGACTCTGGGCGTCGCCGAGTCGCTCACGGGCGGCGCGCTGTGCGCCGAGATCGTGTCGGTTCCGGGGGCTTCCGCGGTCTTGCTCGGTGGTGTGGTGGCCTATGCGACCCCGGTCAAGGCGACGGTCCTCGGTGTGGATGCCGAGCTCCTCGCTACTCACGGGCCGGTCCACCCGCAGGTCGCCTTGCAGATGGCAGACGGCGTGCGCCGCGTCGTGAACGTAGACGGAGTCCCGGCTGACGTCGGGGTCTCGACGACCGGCATCGCCGGCCCGGATTCCCCCGACGGCCAGCCGGTGGGAACGGTGCACGTCGGGATCGTGACGCCCGACGGCTCGTCGACGAAGGCGCTGCACCTGCAGGGTGACCGTGATTCGATCCGCGCTCTGACGGTGGTGGCGGCTCTCCAAACGTTGCTCGAGTTCGTCCAGGAATAGTGACGGTCCGATGTCGGTTATTACCGATGTGCTCACATTCAAACCACAGAGTGCAGGGGTAGATTTCGGGCAGGTCAGGAGTACTAGACTGGCTGTCTCATCGGGGGAGACCTCGAACGATCACATGGGGAGGAGGTTCCGATGATTCTTGTACGACAGGAAATCGGCGATGTGCTGAGGGACTTCCGCCTGCAGAAGGGGCGCACGCTCCGGCAGGTCGCAAGCAAAGCGTCGGTGGCGCTCGGCTACCTCAGTGAGGTCGAGCGGGGCCAGAAGGAGGCGTCGAGCGAGATCCTCGCATCCGTCGCCGATGCTCTCGACGTGCCCATCTCGACGATCATGCGTGAGGTCGGGGACCGCATCTCTGTACTCGAGGGCATTCAGGTCTTCCCGGATGTCGTTCCGGACGACCTCGTCGCGTCGGTCGAGCCTCAGCTCTCGCTGCACTGAGCTTCGCATGCGGGTGAGCGATGCGTCGTAGCGAGTTCCTTCGCGCCGTCGACACCGAGTTCCAGGCGCGAGCCTCGTCATTGGTGAACGACCTCGGGCTTTCAGCCTTGCGTGGCCGTACGGCGCTCGAAGCTCTGGAGGACGGCACGCCGCCGCGGGAGATCTGGTTGGCGCTCTGCGCAGAGATGGATGTTCCGGAGAACCGTCGGCACGGCGTCGGACGGCAGGAGCCGCGAGGGCGTTGAACCCTGGAGGGTGTCCGCAGGTTACGGGACACGGCCTGCGATGATCGGCGTGTCGTCGAAGATCTGTTCGAAGCGGGCGTAGTCTTCTGCACAAGTGGTTCAGGGAATCTGTTCTCCACGGTATGCGAGCTCTCGGCGTCGATGTCGGTGGCCTCTCCTACGGTGGAAACAAGCCGAAGAGCCATTACGCCTTGTCGGAGAGTTCCTCCCAACCGGGAGAGCCGCGACAGCCTACAGGCGGCACCACGCGCGCAGAAGGAGCAGACCATGCCATCACCCGCCGACCGCGAGAAGTCCCTCGAGACCGCACTCGCCCAGATCGATCGTCAGTTCGGAAAGGGCTCGGTCATGCGGCTGGGTAGTGATGAGCGCGCCCCCGTGGCCGTCATCCCCACCGGCTCCATCGCCCTCGACGTCGCCCTTGGCGTCGGAGGTCTCCCGCGTGGCCGCATCGTCGAGATCTACGGACCTGAGTCCTCGGGTAAGACGACGCTGACGCTGCACGCGATCGCGAACGCGCAGCGTGGCGGTGGCATCGCAGCCTTCATCGATGCCGAGCACGCGCTCGACCCCGACTACGCGGCGAAGCTCGGTGTCGATATCGACGCGCTTCTCGTCTCTCAGCCCGACACCGGCGAGCAGGCGCTCGAGATCGCCGACATGCTCGTGCGTTCCGGTGCCATCGACCTCATCGTCATCGACTCCGTCGCGGCGCTCGTGCCTCGTGCGGAGATCGAGGGCGAGATGGGTGACTCGCACGTGGGCCTGCAGGCACGACTCATGTCGCAGGCGCTGCGCAAGCTCACCGGTGGTCTGAGCCAGACGAACACGACCATGATCTTCATCAACCAGCTCCGCGAGAAGATCGGTGTCTTCTTCGGATCACCCGAGACCACCGCCGGTGGTAAGGCGCTGAAGTTCTACGCCTCTGTCCGCATGGACATCCGCCGTATCGAGACGCTGAAGGACGGCACCGACGCGGTAGGAAACCGCACCAGGGTCAAGGTCGTGAAGAACAAGATGGCCCCGCCCTTCAAGCAGGCGGAGTTCGACATCCTCTACGGTGTCGGTATCTCTCGCGAGGGCAGCCTGATCGACTTCGGCGTCGAACACGCCATCGTGAAGAAGTCGGGCTCGTGGTACACCTACGATGGCGACCAGCTGGGTCAGGGCAAGGAGAACGCACGGACTTTCCTGCTCAACAACCCCGACATCGCGCTGGCGATCGAGACGCAGATCAAGCAGAAGCTCGGCATCGGCGGACCAGCCGCCGTGCCTGCTGCAGCAGACGAGCTCGCTGAGCGTCGTCCGGCCTGATGAGTGACACTCGTGGGGGCGATCCCGACCGGATCGCCCCCATCATTCCGCTCTTCGGACGCGCCGTGAAGAAGGCCGAGCCGCTTGCTGTCGCTCCTGGCGGCGATGACCTCTCAGACGACGCTTCCGCGGGCCCCGGTGACGCAGGCCAGTGGCGGTCCACATGGGATGCGCGAGAGCGCACCTCTCGCGCTGAAAGCCGGGCCGAGTTCGGCGCTCCCAGCGACCGTCATCCCGCCCGTGGGGCATCAGCCCGAGCTGGGTCGGAAGCATCGAAGACCGCGCCGAGACTTCACGCGCTCGGGATCCCACCCGTCGCGCAGGGAATTGCTGAGGAGCCGGGAGAGCTCGACGAGATCCGCACGGCGGCCGAGGAGTCCCTCGTGAGAAAGCTACGGACTCGATCTCTCTCGGTCTCCGAAGCGCGTCAGGCGCTGAGGGGGCACGGGCTCGATAACGCTGTGATCGACGACGTGATCGACGACTTCTGCCGTCGTGGCTACCTCGACGATGCCGCTCTTGCCGGTGTTCTGGTGACATCGGGGGTCGAGCGGAAGGGACAGGGGAGGGTCGCTCTGTCGCGCGCACTCGCTCAACGGGGTATTCCTCGCGACGTGATCGACGCTGCACTCGACGAATTGCCGGATGATGACGATGAGCGGGCCCTCGAATTCGCCCGCACCAAGGCACGTTCGTTGGGCCGACTCGACAACGACACCGCCCTTCGGCGTCTGGTGGGGCAGCTCTCTCGCCGTGGCTACAACGGGTCCGTCGCGATGAAGGCGGCCAAGCAGGCACTGCGGGAGACTGGCCCGAGTGCGTCGAGCTCGGGCGTCCGATTCGTCGATTCGGACTGAGCAAGCGACGCAGCAACCGCATCCGCACGGCTCGTAGAATGGTTTGATCATGACTATTCCGCGCAGCGAACCGACGATCATCAGCGCCTCGTCCGCAGCCGTCGACGAAGACGGACGCCAGCGATCGTACGAGGTTCGTACTTTCGGGTGCCAGATGAACGTGCACGACTCCGAACGGCTCTCCGGATCGCTGGAAAGCGCCGGCTACGTCCGTGCACTCGACGGCGCCGAGGCTGACGTGGTGATCATCAACACCTGCGCGGTGCGCGACAACGCCGCCGGAAAGCTCTACGGCACCCTCGGACATCTCGCCTCCGTCAAGCGTCGTAAAGAAGGTATGCAGATCGCGGTCGGCGGCTGCCTGGCCCAGATGGACAAGCAGGCAGTTCTCGACAAGGCGCCCTGGGTGGACGTCGTGTTCGGCACGCACAACATGGGGTCGCTGCCCGGGCTGCTGGAGCGTGCACGTCACAACGGCGATGCGGAGCTGGAGATCCTCGAGTCGCTCGAGGTGTTCCCGTCGACGCTTCCGACGAAGCGCGACTCGGCGCACAGCGGATGGGTGTCGATCTCGGTCGGCTGCAACAACACGTGCACGTTCTGCATCGTCCCGAGTCTGCGTGGCAAGGAGAAGGACCGGCGTCCCGGCGACATCCTCAACGAGATCCGCCTCCTCGTCGAAGACGGCGCCATCGAGGTCACTCTCCTCGGCCAGAACGTGAATTCGTACGGCGTCGAGTTCGGCGACCGACAGGCGTTCGGAAAGCTGCTGCGCGCGGCCGGCGAAATCGAGGGACTGGAGCGCATCCGTTTCACGAGTCCGCACCCTGCGGCGTTCACCGACGACGTGATCGACGCCATGGCCGAGACCCCGAGCGTGATGCCGCAGTTGCACATGCCGCTGCAGTCCGGCAGCGATCGCATCCTCAAAGCGATGCGGCGGTCGTACCGGAGTGAGCGTTTCCTCGGGATCCTCGATCGTGTCCGCGCGCGCATCCCGAATGCCTCGATCACGACCGACATCATCGTCGGTTTCCCGGGGGAGACCGACGAAGACTTCGAAGACACGATGCGCGTCGTCGAGCAATCCCGCTTCTCCGGAGCCTTCACCTTCCAGTACTCGATCCGCGAGGGCACGCCCGCCGCGACGATGGAGGATCAGGTTCCGAAGGAGATCGTCCAGGAACGGTACAACCGCCTGATCGCACTCCAGGAGCGAATCTCGCTGGAGGAGAACCAGAAGCAGGTCGGATGCCAGGTCGAGGTTCTCGTCTCGACGGGCGAAGGCAAGAAAGACGCCGAGACGCACCGGCTGACCGGCCGTGCCGAAGACAATCGTCTGGTGCACTTCGAGGTCACCGCCGGCTCGGACCTCCCGCGGCCCGGCGACATCGTCACGGTCAGCGTCACCCATGCGGCCCCCTTCCACCTGCTTGCCGACGATCCGACCGGAGCGCCGCTGCGCATCCGTAGAACGCGCGGGGGTGACGCCTGGGATCGCTCGCAGGCGGAATCGTGCGCGGTCCCGACTCCGGCGTCCGACGGCGGCCCGCGCGCCGTATCCCTCGGTCTGCCCACCCTTCGCGTCGGAGTGTGAGCGAACCGCGCCTCTGGGCGATAGTCGGAGCCACAGGAACCGGGAAGAGTGACCTCGCGCTCGATCTGGCGGAGGCTCTCCGTGCCCGCGGCAACCCGGCCGAGATCGTGAACGCCGACGCCATGCAGCTCTATCGTGGGATGGACATCGGCACGGCGAAGCTCCCTGTCGCCGACCGACGCGGAATCCCGCATCACCTCTTCGACGTTCGTGAAGTGGATCAGGACGCGGCCGTCGCCTGGTACCAGCCCGTAGCGCGAGAGGCGGTCGGCGCGATCCACCGACGCGGAGGCGATGCGATCCTGGTCGGCGGTTCGGGCCTCTATGTCTCGAGCGTCGTTTACGAGTTCCACTTTCCACCGAGAGACCCCGAGATCCGTGCAGGGCTGGAAGCAGAGCTGGAGTCGCACGGGCTGGACGTTCTCCTCGATCGGCTCCGGTCGGCGGACCCGGCAGCAGCGGCGAAGGTCGACCCGCGCAACAGCCGACGGGTCATCCGCGCCCTCGAGGTGCTCGCGCAGGGGAGCAGTACCCACGGCGCGTCACTGCCGGAGAAGCCCGTGCTGTGGCAGCAGCGCACGAGGCTGATCGGCCTGCACGTCGAACGCTCCCAGCTGGTCTCCCGCCTGGATGATCGCGTCGAGCGGATGTGGGAGGCCGGGATACTGACCGAAGTCGCTGCACTGAGGCAGATGGGCCTCGAGCGGGGTGCCACTGCCTCCAGAGCGATCGGGTACGCGCAGGCGCTGGGCCAGCTCGATGGCACCCTCACTGCGGCGGAAGCCATCGCCGAGACGCAGGCGCTCACACGCCGCTACGCCCGTCGACAGGTGTCGTGGTTCAAGCGGTATCCCGACCTGGAGTGGTGGGATGCTCCGGCGGACGTGGGGGCACTCCTGGCTGAGTGAGCCAGCGCGCCGCGATCGACCGTCGCGATGTCGGAGGCAGGTGCGAGGCTCGGTGCATGGCCACCCACTTCTTCACCGCATCCAGCCTCGACGGATTCATCGCGACAGACGAGCATTCGCTCGACTGGCTGCTGACCCAAGACGTCGACCCCGACGGGCCGATGGGCTACAACGCCTTCGAGAAGAACATCGGCGCGCTGGCGATGGGTTCGTCGACGTACGAGTGGGTGATGCGACACGAAGAAGGACGATGGGGCTACAGTCAGCCCACCTGGGTGTTCACGCACCGCGAGATCTCGCTCCCGGAGGGTGCCGATGTGCGGCTGACGCATGACGACGTGCGCAGCGTGCACGCCGAGATGCTCGCTGCCGTCGCGGGTCAGGACATCTGGATCGTCGGTGGGGGAGATCTCGCGGGTCAGTTCGCGGACGCAGGTCTTCTGGATGAGGTGTGGGTCCAGTACGCGCCGGTGACGCTGGGCTCCGGCGCCCCACTCCTTCCGCGGCGGCTCGACCTGGAGCTTCTCGAGGTCGCGCGAAACCGCAACTTCCTCTGCGGTCGATACTCGGTCGTCTCGGCCGGAGCCGCGAAGTGACTTCGTAGAACGTTCTGCGGAGGAGGTGCCCGGCGTCTTCGCCGTATGGCTGCGCTCTCTAGACTGGGGAGCATGGTCGCATTCACCAAGGGTCACGGCACGGGCAACGACTTCATCATCATCGCCGACCCCGACGGGGCGCTCGATCTGACGGTCGAGCAGGTCGCCGTGCTGTGCGACCGCCACTTCGGAATCGGTGCCGACGGCATCCTCCGCGTCGTGCGCTCGTCGGCGATCGCTGAGGGAGCAGCGGCTCTGGCCGAGGAGCCGGCGGCCGAGTGGTTCATGGACTATCGCAACGCCGACGGATCGATCGCCGAGATGTGCGGCAACGGCATCCGGGTCTTCGCTCACTATCTCGTGCGCGCGGGGCTTGCGACCATTGAACCGGGAGCGACACTGCCGATCGGTACCCGTGCCGGTGTGCGCGACGTGACGCGCAGCGCGACGGGATACCAGGTCGACCTCGGCCGGTGGAAGCTGTCCGGCGACGACCCGCTGGTGCGCGTCGACGGCCTCCCGGTCACGCGTCCCGGTCTCGGAATCGACGTCGGCAACCCTCACGTGATCGTGGCGATCGCCTCCGAACATGAGCTCGCCTTGCTCGAGCTGCACCGTGCGCCGGAACTCGATCCCATTCTGCCGGCCGGCGCGAACGTCGAGTTCGTCGTTCCGGGTGAGCCGTTGGTGCGCGACGGAGTCGGGCACGTCCGCATGCGTGTGTTCGAGCGCGGCGTCGGTGAGACCCTCAGCTGCGGTACCGGTGTGGCTGCCACCGCACTCGCCGTGCGGTACTGGGCGGGGGAGAATGCCCCGAACAATTGGCAGGTCGAGGTGCCGGGAGGAACACTCGGAGTGCGGATGTTCCCGGCAGAAGACGGCGAGCACGTCGCCCTGTCCGGTCCCGCTCAACTCGTCTTCAGCGGAGAGATCGAGCTGCTCTGACCGAAGCCGTACGACGCCGTCGTCGGTCGGCGTGGTCGCTCTGCATCGACGCGGTCAGAGTCCGGACAGCGCGATCGGCTCGGTCGGCGGCGTCCCGTGCTTGCGTACCTTGAGGATGCGATAGCCCTTGCCGGTCGCGGTGCGGAAGACGCTGTATCCCGGCTGGAACGTCGAGCCGATCCAGCGCTGCAGCGAGTCGGCTCCGAGATTGCGCTGCACGACGAGCCAGGCGTCGCTGCGTTCGTCGAGCCGCGGTATCCACCTCTCCAACAGTCCGTGCAGTTCGTTCTTGCCCACGCGGATCGGCGGATTCGAGCGGATGGTGCGGAACGAGACGTGCTCGGGAACATCGTCGGGCAGCGATGCGTTGATATTGGTGAGCCCGAGGGACGCGGCGTTGCGGCGCACGAGATCAAGGGCACGCTCATTCACATCGACGGCCCAGACCGTGGCATGTGGAGCGGCGAGGGCCATCGAGATGCTGACGGGGCCCCAGCCGCTGCCGAGGTCGAGAAGATTGCCTCCCGGGGGAACCGGGGGCATGTTGGCGAGGAGCACTGCGGTGCCGGCATCCAACCGATCCGGGCTGAAGACGCCACCGGCGGTGGTGACTTCCAGCTCTCGGCCTGCGAGTGATACACGGATCCTGCGCAGATTCTCGGGGCTTGCCGGGGCCGCAGTGAAGTAGTGGTCTGACCCCATACGGTGAGCGTACCGGACAGCGCGGGCTAAGGTTAAGGCTCGCTACAAAACCCCCAGAGACAAGGAACGGATGACGGATACCACGACACCCTCCAACGGCGACGACACGGTCGATCGCGTGCTCGCGAACGCAGAGAAGCGCTCCGACGTCCACGTGTTCGGAGCAGCGCAGGCGCTGCAAGACGAGTCGACCGCCGCGCACGCCAGCACGGACGGGGCGCAATGGGATCTCGAAGACCGTCACGCTCTTCGCCGTGTCGGTGGACTCTCGACCGAGCTCGAGGACGTCACCGAGGTCGAGTACCGCCAGCTTCGCCTGGAGAACGTCGTCCTCGTCGGTGTCTACCCGCAGGGTGCGCAGGAGGATGCCGAGAACTCGCTGCGTGAGCTCGCCGCACTGGCCGAGACCGCGGGTGCCGTCGTGCTCGATGGCGTTCTGCAGCGTCGCCCGCACCCGGATGCTGCCACGTATCTCGGGCGCGGCAAGGCGCAGGAGCTCAAGGACATCGTCGCCGCGGTCGGAGCCGACACGGTCATCGCCGACACCGAACTCGCGCCGAGCCAGCGACGCGCGCTCGAGGACGTCGTCAAGGTGAAGGTCATCGACCGCACCACCGTGATCCTCGACATATTCAGCCAGCACGCGAAGAGCAGGGAGGGCAAGGCGCAGGTCGAGCTCGCTCAGCTCGAGTATCTGCTCCCTCGTCTTCGCGGGTGGGGCGACTCCATGAGCCGACAAGCCGGTGGCCAGGTCGGCGCCGGTGGTGCGGGCATGGGGTCCCGTGGTCCCGGTGAGACCAAGATCGAGCTCGATCGGCGGCGGATCCGCACCAAGATGGCGCTCCTGCGTCGGCAGATCCGTGACTTCGGACCGGCTCGTGAAGCGAAGCGTGCGGAGCGCAAACGCAACACCATCCCCTCGGTGGCGATCGCCGGCTACACCAACGCGGGCAAGTCGAGTCTGCTCAATGCGCTCACCAGTGCCGGCGTCCTGGTCGAGAACGCCCTCTTCGCGACGCTGGACGCGACCGTGCGCCGATCTGAGACCGAAGACGGCCGTGTCTACACGCTGACCGACACCGTCGGCTTTGTCCGCAATCTCCCGCATCAGCTCGTCGAGGCTTTCCGTTCGACCCTGGAAGAGGTCGGAGAGGCTGACGTGGTGCTCCACGTCGTCGATGCGTCGCACCCCGACCCGGCCGGTCAGCTGCAGACGGTACGCGATGTCCTCGGCGATGTCGGAGTGCGTGACCTGCCCGAGATCGTCGTCTTCAACAAGGCAGATCTGATCGACGACGACGAACGCCTGGTGCTCCGCGGTCTCCAGCCGCACGCGCACTTCGTGTCGTCACGCTCCGGTGAGGGAATCGCCGAACTCCGTGCCGTCATCGAGGAAGCACTCCCGAAGCCTGCGATCGAGGTTCACGCGGTGATCCCGTATGACCGCGGCGACCTCGTGGCGGCCATCCATGAGACGGGGATGCTCCTCGAAGTGGAGCATCGAGAGGCCGGCACCGCCGTGCACGCGAGGGTGTCCGAGCGCCTCGCGGCAGAACTCGCTCCCTTCACCGTCGTCAACTGACCCGGCTCACCGGGCGAGGAAGCGCGCCTCGACCGTCGCGGAGATGACGATCTCCTCCGGCTCGTATTCCATGGCCGGGGCTGCATCTGCGGCGAATGCCACGCCTCCGCGAGCCTTCATCATGGGCGCACCCGGCATCGGCTGCCCGCTCGAGATGAGACCGACATCGGCGATCTCGAGCGGCGTGACCTCGTCGAGACCGAGAGCCCCCGCATATGCCTTGGCGCGGGTGACGGCGACGCTGACGGCCTCGGCGGCCACCTCCCGCTCGATCTGCGTTCGTGTCACGCGGGTGAGGTGCCAATCGACCCAGCCCACCTCGACGCCGTCCCAGGGCGAGATGTCCGAGACCCATATCGAGAGTTCCGATGCCTCTGCGAATGTCGCAGTGAAGTCGATGCTCGCGTAGAAGACGGGTGCGAGGCGCTTGCCGTCGTTGTTCCAGGGTCGCTCGGCTCGCACGGAGAGTCGTTTGCTGGTCCAGTCGACGACGCTGCCCTCCTCTGCCCGCTCCGCGATGCTGCCGCGTACGGGCTCGGCCAAACGCATCACGTGCTCGACGACGGTCGTGCGCTCGGAACCCTCCGCCCGCACGCTGACCCGGATGGTGGCGCGCTCCGGCGCGACACGCGCCTCGTGTTCGCCGCGGACTGTGACGGTGACTTCGCTCATGCGCTGACTCTACGCCAGCGCTCCGGGCGCCTGCGGAATGGCGAATGGCCCGTGAACGTTGTAGTCTGTGATGCTCGGGTGTTCGTCGCCCGGGATGGTAATTCCATAGTGTGACAGCGGCTCCTTCGAGAGAAGGACCACGGGGCTGATCGGTTTCGACAGCGCCTGTGAATCCACGAGAAGCGGGCCGAGGATGCAGAGTTATCTCGTTAACGCTCTCTGCAAAAAAATAGTTGCCGAAACCAAGCGCAACGACTTCGCCCTCGCTGCATAAGCGAGCCCGATAGTCCGTCAGGCCGTATGTGATTCCGATACGGATCCTGGCGTCATTTAGGAATCTTGCTGCGTGATGGCGTCTGGACGTCACGTGGGACTCTTCCCAGGCTGGGCTCGTCGACTTAGGTGTCTGTGACAAAGGTCGGAGCCGAGTAGAACGTCTTCACAGACTGCGCCCGGAGAAGGCGTGGAGACTCAGCGTTGGACGGGGGTTCGATTCCCCCCAGCTCCACCAAGCCGTTGTCACAGAAGAAGCCCCGTGCTCTCCTTCCAGGAGGTCACGGGGCTTTTTCGTGTGCGGGAACGGCGTGTCACTCCACCGTCTGCGTATAGGGCACCGTCAGCACAGCATCCGCGTATCCCGCTGCCGAGAACCGGATCGTGATGATGCCGTCCCAGAAGGAGGTCCCTCCGTTCGGTGTCTCCGCGCCGAACATGAATGCCGCCTCAGGGTCGGCGAGATAGGTCGAAACGGTCGGCACCGTCAGAGTGCCTGCCGCGATGACGGTGCTGAAGACGAACACGCTGTACAGCTGGTCGTCTGCAGCGCCCTGCAGGAGTGTCCACCCGCTGATGCCTCCATCTTGGGAGGGAGAACCTCCGTCGTAGAGGTAGAGCCCCTGTGCGCCGGAGTTGGCACCGGTGCCCTGCCAGGAGATGGTCGCTGTGACCTGTGTAGGAGCGGCGGGCGCCGGCGAAAGGGCGAGCTGACCGCTCAGGGTGAACTCGGAACTCCACTGCGGGCCCGTGAAGGCGAGGACCACGCCGGTTGCGTCGATCGCGCCTCCGCTCGCCGCGTGGGCCGGTGTGGCTGCCGTGAGGGCGATCACGGGGACCGACCACGCCGCCGCGCCGATGACGGTGCGGCGAGAGATCGTGGGACGCGCAGGGAGAGGGCGTTCGTCGGGCACGGAGCATCCTTCGGGGAGAGGTGAAGCGGTCCGACAGCAGAAGGGCCTCGGAGCGAGCAAGAGAGTAGCAGAGGCAAGCGGCCGGGGAGGCGCGAACGGCACCCGCTGGTTCCGACGGGGACCTATATTGAGGTCTGTGGAATCGACCCCCGAAACTGTCGCGACCGGTCTCACCCGAGCGGAGGTGGCCGAACGCGTCGCGACCGGGAAGACGAACGCCTTCGTGGCGGACACGAGCCGCAGCGCGTGGAGCATCGTGCGGGCGAACGTCTTCACGCTGTTCAACGGCATCGTCTTCGCGTGTTTCTTCATCCTCTTCCTGGTCGGGCGGTGGCAGGATGCGCTCTTCGGGCTCGCCGCCTTCGCGAACGCCATCATCGGCTGTGTTCAGGAGTTCCGAGCGAAGTCGGCTCTCGACCGCCTGGCACTGATGAACGCACCGCGCGCTCTGGTGCTCAGGGAAGCTGCGGAGGCGGAGATCGCCCCCACCGAGGTCGTCCTCGACGACGTGCTGGTCCTGCGCGCCGGCGAGCAGGTGCCGGCCGACGCCAGAGTACTCACGGCGCGCGGGCTGCAGATCGATGAGTCGATGCTCACGGGCGAGTCCGACCCGGTGGAGAAGCAGCCGGGCGACGAGGCGCTTTCGGGCGCGGTGGTCGTCGCCGGGGAGGGAACCGCGCAAGCGACCCGTGTGGGCGCCGACTCGTACGCCAACCACTTCGCGGGCGAAGCGAAGCGTTTCTCGCTCGTCTCCAGCGAGCTCCGCTCGTCGGTCAACCGGGTCCTGAAGTGGGTGAGCTGGGTGATCGGACCGGTGGGGCTGCTCGTCCTGAACGCGCAGATCATCGTCACGGGCGGGTACGCCACCGTGTTCTCCAGCGGCGCCTGGGTGCAGGCCGTCGTGAACACGATCGCCGCGCTGACGGCGATGATCCCGCTCGGGCTGGTGCTCATGACGAGCATCGCCTTCGCCGTCGGTGCGTCGAAACTGGCACGCAGGCAGGTTCTGGTGAATGAGCTGCCCGCGGTCGAGGGGCTCGCCCGGGTCGACGTCGTATGTCTCGACAAGACCGGCACCCTCACCGTGGGGGAGATAGGGTTCGACGAAGCGCACGGACTCTCCGGGCTCACGTCGGAGCGTGCGGAGGCGGCAGCGGCGGCGCTGGGCTGGTATGCCGCCTCTCCGGATGCGAATGCCACGGCGCGATCGATGCGAGCGGTGTATCCGGCCGGGTCCCCGCTCGCGGTCGCGGAATACATCCCCTTCTCCTCCGCACGCAAGTGGAGCGCAGTCTCCTTCGAACAGGTCGCCGGGACCTGGGTGATGGGTGCGCCGGAGATGGTGTTCGGCGATGCCGCGACATCCGACGAGACCGAACTCGGGCGCACGGTCACCGCGCTCGCAGAGACCGGCCGACGCACGTTGGTCCTCGGCTACGCGGAATCGGCGTTGTCCGAGGCGGATGTCGATTCCGAGCGGCTTCCGGATGGTGTGGTCGCGGCCATCGTCCTCACCTTCCGGGAGCAGGTGCGCCCCGACGCCGCCCAGACGCTCGAGTACTTCGCGCGGCAGGATGTGGGCATACGGATCATCTCGGGCGACAACCCGCGCACGGTCGCGGCGATCGCGCGAGAGGTGGGAGTGGACGTCGCGGAGGGCTTCGACGCACGTCGCCTTCCCGATGATGACGCCGAACTCGCAGACGTGCTCGAAACCAACTTGGTGTTCGGACGCGTCTCACCCGAGCAGAAGAAGCGCATGGTCGCGGCCCTGCAGAGTCGCGGGCACACCGTGGCGATGACCGGTGACGGGGTCAACGACGCCCTCGCGATCAAGGCCGCCGACATCGGTATCGCCATGAACACGGGATCGCCCGCCACGAAGGCGGTGGCGCGATTGGTGCTGCTCGACGGGCAGTTCTCGCACCTGCCCGATGTCGTCGCGGAGGGGCGTCAGGTCATCGCGAACATCGAACGCGTATCGATGCTCTTCCTGAACAAGACCGTGTACGCCACACTTCTCGCGATCATCTTCGGGTTGTTCGTGCTGGAGTTCCCGTTCCTCCCGCGCCAGCTCTCCATCACCGACGGTCTCACCATCGGCATCCCGGCGTTCTTCCTCGCGCTGATGCCCAACGCGGCGCGTTATGTGCCCGGATTCCTCCGGCGATCGTTGAGCTTCGCCATTCCCTCGGGGATCATCGTCGCGCTCGGCCTCACGTGGTTCACCTTCGTCGCGCGCGGTCTCGAGGCGCACGAGGAGCAGCTGCGCACCGGAGCGACCGTCATCCTCGCCGTCGTCGGCATCTGGGTGCTGGCCGTGCTCGCCCGCCCCCTCAACCGCTTCAAGGTGCTGGTCGTGGGTGCGATGTTCATCCTGCTCATCGCCGTGTTCTCGCTTCCCCTCGCGCGACAGTTCTTCGTCCTCGTCGATCCGGGGGAAGACCTCGCGATCGCGCTCACCGGGATCACGGTCGTGATGATCGCGGCGATCGAACTGGTGCGCATCGTGCATCGTCGGCTCGTCCTGAGAGAGGAGCCCACGACGGCGCGTGCACAGGCGCCCGAGCAGGGCAGCGGTACCGAGCGTGGGCTGGCGGCCGTCATCACGACGACGGTCGCCGTGCTCTCGTACGTGTTCGGAATCCTCGCCACGGGCTTCGGCATCCTGGTCTTCCTCGGGCGCTACGACCCGGACGTGAGCGCCTCCGCGTTCTCGCTCGCGGGCGCGGCCATCGCGCTGTTCGGTCTCCTGGTGTTCGCGGTCGCCGCCGGTATCCGCCGGGGGAGCGGGCTCTCGCGGCTGTTGCTCACGCTCTTCCTCGGGGTCGTGCTCGCACTCAGTGCAATCGTGCTCGTCTTCGGAGACCGGTGGGACTGGGGAGCAGCCGTCACTGCCGTGGCCGCCGCCCTCATCGTCGTCCTGCTCTGGACACCACCGGTCGCCCGGGGTTTCCGGCCCGTCCTGGAGAGTTCGATGGGGAGTACGGCGCCGTAGCGATGTCGCGAGCTCGAGCGGCGCTCAGCCGGTCCACTCGATGAGGATCAGCCCCTGACGCGTGTCCGCGAAGCGCACCCATCCGTCGCCGAACAGATACGTCATCCCGTACCCGTCTTCATCGAGTCCCATCGCGTATCGCGGATCCTCCGTGAAGTACACCCCGTCCGGGCCGTCCTCGCGCTTCCACCCCTCGGAGAGCAGGCCGGACTGGGCCTGCGCGGCGTCCTCAGAACTCAGAGATGCCCAGCCATAGAGCTGACCGTGGTCGGACGCGACGCTGTAGTCGGCCCAGAAGCACAGCAGCCCGTCGGTCAGCGCCACCCCGCCGACGACGAACTCCTTCGACTGCGCGGTCCATCCCATATCCGTGAACACGGAAACCGTTCCCGCCGAGATCATGGATTCACACGTGAGCTCGCCGGGAGTCTCCGGGACGCTGGAGCTCACCGGCTCGGGGCTCGGAGCCGGGCTCGGGCGGACCGCATCCGATGTGCGTGAGGCCTGCGGCCCCGCAGGTGCTCCGCACGCCGTCAGGGCGACGAGAAGCACCAGGGCGCCTGCGGCGGCGGAGATGATGCGGAGGGTCATCCTGTGCCTCGTGGTTCGGATCAGTCGTGCATGAGCTTCAGGAACTCATCGTGGAGCGTGCCGTTGGTGGCGAGTGTCGAGCGCGCCGATATCGTCTCGGCGCCGTCGGCGGCGGTCATCCGCCCGCCGGCCTCCCGGATGATCGGCACGGCCGCGGCGATGTCGTATTCCTTGACATCGAATTCGGCGACCATGTCGATTCGCCCTTCGGCGAGAAGCATGTAGGAGTACACGTCGCCGTAGGCGCGATCGCGCCAGACGCGTGCCGCGACTCGGAGCAGGGAGTCGAGCCGTCCCGCGTCGGACCACTGCGCGATGCTCTGGAAGCTCACACTGGCATCGTCGAGCGATGACACGGTGGAGACCTGGAGTCGGCGGGGCTCGCCGTCGGTCGCGGTCCAGGAGCCTTCGCCGGCGGCTCCCCACCAGCGCCTACCCAGTGCGGGCATGCTGACGACACCGACCTGGGGGACGCCATCGATCGCGAGAGCGATCATCGTGCCCCACAAGGGAACGCCGCGGAGGAAGTTCGCCGTGCCGTCGATGGGGTCGATGATCCACTGGCGATGCGTCCCGCCCTGCGCGCCGAACTCCTCGCCGAAGATCCCGTCGTCGGGTCGCTCGGTCTCGAGGATGGTGCGGATCGCACGCTCCGTCGCGAGGTCGGCGTCGGTCACGTGCGACTTGTCGGCCTTGGTGGAGATCTCCAGGTCGGCCGCATCGAACCGCGGGAGCGACTGGGCGTCGGCGGCGTCGGCGAGGCGGAGCGCGAGGAGGAGATCGCTGCGCAGGTCATCGGCGTGAGGGGAGGCGGTCACGCTCCCAGGATAGTCGGCGGAACAACGGGCGCTGAGGGCCGAACGGCCATGTTTCCGAGTGCGACGGGCACCGGCACGCCCGGGCCCACCTCGATTTCGCATGGGGGCGGTCGGCTGGTAATGTAATTCCTCGGTCGGGGTTATCCCGGGCCACGCACCTCTAGCTCAATCGGCAGAGCAACTGACTCTTAATCAGTGGGTTCTCGGTTCAAGTCCGAGGGGGTGCACGGAACAGCCTCAGAAACTCTCGCCAGTTTCTGGGGCTTTTCTGCTTTCTTGTGCACGCGGTCCGCTTATCGATCCGGACAGGCCCGCGAAGTCCGGGTTTCTGAGGGCTTGCAGAGAATGCCGGTGTACCGCGTAATGGGCTCTCGTCGAGGCCGTCTCTCACACGGGGACAACCGCGTCACCGCCATCGGATGCGTCGCTGCGCAGCAGCACGGCCGAGGCGGTGAGGCTTCGACAAGAAACTGGGGAACACCGTGTACAGAAGTAATCGGCGCGCGCGATCGCGCCGCGCATCCATCACGTTCGTCGCCGCCGCTGCGGCGGCACTCACCGCTGTGGTCACGGGCGTGGGGGCCGGCGCAGCCATCGCTGCCGAGTACGACCATCCTGCGGCCATCGATCCTGCGTCGATCACGGTGACCACCGTGGACGGCGATGAGACTCTGGCGCAGTTCGATCAGGTGCGCGTAGACGCGGACTGGTCGGTGCCGGATGGCGCTCTCGGCGGCGAGACGTTCGGGTTCACGCTTCCGCGTGAGTTCGCCCGAACCGGCCTGACATTCTCGGTCCCCTCGACCGAGGACCCGACGGAGATCGTGGCCGAATGCGCCGTCAGCAGCGACGCGGCACCGGTGGTGACCTGCACCCTCACCGACTACGTGAACGGACGCACGGGCGTCAACGGTTCGCTGTGGTTCCTGGCCAGCGCCGACGAGCAGACCTCAGAGACGACCGTGGAGTTCGTCGTCGACGGCAAGACCACGCGCGTCGACATCCCGGGCGGTGGGATCACGCCTCTTCCGCCTCTGCCCACGGAGCCTCAGAAGGTGTCATGGCAGACGGACGACGGCAGCATCGCGTGGCAGCTCGAGCTTCCGGGCGCGAGTTTTCCCGGCGTCGAGTCGATCGTCGTCGACGATGTGCTGACCGCGCCGAACGGTGAAGTCGCAGAGCATCACAACCAAGACGGCCAGCTCGCGGTCTGGAGCACCGACGCAGACCAGCAGGACTACCGGACGATCACGAACTGGACCGGTGCCTGGAACGAGGGCGGCACGGCGTTCCACCTCGAGATCCCGGGTGCGATCGATCCCGCACGGACGTACTTCGTCAAGTACCTCACGGTACCGAGCACTCAGGCGGACGGGACCTCATTCAGCAATGTCGCCAATGTCAACGGAGTGGTGCTGCAGGACCGAGAGGTCTGGCAGGTCACGGGTGGCGGCACCGGAGACGGAACCGCCACCGGTGCGTTCACCTTGACCAAGGCTGTGGGCGGCTCCGGAGTGACGGATGTGCCGGCCAACGCCGAGTACACGGTCCGCTACAGCTACGGCGACCCGGTGGTGGAGAAGACCGTCGTGGTGACCGCGGGAGCGGCGACCGCTCCTGTGCGCCTCCCCGCCGGCACCGTCGTCACGCTCGAGGAGCTCACCCCGCCGGCCATCGACGGCATCGAATGGGGCACACCGGTGTTCTCGGGCACCGGAGTGCGCGCGACCGCGGACGGCGGGGCACAGATCACCGTCTACGGGGGTTCGACCCTCGCGATCACGCTCACCAACACCGCGACGGAGAAGCCGCCGGTGGTCCCGCCGACCACGCCTCCCACGCCGGAGACGCCCGTGACGCCGCCGACCGATGTGACGCCTCCGATGGAGCTGCCGTTGACCGGCGATTCCCTCGCCACGACCGGTGGCGATGTGCCGGCGGTCATGCTCTGGGGCGCCGGCGCCGCGCTTCTGCTCGGCATCGCGCTGACCACTCTGGCTGCCGTGCGCGCTCGACGGCGCGAGCCCCAGGACTGATCCTTGCATCGGGGTCGAGGTCGTCGGAGCACCTGCTTCGCGGTCTCGACCCCGCCGCGTGCGTGGAGCGTCACGCGGCAGGAGACCGCCCTCCGGGAAGTTCAAGGCAATCTCAAGCCACGGCGATGACCGTGCCCCCGGTGATGAGGCGCAGCTGGTCGAACGTGAGCGGCATGACGGTGTGTGGGTGGCCGGCTGCGGCCCACAGCTCGTCATGTTCCTGGAGCGCGTCGTCGAGGAAGGTGCGCAGCGGCGCCGGATGCCCGGCCGGTGCGACGCCGCCGATGGCCTGGCCCGTCGCCGCGCGGACGACGGAGGCCGGCGCCATCGACACTTCCCGCGCACCGATGCTCGCGGTGAGTACGGCGAGGTCCGCGCGGTGGCCACCGCTGGTCATGACGAGAACCGGCTCTCCGTCAGCGATGAACACGAGGCTGTTCGCGATCGCGGCGACGTCGCACCCGATCGCCGCGGCTGCGGCGGCCGCAGTGCGCGCGGAATCCGGCAGGACGCGGATGGTGGTGTCGACTCCGGCGGCCGAAAGATGCTGCTGCACGACTCTGCTGCGCTCGGGTAGGGGCGTCTCTTCGCTCATCGCCCCACGATATCGGGAGGCCAGTGTCGGTGCCGGGTCGGGCGTCACCGACCGATCCGACACCGACATCGCGACTCAGGCGGCGTCGCCCACGAGGATCGCCGCGGCATCCTCAGCGGCGGCGTCGTCCGGCTCGTCGTCGATGTGCGCGAGCACGCGCCGCCCGAGGAACACCGTCAGCGCTGCGATGAGGACAGACGCCGCCGCGAACAGGTACGGCACGGTCGCGTTGAATGCGTGCCACAGCAGCGCTGCGATCGGGGGAGCCATCGCGCCGCCGAGGAAGCGCACCGCGGAATAGGCGGAGGAGGCCACGGACCGGGGGAGGTCCGTGGCCTCCATGACCGCTTCGGTCAGCACGGTGTTCATCACGCCGAGTAGCAGACCGCCGATGACGATACAGGTGACGAGGGCGGCCGCGTTCCCGACGACGAGCCCGGCGGCGACGAGGTCGAGCGCCAGCAGAGGAAGGACCACGAGGATGATCCGCGTGCGCGGCATGCGGCGCATCAGCACCGGTGCCACCCAGACGCTCGTGACCGCGAGTGCGACACCCCAACCGAAGAACGTGAATCCGATCCCCATCGCGCCGAAGCCCAAGGGGAACGGCGAGAACGCCAGCAGCACGAAGAAGCCGATGTTGTAGAACAGTGCGGCGACCGCGAGGATGGCGAGCGCGGGGCGACGGAGGGCCGTGAAGGGGGCCGAGAAGGGCACCGGGACCCGCTTCTCGCCCGGCCCACGCAACAGTACGAGTACGGCGACGAAAGCGATCGCCATCAGCGCGACGACCCCGAAGAACGGGCCGCGCCAGCTCTGCTCTCCGAGGATGCCACCGAGCAGCGGTCCGACCGCGATGCCGAGGCCGAGCGCGGCCTCGTACAGGATGATCGCGGCGCTGCTGCCGCCGGACGCCGACCCGACGATCGTCGCGAGGGCTGTCGAGATGAACAGCGCATTGCCGAGACCCCAGCCGGCACGGAAGCCGATGACGGCGTCGACGCTGCCGCTCAGAGCACACAAGAGTGCGAAGACGACGATGAGTGCGAGCCCGATGAGCAGCGTTGCCTTGGCGCCGATGCGGCTGGAGATCCAGCTGGTCACCAGCATCGCGAGGCCGGTCACCAGCAGGTAGCTGGTGAAGAGCAGTTCGGTCTCCACCGGTGACGCCTGAAGCGACTCCGCGATCGCGGGGAGGATCGGATCGACGAGCCCGATTCCCATGAAGGCGACGACGCAGGCGAAGGCGACGGCCCAGACCTGCGCCGGCTGCTTCCACACCGAGGGGGTGGCGGTGGTGTTCACCGAGATTCTCCTGTTCGTTCCGTGGCGGTGTGCGCGGCGAGGATCTCCGCCGCGCGGGTGAGAGCGGACCAGTCGTCGTCCTTCAGGGCGGCGAACCGCGGCGCGAGGATCTCGCGGAACTCCGCGCGCCAGGCCGCGACGGCGGCGGTTCCCCGAGGGGTGATGTCGACGACAGTCGCTCGCGAATCGTCCGGGTCGGGGGAGCGGAGCACGAGCCCCTCGCGCTCCAGCAGGCCGAGGAGGCGGGTCATGCCGGGTTGGGTGGTGCGCGCAGCGGCGGCCAGTTCGCCTACGCGCCTGGCACCCTCCTGCTCGAGGAGACTCAGCACCCGCCACTGCGCGGCGGGCGCGTCGTTGCCGGCGTCCTGCGCCGCTATGCGACCCAGGGCGTAGCCGGAGAGCACCAGCGAAGCTATGACGTCCGTGCGATTCATACCAAAGAGTATATATCGGATGGTATGTATGGAGGGTCAGCGCCGGGCGTTGGCTATCCTCGCGGAGAGCTGATGGGCGTGCGCCAGCAGGGTGCGACCGAGTTCCGCCATACGATCCGGGCCGAAGCGGAACTCGACACCGGTCAGACTGAGGGCCCACTCCGGGCGCCCGGATCGATCGAAGACGGCGGCGCCGATTCCCCAGCTGCCCTCGACGATCAGGCCCGGGTTGACGGCGTATCCGCGTTCCTTGGTCTCTGCCAATCGGGTGCGCAGCGCGCGCGGCCGGTGTGTCGGCCCCCATGCGCTCTCGAGGTCGGGATGCCGCTCCAGATATGCGTCCACATCATGGTCAGGGAGGAAGGCCAGGATCGCGAGACCCGCGCTCGCGACGCCGAGGGGGAACCTCACGCCCTCGCTCAAGACGAAGGAGCGGATGGGGAAGGATCCTTCCTCGCGAAGCAGACACACCGTCTCGTCCGCTCGTCGCACCGAGAAGAACGCGCTCTCCTCGGTCTTGACCGCCAGTGACCGGACGATGTCCCGCGCCAGGGTGGTCACGTCGTAGCGCGCAGCGGCGACCGAACCCATGAGGAACAGCTCGGGGCCGGGCATCCACCGGGTGCTGTCCGCGTCGCGGTCGACGAGCCCCTCGAGCTTGAGCGCGCTGAGGAGGCGATGCGTGGTCGAGCGTGACAGCTCAGCGCCCCGGGCGAGGTCCTGGAGGCTGGCGCCCTCCGCGCCGGCGGCGGTCACCAATCGGAGCAGACGAGCCGCGCGAGCGATGGCCTGCGCGCCAGGGATGGAGCGGGCCGTGGATTCCATATCGTGGACGCTACCTCCGTATCTGACCACATCGCAAGACGTGATCGTTGCGTCGGGGGCCGAAGAGCGGATGCTGGAGTGAGGCACGAATTCGAAGGAGCAGACGTGATCGACAAGCAATGGGACTCGGCAGCGCACGCCGTGTCCGACATTCCCGACGGAGCCTCGTTGGCGGTCGGCGGGTTCGGGCTGTCCGGTAACCCGATCGCGCTCATCGAAGCTCTGCTGGCCCAGGGCACGAAAGATCTCAGCGTCGTGAGCAACAACTGCGGCGTGGACGACTGGGGACTCGGGGTGCTGCTCGCCGCGCAGCGCATCCGCAAGATGACATCGTCGTACGTGGGGGAGAACAAGGAGTTCGAGCGCCAATTCCTGAGCGGCGAACTCGAGCTCGAACTCACTCCCCAGGGAACGCTGGCCGAGAAGCTGCGGGCCGGTGGATCGGGGATCGCGGCCTTCTACACGCAGACGGGTGTGGGCACCCAGGTCGCAGAAGGAGGGCTGCCCCGCCGATACAACGCGGACGGCACGATCGCCGTCGCCTCCCCGGTGAAGGACGTCCGAACATTCGAGGTCGATGGCTCGCCGGCGGACTTCGTGCTCGAGGAGGCGATCACCACGGACTTCTCCCTCGTGCACGCTTCCCGCGGCGATCGCCACGGAAACCTCGTCTTCAACAAGGCGGCGCGCAACTTCAACCCGCTGGCCGCGATGGCCGGACGCACCTGCATCGCTCAGGTCGAACAGCTCGTGGAGCCGGGTGAGCTCGATCCGGACAGCATCCACCTTCCCGGCGTCTTCGTGCATCGCATCGTCGAGGTGGGCACGGACATCCCCAAGCGCATCGAGCGGCGCACCGTCGCCGTGGAAGGAGCCTGAGATGGCACTCACACGAGACCAGATGGCGGCCCGCGCGGCAGCCGAGCTGGAGGACGGTTCCTACGTCAATCTCGGAATCGGGTTGCCGACGCTCGTGCCCAACCACGTGCCGAGCGACGTCACGGTGGTGCTCCAATCCGAGAACGGGATTCTCGGCGTCGGGCCCTACCCGCACGAAGACGCCGTGGACCCCGACCTCATCAACGCGGGTAAAGAGACGGTCACGACCCTGCCCGGTGCGGCGTTCTTCGACTCGGCCACCAGCTTCGGGATGATCCGCGGCGGCAAGATCGATGCCGCGATCCTCGGCGCGATGCAGGTCTCGACGAGCGGGGATCTCGCGAACTGGATGATCCCGGGCAAGATGGTGAAGGGCCCCGGCGGGGCAATGGATCTCGTGCACGGTGCTGCTCGGGTGATCGTGCTGATGGAGCACGTGGCCAGGGACGGATCGGCCAAGATCGTGGACGAGTGCTCGCTGCCGCTGACGGGTCGCGGAGTGGTCGACCGGATCATCACGGACCTGGCCGTGATCGACGTCACGCCCGAGGGGCTGACGCTCGTCGAGACGGCCCCGGGAGTCAGCGTGGACGAGGTCATCGCCGCGACCGAGCCGGCGCTCACGATCCATCCGGATCTCCTCCACGAAAGGACCTCGCATCATGAATGACAACGACATCGTCATCGTCGCCGCTGCTCGCACACCGCAGGGGCGACTGAAGGGGCAGCTGGCGGCCTTCACCGCTCCTCAGCTCGGCTCTTTCGCCATCAGAGGCGCGCTGGAGCAGGGCGCCATCGATCCGGGTGACGTCCACGCGGTGATCGTCGGACAGGTGCTGGCGGCGGGCTCGGGTCAGAACGCCGCTCGGCAGGCGGCGATCGGTGCCGGGATCGGCTGGGACGTGCCCGCCCACTCCGTGAACAAGGTCTGCCTGTCGGGATTGACCGCGATCATCGACGCCGCTCGGATGATCCACACCGGCGACGCCGAGGTGGTGGTCGCCGCCGGGATGGAGTCGATGACGCGGGCACCGCACATGCTGATGGGCTCGCGCGACGGCTGGGCGTACGGCAGCGTCGAGGTGCTCGATCACATGGCCTACGACGGTCTGACCGACGCCTACGACCGCGAGAGCATGGGCGCGTCGACGGAGCGCCACAACGCGCGATATGAGCTCACCCGAGAGGCGCAGGACCGTGTCGCCGCGCTCTCTCACCAACGCGCGGCCGCTGCCCAGGAAACGGGAGTGTTCGAGGCCGAGATCGTCGCCGTCGACGTGCCACAGCGCCGGGGTGAGCCGGTTCGCGTGACGAAGGATGAAGGGGTGCGCCCCGACACGACGGTCGAGACCCTCGGTGCGCTGCGGGCGGCCTTCGCGGAGGGCGGATCGATCACCGCGGGGAACTCGTCTCAGATCTCCGACGGCGCATCGGCCGTGGTCGTCACCGCGCGACGCACGGCCGCGGCCAAGGGCTGGTCGGTGCTCGCCACCGTCGGCGCCAGCGGTCAGACGGCCGGCCCGGATAATTCCCTGCAGGCGCAGCCGGCGCGTGCGATCGAGCGTGCGTGCGAGAAGCAGGGGATCGCACCCTCGGATCTCGATCTGGTGGAGATCAACGAAGCATTCGGCGCGGTCGTGGCCCGCTCACAGGTCGAGCTCGGGCTGGACGAGGACATCGTGAACATCCACGGCGGAGGGATCGCGATCGGACACCCGATCGGTGCATCCGGCAACCGACTCGTGGTGCACGCGGTGCACGAGCTCGTGCGTCGCGGTGGCGGAACCGCCGCGGTCGGCCTGTGCGGCGGCGGCGGTCAGGGCGAGGCGTTGATCCTCACACGGTGAACGATGCGCTCGGGGCGCGCGGTGTCAGTGCCGTGCGTCCTTGGCGTGATCCTGCGTGTCGGCGAGTGCCTTCTGCGAGCGGAACTGGAGTCGCTGGGCCTTCTTCGCCTTCTTGACCGACTGCGGCGAGTCGGCATCGACGAGCACACCGCGTCGTTCGCGGTTCATGTCGATCACTGCACCGACGGCGAGCGCCATCGTGATGCCCCAGCTCAGCCAGGACAGCAGGGAGCGCCAGGTGATCGGCTGCTCGCGGGTGCCGCGTAACAGCGAGACTCCTGCAGAGATCGCAGCGACGAGTCCGGTGCTGAAGAGGTAGCGCATGCCCCCACGCTACCTTCCCGTGCCCCAGGTCGTCCCGAGCCTTGACAAGCCCTCCCTGATCCTGTCAGGGGCGTAGGTCGTGAACGACAGGCGGAGCGTCCGCCGATCGGGCGTTCCGGAGTAGAACGAGACCCCGGGTACGTAGGCGACATCGTGGGCCAGGGCGCGCCCGAGCGACTCGGCGGCATCCATCCCCTCAGGCAGCCGTGCCCAGACGAACATGCCGCCGTCGGGATGGTTCCAGGTGCTGCCGGTCGGCAGAACGGTGGGTAGGGCGTCGAGCATCGCGTCGCGCCGGGCGGAGTACGCCTCGCGGATGCGCGTGAGCGCGGGTTCGCCGCGACCCGACAGGAGGTAATGGGCGGCTGCTGCCTGGTCGATGGTGGAGGTGTGGAGGTCGGCGGCCTGCTTCGCGATCGTCACGGCGGGGCGGATATCAGGAGTCGTGCGGATCCATCCGATGCGCAGCCCCGGCGCGATCACCTTCGAAAAGCTGCCGAGGCTGATCACGTGCGCCGGTGCGAGCTCGGCCAGCGAGGGGAGGGCCTCACCCGAGTACCGCAGTTGGCGGTAGGGCTCGTCCTCGATGATGCGGAATCCCCGCCGCTGTGCGATGGCGGCGATGTGCCGGCGGGCATCGAGCCCGTGCGTGCGGCCGGTGGGATTCTGGAAAGTGGGGACCGTGTAGAAGAACTTCGGGCTGTGCTCGGCGGCGAGCCTGTCCAGCGCTTCGAGATCCAGCTCGTCGCCGTCATAGGGGACGCCGATGACCCGCGCCCCGGCCAGCGCGAAGGTCTGCAGGGCCGCGAGGTAGCACGGTTCCTCGACCAGGATCGTGTCGCCGGGGTCGAGAAGCGTCGTCGAGATCAGGCCGAGCCCCTGCTGCGAACCCGTCGTGATGATGAGGTCGGATGCCGCGGTGGGCAATCCGTCCGCCGAGTAGCGCCGGGCGACTTCCTCCCGGAGCCGGGCGTCTCCCTCGGACGTGGAGTACTGGAGCACAGAGGGGGAGTCGAGGACCGCGTCGAACGCCGCCCGGATGCCGGCGACGTCGAACAGCTCGGGCGCGGGGAGACCGCCGGCGAACGAGATGACCTTCGGGCGCTCGGTCAGCGCGAGAAGGTCGCGCACCGGCGAGGTCTTGGCGTTTCCTGCGCGCTGGGAACGCGGAGGGAGGGTGAGTGCGGCGGCAGCGGCATGCGGGGCAGTGGTCAACGGAGGTTCTTCCTCGGAGGAGTGAGTGCGGGGACAGCGGTGCGGCGGTGTCGCCCAGGATAGACCCGTCCCGAAACGCTCATCTCTCGGGCACCTCCCGGGACCATCCGCTATCCTGGGGTCGTCGCGGCTCGCCCGCGGCCGCACAAACCGTGTATCTACCGGCCGTCGGCATCCCCGGCGGACAGCGGCGGCACCCGACATCGCGTCTTCGACGCGCGAGAGCCATGACACACGCATCAGCACCCCCGCAGATCACCGAGCCGAGCCCGAGCCTTCTCCGTCTCGCCGGATTCCCCTACTTCCTCATCGCCTTCATCGCGCGACTTCCGTTCGCCATGATGGTCGTCGGCGTCCTGACCGTCGTCGTCTCGGCCCGCGGCTCGCTCTCGCTGGGTGGGCTCACCTCGGCCGCCGTCGGTCTGGGAACGGCGTGCTTCGGACCCCTTCTCGGCGCCGCCGCCGACCGGTTCGGCCAGCGGGTGGTCCTGGTCGTGCTCGCGCTGGCCAACGGCGCGATGCTCCTGCTCTTCACCTTCGTGGTCTACGGGGAAGCGGCCGACGGCTTCGTGCTGTTGGCGGCGGTCGGGATCGGCGCCACGGCACCGCAGGTCGCGCCGCTCTCGCGCTCACGTCTGGTCACGATCATCGCCGATCGAATGCCGGAGGCGCGTCGCGCGAAGACCGTCTCCGGGACGATGGCCTACGAGTCCGCGGCGGATGAGACCGTGTTCGTCTTCGGGCCGTTCCTGGTCGGCATCCTGGCGTCCGCGTTCGCTCCCTGGGCTCCGCTGGTGGGCGCCGCCGTGCTCACCGTCGTCTTCGTCGGCGCGTTCGCGCTGCACCCCAGCGGACGTCACGTGTCGCAGGACCGCGACGCGGATGGCAGAGCCCCGTCAGCGGTCTCGGAGCTGTTCCGGCCGCAGCTGCTCATCGTCGTCCTCGGCATTCTCGGCGTGGGGATCTTCTTCGGGACGATGCTCACCTCGCTGACGTCGTTCATGGCTGACCGCGGTGCACCCGAGCAGGCCGGGCTGCTCTACGGCGTGATGGGCGTCGGGTCGGCGGTGCTCGCGTTGGGCGTCGCCTGGCTTCCTCCGTCGTTCTCGATGCGCGCACGGTGGCTCATCTTCGCCGGCATCCTGCTCGCCGGAACGCTCCTGCTCGGATTCGTCGACTCGCCGGGCACGATGATGCTCGCGCTGGCGATCATGGGAATCGGCATCGGACCCACCCTGGTCACGCAGTACAGCTTCGGGGCCGCCCGCAGCCCGCGTGGTCGCTCGGCGACGGTCATGACGATGCTGGGCTCCGGCGTCGTGGTCGGGCAGTCGATCGGCGCGGCCGTGGCCGGCGAGATCGCCGAGAACGTCGGAACGTCCGCCGCGCTCCTGCTCCCGATGATCGCGGCATTCATCGCCTTCGGCGCGGGAGTGGCGAACTGGGCGCTCAGCAGCGAGCGGCGTACACGATCGTCGGTGACGGCCTGACCTCCGGCGACGGTATTCCGCGATCCTGGGTAGGTTTGATTTCACCGCTGATGTGAGGAGTCCCCCTTGACCGCCGCAGATTTCGTCGTCGTCGCCAACCGCCTGCCGGTCGACCGGGTGGAGGGACCTGACGGCGAGGAAGTCTGGCGCACGTCTCCTGGTGGGCTCGTGGCCGCCCTCGAGCCGATGATGCGCAACGTGCGCGGGGCCTGGGTGGGCTGGGCAGGGCAGGCCGACGTCGAGCTCACGCCGTTCGAAGCCGGTGGTATCGAGCTGGTGCCGGTCGCACTGAGTGCGCAGGAGGTCGCGGAGTACTACGAGGGCTTCGCCAACGACACGATCTGGCCGCTCTACCACGACGTGATCGCGCCGCCGCAGTACCACCGCGAATGGTGGGACGCATACGTCCGGGTCAACCGCCGGTTCGCGGAAGCAGCCGCCGCCGCTGTGGCGAAGGAGGGCACCGTCTGGGTGCACGACTACCAGCTGCAGCTCGTCCCGCAGATGGTGCGCGAACTGCGTCCGGACGTGACGATCGGCTATTTCCACCACATCCCGTTCCCGGCTCACGGCCTCTACGCCCAGCTGCCGTGGCGCGATCAGGTGCTGCGCGGGCTGCTCGGCGCCGACGTCATCGGCTTCCAGCGTGCTCAGGACGCCACGTACTTCCTCACGGCGGTGCGGCGCCGGCTCCGCTACGACGTCAAGGGACCGAACGTCTCGGTCCCCGATGGGGAGGGGACCCGCACGGCACTGGCCCGGGCATTCCCGATCTCCATCGACACGACGCCCTACCTCGAGCTCGCGGCCCGCGAAGACATTCGCGCGCGTGCCGCCGAGATCCGGGCGAGCCTCGGCAACCCGAAGCGCATCCTGCTCGGCGTCGATCGACTCGACTACACCAAGGGCATCCGCCACCGCATCAAGGCCTACGGGGAGCTGCTCGCGGAAGGGCGACTCAACGTCGAAGACGTCACGCTCGTGCAGGTCGCGAGTCCGAGCCGGGAGCGCGTCGACGCGTACGTCCATCTGCGTGACGAGATCGAGCTCGCCGTGAGCCGCATCAACGGCGACACGGACACGATGGGCCACTCCGCCATCCGGTATCTGCACCAGGGCTATCCACGCGAGGAGATGGTCGCGCTCTACCTGGCTGCCGACGTGATGCTGGTGACCGCACTTCGCGACGGCATGAACCTCGTCGCCAAGGAGTACGTCGCCAGTCGCGTGGACGATCGCGGCGTCCTCGTGCTCAGTGAGTTCACCGGGGCGGCGGACGAGCTCCGGCAGGCGGTGCGGGTCAACCCGCACGACATCGAAGGGCTCAAGGACGCGATCATGACCGCGGTGGAGATGCCCCCGGCCGAGCAGGGTCGGCGCATGAGATCACTGCGCCGTCGTGTGCTGGACAATGATGTGAACGCCTGGTCCTCCTCGTTCCTCGCCGCGCTGTCCGAGGTGCGCGGACGCTGAGCACCCGCGGGGCCGCGATACTGGGAAAGAACCCCCTGCGATTGGAGAACCTGTGACGCGCCCCTGGATCCCCGGAACCGCCGATGACGACCTGAGTGCCCTGGCGGCGACGCCGCGCCTGGTCGTTGCCCTCGACTTCGACGGCACCGCCTCGCCTCTCGTGCCTGACCCGATGGCTGCGCGCGCGCTTCCCGAGGTCGCGATCCAGGTGGAGCGGCTCGCGTCGCTTCCCGACACCGTCGTGGCGTACGTCTCCGGACGCAGCATGCACGATCTGCGGGTCATCACCGAACACACCGACGACTCCGCCATCGCCCTCGCGGGTTCCCACGGCGCGCAGTACTGGTTCCCGGGTGAGGGAGATGCCGAGATCGCGGGCGACGTCACCGAGGACGGCTCGCGTGAAGAGCTGTGGGCAGCCGCGAAGCCGATCATCGAGCGCTTCGAAGGTGCCGAGTTCGAACCCAAGACCTTCGGCATGGGCGTGCACACCCGCCGCGCGGACCGCGAGACCGAGGAGCGCGTCTTCGCCGAGATCGACGCTCTCGTCGCCGAGCGCTTCCCGCACTGGCGACGTCGGGCCGGACACCGCGTGCTGGAGTTCTCCTCGCGTGCAGAGGGCAAGGACGCGGCCATGACGGCGCTTCGTGAGCGCTTCGACGCCACCGGAATCCTGTTCGCCGGTGACGATGTGACCGACGAGGATGCGATGCGCGTGCTCGGCGAGGGCGACCTCGGCGTGCGCGTCGGTCCGGGGGAGAGCGCCGCGGTGCTTCGTGTGGACACTCCACAACAGATCGCCGCGCTTCTGGAGGCGCTCGCGGACGCCCGCACCTCTGCGCAGCAATAGACTTCCGTCATGTCCTCGCATGATCCCTCCAATAGCGCGCCCATCGACATCAAGCCCCGCAGCCGCGTCGTCACCGACGGCATCGAGGCCACGACCTCCCGAGGCATGCTCCGTGCCGTCGGGATGGGGGACGCCGACTGGGACAAACCGCAGATCGGCATCGCGTCCAGCTGGAACGAGATCACTCCCTGCAACCTGAGCCTCGATCGGCTCGCGCAGGGCGCCAAGGAGGGTGTGCACTCCGGGGGCGGCTACCCGCTGCAGTTCGGCACGATCTCCGTCTCGGACGGCATCTCGATGGGTCACGAGGGGATGCACTTCTCGTTGGTGTCCCGTGAGGTCATCGCGGACTCCGTCGAGACCGTGATGATGGCCGAACGCCTCGACGGCTCCGTCCTGCTCGCCGGCTGCGACAAGTCGATCCCGGGCATGCTCATGGCGAGCGCCCGCCTCGACCTGTCGAGCGTCTTCCTCTATGCCGGCTCGATCGCGCCGGGGTGGGTCAAGCTCTCCGACGGCACCGAGAAGGACGTCACGATCATCGACTCGTTCGAGGCGGTCGGCGCCTGCCGTGCCGGTCTCATGAGCGAAGAGGACCTCAAGCGCATCGAGTGCGCGATCGCACCGGGTGAGGGGGCCTGTGGTGGTATGTACACCGCCAACACGATGGCGTCCGTCGCCGAGGCACTCGGTCTCAGCCTCCCCGGTTCGGCCGCACCGCCCGCCGCGGACCGTCGGCGCGACTACTTCGCCCACCGCTCGGGCGAGGCCGTCGTGAACCTGCTCCGCCAGGGCATCACGACGCGCGACATCCTCACCAAGGAGGCGTTCGAGAACGCGATCGCCCTGGCGATGGCGCTCGGCGGCTCCACGAACGTGGTGCTCCACCTGCTGGCGATCGCTCGCGAGGCCGACGTCGACCTGAGCCTGCACGACTTCAACCGCATCGGCGACAAGGTTCCCCACGTCGCCGACATGAAGCCGTTCGGCAAGTACGTCATGAACGACGTCGACCGTCACGGCGGCATCCCCGTGATCATGAAGGCGATGCTCGACGAGGGCCTCCTGCACGGTGACGCACTCACGGTCACGGGCAAGACGCTCGCCGAGAACCTCGCCGATCTCGACCCGCAGCCGATCGACGGCGAGGTCATCCACACGTTCGACAACCCGATCCACGCGACCGGCGGACTCACGATCCTGCACGGTTCGCTGGCTCCTGAGGGCGCCGTCGTCAAGACGGCCGGCTTCGACGCCGCCGTGTTCGAGGGCCCCGCCCGCGTGTTCGAGCGCGAGCGCGCCGCCATGGACGCCGTCGCGGAGGGCGAGATCGAGCCCGGTACCGTCATCGTCATCCGCTACGAGGGCCCCAAGGGCGGACCGGGTATGCGCGAGATGCTCGCCATCACCGCGGCCATCAAGGGCGCGGGACTCGGAAAAGATGTACTACTCTTGACGGACGGACGATTCTCAGGCGGCACAACCGGCCTGTGCATCGGCCACATAGCACCCGAAGCGGTGGACGCAGGTCCCATCGCCTTCGTGCGCGATGGTGATCTGATACGGGTCGATATCGCAGCTCGCTCTCTCGATCTACTCGTCGACGACGCAGAGCTCGCCTCCCGCCGTTCTGGCTGGGAGCCGCTTCCCCCGCGCTACACCCGAGGCGTTCTTGCCAAGTACTCGCGCCTCGTGCGGTCCGCCGCCGAGGGAGCGACCACCGGCTGACCCGGACGCTCCGGCATCCGGTGTCCTCCACAGATCATCAGAAGGAAAGTCATGACTGCTGACTCCGCCCCGGCTGTGCCGAGGCCGCCCGCCCGTCAATCCTCTGCCCCGGAGATCACCGGCGCCGAGGCCGTCGTCCGCTCGCTCGAGCTGCTCGGTGTCACCGATGTCTTCGGCCTGCCCGGCGGAGCGATCCTCCCCGTGTACGACCCGCTGATGGATGCCAAGGATCTGCGCCACATCCTGGTGCGGCACGAGCAGGGGGCCGGCCACGCGGCCGAGGGCTATGCGTCGGCTTCGGGCAAGGTGGGCGTGTGCATCGCGACCTCCGGCCCCGGCGCGACGAACCTCGTGACCGCGATCGCCGACGCCTACATGGACTCGGTGCCGATGCTGGCCATCACCGGTCAGGTGTTCTCGACGCTGATGGGGACCGATGCGTTCCAGGAAGCAGACATCGTGGGCATCACGATGCCGATCACCAAGCACTCGTTCCTGGTGAAGGACGCGGCCGACATCCCGGGCGCGATCGCCGCGGCGTATGAGATCGCCGGCACCGGTCGTCCGGGTCCCGTGCTGGTCGACATCACGAAGGATGCGCAGCAGGCGACGGCGCCGTTCGTGTGGCCGCCCAAGATCGATCTCCCCGGCTACCGCCCGGTGACCAAGGCGCACGGCAAGCAGATCCAGGCCGCAGCCACCCTGCTCGCCGAGGCCAAGAAGCCGGTGCTGTACGTGGGCGGCGGAGTGATCCGCGGCAAGGCGTCGGCCGAGCTCCTCGAGCTCGCGGAATCCACGGGAGCGCCGGTCGTCACCACGCTGATGGCCCGTGGCGCGTTCCCTGACTCGCACCCGCAGCACCTCGGCATGCCGGGCATGCACGGCACGGTTCCCGCCGTGCTGGCGCTCCAGGAGGCCGACCTCCTCGTCTCGCTCGGCGCACGGTTCGACGACCGCGTGACGGGCAAGGCGGCGCTCTTCGCCCCGAACGCCAAGGTCGTGCACGTGGACATCGACCCCGCGGAGATCTCGAAGATCCGCACCGCGGATGTGCCGATCGTGGGAGATGTCCGCGACGTGCTGACCGATCTGGATGCCGCGTTCCGCGGTGCCACCGCCAGCGCGAAGCCCGACATCGAGGAGTGGTGGTCGTACCTCGATGGCCTCCGCACCGAGTTCCCGCTCGGCTACGCGCCGACGACCGACGGGCTCCTCGCTCCGCAGTACGTGATCCAGCGCATCGGCGAGCTCACCGGTCCCGAGGGCGTCTTCGCCTCGGGTGTCGGCCAGCATCAGATGTGGGCGGCGCAGTTCATCAAGTACGAGCGCCCCAACGCCTGGCTGAACTCCGGCGGTGCCGGCACCATGGGCTACTCGGTGCCCGCGGCGATGGGTGCGAAGGTCGCAGAGCCGGAGCGTCACGTCTGGGCGATCGACGGCGACGGCTGCTTCCAGATGACCAATCAGGAGCTCGCGACCTGCACCATCAACAACATCCCGATCAAGGTCGCGATCATCAACAACTCCTCGCTGGGCATGGTGCGCCAGTGGCAGACGCTGTTCTACGACGGCCGCCACTCGAACACCGACCTCAACACCGGGCACGGCACGGTCCGAATCCCCGACTTCGTGAAGCTCGCCGAGGCGTACGGCTGCCTGGCGATCCGCGTGGAGAAGGAGGAAGAGGTGGATGCCGCCATCCAGCTCGCGCTCGAGACGAACGACCGCCCCGTGGTGATCGACTTCGTCGTGAGCGCCGACTCCATGGTGTGGCCGATGGTCCCGCAGGGCGTCAGCAACAGCTACGTCCAGTACGCCCGCGAGCACGCGCCCGACTTCGACCAGGAGGACTGATCCATGTCGACTCACGTGCTGAGCCTGCTGGTGGAGAACACCCCAGGACTCCTCACCCGCGTCGCCGGGCTGTTCGCCCGTCGCGGCTTCAACATCGACTCCCTCGCCGTCGGCGTGACCGAGGTGCCCGGTATCTCCCGCATCACGGTCGTCGTCGACGTCGAGGAGCTGCCGCTCGAGCAGGTCACGAAGCAGCTCAACAAGCTGATCAACGTGATCAAGATCGTCGAGCTCGATTTCTCGACGTCGGTCCAGCGCGAGCACATGCTCGTGAAGGTGCGCACCGACAACGCCACGCGCTCGAACGTGATCGAGGTCGTGAACCTCTTCCGCGCGTCGGTGGTGGATTACGCCTCGGATGCGCTCGTGATCGAGGTGACCGGCGACAAGGGCAAGGTCGACGCCATGCTCCGTGCACTGGAGCCCTTCGGCATCAAGGAGATCGCGCAGTCGGGTCTTCTCGCCATCGGGCGCGGCGGTAAGAGCATCACCGAACGCGTCCTGCGCGGCTGACCATCCCGAGCAACACAGTCTTCGCCGCTCCTGGAGCGCGCGAATCCCGACGAAACGCAAAGAACAAGGAGAAACACACAGTGAGCACCGAGATCTTCTACGACGCCGACGCAGACCTGTCCCTGATCCAGGGCAAGAAGGTCGCGATCGTCGGCTACGGCTCGCAGGGCCACGCCCACGCGCAGAACCTGCGCGACTCGGGCGTCGAGGTCGCCATCGCACTGAAGGAGGGCTCCAAGTCCGCCGCGAAGGCCGAAGAGGCCGGCTTCCCCGTGAAGACCGTCGCCGAGGCCACCGAGTGGGCCGATGTCATCATGATCCTCGCGCCGGACCAGCACCAGCGCATCATCTACAGCGAGTCCATCGCGCCGAACCTCACGGCCGGCAAGACGCTCGCCTTCGCACACGGCTTCAACATCCGCTTCGGCTACATCGACGCCCCCGAGGGTGTCGACGTGATCCTCGTCGCTCCGAAGGCTCCGGGCCACACGGTCCGTCGCGAGTTCGTCGCCGGCCGTGGCATCCCGGACATCATCGCCGTCGAGCGCGACGCATCGGGTCACGCCTGGGACCTCGCCCTCTCGTACGCGAAGGCCATCGGCGGCACCCGCGCCGGCGTCATCAAGACGACCTTCACCGAAGAGACCGAGACCGACCTGTTCGGCGAGCAGGCCGTGCTCTGCGGTGGCGTGAGCCACCTCGTGCAGGCGGGCTTCGAGACGCTGACCGAGGCCGGCTACCAGCCGCAGATCGCCTACTTCGAGGTGCTGCACGAGCTCAAGCTCATCGTCGACCTGATGTGGGAGGGTGGCATCGCCAAGCAGCGCTGGTCGATCTCCGACACCGCCGAGTTCGGCGACTACGTCTCGGGCCCGCGCGTCATCGACGAGCGCGTCAAGGAGAGCATGCAGGGCGTGCTGGCCGACATCCAGTCGGGCGCCTTCGCGAAGCGCTTCATCGACGACCAGGACAACGGGGCCGAGGAGTTCCTCGCGCTGCGCGCCAAGGAGGAGCAACACCCCATCGAGGTCACCGGCAAGGAGCTGCGTTCGCTCTTCGCCTGGAAGCAGCAGGACGAGGACTACGTCGACGGCAGCGCTGCGCGCTGACCTGAGTCCAGCCTGACCTGAGTCAAGAAGAACGGGCGCCCCCTCGGGGGGGGGGCGCCCGTTCTTTCGTCTTCATCCCGGCGGGTCAGGCCCGGGTGAGTTCCTCGAGGATCTCGATCACGTGCCGGTAGGAGCGGCCGGTGGCCCTGGTCATCCCGATCTCGCACGTGCGGTTGGCTGACACGAACGCATCGAAGCCGCCGCGCTCCTCCTCCGCGGCCGCGATCTCCGCGGATTCCTGTGCGGTCGCACTGGCGGTGAGTTCCGGATGCAGCATCCCACGGTCACCGGCGAAGGCGCAGCAGCCCCAGCCCTCCGGGATGAAAACGTCGTCGGCGACGGCGGCCGCGATCGCGGTCAGAGCCCCCGTCGCCCCGAGGGCGGTCGTCGAGCACGTCGGGTGTACGGCCACGGTCGGAAGCTTCGCGGACACGGTCAACCGCGGCAGCACCTCTCGGGCGACGTACGTCGTCGCATCCTCGATCCGGAGCCCGGCGTACTTCGGACTCTTCGCCACGGACTGCGCGAGCATCACATCGAGGCCCTCTGTGCAGGATGCGGCGTCGCACACCACGGGGAGCTCGCCCTGGCGGCTCGCCTCCCAGAGGGAATCCAGCACCCGGTCGGACATGAGCCGGTAACCGTCGAGGTGGCCCTTGGACTTCCAGGGCGTGCCGCAGCAGAGGCCGCCGTTCTCCTCAGGGATCACGATGGGGATGCCGGCGCGTTCCAACAGCTCGCGCAGCGCGTCCCTCGATCCCTGGCCTTCGCCCTCCGCGCCGAACATCGTGCCGATGCACGCGCCGAAGAACACGACCTGCGCATCGCTCGGGGCTGCGGGGAGCGGAGGCTTCGACCCGCCGCGGGGAAGTCCCGCGGCGTAGAGCGGGAGTGTGTCGGCGCCCAGAACGGCGCGTCCCACCCGGGTCACTCCGCGGACGAGAGGAGCCGGGAGCGCGTCCGCGACCGTGAGGGCGATGCCGCCGGCCCGGGTGACCGTGCTCCAGTGCTTGGCCGCCGTGCCCCAGAGGGCACCCTCGACGGCGTTCGACTGCTCGGCCCGCAGCCGACGAACCAGGTCGCCGGTGTTGATGTCGACCGGGCACGCCACGCCGCACATGCCGTCGACGGCGCAGGTCTGCACGCCGTCGTAGTCGTAGTCCTTCTGCAGATCGCGCAGCAGCTCGGTGTCGCCCTGCTCTTCGGCCCAGGCCATGTCGCGGCGGATCACGATGCGCTGACGCGGGGTGAGCGTGATGCTCTTGCTCGGACACGTCGGCTCGCAGTATCCGCACTCGACGCAGCGGTCGACCTCGTTCTCGACCGTGGGAACGCGCTTGAGGTCGTGCAGGTACGAGTCGGGGTCGTCGGAGAGGACGACGCCGGGGTTGAGGATGCCGTCGGGATCGAGCAGGCCCTTGATCTCCCACATCATGTCGGTCAGCTCGTCGCCGTACTGGCGGCGCACGAACGGCGCCATGATGCGACCGGTTCCGTGCTCGGCCTTCAGCGAACCCTGCTGGGACAGCACGAGGTCGACCAGGTCGTCCGTGAACCGGCGGTAGCGGGCGATGCTGTCGGCGTCGTCGAAGCGCTCGTTGAGCAGGAAATGGACGTTCCCGTCCTTCGCATGACCGAAGATGACCGAGCCCTCGTAGCCGTGCTCGGCGAACAGTTCGATCAGTCGCTCACAGGTCGCGAGCAGGCGGGGGACAGGGACGACGATGTCTTCGAGCAGAGCGGTCGTGCCGGAGGGGCGCGCACCCGCCACCGCCGTGTAGAGACCCTTGCGCACATGCCACAGCGCGGCCCGCTCGGCGGCGTCCGTCGTGAGTCGAGGCGCCACGGCCAGCGGCAGGGCCTCGAAATGCACCTGGGCGGCGGCGCTCGACTCCGTGAGGGACGCAGCATCGGAGGCGTGGACTTCCACGAGCAGGGCCGCATGCCCCTGGACGTCGATCGCCGCGATCGCCGCCGGGACATCGCTCAGACCCTGTGCCACGCGCAGCGATGCGGCATCCATCAGCTCGATCGTCGCGAGGCCGAGACGCGTGAGGTCGGGGAGTGCGGTCATGGCGGCCGACAGCGTCTCGAACACGAGCAGACCGGTGGCGATCGCCGGACGAACCTCGATCGTGCGGAACCGTGCCTCGGCGACGAACGCGAGGGTGCCCTCGGACCCGATGATGAGGTGCTCGAGGATGCGCACCGGATCGTCGAAGTCGAGCAGGGCGTTGAGGCCGTAGCCCATGGTGTTCTTCATCGAGAACTGCTGCCGGAGGAAGTCGACATGCTCCGGCGAGGCGAGCAACCGTGCGCGCAGGGCCAGGAGCCCGTCGACGATCGCCGGTTCCGCGGCGCGCAGCAGCTCGTTCGCGTCGGGTCGTCCGGTGTCGAGGATCGTCCCGCTCGGGAGCACGATCGTCATCGATTCGATGGTCTGGTACGAGTTCTCGGTGATGCCGCAGGCCATGCCGCTGGAGTTGTTCGCCACGACCCCGCCGATCGTGCAGGCGATCTCACTCGCCGGGTCGGGCCCGAGCTTGCGGCGGTGGCGTGTCAGCCGGGTGTTGACCTGGCGAACCGTGGCTCCGGGACCGACGCGGACGAATGCGCCGTCGTCCTCCACGCGGATGTCGCGGAAGTGGCTGCGCGTGTCGACGAGGATGTCGCCGCTGACGCTCTGCCCCGACAGGCTCGTCCCGCCGGAGCGGAAGGTCATCGTGCGTCCCGCCGCACGCACGGCGCCGAACGCACGGGCGACGCCCTCGGCATCCGCGGGGGAGAGCACCGCATCCGGGATGAGCAGGTAGTGCGAAGCGTCGTGTGCCCGGGCGAAGCGGTCGATGGACCGGGAGTGCACCTCGGTCGTGGGGCCCAGCAGTGCGGGATCCAGCGGTTCGGCGAGTGTGGTCGGCACGGTGCTCCTCTGCTCCGTCGAAAGATTGTCTGACAAGTGTACCGACGGCGGGGCGTTTCGTTAGACTGACCGGATGACCATGAGCTCGGACGCGCCGCTCGGCATCGTCGGCGTGGTCGACGCCGTCACCGCTCAGCTGCGCGGACGCATCCTCCGCGGCGAGATCGGCTCCGGCACGCCGCTCACGGAGTCAGCCGTCTCGCAGACGTTCGGGGTGGCCAGGCCGAGTGCGAAAGCAGCCATCGAACAGCTCGTCGCCACCGGACTCCTGGTGCGCACCGCGCATCGAAGCGCCCGCGTCGTCGGGATCGACTCCGAGACCGTGCGCGACGTCTACCGCACGAGGACACGGCTGGAGAGCGCGGCGCTGCGCGAACTCGCCGTGACCAGGACCGTTCCGGATGCTGCCCGCGACGCCAACGCCGAGATCCTCGCGATGCCGGCCGGCCCCGACCCGGCGACTGTCGGCCCCGATCTGCGCTTCCACACCGCGCTCATCGACGCCCTCCAGAGCGAGCGGACCGGTCGCATGTACCGCAGCGTCCTCGACGAGGTGCGACTGTGCATGGCGCAGGTGCAGGGCCGCCGCCTGCTCGACGCTGCGGTGATCGCTGCCCAGCACGCCGACATCCTCGACGCGGTCGAGTCCGGAGAGGGCGAGCGTGCGGCCGCCCTCCTCGAGGCGCATCTCTCTTCGGCCGAGGAGAGGCTCGTCGAAGCGCTCGACGCCGACTAGCGACCGGAGATCGTCACTCGGCCGGGGCCTCGTCGACGACGATGGGCGCTTCCGTGGAATCCGCCCATTCCGGCGCGGGGAGGACGGTGTCCACCTGCCCCGCCTGGATCGCTCGCAGCGCCTCGGTGATCTCCTCGTCGTTCTCGGGAACGGGAAGGTCGCAGGCACGCAGCTCGGAGGCGAACTGCAGCGTCAGCCGGTTCTTGCCCGCTTCCACGGCCTGTGCCGTCGTGCCGGTGATGATCTCGCTGCCGGTCTGGATCGCGGAGACCTCATCGCAGACGTGGTACACCTTGCCGCCCTCGACCCACACGACCTCGTCCTTGCCGAGCAGCTGGATCACGGCGGACTGATCGGCCGTGTACTGCTCGACCGACGGCGGAGCGAAGTCGACGCCGAGGACGACGGCGAGAGCCGCGAGGGCTACTCCGACGATGCCGGCCGTCGTCTTCTGGCCCTTGTCCATGTCCTTGTTGAGGAAGATCAGGATGACGAGGGGGAGGAAGGCGACGATCGCGATGATCGCGCCGAGCTGGTTCTGCACGAAGAACCGTGTCTTGTCGGACTTCCGCGCGGGGTCGAGGCGATTCGCCTTCTTCCAGAGCACGGACCCGGTGATTGAGAGTGCGGCGATCACGACGAGCAGCACGAGGAGTGCGATGAACGCCCACTGCGGGAACGTCGCCGTGACGCCGTGCTCCTCGAGCAGTCCGGTGTCGGGGTTGCGGAGGAGCTGTCCGTCCTCGCCGACGTAGACGCGCTGGCGCAGCAGCCAGAAGATGCCGACGGCTTCGCCGATGATCGCGATGGCCCAGAGCACGGCGGCGATCCAGCGGAAGCGGGTGGCCTTCGCTTTCGCCTCGGGAGTGGGGACCCATCCGGCGGGCGGCTCGGTGTTCGTGCTGCTCGCCGCAGGCCGCTCGACGTCGGCGTTCTTGTTGTCGCTGTCGGCCACGGTGCTCCCCTTTTCCCTCCGGTGCCCGCCATACCGGCTCAAGGCAACCCCGAGCATAGTGGACCGGGTGTCCTACTCTGGGGAGATGACTTCCGATTCCGACGACGCCCTCAGCTGGGAGGGCGACGACGCCGCGGCGCCGCAGGATCGCGCCCTTCCGCACGGCTGGAACGCCGTGGGCAGGGGCAGCGAAGAGGTGGGGACGGTCGAGGATGACGGCACCGTCACTCCCGCTGCGCCCGACGAGCCGGCGAGCATGAGCACCATGATGCTGCTGATCCTCGGGGTCGTCGGCGGCGTCTATCTCCTCTACACGATCGGTTGGATCGTCGGCGGACTGCGACTCAAGCCGCTGGCCTCGTTCCTCGTCGACGACGCCATGTTCCTGCCGTGGTTCGTGCTGGCGATCGCCGCGCCCGCGCTGTGGTTCCTCGCGACCTGGGTCCTGACCCGGGGGAGGGCCGCATGGATCCGCGTCGCCGTGCTGCTCGCGGGCGTGGTCCTCCTCGTTCCCTGGCCCTTCGTCACCGTGGGGGTGATCGGATCGTGAGTGCGTCTTCCGCTCCTCAGCAGGTCTCGGCGGGCTCGCCCCGCTGGCTCGTCGGACTCGTCATCGGGCTGGCAGGGCTGTTCTACGCCTACGCGGTGTGGAACGCCGTCGCACACCTGATCACGATGGCGCAGACCGGATTGACCGGAGGGGGATGGGCGACACTCCTGTTCGGCGTCGCCTTTCCCGCCATCGTCTTCGCGTTCGCGTTCGTGATCGGTCGACGACGCAATGTCGGAGAGCTCTCCCTGGTGTTCCTCGCGGGACTCGGCATCGTCGCGGTCTTCTGGATGAGCCTCATCGCGCTCAGCCTCACGATGCCGAGCGCCTGAGTCGCACGCGGTCACACGGCACGGAGGGCCTCGAGCGCTCGGGTAGAGTTGACGCGATCGCGCCCCCATGGTGTGCGGCGCATCGGCCACTCCCGCCTGCCGCGCTGCCCCGAAGGATCCACTGTGCCGAAGCCCGTCGTGCTCATCGCCGAAGTACTCTCTCCCGCCACCATCGAGGCCCTCGGCCCCGACTTCGACGTCCGCAACGTCGACGGCACCGACCGTGAGGCGCTGTTCGCGGCGCTGGCGGATGCCGATGCCGTGCTGGTCCGCTCGGCGACCCGCATCGATGAGGAAGCGCTCACCCACGCGCCGAAGCTCAAGGTCGTCGCCCGTGCCGGAGTCGGCCTCGACAACGTCGACATCAAGGCGGCCACGGCTGCCGGCGTCATGGTCGTCAATGCGCCGACCTCCAACATCGTCTCCGCCGCCGAGCTCACGGTCGGCCACATCCTGAGCCTCGCCCGCCGCATTCCGGCCGCGCACGCCTCGCTCTCCGCAGGCGCCTGGAAGCGCAGCTCCTTCACGGGAGCCGAACTCTTCGAGAAGACGGTCGGCATCGTCGGCCTCGGTCGCATCGGTGCGCTCGTCGCCGCGCGCCTTGCCGCTTTCGACATGCGTGTCGTCGCCTACGACCCCTACGTCACCTCGGCGCGCGCCCAGCAGCTCGGCGTGCAACTCCTCTCGCTCGATGAGCTCGTCGCCGAGTCGGACTTCCTCACGATCCACATGCCGAAGACGCCGGAGACCACCGGCATGATCGGTGCCGAGCAGTTCAAGGCCATGAAGCCGACAGCGTTCGTCGTCAACGTCGCGCGCGGCGGCCTGATCGACGAGGAGGCGCTGCACGCCGCCCTCGTCGCGGGAGAGATCGCCGGTGCGGGCCTCGACGTCTTCACCTCCGAGCCCCCCGCAGAGGGTGGCACCGCTCGTCCGCTGCTCGATCTTCCCAACGTCGTCGTCACCCCGCACCTCGGTGCGAGCACCGAGGAGGCGCAGGAGAAGGCCGGCGTCTCGGTCGCCCGATCCGTGCGTCTCGCGCTCGGCGGCGACCTGGTGCCCGACGCGGTCAACGTCGCCGGCGGTGTCATCGACCCGTACGTGCGCCCCGGCATCTCGCTGGTCGAGAAGCTCGGTCAGATCTTCGCGTCGCTGGCGACCTCGCCGCTCACGAGCCTCGATGTCGAGGTGCACGGTGAGCTCAACGACTATGACGTGAGCGTGCTCAAGCTCGCCGCTCTCAAGGGCGTCTTCACGAACATCGTCAGCGAGACCGTCTCCTACGTCAACGCGCCGCTCCTCGCCGACCAGCGCGGCATCGCCGTGCGCCTGCTCAAAGACGACGTGAGCGATGAGTACCGCAACGTGATCACGCTCGCCGGCGCGCTGTCGGACGGGTCCCAGCTGTCGGTGTCCGGCACGCTCACGGGCCCGAAGCAGGCCGAGAAGCTGATCGGCATCAACGATCACGCGCTCGAGCTGCCGATCGAGAAGCACCACGTCGTCATGCTGTACACCGACCGTCCCGGCATCGTCGCGGTCTACGGTCAGAAGTTCGGCGAGGCGGGCATCAACATCGCCGGCATGCAGATCGCCCGCGAGGCGGCCGGTGCACAGGCGCTCAGCGTTTTGACGCTGGACTCCCCGGTGTCCGACGAGCTGCTCGACGACGTGCGCGCCGCCATCGACGCCGACCTGTTCCGTCAGATCGAGATCACCGAGGTCTGATCGACGGCTGCAGACAAGAGGGCGGGAGCGTGATGCTCCCGCCCTCTTGCGTGGGTCGGTGCGGTCAGGCCGTCGCCTTCAGGACCAGCGCGATCAGCTCGGCGAGCTCGTCGCTGCGGGGGACCAGGCGCTCGGGCCCGTGCACGTCGAGCGAGTTGTTGAAGTAGAGCCCGTCGCTGACCAGCATCACCAGGTCGAGACTCGCCGTGTCGCGCACGTGCGGACGGATCGTCTCGGCCCACCGTCGCCGCGTGTCGCGGAGCATGTCGGCTGCCGGCACGGATCCGCCCTGCGCGAGTCGGGTCGCGGCGATGAGTGCGCGGTCGAGTGCGTCGTCCTCCATCACCGATGTGCGCACGTAGTACGCGACGGGGCCTTCCTCAGCGGACGACATCCGTTCCAGGTCGAGTGTCGTGAGGTTGTCGAGGCGCTCCATCAGTCCGGCTTCGAGGTCGTCCTTCGAGCCGAAGTGGTAGAGGAGTCCGCCTTTGGACACCCCTGCAGCCTTGGCCGTGGCGTCGAGCGTGGCTGCGCGTTCGCCGTCTTCGATGAGGATCGCTTCGAAGGCGTCGAGCACCTTCTCGCGGGCGAGGGGAGGTCGGGGCATCGTGGATCCTCTGCACAGGGGAGCGGCGGGAATTCTGTTACTATACCATCCGGACGGTTCACTAACGATACCGCCGAAACTGTGAGAGGTGTTCCATGACCCGTACTGCGTCGATCCCGACGACAGAGACGGATGCTCCCCGCGTCGGAGCCCGTGGCTGGGCGGCGCTCGTCGTCCTCATGCTGCCGGTGCTGCTGGTGTCGGTGGACAACACGGTGCTGAGCTTCGCGCTCCCGGAGATCTCCATCGCGCTCGCCCCCACCGGGGCCGAGCAGCTGTGGATCATCGACGTGTACCCCCTGGTGCTGGCCGGGCTCCTGGTGACGATGGGCACGCTGGGCGACCGCTTCGGCCGCCGGAAGATGCTGCTGATCGGTGCGACCGGCTTCGCCGCCGTGTCGGCTCTCGCCGCCTTCGCGCCGACGGCCGGGCTGCTCATCGCCGCCCGCGCGCTCCTCGGTTTCTTCGGCGCCATGCTGATGCCGTCGACCCTCTCGCTGCTGCGCTCGATCTTCCAGAACCGCGACCAGCGCCGCATGGCGATCGCGGTGTGGGCCTCGGCGTTCTCCGCCGGTTCCGCCCTCGGACCCATCGTGGGCGGATTCCTCCTCGAGCACTTCGCCTGGGGATCGGTGTTCCTCATCGCCGTCCCCGTGCTCATCCCGCTCCTGATCGCGGCACCGCTGCTCGTCCCGGAGAGCCGCGACCCGAACCCGGGCCGCATCGACCTGATCAGCATCGCGCTCTCGATGGCGACCATGATCCCCGTCGTCTACGCGATCAAGTCGCTGGCCGTCGACGGGCCGAGCCTCACGGCCGGCGCATGGGCTCTGCTCGGCTTCGGCATGGGGTACCTGTTCGTCCGTCGCCAGCTGCGCTCCCGGTCGCCGATGCTCGACATGGCGCTGTTCCGGCGAGGCTCATTCTCCGGGGCGATCCTGGTGAACCTGCTCAGCGTCGTCGCGCTCGTCGGCTTCCTCTACTTCGTGTCGCAGCACCTGCAACTGGTGCTCGGGCTGTCGCCGATGATGGCGGGCTTGGCACTCGTCCCCGGCATGCTCGCGATGATCGTCGCCGGCCTCTCGGTCGTGCCCGTCTCGCGCCGCGTGCCGCCGCACATCGTGATCCCGGTCGGACTCGCGTTCTCGGTGGCGGGCTACCTGATCGTGGCATTCACGACCCACGCGCACGGAGTGCTTCCCCTCGTCATCGCCTTCGTCGTGCTCGGCATCGGCATCGGGGCGGCGGAGACGATCTCGAACGAGCTGATCCTCTCCAGTGCCCCCGCGGCGAAGGCCGGCGCCGCGAGTGCCGTCTCCGAGACAGCGTACGAACTCGGCGCCGTGCTCGGCACCGCGGTGTTGGGTGGCATCATCACCGCGTTCTACCGCGGCGCGCTCGTGCTGCCCGAAGGGCTGCCGGCCGATGTGGCGCACGCGGCGGGGGAGACCCTCGCCGGCGCCTACACCGCGGCGCAGGCGCTTCCGGAGCAGCTCGGGACAGCGCTGTGGGATGCGGCTGCTGCCGCGTTCGGCTCCGGTGTGATGGTGACGTCGCTGATCGGCGCTGCCCTCGTGGTCCTCGCCGGTGTCATCGCGGCCGTCACACTGCGCAAAGCCCCCTCGCACTGACCAGTACGCTGGGAGGACCGGCCCGCTCGACCCCGTCGGGCCCGGCCGGTCCATCCCCGTGCAGTGCGCAAGGAGTCTCATGTCGCGTGTCGTGAAGCTGGCCGTCATCCCCGGTGACGGCATCGGTCCCGAGGTCATCGCCGAGGCGGAGAAGGTGCTCGACGCCGTCACCGCTGAAAGCGGCGTGGTCTTCGACAAGACCCGTTTCTCGCTGGGTGCCGGGCGCTTCCTCGAGACCGGCGACACCCTCACCGACGACGACCTCGCATCGATCGCCGCGAACGATGCGATCCTGCTCGGTGCGGTCGGAGGCACGCCGGGCGAGCCGCGTCTGAAGGATGCGAACATCGAGCGGGGGCTGCTGCTGAAGCTGCGCTTCACCCTCGACCACTACGTGAACCTGCGGCCGTCGAAGCTCTTCACGGGCGCACCCGGTCCCCTGACGGATCCGGGTGAGATCGACTTCGTCGTGGTCCGTGAGGGCACGGAAGGCCCCTACGTCGGCAACGGCGGCGCGATCCGCAAGGGCACGCCGCAGGAGGTCGCGAACGAGACCTCGGTGAACACGGCCTTCGGTGTGGAGCGCGTCGTGCGCTACGCCTTCGATCTCGCCGAGCGCCGCCGCAAGAAGCTGACTCTCGTGCACAAGACGAACGTGCTCGTGCACGCAGGAGCCATCTGGCAGCGTGTCGTCAACGAGGTCGCCGCCGAGCACCCCGACGTGACCGTCGACTATCTGCATGTCGACGCGGCCACGATCTTCCTGGTCACCGACCCCTCGCGCTTCGACGTGATCGTCACCGACAACCTGTTCGGCGACATCCTCACCGACCTCGCGGGAGCCGTGACCGGCGGTATCGGACTCGCGGCATCGGGGAACATCAACCCCGACGGCGCGTTTCCCTCGATGTTCGAGCCCGTGCACGGTTCGGCGCCCGACATCGCGGGCCAGCAGAAGGCCGATCCGACCGCGGCGATCCTCTCGATCGCACTGCTGCTCGACCACCTCGGCCTCGCAGAGGAATCCGCACGCGTGAGCGCGGCGGTCGAGGCCGACATCGCCGCACGCACGGCGGCACGAACGACGGCGGAGATCGGCTCCGCGATCACTGCGCGCCTCTGACTGCAGGCGTAGGCTGAACGGGCGCGACGATGCGCCCACCCACGAGGAATGGATGATGAGATGACGACCATCGATGCCGAGGCGACCGTGGCTCCCCTGGAGTTCCTCGTCATGAAGAACCTGAACGCTGTGTCACCCGACCGTCTCGCCGAGGCGCTGGAGAATCCGGGCTTCGGCGTGGTCTTCACCGATCACATGGTCGACATCTGCTGGTCCGCCAAGGGCGGGTGGCACCGCCCGCGCGTGCAGCCGTACGGTCCGATTCCGCTGGACCCCGCCGCATCCGTCCTGCACTACGCGCAGGAGATCTTCGAGGGCATCAAGGCCTATCGTCACGCCGACGGCTCGATCCACACGTTCCGTCCCGACCGCAACGCCGCGCGCCTGCAGGCCAGCGCCCGCCGACTCGCGCTGCCGGAGCTGCCGACCGAGTACTTCATCCAGTCGCTGCGCGAGCTCATCGCCGTCGACGGCCGCTGGGTGCCGACCGGGGCGGACCAGAGCCTCTACCTGCGGCCCTTCATGTTCGCCAAGGAGGCCTTCCTCGGCGTCCGCGCCGCCCAGAAGGTCGCCTACTACGTGATCGCCAGCCCTGCGGGCGCCTACTTCACCGGCGGCGTCAAGCCGGTGCGCATCTGGCTCTCCGAGGAGTACGCTCGCGCCGGCAAGGGCGGCACGGGCAAGGCGAAGACCGGCGGCAACTATGCCTCCAGCCTGCTCGCACAGAGCGAGGCCAGCGCGAAGGGCTGCGACCAGGTGGTCTTCCTCAACGAGAAGCGCGACGTCGAAGAGCTCGGCGGCATGAACGTCGTCTTCGTCTTCAAGGACGGCCGGGTGGTGACACCGGAGTCGGACAGCATCCTCGAGGGCATCACGCGCGACTCGCTGCTGCAGCTCGCGGAGGACCGCGGCTACACGGTCGAGAAGCGTCCGATCTCGATCGACGAGTGGCGTGAAGGCGTGGCTTCCGGAGACATCGTCGAGGTGTTCGCCTGCGGCACCGCGGCAGTCGTCACTCCGATCGGTGCGCTGGTCGGCGACGGGTTCGACGAGCCGCAGCCGCTGGGCGAGCTCGCCCTCTCGCTGCGTGAGGAGCTCACCGACATCCAGTACGGTCGCCGCGAAGACAAGCACGGCTGGCTCCTGCGTCTCGACGCCTGAGCCGCGGGAGCGCTCGGTAGGCTGGATCCATGAAGATCGCCCGGTTCAGCCACGACGAAGCCATCATGTACGGGATCATCGACGAGCGCGAGCTCGTGGTGCTCGCCGGAGACCCGATGTTCACCGGGTACGAGACCACCGGCGCGCGTGTACCGCTCGCGGATGCTGCGCTGCTCGCCCCGGTGATCCCGCGGTCGAAGGTCGTCTGCGTCGGCAAGAACTACCACGACCACGCCGCCGAGATGGGGGGAGTGGCTCCCGAGGAGCCGCTGCTCTTCCTGAAGCCCAACACCTCGGTGATCGGCCCCGGCGACGCGATCGTGCGTCCGACCCTCTCCGAGCGCACCGAGTACGAGGGTGAGCTCGTCGTGGTGATCGGCAAGATCGCGAAGAACGTGAAGGCCGAGAACGCGCTCGACTACGTGCTGGGCTACACGATCGGGAACGACGTGACCGCGCGTGACCTGCAGCGCAAGGACGGCCAGTGGTCGCGTGCGAAGGGCTTCGACACGTTCTGCCCCCTCGGGCCGGTCATCGAGACCGATTTCGACCCGGCGAACGCCACCATCGAGACCCGCGTGAACGGAGAGGTGCGGCAGCATGCACCTCTGACCGACATGATCCACTCCGTGCCGGCGATCATCGAGTACGCCTCCGCCGTGTTCACCCTGCTGCCCGGAGACGTGATCATGACGGGGACGCCGGCCGGTGTCGGCACGTTCGAGGCCGGCGACGTGGTCGAGGTCGAGATCTCGGGACTGGGCATCCTGCGCAACAGCGTGCGCGACGCCGTACCCGCACCATGAGCGATGTCGCCCTGACGGCGACGCAGCAGGCGACCGTCCAGCGGCGGACCGTACTGGTGCTGTCCTTCGGGCAGGTGCTGGGCGGCATCGCCTTCGGCGCCACGGTGTCGCTCGGCGCTCTTCTGGCGGCGGACATCTCGGGGAACGATGCGCTCTCCGGCCTGGCGACGGCGTCGGTCACGTTGGGAGCGGCGGCGTGCGCCATTCCGCTCGCGCGTCTCGCCGCGCGCGTCGGGCGGCGTCGGGCACTCACCCTCGGCAACCTGTTCGCGCTGGTCGGCATCGCTGTCGTCATCCTCGCCGCCTCTGTGCGGGTCTTCCCCCTGCTGCTGGCGGGCATCCTGATGATCGGCGCCGGCAACGCGGGCAACCTGCAGTCCCGGTTCGCGGCCACGGATCTGGCAGCACCTCAGCATCGCGGCCGTGATCTCTCGATCGTCGTCTGGTCGACGACCATCGGCGGGGTCGCCGGGCCCTTACTCCTCGGTCCCGGAGAGATCGTGGGGCAGGCGGTCGGCATGCCGCCGCAGACCGGCTCATATCTGTTCTCGTTCGTCGCGCAGTGTGCGGCTCTGGTGCTGTACCTCGTAGCCCTCCGCCCCGATCCGCTGCTCGCTGCGCAGCGTCTCGCGAAGGTGGCGGCGGCGACGACCGGGGCCGTGGTGCTCGACCGCCCTCGTGTAGCGCGCTACGCGATCTTCGCGGTCGCCGGATCCCACGTGGTGATGGCGTCCGTGATGGCGATGACGCCGGTGCACCTCTCGCACATGGCACATGGCGCGCAGGGCATGGCAGCCACTCCGGCCGATGTGTCCGCGCTCGTCGGCATCACGATCGCTTTGCACGTCGGCGGCATGTACGCTCTGTCGCCCGTGTTCGGCGTGCTCGCCGATCGCTGGGGGCGTCTGCGCGTGGTGCTGTTGGGTCAGGTGCTGCTCGCCGGTGCGCTGGCGTTCGCCGTGTTCACGGGCACGGAGGCCTGGGGCGTGATGGTCGCGCTCATCCTGCTGGGGCTGGGCTGGAGTGCGGCGACGGTCGCCGGTGCCGCACTGCTCACCGAGGCGTCCGCACCGGAGCTGCGCACCCGCCGGCAGGGCCGCAGCGACTCGCTGATGAGCCTCTCGGCGGCAGCCGGATCGGTACTGGCCGGGGTCGTTCTGGCGAACTTCCAGTACGCGGGGCTCGGTGTGGCCGCGTTCATCCTGGTGATCGCGATCGTCGCCCTGTCTCCGCTGGCTCGCTCCGGCACCCGATGAAGGACTGGGCCGGGGTCGGGGAGGCATACGCCGTCTCGTACGCGGACCTGTGCGCAGGGACCTTCCCCGTGATGCGTGACGCGCTGGGCACGCCTGGCGACCGCAACCTGCTCGATGTCGGTGCCGGCGACGGCACACTCGCCGAAACGTGGTCGGTGGGCGGATGGGATGTCACCGCCTGCGAACCGGAGGCGTCGATGCGCGCCGTCTCGCGGCGGCGGCATCCTGCGATCGAGCCGGTCGACGGTGCACTGCCCGATCTTCCGTTCGCCGACGGCACCTTCGACGTCGTCGTCGCGAACTTCGTGCTGAATCACGTCGCCTCGCCACGCGAATCGGCCGCCGAACTGCGCCGGGTGAGTCGCGGCATCGTCATCGCGACCACCTGGACGCTGTCGCCCTCCTGGCTCTGGGCCGAGATCACGGGACGTGCCGGGCTGAAGCCGTTCGCGGGCGCGAGGCTTCCGGCTGCGGAGGACTTCGAGCGGACGCCCGAGGGTTTCGCACGGATGCTGAGGGAGGCGGGCCTGGGCCATGTCGCCGTCGCGGAGCATGAGTGGGCCTGGAACGCGCGACCCGAGGCGCTCTGGGCATCGGTCGAAGGAGGCGTCGCCGGTGCGGGCGCCCTATACGCCGGACTGGATGCGGGCGATCGGCGACGTTTCCGCGCGGCCTTCGACTTCGTCGTCGAGCAGCGGCGGAGAGGTGGCGTTCTGCCCCTCGAGCACCGGGCGGCGATAGCCGTGGCGACGGACGCCTGAACGCCCACCGCCCGCCAGCGGAGACGACCTCGTCCCCGTAGAATCGAAGGGCTATGGCTACCCCTCACCCCCTCACCACGACTGTCAGTGGTGCCGACGTCCGCGTCCGCTTCTGCCCATCGCCGACCGGGCTGCCGCACGTCGGCATGGTCCGCACGGCGCTCTACAACTGGGCGTACGCACGCCACAACGGCGGGAAGATGGTGTTCCGCATCGAGGACACCGATGCCGCCCGCGACAGCGAGGAGAGCTTCCGTCAGCTCGTCGATGCGCTCACCTGGCTCAAGATCGACTGGGACGAGGGTGTCGAGGTCGGCGGACCCCACGCTCCGTATCGGCAGTCCGAGCGCCACGACATCTACCGTGCGGTGATCGACAAGCTCATCGCCACCGGGGCGCTGTACGAGAGCTACTCGACGGCGGAGGAGATCGACGCGCGCAACGAGGCCGCAGGCCGCGCCAAGCAGCTCGGCTACGACAACTTCGACCGCGACCTCACCGACGAGCAGAAGGCGGCGTTCCGCGCCGAGGGCCGCCAGCCCGCCCTGCGCCTGCGCGTGCCGGACGAGGACGTCACCTACGTCGACCTCATCCGCGGCGAGGTCACGTTCCCCGCGGGTTCGTTCCCCGACTTCGTGGTCGTGCGGCCGAACGGCGTGCCGCTGTACACGTTCGTGAACCCTGTCGACGACGCGCTCATGGGCATCACCCACGTCCTGCGCGGCGAAGACCTCATGCCCTCCACCGCGCGCCAGCTCTCGCTGTATGCGGCGCTGATCGACGCCGGTGTCACGACCTTCGTGCCGCGCTTCGCGCACATGCCGCTCGTGCTGGGCGAGACCGGCAACAAGAAGCTCTCCAAGCGCGACCCGCAGGCCGACCTGTTCCTGCACCGCGACCGCGGCTTCATCCCCGAGGGGCTGTTGAACTACCTGGCGCTGCTCGGGTGGTCGATCGGTCCGGACCGCGACGTGTTCTCGCTCGACGAGTTCACCGCGGCGTTCGACATCGAGAACGTCAATCCGAACCCGGCACGCTTCGACCAGAAGAAGGCCGAATCGATCAACGGCGACCACATCCGGATGCTGGGGGAGAAGGACTTCGCCGAGCGGACGATCCCGTATCTCGCGGCGGCCGGCCTCTTCGACGAGCCCACGCACGAGCAGCTCGTGATGGCCTTCCGGGTCGCACCGCTCGTGCAGGAGCGCGTACAGCTGCTGGGCGAGGTCCCCGGCATGGTCGGGTTCCTGTTCGAGGACGAGGTCTCCTACGCCGAAGACGCGCTCAAGGGTCTGCCGGCGAATGCTGCCGAGGTCCTCGACGCGTGCGTCAGCGCCCTCGAGCCCGTGGATGATTTCGTGCCCGAGAAGATCCAGGAAGCGCTGGCCACGGCGCTCATCGAGAAGCTGGAGCTCAAGCCGCGGATCGCTTACGGGCCGCCGCGGGTCGCCATCACCGGCCGTCGGATCTCGCCGCCGCTGTTCGAGTCGATGGAGCTGCTCGGCAAGGATGAGTCCCTGCGTCGTCTGCGGTCGCTCTCGGCATTCCTCGCGAGCTGAGCGCGACGCGCCCGAGCGGCGGTGCGCACCGGTGGTTTTGGTGTTCCGCCGTCGCTCGGGTAAGCTTGAATCTCGGTGCGAGGCTCCGGTTTCGCCCTTGGGGTATGGTGTAATTGGCAACACGGCGGTTTCTGGTTCCGTTGTTCTTGGTTCGAGTCCAGGTACCCCAGCAAGACGAAAACCCCCGCTCAGGCGGGGGTTTCGTCGTTTCCGCGGGTACTGATTCCGGCTGGCGGCAGGCACCTGTCGACGCCGACATCCATCGAACGGACGAGGCCGGCGGGGTTCGCACGCAATAGGCTCCGAGCATGGCCCTGGAGTCTCTCTTCCTCCGTCTCGACCGGATCGCGGGCGGGCGGCAGGCCGGCGTCGCGATCAGCGAGGCCGACCGCACGCACCCCAACACCGTGCGAGCGTTCACGTGGATCCTCTGGCTCCTCGTCGTCGAACTCGTGATCGGTGTGGGCGCCGTCATCGTCGCTCTGGTGCTGGCGGTCGATGGCGAGTCCGTCTCGTTCGCCGTCTGGATGCGAACTCTGGTCGTCCTCGCGATGACCGCGACATTGTTCTACTTCGCGTGGCGCGCGCAGCACGGCTGGCGATGGGCCTATCAGCGGCTGCGACTGTTCGCCCAGATCTTTCCCGTCATCACGCTCGTGATGGCCGCGATCCCCGGCCTGTACCCCCTCTGGATGGTGTCCGAGCAGATCGTCTTCAGTCTGATCATGATCGGCATAGCCGACTTCCTCACGAGCGATCACATGCGCCGCACCTTCGCGCGACCTCCGGCCGACGCCGAATAGCACGGCGGGGCGCGCGACGCCACTCCCTATCGCTGCACTTCGGAGACCGGCATCCTCGGCGGAGACGACTTCAGGGGAGGAGCACGAATGGCCAGACTGGTTCGGGTGGCACCAGATGAGGATCCGGGCTTCCGACGGGTTCGCTCGGGATCGGGTTTCCGCTACGTCGATCCCGCAGGCGAGACCGCACCGGAGGCGGATCGCGAACGCATCAGCGATCTGGTCATCCCGCCCGCGTGGCACGACGTGTGGATCGCGGCGGACCCGCTCGCGCACATCCAGGCCGTGGGGATCGACGGCGCGGGGCGCAAGCAGTACCTGTACCACCCGCTGTGGCGCGTGAGCCGTGATCGCCGCAAGTTCGTGCAAGCGCTCGACCTTGCGGCCGCGCTCCCCGGTGCCAGAGCTCAGGTGACCAGGGCGCTCAAAGAGGAAGGGCAGACCAAGGAGCGCGCTCTGGCTATCGCCTTCCGCCTGCTCGATGATGCGGCGCTCCGCATCGGCTCCGAGCGATACCTCGTGCGGCACGGCAGCCGCGGGCTCACGACCCTTCGCCGGCGCGACGTGCGCGTGTCCGGCAGCGACGTGGCGTTGTCCTTCCCCGCGAAGAGCGGCCGCACCGCCTCGATCGAGATCACCGACGAGTCGCTCGCGGACGCGCTGACCGATTTCGCCGCAGGGAAGTCAGGAGCTTTCCTTCTGGCCTATCGCCGCGGTCGCCGCCGCGTGCGCATCACTCCGGCCGAGGTCAACACCTACCTTCGCGAGGTGACGGGGGCGTCTTTCACGGCCAAGGACTTCCGTACCCTGCACGGGACCGTCATCGCGGCCGATGCACTCGCCCGGATCGGCGAACTCGACCGGCGCAAGGATCGGGACCAGGCCGAGCGACTCGCCGTGCAGGCGGCCGCGACCGCGCTCGGGAACACGACTGCCGTCGCGCGCGGCAGCTACATCGATCCGCGGGTCTTCCGTCAGTACGCACGGGGACGCACGCTGGACCTCTCGGTGACGCCGGAGACGGCCATACGGCGGCTCCTGGGCGGGCCGGAGATCTCGAAGAAGGTCACCCGGCGAGCTGCAGCCAGACGACAGCGATGAGCATCGGGATGAGTGGTGTGGCCACCGCGACGATCACCGGCCACCACCGGATGCGGGTGTCCACGCTCCGGGCGCGCTCCGTGAGCGTGTCGCCGTCGCGGCGATAGGACTGCGGGTCGAGAGGTTCCGCTGCCTCGTCGCGGTACAGCAGCGTCCGTCGTCCGAACCGATCGTGCAGCGCGGCGATCACGGTGAGAAATCTGTGGAGCTCGCTCTCGTCGGTGAGGTCGACCGCAGGAAGGTACAGGTGCAGCGTGCTGTCGACGATCTCCAGATCGAGGTCGGCGCTCTCATCGAGAAGGATCGCCATCAGATCGGGTGTGAGCACATACAGCGCGTCGGTCTCGTAACCGTGCGGGACGGACACCTCGAACACATCGCTGAAGTTCCCCTCCAACCGCAGCTGCGAGCGGCCGGTCGGTCGTCGCGGAAGCACACTGAGCGCTCCACCGCCCCGACGCGAGCGGAGCGTGATCCTCGGCGCTTCCGACGGGAGGGGGATACGCACGGCGCGCACGGTATGCGTGGTCGCTCCCTCGCGGTCGCCGACGACGAAGATGCGCTCGACGCTGTCGAACGGGAGGCTGGTGTGGAGTGCATCGAGGTGGTCCTGGGCGGTGCGGCTCCCACGGTCTATCTGCTCGTCGATGGATCCGCCCCACATACGGTCGCCGATGTCTGCGCGGTACATCCACCCGAGCGCCTGTGCGATGGCTTCGAGGTTCGCGCGTCGCCGTCGATGCTGCACGACTGCGAAGGTCGAGGTGGCGACGAGCACAGCGCCCGCGACGATCGTCGCCAGCTGTGCGAGGAGCAAGGAGGCACCATCGAGCCCGAAGCCCACGGGCAGCAGATAGAACGCGACGCCGGCGGCGATCACCAGATAGGCCACCGACGCGGCGATCAGTCGGAAACCGCCCCGCACGGGGGTTCCCGCGTGCGGGGCGGGCATCGGTTCCGAGTGCGTGAACACCGTCAGGGCTTGTACACGATGGCGATGTTCAGCTGGCCGTTCTCGCGTGCCCAGGCGAGCCAGCGCGGTTCGTTCAGACCGTTGAGACGCTGGATCGGGATGACGTAGATGCCCTGATCGATCCGGCTCAGCGCGCGGAACTCCGGCTTCTTCGAGATCCAGATGGTGCCCCCGCCGTCCCACGGCTCGAGGCACGAGTACACATACCCGTGCTCGCGGAGGTTGATCCGGTCGGTCAGGCTCTCGGCCTGCTGTCGGAGCTCGGTGACCACGTCGGCGGGCACCGTGCCGTCCAGGGTGAACGCGGCGACGTCGTACACGTTGCCCTCACCGAAGTCCCGCGTCGTGAGGATGGTCAGTTCCGTGACCCCCTTGTCGGAGGTGCGGGTCCACAGCGCGTGCGAGTTCTTCGCACGCTTGTTCATCAGGAACCCGCCGAAGTTCACCTTCTGGAACGAGAAGTCGTCGAGCTTCGCGGCGATCTCTGCGCGTGTCGTCATGGGGAGTGTCTCCTTGTCCGGGAGGTCGGGCGGCCTCCGTCGAGCGAGCCTAGGTGCCCGCCACCGGGCGCCGTCGGACCCCGAACGAGCCCGAACGACGCGCCGGCCGAGCGCCGCCGCAGCCTGCCATAGGCTCGACTCATGCCCGCCCCGCGCACCCTCGACGAGCTCTGCAGCGGGCTGGGGCGGATGCGCGCGGATGCCGGATCCCCCTCGTACGCGGAGATCGCACGGCGCATCGGACGGTTGCGCGGGGGAACGGAACCGGCGAAGGTCACGGTCTACGACTGCTTCCGTCCCGGTCGACGACGGGTGGATGATCGGCTCGTCGGAGACATCGTCCGGGCGCTCGGCGGCGAGGAGACCGAATCGGAACGCTGGAGCGAGACGGCGCGCGTGCTCAACGGCGAGCGATCCGGAGTGCACATCGAGGTGACGCATGCTCCGCGGAACGCTCCCGGCGCGGAGATCGGTCGAGAAGCACTGTTGGCCTCGGTGCCTGCGGCGGATGTCCTGGTTCTCACCGGGCTGCCGGGCGCCGGGAAGAGCACCTTCGCCTCCGCACTGGTCGGCAGGGACTCCGTGCTCACGGTGCAGCTGCGCGAATCCGAGTCGGACCGCCCACGCGCCGACCCCATCGACGTCCTGCGGCGCATGCTGGGCGCGCTCGGAGTCCGTTCGCTGCCCTACGAGCTGCCCCGCCTGCGCGAGACATTGCAGGTCACCGCGCGCGGTACGACCGTGATCGTGGAAGACGCGGGTGATGCCCGGCGCCTCGCCGCACTGATCGTCCCCGGGGTGCGGTACGTCGTGACCTCCCGGGTCGACCTCGCCGATCTGGAGCAGCGTGTGCGACCGCAGACGCTCACCATCGCTCGTGTCATCGTTCCGCCGATGACGGACACCGACGCGCAACGGCTCCTCGCGCATCTCATCACGGTCGAGGGGACGGCGGCGCCTCTGCCCCACTCGGAGATCGACGTCGGTGCAGACGCGCTCCGGCGCATCGTGGCCGTCGGTGGCGGCCTCCCGCTCGACCTCGTGATGCTCGCGGGCATCGTCCGTGAGCACGAGGGCTGGTCGTTCCAGGATCTCGCCTCGCGGTTCGAACACGAGCCGCGTGATGCGCGGATCCGTCCTGTGCTCGAAGCCGCGACCCGCTCGTTGTCGCAGAGTGAGGCCGATCTGCTGGCGGACGCTGCGCTGTTGGACAGGGACATCGACGCCGAGGTGCTGCTCGCTGCCGGCGGTCCGTCGGCGGAAGCCGATCTGCATCGCCTTCATGGTCGCCATCTCGTCGAGCTCCGCGACGGGCACCTGCTGATCCACGCCACGGTCTTCGCATTCGCCGCGGAGCGCTCGCGCTCGCTTCGCCCGTCGTCGGAGCGCCGGGCCTTCGTGCTGAGGGCAGCGGCCGCAGTGGTGGCGCGGATCCGCTCTGACCCCGACTATGCGGCGCGGGAAGTGGTGACCGTGCTCGCCGTCGCCGCGGCGGCTCGGGAGCACGCTGCCGATTCCGCGGTCGAACAGCTCGCCATAGAGGCGCACCCCGGGCTCTCCCGGTGGTCGATGTGGAACGAGTCGCTGCGCCTGCATGACCTCGCCGCGCGCGGAGCGGGACTCGACCTCGTGCCGGAGATCGCCCTGGGCGTCGCGCATTGCGCCGAGAAGCTGGGGCGTCTGGACGAGGCGCTGATCACGCTGCATCGGGTACGACGTATCGCGACCGGGGCGTCACTCGCGCGCACCTGGAATCAGATCGGCAACGTCCAACGATGGATGAGCCATCTCGAAGAGGCGCTGCGGTCGTACGAGCTCGCGATCGGACACGCGCGGGCGGCCGGGGATCGGATCGTGGAGGGGCGGGCGACGGGCAATCATGCCGATACGCTGCGCATCCTCGCCCGGTACCCGGAGGCGCGCGACCGTTATGCGGTGGCCCTGACGATGGCCGGGGAGGAGGGCGACGATCTCAACGTCGCGGTCGTCCGCGGCAATCGGCCCCTGCTCCTCCTGGCGATCGGACAGCTCGATGACGCGGCCGCCGAGCTGCAGGGGCTGCTCGACGAATCGAGCGTCGACTCGCTGCCGTTCGTGCGCAGGACGCTGGCCCTGGTGGCGGAAGCGACGGGGGACGACGTGCTCGCTCGCGAGCTGTGCGCGACCGCGAGACAGACCCTGCGGACAGCGGGGGAGTTCGCGACATCGGCGGACCTCGACCTGCTGGAGGCACGGCTCGATGGCCGCGCCGGCGACCTCGTGAGGGCGCGAACCACCGCCGAACGAACGCTGCGCGAGGCGGAACGCGCCGGCTCACCGTTGATCGCGACCGAGGCGGCGAACTCGCTGGCGGAGATCCTGGTGCGCGCGGCGACGATCGATGCGACCGCTGCCCACCAGCTGGTCGATGATGCGGAGCGGCATGCCGAGGAAGCGCGCAGCATCGCGGAGGCGACCGGCGATCGTGCCGAGGTCGCACGCAGCGACGCCGTCCTCTCGTCGATCGCGGCTCTGCGAGGCGATGATGGGTCGGCTGAGGCACTCGCGGCAGCTTCGGCGCAGCTCTACGCGGAGATCGGTCATCGCCTGCGCAGCGGGTGAGGCGTGAAGGTGGGGCCGTCTGCGTCCCGTCCGGATGCCAGGATGGAGGGATGGACACCGCCAACCTCACCCGGGAGGAGACCGCCGCGCGATCCGCAGTGGTCACTCTGCACCGCATCCGTGTCGAACTGGATCTGACGGGGGCGCCCGAGCGGGCGCGCACCGGGTTCTCGACCGTGACGACGCTCGAGTTCGATGCCACGGCGGAGTCGACCTGGCTCGACTTCATCGGCGAAGAGGTGCGCCGTGTCGAGGTGAACGGCGTCGACCAGGATGTCGTGTGGGACGGAGCACGGATCACGCTCGCCGGCCTTGCCGCCGCCAACGTGGTCCGCGTCGAGGCGGTCGGGGCATACAGCCGCTCCGGCGAGGGACTGCACCGCTTCCACGACCCGGCCGACGACGAGACGTACCTGTACACGCAGTACGAACCTGCGGATTCGCGTCGTGTCATGGCGTGCTTCGAACAACCCGATATGAAGGCCGAGTACACCTTCGTCGTCGACTCGCCCTCCGAGTGGCAGGTGCTCTCCAACCAGACCGCGGTGCACACCGACCTCGGCGTCGGGGTACAGCGGGTGGAGTTCGCCCCGACCCTGCCGATTTCGAGCTACATCACTGCGGTCGCCGCCGGCCCCTACACGCGTGTCGACGGCGAGTGGCGGCGCGACGAGCAGCAGATCCGCCTCGGCGTCTTCGTCCGCCGGTCGCTGGCGCCCCACCTGGACGCCGACGAGATCCTCGAGGTCACCCGGCATGGACTGGACTTCTTCACCGACGCCTTCGCCTACCCGTACCCGTGGGGCAAGTACGACCAGATCTTCGTCCCCGAGTACAACCTCGGTGCGATGGAGAACCCGGGCCTGGTGACGTTCACGGAGTCGTATCTCTCCCGGGGCGCGGCGACGGATGCGCAGCGCGCCGCACGGGCGAACACGATCCTGCACGAGATGGCCCACATGTGGTTCGGCGACCTCGTCACGATGACCTGGTGGGACGACCTGTGGCTCAAGGAGTCGTTCGCCGACTACATGGGTGCGCACGCCTCCGCGGTAGCCACCCGATTCCAGGACGCCTGGGTGAAGTTCGCCGCGAGCCGAAAGGCCTGGGCGTATCAGCAGGACCAGCTGCCCACGACGCATCCGATCGTGGCGGACATCACCGATCTCGAGGCCGCGAAGCTGAACTTCGACGGGATCACCTACGCCAAGGGTGCCGCGGTCCTCAAGCAGCTGGTCGCCTTCGTCGGCGATGACGCGTTCTTCGAGGGTGCTCGGCGCTACTTCGCTGCGAATGCGTTCGGGAACACCACGCTCGACGACTTCCTGGTGCAGCTCAGTGCCGTCTCCGGCCGTGACATGAGCGACTGGTCGGCGGCATGGCTGCAGACCTCCGGTGTGTCGACGCTGTGGACCGAGACGGATGACGAGGGCCGCAGCGTCCTCGTGCAGACCGATCCGCGTCCGCACCGATTGCGCATCGGCCTGTACGAGCGTCGGGATGGGCGCGTCGTCCGGCGCGAGCAGCAGGAACTCGACCTGATCGGCGAGCGGACCCCGCTGGATCTGCCCGAAGCCGATCTCGTGCTCCTCAACGACGACGACCTCACGTATGCCAAGGCGCGGCTCGACGAGCGGTCGCTGCGCACGGTCGAGGAGTCGCTGTCGGAGATCGAGGAGCCGCTGGCGCGGGCACTGGTGTGGTCGTCGCTGTGGAACGCCACGAGGGACGGTGAGCTCGATGCGGCGCGGTACGTGGCGATCGTGCGTACGCACGGCCCCGCCGAGTCCAACATCGGGCTGCTGGCGGGTGTCCTCGCGAACGCCGCGTACGCCATCCGGCACTTCGTGGCGGATGCTGACCGTGCGGCCGAACAGCGGGCATGGACGGATGCCGTCTGGAGTGCCCTGCAGGCCGCCGATGCCGGCAGCGACGCGCAGCTGTCCTGGGCGCGGGCGCTCGCGACCGCATCCGCATACGACGACGCGCACCACGAGCAGGTGCGGGCTCTGCTCGACGGCGACGTACCCGCGGGGCTCGTGGTCGACCCCGATCTGCGCTGGCAGTTGCTGACGGCGCTCGTCACGACGGGGCACGCCGACCTCGCCGACATCAGCGCCGAGCAGGAGCGTGACGACACGGGCAGCGGGCGCACGGCAGCGCGACGAGCACGGTCATCGCGCCCGGACGCCGCCGTGCGGCGCGAGGCCTGGGAGACCGCCTGGACCGACCTCACGCTGAGCAACGATCACCTCGACGCCGAGATCGACGGTTTCCGTGCCGGTGGGCGCCGCGATCTGACCGAGGTCTTCGACGCGGAGTACTTCGCCCGTATCTCGGGAGTCTGGGGTGATCGCAGCATCGAGATCGCGCGTCGGCTGGTCCTCGGGTTCTTCCCCGCGGCCGATTCGCTGAGTGCCGTCGATGTCTGGATCGCCGAGAACGCGGCGGCGCCCGCGGCGCTGCGGCGGCTCATCGTCGAGCAGCGCGATCATCTGGAGCGCGATCTCCGGGTGCGCGCCGCGCAGGGCGCCACTTCACGCGGCTAAGCGGGAGCGACCTGCATCCCCATGACCGTGCGCACGATCCACGGGTGCGCACGGTCATCGTCGATGTGAGTCATCCCGAGATTCTCCGCAACGCCGCGTGAGGCGTCGTTGGCGGGATGGATGATCGCGGTGAGCAGCGTCGGTGCGAACTCCCGAGCGACCAGCTCGACACACGCGCGCGCTGCCTCGGTCGCGTACCCCCGGTGCTGCATCGACCGGCGCACCTGATAGCCGACCTCCAGCACCGGATCGCCGTTCACGGACTGCCAGGTCAGACCGCAGTCGCCGACGAACTCGCCTTCGCGTGTCTCGATGATCCACAGCCCGTGGCCGTGCTCCCGATAGCTCTTCTGCATGCGCGCGATCCACTCGGCGCTCTCGGCGCGGCTCTTGGGCGCCGGATAGAACGCCATCACCTCCGGGTCGCCGAGCAGGTCGGCCATCAGGTCCAGGTCGTCCTCCGTCATCTCCCGGAAGACGAGTCGCGCGGTCGTCGGAGGGAGGAGGCGTCGTACCGCGCCGCTCACAGATCGAGCGATTCGCCGGGCTCCAGGACGAAGAACTCCCCGCCGCCCTGCTCGGTCGCCCACTGCAGCCGCTGGCGGTGCATGTTCTTCCCGATGACCGAGAGCGTCATGTCGTGGGTGCCGAAGGCGCGACGCGGCGCGACAGCGAGCACATAGTCCATCGCCTCGCCGATCTTCAGCCAGGGCGCTCCGAGCGGCGCAGCGAGCGTGCCGACGTCGATCCCCTCCGGAACCGCATAGGAATCGCCGGGGTAGTAGAGCTCATCGTTCACCAGTACGCCGACGTTCTCGACGACGGGCAGCGACGAGTGGATGACCTCGTGCGTGCCGCCGAAGAATCGGAGCGAGAAGTCGCCCACCTCGATGGTGTCCCCGGGGGAGACGACCGTGATGTCGTATCCCTCCGCCGCACGAGCCACCCCGGACGGCGCGAAGATCGGCGTGCCGGGTGCCCCGCGCAAGAGGCGGTCGAAGTGATCGGAGGTCCAGTGGTCGGGGTGCTCGTGGGTGATCACGATCCCGATCAGATCGTCGAGATCCACCAGCGGTGCGGTGAAGGAGCCCGGATCGATCAGCAGGGTCTTCCCGCCGGCATCGAGGCGGAGGGCGGCATGTTCGAACTTGGTGACGCGCATGAGACGAGTCAACTCCTTCATCCGGCGCACGGCAAACGTATTCTGCGCGCCACGCCCGGGAGTCAGGTCGGGGCGGCGTCGATTTGGCGGACCGAGAAATGCCATGGCATACTTGAACGGTTGTCGCGCGACGGAAACGTCCGCCAGACGGCCCCATCGTATAGCGGCCTAGTACGCTGCCCTCTCACGGCGGTAACGCGGGTTCGAATCCCGCTGGGGTCACACAACATGAGAAAGCCTCCGGTTCGCCGGAGGCTTTCTTGCTTTTCGGACAGAACTTTCTTGCTTTCCGGACAGAAGAGGCCGCTTCCGGTTTCCCGGGAGCGGCCTCTTCTGGATTCGCTGGACGGAACTCAGGCCTCGTCGGCCCCTGCCTGCTCCGCGCTCGTCGAGGGTGCGGATCGACGGTTCCGGCGCGCTCGACGGATCAGCCACACGATCAGTACGACGACACCGACGACCGCGAGCCAGGGGAGGGCGAAGCCCAGAGCGATCACGAGGGCGTTCAGCGAGACGACGAGGCCGTTCCATCCGGCGAGCAGGCCGTCGGCGAACCCGGCGGGATCGGCGGTGGTGGCCGTCGTCGCTCTGGTGAGTTGTACCTGAAGCGATGACATCGCGACCTGACCCTGCAGGGACTCGAGCTGCTGCTCATACGACTCGAGCTGCGCCTGTCGGTCGGTCAGCGCGACCTCGGCCTCGATCAGCTCGGAGACGCTTCCCGACTGCGCCATCAGCTCGGTGAGACGCTCGACGGACGCGCGCGTCGAGTCGACGCGCGCCTGAAGATCGATCGACACCGAGGTCACGTCCTGCTTCGACGTCGACGACGAGAGCACGTCACCGGTCTCCCCGAGCGCGGTGATCACATCCGGTAGATCGGCAGACGGCACCCGGATGCTGATCCAGCCGTACGCCGAGTCGGCGGGCGCCGGTTCGGACGTGCCGTCGACGGCGAGGGCCTTCCCGATCTCGGTGCTCTCGACATAGCCGTCGTGCTCCTCGGCGATCGTCGCGATGGCTGAAGCGGCGTCCGCGATGCTCTTCACCTGGACGGTCGCCTGCGCGGTCGCGATGATCTCCCTATCGCCCTCGCTACTCTCGGCACCGGCGATGGTGGAGTCGGAGATGCTCCCGGGGAGCGATTCGGGCGCGGAGTCGGACATCTGATCCGGTGATGACGACGAGGAATCCATCGAGACGCCGCCCGGCATGCTCAGCCCTTCGGCCGTCGACGTTGCGGCGCCACCGACCGCGCCGAGGATCGGTGGTGTCACGAGGACGCCGACGACGAAGGCCGCGGCGATGCCGCCGCCCGTGAGCCAGCGGCGGCGGCGCTTCCTGGCGCGCTCGGCCTTCGGATGCGTGGGCGAGCGTTCCGCGGCGATCTCGGTGAACACGGCGGTCTCGATGCGGGCGATGGCGTCGTCCGACAGCACCGGCAGTTCGCCACGGGGGTTCTGGTCGTTCATGCGTCTCTCACTTCTTTCACGGCGCCGCGCAACCGGGTGCGCACTCGGGAGAGACGATTGCGGACGACCGCGTGCGTGATGCCCAATTCCTCGGCTGCGGCCTGATAGGCGTAGCCCTCGGACGCGCACAGGCGGAAGATCTCACGGTCGAGCTCGTTCAGGGTCCCGACCTCGACGGCGATCCGGGCGGCGAGCTCGGCCGTGATGACCTGCTCCTCGACGCTGATCGTGTCGGGCAGCAGGGTCTCGTCGACGGCCTCGGCGGTGTGCGCTTGATCGCGGCGCCGCTGGCGCAGCCGGTTCGCGGCCTGGAAGCGGCAGATCGTGGCCAGCCAGGGCAGGATCGACTCGCCCTGGAGCTCGAGGGCGGGGAGCTTGCGCCAGGCGACGACGAACGTCTCCTGGGTGACGTCCTCCGCGTCGGCGGGCGACGCCAGGATGCCCTGGGCGATCCAGTAGACCGGCCGCACGTGCGTGCGGTACAGCTCGCGGAAGGCGCTCTCGTCGCCGGCCGCGGCCTGCGCCGCCCATTTCTGATCACTCGTCTGCACGGGCATCCTGATTCCGTTCGGTGTCTCTCACCAGGGAAGTGTCGATCGCTGCCTCATCGTCTCAGATCCGGTCGCCGCATTCGTCTCGATCGCTGTTCCCCGCGATGCCGCGGCTCCGGTAGCATTGCCCGGGCGAGAGGGAGTATCCCGGATCCGCGCGTAACGTCATCACGAGCACCGTCATCGCTGCTCCGGGCGCGCGACGCACATCTGTGCGGGGGAGAGACTTTCGACTGATTCCCGACCCCTCCGCGAAAGGCCCGTGCGCCCTTGGAAATCCCCGTCTGGTTCGAGATCACCTCGATGGTCGTCCTCACGATCGTCCTGATCGCCGACCTGCTCCTCATCCGGCTGCGGCCGCACATCCCCTCGACGAAGGAGTCCACCCTGTGGGTGGTCTTCTACGTGGGTCTGGCACTGCTGTTCGCGGTTCTGCTGGGCAACGTCGGCGGCTGGCAGAACGCCGGCGACTTCATCACCGGCTGGGCCCTCGAATACAGCCTGTCGATCGACAACCTGTTCGTGTTCGTCCTGATCATGGCCCAGTTCGCCGTGCCGCGGCGGCTGCAGCAGCAGGTCCTCATGGTGGGCATCATCATCGCGCTGATCCTGCGCGGCCTCTTCATCCTCGCCGGTGTGGCGATCGTCGAGAACTTCTCGCCGATCTTCTACATCTTCGGCGCATTCCTCATCTGGACGGCGATCCGTCAGGCCATGCCCGACGGCGACCATGAGGGCGAGGTCAAGCGTGAGAACTTCATCGTGCGCCTGCTCCGTCGTCGCGTCGACATCAGCGAGGAGTACGACGGATCGAAGATCCGCACCACGGTGAACGGCAAGCGCATGTGGACGCCCATGGTGATCGTCTTCATCACGATCGGCGTCACCGATCTGATCTTCGCGATCGACTCGATCCCGGCGATCTTCGAGATCACCACGAACGGCTTCCTCGTCTTCGCGGCCAACATCTTCGCGCTCATGGGTCTGCGCCAGCTCTACTTCCTGCTGGGCGACCTCCTCGATCGCCTCCGCTACCTGCACTACGGCATCGCGGTGATCCTCGGCTTCATCGGCATCAAGCTGATCCTGCACGCGCTGCACGTCAACGAGCTGCCGTTCATCAACGGCGGTCAGCACGTCGAGTGGGTGCCCGACATCAGCAACATGGTCTCGCTCGGCGTGATCCTGGCTTCGATGACCATCGCCACGGTGGCGAGCCTCATCGCCTCCTCGCGTGAGAAGCGGGCGTCTCGGCCCACCACGACCGTCGAGTGAGTCCCCGCCGGCATGGACGGATCGGGAGCGGGGTCTCGCTCGTCTGACCGCAGAGGCGCGGCGTCCCGCGTGAGGTCGATGATCTGAACGGAGAGACGTAAGATGCGCAGATGCGCAGACCTCGCCCGATCACTCCGGCCCCCGGGCAGGAATCCGTCTGGGACTACCCGAGGCCGCCGCGCGTCGAACAGGTCGCCGAGCGCATCACGATCCGCCTCGGCGGGCATCTGATCGCCGATACCCGTGGCGCGGTGCGCGTGCTGGAGACCAGTCACCCTCCTGTGTACTACCTTCCGATCGTCGACTTCGTCCCCGGTGCACTCGTCGATGCCCCCGGCGCATCTTTCTGCGAGTTCAAGGGTGCTGCCCGCTACTTCGACGTGCGCAGTGGAGAAACCCTGCGTCAGGGGGCCGCCTGGAACTACCCGCACCCGGCGCCCGGCTTCGAGGCGCTGATGGACCGGGTCGCCGTGTATGCGGCGCAGATGGACGAGTGCACCGTCGGGGAAGAGATCGCCGTTCCGCAGCCGGGTGGGTTCTACGGCGGGTGGGTCACCTCGGCTGTCGTCGGTCCCTTCAAAGGCGTTCCCGGCTCCCTGGGCTGGTGACGGTCGGCCGGATAGCCGATCAGAACGCGCGCAGGTTCTCCTGGAGACCGCCGTCCGCATACGCGCGACGGAGGATGCCGCGGCGGCGCAGGATGGGCACGAGCTCATCGAGTGTGCGGTGCAGGGTGACCGGATGGAAGTCACCCCAGAGCAGCACGCCGTCGTTGCCCCACTCGCCGAGCTCTTCGACCAGGTCGGCGAACTCCTCGGCCGTGCCGACGAAGCCGGAGCGGTCCGTGATCCGGCCCGTGCGGGCGAGCGCCGTCAGATGTGCGCGCAGCGGGGCGTCCTCGCCGCGGTCTCCGATCAGGCGCTGGATGCTCCCGCGTGAGACGTGGGCGCCGAAGATCGAGGGGTCCAGCGCCTTGTCGAGGTCGAGCGACGTGAGGTCGGTCTCGAGGTCGCTGGACTGCTTGCGGGCGATCTGCACCAGTGCGGCGTCGTCGGGATGGGCCGAGGCGGCGACGATGCGGTCCGCCTCCTCGCTCGATGTGGTGATCACGGGCTGGATGGCGAAGAGGATCTTGACGTCCTCCGGCTGCCGCCCCTTCGCGATCGCCGCCTCGTGTACCCGGGCACGGTAGTCGCGCACGGACTTCTCGTTCAGCGAAGCCAGCGCGAGCTGCACATCGGAGTTCGCGCCGGCGAACCCGAGTCCGCGCCCGGAGCCACCGGGGGAGACGATCGCCGGATCCCCGTCCGTGAACGGGAGGGCGTTGAGCGGGCCGTCGAACGCGAAGTGCTCGCCCCGGTGCCGGACGGGCTGCAGCTTCGCGCCGTCGGCATAGACGCCGGTCTCCCGGTCGGCGACGAGTGCGCCGTCGTCCCAGCTGTGCCACAGCGCGCGGATTCCGGCGAGCCATTCCTCCGCGCGGTCGTACGCCTCGTCGTGACCGAGCTGCGGCGTGTCCGAGAAGTGTCGTGCGCTGCCGGTGTCGGTGACGACGTTGAGACCCAGCCGATGCCCGCTCAGATGCTGCAGCGTCGCGAACTGGCGCGCCGCGGTGTAGGGGAGGTACGCGGCCGGATTGACCGTCGGCACCACGCCCAGGTGCCTCGTCGCCTGGAAGAGATACGGAGCGAGCAGGAGTGGATCGTGCTTGGGGCCCCCGAAGGCGTGGCGGACCCGTAGATCGATCGTCGACGGCGACCCCAACGACGGCGCGTCCTCGATGATGACCAGGTCGAAGCCCGCCTGCTCGAGGGTGCGGGCAGCGTCCTGGTACACCTCAGGGCGCGTCCAGTCGTAATCCCAGTCGAGAGCCGGATAGCCCCAGCCCTGCGGCCCGAAACCGCGCGCCAGGAACCAGCCGAAGTGCTGGGGGCGGCTCATGCAACCGTCTCCCGCACGGCGTTCAGCACCTGGGAGAGGTCGGCGACGAGATCATCGACGTCTTCGATGCCGATCGACACCCGCAGCGTGCCGGGGTGCACCCCCAGAACCTCGCGCTCTTCGTCCGTGCGCTGCGCGTGACTCGTCGTCGCCGGATGCAGCACCAGAGAGCGGACGTCACCGATGTGCGTCATGTGCGTGAAGACCTGCACGCCCTCGACGAACCGTCGTGCGGCGGGCAACCCGCCACGCAGGGTGAAGGTGAAGATCGACCCCGATCCGCCTTCGAGGTAGCGGGAGCCGATCTCGTGGTCAGGATGCGAGGGGAGTCCGACGTAGTCCACGCTCTCGACCGCGTCGTGCCGTTCCAGCCACTGCGCGATCTGGAGGGCGTTGCGGGACTGCCTCTCGACGCGGAGGCCGAGCGTCTCCACGCCCTGGCCGATCAGGAAGGCGTTGAGCGGCGACGGAGACGCCCCGAAACGAGGTGCCACCGACTCCCGCGCGTAGGCGATGCGTGCGCGGCCGCCGTGGCGAGCGAAGACACTGGGCGCGTCGCCGCGACCCGGCAGCACGAGGTGCGGCGCATTGTGGCCCGCGTGCTCGGCGTCGAAGCGTCCGTCGTCGACGATCACGCCGCCGAGCACCGACCCGTGTCCGGCCAGGAACTTCGACGCGGAATGGACGACGATCGCCGCGCCGTGCTCGATCGGACGCAGCAGGGCCGGGGTCGCCAGGGTGTTGTCCACGATCAGCGGGATCGCGAACTCGTCGGCGATGTCGCTGATGGCGCGGATATCGAGCACGTCGTTGCGCGCGTTCGCGACGGACTCGGCGAACACCGCGCGGGTGTTCGGGCGGATCGCCGCCCGCCAGGCGTCCGGATCGGCGATGTCGTCGACGAAGGTCGTCTCGATGTCGAGGCGAGCCAGGTTGTCGAGGAAGAGCCCTCGGGTGCCCTCATAGATGTGCGTGGAGGAGACGATGTGGTCGCCGGCACCCACGACGGTCAGCAGGGCGGTCACGACCGCCGCCTGTCCGCTCGCGACCAGCACCGCGTCCGCGCCGGACTCCAGAGCCGCGAGCTGACGCTCCACGGCTCGAACTGTCGGGTTGCCCGTGCGCGTGTATCCGAAGCCCGCCCCGGTGCTGAAGTGGTCGGCCGCATGGTCGAAGTCGTCGAACTCGAACCCCGCCGTCAGATAGATGGGGGTCGCGCGCGAGGCGGCCGTCTCACGGCTTCTCGCCGCGTGGACCGCACGGGTGGCGAAGCGGGCGGTGTCGACGGTCATGCGGTGCCTCTCGGTCGTTCGGTGCTCAACAGAGTGTCATGACGGGTCGGAGCGCGTCCGAGCGGTGGTAATCTGACGTCATGCGGACCGTGCTCCTTCTTCTTACGCGCCGCGACGAGACCTCGATCTAGAGCCCCTCCTCGTCGCGGAGTCCATCGTGGGCCGTACCGCCAGCCTCAGGAGACACGCAATGACCACCCCCGCAAACGGTGCCGATTCCGCACGCCGCAGGACCCTCGCCGAGAAGGTCTGGGACGACCACCTCGTCGTCAAGGGCGAGAACGGCGAACCCGACCTCATCTACATCGACCTGCACCTCGTGCACGAGGTCACCAGCCCGCAGGCGTTCGACGGCCTCCGCAGCGAAGGGCGGCCGCTCCGCCGCCTCGACCTGACGATCGCGACCGAGGACCACAACACCCCGACGCTGGAGATCCACAAGCCGATCGCCGATCTGACCAGCCGCACGCAGATCGAGACGCTGCGCCGCAACGCGGCGGAGTTCGGGGTGCGTCTGCACTCGCTCGGTGACGCGGAACAGGGCATCGTGCATGTCGTCGGACCCCAGCTCGGGCTCACGATGCCCGGAATCACGGTGGTCTGCGGGGATTCCCACACCTCGACGCACGGCGCGTTCGGAGCGATGGCATTCGGCATCGGCACCAGCGAGGTCGAGCACGTCATGGCCACGCAGACTCTGCCGCTGAAGCCGTTCAAGACCATGGCGATCAACGTCGAGGGCACTCTGCGTGACGGCGTCACCGCGAAGGACATCATCCTCGCCGTGATCGCGAAGATCGGCACGGGTGGCGGTCAGGGCTACGTGCTCGAGTATCGCGGCAGCGCCATCCGCGCCCTCTCCATGGAGGGGCGCATGACGATCTGCAACATGTCGATAGAGGCCGGAGCCCGGGCCGGCATGGTCGCGCCCGACGAGACCACCTTCGCCTACCTCGAGGGCCGTCCGCACGCCCCCAAGGGCCAGGACTGGGAAGAGGCCGTGGCCTACTGGCGCACCCTGCCGACCGACGAGGGCGCGACCTTCGACGCCGAGGTCTTCATCGACGCCGACGAGCTCGAGCCGTTCGTGACCTGGGGGACCAACCCCGGTCAGGGCAGCTCGCTGTCGTCCTCGGTGCCGAATCCCGCCGAGATCGTCGATCCGAACGAGCGGGCCGCCGCCGAGCGTGCGCTGGAGTACATGGACCTCACGCCGGGGACGCCCCTCAAGGAGGTACCGGTCGACGCCGTGTTCATGGGGTCGTGCACCAACAGCCGCATCGAGGACCTGCGCGCCTTCGCATCGATCATCCAGGGCAAGAAGAAGGCCGACGGTGTGCGCGTCATGGTCGTCCCCGGGTCGGCGCGTGTACGCCTGGAGGCCGAGGCAGAGGGCCTCGACAAGGTCATCACGGACTTCGGAGCGGAATGGCGCTTCGCCGGATGCTCGATGTGTCTGGGCATGAACCCCGACCAGCTCGCACCGGGCGAGCGCTGTGCTTCCACATCGAACCGCAACTTCGAAGGACGGCAGGGCAAGGGAGGGCGCACGCACCTCGTGTCGCCGCTCGTCGCCGCCGCGACCGCGATCCGCGGCACGCTGTCCAGCCCGAGCGACCTGACGGAAGGGATCTGACCCATGGAGAAGTTCATCACGCACACGGGCGTCGCCGCACCGCTGAAGCGCTCGAACGTCGACACCGACCAGATCATCCCGGCTGTCTTCTTGAAGCGCGTCACGAAGACGGGTTTCGAAGATGCTCTGTTCCACGGCTGGCGACAGGACCCGGAGTTCGTGCTCAACCAGCCGGAATTCCAGGGCGCGTCCGTCCTCGTCGCCGGTTCGGACTTCGGTACCGGATCCAGCCGTGAGCACGCCGTGTGGGCATTGCGCGACTTCGGATTCAAAGTGGTCCTCAGTCCGCGCTTCGCCGACATCTTCCGCGGGAACTCGGGCAAGCAGGGCCTTCTCGCGGCGACGATCTCGGAAGAGGATCTCGAGCGGATCTGGGCGGAGATCGACCGGAATCCCGGGGCACGGATGACGGTCGACCTCGAGGCGCGCAGCGCGTCGATCGGTGACGTCCAGGCCGAGATCGGGATCGACGATTACACTAGATGGCGGCTCCTCGAAGGGCTCGATGACATCGGGCTCACGCTGCGCAACGAAGACAAGATCGCGCAGTTCGAGGCCCGTCGCGAGTCGTGGCGGCCCCGAACCCTTCCCGTTCAGTAAACGGCGGGGGCGGGGGAGCCCAGGGGCAACCCGCCCCCGAAATCCGTGAATGAAGTGAGGCTCCGAATGACGACACCTGTGCGCGACGCTCTCCCGGACGGAGTCCCTGCACTCACCGGAGACGTCCTCGCCATTCGAGGCGGACGCCCGCTTCGCGGTCGCGTCGACGTCAAGGGGGCGAAGAACCTGGCCACCAAGGCCATGGTCGCCTCGCTCCTCGGCGAGACCGTGAGCACCCTGCGCGATGTGCCGGCGATCAGCGATGTCGCCGTCGTGCGCTCGCTGCTCGAGGTACACGGTGTGCGCGTCAGCGAGGGCGATGAGCCCGGCTCGCTCGTCTTCGACCCGAGTGATGTCGAGTCGGCCCACTTCGAGGAGATCGACGCCCACGCCGGCGCCTCCCGCATTCCGATCCTCTTCTGCGGGCCGCTCCTGCACCGTCTCGGTCAGGCGTTCATCCCCGATCTCGGCGGATGCCGTATCGGGGACCGCCCTATCGACTTCCACCTGGATGCGCTCCGCAAGTTCGGCGCCATCGTCGAGAAGCTCCCCAGCGGGATCCGCCTCTCCACGGGCGGAAGCCGCCTGCACGGGGCGAACATCCACCTGCCGTACCCGAGTGTCGGCGCCACGGAGCAGGTGCTGCTCACCGCCGTCCGCGCCGAGGGCGTGACGGAGCTGCGCAACGCCGCCATCGAGCCCGAGATCATGGACCTGATCGCGGTCCTGCAGAAGATGGGCGCGATCATCTCCTACGAGCCGAACCGCGTCATCGTCATCGAGGGCGTCGAGAAGCTCCGCGGCTACGACCACCGGTCGATCTTCGACCGCAACGAGGCGGCCTCGTGGGCATCCGCGGCTCTGGCCACCGACGGCGAGATCTTCGTCGGCGGTGCCAAGCAGCAGGAGATGCTGACGTTCCTCAACATCTTCCGCAAGGCGGGCGGCTGGTTCGATATCCAGGAAGACGGCATCCTCTTCCGTCGTGACGGTGACATCAAGCCCGTCGTCATCGAGACCGACGTGCACCCCGGCTTCATGACCGACTGGCAGCAGCCCCTCGTGGTCGCACTGACCCAGGCGCACGGCCGTAGCGTCGTGCACGAGACCGTGTATGAGAACCGGATGGGCTTCACGGACGCGCTGGTCAAGATGGGTGCCGACATCGTCGTGCACCCCCGCGGTCTGCAGGACGGGCCCCGCCGCGTTCCCCGCCGCGACCTGGAGCAGGCTGCCGTCATCACGGGGCCGACGCCGCTGCATGGCGCCGACATCGTGGTTCCCGACCTCCGCGGCGGATACAGCCACATCATCGCGGCGTTGACCGCCACGGGCGAGTCGCAGGTGTCGGGTGTGGATATCCTCAGCCGCGGCTACGAGAAGTTCCTCGCCAAGCTCGACGCGCTCGGCGCCGACTTCGACGTCATCCGGTGACCGAGGTGACGTCCCGGTCATCCGAGACGACGCGGCCGAGCATCTTCTGGCCGCTCGCGGCGCTGGTGATCCCGCCCGTCTCGCTGATCGCGAAGATCCGGGTCACCGGCGCCGAGAAGCTCCCGCAGCACGGGTCGTTCATCCTGGCGCCGAACCACTACTCCGAATTCGATCCGCTCATCGTCGCGGTCGCCGTGTGGCGCGCGGGTCGGGCGCCGCGGTTCATGGCCAAGGAGAGCCTGTTCAAGGTTCCCGTCCTCGGGTGGTTCCTGCATCGCACGGGGATGATCCCGGTCGCGCGCACCTCGTCCGCCAGTTCGGCCCGCCAGACGATGAAGCAGTCGGAAGAGCTGGTGGAGCACGGGCGCGGAGTGATCGTGTATCCCGAGGGCACTCTCACGCGTGATCCCGACCTGTGGCCGATGCGCGGCAAGTCCGGCGCGGTGCGTCTGGCCCTCGCCGACGGCATCCCCCTGATCCCGATGGCGCAGTGGGGTACGCAGGCGATCATGGGGCGCTATCAGAAGGGCCTCAGCCTCTGGCCGCTGCGCAAGCCCGTGCGAGTGATCATCGGCGATCCCGTCGATGTCTCCGATCTGCGGGACCGCGCCGGGGAGCCGGCGGCCCTCACCGAGGCATCGAACCGACTGATGAACGCGATCACGGCGCTCCTGGAGGAGCTGCGTGACGAGAAGGCACCCGCGGAGCGATGGAACCCCGCGAGCCACGGCCAGAAGGAGACCGGACGCCTTGACTCCTAAGAGAACCGCTCCGGTAGGCCCCCGGGCCACGGTCATCGGCTCGGGCAGCTGGGGAACCACCTTCGGAAAGATCCTCGCCGACGGCGGCGCCCAGGTGACGATGTGGGCCCGACGACCCGAGCTCGCGCAGGAGATCAACGAGGCCAAGCGCAACTCCCGGTATCTGCCCGGCATCAACCTCCCACGCACGATGTCGGCCACTCACGAGCTCGCGACGTCACTCGAGGGCGTCGAACAGGTCTACCTCTCGGTGCCGAGCCAGTCGCTCCGCGAGAACCTGAAGGCGCTGCGCCCGCTGCTCGCCGACAGCGACGCGAAGATCATCAGTCTGATGAAGGGCGTCGAGCGCGGCACCGGCTTGCGCATGAGCCAGGTGATCCACCAGGAGCTTCGCTGCGACCCCGACCGTATCGCGGTCGCGTCCGGTCCGAACCTCGCGTTGGAGATCGCGCGCGAGCAGCCGACCGCTGCCGTGATCTCCTCGCGGAGCCAGGAGACGGCGGACACCGTCGCGCGCGCCGCGCGCAACAGCTACTTCCGCACGTTCGTGAACACCGACGTGATCGGCACCGAGTTCGGTGGCGTTCTCAAGAATCTGATCGCGGTCGCCATCGGCATCGTCGACGGCGTCGGCTACGGCGAGAACACCAAGGCCTCGATCATCACCCGCGGCCTCGTCGAGATGACGGACTTCGCCGTGGCGAACGGTGCACACCCGGAGACGTTGCAGGGCCTCGCCGGCCTCGGAGACCTGATCGCCACCTGCCAGTCGCCGCTGAGCCGCAACAATACGGCCGGGCGTCTGCTCGGCCAGGGATACAGCTTCCAGGACGTCGTGAAGCAGATGCAGCAGACGGCGGAGGGGCTGGCATCGGTCGCGCCGATCCTGCAGCTCGCACGCGAGGCCGAGGTCGACATGCCCATCGTCGAGCAGGTGAAGATGGTGCTCGACGGCAAGATGGATCCGAGAGACATCGCACCCCACCTGACGACGGACGACGACACCCCGCAGGGTGAGAGGACCAATCATGGACAAGCAGACGGTGGTGGTGCTCTTCGGCGGGCGCTCCAGCGAGCATTCGATCAGTTCCGCAACGGCGGGGGGCGTGCTGGGCGCGATTGATCGCGACCGCTACTCGGTGATCCCGGTGGGGATCACCCGCGAGGGGGCGTTCGTTCTGGAGGACGATGATCCCGCGAAGTTCCCGCTGGATGCCGCGCACCTTCCCGAGGTCGTCGACAACGGCACGCGCGTGCTGTGGCCCGAACCGGGCGGCGACCGCACGCTGCGCGTCGTGCAGGTCGACGGCTCCGTCGTCGGCCTCGGTGCTGTCGACGTCGTGCTCCCGATCCTGCACGGTCAGCACGGCGAGGACGGCACCATCCAGGGGTACTTCGACACCCTCGAGGTGCCCTACGCCGGCGGCGGCGTCCTCGACTCCGCGCTGTGCATGGACAAGCACTTCATGAAGATCGCTCTGCAGGCCGCCGGCATCTCGGTGGCGCCCTGGGTGACCGTGCGCCGTGCGGACTGGGAGCGGGACGCGGCGGACGTCCGCGTACGCGCCGCCGCCCTCGGCCTGCCGCTGTTCGTGAAGCCTGCTCGTGCGGGCTCGAGCGTCGGCGTGTCCAAGGTCGAGGTCGCCGACGAACTCGACGCTGCGCTGGCTGTGGCGTTCGCCGAAGACGACAAGGTGCTCATCGAGACCGGAGTGAGCGGCCGTGAGATCGAGGTCGCCGTGCTCGAGACCGCGGAAGGGGTGCGCGCCTCCCTCCCGGGAGAAGTCGTCCTCACCTCGCGAGGATTCTACGACTTCGAGGGCAAGTACCTCGGGGGCGACGGCGTCGACGTCATCTGCCCGGCCGAGTTGACCGAAGCGGAGACGGCGGCGATCCAGGAGGCGGGCCTCCGCGCGTTCGAGGCCGTCGACGGCCGGGGGCTCGCCCGCGTCGACATGTTTCTGACCCCCGAGGGCACCCTCGTGGTCAATGAACTCAACACGATGCCGGGCTTCACCCCGATCTCGATGTTCCCGAAGTGCTGGGTGGCGTCCGGCCTGAGCTACGGCGAACTGATCACCGAGCTCGTCGAGGCGGGTCTGCGGCGCTGACGCCGGTGCGCCTCCTGCGGTCAGCTCGCGGGGAACTCGACGCGGTCGGTGCACTTCGCCGTCGCCGGCGCCAGTCCTGACTGGATGCTCGTGGAGATCGAGTCCACGATGGATTGGAAGTCGATCTGCTCGCCGCGACGGATGTTGACCTCGACCGCGGGGTCGCGCCCGTAGGTGACGAGGCGCTGCCGCTCCTCCTCCTGCTCGAGGACCAGCCAGTCGACGCCGCCGAGCGTGGTGCAGACGAGTGCGGAGGGGGCCGGCGGCTCGACACCGCAGCGCAGCGCGACCGTGGTGGGCTCTCCCCACGCGCCGGTGGCCTGGGCATCCGTCCACACCCGGTCGAACCCGGCGACGCTGTCCGGCAGCAGCACCGAGACCGAGGCGCACGCCGGATCGTTCGCATCGTCGGCCGGTTCGAGGTGCACGGTCGTGGAGCATCCGGCGAGGACGGCGGAGAGGATCGCCGCGCCTGCGAGGGCAGCGAGGCGACGGGAACGGAGCATGCTTCCAGGCTACCTTTGACAGCATGCCCTCCCGACCCGAAGCCGATGATCCGCGCCTGGGCGATGTCTCCGAAGGACGCATCCTGCAGGCGATCCTCACCCGCACCGCGCCGGCCGCGCATACCCTCGTCGGGCCGGGGGATGATGCCGCCGTGATCGCGACGCCATCGGGCAGCGTGGTGGCGACGACCGACACGCTCGTGCACGGGCCGGACTTCCGTCTCGCGTGGTCCAGCGGTTACGACCTCGGTTGGAAGGCCGCGGCCGTGAACCTCGCGGACGTCGCGGCGATGGGGGCGCGTCCGACGGCTCTTCTCGTCGCACTGGCTGTTCCCCGGGATCTGCGTCTCTCCTTCGTCGAGCGTCTCGCTGACGGCTTCCGCGAGGCATGTGCCGCATTGGCGCCGGGCTGCGCGGTGGTGGGTGGTGACCTCACGGTGTCGGATGTGCTGACCATCGCGGTGACGGCGCTCGGAGATCTCGAGGGTCGGGCTCCGGTCACCCGCGACGGCGCTCGTCCAGGGGACGTCGTCGCGGTCGCCGGTGAGCTGGGCAACGCTGCACACGGACTCGCCGTGCTGTTCGGACGTTTCCGTGACGGCGATGCGCCCGTACCGGTCGACGTCGCGAAGCTGGCGGCCGGCGAGTCCGCTGCGCTGGCCGCCCAGCTGCGCCCGTCGCCCCCGATCGGTCTCGGCGCGGTGGCGGCGACGGCCGGTGCGACCGCGATGATGGACATCTCCGACGGGCTCGCTCTCGATGCCCGCCGGATGGCGGCCGCGTCCGGGGTCACCATCGCTCTCGACCGCGCGGCGCTGGGCACTGATCCGGAGCGTGCGATCGCCGGGGGAGAGGACCACGCGCTGCTCGCCACTTTCCCCGAAGGCGTGCTCCCGCCGGGGTTCCGCGTGATCGGACGGGTCATCCCGAGCGCAGACGAGGATCTGCTGTGCGACGGCCTTCCGGTCGACATCAGCGGATGGGATCCCTATCGGGACTGGGATTCGGTCTCGGGCTGATCGTCCGCTGACGAACCCTCGTCGGCCGCCGGCTCCGCCCACCAGAGCGTCGTGTCACCGTAGGACTTCTCGCGGAACAGCTCCAGACCGGCGGCACCGAAGTTGGGAGGAGTCGCGCGGCGCGCTCGTTCGACGACGACGACCGCGTCCGGAGAGAGCAGTGGGGCGAGGGCGACGAGGTCGGCTGTCATGGCCGCATCGTCGAGATCGTAGGGCGGGTCGGTGAAGACCAGGTCGAAGGGCCCGGCCGCGCGCTGCAGGTAAGTATGGACCGCGCCCTCGTGCACCCGACCGGCCGACCGGCCTGCGGCCTTGGCGACGACGGCGGCGTTGCGGCGGACGATGGCTGCCGCCTGCCGGCCACGCTCGACGAGATCCGCGCTGGCGGCGCCCCTGCTCAGCGCCTCGAGGCCCAGGGCGCCGGAACCGGCATACAGGTCGAGGACACGCGCGCCGTCGATGGCGCTCAGCGCCTCCAGCGCGCCGAAGAGTGATTCCCGCACCCGGTCGCTGGTCGGTCGCGTGCCGACACCCGGCACTTCCAGGCGTGCGCCTCTGGCGGCGCCTGCGATGATCCTCGTCACCTCTTCACGATACGACAGCCCGGGTGCCGGCGGTGTCGGTCGCGTTCCCTAGACTCGGAGCATGTCGCTCACGCTCGATTCCTCGTTGGAGGATGCGCTCGGTGCGGCGTCTGCCAAGACGCTCGGACGAGCTTTCGGCATGCAGAACGCGGGCGACCTGCTCTCGCACTATCCGCGTCGCTACGCCGATCCGGGCGAACTGACACCGATCCGCGACCTCCCCCTCGGCGAGACTGTGACCATCGTCGCCGAGGTCCTGTCCTCGAGCTTCCGACGGATGCGCAATCGGCCGGGCGCGATGGTCGACGTGGTCATCGGCGATGGAATCGGACGGATGTCCCTCACGTTCTTCGCGAAGAACGTCGGTGCGGCGGAGTGGCGTTCCAAAGACCTCGCGGTCGGCCGCCGCGGAGTCTTCTCCGGCAAGGTGGGGGAGTTCAACGGCGTCACGCAGTTCGCGCATCCCGAGTACGAGCTGTTCGACGATGAGGATTCCGCCCGGCGCAGCGCGGATGCGCGTGCGGCGGTTCCGATCCCGATCTACCCGGCGACCTCGGCGATCCAGACGTGGCAGATCGCCCGCCTCATCGGACGGGTGCTGGACGACCTCGTCGAGGTGCCCGACCCGCTGACGGCCGAGATCAGGGAGCGCGAGGAACTGCTCACGGCCGACGAGGCGCTGGAGCGGATCCATCGCCCACGCACGCGCAACGACATCGATCCGGCCGTTCGCACCCTCCGGATGCATGAGGCGCTCACGCTGCAGACCGCGCTGCTACAGCAGCGGGATGCGGTGCGCGCCCTCTCCGCCACCTCGCGGCCGGCTGGACCGGGAGGCCTCCTCGAGCGGTTCGACGCGGCGATGCCGTACACGCTCACTCCGGATCAGGAGACGGTCGGGGCGCAGATCGCCGCAGACCTCGTCGGATCGTGGCCGATGAACCGGCTCGTCCAGGGGGAGGTCGGTTCCGGCAAGACGCTGGTGGCGCTACGAGCGATGCTGCAGGTGGCCGAGAGTGGCGGGCAGGCGGCGCTGATCGCTCCGACAGAGGTGCTGGCCGGCCAGCATCTGCGCTCGATCGCGAAGATGCTCGGTCCCGATCTCGCCCCGCTGCTGATGCCGACGCTGCTCACCGGCCAGCTTCCGGCCGCGGAGCGACGCAAGGCTGCGCTCCGCGTCGCCTCGGGTCAGGCGCTCATCGTCGTCGGCACGCATGCGCTGCTGGGCGAGAAGACGACCTTCGCCGACCTCGGTCTCGTCGTGGTCGACGAGCAGCACCGCTTCGGGGTCGAACAGCGGGAGGCGCTCCGCGCGAAGGGATCGAGCCCGCACGCGCTGGTGCTCACGGCGACGCCCATCCCGCGAACGGTGGCGATGACCGTGTTCGGCGACCTCGACACGTCCGTCATCCGCACGATGCCGGCCGGACGTGCGGGCATCGAGTCGTTCGTCGCGCCGTTGGCCGAGCACCCCGGATGGTTCAACCGCGTCTGGGAGCGCGCCGCAGAGGAGATCGCCCAGGGTCGGCAGGTGTTCGCGGTCTGCGCCGCGATCGACACGACGAAGAAGACCGCAGAAGCGGCTGAGCCCTCCGCGTTGGTCCCCGAGGGTGCGTCCGGTCCCCGGTGGGGCGTGGTGCAGCTCGACGAGGCTCTCGCGACCCATCCCACTCTCGGTGGGATCCGTCGCGCCGTACTGCATGGTCGGATGCCGTCGGACGAGAAGGATGCCGTCATGCAGGCCTTCGCCCGCGGCGAGATCGATCTGCTGCTGGCCACCACCGTGATCGAGGTCGGCGTGGACGTCCCCAACGCCTCCACGATGATCGTGCTCGACGCCGATCGCTTCGGTGTCTCCCAGCTGCACCAACTGCGCGGACGCGTGGGCCGGGGTGGCGTTCCCGGACTCTGCCTCCTGGTCACCGAGGCGGAGTCCGGCTCCCTCGCTCGGGACCGTGTCGACGCTGTGGCAGCGACGCTCGACGGATTCGCCCTCGCCGAGGTCGATCTCGAACTGCGGGGTGAGGGCGATGTGCTCGGTGCCGCACAGGCCGGCGTCCGCTCGTCGCTCAAGCTGCTGCGTGTCGTCAAGGATGCAGCCCTCATCACGCGTGCCCGCGAGGTGGCCGAGACGATCCTCACCGACGACCCGACGCTCCAGCAGCACCCGGGTCTTCGCGAGGCGATCGCACGGCGGGTGACCGACGAAGATCGGGCGGCGCTCGCGAAGAACTGAGTTCGGTTCCTGCCCTAGGCTGGTGGCATGAGCAGCCGGATCGCCGTCGTCCCGGGTTCCTTCGATCCGCCGACCCTGGGTCATCTCGACGTGATCCGCCGGGCAGCAGCCCTCTATGACGAGCTGCACGTGCTGGTGGTGCACAACCCCGGTAAGGAGGCGATGCTCCCGATCGCACAGCGGCTCTCCCTCCTCGAGCGTTCGATCGCCGAAGACGGCATGCCGGGCAACATCGTGATCGGCTCGTGGAGCATGGGACTGCTCGTGGACTATGCCCGCGATGTCGGCGCCGGGGTCCTCGTGAAGGGCATCCGCTCGCAGATCGACGTCGCCTACGAGTCGCCGATGGCGATCGTCAACCGCCACCTCGCCGACATCGAGACCGTGTTCCTCCTGCCGGATCCGTCGCACGCGATGGTCTCGAGCTCGCTGGTACGTCAGGTCGCCTCGCTCGGCGGCGACGTGACACCGTTCGTTCCGCCTGCGGTGGCAGACTTCCTCGACACCGGTGGACGCGGGATCTGAGTCCTCCTCGGGGCGACGGTCAGCCCGGCCGCAGGTGCAGCCGAGTAGCATGGAACCGTGCGCTCTCGAATGAACGGCCCTTTCGTGCTCCCCGTCCGTGACATCGTCCGACGTCCGGGAGAGATGCGGGAACACGAGTTCACCGTGGCTCTCAAAGAGACCTGGGGGGAGGGCATCGTCACCTTCGAAGCGGGCTCGGACATCGATCTCGATGTGCGTCTGGAGTCGGTCCACGAGGGCATTCTGGTCTCCGGAACGGCCGACGCGGAGTACGTCGGCGTGTGCGGCAGATGCCTGATCGACATCGCCCGGCTCGTCGAAGTCGAGTTCCAGGAGCTTTTCGCGTATCCTGGTGAGGAAGAAACTGACTTCGAGGTTCAAGACGACCACGTGGATCTTGAAACTCTCGTCAGGGATGCGGCCGTATTGTCGCTTCCTTTTCAGCCGGTGTGTCAGCCGGATTGCCCGGGTCTCGACCCGAAAACGGGTGAACGACTGGCCGTGAGCACCGGAACGGAGCAGGTGGCTCCCATCGATCCTCGGTGGAGTGCGCTCCAGAACATCACAGACCAAGACGGCACGGAAGAATCTCGTGCCGCCGAGAAAGAAGAGAGCTAGTCATGGCTGGTAACCCCCCGAAGCGCAAGGTTTCCCGTTCGAACACCCGCTCGCGTCGCGCGCAGTGGAAGGCGGCTCCCGTCGCCCTCGTGAAGACCATCGAGAACGGTCAGGTCGTCTACAGCCGTCCTCACCAGGCCAAGGTCGTCACCGACTCCCAGGGCACCGAGCTCTTCCTCGAGTACAAGGGCCGCAAGGTCGCCGACGTCTGAGTCGCGTACCGTGACGGAGGTCCCCGGGGGGACGAGGCCTCTCCCAGATAAGCTCCGCGTCGATATCGACGCGGAGCTTCTGGAGTTGGCCCTCACTCACCGCTCTTACGCGTATGAGCACGGCGGGATCCCGCACAACGAGCGCCTGGAGTTCCTCGGTGATTCGGTCTTGGGTCAGGCCGTGACCGTGATGCTCTTCACCACGCACCCCGACCTCGACGAGGGCGAGCTGGCGAAGCGGCGTGCGAGCGTCGTGTCCACTGTCGCTCTTGCGGAAGTGGCTCGCGGCATCGACCTCGGCAGCCATCTGCTGCTGGGGCGCGGTGAGGAGCAGACCGGTGGTCGAGACAAGGACTCGATCCTGGCGGACACGATGGAAGCCGTGATCGGTGCCACGTACCTGTCGGCGGGTCCTGAGGCCGCCACAGCGCTCGTGCTTCGTCTGACGGAGCCTCTGCTCGCGGATCCGGAGCGCTACGGCGCGGCGATGGACCCGAAGACCAGTCTGCAGGAGCTCGCTGCCCGTGTCGGCGCGACGCCGCCGCAGTATTCGGTCGAGGCGAGCGGCCCGGATCACGACCGCCGCTTCACCGCCACGGTATCGGTCGGCGACGTCAGCATGATCGGCCACGGCAGCAGCAAGAAGACCGCAGAGATGGCGGCGGCCCTCAGCGCCTGGCGCACGCTCAGCGAGCGTGCCTGAGCTTCCCGAGGTCGAAGTCGTCCGCGCCGGTCTCGAACCGGCTGCGGTCGGATCGGTCATCACATCGGTGAGCGTGTTCGACGAGCGTGCGCTCACGCGGCATGTCGCCGGGGCCGCGGATTTCGTCGGCAGGCTCGAAGGCCGAACCTTCACTGCCGCATCCCGCCGGGGCAAGTTCCTCTGGCTCCCTCTCGACGACGAGGATTCCGCCCTGATCGCGCACCTCGGTATGAGTGGTCAGATGCTGCTGCGGACGCCGAATGCCGACGCGGAACGTCATGAACGGATCCGCATCGGCATCGAGCATCCCCTGCACGGCGAGCTCGCGATCGTGTTCGCGGATCAGCGGACGTTCGGCTCGCTCGCCGTCGATGCGCTGCTCGATGACGACGGATCGCGGATCCCCACGCAGGTCTCGCACATCGCGCGCGATCCTCTCGATCCCTCCTTCGATGATCGCGCCTTCCGTGTCGCGCTCGCACGGCGGGGAAGCGCGATCAAGCGTGTTCTCCTCGACCAGGGCGTCGTGAGCGGGATCGGCAACATCTACGCTGATGAGTCTCTCTGGGCTGCGCGCATCCATCCGGAGACACCTGCCGACCACCTGTCCACGCAGGCTGTGCGCCGACTGCTGGTGGAAGTGCGGCTCGTGCTCGCGAAGGCCCTGGCGGAGGGCGGAACGAGCTTCGACGCGCAGTACGTCAACGTCAACGGTCAGGCGGGCTACTTCGCCCACTCTCTCAACGCATACGGCCGGCAGGGCAAGCCGTGTCCGCGCTGCGGAACGGCGATCGTACGGGAGAGCTTCATGAACAGGGGCTCGCACTTCTGCCCGTCCTGCCAGCGACGCCGCTGACCTGCACCGGAACGAGCAGGTTGGCGGCGTCGCGGCCGGTCATGCGGTCTGGAACGCTCCCCGCAGCAGCGGACGCGTGGCCCACGTGGTCGCCCAGACGATCCCGATCCCCACACCGACCACCGCCGCGATCGTGAGGAGCGAGAGCGGCGCCGTGATGAGTGCGATGCCGAGCAGCGGGATCACGAGGACGGCCGCGACCAGAGCCGAGCCGATCGCCGTGATCAGCAGCGGGGACATGATCGCACGTCTCCGGGCACGGTCCACGGTCTCCAGCGGCATGCCCAGGTGATGGAGGCTGCGGTGCAGCTCGCGCTGGTCGAGCACGTCGGACGCCTGGTTCACGCCGACGGACGCCGCCACCATGAGGAACGACCCGATCAGGGTGATGACGAGACCGGTGCGGATATCGGTGGCCAGGGCGATGTCGGCCTCGGCCGCCTCCGATCCGGTCATCACGTTCATCAGCGCCACGCCCGTTCCGGCGAAGACGGCCATGAAGCTCGCCATCGCGATGCCACCGACCTGCCGCCACGCGGCTTTGGGAGAATCCAGGACCACGCGCGCGGCGAGCAGCCGCTCCGGCTGTTCGGCCCGGCGAAGCTGTCGCGATGCCGACACCTTGAGGACCCACGGGCCCACGACGTTGAGCACCGCGAGCGCGGCACCGAACAGTCCGGCCAGCACGACGATGGTGGTGACCAGCCCGCCGATGGACGGGAAGACTTTGATGAGCACGACTGCGATCGCGATTGTGCCCGCGGCGATCAACGCGCGGATCCAGTGCACGTTGGTTGTCGTGGCACGGGTGCGGACCCCGAGGGGCGAGATCACCACGCGACGGAGCCCGACGACCGCACTCGCCGAAGCGAGGACGAGCACGCCAGCGAGCACCACGGCGATCTGGGCCGGAGGTAGCACGACCGCACCGAACCCGAGAGCTTCGCCGCGGAACGGGATCAGGCCGATGAGCGGACTCAGCGCGACGTGCCCGACGACACCGGCGAGTGCTCCGGCCGCGGCGACGAGAACGGATTCGGCGACGGTCGCGACCGTGACGCCGGCAGGGGAGACCCCGAGCAGCCGCAGGGTCGAGAGGCGCTCGTCCCGGCGACGGGCGGAGAGCCGCGCCGCTGCCCCGCCGAGCGACATCAGCGGGACGACCAGGAGGACGAGCGCGATGGCGGCGAGCGCCTGATAGATGGGGGCCTCAGGGTCCGTCCAGCCCCAGAATGACTGGGCGCCTCCGATCACGGTCAGCACCAGTGTGGTCACCACGCCGAACGCCACGACGGGAAGGGCGAGCACGCTGTTCTGCTCTGGTGCGGGGCGCAGCAGCAGAGCGAGGACGTGCCGGTTCACGCGGCCACCGCCGAAGAGACGATTCGTCCGTCGCGGACGGCGACCGTGCGGGTGCAGCGACTGGCCACCTCGGGGTCATGGGTGACCACGACGAGGGTCCGGCCCTGGGCGGTGGTCGACCACAGCAGGGCATCCATGACCTCGGACGACGTGTGCGAGTCGAGAGCACCGGTCGGCTCGTCGGCGAAGACGAGCTCCGCGCCCGTGGCCTGCGCACGCGCGATGGCGACGCGCTGGGCCTGACCGCCGGAGAGCTCGCCGATCCGGCGATCCTCCATGCCCGCGAGACCGAGGGCGGCGAGCCACGACGCCGCATGCTGGATGGCATCCTGACGTCGGATGCCGTTGATCATCGACGCCAGCGCGACGTTCTCCACTGCCGTCAGCTCCGGGATGAGCAGCCCCTGCTGGAAGACGAAGCCGAACCTCTCGCGGCGCAGTCGCGACCGCGCGGATTCACCGAGCGCGGTGACCTCGATGGGAACGCCTTCAGTCGGCCGGAAGACAACGCTGCCCGCATCCGGCGTGGTGATTCCGGCCAGTACATGCAGCAGGGTCGTCTTGCCGGAACCTGAGGCGCCCATGATCGCGACGGACTCACCGCGATGGATCGCGAGATCGACTCCGGCGAGGGCGCGTGTCATCCCGAAGGTCTTGGTCAGGGCATGGGCTTCGATCACGGGGATGTTCATGTTTCCACTCTCGTCAGCAGAACACCCGATGTCGTCGATCCGGCGGATGACGGAGCGGGCCCGACCTCATCCCGGAGAATGAGATCGGGCCCGCACGTGCCTCAGAGCTTCTTCTGCCACCCGCCGGCATACGATACCGGCCGGAAGCCGATCTTCTCGTTGATGCTGAGCATCGGGCGGTTCTCCTCCGCGTTGAACGTGGAGACGACGGGCGACTCCGGCATCAGTGCCTGCCACCGCAGCAGGTTCGCGCACTTCACGATCGTCCCGAGCCGATGACCGCGGTGGTCCTTCGACACCAGGGTGCCGTACTGATGGGTGACGCCCGTGTGATCGGTCCCGATCAGCAGCTCGTTGTAGGCGACGATGTCGCCGGTGGGGACGTGCTGCACGGCGGCGACCGAGACGACACGTCCGGAGTCGGCGATTCGCCCATCCCGCCGTGCGACACGATCGGCGTCCCACACCTCGGCGACGAAGTCCATCTCCCCGCTCGGGGCGTCTGTCGACAGGCGTGCGAGGATGCCGGCGTATGCCGCGCGCAGTTCCGGCGGCGTCGGCAGCATCCACTCCACGATCCGGTACTCCGAACCGGCATGAGCGTTCGCCTCCGCCAGCGCCGTGCGCAGGAGCGCCGGGTCGGAGCGCAGATCGAACTCGCTGTTCCGCTCGACCTGCTCGAGCGTGTATCCGGCGGATTCGGCCAGATCGCTCAGGGGCGTGGCCGGCACGCGGCCCCACCCGGTCCTCGGCACGAGCATGCGCTCGGTCTTTTCCGGCCGGTGCAGGCTCCACAGCTGCAGAACGGTGCGACCGCGCGACCTGGCCTCCTCCTCGGCGCGCGCGAGCAGCGCGTTCTCGATGCCATGACCCCAGTGCGCCTCCGGCACGAGCATGTCGATCTCGCCGGCGTTCGCCTCCTCCTCCTGCGCGAAGGAGATCGTCACCATGCCGACGATCTCACCGTCGACACGGGCGACGAAGCCGCGGTCCAGCGAGTCGGTGTCGTCCTGCCAGCCGGGCAGAACCTGCGCCGCCTCCAGGGCGAGGCCCGGAAGTCCGACCTGCTCGTCGCAGATCTGGCGGTTGAGTTCGCCGTACGCCCGGAACTCCGCCGCCGTGTCGTCATCGATCGAGGTCGGGACGATCAACGGCGTGATCGTCGGTTCAGCGATGGTCATGTCAGGTCCTTACTGTGTGGGTTCAAGAGGGATGTGGGACTCGGCGTCCCTCGGGCGACGGAATCAGCGGATACCGCGCTGCAGGGCGAAGGCCGTGAGGACGCCCAGCTCATGTTCGGCGCGGCGACGTTGCTCGGAGATCAGCAGCTCCGCCGACTCGATGTGGACGGCGCGGCGTTGCCGACGCGGGCGCTGAGACCGTTGGAGCAGCCAGAGGCCGATCCGGAGAGAGAGGCGATCCGTGAGCGCCAAACGGCGGAGCTCATCGTCGCGGGGGATCTGGAAGACCTCGCGGTCCTCGGTATCGGGCGGGTGGGTGATGTTGCGGCGCAACGTGGTATTCACGAGAGAGTCCTTCGAAAGGGAAGTGGGCGTGCGTGTGCAGGAGACGTCGCACCTCGATGGCGAGCATGGCCGCCAGAGGCGCGGACGACGGCGGCTCCTCGGACCACGGAGCGTGGGAGCCGAAGGCGGCGAGATCCATGTTCCGGTTGCGGAACAGAGGGTGGGGCGCGGATGCACCGACCGGAGAGAGGAGGCCCACTACGGGCCGTGATTCTCGGGGTGCGCTGCTACGAGAGCGCGCTGATGCGGACGCCGGCGGTCACCGAGAACGCAGGGCGCAGCGCAGAGTGCGCGGGCGCGGCATGGCCAGTGGCCTGTGCGTTGAGCTGAATCATCATCATCGGTAACCTCCTTTCGTGTGGCGATCCGGAGGAAATGGTAGCGAACACGAGCGGGCAGCGTCAAGCGTTTCCGTATCTTACGGCGTGTCGTCGAGCGGTATCGGTTCGACGAACGCCCGCGCGGGATGACGGCTGAAGCCCGTGATTCCGGTAGCGTAGCGGCGTGATTCTCCCCGGACGAGCGGTGCCCGCATGCATCTGAAGAGCCTGACGCTCAAAGGGTTCAAGTCGTTCGCGCAGCCGACGAGCTTCGTCTTCGAGCCCGGCGTGACCTGCATCGTCGGCCCCAACGGGTCGGGCAAGTCGAACGTCGTCGACGCCCTTGCCTGGGTGATGGGGGAGCAGGGCGCGAAGACGCTCCGCGGCGGGAAGATGGAGGACGTCATCTTCGCGGGCACCTCGACGCGGGGCCCGCTCGGGCGCGCTGAGGTGCAGCTCACGATCGACAACGCCGACGGTGCCCTCCCGATCGAGTTCGCCGAGGTCACGATCAGCCGCACGCTGTTCCGCAACGGGTCGAGCGAGTACGCGATCAACGGCGAAGGATGCCGGCTCCTCGATGTGCAGGAGCTTCTCAGCGACTCCGGACTGGGCCGCGAAATGCACGTGATCGTCGGGCAGGGGCGCCTCGACACGGTACTGCAGGCTTCTCCCGAGGACCGGCGGGGCTTCATCGAAGAGGCGGCGGGAATCCTCAAGCATCGCCGCCGCAAGGAGAAGACCCTCCGCAAGCTCGATGCGATGGAGGCGAACCTCACCCGTCTCAGCGACCTGGCGGGGGAGATCCGCCGTCAGCTCAAGCCGCTCGGGCGCCAGGCGGAGATCGCGCGCGAGGCGCAGACGATCGCTGCCGTCGTGCGTGATGCGAAGGCCCGGATCTTCGCGGACGACGTCGTCGCGCTGCGTACGGCTCTCGCCGACCACACGCGTACCGAGCACGAACGCCACACCGAGCGGCTGGTCCTGTCAGACCAGGCCGAAACGGTGCGAGCGAGTATCGCTCGGCTCGAACAGGATCAGAACTCGGTCGCCGTCGATCAGGCCCGGAGCGTGGCCTTCGGTCTGGAGCAGGTGCAGGAGCGGATGCGCGGACTCTACACGCTCGCGAACCAACGCCTGGCGCTGCTCGGATCCGAAGATGACGACGCTGCCGTCACCGCCGTCACCGTGACCCAGGCCACTATCGATGAGGCGAAGGACGAGATCGACGTGATCTCGGCCGGTCTCGGCGACGCGCAGGATGCGGCGGCGTCGGCGAGCCGTGACGTCGTGCACGCCAGGGCTGAGCTCGACACGCTCGATGTGGACATCGCCGAGCAGAGTGCGCTGGTGTCGGAATACGACATGCGCCTCTCGGCGCTGCGCGGTACCGCTGACGCTGCGGCCTCGGCTCTCGCCGCCGTGCGAGGCGCGGTGCTTCGTCAGGAGAACGCGCTCGAGGCGGCGAACACGCGCAGGCGGGAGGCTGCCGAGGCGCTCGAGGCGATCGACGATGCCGAAGCGCCCGAGGGCACCGCCGTCGAACATGCGGCCGCATACGAGAGCGCGCAGCGGGCGGCGACAGCCGCGGAGGCCGAGCGGGAGACTCTGCGTGAGCGACTGCATGCGGCCGAGCGTGAGGTCGACTCCCTGACCGCGAAGGCCGCGGCCCTGAGTAGTGCTCTGGCCCTGTCGGGCGGCGCCGCCGAGATCGTCAAAGCCGGCGGAAAGGGCATTCGCGGACTCGTCGGAGACGCCGTGCAGGTCCGTGCCGGCTTCGAAGCGGCGATCGCCGCGGTCCTCGGTCCGCTCACAGAAGGCGTTCTCATCGACACTGCGGCCGACGCTTTCGCCCAGGCGGCAGAAGCTGCCGAGAACCGCAGGGGAGTCGTCGACTTCGTCGTCGCCGACGCGCTTCGTCCAGAGCCCGTCGCCGCCCCGATCGAGGGCGTCACACCCGCGGTCGAGACTGTGACGGCACCCGACGGTGTGCTGGGCATCCTGTCGCACGTTCTGATCGCAGACGATCTGGGCGCCGCCCGTGTCGCGCGCACGGCGCTCGACGGAGCCGGGGACACTTCGACGACGATCGTGACCGTCGGGGGCGACGTGATCACCGCCCAGACGCTACGCACCGGGTCCGGTGGCGAACGATCGCGACTGGAGCTCGCGGCGGAGCGGGATGCCGCCGCCGAGCGACTGGCGGAGATTCAGATCGTGGTGGACTCGCTCCGCGAGGCGCGGGAGGACGCGAACGAAGCAGTCGAGACGACCAGACGCCAGGCGAAGGACGCACTCCGTGCACTGCGCGAGCATGATGCAGCCCTCGCCACCCACGCCGAGCAGGTGAACCGGGTCACCGTCCGCCACGAATCCGCGGTCGCCGAATGCGAGCGACTCGAAACCGGCCTGGCCCAAGCGCAGGCCGCCGTGTCCGATGCGGAGGCGAAAGCGGAAGCCGCCAAAGCTGCGCTGGACGAGGCGATCGCGGCTCCGCGTCCGGTCCTCGACGCCTCCGCGCGAGACGGGCTGCTCGAGACGCTCGAGATGGCCCGTGAGGGCGAGGTGCGAGCGCGGCTGGAGATCGAGACGCTGCGGGAACGCGTGCGCGCGGCCCAGGCGCGGGTGACGAGTCTCGAGCGGCAGCGCGAGCAGGAGCGCGATGCCGCGGCCGAAGCGGCGCGGCGTGCGGTGATCCGTCGTGCCCAGCGCGAAGCGGCTTCGGGCGTCGCGGAGGAGCTGCCGCGGATCCTCGACTCCCTCGACCGCTCGGTCACCGAGGCGCGCCTGGCCCTGGCCGAGGCGGAGGCCGCGCGTTCGGCGCAGAACGAGGAGCTCGTCGGGCTCCGCGCCCAGGAGACGTCGCTGCGGGAGCGCCTCGCGGGTCTGACCGAGAGCGTGCACGGTCTCGAGTTGCAGATCCACGAGAAGAAACTCCATCTCAACAGCCTGCTCGAGCGGGTCTCGTCTGAGCTGGCCCTCGACGAAGATATTCTCGTCGCGGAATATGGCCCTGATCAGCTCGTACCGCGCGACCCGGGAGTCGAGCACCCCGCAGACGAGCTACTCGACGACACGGCGATCCCCTTCGACCGCCGCATCCAGCAGCGCCGTCTGGCCGATGCCGAGCGGAAGCTTGCGCAGCTCGGACGCGTCAATCCGCTGGCGCTCGAGGAGTTCGCCGCGCTGGAGCAGCGCCATGCCTTCCTCACCGAGCAGCTGGCCGATCTCACGCAGACGCGTCAGGACCTCCTGACGATCATCGCCGACCTCGACGAGCGCATGCAGACCATCTTCGCGAGCGCCTTCGAGGACACGAAGGAGGCGTTCGGTCAGGTCTTCCCGCTGCTGTTTCCCGGTGGCACGGGGAGCATCTCCCTCACCGACCCGGAGAACATGCTGACCACCGGCATCGAGGTGTCGGTGCGTCCGGTCGGGAAGAAGATCGAGCGACTCTCGCTGCTCTCCGGCGGTGAGCGTTCGCTGGCCGCGGTCGCCCTGCTCGTGGCGATCTTCAAGGCGCGGCCGAGCCCGTTCTACATTCTCGACGAGGTCGAGGCGGCGCTCGATGATGCGAACCTGGGGCGCCTGCTCACGGTGTTCGAGCAGCTGCGAGAGAGCTCCCAGCTGTTGATCATCACGCACCAGAAGCGCACGATGGAGATCGCCGACGCCCTTTACGGAGTCTCGATGCGCCAGGACGGCGTGTCGGCGGTCGTCGGTCAGCGCGTGGGGGACCGGGCCGCAGCCGCGGTGTGACCTGCTCTGCTCGGGACGGCGTGGTCCGGCCCGCGCTACCCGTAGGCTGGAGGGATGGCGGAGAAGTCCTGGTCTCTCGGTCGCGCACTGCGCGGCATGTTCGTCAAGCCCACCATCGACCAGACGACGTGGGAGGACCTCGAGACGGCGCTGATCACGGCCGACTTCGGGCCTGACATCAGCGAACGCGTCGTCGAGGAGCTGCGTGCCAAGGTCGACAAGTACCGCACGACCGATCCTCGGGACCTCCAGCGCATGCTGCGCGAGACCCTCGAAGAGCACTTCGCGAAGTTCGACACGACACTCAAGCTCACCGAGCGTCCGGCGGTCGTGCTGGTCGTCGGCGTCAACGGCGTCGGCAAGACGACGACCATCGGCAAGTTCACCAAGTTCCTCCGCGGCTATCAGCGCAGTGTCGTCGTCGGTGCAGCCGACACGTTCCGTGCTGCGGCCGTCGACCAGCTCGCCACCTGGGCCCAGCGCGGGGGAGCGGCGATCGTCCGTCCGCAGCAGGAGGGCCAGGACCCCGCTTCCGTTGCCTTCCAGACGGTCGAGTACGCCAAGCGGGAAGGGATCGAGATCGCGATCATCGACACCGCCGGCCGCCTGCACACCAAGGGCGGGCTCATGGATGAGCTCACCAAGGTGCGCCGTGTCATCGAGAAGCAGGCGCCCATCAGCGAGGTGCTGCTGGTCCTCGATGCCACGACGGGCCAGAACGGCGTGATGCAGGCCGAGGCTTTCCTGGAGCACGCGGGCGTCACGGGGCTCGTCCTGACCAAGCTCGACGGTTCCGCGAAGGGCGGGTTCGTGCTTGCGGTGCAAGAGCGCACCGGCATCCCCGTGAAGCTGCTCGGACAGGGCGAGGGGATCGACGATCTCACCGGATTCACCCCCCATGTGTTCGTCCAGTCATTGGTCGGTTGATGACGGGACTACCGCAGTGAGCACGAGGCTGGTTTCATAGCGTTATGGCGATCGAACACGACTACTTCGGACTCCTGTCCTCGGGCCCCGACGGCTCGATCTTCTGGTCGGAGACCGTCGAACTCGGAGACCAGAGCGTCACCGTCGATCTGACCGCTCCGGACCAGGACGACGTGTCCGCGGACGCGCTGGACATCGCCGCGGGTCTCATCGCCGGACTTGAGAACGTCGACGGCACCGCGCGGCGCGGGATGCTCTCCGAGGTCGATGACCGTACCAGCGAGGTGACCGAGTACATCCTCCAGCAGCAGGAGGCCTACGGCGACGATCTCCCCGAGGTCCTCGTCGACGTGTCAGGGGATGCGGCCGTGGACATCATCCGGTCGCTGCGCCTGATGAGCATGACCATCCTCGCCGACGAGCACGGCGGTTCGGAGCCCTTCGCCGTCCTCGAGTACGCCCTGGACGACAGCTCATCCGACGACGTCCTGCTCGTGAATCTCGGCTCGGACGGCACAGTGCAGTCGGTGATGAGCGCCGACTGAACCACCGCCCGGGCATATACCCGGGGCGGCGGTCGTTCAGACGGCCTGCGCGAAACCGAGGTCGGCGCTCTCGGCGATGTGCGACAGGTGGTCGGGGATATCGCGTCCCTTGGACACCATCGACTGCGCCCACAGACGTCCCGCACGGTACGATGACCGCACCAGGGGACCTGCGAGCACGCCCAGGAAGCCGATCCGCTCGGCCTCTTCCTTGAACTCGACGAATTCCGCCGGCTTCACCCATCGCGCGACCGGCAGGTGACGGGGCGTGGGCCGGAGGTACTGCGTGATCGTGATGATGTCGCAGCCGGCCTCGTGCAGGTCGTTCAGGGCTTGCACGACCTCTTCCGGCTCCTCGCCCATGCCGAGGATCAGGTTCGACTTCGTGATCAGGCCGGCATCGCGTGCCTGGGTGAGGACGTTCAGCGAGCGCTCATAGCGGAACGCGGGGCGGATGCGCTTGAAGATGCGGGGCACCGTCTCTACGTTATGGGCGAACACCTCGGGCCGGGCGTCGAAGATCTGGCCCAGGAAGGCCGGGTCGGCGTTGTGCTCGTTCGCGAGCAGCTCGACTCCGGTGTTCGGGTTGAGCTCATGGATCTTCCGTACGGTCTCCGCGTTGAGCCACGCGCCGGTGTCGGGCAGATCGTCGCGGGCGACGCTCGTCACCGTGGCGTAGCGGAGGTTCATCCGTGCCACGCTCTCGGCGACGCGCCGGGGCTCGTCGGTGTCGTACGCATCGGGCTTTCCCGTGTCGATCTGGCAGAAGTCGCATCGACGGGTGCACTGGGAGCCGCCGATGAGGAACGTCGCCTCGCGATCCTCCCAGCACTCGTAGATGTTCGGACAGCCCGCCTCCTGGCACACCGTGTGCAGGTCCTCGCTCTTGACGAGGGAATGGAGTGCCGTGTACTCCGGGCCCATCTTCGCCTTGGTCTTGATCCACTCCGGCTTGCGCTCGATCGGCGTCTCCGCGTTCCGGATCTCGAGACGGAGGAGCTTGCGGCCATCGGGGGCGGCGGTCATGCGGGGACTCCTGTCAGTTCGGTGCGACCGTATTCGGTGACGAAGGCCTGGGTCACCGCTTCGACGAGATCGAGCGGGGAGACGGCGGCGCCGACGACCTCGCTCGCGGTCGTGACGCCGGCGTCTGTGATGCCGCACGGGACGATGCCCTGGAATCCGGCGAGCGTGTTGTCGCAGTTGATCGCGAAGCCGTGCATCGTCACCCCCTGCTGCACCCGCACGCCGATCGCAGCGACCTTGTCCTCGGAGAGCGGGCGTCGCACCCACACTCCGCTTCGACCGTCGACCTGATAGCCGTCGATCCCGAACGGTTTCAGGACTTCGATGAGGAGGCGCTCCAGACGACGCACATGCGCGACGACGTCGATGGGCTCGATCAGCCGCACGATCGGATACCCCACCAGCTGCCCCGGGCCGTGCCAGGTGATCTTGCCCCCGCGGTCGACATCGATCACCGGGGTGCCGTCTTGCGGACGCTCGTGCGGCTCGGTGCGCTTCCCCGCCGTGTAGACGGCCTCGTGTTCGAGGAGGATCAGCGTGTCCGGGCGGAGGCCCGCGACCACGTCGGCATGGACACGTCTCTGCAACTCCCACCCTTCGATGTACGGCACAGGCGTCGGAGCGAACCCCGGAGTGAGGATCTCGAGCATCACGCTCTCCTTCTCTGGTTAATTGGACTGAGGGCAACAATACTCCTCCTGTGGTTGCCGGGTGCCGGCGCTTCGCGTCGCGGTAGCGTGAGGGCATGAGTTCCACCGGCCGAGCAGGGCGCCCGAAGGCGTCTTCGCGAGAGACTCTCGCGGAGGCGGCCTGCGAGCTCTTCCTGGAGCGTGGGTACGACGCGACGTCGGTGGCGGACATCACCCAGCGAGCCGGCGTGAGCAGATCGAGCTTCTTCAACTACTTCACATCGAAGAGCGACGTGCTGTGGTCGGGCATGGACGAGCGCATCGGCGAAGCGATCCGGTCACTCGGCGGGCTGGGGAGCGGGGCATCCGGAGATGCGGTGCGCCGGATCCTGCTCCTCGTCGTGCACGGTTTCGAGCCGGATCCGCTCGCCCTCGCGCTCCGCAACGCCGCGGCGATGGGATTGCAGGATGAGCTCGTGAGGGACACGGGCCTCCGTCTGGCACGGCTTTCCGATGCTGTTGCTGTCGCGGCGCGGAGTGCCGGTATCGACGTCATCCGTGCCGACATCGTCGGAGCAGCCTACGCCGCTGCCGTGCTCTCGGCGCTGCGCGTCTGGGCTGAGCAGGGGGCGGGGCGAGGAACGCCGGAGGCCGTGTTGCACGAGGCGCTCGGCGTGATCAACGACCTCCCCTGGAAAGAATGATCGCCGCGGACGAAACGTGGTGAACCGGACAGGTCATGAGTGAACCCACCCCTGAGGAGGAACTCATGATTCGAGACCAGTTGGACGAACTGCTGGACGCGTCGGCACCGCCGCCGCGCGTGACGATCGAGTCGGCGGAACTGCGCGCGATGCTCGCCGCGGCGAAGACCGTCGTGCAGCCGCCACGGAAGAAGCGTCGCACCGTGGTGCTGAGCGGAGCGCTGGGGCTTCTTCTCGTCGGCGGTGCCGGCATCGCGACCGCGTCGTCGGATTGGCTCTGGATCCCGGGGCTGGAGAACCCCGACCGCAGCTACTCCTACACGTCGCCCACCTGGGGTGAGTGTGAGATCCGTTACAGCGGCTGGGATACGCACGACCCGCTGACGCAGGGACAGGTCGATCGGATCATCGACGAGTGGTTCGCGAACACGGATGTCGAAGTGGCCGCAGAACCGTATGTGGCGGAGCAGCTCGCTGCCGTCGAGGCTGATCTGGCTGCGTCGGAGGAGACAGCCACGGATCCGCGGCAGCCTGACCTGAACGCGTGGCGAGCGCACGATCAGGCCCTCTCCATGGCGCTGTACGAGGAGCTGAAGGCCAACGGCTTCGACACTGGACGCGGCGACCTGGAGGGCTCCGACGCGCACAGCCAGCTGCACTGCGAAGACGAGGACTGGGGCGGCGAGGGTGGCACTCCGTGAGTCGGCACCCGGAGGATGCGTTGCTCCTCGCGGCTTTTGAGGCGAGCGCGTCGGATCTACTCGCATACCTCTCGCGTCGAGTCGGCCCCGACGACGCTGCAGATCTCCTGAGCGAGACCATGGTCGTCGCGTGGCGCCGCGTTCGTCGACTGCCTGACGATCCCGAGCGTGCACGGATGTGGTTGTTTGGCGTTGCACGCGGAACGCTGCTCAATCATTCGCGCGGGGAGCGGCGGCGCTGGGCGCTGGCGGACCGCATTCGTTCTCACGTCTCGCAGGAGCTTTCGACGGCCCCTGCCGACGCGGGCGCAGAGGTACGCGATGCGATCTCGCGTCTCGACCCGGACCTCGCCGAACTCGTCCGTCTGGTGCACTGGGACGGTTTCTCCCTGACCGACGCGGCCGAACTGCTGGGGGTTCCCGCGTCGACGGTGCGGGGGCGCTACCAGAGGGCGAAGGTCGAGCTCCGCGCCGCGCTGAGCGTGGAGGCTCCACTCGCGTAGAATCGACAGCACCATGGCTACCTTTGGCACGCTCTCCGATCGACTCACCGAGACCTTCCGCAATCTGCGCACGAAGGGAAAGCTCACTGCTGCCGACGTCGACGGCACCGTGCGCGAGATCCGCCGCGCACTGCTCGACGCCGACGTCGCACTCGTCGTCGTCAAGGAGTTCACCGCGAAGGTGCGCGAACGCGCCCTCGGTGACGAGGTCAACAAGGCGCTGAACCCCGCGCAGCAGGTCGTCCAGATCGTCAACGAGGAACTGGTGCAGATCCTCGGCGGCGAGCAGCGGCGCCTGCAGTTCGCGAAGACCGCACCGACCGTCATCATGCTCGCGGGCCTGCAGGGTTCCGGTAAGACGACCTTCGCGGGCAAGCTCGCGAAGCAGCTCGAGGGGGAGGGCCACACGCCTCTCCTGGTGGCCGCCGACCTCCAGCGCCCGAACGCCGTCAACCAGCTGCAGGTGGTGGCCGAGCAGGCAGGTGCCGCGGTCTACGCGCCCGAGCCCGGCAACGGTGTCGGCGATCCCGTGAAGGTATCGCGCGAGGGCGTCGAGTACGCGCGTCGTCAGCAGCACGACGTCGTGATCATCGACACCGCGGGTCGTCTCGGCGTCGATGCCGAGCTCATGAAGCAGGCCGCCGACATCCGCAAGGCCGTGGACCCCGATGAGGTTCTGTTCGTCATCGACGCGATGATCGGTCAGGATGCCGTCAACACGGCGAAGGCGTTCCAGGAGGGTGTCGACTTCACCGGCGTCGTCCTGTCCAAGCTCGACGGCGATGCCCGCGGTGGGGCGGCGCTGTCGGTGGCCTCGGTCACCGGTCGTCCGATCATCTTCGCCTCCACAGGAGAGCGTCTCGAAGACCTCGAGCCGTTCCACCCCGACCGCATGGCGAGCCGCATCCTCGACCTCGGCGACATCCTGACCCTCATCGAGCAGGCCCAGCAGGCCTTCGATGAGGAAGAGGCCATGAAGATGGCCGAGAAGCTCGCGACCGAGGCCTTCACCCTCGAGGACTTCCTCGACCAGCTTCAGCAGATGAAGAAGATGGGTTCGATGAAGAAGATGCTCGGGATGCTCCCGGGCATGGGTCAGATGAAGCAGCAGCTCGAAGACTTCGACGAGCGTGAGATCGACCGCACCGAGGCCATCATCCGCTCGATGACCCCGGGGGAGCGTCGCAACCCCAAGGTGCTCAACGGCTCGCGTCGTCTGCGCATCGCGCGTGGTTCCGGCATGACCGTCACGGACGTGAATCAGCTGGTGCAGCGCTTCGAGCAGGCCGCGAAGATGATGAAGACCGTGGCCCGCGGCGGCACGCCGAACATTCCCGGTATGGGTGCGGTCCCCGGAATGGGGCGGCCTGGCGCATCCTCGAAGCGCGGCAAGAAGACGAAGTCCTCCGGTGGCTCGCGTTCGGGCAACCCGGCGAAGCGCGCGGCGGAGAACGCCGGAATCACCGCGACCTCGACGCCGACCGGTTCGGGCTTCGGCCTCGGTGGTGCTGCAGGCCAAGCGCCGAGTGAGGCCGACCTCGCCGAGATCCAGAAGCTGTTCGGCAAGGGCTGAACCGCGCTCAGCGCGGAGCGGCCAGGGCGGCGGATGACGTCTGCCGCGATCGCCTGGCGTCTGCGGCCGGCGGCCGGGCGACGATCTGTCCGAGGATGAGCGCGCCGATCGTGAGGGTCAGGCCGAACGCCTGGACAACCGTGAAGCGCTCACCCGCGACCAGCACACCCAGGATCGTCGCGACGATGGGGGAGAGTAGTGCGAGCAGGCCCGGCGCGATCACCGGGAGCTGCTGGATGCCTCGGAACCACAGCGTGTACGCGACGATCCCGCCGGCGGTGCCGAGCCAGAGATAGCCGAGCGCGGCTCCACCGTCGATCGCGGCGGGCACGCCTTCGACCGCGAGTGTGAGCGGGAGCAGCAGCAATCCACCAGCCGAAAGCTGCCATCCGGCGTACGCGATCGGGCCGACCCCCTCAGGCCGCCCCCAGCGCTTGGTGAGGATCATCCCCGCTCCGGTGGCGGTGACGCCTCCGATCGCAGCCAGCACACCCCAGAAGTCGAGTTCCGCGGCCGGCCCCAGGACGACGAGCGCCACGCCGCCGGCTCCGATGACTGCCGCCGCTGCGGTGAGGGGTCTGATCCTCTCCTGCAGGACGAGGGCGCCGAGCATCAGCACGATGAGCGGTTGAGCTCCCGCAACAGCGGCGGCGACTCCGCCGGGAAGCCGCTCGGCCGCCAGGAACAGGAGGGGGAAGAAAGCCCCGATGTTGAGCGCGCCGAGCACGAAGGACTTCCACCACCACGACCCGTGGGGCAGTCGTCGGCTGATGAGCACGGCCAGCAGCCCGGCCGGGAGGGCGCGGAGCAGGCCGGCGAAGAGCGGATGACCCGGCGGAAGCAGCTCCGTGGTTACGAGGTATGTGGTCCCCCAGGCGATGGGGGCGAGTGCGGTCAACAGCACGAGCGTCAGGCGGTTCATATCTCCAGCGTGCCCCCCGCGATCATATGAGTCCAACGCATGCTTGTCACGCCACCCATGAGGTGAAATCATCGACGGATGGAACTCCAACAGCTCCGGTATGTCGTCGAGGTGGCCGCGGCCTCCAGCTTCACTCGTGCGGCCGAACGGTGCTTCGTCACGCAGTCCGCGTTGAGTCATCAGATCGCCGCTCTCGAGCGTGAGCTCGGTCAGCGACTGTTCGTGAGATCGAGTCGCAGCGTTCGTCTGAGCGAGGCGGGGGAGGCGTTCCTGGAGCACGCGCGGACGGCGCTCCGGGCGGCAGAGCAGGCGCGGGAGAGCGTAGCCGCAGCGGTGGGCGTGGTGACCGGCACGCTCCGGATCGGCGTCATCCCGACGGTGACCGCCGTCGACATCCCGGAGGTGCTGGTCGCGTACCGGGCCGCGCATCCGCTCGCGCGAGTCGAGCTGCAGGTGGGGAACAGCGACGTGCTGATGACGCGCCTGCGTCACGGGGAACTCGATGTCGCTCTGCTCGGCCTGCGCGAAGGAGCGGAACCACTCGGGGTGGCTTCGCGTGTACTCTCTCGTGACCGGCTGGTGGCGGCATTCCCTCGTGGGCATGAGCTCTGCGAGACAGGCGCGCTGACGCTCCATGACCTCGCCGGTGCGACGTTCGCCGACTTCCCGGCGGGCACCTCGGGGCGCGCGCAGAGCGATGCCGCCTTCGCATCCGCGGAACTGTCGCGGGATGTCGCCTTCGAGGCGGACTCCGCCACCCTCCTCCTCGGTCTGGTCGCCGCCGGGCTGGCGGTGACTCTGCTCGCACCGGGGACGATCGAACGATCTGCGGCAGATGTCGCGACCGCCGAGGTCCGCGACGGTCCCGTACGCGTGGAGCACCTGGCGTGGGACCTCGCGGCACCACGGAATGTGGCGAAGGCCTTCCTCGCCGTCATTGACGACGTCGTTCCCGGGAACGCGAAAGCGGGCCCGGAGGAGCACTCCGGACCCGCTTTCCTGTGACGTCAGGTCACTTCACGTCGTCGTCGACCCAGTCCATCGACTTGGTGACGGCCTTGCGCCACAGGCGCAGCTGACGGTCGCGCTCCGCGTCCTCCATGGAGGGCTCCCAGCGCTTGTCTTCCTGCCAGTTCGCGGACAGGTCATCCAAGCCGTTCCAGAATCCGACGGCGAGGCCGGCTGCGTACGCTGCGCCGAGTGCCGTCGTCTCTGCGACGACCGGGCGCACCACCGGCACGCCGAGCACGTCGGCCTGGAACTGCATGAGCGCATCGTTGGCGACCATGCCGCCATCGACCTTGAGCTCGGTCAGGTCCACTCCGGCGTCGGCGTTGACCGCATCGAGCACGTCGCGAGTCTGGAAGGCCACGGCCTCCAGCGCAGCGCGCGCGATGTGGTTCTTGTTGGCGTAGCGGGTGAGGCCCACGATCGCGCCACGGGCGTCCGAGCGCCAGTATGGCGCGAACAGACCCGAGAACGCCGGGACGATGTACACGCCGCCGTTGTCCTCGACCTGCTCGGCCAGCTTTTCGACCTCGGGGGCCGAGGAGATGATGCCGAGCTGGTCACGCAGCCACTGGATGAGGGACCCGGTGACGGCGATGGAGCCCTCCAGCGCGTAGTGCGTCGGGCCGTCGCCGAGCTTGTACCCCACAGTGGTGAGCAGCCCGTTCTTCGAGTGGACGATCTCCTCGCCCGTGTTGAAGATCAGGAAGCAACCCGTTCCGTAGGTGTTCTTGCTCTCGCCGGTCTGGAACGCGGCCTGCCCGAACGTCGCCGCCTGCTGGTCGCCCAGGATGCCGGCGATCGGCGTCTCGCGCAGCAGCGACGAGCTCTCGGCGGTGCCGTATACCTCGGACGAGGAGCGGATCTCCGGCATCATCGAGCGCGGCACGCCGAACGCCTCGAGGATGTCGTCGCGCCACTCGAGCGTCTCGAGGTCCATGAACATCGTGCGGGAGGCATTCGTGACATCCGTGACGTGCACGCCGCCATCGGCTCCACCGGTGAGGTTCCAGAGGACCCAGCTGTCGGTGGTGCCGAAGATCAGGTCGCCCGCCTCCGCCTTCTCGCGCGCACCCTCGACGTTCTCGAGGATCCAGGCGATCTTGGTGCCGGAGAAGTACGTCGCCAGCGGGAGGCCGACGACCGGCTTGAACCGCTCGACGCCGCCGTCAGCCGCCAGGCGGTCGACGATGTCCTGCGTGCGGGTGTCCTGCCAGACGATCGCGTTGTAGGCCGGCTTCCCGGTCTTCTTGTCCCACACGACGGCGGTCTCGCGCTGGTTCGTGATGCCGACGGCGGCGATGTCGTGACGCGTCAGATCGGCCCGGCCGAGGGCCAGCCCGATGACCTCCTGCACGTTGCGCCAGATCTCGGCCGCGTCGTGCTCGACCCAACCAGCCTTCGGAAGGATCTGTTCGTGCTCCTTCTGGCCGGTCGCGACGATGCTGCCCTTCTTGTCGAAGATGATCGCGCGACTCGACGTCGTTCCCTGGTCGATGGCGATGATGTAGTCAGCCACTTGTGCTCTCCTTTGAATTCAGTGCGATGGGGTGTGCGTCAGGCGGCGAGGCCGAGCAGCACGGGTGCAGCAAGGGCGGCGATCACACCACCGATGAGGGGGCCGACGACGGGGACCCACGAGTAGGACCAGTCGCTGGCGCCCTTGCCCTTGATCGGCAGGATCGCGTGAGCGATGCGCGGACCGAGGTCACGGGCGGGGTTGATCGCGTAGCCGGTCGGGCCACCGAGAGAGGCGCCGATGCCGACCACGAGCAGGGCCACCGGAAGCGCGGTGAGCGGGCCGAGGCCCCCGGGAACGCCGACCTCGATGTCGCCGTAGTCGGCGAACGCGAAGATGCCGAACACGAGCACGAAGGTGCCGATGATCTCCGTCACGAGGTTCCAGCCGTAGGAACGGATGGCGGGGCCGGTGGAGAAGACGCCGAGCTTGTTGGCAGCCTCCGGCTCCTCGTCGAAGTGCTGCTTGTAGGCGAGCCAGACGACGATCGCACCGAGGACGGCTCCGACGAGTTCCGCCGCCGTGGCGGTGAGGAACATCACGACGCTGATCTTGCCGGCGACCATGAGGCCGATACCGACTGCAGGGTTGAGGATCGCACCGGAGTACGCGGAGACGAGCACACCGGCGAAGACCGCGAGGCCCCATCCCCAGTTGACCATCAGGAAGCCTCCGCCGAAGCCCTTGTTCTTCGCAAGTGCCACGTTGGCGACCACACCACAACCGAGGAGGACCAGCATCGCTGTGCCGACCAACTCCGAGAGCAAGTAGAGACCGAGATTCACATCAGCCATGTCTTCTTTGACCTTTCTTGTGTGTCGGGGCCCCTCTGCCCCGACACGTTATGAGGGGTTGCGCCGCGAGGAGGGCGGCAGTTCGAAGTCCGATCAGCCGCGGGTGCGGGATCGGATATCGAGTCCGTGTCGATCGTTCAGCAGCTGGCGCGTCTGGTCGAGCTCGGCGTCGTGGCGCGAGCGGTCCCAGCCGAGCATCGGTGCGAGCGCATCGGCGATCTCATCGAGCACCTCGGCGTCGGCGTTGCCGGTGAAGGCGATGCTCGTGCGGCGGAGCACGATGTCCTCCAGGCGCGCCACCATCTCGTTGTGCACCATCCACTCGAGTTCGCGGGTGGAGAGGTCGCCGCCGGCAAGGGGGGAGTCCGGTCCCTGCTCGACGTACGCCCACACGTCCGCCGCGCGGGTTCCGTATCTCGCGAGCAGCTGGTCGGCACGTGCCCCGGCGCCGGGGAGGTTCTCCTGGATCCAGATCCGGCGTGCCTTCTCAGTACGCGGGAACTCGCGGCCGCCGCCGATCGCGCGTCCGGCGGTGGAGACTGTCCTGGTGCGGTCGATCAGGCTCAGCACGGTGTCGGAGAGCGACTCGCCGAGCGCGCGGAACGTGGTCCACTTGCCGCCGACGAGGCTGACGAGCGGGACGGCACCCTTCTCATCGACTTCGATGCGGTAGTCGCGTGACACGAACCCGGGGGCGGTGTCCTCGTGACGCGGCAGCGGACGGATACCGGAGAACTTGTAGACGATCTGATCGCGGGAGACCGGAATCGTCGGGAAGACGTGGTGGATCAGTTCGAAGAAGTAGTCGACCTCTTCCTCCGTGCACACCGGGACCTCGCGCGGGTCGGCGTCGATGTCGGTGGTGCCGACGAGCACTCGTCCCTTGAGCGGGTAGATGAGGACGATGCGGCCGTCGGAGTGTTCGAAGAAGATCTCCCGGCCCTGCGTCGCCTCGAGAAGCTCCGGGTGGTCCAGCACGATGTGCGAACCCTTGGTGCCTCCCATGAACCGGGTGTCCTCGCCGAGTGCGTCGTTCGTGAGGTCCGTCCAGGGGCCGGAGGCGTTCACCACCACGTCGGCGTGCACGCGGAATTCGGTTCCGCTCTCGCGATCGCGGAGGACGACCTCATCGCCCTCGCGCGCGATCGCCTCGACGTAGTTGAGTGCATGCGCTTCGGGGTGCGCTGCGCGACCATCCTGGAGCACGTCGAGCGCGAGACGCTCGGGGTCGTGCATCGAGGCGTCGTAGTAGGTCGCCGTGTACTTGATGTTCGGGTCTAGCGAGGGCAGCTCTGCGAGTGACTTCTTCCGACCGAGGAAGCGGTGTCGGGGCACCATCCCGCCGTCACGCGAGAACGTGTCGTAGATCGTCAGACCGACCTTGATCAGGAACGCGCCGCGCTCCTGGGGCTTGCCGCTCTTGTGCGTCAGGAACCTCAGAGGCGCGGAGAGGATACCCGAGAACGTGGAGTAGATCGGGATGGTCGTCTGCAGTGGCTTCACGTAGTGAGGGGCGATCTTGAGCAGTCCGTTGCGCTCCTCGACGGACTCGCGCACGAGCCGGAACTCGCCGTTCTCGAGATAGCGGATGCCGCCGTGGATCATGTGGCTCGATGCGGAGGATGCGCCGGAGGCGAAGTCTCCTCGTTCGACGAGCAGCACGTCGACTCCCTGGAGTGCCAAGTCACGGAACGTGGAGATCCCGTTGATCCCGCCGCCGATGACGAGGACGCTCGTGCGTCCGGATTCGCGGACGGCGCGAACCTCCGCGCGCTCCGCTGACGAGTGTGTGGAATCGATCATCGTCGACCCTCTCTTCCTTACTTGCCAACCAGCATCGACCTGTGTGGCATCCCGCGCAAGCCCACTGCACATATGTGCAAGGATCGAGGGTGAGGAGGTCACGATGGTCGGTCAGAGCGCGGAAACCCGCGATAGCAAGCTGATCGCGGCGCTCACTGCCGCGCAGCTCTACTACATGCAGGACAAGACGATGGAGGTGATCGCGCAGGAGCTCGGCACCTCCCGGTCCTCGGTCTCTCGACTCTTGAGCTTCGCCCGGGAGAGCGGCCTGGTCGACATCCGCATCAATTCACCGCTGGAGCGGCTGGGCATGCTCGAGCAGCGCATCCGTGACCGGCATCGGGTGGCCGCACATGTCGTTCCCATGCCCGAGATCCTCAGCGAGGTGGAACGACTCGAGCGCGTCGCGCTCACGGCCGGGCGCCTGCTGTCGCAGTTCGTCGACTCCAACATGATCATCGGTGTGGCCTGGGGATCGACGATCAGTGCGGTGAGCCGCGGCCTCACGCAGAAGGAGACGCACAACACGACCTTCGTGCAGCTCAACGGGGCGGGCAACACCCAGACCACCGGTGTCGAGTACTCCAGCGACATCCTGCAGCGGTTCGGCAGTGCCTTCGGCGCGCAGGTGCAGCAGTTCCCCGTTCCTGCCTTCTTCGACGACCCTGCGACCCGGGAGGCGATGTGGCGCGAACGCAGCACCCGTCGAGTCCTCGATCTGCAGGCGAAGATGGACGTCGCGGTCTTCAGTCTTGGGTCTCCGGCTGCCGAGGTCCCGAGTCGTGTGTACGTCGGCGGATATCTCGGGCGCGACGACTACCGCAGCCTGCGCGAGGATCACGCGATCGGTGACGTCGCCACGGTGTTCTTCCGGTCAGACGGCTCCTGGCGGGATATCCGTGTGAACGCCAGGGCGACCGGGCCGGGGCTCGACCGCCTGCGTCGCGTTCCGCGACGGATATGCGTCGTTTCGGGCATCCCGAAGCTGGTGAGCCTCCGGGCCGCCCTCTCTGCCGGGCTCATCACCGACGTCGTTCTGGATGAGGGACTCGCCCGGCGTCTCGTCGAGGACTGAGTCGCCGCCGGCAGAGTCCGGGGCTACGCGCCTTCCGTCGAGGACTCGGGTCCGGAACGGAACTCGCGGATGAGGTGCTGCACGACGGCGGTGAGATCACCGGCGGTGGCGTTCGCGATCACGAGCTGACGTTCGTAGCTGGCCCCGTTCTCGAGGGTGACGGCGTTGTTGCCGAATTCGCGGACGCAACCGAGTTCCACAGCCACGGGCGCCAGCTCATCGAGGACTTCGGCGAGATGCTCTCGCACCGGGCGCTGCGTTCCGGCCGCATCGACGATGACCCGTGCGTCGAGCCCGTATCGCGCCGCGCGCCACTTGTTCTCCCGGTGGAACCACGCCGGGAGTTCGGGAAGGGCCCGCCCCTCGTCGAGCTCACGGGAGAAGTGCTCGACGAGCACCTGCACGAGCGCCGCGACCGACGCAAGCTCCGGCAGCGTCGAGAGGCCGTCGCACGCTCGCACCTCGATGGTCCCCCAGCGTGGAGCGGGACGGATGTCCCAGCGCACCTCCGTGGCATCCGCCATCACGCCGGTGCGGACCATGTCGTCGAGATACGACTCGTACTGGGACCAATCTCGCAACGGCCAGGGGAGTCCGGCCGTCGGAAGCTGTTGGAACACCAGCGCGCGGTTCGAGGCGTAGCCGGTGCGCTCGCCCGCCCAGAACGGACTCGACGCCGACAGGGCCTGGAGATGGGGGAGGTATGCCGAGAGCGCGTTGATGATGGGGAAGACCTTGCGCTGGTCTTCCACCCCGATGTGCACGTGGATCCCCCAGATCATCATGTTGCGACCCCACCACTGGGTGCGCTCGATGAGGGTGTGATACCGCGACTTGTCGGTGACCTCCTGATCGAACCACTGCGCGAACGGGTGGCTGCCCGCCGACAGCAGTTCGATGCCCGCCGGGTCGGTCGCGGTGCGCACGGCGGTGATGGCGTTCGCGATGTCGTCGACGGCGTGCGCGACGGAATCGCCGATCCCGCTCGTGACTTCGATCGTGTTCGTGAGCAGCTCGCCGGTGACGGTGTGGCGCTCATCCTCGCTCTCGGCTTCGAGCGCCGCCAGCAGTTCCGGGGCGCGTCCGACGAGGTCACCGCTCACGGGATCCGCGAGCATGATCTCCCATTCGAGGCCGACGGTGGATCGGGCGGAAGAGGCGAACTCGAGTTTCACCCGCACAGTCTGACACGCGGGCGACGCGACACGACAACGGCCGTTGCGCCACGTTTCGCGCCGGGCGCGAGGATCTGGCAGAATAGAGGGTCGGACGACCTGCTCGACCCTCTATCCAGCAGGTGTCCACACTCATTTGAGCTTCCGCCGGGTGTGCACCCCACTCTCCAGGCGATCAGTTCGTTTCCTTCCACACAATTCAGGAGAATCGTGGCTGTCAAGATTCGTCTCAAGCGCCTGGGCAAGATCCGTGCGCCGTACTACCGCATCGTCGTCGCCGACTCGAAGACCAAGCGCGATGGTCGCGTGATCGAGGAGATCGGCAAGTACCACCCCACCGAGGAGCCCTCGTTCATCGAGGTCGACTCCGAGCGTGCGCAGTACTGGCTCTCCGTCGGCGCGCAGCCGACCGAGCAGGTCGCCGCCATCCTCAAGATCACGGGCGACTGGGGCAAGTTCAAGGGCGACGCCGACGCGAAGTCCACCCTCAAGGTGAAGGAGCCCAAGGCTCCCTTCGAGATCGACGCATCCAAGAAGTCCGTCGTCAAGCCCAAGGCCGAGAAGAAGGTGGAGGCCCCCGCTGAGGAGGCTCCCGCCGCGGCCGACGCGGAGGCCGCTGAGGCCCCCGCCGCCGACGCAGAGTAATCCGCCGTGCTCGCCGCCGCGCTCGAACACATCGTCAAGGGGATCGTCGATCACCCGGAAGATGTCCGCATCAATGAATCCACATCGCCGCGAGGCGACCTCCTCGAGGTGCGCGTGCACCCCGATGACCGTGGACGCGTGATCGGGCGCGGCGGCCGCACAGCCAAGGCCCTTCGCACCCTCGTCAGCGCGCTCGCTGACGGGCGTCGGGTCCGCGTCGATGTCGCGGACGACTGACGTGGTGCCGAAGGACCGCAACCAGGGCAAGAATCAGCTGCGCGTCGGGCGTCTCGTGAAGGCGCACGGCCTCAAAGGCGGCCTCAAGCTCGAGCTGTACACCGACAATCCGGCGGGTCGTTTCACCCCCGGTGCCGGCTTCACGGTGCAGGTGCCCGAGGCATCGCCGTGGCACGGCAAGGACATCACCGTTCGCGAATACCGTTTGATGAACGGGAATCCGGTCGTCTTCTTCGAAGATGTCGATGACCGAGAATCCGCCGAGAGCCTCGTGAAGGCGATCCTCTGGATCGACCAGGACGTCGATGAGGTCGAGGACGACGCGTGGTTCGATCACCAGCTCGTGGGGCTCGACGTCGTTCGCGACGATGCGGTCATCGGCCGGGTCATCCGCGTCGAGCACTTCCCGGCGCAGGATCTGCTCATCGTGAAGTCCGGCGAGAACGAGGTCATGGTCCCTTTCGTGGCCGCCATCGTCCCCACCGTCGACGTCTCGGTCGGTCGTCTGATCGTGACGCCGCCGCCGGGACTCTTCGAGGAGCTCCCCGACGCCGCGGATGCCGAGCAGCCGTCGGGCTCGGACGCCGAAGCCCCTGAGTGACCGCTGATACGGTTCCCCCGTGCGCATCGACGTCCTCTCCATCTTTCCGTCCTACTTCGACGGCCTGACGCTCTCCCTCCTCGGGAAGGCGCAGCACGCCGGCATCATCGACCTTCGCGTGCATGACCTCCGCGACTGGACGTCCGATCGTCACAACACGGTCGACGACACCCCGTACGGCGGTGGCGCCGGCATGGTCATGAAGCCGGAGCCATGGGGTCTTGCTCTCGATGACGTCGCCGGTCCGTCCGATACGGCGGGGGCCGAGCGACCGACCATCATCTTCCCGTCACCTGCCGGTGAGGTCTTCACGCAGAAGACCGCACGGGCGCTGGCCACCCATGAGCACCTCGTCTTCGGGTGCGGACGTTACGAGGGCATCGACGAACGCGTCTTCGAGTACGCAGCCGACCTCGGCGAGGTGCGCCTCATCAGCCTCGGGGACTACGTCTTAAACGGGGGAGAGGTCGCCACGATGGCGATGATCGAGGCGATCGGGAGGCTCATCCCCGGCGTCGTCGGCAATCCGGAAAGCCTCGTCGAGGAGTCGCACGAGGACGGGCTCCTGGAGTACCCCTCGTACACGAAGCCCGCTTCATGGCGCGAGCGGGCGGTGCCGGACATCCTGCTGAGCGGCAACCACGGGGCGATCGCCACCTGGCGCCGCGAGCAGCAGTTCGAGCGCACCAGGCTGCGTCGCCCTGATCTCCTCCCGGACGACGAGACCTCGCAGTCCTGACCGGGATCGACGCCGAATCCGCTCGGATGCGCCTGTCAGAGCATCCGCTCCGAGGTGCCATCGATCTCGAAGACCACGCCGTGCGGATGTCTCAGTCCGAGCGCGTTCGACGCATCGAGACGTCGTAGCTCGGCACGCAGCATCCGTCCGATCATCTCGTGGCTCACGAGCAGCGGTGTCCCCTCGGACGCCCATCCGCAGCTGCTGAGGGCCTTTCGCGCTCGGGAACGGGCTTGCGCGTAACTCTCACCGCCGGGGAATGCCCATCCGTAGCGATTGGCGGCGCGCTCCTCTCTGGCCATCGGATACGCCGCGTCGATCTCGTCCCAAGTCATACCCGCCAGCGCACCGTGATCGAGATCGGCGAGTTCCGGCACCTCAATGACCTCGGCCCCGAGCCGGTCAGCGATGATGACCGCGGTCTGCATGGCTCTACCGAGCGGGCTGGAGCACACGGTGAGCACGCCGGCGTCACCGAGGCGGGAGGCGATTGCGCGGGCTTGGGCGATGCCTTCGTCGGTGAGGGGCGAGTCGAGCTGACCCTGCAAGCGGTGTTCGACGTTCCACACGGTCTGACCATGCCGAGCGAGGAGAAGACGCTCCGGCACATGGCGATCCTGCGGAATCATGGACTCAGGATGGCATACGGCCTCGCGTTTCGGCTCGTGGCGCGGGTCAGTCCACGCCGAGGAACGATCGGTCGGTCAGGATGATGGGGCCGTCTTCCGTGATCGCGATGGTGTGCTCGGAGTGGGCGCCGCGTGAACCGTCAGCGCTGCGCAGGGTCCATCCGTCGGGGTCGGTGACCAGCTCGTCTGTCGTCGCGAGGAGCCAGGGCTCGAGTGCGAGGACCAGGCCGGCCCTCAGGGGAAAGCCCCGGCCGGCGCGGCCGTCGTTCGGCACGTGCGGGTCCCCGTGCATCGTGCGTCCGACTCCGTGCCCACCGAAGTCGGTATTGATCGAGTAGCCCTCGCCGTGTGCGATGGCGGCGACGGCCGCGGAGATGTCGCCGATGCGGTTTCCGACCGTTGCGGAGTCGATCGCGGCGGTCAGGGCGCGTTCGGTGGTACCGATGAGTTGAAGGTCTTCTTCACGAGCCGCGCCGACGACGAACGACACCGCCGAGTCGGCGACCCAACCGTCGACCGACACTGCGAAGTCGAGGGTGACGAGGTCGCCGTCACGCAGTGTGTAGTCATGGGGGAGGCCGTGCAGCACGGCGTCGTTGACCGAGGTGCAGATCACCTTGCCGAACGGACTCGCTCCGAACGAGGGGTGATAGTCGATGTAACACGACTCTGCGCCGGCCTTGCGGATCATGTCGTGTGCGCGGCGATCGATCGAGAGGAGGTTCGTCCCGACCTTCGTCTCGTCGCGCAGGGTCGCCAGTGTCTCGGCCACGAAACGTCCTGCGGCGCGCATCTCGTCGATCTCGGCAGGGGTGCGCAGTTCGATCATCGGGTTTCCTCTCGTCGTCTCCATTCTCCCTGATCCGGCGCGGGCGGTTCCCCGACCGCTCTCAGCGAACACCGGGCCGCAGGGGCGGGTGTCGTCGTACGATCTGATCATGTGGTTGCGACAGGCCTTCTTCCGCTGGCTCCTCCCGGCGGCGTTCCTCCTGCCGCTCTGGCTGCTGATCGGCTGGGGGGTCTTCCAGGGTGGCTGGTCCATTCTCTGGGTGCTGCTCATCGCGATGCCGTCCGTCTTCGTCGGACAGCTCCTGCTCACGCTCCTGACGCGCTCGCGCCCGTCCGTTCGCATCGAGCGGGCCGTATCGTGGTGGGATGTCATCGGCTTCACGATCTGGAACGGGCTGACCATCGCCGTCGGCTTCTTCATCGACGGGGCTTTCCCGTGGTTGCTGACCGGCGCGATCGTCGCGGGCATCGCACTGATCTGGTTGCAGCTCTGGCAGCTGTGGAACGAGGCGAAGGGGAGCGGGACCCGACTGCGCGAGACCATCACCTGGTCCACGATCCCGCCCGTCAACGAACCTGCCCCTCCCACGCGCGCACACGAGATCATCGTGGTGCGGGAGACCGACGGCCGCGACTGAGGTCAGCGTTTTGGCCGGGCGCGGCATCCATGGCAGAATGAGTGTTTGTGCTGTGACCGGCTCTGCCACAGGGGAGCCCGCGGACGTTCGCCGTTCCGTACAGCTCACTCCCTTCTTGTTCCTTTGAATACATGCATGCGACCTGTGGCGGGTGCAGAGAGAGATGATCATGCAGATCCTCGACGCCGTCGACGCGGCTTCCCTTCGTTCGGACATCCCGGACTTCTTCCCCGGTGACACCGTCAAGGTTCACGTCAACATCACCGAGGGCAGCCGCTCTCGTATCCAGGTCTTCCAGGGTGTCGTCATCGGCCGTCAGGGCGACAGCGTGCGCGAGACCTTCACGGTCCGCAAGATCAGCTTCCAGGTGGGCGTCGAGCGTACCTTCCCGGTGCACTCCCCGGTGATCGACCACATCGAGGTCGTCACCCGCGGTGACGTGCGTCGCGCGAAGCTCTACTACCTCCGCCAGCTCCGTGGCAAGAAGGCCAAGATCAAGGAGAAGCGCGACCGCTGAGTCGCAGGTTCTCCACAGCACCCCAGGACACGATGTCCTGGGGTGCTGTGTTCTGTCCCCGGTGTGCGAACCTTGATACCGTCGCGCCAGAGCGGTGTATGACTCGAGAAGGAACCTGATGACTGATTCGCCGGCCGCGCGCACTTCCAGACGACGCGGGTTCCTGGTCTTCCTCCGCGACGTGCTGGTGATCATCGTGATCGCCGCCCTCGTGTCCTTCGTGGTCAAGAGCTTCGTCGTGAGGTCGTTCTACATTCCGTCGGCCTCGATGGAGCGCACCCTTCTCGTGAAGGATCGGATTCTCGTCGACGAGCTGACCCCTCGGTGGACCGACTATGCACGTGGCGATGTCGTCGTCTTCAAGGATCCGGGCGGCTGGCTCGATCCACAGCCGCAGACGCCCGCTCAGCCTCCGCTCGTTCAGGCGGTCGACTGGGTCCTCAACTTCGTCGGCATCTCCGCGACGGACTCGCAGGACCACCTCGTGAAGCGCGTGATCGGTTTGCCCGGCGATCATGTCGTGTGCTGCAACGCACTCGGCCAGATCACGATCAACGGCGCCCCGATCGACGAACTCAGCTACCTGAACCTCCCCGAGGGCGACACGGCCGCCTCGAACGAGACGTTCGACGTGGTCGTTCCCGATGACTCGGTCTGGCTGCTGGGCGACAATCGCGATCGATCGCGCGACGCGCGCGCACATCAGGACCTCCCCAGCGGGGGCTTCGTCCCGATGGAGAACATCGTCGGCAAGGCCTTCCTGACGACCTGGCCTCTGGATCGCATGGGACCGATCGACGGCCACCACGACACGTTCAACGGAGTTCCGGACCCCGAATGACCGTGATCACCCCGAAGCTGACCCTGGAACGCAAACTCCTGGGGGAGTGCGGCGTGATCATCGCGCTGGATGAGGTGGGTCGAGGCGCACTCGCCGGTCCCGTCGCCGTCGGCGCCGCGATGATGGATGCGGCAGGCGTGCGACGTCGCGTGCCGGATGGTCTGCGTGATTCCAAGCTCGTGACGGAGAAGCGTCGGCCCGATGTCGCGGCACGCGCAGCGGCGTGGGTGCAGGCCTCTGCCGTCGGCTGGGCGAGCGCCGAAGAAGTCGACCAGGTCGGCATCATGCGGGCCCTCGGACTCGCCGCATCGCGCGCTGTGTCGGCGATCGCTGCGCAGGGGGCTTCGATGGACGAGGCGCTCGTTCTGCTCGACGGGAACCACGATTACGTCTCCCGAGTGCATTCGTCGCCGCTGCGCGTGCGACCCGTCATCAAAGCCGACCGCGACTGCGCCTCCGTGTCTGCGGCCTCCGTGATCGCGAAGGTGGCCCGCGACCTGTACATGGCCGAACTTCACGAGAGCCATCCTGCGTATCAGTGGAATCGCAACAAGGGCTACGCGAGCCCCGAACACCGCGAGGCCATCCGGCGCAACGGGCTGTCTCCTTTCCACCGTGCGTCGTGGGCCATCGCCGACGCCCCGACCCTGTTCTGATCCAGACCTGCATCGGCCGGCGATGCCGCGCCTCGTGCGCCGCGACTCTAGGATGGAGTCATCATGGATGAGGAAGCCTTCGACGACTACGACCGCGAGCTCGAGCTGGCACTGTTCCGGGAGTACCGGGATGTGGTGTCGCAGTTCCAGTACGTCGTCGAGACCGAACGCCGCTTCTACCTCGCGAACGAGGTCAACGTCGTCCGCCGCGACACCGAACACGATTTCTATTTCGAGATCTCGATGAGCGATGTGTGGGTGTGGGACATCTACCGAGCGGATCGCTTCGTGAAGGCCGTGCGCGTGCTCACGTTCAAGGACGTGAATGTCGAGGAGCTCCAGCGTCGGGAGTTCGAACTCCCGCAGGAACTCTCGCTCGACGGGGAGTGACCTTCGTCGCCACTGCCGACCTTGATGCTGGTCCTCCACACCATGCGGAATCCCTGAGTAATCCCCACTTCAGGGCCAGGGCGTGAGGGCACCTCTCAGGCTACGAGTCTGACCGCGATGCTGAGGGCATGGCAGCAAAAGACGACCTCGGCCGAGCCGGGGAAGAGCGCGCGGCGCAGCACCTGATAGGCAGCGGATACACCGTGCTCGACAGGAACTGGCGGTGTTCGCAAGGGGAGATCGACATTGTCGCCGCGGTAGGCGATCAGCTGGCGATGATCGAGGTGAAGACGAGACGCACGGCAGCATTCGGGCACCCGTTCGAGGCGGTCGATCAACGAAAGCGCCGCCGGCTCTGGCAACTCGCGCAGGCGTGGCTCGCCGCTCATCCCGAGGTGGCTCGTGGGCGCACCGTGAGGCTCGAGGCAATCGGGATCATCGGGCCGGACCCGTTCCTGGGGTCGCTCGAGCATCTCGTGGACATCGCATGAGTACGGCCCGCACGTGGGCTGTCGCACTGAGCGGGGTCGATGGTCATCTCGTCGAAGTCGAAGCCGACCTGTCGAACCAGACGCCCGAGTTCCGGATCATCGGTCTACCCGACAAGTCGCTCGCGGAGGCGGTGCAACGGGTGCACAATGCTTGCAAAAATGCCGGGCTCGACCTACCTCGGCGCCGCCTCACGGTCAACCTGTCGCCAGCCAGCCTTCCCAAGCACGGAGCAGGGTTCGACCTCGGAATCGCCGTGGCTGCTCTGGCTGCCGGCGGCTCGATCGAACCGCGCTCGATCGCAGCGACCGTACATGTCGGAGAACTCGGGCTCGACGGTAGGATTCGCCCTGTCCCGGGTGTGCTCCCTGCCGTGTTCGCTGCTGCACGTGCCGGGTTCGAAAGGGTGATCGTTCCTCACGCCAACGAAGCAGAGGCGAGACTGGTCCCCGGAGTCCATGTCCGTGCTGCCACCTCTCTCGCCGAAGTCGCGGTGTGGCACGGTGCCGATGTCGAAGCGCCCGAGGTCGAGACCGTCGACATGGCGTCGGCGTCGGTCGACGCACCTTCAGATCTGGATCTGTCCGACGTCGTCGGCCAGGAAGACGCGATCGAGGCGCTCATCGTCGCCGCTGCAGGTGGACATCATCTGCTGCTGAGCGGGCCTCCGGGCGCAGGCAAGACGATGCTCGCCCGACGACTCCCCGGAATCATGCCGCCGCTCGGGGACCAGGAGGCACTCGAGGTCGCCTCCATACTCTCGCTCAACGGGGATCGGGTCGTGACGCTCGGCCGCACGCCGCCACTGGAAGCCCCGCACCACAGTGCGTCCGTCGCAGCGTTGGTCGGCGGTGGGTCGCGCGCTGCTCGGCCCGGAGCTATCGTGCGGGCCCACTGCGGCGTGCTGTTCCTCGACGAGGCGGCGGAGTTCTCTCGCGCGGCTCTCGACGCGCTGCGCCAGCCGCTCGAATCGGGAGTCATCGAGGTGCATCGAGCGGGGTTTACAGCGCGCTTTCCCGCGAGGTTCCAGCTGCTGCTCGCGATGAATCCGTGTCCGTGCGGAAATCATGGCGTCAGGGGTGCCGAATGCGTGTGTCCGCCCATGGCGATCCGGCGGTACTCGACGCGATTGTCGGGACCGCTCCGCGATCGGATCGATATCGACCTGCACGTCGCCCGGGTGGCCGCGTCGTGCGCGACGGACGAGCGGAGGGCGAGAACCACGACGGCGCGGGCGAGGGCCCGGGTCCTCGCGGCGAGCGAGCGTGCGGCGGAACGGTGGAAGAGCACGCCGTGGCGGCGCAATGCCGATGTCCCGGGAACCTGGCTCCGGCAGGGGGCGCTGCGACTCTCCGTCGCGACTCGATCGCCACTCGATCGCGCGCTGGAGCGCGGGTCGTTGACACTGCGGGGCTATGACCGAGTGCTCAGAGTCGCGTGGACCATGGCCGACCTGGCAGACATCGACCGGCCCGGCGCCGAGGAGATCGGCAGGGCGCTGCTCCTGCGGAGAGGACTGTCATGAGGATCGACGAACTGCAGTACGACCCCGAGACCATCGCAGCGGTCCGTCGCATCCACGAGGGTGATGCCGTCGCGGAGTGCGTGGCTCGCGCAGCGTGGAGCGTGATCGCCGAACCCGGTGATGCCGTCGCAGGTGCACTGATCGAGGCCCTGGGCGCTGGCGATGCATTGTCGGCGGCGCTGGGAGATGGCGCGTCGCTGATACCCTCCGGTGCTGCGAGCGGGCGGGCATCTCGGGCGCTTTCAGCGGCCAGAGCACGATGGCGTCTTCAGGCGGATCCCCGCGCGGTGCGGCAGGCTCTCCGCAGCGCGTTCGATGTCGGCGCGCAACTGGTAGTCCCCGGCGACGCGAACTGGCCCGTGAGCCTCGATGATCTCGGTCCCCACGCGCCGAACGCACTGTGGGTGCGTGGACATGCCGATCTGCTCGTGCGCGAGCCACGCGTGTCGATGGTCGGAGCACGGGCCGCCAGCAGCTACGGCGAACACGTTGCGGCGGAACTCAGCGGGGATCTCGCCGCCAGGGGAGCGGTGGTCGTCTCCGGCGGTGCATACGGGATCGATGGTGCTGTACACCGGGCTGCTCTCGGTGTGGGTGGCGCGACCGTCGCCTTCCTCGCCGGCGGAGTCGACCGCGCCTATCCGGTGGGTCATCAGAGGCTCCTGCAGCAGATCGCGGTCGAGGGGACTGTGGTGAGTGAACCGCCGTGCGGCGCAGCCCCGACCAAGTGGCGCTTCCTGGCGAGGAACCGACTTATTGCTGCGCTCGGGCAGGCTACCGTCGTGGTCGAAGCGGGGTGGCGCAGCGGCTCGTTGAACACCGCCGGTCATGCGGCGACGCTGGGTCGTCCGCTCGGAGCCGTTCCCGGGCCGGTGACATCGGCATCTTCCGCGGGGTGCCACCGGCTGCTCCGGGAGTACGACGCGCAGTGCGTCACGTCGGCACATGAGGTACGAGAGCTATGGGGGTCGATCGAACAACGAGCGGGCGAGGGTGATGAGCACGATCCGAATCGCACTCGGGTCCTCGATGCCCTGAGCGCGAGGTCCAGGCTCTCGGTCGAGGAGATCGCCCGCAGGTCGGGCCTGTCGCCGGAACGCGTGCGCTCATGCCTCGGGTTGCTGCATCTGGACGGGGATGTCTCCGTCGACGAACGGGGGTGGCACCGGGCGCGCGCGTCGCGGACCGAGTGAGAGGCATCCGCAGAGACATCGGCGAGGCTGAAGAGACGACGCGGCGCGCGGCGGCAAGCTGAACCCATGGATCTCGCGGTCGCCACTGAGGCGTTCGTCGGTCACCTGGAGCGGGTGCGTCGACTCTCGCCGGCGACCGTGAAGGCGTACCGGTCGGACCTTCGAGACCTCCAGACGTCGGCAGTCGGTGTCACGCTCGAGGAAGTCGACCTCGAGGTGCTCAGAAATTGGCTCTGGCGTGCCACCCAGCGCGGCGATGCGAGATCCACGCTTGCACGGCGAGCTGCGGCGGCCCGGTCATTCTTCAGCTGGGCGCACGAGCAGGAGCTCGTATCCCACGACCCGAGCCTGCGGCTGATCGCGCCGAAGAAGGGACGCACACTGCCCACGGTGGCATCCCGCGAAGCCATGTCGGGCCTGCTCGATGCGCATCGCGATGCGGCCGAGACGGGGGATCCGATCGCTTTGCGGGATCACGCCATCCTCGAGCTGCTCTACGGTTCCGGCATCCGTGTCGCCGAACTGTGTGGGCTGGATGTCGATGACCTCGACCTCGACAGAGGAACGGCCCGCGTGCTCGGGAAGGGAGCCAAAGAGCGGGTGGTGCCGTACGGCGCTCCGGCGAGGGCTGCGCTCGAGGCGTACCTCCATCGTGGCCGGCCCGTCCTGGTGGCGAGGGCGCGTAACTTCTCACCGGCGGTGATGCTGGGTAGCCGTGGTGCCCGGATCGGCCCTCGAGCGGTATACGAACTCGTCGCCAGGGTGCTGGCACCGATCGTCGGCGCGGAGACCATCGGCCCGCACGCTCTCCGACACACGGCGGCCACGCACCTTCTCGACGGTGGCGCAGACCTGCGGGCCGTCCAGGAAATACTCGGCCACGCCAGCCTCGGCACGACCCAGATATACACGCACGTCTCGGCCGAACGTCTGACCGCGACCTACCGGCTGGCACATCCTCGGGCGTGACGTCGGGAGCGACCTGCTTGAGCCGCTTGGCTGCGGGAGCCATGGTGGGGCGGGATCACAGCGGGTCGCAGCAGGGGAGCAGGATGGCCCGAGGGGGGTCGCCGAAGAGCAGCATCGGATTGATGTACGTGCCGTCTCGTCGTATGCCGAGGTGCAGCGCACCCGCCGGGGTATGACCGCCAACGTCGACGAATCCGATCTCCTGCCCGCCCGACACCGCGTCCCCAGGGTCGAGCGTCGTCCGGAGTGGTTCGAAGGTGCTGACGAGGCCGCCGTCGTGCTCGATGGTCAGGAGCGGCCGGTCCACGACGGTCCCGCGGAAAGCCACAGTGCCATCTGCGGGGGCCGTGACCACCGCGTCGATCGAGGCGTCCATGTCGACTCCACGATGACCGGCGCCGTACTCGTGCGCCGGAGCGCGAAACGGCTCGACGACCTCTCGATTCCCGGCGAGCGGCCAGCGCCAGCGCGGTAGGTCTGCTGTGCCGCCCGAGGCCGCCGAGGTATCGGGTGCGCACAGGGCGAGCGCAACGAGCACGGCGATGGCCGTGCCGGACGTCGTTCGGAGCAGAATGCGCATGAGGGGAGTGTGACGGCTCCTCGGAGCGGTCAGATGGACAACTCGGCCCGTTCGATGGAGCGCGTGGATGACTCCGGCGGGGCCTTGTCGGTGCAGGGTGAGTGACGTCGCTGCGTCCTGTATGCTGGGGGAGCACCTCGATATCGGGGTGACTACGCGTGCCCAAAGCGATTCAGATCGCGGCATCCACTCCCACAGGTCCTGTTCCTCGAACAGGCGGGCGTGGGCCGGGCACCAGGAAGTCCGATCATCCGATCGGCTTGCAACCTCAACGGCGCAGGAACGCGCCAGAACCAGGAGACGACCATGGCTGTGGTCACCATCCGCCAGCTGCTCGACAGCGGCGTGCACTTCGGACACCAGACCCGTCGGTGGAACCCGAAGGTCAAGCGCTTCATCCTCACCGAGCGCAGCGGCATCCACATCATCGACCTCCAGCAGTCGCTCGGCTACATCGACAAGGCCTACGACTTCGTCAAGGAGACCGTCGCCCACGGTGGCACGATCCTCTTCGTCGGCACCAAGAAGCAGGCGCAGGAGATCCTCGCCGAGCAGGCGACGCGTGTCGGCCAGCCCTTCGTGAACCAGCGGTGGCTCGGTGGACTCCTCACCAACTTCCAGACGATCTCCAAGCGTCTCGCACGTATGAAGGAGCTCGAGGAGCTCGACTACGAGACCCCGGCCAACAGCGGCTTCACGAAGAAGGAGCTCCTGCTCAAGAAGCGTGAGCTCGACAAGCTGCACAAGTCGCTCGGCGGTATCCGCAACCTCACCAAGACGCCGTCGGCCATCTGGGTCGTCGACGCCAAGCGCGAGCACCTCGCGATCGATGAGGCCAAGAAGCTCGGCATCCCGGTGATCGGCATCCTCGACACCAACGCCGACCCGGACGACTTCCAGTACCCGATCCCCGGCAACGACGACGCGATCCGCTCCGTCTCGCTGCTGACGCGCATCATCGCCGACGCCGCGGCCGAGGGCCTGCAGCAGAAGCACAACCCGGAGACGGGTGACGCCGAGCCGCTCGCCGACTGGGAGAAGGAGCTCCTCGAGACTCCCGCCCAGGAGGTGCAGGAGTCCGCTGACGCCGCCGAGGTCGTGACCTCCGACGATGAGGCCGCCGTCGTCGAGACGCCTGCTGCTGACGAGACCGCTGCCGACGAGGCCGGTGCGGAGGCACATGACGAGGCGATCGCCGCCGCTTCCGGTGAGGAGACCGCTGAGGTCGCCGCCGCCGAGGCTGCCGACGCCAAGTAATCCCCTCGTTCACACACACCTAACGAAGCAAGGAGCCACCACACATGGCCAACTTCACCATCGCTGACCTCAAGGCGCTGCGTGAGCAGCTCGGCACCGGAATGGTCGACACCAAGAAGGCGCTCGAGGAGGCTGACGGAGACGTCGCGAAGGCCACCGAGATCCTGCGTCTCAAGGGTGCGAAGGGCAACGCGAAGCGCGCTGACCGTTCGACCAGCGAGGGACTGATCGTCGCTCGCGAGCAGGATGGCGCTGTGACGCTCATCGAGCTCGCCTGCGAGACCGACTTCGTCGCGAAGAACGAGCGCTTCATCGCGCTGGCCGACAAGGTCGCCGACGCCGCAGCAGCGGTCAAGGCCGACTCGGTCGACGACGCCCTCGCCGCCTCCGCCGGCGACAAGAGCGTCGAGCAGGTCATCTCCGAAGAGGCCGCGATCATCGGCGAGAAGGTCGAACTGCGCCGCGTGCGCACGATCTCGGGCGACAAGGTCGAGGTCTACCTCCACCGCACGAGCAAGGACCTGCCCCCGCAGATCGGTGTCGTCGTCGCCTACTCGGGTGAGGATGCCGAGACCGCGCGCAGCATCGCCCAGCACATCTCCTTCGCGAACCCGTCGTACCTGTCCCGCGAGGACGTGCCGGCGGACGCGGTCGAGAAGGAGCGCGAGATCGTCACCGAGATCTCTCGCAACGAGGGCAAGCCGGAAGCGGCTCTCCCGAAGATCGTCGAAGGCCGCGTGTCTGCGTTCATCAAGCAGGTCGCCCTGCTCGAGCAGGACTACGCCAAGGACAACAAGCTCTCTGTCGCCCAGGTGGCGAAGGACGCCGGTATCACCGTGACGGACTTCGCGCGCTTCAAGGTCGGCGCGTAGCAAGGTCGAAGGGGTTCGGATCGCATGATCCGAACCCCTTCTTCATGCCCACGAGGCACTATCTTGAATCGGGACGAGAGGACACCCACCCATGAATGAACGCACCGGACGCCGACGCGTCCTTCTCAAGCTCTCCGGCGAGGCTTTCGGAGCGGGGCAGCTGGGTGTCAGCCCCGATGTGGTCTCGCAGATCGCCCGCGACATCGCCGCGGCCGTCGACCGGGTCGAGGTGGCGATCGTCGTCGGTGGAGGCAACTTCTTCCGCGGTGCCGAGCTCAGCCAGCGCGGCATGGACAGGGGGCGCGCCGACTACATGGGCATGCTGGGTACGGTCATGAACGCCCTCGCCCTCCAGGACTTCCTCGAGCAGGCCGGAGCCGCCACCCGCGTGCAGTCGGCCATCTCGATGACTCAGGTCGCCGAGCCGTACATCCCGCGTCGCGCCGAGCGTCACCTCGAGAAAGGCCGCGTCGTCATCTTCGGTGCCGGCGCAGGCCTCCCGTACTTCTCCACCGACACCGTCGCAGCGCAGCGCGCGCTCGAGATCGGCGCGGACGAGGTCCTCGTCGCCAAGAACGGCGTCGACGCGATCTACACCGCCGACCCGAACAAGCACGCCGACGCGGAGCGCATCGAGCGCGTCACGTATCGTGATGCGCTGCAGCGTGGCCTCAAGGTCGTCGACTCGACCGCCTTCAGCCTGTGTATGGACAACAGCATGGACATGCGCGTGTTCGGCATGGAGCCCGCAGGCAACGTGACCCGCGCGTTGCTCGGCGAGCCGATCGGAACCCTCGTCACCGCCTGAGCGTGTGACACGGCGGAGACGACTTCGCCCGATAGAATTTGCAGAACACCCCGACGATAGGAGCCACCGTGATCGCGGACGTCCTCGCTGAAACCACCACTCGTATGAACCGGGCGGTCGAAGCTGCCAAGGAGGACTTCTCCACGGTGCGCACCGGTCGTGCGAACCCGCAGATGTTCCAGAAGGTCCTCGTGGACTACTACGGCACGCCGACCCCGATCGCCCAGCTCGCATCGCTGGCGAACCAGGAAGCCCGAACGCTCATCATCACGCCGTACGATAAGTCGGCGCTGAAGGCGATCGAGCAGGCGATCCGCGACATGCCGAACCTCGGAGTCAACCCCACGAACGACGGCAACCTCGTGCGCGTGACGATGCCCGAGCTCACGGCTGAGCGTCGCAAGGAGTACGTCAAGCTCGTCAAGACCAAGGCTGAAGACGCGAAGGTCCATGTCCGTGGCATCCGTCGCAAGGCGAAGGACGAGCTCGACGCGCTCAAGAGCGAGCTCGGTGAGGATGAGATCGCTCGGGGCGAGAAGGAGCTGGACGGCCTGACGCGCCAGCACGTCGACCTCATCGACGACGCGCTGAAGCGCAAAGAGGCCGAACTCCTCGAGGTGTAGTCCGGATGTCTGACGAAACGCGAGACGCCGAGGAGGGCATGCCGCCGACGCGTAGAGACGCGCGTGATGGCACGCCGCTCGACGGCGTCCCGCTCGCGGACGCCGCCTTCCCGACGTTCGATGCGGAGACCATTCCGCCTCGTCCACCGCTGCCGGCGTCATCCGCCGGTGCGGCGCCCGTCGTGGCCGGGCCGCTCGACACAGCCGACCACAATGCGATCCGGGAGCAGTGGCGGGCCGCGCGGGACGAACTCGAGAACCATGTCTCCCATGCACGCGATCAGATCGATCAGGCGAATGAACGGATAAAACAGCGCACGGGGCGGGACCTCGTTCTGGCGATTCTGATCGGTCTCGCGTTCGGTGCGGCGCTGCTCGGATCGCTGCTCTTCGTCAAAGCGCTGTTCGTGCCGTTCGCTCTGGCCGCGGCACTGCTGGGGGTGTACGAACTCTCTCGGGCTCTGCGGGCCTCCGGCCGCCGGGTCGATGTCGTTCCCCAGCTGGTCGCGGGCGCCTTCCTGGTGCTCTCCGCGTACTTCGCAGAGCCGTGGCTGTCCTGGGTCATGCTCTTCGTGGCGGTCGCGTTCGTGATCGTGTGGCGACTCATCGCCCAGATGATGGTGAAAGACGGCCGTACCTACGGTGACGTCCTCGCGGATGCGGTCATCGGCGGTTTCGTCCAGGTCTACGTCCCGTTCCTCGCCGGCGTCGCTCTCATCCTCCTCGAACAGGAGGGTGGCCAGTGGTGGGTGCTCAGCTTCATCGCCGTCGCGGTCGCCGCTGACACGGGGGCGTACGCGGCGGGTCTCGCTTTCGGACGCCACCCGATGGCCCCGAAGATCAGCCCCAAGAAGACCTGGGAGGGATTCGGCGGCGCTGTCCTCGCTTCCCTGGTTGCCGGCGTGCTGCTCGCCATCTTCCTTCTCGAACTGCCCTGGTGGGCGGGCCTGATCTTCGGCGCGTCGATCCTGCTGTCGGCGACGCTGGGCGATCTCGGGGAATCCATGCTCAAGCGCGATCTCGGCATCAAGGACATGAGTTCTTGGCTTCCCGGGCACGGCGGTCTTCTTGATCGGCTCGACAGCATCCTGCCCTCGACGATCCCGGCGCTCTGCCTCTACTTCCTCCTCTCTCCCTGGGTGGTGCTGTGATGAACGAAGACCAGGTCGCCGAGCGAGCTGCCGATGCCTCGCCGGCGTTCGCGCTGACGTCCGGGCGCGAGCGTGGATACCACCGTGCCGCTGTCGACACCTTTCTCGCGTCTGCGCGACGAGCGTTCGAGACCGGTACCGACGACCTGGGCGCCGACGATGTGCGCGCGGCATCCTTTCCGCTCGTCAAGGGCGGCTACGTGGTGGCCGACGTCGATGCGGCTCTCGGTCGCGTGGAAGACGCTTTCGCCGCGCGCGAGCGGGAGCGTGTGGTGCGAGCGCAGGGCGCCGAGGTCTGGGTCGAACAGGCGAGAGCAGACGCGCAGACGATCCTGGATCACCTGGCCCGGCCTCGCCGCCGACGCTTCGCCCGCACCGGTGTCCTCACGTTCGGCTATCGCGTCGACGAGGTCGATCATGTCTCGACAAGAATCGTCCGCTACCTCCGCGACGGAGACCCGCTCTCCGCCGAGCAGCTGCGTTCTGCCGCGTTTCGCATGCAGCGTGGCGGCTACCGTGAAGAGCAGGTCGACGCACTCCTCGACGCCACGATCGACGTGATTCTCGCCGTTCGCTGAGTTCCTGATGGTCGACTCAGGCGCCTTTGCGTAGACTGTCCTTCATCGTGAACTCCCGAAACGACATGAACCCCGAACGACGCGACCTTTCGCTGGTGCCCGCAGCGACGGTCAGATCCGCGCGCACGGGCACTCGCCGATGGTCTCGCCGTCGCGGTGTCGTGAGCGTGTTCAGCGCTCTCGCTGTGGTCGGATTCGCGGGAGCACTCGTGGCACCGACCGGCGTCGCGTTGGCGGAGCCCGTGCAGTCCGATGCTCCGGACTCGGCCTATTCGCTCGCTCTCGCCGACACGCAGAATCTCACGGTCACGGTCAGCGGTGCAGCGATCACGCCGGTCGAACGCGGCACGTTCGAGGTGTACGTGAAGCCGAAACCGAAGCCCAAGCCCAAGCCGGCAGCGACTGCCGCAACAGGTTCGCAGGGCGGGTCCTCCGGTGGCACCCTGCCTCCTTACTCGGGAGGTGGAGCGCCCGCCGACTGGATGGCCGCCGCCGGCATCGCGCAGAGCGATTGGCAGTACGTCGACTACATCGTGTCTCGCGAGAGCGGTTGGAACCCGAACGCCACGAACTCGTCTTCGGGTGCGTGCGGGCTGGTCCAGGCGCTTCCGTGCAGCAAGGTTCCCGGCAACGGCTACGATCCCGTGGACAACCTGCGTTGGGCCACCGGCTACGCCACGGGGCGGTACGGCAGCTGGGCCGGGGCGTACAGCTTCTGGACCAACAACCACTGGTGGTGAACAGGAGCGATGCCTCGCTCACGCCGGCGCTCTCCTGCGCGCCCTGAACCGGACGACTCCTTCGATCGGATGCTCGCCGGATGGAAGCGCTCGGAGACCCGCCGGGGCAGCGAGTGGACCGTGCAGCCGGTGTCATCCGCTCAGGCACAGAAGGAATACGTCTGCCCGGGGTGTGCGCGGCCGATCGTCGCGGGAACCGCGCACCTGGTCGCCTGGCGTGCCGACGGCGTCTTAGGCGATGCGGCGGATCTCGCCGCGCGTCGGCACTGGCATACACACTGTTGGAGGATGGCGTGAACATGGAGATTCGAGGGCCGCTGGAGCTCCCCGCGCAGCGCGAGGATGTCGAGCTGACCACCGCGGACGGTCTCACACTGGTCGGCGAACTGGCCATCCCGCAGGATGCTCCGCCCGTGGCGACGCTCGTGACGCTTCATCCCCTGCCGACAGCGGGCGGATTCATGGACTCCCACATCATCCGCAAAGCCGCAGCGAGGCTTCCTGCGCTGGCTGACCTGGCAGTCCTGAGGTTCAACACGCGGGGGACCACGTCGCCGCGCGGCACGAGCGACGGTGCGTTCGACGGGGGCGCGGCGGAGCAGTTCGATGTGGCGGCGGCAATGAACTTCGTCCACGCACGGGCGCTTCCGCGTCCATGGCTCCTCGGGTGGTCTTTCGGCACCGAACTGGCGCTCAAGTACGGGCGCGACCACGACATCGCCGGCGTGATCCTCTTGTCTCCGCCGTTGCATCGCGCCACGGAATCGGAGGTCGCGGCCTGGGCCGACAGCGAAGTCCCGCTCGTCGTGTTGGTGCCGGAGCTGGACGACTACCTGCGCCCGGATGAGGCTCGCGAACGCTTCGCCTCGATTCCGCATGCCCAGTTGATCGCGGTCGAGGGCGGTAAGCACCTGTGGGTCGGCGAGACCCAGACGCGGCGCGTGCTCACGGAGATCGTGGCGGCAGTGAACCCGTCGGCTCTTCCCCTGGCCACTCAGTGGCCGCCGACGGACTGATCGAGCCCGAGGCTCCGGTGCCTCAGAGTTCGTTCATCCGCGGGATGAGAACCTGCCGGTAGATGATCAGGATGCTCGCAGCAACGGGGATCGCGATGAGTGCCCCCAGCAGGCCGAGCAGGCTACCGCCCGCGAGCGCCGCCACGACGACGACTGCTCCGGGGACGGCGACCGCGCGGCTCATGATGCGCGGAGAGATCACGTACGCCTCGATCTGCATGTAGACGAGGTAGTAGATCGCCGCGGCGATCGCGATCCCTGGAGACCCGAGACCCGGGATGAGGCACACGAGGACGATGATCGTGGAGCCGGTCAGGGTCCCGACGAGCGGGATCAGTGAGAAGAAGAAGGCGATGATCGCGAGGACCGCCGGGAACGGCGCATCGATGATCGAGAGGTAGATCGCGCTGAGGACGCCGTTGATCACGCCCTGTGTCACCTGCCCCATGACGTAGTACCCCACGGAGTCGGTGATCTGCTCCGACAGGTCGATGAAGCGGTCGCGCTTCGACGACGGGGCGAGCTGGTACACGGCGCGCTTGAGCGATGGCGTCGAGGCGGTGAGGTAGATCGTCAGGATGAGGATGATGAACGCGCCGAACAGTCCGCTGACGACGGCGCCGCTGGCGACGAGGACGCCCTGACCGATGGATCCGCCGATCTCGGCGAGGTTCGTCGTCAGCCAGTCGGTGACGTACGTGAAGACGACATCGACCTGCAGATTCGGGAAGGTGTCCTGCATCCACTCCTTGAGATCGGGGATCATGTTCCCTCGCGAAACGATGGCCGTGATCTGCGCGATCAGCTGGGAGATCTGATCCACGAGTACGGGGAGGATGATCAGCACGATCCCGCTGAAGATCGCGAGGACCGCGAGGATCGTCACCAGCACGGCGAGCCAGCGGGGGAGCCTACGACGTTCCAGGAAGGAGACGAGCGGATCGAGGCCCAGGCTGAGGAAGAGCGCTGTGCCGACGTAGAGCAGGACGCTCGAAAGTGTCTCCACGCTGTTGATCAGGAGGATCCCCAGTCCCACGCCGAGCGTCGCCACGAGGGCGGTGCGGAACGGATTGTGGATCTTCATGCGACGACTCCTCGAAACGACTGCAGCAAGGGTATCCAGACGCCGAGCCACGTGGCGCGCGACGTGCCGGTCCAGCCGGCACTGCATGTGTACGTGGGCAACACACAGCTGATTTCGCTAGTCTGAAATGTCGAGTGTTGCGTCGCGGGCAGGTGCCGGTGATGCGTGAGGAGACTATTCGTGCGTTTCGTATGGGCCGTGGTGGCCTTCGTGCTTGCCGCCGTGCTGATCGGGGCGGGGATCGCCCAGCGCACCTTCGTGGGCCCCGACTCGCAGCAGACGCAAGTCAAGATCGATGAGCCTGCACCGTTCGTCCTGCTGGACGGGGACGTGCTCCGGACGAACCCCGGAGTGCAGACCTTGATCGTGCGCGGTCAGGGTGACATCTTCGGCAGCTACGGCAGGACAGCCGACATGGAAGCCTGGCTCGCAGACTCCGACTACAACCACGTCACGGTGGACGACGACAGCAGCTTCGCCGTCGAGCACGTGTCGCCGGACGCGTCGGCCGGTGGCGAAGAGGGCGAAGAGGGCGAAGCCGACACTGGCCGTGATCCCCGTGGCTCCGACCTGTGGCTCGACTCCTTCGAGAAGGAGAACACGCTCGTCGCCGACAACATGCAACTCCCCGAGGGAACGAGCATGCTGGTCGCGTACGACGGCACGGAGGATGCTCCCGACGACATCGTCGTCTCCTGGCCGCTCGACACCTCGACCCCCCTCGCAGGGCCCCTCATGGTCGCCGGCGGCATCGTCCTGCTGATCGGACTCGTCCTGTACGTCCTCGGAATCCGCCACCAGCGTCGTGGACGGGGTCCGCGCCGCAAGGGCCCCGGCCCCCTTCCTGTGACCGAGCCGATCGACGTCGCGGTGCTTCCCCCGGAAGAGCGCGCAGCGATCGAAGGTTCAACGGATACACCGGCCTCCGCCGACCCGGCGCCCTCCGCAGATACCCCGGACACCGAGATCGAAGATGGGGAGATCGTGGACCCCAAGGAGAACGACTCGAAGACGTCGATGCGCGCGAAGAGCCCCGCTCGTCGTCGCCGGCTGCTGGCGATCCCGGCCCTCGGGCTCACTGCCCTTCTCGCTGCCGGGTGTTCCGCCGATTCCTGGCCGCAGTTCGGCGATGCTTCTGCGTCACCCTCGCCCAGCCCGACCGTCATCGCGCCGGAGAATCAGAAGCCCCCCGCCGTGACCGAGGCGCAGGCCAAGCGCATCCTGAAGTCGGTATCCGACACGGTGGTGGAGGCAGACGCCGCACTCGATCTCGACCTGGCCGCCACGCGTCTGGACGGACCGGCTCTCGCCGCCCGCACGACCGAGTACGCGCTGCGGACCAAGCTCACGGACATGGCTGTTCCTGCGGCGATCCCGACGGATGATGTCGAGGTCGTGCTTCCTGAGGCGACCGATGTGTGGCCGCGCACCGTGCTCATGCTCGCGAAGAGCAAGGGCGACGACACCGAGCCGCCCGTTGTGTTCATGATGACGCAGTCAGACCCGTGGTCGAACTACAAGGTCAGCAATATGGCCGAGATGTCCGCGGATGCGGTTTTCCCCGATGTCGCGGCCAGCTGGCTCGGCACGTCGCTCGTCCCGTCGGACTCCGCGTTCCTCACGCTCCCGCCCGCGGAACTCGCCCCGGCGTTCGCCGACGTCGTCGACTCGGGGGAGAAGAGCGAGTTCTACGGCCTGTTCGATGACCTCGCGTTGAATCTCGCGACGTCGATCACCGACAGCCGGCAGGCCGTGGTCAAGGGGCTCGCCGACAAGGGTGCCGCCAAGACGTCCAAGGCGGCATTCGACATGGCGCCGACGACGGATGAGCCCATCTCGATGACCACGCTCGACAGTGGTGCGATCGTCGCGGTTTCTCTGACCGATACCGAGACGGTGACGCCGACGTCTTCCGACGTGGTGATCCGGTTCGGCGACAACGCAGAGGCCAAGGCCCTGACGGGCGCGACGGAATCCGCGAAGGGCGTCGAGACGACGTACGAGTTCCAGCTGTTCTTCTCGGTCCCCGCTCAGGGATCGACGGAGCAGATCAGGCTCCTGGCAGTCCACCAGGACCTCCTTTCCGTGAAGGTGATCAAGTGAGTGAAATCTCTCCGACCGCGCTGCGTGGCGCGGTGGACCTGTCGACCCTCCGCAACCGACCGGCGGCTCCGCCCGAGGGGGCTCCAGCCCCCGGCGTGGTCGATGTCGTCGTCGATGCGACCGATGAGACATTCGGGCAGATCCTCGAACTCTCGCGCACGGTTCCCGTCGTCGTGGATCTGTGGGCCGAGTGGTGCGGGCCGTGCAAACAGCTGAGTCCGATCATCGAGAAGGTGACGCGTGAACTCGGCGGCCGCGTGCTGCTCGCCAAGGTCGACGTCGATGCGAACCCGCAGCTCGCGCAGAGCTTCCGCGCGCAGTCGATCCCGATGGTCGTCGCGTTGATCGCCGGTCAGCCCGTGCCGATGTTCACCGGAGCGGTGCCGGAGCAGCAGGTGCGCGATGTCTTCGCGCAGCTGCTGCAGGTGGCAGCGCAGAACGGTGTCACCGGATCGCTTGCGGTCGACGCCGATGCCGAGGCGCCGTCGACGCCGGAGGAGCCGGAGCTTCCCCCCCTGCACGCCGAGGCGTTCGCCGCGATCGAGGCGGGCGACTACGCCGCAGCGATCCGCGCCTACGAGAAGGCCCTCGCCGAGAACCCTCGTGATGAGGAGGCGATCGCTGGTCTCGGCCAGGTGCGTCTGCTCGACCGCGTGCAGGGGCTCGACCTGCAGGCAGCGCGTGCGGCGGCTGCCGAGGGACCGCTCGACGTCCAGGCGCAGTTCGACGTGGCAGACCTCGATCTGGCCGGCGGTCACGTCGACGACGCTTTCTCGCGACTGCTCGACCTGTTCGCCCAGCTGCCGTCCGATCAGCGCACCCCGGTGCGGGAGCGGCTGATCGAGCTGTTCGGCCTCATCGGGACGGGCGACCCGCGAGTGGTAGCCGCCCGGAACCGGCTTTCTTCGCTGTTGTTCTAGCCGTCGGAGGATCCGGCGCGCGCCCCCGTCATCCGTGGCTCACGGTAGGCACGTGTGGGTCCGACTGGTGCCGCAGCCACAGCGTCGACAGCGCAGGAAGGGTCATCGTCGCCGTGGGGGCGCTTCCGTCCTCACCGGTGGCGAAGACCATGCCCAGGTTTCCGGACCCTCGTCCGCCGTAATCGGCGGCGTCGGTGTTGAGAACCTCCTGCCAGACGCCGTCCTGCGGGAGTGCGAGTCGATATCCCGCGCGCTCCACCCCGGCGAAGTTGCTCACGACGACGAGACGTCCGCCGTGGGCATCCCGCCGCTCGAAGGCGATCACGGTCGGGTCCCAGCTGGGTGCGCCGAGGCGCTGGAACGATGATCCGTCGTTGTCCCGTGCCCACAGCGGGGACTGGGATCTGTACGCACGGTTCATCGCGCCGACGAAGCCCTGCAGCTGCGCGTGCGACGGCTGGTCGAGGAGCCACCAATCCAGCTCACGCCCTTCGGACCACTCGGCGAGCTGACCGAACTCCTGGCCCATGAACAGGAGCTTCTTCCCGGGATGCCCCCACATGTAGGCGAGGTACGCGCGGACGTTCGCGAGCTTGTGCCAGTGGTCACCGGGCATCTTCGCCATCAGGCTGCCCTTTCCGTGCACGACTTCGTCGTGGCTGATCGGCAGCAGGTAGTTCTCCCCGAATGCATACACGAAGGAGAAGGTCATCTCGCCTTCGTGATGCGCGCGGTACATGGGGTCGCGCGAGATGTACTGGAGAGAGTCGTTCATCCAGCCCATGTTCCATTTGAACCCGAACCCCAGGCCGGCGTGGTCGGTGGGTGCGGTGACGCCCGGGAAGCTGGTCGACTCCTCGGCGATCATCATGATCCCCGGGTGCAGTCGGTAGGCCGTGGCGTTCACCTCCTGCAGGAACCGGATCGCCTCGAGATTCTCCCGGCCACCGTGGATGTTCGGTTCCCATTCGCCGGCTTCGCGGGAGTAGTCGAGGTAGAGCATCGAGGCGACGGCATCGACCCGCAGCCCGTCGACGTGGAACTCCCTGAACCAGTACAGCGCGTTGGCTACGAGGAAGCCGCGCACCTCCGGTCGGCCGTAGTCGAAGATGAGCGTGCCCCAGTCCTGGTGCTCGCCGCGGCGAGGATCGGGGTGTTCGTACAGGGGCTGGCCGTCGAAGCGCGCGAGGGCGAAGGCGTCTTTCGGGAAGTGCCCGGGAACCCAGTCCATGATCACGCCGATGCCGGCCTGGTGCAGCCGATCGATCAGGTATCTCAGGTCGTCCGGGGTGCCGAAACGGCTCGTGGGCGCGTAATAGCCGCTGACCTGGTAGCCCCAGGAGCCCCCGAAGGGGTGCTCCGCCAACGGCATGAACTCGACGTGCGTGAATCCTGTATCCGTCACGTGCTGGATCAGCGGCTCGGCGATGTCCCGGTACCCGAGGCCCTCACGCCAGGAGCCGACGTGGATCTCGTAGACCGACAGCGGCTGCGCGACGGCGTGGGTCGCGGCACGCCGGGTCATCCACGCGCCGTCCGCCCACTCGTAGGACGACGCGGTCACGACGGATGCTGTGTTCGGCGGTACCTCGGCCGCGAGCGCCATCGGGTCGGCTTTCAGTATCCAGGCTCCGTCGCGGGTGCGGATCTGATACTTGTACCGCGTGCAAACGGGGAGATCGGGGATGAAGAGCTCCCAGACTCCGCTCACGCCCATCGAGCGCATCGCGTGCGCATCGCCGTTCCAGTCGTTGTGATCGCCGACGACGCGCACTGCCGAGGCGTTGGGCGCCCAGACGGCGAACGCGACGCCCTGCTCGCCGTCCAGCGTCCGGGGGTGGGCACCCAGCGCCTCCCAGAGGCGTTCGTGCCGTCCCTCGGCGATCAGATGGAGGTCGAGGTCTCCGAGAGTCGGACGGTGTCGATACGGATCCCCGGAGAGCGTCTCCTCGTGATCCGCGTACCGCGTGGCGAGCCGGTATGGGAGCGGGGGACCGACGTGCTGCGCCTCCCAGATGCCATGCGCCACGTGGGAGAGCTCGAGCCGGCTGCCGTCGCCGAACACCGCGGACACGCCGGCGGCCAGCGGGCGTCGGACGCGGATCACGGTGACCGTGCGGTCTGCGGCGTCTTTGTGGGGGTGCGCGCCGAGGATGGCGTGCGGATCGTGGTGCGTGGCCGAGGAGACGGCCTCCCACTCGGTGGATGCGGCGACATCTTCTGTGTAGCTCATGCTCGCTCCCTCACCTTCAGGATGTGCACCGGCTCGGCGAAGGCGTCGAGCCGCACATAGTTGTGATCGTTCCACGTCCAGACGGCGCCGGTGAGCAGGTCTTCGACCTCGAACGGATCGCCGAGCGGGATGCCCCATTGCGTGCTGTCGAGGTGCACGGTCGTCTCGCGCACGGAGTGCGGGTCGACGTTCGCCACCACGATGACGGTATCGGGACGTCCGGTACCGGTGAACGGCGCCGGCAGGTGCTTGCTGTACACGAGGACGGCATCGTCGTCGCTCCAGTGCGCCCGGAAGTTCCTGAGCTGGCCGAGTGCGGGGTGAGCTGCGCGGATCTCGTTGAGGCGCCGGAGCAGAGGAGCGAGCGATTCGCCGCGGGCCTCTGCGCCCGACCAGTCGCGGAACTTGAACTCGTACTTCTCGTTGTCGATGTTCTCTTCCGACCCGGGCCTCGCCACGTTCTCGAAGAGCTCGTAGCCGGCGTACACCCCGTAAACGGGCCCTGCGGTGGCGGCGATGCAGGCACGGATACGGTACGCCGCGCGACCGCCGAACTGCAGGTACTCGGTCAGGATGTCATGGGTGTTCACGAAGAGGTTGGGCCGCATGTAGTCGGAAGTCTCCTGCGACACGGAGGTGAGGAATTCCTCCAGTTCGCTCTTGGTATTCCGCCACGTGAAGTAGCTGTAGCTCTGCTGGAAACCGACGGCGGCCAGGGCACGCATGACGGCGGGGCGGGTGAAGGCCTCCGCGAGGAAGATCACGTCCGGATCGACGGCGCCGATCTCGCGGATCAGCCACTCCCAGAACTGCAGCGGCTTGGTGTGGGGGTTGTCGACCCGGAAGATCTTCACCCCCTGGGCCACCCAGTGCTTCACGATCCGCAACATCTCGGCCGCGATGCCATCGGGGTCGTTGTCGAAGTTGAGCGGGTAGATGTCCTGGTACTTCTTCGGCGGGTTCTCGGCGTACGCGATGCTGCCGTCGGGGAGGGTCGTGAACCACTCGGGGTGCTCGCGCACCCAGGGGTGGTCCGGGGCGGCCTGGAGTGCGAGGTCGAGTGCGACTTCGAGGCCGGCTCCGTGCGCCGCGCGAACGAAGGCGCGGAAGTCGGCCGGCGATCCCAGGTCCGGGTGGATCGCGTCGTGACCGCCCTCGGCGGAGCCAATCGCATATGGGGATCCGGGATCACCCCGCTCCGCTGTGAGTGTGTTGTTGCGCCCCTTGCGGTTGGTGGTACCGATCGGATGGATCGGAACCAGATAGACCACGTCGAAACCCATCGCGGCGACCTCCGGCAAGCGTTTGGCTGCCGTGCGGAACGTCCCGCTCTTCACGGTCCCGTCCTTGAGCCGCTTCGCGCCCTCCGATCGCGGGAAGAACTCGTACCACGCACCGACGCCCGCCGCGGCACGGTCCACGTTGAGCGTCTGTCGCTCGGTGGCGGAACGCAGGGTCGTCAGAGGGCGGGCCAGGAAGACATCAGCCAGTCCGGAATCGGTGGAGAGCGCGAGTGCCGTTTCGCCATCCCCGGTCCGCAGCGACTCGGCGTCCGCGAGCAGACGTTTCCGCTGGGCGGCGGGGCGGTCCTTCTCAGCGGCGGCCCGCGCGAGCAGCTCTGCGCCGAGCGCGGCCATCACCGGCACGTCGACACCGGCTGCGACCTTCAGCTCCGCGGCGTGGGCCCAGGTTGCGAAGTCGTCGGAGAACGCTTCGAACCGATAGCGCCATGCACCCTGCTCGTCGAGCGCGATCTCCGCCGCCCACCGGTCCGTGCCGTCGCTCCGGGCGGTCAGCCGGTGCAGGCTCTCCTCGCCCGTGGGCGACGTGAGGCGCACCTGCACACCGATGATGTCGTGGCCCTCGCGGAACGAGACCACGGTGAACGGGACGACCTCGCCCACGAAGGCCTTCGGCGCGAAGCCGCCGGGCACTGCAGGTGTCGGATCGAGCAGCGGGATGCGAGTGGAGCGAAGCGAGCCCGGGACATCCGCGTCGCCGAAGGCGCGCGTCGGGATCTGAGCGGGGCTCCGAAGAGCCGAGGACCGAGTACCAGCACGTGCAGCCACATCCCGAATGTACCGCGCCGTCGTGGTCGCGGGTAGCGCGCCGCGTGGTGCGTCGGGAGCCGGGTTCATTCGACGCGGAACAGCCTCATCGATGTACCGGAGACGGGAAGCACATCGCCGGGCGCGAAGATCTCCTGCTCGTCGGAAGGCCGCTCCTGAGCGCTCGACCACAGCGACACGAAGCGGGTCGCGCCCTCGATCTCGTCGGGGAGGCGCACGTCGATGGGTGACTCCGTCCCGTGCACGATGAGCAGGATGCGGTTGTAGGCCTCGGTATCGGGGGTGGAGGCGGCGACGTACTGGAGGGTCCGGTTGCCGGGGTCGGCCCACTGGCCCTGCTCCATCGTCTCGCCGTTCTGGTCGAACCAGTCCATGACCGAGGCATTCGGGATGTGCTCGCCGAGTCGCGCGTAGCGGCCGGGGCGCAATGCCGGGTTCTCCTGCCGCAACCGGATCAGGCGTGAGACATGGGCGCGGAGGTCCTCCTGCCAGGGCTCGAAATCCCAGGCGAGCCAGGTGAGAGCGGAGTCCTGAGCATAGGCGTTGTTGTTGCCGCGCTGGGTGCGTCCGACCTCGTCGCCCGCCGTGAGCATCGGGATGCCGGCCGAGAGGAGCAGCGTCCCGAGAAGGTTGCGCATCGCTTTGCGCCGCGCGGCGAGGATCGTCGGGTCATCCGTAGGCCCCTCGACACCGTGGTTGAAGGCGCGGTTCATGTCGGCACCGTCGCGGTTCTGCTCACCGTTCGCTTCATTGTGCTTGACGTCGTACGAGACGAGATCGTGCAGGGTGAAGCCGTCGTGTGCCGTGACGAAGTTCACGCTGGCGAGCGGCCCCCGGTCTTCGCTGAACGTGTTGGAGGATCCGGCGAGTCGGGTCGCGAACCCACCGACGCCCACCGGGGCGGACGCACGTCGTGCATAGTCGATGTCGCTGAGCCAGAAGTTGCGTACGCGGTCGCGATAGCGGTCGTTCCACTCGTGCCATCCCGACGGGAAGTTCCCCGTCTGCCACCCGCCGAGACCGACGTCCCACGGCTCGGCGATGAGCTTGGTGTCGGCGAGGATCGGGTCATCCGCGATGGCCTGCAGGAGCGGATGCTCCGGCGTGTAGGTGTGTGCCCCGTCGCGGGCGATCGCGGTGGCGAGGTCGAAGCGGAAGCCGTCGATCTGCATCTCCTGAGCCCAATAGCGGAGGGAGTCGAGGACGAGTCTGGCCCCGGCATCGGTCGCCGTGTTCAGCGTGTTGCCGCACCCGGTGGTGTCGACGTAGACGCCGGACTCGTCCTGGCGGTAGTAGTGGGCGTTGTCGATGCCGCGCAGGCTCGAGCGGGGACCGCCGATGCCCTCTTCGGAGGTGTGGTTGTACACGACGTCGAGGATCACTTCGAGGCCGGCCTCGTGCAGCAGCCGCACCATCCCCTTGAACTCGGCGAGGACGGCCTCCGGTCCTTCTTTGCGCGCGTCCTCGGTCGCGTAGGCGGTGTGCGGGGTGAAGAAATTCAGGGTGTTGTAGCCCCAGTAGTTGGTGAGTCCGCGTTCGAGCAGGCGCGGCTCCGGCACGAAGGCGTGCACGGGGAGGAGCTCGATGGAGGTGATGCCCAGCGAGTGGAAGTACTCGATCATCGCGGGATGGGCGAGGCCCGCATAGGTGCCGTGCAGGGCGGGCGGCACATCGGGGTGACGCTTGGTGAGTCCCTTGAGATGCCCCTCGTAGATCACCGTGCGGTCGAGCGGGATACGAGGCTTCTGGGAATCGCCCCAGTCGAAGCCGTCGACGATGACGACCGAACGCCACTCCTCGTAGCCGTCGCCCTGGGCCAGGCCCCGTGCATACGGGTCCAGCAACAGCGTCTCCGGGTTGAAGGTGTTTCCCGGGCCGTGGGGCCCGCCGACGCGGACGGCGTAGCGGACGCCGGGCTGAAGGAGCTCCGTGGTGATCTCCCAGACGCCTCCTGCCAGCCGTTCGAGCGGAACCTCGTCGGTCGCCCAGTCCAGGTCGGTGGAGTCGAACACGACCAGCTCGATGGACGAGGCGTTCTGCGACCAGACGCGCAGGGTGCCGACGCCGTCGTGCAGACGGACGCCGAGGTTGTCGAGGGTGGTGCCGCCGGGCACGGTCAGGTCTCGGAACGCGGGCATGAGTACACACTAGGCGCGATGTGTTGCAGTCTCATGTCAGGGCGTACCGGGTTCCACGGACGGAGACCCGGCAGGGCGGGTTTCGCGAGAGAATCGAAGGATGCGGCACTATCTCGATCATGCGGCGACCACGCCTCTGCGCCCCGAAGCGCGTGACGCCTGGCTTGCCGCCACGGAGACCGTCGGCAACGCCTCCTCCACGCACGGCGCCGGCCAGGATGCCCGCCGACTGCTCGAGGAATACCGCGAGCGGGTCGCCGCGGTGCTCGATGCCGACCCGATCGAGATCGTGTTCACCTCGGGTGGCACCGAGTCGATCAATCTGGCGTTGCAGGGGCTGTGGCGGGCCCGCCCCGACGGCACGACGGCGATCGTGATGCCCGAAGCCGAGCACCACGCCACGATGGATACCGTGGCCGCGCTCGTGGAAGACGGCGCCGAGCTGCGCCGGGTGCCGGTGACCGCCCAGGCGCGGATCGATCCCGAGCAGTTCGCTCTCCGGCTTCCGGGCGCCGCGCTCGCCACCGCGCTCGTCGCGAACAATGAGGCGGGCACGATCAACGACGCGGCGGCGCTTGCCGCCGCCGCCGCGACGGCGGGTGTGGCGCTCCACCTCGACGCCGTCGCCGCGCTCGGACATGTACCGCTGTCGTTCCGTGATCTGCGTGGAGATTCCGCCGGAGGAGTGGGGCTCGTGGCCATGAGTCTCGCCGGGCACAAGATCGCGGCTCCCGTCGGCGTCGGGGTGCTCGTCACAGCTCGCACCGCTCGAATGACGGCCGTCCTGCGCGGCGGCGCGCAGCAACGAGGCCTCCGGGCCGGAACCCAGGACGTCGCCGGGGCTGCGGCGTTCGCCACTGCACTCGAGCTCGCCGAGTCCGAGCGGACGGAGGAGGCCGCGCGATTGCGTGTGCTGCGCGACCGTCTCGTCTCGGGCCTACGTTCCGCAGTGCCGGCAGCCGAGCTCCTGGGCGATCCGACGGACCGGCTGCCGGGCAACGCGCAGGTGCTGTTCCCCGGTGCGGTGGGGGAGAGCCTGTTGTTCCTCCTCGACGTCGCCGGGGTGGCGGCGTCGACCGGATCGGCGTGCCAGGCAGGCGTCGCCGAGCCGTCGCACGTCGTGATGGCGATGGGGCGGAGCGAGCGGGATGCGCGCAGCGTGCTGCGATTCTCGCTGGGTCGGACGTCGACGGACGCCGATGTCGAAGCGGTGCTCGCCGCGATCGGCGACGCCTATGCGCGAGCTTCCGGCGCCGGCACAGGCGCACGCTCGTAGACTGTTCCCATGCGGATCCTTGCGGCGATGAGCGGCGGCGTCGACTCCGCCGTCGCGGCAGCAAGAGCCGTGGAGGCGGGGCACGACGTGGTCGGTGTGCACCTGGCGCTCTCCAGAGCCGGTGGAACGCTCCGCACGGGTAGTCGCGGGTGCTGCACGATCGAGGATGCGCTCGATGCCCGCCGCGCCGCCGACCTGCTCGGCATCCCGTTCTACGTGTGGGACTTCTCCGAGCGTTTCCGCGACGATGTCATCGAGGACTTCATCTCCGAGTACCAGGCAGGACGAACGCCCAACCCCTGCATGCGCTGCAACGAGAAGATCAAGTTCGCGGCCCTCCTGGAGCGCGCGATCGAGCTCGGCTTCGACGCCGTGTGCACCGGGCACTATGCCACGCTCGTCGACGGTGCCGACGGACTGGAGCTGCACCGGGCGTCGGACAACGCCAAGGACCAGTCGTACGTCCTGGGTGTGCTGAACGCTGAGCAGCTCGCACACACGTACTTCCCGCTCGGAACGACCCCCTCGAAGGCGATCGTTCGTGCCGAGGCGGCCGCACGCGGCCTGACCGTCGCCCAGAAGCCGGACAGCCACGACATCTGCTTCATCCCCGACGGGGACACCCGAGGATGGCTCGCTGAGAAGGTCGGAACCGCCACGGGCGAGATCGTGGATCGCAGCGGGGAGGTCGTCGGCTCGCACGAGGGGGCGCATGCCTTCACGGTGGGACAGCGCCGCGGCCTCAAGCTCGGTGTGCCCGCGGCGGACGGCAAGCCTCGCTTCGTGCTCGAAGTCCGACCGGTGTCGAACACCGTCGTGGTCGGACCCAAGGAGGCTCTCGCGATCGCGGAGATCGCAGGGGAGCGGTTCAGCTGGGCCGGGGCCGCGCCGACGGAGTCCTCGTTCGAGTGTCACGTGCAGATCCGCGCGCACTCCGAGCCGGTCGCCGCACGTGCCGTGGTCTCGGACGACGGGGTCCGGGTGACGCCGGAGGTCCCGCTCGACGGGGTCGCGCCTGGGCAGACCGCCGTGCTCTACGTCGGCACCCGGGTGCTCGGGCAGTTCACGATCGACACCACGGTGTCGGCGGTGCCTGTCGGCGCGTAGACCCCATCGGTGTCGGTGCCCGCTCGTAGACTGGCGGGGTGCCGGAGAACATCTCGCTGGAAGACGCCCGAACCGAAGCCGAGGAGCTGACCGCTCGCATCCTCGACGCGAAGGAGGCCTATTACGGCCGTGACACATCGGTCGTGGATGACTTCACCTACGACGGATGGATGCATCGGCTCGAGGAACTGGAGCGGCTGCACCCCGAGCTGCAGGGTCAGGATTCGCCCACCCAGATGGTCGGGGCGGCCGAGGCAACGGGGCTTGCGACGATCGAGCACGCCGAGCGCATGCTCAGCCTCGACAACGTCTTCTCCGTCGACGAGCTGCGGGAGTGGGCGGCGAAGACCAGGGCCGCCGCCGGGCGTGAGGTCGCGTGGCTCACCGAGCTGAAGATCGACGGGCTCGCGATCAACCTCCGGTACGAGAACGGCGTCCTCACCTCTGCCGCCACTCGGGGCGACGGCCGCGTCGGCGAGATCGTGACGGAGAACGCCCTCCGTCTGCCAGAGATCCCGCAACGGCTGAGCGGGGAGGGTCATCCCCCGATCGTCGAAGTGCGTGGCGAGGTATTCATCCCTGTCGCAGCGTTCGAGCGTCTCAACGCTGCGCAGGCCGACTTCCGGGACCGCGCGTACGCCGATGCTCTCGCGCGCTGGGAAGCCAGGGGAGGCGCGAAGAAGGCGTTCGACGAGGAGAAGGCGCAGACGGCGGCCGCCCGACGCTTCCCGTCGTTCGCCAATCCGCGCAATGCCGCCAGCGGCGGGCTCCGCCAGCAGATCGACAAGAAGAACGGCCTCGAACTCGAGGCCGGACTCCTGCGCATCGAGTCGCTCGCGCTCTACGTGCACGGCATCGGCGCGTGGACGAACCCTCCCGTCGCCGCGCAGAGCGAGGTGTACGACCTGCTCGCCGAATGGGGTCTGCCCACGAGCCCGCACACGAAGGTGTGCCACACGATCGACGAGGTGGTGTCCTTCGTCGAGTACTTCGGCGAGCACCGTCATGACATCGAGCACGAGCTCGACGGCATCGTGGTCAAAGTCGACGAGCTCGAGCTGCACGACGAACTCGGCGCGACGAGCCGAGCGCCCCGCTGGGCCATCGCCTACAAGTACCCGCCCGAAGAGGTCCAGACCAAGCTCCTCGACATCGTCGTATCGGTGGGACGCACGGGGCGCGCCACGCCGTTCGCCGTCATGGCGCCCGCGCACGTCGCCGGTTCCGTCGTCCGCCAGGCCACGCTGCACAACAAGGATGTCGTCAAGGCCAAGGGCGTGCTGATCGGCGACACCGTCGTTCTGCGCAAGGCCGGCGACGTGATCCCCGAGGTTCTCGGTCCCGTGGTCGAGAAGCGCGACGGCAGCGAGCGGGAGTTCGTCATGCCGGTCGAGTGCCCGGAATGCGGTACACCGTTACGCGCGATGAAGGAAGGCGACATCGACCTCCGGTGCCCGAACGCGCGTTCGTGTCCCGCTCAGGTCCGTGGCCGCGTCGAGCACATCGGATCCCGCGGCGCCCTCGATGTGGAAGCGCTCGGCGAGGTGACCGCTGCGGCGCTCACCCAACCGACCTCACCGGCTGTGCCCCCGCTCGAGACCGAGGCCGGGCTGTTCGCCCTCACCCTCGAGGAGCTCGTACCCATCGAACTGTTCGTGCGAGATTCCGAGACCGGACTCCCGAAGGAGGACGAGGACGGGATCGTCAAGACGCGCGCTCCTTTCCGACGCAACCCCACCGCGGCCGAGAAGAAGTCGGGTCTCGAGGGGCCGCAGCCGTCGTCGCAGGCGCTCACCCTGCTCGCCGAGCTCGAGAAGGCGAAGACCAAGGAGCTGTGGCGACTGCTTGTGTCGCTCAACATCCGCCACGTCGGCCCCGTCGCCGCCCGGGCTCTGGCGCAGTGGTTCGGCTCTCTCGATGCGATCCGTGCGGCTACGCGAGACGAGCTTGCCGCCGTCGAGGGCGTGGGGGGCATCATCGCCGATTCCCTGCTCGCATGGTTCGAGGTCGACTGGCATCAAGAGATCGTGCAGCAGTGGGCCGATGCGGGCGTGCAGTGGTCGACGCCTGGCCACCCCGGGCCGGGTGCGGCGGTTGCGGCGGGTGGAGTGCTCGAAGGTCTCACGGTGGTGGCCACCGGCTCCCTCGACGGCTACACCCGCGACGGCGCGCAGGAGGCGATCATCAACGCGGGCGGTAAGGCTGCGTCGAGCGTGTCGAAGAAAACGGATTTCGTAGCGGCGGGTCCCGGCGCGGGATCGAAACTCGCCAAGGCCGAGGACCTCGGAATCCGGATCCTCGACGCGGCACAGTTCCACATCCTCGTGACAGAGGGGCCGGCCGCGCTCCCGCCCGCGAGCGACGGGTCGTGAAGCGTTACGGGCCTCTGATCGTCGTTCCGAATGCTCTGGCGCTCGGAGACCCCGGGCGACACCATCTTCGTCTCACTCCGCAGGCGGTGATCATCCGCCGAGGTGCCGAAGGTCAAGGGATCGTGCCGTGGGACCGCGTGGAGGGGATCGCTCTCGATGTGCCGACGACGCGGTTCCGGCTGCCCGGGTTCTTCGGCACGGTACTGCTCGGCGCACTGACGGCGGCGATGCTGAGCGACCCCGGCATCGAGCCCGATGATGGAGCGGTGACGCTCACTGTTGATGGTGAGAGCACGACGCTGCCGCTGAGCCGCCATCACGTCGGTGGCTACTGGCAGCCGACGGTGGCGGGCGCACATCGATTGATCGCGCACCTCATCGCACACCCCGAACAGCGGGCGTTGTTGGCGCACCCCGAGCCGCTGATCGACGTCGCGGCGCAACTCGCGCGCGGAACGGGATAGTCCGAACCGCGCGCGATGCGGCGTCAGCTCTTGTGACGGGGCTTGCGGAACGGCTTCTCGTCGCGGCTGTCGCGAGCCGGTCGCTCGTCGCGGTCACGACGCTCGAACCGGTCTCCCGCGTCGCGTCCACCCTCACGCGGGCCGCTGCGGCGCGCGCCGGCGGGGCCGCGGTCGGGCTTGATCTCGATCAACCGACCGGAGATGCGGGTGTCGCGAAGCTTCTCCAGGACGGTCGGACTCATGTTCGCCGGAAGCTCGACGACCGAGAAGTCGGGACGGATGTTGATCGCGCCGAAGTCGTCACGGCCGAGGCCGCCTTCGTTCGCGAGGGCACCGACGATCTGGCGCGGTTCGACCCGATGACGGCGACCGACCTCGATGCGGTATGCCGTGTAGTCGCCGCGACCTCGACGCTCACGCGGTTCGCGGGACTCACGCGCGTCCCGTCCCGTGCGCTCGCGCGGAGGGCGATTATCTGCTTCGACAGCCTTCGTCAGCGGATCGTTGGCCGGGTCCAGGAGCAGCGGCTTGTCGCCCTGAGCGACCACGGCGAGAGCTGCTGCCACGTCGGCCTCGGGGACGTCGTGGTGGCGGACGTAGTGGGCGACGATGTCGCGGAAAGCGTCGATGCGGCCGGTCTCCGACAGTGCGGTGGTGATCGCGTCGTCGAAGCGGTTCAGACGCGTGGTGTTCACGTCCTCCGTGCTAGGCAGCTGCATCTGAGCGGGCTGCTGACGGGTGGCCTTCTCGATGTGCTTCAGGAGGTAGCGCTCGCGCGGGGTGATGAAGCTGATCGCATCGCCCGATCGTCCCGCACGACCCGTGCGACCGATGCGGTGCACGTACGACTCGGTGTCGGTGGGGATGTCGAAGTTGACGACGTGGCTGATGCGCTCGACGTCGAGACCGCGAGCGGCCACGTCGGTCGCGACGAGGATGTCGAGTTTGCCGTCCTTGAGCTGGTTGACACTACGCTCGCGCTGCACCTGGGGCACGTCGCCGTTGATCGCGGCTGCGGAGTATCCCCGGGCCCGCAGCTTCTCGGCCAGCGTCTCGGTCTCGTTCTTGGTGCGCACGAAGACGATCATCCCGTCGAAGTTCTCGACCTCGAGGATGCGGGTGAGCGCATCGACCTTCTGCGCATACGACACGACGAGGTAGCGCTGCGTGATGTTCGTGCCGGTGGCGGTCTTGGACTTGATGCTGATCTCTTCCGGCTCACGCAGGTACTTCTGCGCGAGTCGACGGATCTGCGGCGGCATCGTGGCCGAGAACAGCGCGACCTGCTTGTCCTCCGGGGTCTGCGCGAGGATCTGCTCGACGTCTTCCGCGAAGCCCATCTTCAGCATCTCATCGGCCTCATCGAGCACCAGATACTTCAACTCGGACAGGTCGAGTGTGCCCTTGGCGAGGTGGTCCATGATTCGGCCGGGCGTACCGACGATGACGTGGACGCCGCGTCGCAGCGCGGACAGCTGCACGCCGTAGCCCTGTCCGCCGTAGACGGGGAGGACGTGTACGCCCTTCATCTTCGAGGCATAGGACTCGAATGCCTCGCACACCTGGAGTGCGAGCTCACGGGTGGGAGCGAGCACGAGCGCCTGCGGGATCTTCTGGGAGACATCGAGGCGTTCGAGGACGGGAAGCGCGAAAGCGGCGGTCTTACCCGTTCCGGTCTGTGCCTGGCCGACGACGTCGCGGCCGGCGAGAAGCGTCGGAATGGTCGCCGCCTGGATGGGCGACGGGGTCTCGTAGCCGAGGTCCTTGATGGCTTTGAGGACGGGCCCGGTGATGCCGAGCTCCTCGAATCCGGGGGTCGCGGGGGAGTCCTCGGGGGCGTCGGTCAGCACTGCATCTTCAGGGGTCACTTCCCAAGGGTAGCGCGCTGCGGCGCTCGGCGCCTGTGAGGACGACCTCAGGCGCCGGTGGTCAGGGAGAGCAGCTTCTCCTTGACCTGGCGTCGGAGCACCTTCCCGATCAACGACTTGGGGAGCTCGTCGACCACGAACACACGACGCGGCACCTTGTACGGAGTGAGGATGCTGCGGGCGAAATCTCGGATCGCCTCCACATCGACATCGGTTCCGGCATCCACGACGATGGCGGCGACGACCTCCTCGCCGGAGTGCTCGCTCGGCAACCCGACGACCGCGGCATCCGCGACCTGGGGGTGCTGGCGCAGCGCGTTCTCGACCTCGGTGGGCGCGACGTTGAAGCCGCCGGTGATGATGAGTTCCTTGATGCGATCGACGATGCGGACGAATCCGGCGTCGTCGATCGTGACGATGTCACCGGTCCGGTACCAGCCGTCGACAAAGACGGCTTCCGTCTCCTCGGGCTTGCCGTAATACCCCGAGAACACCTGGGGCCCGCGCACGACGAGTTCTCCGGCTGATCCGGCCGGGACGTCTTCACTCGGGTTCTCCGGGTCGACGACACGGCATTCGGTCCCGGGCAGGGGGAGCCCGACCGTGCCGGGCACGCGGTTGTCCGCGACCGGGTTCGCCATCAGGACGGGGGAGCACTCGCTCAGTCCGTAGCCCTCGACGAGGTAGCCATGCGTGGCCTCTTCGAAGGGGACGACCAGCTCGTGCGGCAGTGCCATGGCGCCGGAGATCGCGACCTCGATGCCGTCGAGCGACACACCCTTCTCCTTCGCTGCGGCGAGGAGGCGGTCCGCGATGGGCGGCACGAGTGGGAGGAAAGTCGCGGGGTGCTTCTTGACGACGTCGAGCACGAGGTCCGGATCGAACTTGGGGAACAGCACGAGTCGGGCGCCCATCGACATCGCGAATGTGAGGCAGAGCGTGAGGCCGTAGGCGTGGAACATCGGCAGGACCGCATAGACCACGCAGCCCTTGCCGCGCTGGATCGACGGCACCCAGGCCTGAGCTTGCGCGGCGTTGGCGAGCAGGTTGCGGTGTGTGAGGGCCGCACCCTTCGGCGTTCCCGTGGTACCGGACGTGTACTGGATGATCGCGAGATCGTCGGTGCGCGGCATCGGATGTGAGGCGGGGATCGGCTCGGAGGCCAGGAGAGAATCCCACGCGACGGTACCGCGCACCTTCTCGGTCAACGCCGCGCGCGACTCGCGAGCCTTGGCGACCGGGAGCCGCAGCGCGAAACGAGTGACGAACGGCATGGCGCGGGTCACGTCGACGGAGATGAGGTTCGTGACGGCCAGATCCGTCGGGAACTCCTGCACTGTGGACACGACCTTGTTCCACACGATCGCGTGCTTCGCGCCGTGATCCTCGAACTGCTTACGCAGTTCGCGAGGGGTATAGAGAGGGTTGTGCTCGACGACGACAGCGCCGAGACGGAGTACCGCGTAGAAGGCCACGATGTGCTGGGGGCAGTTCGGTAGAACGATGGCGACCGGGTCTCCTGCGCGGACCCCGAGGTCGCGAAGTCCTGCTGCGGCGCGGTCGATCGCCGACTGCAGCTGTCCGTAGGTGGTCTCGCGGCCGAAGAACTGCAGGGCGGGGGCGTCCGGGTAGTCGCGAGCCGAAGCGGCGACGATGTCGACGAGCGAGCCGTCCACGGGAGGGAGGTCGTCGGGGACTCCTGCGGCATAGCTGGCGATCCACGGGCGAGGGGGCTGGAACGTGCTCACCCGCCCAGCATATGTCGACCGACTCGCGGGGCAGGGGAGTTCGGAGTGCGGCAACTAGACTGGAGGGGTGTCTGAAATCACCCCTGAACTCGTGCGCCATCTCGGTGTGCTCGCACGCATCCAGCTGAACGACGACGAGGTGTCGCGGCTCACGGGCCAGCTCGACGCGATCGTCGACAACATCGCGAAGGTCTCGGAGGTCGCGACAGACGATGTCGTCGCGACGAGCCACCCTATCCCGTTGAGCAATGTCTTCCGACCGGATGTGGTCGGGCAGACGCTCACGCACGAGCAGGTGCTGCAGAACGCTCCGGACGCCGCGGACGGCCGCTTCCGCGTCACCGCGATCCTGGGAGAAGAGCAGTGAGCGACATCATCCGACTGAACGCGGCGGATCTCGCCGCCAAGCTCTCCACGGGCGAGGTGTCGAGCGTCGAGGCGACGCAGGCACACCTCGACCGCATCGCCGCCGTCGACGGCGACGTGCACGCCTTCCTGCACGTCAACGAGGGAGCGCTCGAGGCCGCAGCCGCGATCGACGCCCGCCGCGCTTCCGGTGAATCCCTGGGGCCTCTCGCCGGTGTGCCGCTGGCGATCAAGGACGTTCTCGTGACGACCGACCAGCCCACGACCAGCGGCTCGCGCATCCTCGAGGGATATCGCTCGCCCTACGACGCCACGGTCGTCGCACGCTCGCGCGCAGCAGGGATGATCGCTCTCGGCAAGACCAACATGGACGAGTTCGCGATGGGTTCGTCCACGGAGCACTCGGCGTACGGCCCCACGCACAACCCGTGGGATCTCGACCGGATTCCCGGTGGCTCGGGCGGTGGCTCCGCCGCTGCTGTCGCCGCGTTCGAGGCTCCGCTCGCGCTCGGCTCCGACACCGGCGGGTCGATCCGTCAGCCCGCGCACGTCACCGGCACGGTGGGCGTCAAGCCCACATACGGCGGCGTGAGCCGCTACGGTGCGATCGCACTCGCCTCCAGCCTCGACCAGGTCGGCCCGGTCTCCCGGACGGTCCTCGATTCCGGGCTGCTGCACGACGCCATCGGCGGGCACGACCCCAAGGATTCGACCTCGCTGCGCGACGAGTGGCCCTCGTTCGCTGAGGCCGCCCGCGAAGGGGCTCGCGGAGACGTACTCAAGGGGCTCAAGGTCGGCGTGATCCGCGAACTCCCGGACAGCGGCTTCCAGCCGGGTGTCGCGGCGTCGTTCCGCAGCGCGCTCGCGCTCATGGAGGCTCAGGGCGCCGAGATCGTCGAGATCGCCGCTCCGCACTTCGAATACGGAGTGGCTGCGTACTACCTGATCCTCCCCGCCGAGGCTTCGAGCAACCTCGCGAAGTTCGACTCCGTGCGCTTCGGCCTGCGGGTGACGCCCGACGGCAACCCCACGGTCGAGGACGTCATGTCCGCGACCCGCGACGCCGGCTTCGGCGATGAGGTCAAGCGCCGCATCATCCTCGGCACGTACGCACTGTCGGCCGGATACTACGACGCTTACTACGGCAGCGCACAGAAGGTCCGCACGCTCATCCAGCAGGATTTCGCGAACGCGTTCGCCGAGGTCGACGTGATCGCGACGCCCTCGGCCCCGACCACGGCGTTCAAGCTCGGGGAGAAGATCGATGACCCCCTGCAGATGTACCTCAACGACATCACGACCATCCCGGTGAACCTCGCCGGGGTCCCCGGCATCTCCATTCCGAGCGGCCTCGCGGATGACGATGGCCTGCCCGTCGGCATCCAGTTCATCGCTCCGGCGCGCGAGGACGCACGTCTCTACAAGGTCGGCGCCGCGCTCGAGACGCTGCTCGTCGATTCGTGGGGCGCGCCGCTGCTCACCCGTGCTCCGGAGCTCGCAGAAGGGAAGCGCTGATGGCCGCCGCCAAGCTCATGGACTTCGACAAGGCGCTCGAGCTGTTCGAGCCGGTCCTCGGTTTCGAGGTCCACGTCGAGCTAAACACGAACACGAAGATGTTCTCCGATGCGCCGAACCCGGCCAACGAGGCGTTCCACGCCGCGGAGCCGAACACGCTCATCGCGCCGGTCGACCTCGGACTGCCCGGGTCGCTGCCGGTTGTGAACGAGACGGCGATCCGCTCGTCGATCAGTCTGGGCCTCGCGCTCGGCTGCTCGATCGCCGAATCGAGCCGGTTCGCGCGCAAGAACTACTTCTACCCCGACCTGGGCAAGAACTACCAGATCTCGCAGTACGACGAGCCGATCGCCTATGAGGGCTCGGTCGAGGTCGAGCTCGAGGACGGGACGCTCATCACGATCCCGATCGAGCGTGCGCACATGGAGGAAGACGCCGGAAAGCTCACCCACATGGGCGGAGCCACCGGACGTATCCAGGGGGCCGAGTACTCGCTCGTCGACTACAACCGTGCGGGGGTGCCGCTGGTCGAGATCGTGACCAACATCATCTACGGCACCGAGCACCGAGCGCCGGAGGTCGCCAAGGCCTACGTGCAGGCGATCCGCGACATCGTTCGCGGGCTCGGCATCTCCGAGGCTCGGCTGGAGCGCGGCAACCTGCGCTGCGACGCGAACGTTTCGCTGCGCCCGCGGGGTACAGACAAGCTCGGTACCCGCACGGAGACGAAGAACGTGAACTCGATGCGCTCGGTCGAGCGCGCCGTGAGGTACGAGATCCAGCGACAGGCGCAGATTCTTGCCGATGGCGGCACGATCACACAGGAGACGCGGCACTGGCACGAGGACACCGGCACGACCTCGCCGGGACGCCCGAAGTCGGATGCCGACGACTACCGCTACTTCCCGGAGCCTGATCTGCTGCCCGTGGAACCGGCCGCCGAGCTGATCGAAGAGTTGCGCGCCGCGCTTCCGGAGCAGCCCGTCGCTCGTCGTCGCCGTCTCATGACGGAGTGGGGCTTCACGGACCTCGAATTCCAGGACGTCCGCAACGGCGGCCTGCTCGAGGTCGTCGAGGCGACGATCGCTGCCGGCGCCACTCCGGCCACCGCACGCAAGTGGTGGACCGGCGAGATCAGCCGTCTCGCGAACGCACAGGAGAAGGACGCGACCGACCTGATCAGCCCGGAGAACGTTGCTGCGCTGCAGAAGCTCGTCGATGCGGGAACCCTCACCGACAAGCTCGCCCGCCAGGTGCTCGAAGGCGTCATCGCCGGCGAGGGCACGCCGCAGGAGGTCGTGGACGCCCGCGGGCTCGCGGTCGTGTCGGATGACGGCGCGCTGATCGCCGCGATCGACGAGGCCCTGGCCGCTCAGCCCGACGTGATGGCGAAGATCAAGGATGGCAAGGTGCAGGCCGCCGGCGCTGTGATCGGCGCCGTCATGAAGGCGATGAAGGGTCAGGCGGACGCCGCACGTGTCCGTGAACTCATTCTCGAGCGCGCTGCGCAGTAGCGTGCCACCCCGGGCCTCGTGTCCGAGGCCCGGGGGAGAATGGTCGCATGGGACACGGTGACGGCAGAGGGCGCATCGTCTCCGCCGTCGATGCCGACGACACGGGAACCCGCATCCTGCACGTCGACATGGACGCGTTCTATGCGGCCGTCGAGGTGCTCGATGATCCCTCCCTCCGTGGTCTGCCGCTGATAATCGGGGCGCCGGACGGCCGTTCCGTCGTCTCGAGTGCGTCCTACGAGGCTCGTCGCTATGGCGTCCGTGCGGCGATGCCGGTTTCCCAGGCGTTACGGCTGTGCCCGTCCGCGCGCATCGTCCTCCCGCATTTCCACCGGTACCAGGAGGTCTCACGGCAGGTGATGGCGATCTTCGAGTCGTTCACGCCCCTCGTCGAGCCGCTGTCGGTCGACGAGGCGTTCCTCGATGTGCAGGGCGTGCGCCGCCTCTGGGGGAGTCCCGCTCGCATCGCGGAGTTGATCCGGCAACGAGTGCTCGACGAGGTCGGCATCACCTGCAGCGTGGGCGTCGCTGCCACCAAGCACGTCGCGAAGATGGCGTCCACGATTTCGAAGCCCGATGGCATGCTCGTCGTCGCAGCGAAGGACACGCTCGACTTCCTCGCGCCGAGACCGGTTCGCGCGATGTGGGGCGTCGGGCCGAAGGCCGCGGAGGCCCTCGAGGCGCGAGGCATCCGCACGGTGCAGGATGTGCGCGAGGCGCCGCGAGAGATGATCGACAGGGCTGTGGGTGCGGCCCTCAGTGCACGCCTCGCGCAGCTGGCGATGGGACAGGATCCGCGTGCCGTCGACACGGAACGCGTGGAGAAGAGCATCGGTCATGAGGAGACATTCGACACGGACATCCGGGATCGGGATTTTCTCCGTGCGGAGCTCCTGCGACTCGCCGATCGCGTCGCAGCGAGGCTGCGGCGTGCCGACTGGGAGACGGCGACCGTCGCGATCAAGATCCGATTCGACGACTTCCGCACCCTCAGCCGCTCCGTGACCCTGAGCGAGCCCACTGCGGTCGGTCAGCGGATCGGCGAGGCAGCCCAGTCACTGTTCGAGCAGATCGATCGGCGGGACCCCGTGCGACTCGTCGGCGTCCGCGCCGAGAACCTGCGCCCCGCTGGCGGTGGCGGTCTCGGCCTCTGGGACGACGACGAGGATTGGCGCAAGGTCGAGGGCGCCGTCGACGAGGCCGTGGCACGGTTCGGCTCGGCGACGATCAGCCGCGCGCGACACATCGGGCGTGTCGATGGCCGAGGCGCCGCGCAGCATCCGAAGGCGCACGGCCTGGATTGATCTCACGCGCGCCCTGTTCCTCGGCTACCGTGGAGGTATGCCGAACATCGCACTGGAACTCGGAAAGCAAGCAGCGTCCTTCGGCGTGAAGAGCGCGTACGGAGAGCCCCAGGATGTCGACGGGGTGAGCATCACTCCCGTTGCATTCACATACTCCGGATTCGGCGGTGGCAGTGGCGACGGTGCCGAAGGCGGGGGAGGGGGCGGTGTCTCCGTCCCGGTCGGGGTCTACGTCCGGCGAGAAGAGGGCCTCCGCTTCGAGCCCAACATCGTCACGCTGCTCCTCGTGGCGGTGCCGTTCGTCTGGGTCACCGGGCGGGCTCTCGTGCGCATCATCCGTGCCCTCAAGAAGTGACGACCCCGTCGCGACGGCTCTGGAGCGCGCTGCGACACTGATCGAACAGGACGTCCGCGCACTGGCGGCCGCGAATCCTGTCGTCCTGATCGACGGCGGCAGTGGCGCGGGGAAGTCCTCTCTCGCGGCGAGGCTCGTCAGGCGCTGGCCCGTCCTCGGTCACGTGCAGCTCGTCGCCCTCGATTCGATCTATCCCGGTTGGGATGGCCTCGATGACGGAGCAGAACGCGCGCTCGAGTGGATCCTGCGTCCGCACGGTCGCGGATACCTCGGCACGTGGCGGCGCTGGGATTGGGAGTCGGAGGCCGAGGCGGAGAGCCACGCGGTCGACCCTGCCCTCGGCGTGATCATCGAGGGCAGTGGAATCCTGCGACCATCGACAGCCGGTCTCGCGGACGTCAGGGTCTGGGTGGAATCCGCGGAGGCGTCGCGGAAGACCCGGGCGCTGAATCGTGACGGAGACACGTACCGTCCGCACTGGGATCGCTGGGCGGCGCAGGAACGCCGTCATCTCGAACGGGACGACCCTCGAGCTCTGGCGACTCGGATCATCGACGTCCCGTAGGTCAGATCTCCGACGCGGGTTCCGCCTCATCGGCAGCCTGGATGATCAGCTCCAGCCGATAGCCGACCCATTCGTAGACATCGTGGCGGCCGTCTTCGCCGGGCTGGACATCGGACGTGATTCCGAGTCGCGTGGCGATGACGAGACGGATGGCGGTGAGCGTTCGAAGCCAGGCTTCGAGGCTCTCGAACGCGATGAGGGTCTCTCGCACTTCGAGCGCGTCTTCCTCCGTGAGCGAGTCGATACCCGTGGGGTACTCATCCAGCGCCGCGCGGACCCTGCGCGCGTCGGCGAGACGACGATCGAGGAGATCGTCCCGCGTGGCATCGGCGAACTCGGCCGCAGCATCCGAGTCTTCGGGATAGGGGTTCGGCGTCAACCGGTCGATGGCCGGATCATCCGTGCCCCGTGATTCGCTGACGAGCTCGATGAAGTCCTCGACGAGCCGGGACAGGTGGAACTCCTCGATCACGGTGATGGGCATGACGATGATGTCGTCGCTCACAGCGGTGCCTTCCTGACGGTGGCCCAGAGCCCGAAGTCGTGCATGGCCTGCGCATGCACCTCCATGGTCTCTCGCGGTCCGGTGGCGACGATCGCGTGTCCCTCGTTGTGCACGGCGAGCATCAGAGCGGTGGCGTGGTCGAGCGAGTACCCGAAGTAGGTCCGGAACACGCGGACCACGTAACTCATGAGGTTCACGGGGTCGTTCCACACCACGACCTGCCACGGCTCGAGCGGGGCGGCGCTGAGGTCGACGATCTCATCGAGTTCCGGGTGGGCGATCCTCGCCATCATGCCCAGCCCATCTCGTGGAGCTGCTCATCGTCGATGCCGTAGAAGTGAGCGATCTCGTGGACCAGGGTCGTGTGAACCTCGTCGCGGAGCTCGTGCAGGGTTTCGCACTGCGCGAGATGCGGCTCGCGATAGAGCACGATCCGGTCGGGAAGCTCGCCCATACCGTATTGTGTGCGTTCGGTGAGCGCTAGACCGTCGTACAGGCCCAGCAGATCCAGGCTGCCGTCCTCCGGCCGGTCCTCGACGACGAACACGACGTTCTCGAGTCCTTCCACCATGTCGTCGGGCAGGAGGTCGAGCTCGTCGATCACCAGTTCTTCGAAGGCGGCGGCATCCATGTCCATCGTGTCCAGCCTAGAGGCGCGCGGGCTCCCGTGTCGGATCAGTGCAGCAGGACGAGCACGCCGGCCACAGCGATGAAGAGAACGCCGAACACCAGGTTGAGGATGCGTTGGCCGCGCACGGATCTCGTGAGGCGCCGGAACGGGCGGGCCGCGGCCGCGAAGAACCCCCACATCACGATCACGTCGACCACGATCACCGTCGCGACCAGCGTGAGGTACTGCGGCACCGGAGGCTCGTCGAGCCGGATGAACTGCGGGATGAACGCCAAGAAGAAGACGATCGCCTTGGGGTTGAGCAGGTTGACCCAGAACCCCCGTCGGATCATCGACCAGTGACTCTCATGAGAGTCGACGGGCACGGGAGCGTCATCCAGGGTGCCCGCAGGTTTCGTGAGGATCAGGCGAATGCCGAGGAACACGAGATAGGCCGCCCCGGCGTACCGGATGGTGTTGAACAGGAACTCCGAGCGCGAGACGAGCAGACCGACGCCTGCCGCGACGATCGCGACATGCACGATCAATGCGATCTGCTGCCCGATGATTCCCCAGATCGAGCGCTTCCACCCCTGGTTGAGCGCATTCGACATCGTGTTGATGGCGCCTGCTCCGGGGGTGAAGCTGATCACCACCGACGCGGTGAGCAAGGAGAACCAGACCGCGAGCGACACCACGCAAGTCTAGGGCTTCGGTGGGGACGGGCGGATCAGCTCGGCGATGCGAAGAAGGCCCGAACCATGCGGTTCGGGCCTTCTCCCTGAGGGTGAGTAACGGGACTCGAACCCGCGACATCCGGCACCACAAGCCAGCGCTCTACCAGCTGAGCTATACCCACCATGTGCCCGCCGGAGCAGGCAACCATACGAGTCTATTACATGTTCGGAGTGAACTCGGACACCGTACGGGTGGCGATCTCCCGTGCGTCGTCGCTCGACGGGCCGGGCTCGTCGACGAAGACAGCCTCTCGGTAGTAGCGGAGTTCGCGGATCGACTCCAGGATGTCGGCCAGCGCTCGGTGCCCGCCGTCCTTCGCCGGTGCCTGGAAGAAGACGCGTGGGTACCACCGCCGCGAGAGCTCCTTGATGCTGGAGACGTCAACGTTCCGGTAGTGCAGCCACTGGTCGACCTGCGGCATGTACTTCGCGAGGAACATCCTGTCGGTACCGATCGTGTTGCCGGCGAGCGGCGCCTTGCGCTCGAGCGGAACGAAGCGCTTGATGTATGCGAGTGTCTGTTCCTCGGCCTCTTCGAGAGAGACCCCATGCGGGATCTCCAGGATCAGGCCGGACGTCTCGTGCATCTTGGTCACGAAGTCATTCATGTGCTCGAGGGCTGCAGCGCCGGGGCGGATCACCACCTGAAAACCGGGATCGACGGGGTTGAGCTCGAAATCGGTGATGACGACAGCGATCTCCACGAGCTCATCGACCGCGAGATCGAGGCCCGTCATCTCGCAGTCGACCCAGACGAGACGATCGTTCTCGGACGCAGATACCATGCCGCCATCCTATCGACGGCCCCGACATCGCTGGGGAAGATGCCCTTCCTCGAGCATCGTCGGGTCCGCGATACTCTAGAAGCGTGCGCCTCCGTAGCTCAGGGGATAGAGCAGGAGCCTTCTAATCTCTTGGTCGCAGGTTCGAATCCTGCCGGGGGCACCTTCACCCGATCCGTGTCGGACGGGGCGCGAGCTCGTCGCGATGAGCCCATCGACCCGGTCGGGCGCGATACTCCTGCCTCAGCAGTAGCGAAGCGCGGCGACCGCGTCGTCCGCACGCCAGAACTCACCGATCACGCGAAAGACCCCGGTCGCGAGGTGCAGGCGCTCGGCGCGATATCGGATTCCGAGGGGATCGGCGACGATACGCAGGTGGCCGAGGACATGTTCTCGTCGGTCCTGCACGCGCCAAAGGTGATCCGCGGCGCGGACGAGGTGCTCGCGGGGAGAAGAGAGCCGGGGCGTCGCATAGGGGACGTCGGGGAGAGAGGTGGTCAAGCTTTCGGACATCGGAACTCCTTTCGTGATTCGAAGCTATGACCGACCACCGACATTCGCCTGTCCGTGGCGACACGCGCTGTGATCTGCCCTTTCTGCACCGCAAGGCGTTCATGAGCGCTGTCCACGCTTCGCGTATTCCAGGTCGGTTGCCGGGTGCGGTGCGGGCCAGGCTGGGGCGATCCGGACGGGCTCCGCTCCGGTCGACGAAAGGACAGCACATGATCGGCATGGTCACCATCGTGGGAAGAGTCGCCACGGATCCGACCCAGGGTCAGACCGGGGGAGGCGTGCCCGTCACGAACTTCCGTCTCGCGAGTACTCATCGTCGTTTCGACGCCGCCACGCAGGAGTGGACGGATTCCGGCACCAACTGGTTCTCGGTCGCCGCCTTCCGGAGCCTCGGCGAGAATGCGAAGGCATCGTTGCGAACCGGGGACAGCGTGATCGTCACCGGGCGGCTGAAGATCCGCAACTGGGAGAGCAACGGCAAGCACGGCACGAGCGTCGACATCGACGCGGACACCATCGGGCATGACCTGCGGTGGGGAACGACGGCTTATCGGCCGCAGTCGCGTCCGGCTGCGGCCGGACCCTCCGCGACGCCGAATGCAGAGGGCAACAGCCCAGAGGAATCGGTGCACGATGATCCCGGGTCGGAGCAGGGCCTGCATGATTCCGAGCCGCTGGACCTGTCGTGGGCTGCGCCTGCCTCGACCGCGGGTGCCATGTCCTGACGGGCGGCTCCGCGCTCGATTCAGCGGGGTGGGGCGCCGGCGGCGTGCAGGGTCGGATTGCGGGGAGACGTAGACTCGGCGTGTGCTTCGTCGTCCGGTCTTCACGTCGCCGCGCGCGGCCGGTGCCCTTGCGGCTTCGATCGCCGCGTTCCTGCTGCTCTCCGCCTGTGCGCCGACTCCCGGCCCGTCTGCATCGCCCACGGCTGTCGCGTCGCCGACTCCCGGGACGACGACTCCTGCGGAACCGACGCTCGTGCCCGACGGCACAGCCGAGGAGAACCTCCCGGTCTTCACCTCGGTGGCCGAACGCGTCTGGGCAACGGATCAGCGGGGGGCCGGGCGAGCGTACATCGATGCTCTGGTCACGGCGGGATTCGATCGGAGCGCGATGCAGGTGACGCAGGATCAGTCGACGGTCGGCAACCCTGCGGAGAGCCTGCAGTTCTCCGTGCGCTGGGGCGACAGCGAATGTCTCGTCGGTCAGGTGGGTCCCTCCACGGGACGTGTCGTCACCGTCGTGATGCCGCAGCTCGCCGAGGGGCGCTGCCTGGTGGGCACCACACGTCCGATCGACTGGTGACACGCCAAGGGCCGTTGGTACATCCGTCACGATCTATTCTTCACGCTGATCATCCTCGGACGCGGTGATTGCGGACAGCGTGATGGCTCCGCAGCGCACCGACGTGCGAGGCTGACCTCGGGCGCGCGTGGAGTCCGGCAGACGGCGGAGCTCAGTCCAGGTGCCGGGGAATCGTCTGACTGCCGCCCCGGAGGTAGTCTTAGGTAGATTTCCGCACCGCTTCAGCAGTGCGATGGCAGGTTCGATTCTGATCAGCAAAGGTGTTTAAACGGTATGGCTGAGTACATCTACTCGATGGTGCGTGCGCGTAAGGCAGTGGGCGAGAAGCTCATCCTCGACGACGTCACGATGGCGTTCCTCCCCGGGGCGAAGATCGGCATGGTCGGCCCGAACGGCGCCGGAAAGTCGACGATCCTCAAGATCATGGCCGGTCTCGACACTCCGTCGAACGGCGAGGCGAAGCTCTCCCCGGGGTACACGGTCGGCATCCTGATGCAGGAGCCGGAGCTCGACGAGTCCAAGACGGTGATCGAGAACATCCAGGACGGCATCGCGATCAAGCCGAAGGTCGACCGGTTCAACGAGATCTCGCTGCTGATGGCCGAGCCCGACGCCGACTTCGACGCCCTCCTCGCCGAGATGGGCACACTGCAGGAGGAGATCGACGCGGCCGACGGCTGGGACCTCGACTCGCAGCTCGATCAGGCCATGGACGCTCTGCGCACGCCCCCGGCCGACGCCGCGATCGCACCGCTCTCCGGTGGCGAGAAGCGTCGTGTCGCCCTTGCGAAGCTGCTCCTGCAGAAGCCCGACCTCCTGCTCCTCGACGAGCCCACCAACCACCTCGACGCCGAGAGTGTGCTGTGGCTCGAGCAGCACCTCCAGGCCTACAAGGGTGCCGTGATCGCGATCACGCACGACCGGTACTTCCTCGACCACGTCGCCGAGTGGATCGCCGAAGTCGATCGCGGTCGTCTCATCGGCTACGAGGGCAACTACTCGACCTACCTGGAGAAGAAGGGCGAACGACTCGAGGTCCAGGGCAAGAAGGACGCCAAGCTGGCCAAGCGCCTCAAGGAGGAGCTGGAGTGGGTCCGTTCCAGCGCGAAGGGCCGCCAGACCAAATCGAAGGCGCGTCTCGCTCGCTACGAGGAGATGGCTTCGGAGGCGGAGCGGACCAGGAAGCTGGACTTCGACGAGATCCAGATCCCCGCGGGCCCACGTCTGGGTGGCATCGTGATCGATGCCAAGAAGCTGCAGAAGGGCTTCGACGGTCGGGTACTGATCGACAACCTCAGCTTCAACCTCCCGCCGAACGGCATCGTCGGTGTGATCGGGCCCAACGGCGTGGGTAAGACGACGCTCTTCAAGACGATCGTGGGTCTCGAGCCGCTCGACGGCGGCGATCTGAAGATCGGCGAGACGGTCAAGATCAGCTACGTCGACCAGTCGCGTTCCAACATCGATCCGAACAAGACGCTGTGGGAGGTCGTCTCCGACGGCTTGGACTACATCACCGTCGGCAAGACCGAGATCCCGTCCCGCGCTTACGTGTCGAAGTTCGGCTTCAAGGGCCCGGACCAGCAGAAGAAGGCCGGCGTGCTCTCCGGTGGTGAGCGCAACCGTCTGAACCTCGCGCTGACGCTCAAAGAGGGAGGCAACCTGTTGCTCCTCGATGAGCCGACAAACGACCTCGACGTCGAGACCCTGAGCTCGCTCGAGAACGCCTTGCTCGAGTTCCCCGGCTGTGCTGTGGTGATCACTCACGACCGGTGGTTCCTCGACCGGATCGCGACGCACATCCTCGCGTACGAGGGCACCGACGAGAAGCCCGGCCAGTGGTACTGGTTCGAGGGGAACTTCGAGGCGTACGAGGAGAACAAGATCGAGCGCCTCGGCCCCGACGCCGCGAAGCCGCACCGTTCGACGCACCGCAAGCTGACGCGCGACTGAGGCCGCGATGTCCGCTTCACCGGGGCCGCGTCTGCACATCCCGATCCACCTCCGCTGGGGTGATCTGGATGCGTTCAATCACGTCAACAACACCTCGATGCTGAAACTGCTCGAGGAGGCTCGCGTCAGAGCCTTCTGGCGTGCCGGCCCCGGTGAGAAGGCGCCATCGACGGCGGTGCTCGACTCCGGCATCGACGAGGGAATCCTGACCCTCATCGCGCGACAGGAGATCGAGTACCTCGCGCCCGTGCCATATCAGCGACGTCCGCTCGAGGTGCAGATGTGGTTCGGCAAGCTCGGCGGCTCCAGCGTCGAAGTCTGCTACGAGGTCCACAACGACCCGACCGCAGAACCGCGACAGATCTACGCGCGATCGACGGCGATCATCGTGCTGGTCGACGCTCAGACCGGGCGCCCCACCCGACTCACTCAGGAGATGCGCGACGCCTGGGAGCCGTATGTGGGCGACTCGATCGAGTACTCCCACCGCTGACGTCGCGGCGGGTACCGGTGTGACCGAGCCCTAGGGCGACTCCTCGGGCACGCGGATCATGATCTCCTGTGCGACGCTCGCGACCAGCGCGCCGTCGCGCGTGTAGATCCGTCCGGTGGCGAGCCCCCGCCCCCCACGCGCATTCGGCGACTCCTGCACATAGAGCAGCCACTCGTCGACGCGCGCAGGTCGATGCCACCACATCGCGTGATCGAGGCTCGCGACTTTCAGCCCGGGGAGCGCCCAGTAGACGCCGTGTGCCCGCAGGATCGATTCCTGGATCGTCATGTCGCTGAGGTACGCGAGCGCGGCTCGGTGAAGCCGCTGGTCGTCAGGGAGAGGGGCGCGCAGTCGCATCCACACGGCTTGCCGGGGCACTTGTGCATCTTCGCTGGGCAGATACAGCGGTGAGTCGACGTGCCGCACATCGGCCGCTCGCTCACTGAGCATCCGCGTGGTGCCTTCGGGTAGCCCGTGGACCCGCTCCTCGTCCGGGGCGAGCTCATCCGGGCCGGGAATGCCCGCCGGCATCGGCTCCGCGTGCTCCACCCCGGGATCGGCGTCCTGGAACGAGGCGATCATCGAGAAGATCGGCACGCCGTTCTGGTAAGCCTGGGTCCGCCTGGTCGAGAACGATCGGCCGTCGTGGATCCGATCGACCGCGATGGTGATTCCCTGGCTCGCATCCCCAGGACGGAGGAAGTACCCGTGCATCGAATGCACCGCACGGTCCTCAGGGAGTGTCCGCTCCGCGGCGAGCAGAGCCTGGGCGAGCACCTGGCCCCCGTAGATACGGCCGCTCGGCATCGGGTGCGAGGAGCCCGTGAAAATGTCCTCTGTGGTGCGAGCCTGAGCCGCATCGAGATCGAGGACCTCGAGAAGCCGTTCGACGGTCTGGATGGCGTGCTGCTCCGCGCTCATGTGTTCCTCTCTGCGACCCCGCATGCCGCACCGTTGGTAGTTTAGAACGCGTGACGCATCACCTCCTCCTCGCCGACCCCGACACCGCGAAGGACGTTCTGACCTTCGTCGGACGAGCGACCAGGATCACCGACGAAGGCGTGCGCCTGCAGGCGGCGAACGGTGTGCTCGCGCTGACCACCGCGGTGCTCGCGCCGCAGGGTCTGTTCGACCAAACGCCGACCATCCTCGCGATGCGCATCGTGCATGCCGACCCCGAGCTCGAATGCGACATCGTCGTCGATCGACTTTCGAAGACCGATGACGCCGATCGGCTCACGCTCCCGGAGACCGGTCTGTCCCCGGCATGGGCCGGCGTCGCCCCGCCTCGGAGCGCGTGGACGCCGGAGGCCGCGCTGGCGGCATCCGCGATCGCCCAGCGCGCGCAGTGGGGGATCTCGGCGGTCGCGCGGGGCGCCGGCCCCGGTTCGGGCGAGGAAGCGGTCCGCGCCCTCCGCGCCGCGATCTGGGGTGAACCCGATGAGGATCTCGGAGGGCTGCCTCGCGGCACGGCGTTCGCCGCCGACGCGATGGGGTTCATCTCCGGCGAGGAACAGGTCCAGCTTTCCCGATCCGGCAGGTGGACGCGTCTCGCCTTCCGTCGCGGTCATGTGCTCGTGCGCGGTCCCGTGGCCACCGGGCTGACGGGCGTCCGTTCCACCGGTTCCGCCGTCTAGTCATCGCGCGGATTTCCGCCGCTCTCAGCGCCCCAGGCCGTGTTCGTCAGCCCGCTGCTGCGGCCGCGCGGCCGGCGGTTCGCCCCGAGAACAGGCATCCGCCGAGGAAGGTCCCCTCGAGCGCGCGATAGCCGTGAACTCCACCGCCGCCGAAACCGCTCGCCTCACCTGCGGCGTAGAGTCCGGGGATCGGGTCTCCGTTCGCATCGAGGGCGCGGCCTGCGAGGTCGGTGTTGATGCCGCCGAGCGACTTGCGCGTGAGGACGTGGAGTTTGACCGCCACTAGCGGCCCGGCGCTCGGGTCCTGCAAGCGATGTGGTGCTGCGGTGCGGATCAGCTTGTCGCCGCGATAACCACGCATGGAACGAAGCATGCCGATCTGCGCATCCTTCGTGAAGTCGTTGTCCATCTCTCGATCTCGGGCGACCACCTCGCGGCGGACGTTGTCGATGTCGAGGAACTCGCCGCCGGGGTGGCGCTGCATCTGCTCGAGCAGCGACTCGAGGTCGTTCTCGACGATGAAGTCCTCACCTTCGTCGAGGAACGACTGCACCGGCCCGGTCGGTCCCTTGGCGAGTCGGGATTTCAGCAGCAGCTGAACATCTTTGCCGGTGAGGTCGGGGTTCTGTTCGCTGCCCGAGAGCGCGAACTCCTTCTCGACGATCTGCCGCGAGGTGACGAACCAGGAGTGATCGTGACCGGTCGTACGCAGGTGCGCGAGCGTTCCCAGCGTGTCGAACCCGGGGAACAGGGGTACCGGGAGGCGCTTGCCCGTCGCATCCAGCCAGAGCGACGACGGCCCGGGGAGGATGCGGATGCCGTGAGACGGCCACACCGGGTCCCAGTTCGTGATGCCCTCGACGTAGTGCCACATCCGGTCGCCATTGATGAACCGCGCACCGGCGGCCGCGCTGACGCTGTACATCGATCCGTCGACATAGGCCGGTACCCCTGTGAGCATGTGCTCGGGGGGAGTGCCGAGGCGTTCGGGCCATGCAGCCCGCACGAGGTTGTGGTTCCCCCCGATGCCGCCAGAGGAGACGATGGTCGCCCGTGCCGCGATCTCGAACTCGCCGATGATCTCGCGCGACGACACCGCACCACGCGATGCGCCCGACGAGGCGAGCACGTTTCCGCGCGCACCGGTGACCGCGCCGTCGGTCACCACGAGCTCGGAGACGCGGTGTCGCGGGAGGACCGTCAGACGTCCTTCCCGCTCGCCCTGCTCGATGGCGGCTGCGAAGGGTGCGACGATCCCCGGCCCGGTGCCCCAAGTGATGTGGAATCGTGGAACCGAGTTGCCCGGTCCGATGGCGCCGTAGCCGCCGCGTTCCGCCCAGCCCACGACGGGGAAGAACCCGACGCCGCGCTCGCGCAGCCACGAGCGCTTCTCTCCGGCTGCGAACTGCAGGTAGGCCTCTGCCCAGCGCCTCGGCCATTCGTCTTCCGGCCGATCGAACCCGGCGTTGCCGAACCAGTCCTGAGTCGCGAGCTCGAGGGAGTCCTTGATCCCGAGCCGCCGCTGTTCAGGGGAGTCGATGAAGAAGAGCCCGCCGAACGACCACCAGGCCTGACCGCCGAGGTTCGTCCGCGGCTCCTGGTCCACCAGGATGACGCGACGGCCGGCGTCGAGAGCCTCGGACGCGGCGACGAGTCCGGCCAGCCCCCATCCGATCACCAGAACATCTGTGGACAGGGGCTTCGTCGTCATGAGCTCTCCGTTGATTCCTGACGTGATCGGGTCTCGAGCGTGGGGCGACCGCCGGGAGCGGCCCCGATCCGCGAAGGCTCGAATGTGTTCACCATGGCATACGCGGCGCGCTCCAGGTAGTCCCAGAGCGTCGCTTCGTGCAGAGGAGACAACTGCGCCTCGTCCACGGCTGTCCGCATGTGACGAAGCCAACGATCGCGCGCGTCGGCATCGATGTGGAACGGCATGTGCCGCATCCGCAGGCGGGGATGCCCGCGCGTGTCGCCATACGTCGTCGGGCCGCCCCAGTACTGCTCGAGGAACATGCGGAGCCGGTCTTCGGCGGGGCCGAGGTCTTCCTCCGGATACATCGGCTTCATCACGGGATCGAGGGCGACCTCGCGGTAGAACACCGACACGATCTTCGTGAACGTGTCGTGTCCACCGATCTCGTCGTAGAACGTCACTTCTGGGGACTCCCGTCATCCGTGGGCTTCTTGCGGCGCCAGATTCCACGGTCAGGGATCACCGGCACGCCGGTCACCGCGTTAGGTCGCGTCCGGGGAGGATTAGCGCCGCGGACCCGGCGGGCGCCATCGAGCCCTGTCGGCACGACATCGACCATGCGCGGCACGCTGATCTCCTTCTCGAGGAGTGCGGCGCGCAGGCGGCGGCGCAGCTCCTGCGCCACGTCGTCCTTCGCGTTGGCACGTGCTTTGATCACGATGCGGACGACGAGGGCATCGCCGTCGATCGACTCCAGCCCCCAGAGCTCCGGTTTCTCGATGATGCGCGTGCGCCACTTGGGATCCTTCGCCAGCCCCTGTGCGGTCTCGAGCATGATGTGCTCGACCTGCTCGAGGTCGGAGTCGGCCGGGACGCCGAGGTCGATGATCGACCGCGCCCATCCCTGCGACATGTTGCCGATTCGGGTGACCTCGCCGTTTCGCACATACCAGAGGGTGCCGTTGACGTCGCGCACCTGGGTGATCCGAACGCTGACGTACTCGACGACACCGCTCGCGAGCCCGAGGTCGACGACGTCGCCGATTCCGATCTGATCCTCGGCCACCAAGAACATGCCGTTGAGCACGTCCTTGACGATGTTCTGCGCGCCGAACCCGAGACCGGCGCCGACCGCAGCCGTGAGGAGGGTCAGCGACCCCAACAGGCTCTGGTCGAGGGCGTTCACGATGAGCACGATCGCGATGACCACGAGCATCACGTTGACGATGTTCTGCAGGATCGTGCCGAGGGTGCGGGTCCGTTGCACCAGACGCATGTCGGCGAGGGGTGAGCGCTCCAAGGCCTGAGTGTCGTCGACCGACGCCTTGCTCTTCGCGCTGTCGACGATGCGGTGCACGACCCGACGGATGACCAGGCGCAGGATGAGCCCGATCACGACACAGCTAGCGATGATGATCGCGACGGTGAGAGCCTTCATGCCGACCTGGCTCAGCCAGGCGAGCAGGTTCGTCGCCCAGTCGGGGAGTGGGGTCTCCGCGGGAGGATCATTGACATCGAAGGGGAGCATCATCAGTCACGATCCTAGCGAGCGGGTCTCTGTGCATGCTGGGCGGATGCGCCGTGCGAAAACGGAGACCATCCACGTCCGCTGCGTCGCGTCCGCGCGGGACACTCCGAGAGCGAGGTGGGTGGTCTCCGTTTCGAGAGCCGGTGGCGGCTGAGGCGGAGCGCTCAGTCCTCCGCGTCGCGTGCCTGTGCGGCGAGTGCGCGCTCGACGTCCGCGAGGTTCTCGAGCACCAGGCGTCGAAGCGCCGGCGCAGCATCCTGGTTGGCCGCCAGCCACGAGCGCGTCGCGTCACGAAGCGCCCCGTCGGCGAGAGCCGTCGGGAAGAGCCCGACGATCAGGTACTGAGCGATCTGGTAGGTGCGCGACTCCCAGATGGGGAGCAGCATGTCGAAGTAGGCGGGGACGAACTCGCCCAGTACGGCGGCGCCGGCAGGATGCGTGAAACCGAGCGCGGCGGAGCGAACGATCGTGTTGGGAGCATCGTCGCGCTCGATGAGCGAAGCCCAGGCCGCTTTCTTGGACGCCGAGTCGGGCAGAGACGCCCGCGCCTGCGCGGCGAATTCCCCGCCCTTGGCGGTGTTGTCCGCCGCCAGAGCGGCATCGATCGCCGCGGCATCGGTGGCGCCGATGGTCGCGAGACCCACGAGCAGCTGCCAGTTCAGGTCTGCGTCGATCTCCAGACCGTGAAGCGTGTCCTCACCGGAGCGCAGACGGCCCACGATTCCCGCGTGCTCCGGAGTCACCAGGGCATTCGCGAAGGCGGTGACGAACTGCAGCTGGCTGTCGCTGCCCGGCTCGGCCGACTCCGCCAGGCTCCACAATCCGTCGGCGACCTTGAGACGAGCGGTCTCTCGCTCAGCCGGGGCGACGTAGAGCGTGGCGGCCGTCCGCAGCTGAGCGAGCGTGGTGCGCACGGTCGTCGACTCGGTCTCCCGGCCGATGTTCCCCAGCACGAGGTCGATGTAGGCGGAAGCCGCCGTCTCCGCATCCCGCGTCTGATCCCACGCGGCACCCCACACGAGCGAGCGGGCGAGCGGATCGTGGATGTCGGCCAGGTGAGCGATCGCGGTGGCGAGCGACTTCTCGTCGAGGCGGATCTTCGCGTAGGCGAGGTCCTCATCGTTGAGCAGCACGAGGTCGGGGCGGGCGATGCCCTGCAGCTCCGGCACCTCGGTGCGGTCGCCGTCGACGTCGACCTCGAGGTAGTGCGTGCGGGTGAGTGCACCGTCGGTCAGCGTGTAGAAGCCGATGCCCAGTCGGTGCGGTCGGATGGTGGGGTAGTCCGCCGGGGCCGTCTGCGTGATGGCGAAGCGCGAGATCGTGCCGTCGTGGTCCTCCGCGATGACCGGCTCGAGCGTGTTGACGCCTGCCGTCTCCAGCCACTTCTTCGACCATGTGCTGAGGTCGCGACCGCTGGTGGCCTCGAGCTCCGCAAGCAGGTCACTGAGTTCGGTGTTGCCCCAGGAGTGCTTCTGGAAGTACTGCGACACACCGGCGAAGAACGCCTCGATGCCGACCCAGGCGGCCAGCTGCTTCAGGACCGATCCGCCCTTCGCGTAGGTGATGCCGTCGAAGTTGACCTGCACGTCTTCCAGGTCGTTGATCTCCGCGACGATCGGGTGGGTCGAGGGGAGCTGGTCCTGTCGATAGGCCCAGGTCTTCTCCATGGCGTTGAACGTCGTCCACGCCTCGGTCCACTCGGTGGCTTCGGCGGTGGCGATGGTCGACGCCCATTCGGCGAACGACTCGTTCAGCCAGAGATCGTTCCACCACTTCATCGTGACGAGGTCGCCGAACCACATGTGTGCGAGCTCATGCAGGATCGTCACGACGCGGCGCTCCTTGACGGCGTCGGTGACCTTGCTGCGGAAGACATAGGTCTCGGTGAAGGTGACGGCTCCTGCGTTCTCCATCGCTCCCGCGTTGAACTCCGGGACGAAGAGCTGGTCGTACTTGGCGAACGGGTACGGAACCCCGAACTTCGACTCGTAGTAAGCGAAACCCTCGCGGGTCTTGTCGAAGATGTAGTCGGCATCGAGGTGCTGCCACAGGCTCTTGCGTCCGTAGACGCCGAGGGGGATCACACGGCCCGAGGCGCTGGTGAGCTCCGAGAACGTGGACTCGTAGGGTCCGGCGACGAGCGCGGTGATGTACGAGGAGATGCGTGGGGTCGGCTCGAAGCCCCAGGTCGCCGTCGTGTCGTCGTCGTGCACGATGGGCTCGGGCGTGGGGGAGTTGGAGATGACCTTCCATGCCGCCGGCGCCGTCACGGTGAACTGGAACGTCGCCTTGAGATCGGGCTGCTCGAACACCGCGAACACGCGACGTGAGTCCGGGACCTCGAACTGCGAGTAGAGGTAGACCTCTTCGTCGACCGGGTCGACGAAACGGTGGAGGCCCTCGCCCGTGTTCGTGTAGAGGCAGTCGGCATCGACGACCAGCACGTTCTCGGCCTGCAGCCCGCTGAGCGCGATGCGAGAGTCGGCGAAGACCTCGTTCGGATCGAGCTGCTCGCCGTTGAGGGAGATCTCACGCACGTCCCGGGCGATCAGGTCGATGAAGGTGAAGCTCTCCGGAGTCGCGGTGAAGCGCACCACGCTCCGGGAGCCGAAGATCTCGGCACCCTTGGTCAGATCGAGGGCGACTTCATAGGACTGAGTGTCGATGACGTCGCGGCGCTCCTGCGCTTCGATGCGGGTGAGGTTCTCTCCAGGCACAGCTTTACTCCCAGGGGTGAGGGGATGTCACCGGGGTCGGCGCAGTTGGCGCCGACGGCAACCATGACAGCCTACGCCAGTGCGGGAGCTGGCCCCTCGCATCGCACTCGGGAGGGCTGCGGCATAGAAACGGCGCTGCACGGACACCTTTGCTCCGCCGAGGTGAAAGGATGGAGGGGTGACTGCGATCGAGCCGAATGCCGTTCCCTTTGCCTCGCCTGCTGCCGCCGGTGGTGCACCCTTCGTGACCACGCCGGTCGCCTATGACGCGATCCTCCTCGCGGGCTTCGGGGGGCCCGAGGGTCAGGAAGATGTCATCCCGTTCCTGCGCAACGTGACCCGCGGTCGAGGAATCCCCGACGAACGGCTCGAGGAGGTCGCGCACCACTACCGGCATTTCGGCGGGGTGAGTCCGATCAACGGACAGAACCGCGTGCTCAAGGAAGCCCTCGAGAACGCCCTCGCCGCACGCGGCATCACGCTCCCCGTCTACTGGGGCAACCGCAACTGGGCTCCGTATCTCGAAGAGGTCGTGACCGAGGCCTCGACCAATGGTCACAACACGCTGCTGGCCTTCGCCACCAGCGCCTACAGTTCGTTCTCCAGCTGCCGTCAGTACCGCGAGGACTTCGCTCGCATCCTGGAGGAGACCGGGCTCGGGGAGACCGTGACGATCGACAAGATCCGGCCTTTCTACGACCACCCCGGTTTCGTGGAGGCGTTCGAGACGGGAGTCCGTGAGGCTGTCCAAGGCTTCCTGGCCGACGGCATCGTGGCGGCGGACATCCAGATCCTCTTCTCCACCCACAGCATCCCGACGGCCGACGCGGAGCGCTCCGGCGCGCGAGACATCGACTGGGGAGAGGGAGGCGCGTACGCCGCTCAGCATCTCGCCGTGGCTGCCTGGGTCATGGATCGGGTTCGCCAGACGGTTCCCGCAGCGGCCGACGTCTCGTGGGAGCTCGTCTACCAGTCCCGGTCCGGCCCCGCCTCGCAGCCGTGGCTCGAGCCCGACGTGTGCGACGTGATCGGTGAACTGCCCGACCGCGGACGCAAGGCAGTGGCGGTCGTCCCCGTCGGTTTCATGAGCGATCACATGGAGGTCCTGTGGGACCTCGACACCGAGGCCGCGGAGGCCGCGGAAGAGGCCGGACTCGCCTTCACGCGAACCCCCACGCCCGGTGTCTCACCGGCATTCGTCGACGGCATCGTCGACCTGATCCAGGAACGTCTCCAAGGTCGCCCCAACGAGGAGCGTGCCCATGTCACGACGCTCCCCGGCGGCTTCGACGTCTGCCGACCCGGGTGCTGTGAGAACATCCGTGCGGGGTTCAAGCCCGCCGCCGCCGGCATCGCCCCATGACCTCGGAGCCGATCCGCGCCGCTTCTAGGATGGGAGTCATGCGCATCCACATCGCCACCGACCATGCGGGACTCGACTTCTCCACGCAGTTGCAAGAGCACCTGCGCGCTGCGGGGCATGAGGTCGTCGATCATGGCCCGATCGAGTACGACGCGGTCGACGACTACCCGGCGTTCTGCATCCGCGCGGCGCAGGCGGTCATCGCCGACCAGTGCGACGGTGTCGAGGCCCTCGGTGTGGTCTTCGGCGGTTCGGGGAACGGTGAGCAGATCGCCGCGAACAAGGTTGCGGGGGTGCGGGCCGCTCTGGTCTGGAACCTGTCGACGGCCGAGCTCGCCCGCGAGCACAACGACGCGAACGTCATCTCGATCGGCGCGAGGCAGCACACCTTCGACGAGGTGACCTCGTTCATCGACCGGTTCATCCAGACACCGTTCTCGGGTGATGAACGCCATGTGCGGCGGATCGGGCAGATCGCGGACTTCGAGCGCGACGGGTCCCTGCTACCGGATCCGCGGGGCTGACATGCCCGAGGGCCATTCCGTTCACCGGATCGCACGACAGTTCGATCGCAACTTCGTGGGCAAGACCCTGAGCGCGTCCAGTCCACAGGGACGGTTCGCCGAGGGAGCCGCGGTTCTCGACGGACGTGCGGCGGTGAGTGTGCAGGCCGTCGGCAAGCAGATGTTCCTCGAGACGGAGGGCGACCTCTGGCTGCGGGTGCACCTCGGTCTCTACGGTGCCTGGGACTTCGCCGGTGAGATCATCGTCGATCCGACGATAGCCTCCGCCAATGGGCGGATGGGGCAGACGAATCAGCGCGGCACCGTCCTCGACGACCCCATCCTGGATGATGCCGGCGAGAACTCCCTCGCGTCCATCGGGGCACCACGCCGCACGAGGGTGCACGTCCGCATGTCGGAGCAGACGAAGGGCCTCGCCGATGAGGGGCTCGAATGGCCGCCTCCGGTCGTGGGACAGGTTCGTCTGCGCCTCATGACCGACATCACCGCCGCCGACCTGCGTGGCCCGACGGCATGCGTGCTCCAGACGCCGGAGGAGATGCTGGCGACGGTCGCGAAGCTCGGGCCCGACCCGCTGGTCGGGGACCCGGTCGAGAATGAGGAGCGGTTCGTCCGGGCGGTCGGGAAGAAGTCGACGGTAATCGCCTTGCTTCTCATGGACCAGTCCGTCGTCAGCGGGATCGGGAACGTATACCGCGCCGAGATGCTCTATCGGCAGCGGTTGAACCCGCATACTCCGGGTCGAGACGTTCCGGAAGAGGTCGTGCGCGCGCTCTGGCACGATTGGGTGCGACTGCTGGCGATCGGCGTCGAGACCGGCCAGATGATGACGATGGACGGTCTCACGGGCGAGGACTACCGCGCCGCGATGGCGAACCGCGACGACCGGCACTGGGTGTATCACCGGGCGGGGCTCCCGTGCCGGGTCTGTGGCACGGAGATCGCCCTCGAGGAGATCGGCGCTCGCAAGCTGTACTGGTGCCCGCGCTGTCAGGCGTGACCGGACTGTGCACCCCCGCTTCCGTTCTAGGCTGATCGCATGCGACAGAATCCGAGCTTCACGCTCGCCGACGAGGCCGAGATTCGCCGGGTGATCGAGATGAGCCCCTGGGCGACGATCATGAGCGCCGGTGATGACGGTCTCGTCGCTTCGCACTACGCGGTGCTTCTGGACGAGACACGCGACGACCTCACCATCGTCGGGCACGTCGGCCGCCCGGACGACCTCATCCACGGTATGGGGGAGCGCGAGCTCCTCGTCGTGTTCCAGGGGCCGCACGGCTACGTGTCGCCCGGCTGGTACGGCGACGTGCAGGCGGTGCCGACGTGGAACTACACCGCCGTGCACCTCGCCGGTGTGCCGGAGATCCTCTCCGACGAAGAGAACCTGGTGGTACTGGATCAGCTCGTCGCACGATTCGAGTCGCGGATGCCGGAGCCGAAGCTGATGTGGGAACGACCGAACGATGCCGCTTTCGTCCAGCGACTCGCTGCCGGCACAGTGGGGTTCCGACTGACGCCCACCCGTGTGGTCGCGAAGCGCAAGCTCAGCCAGAACAAGCCGGTCGAGACGATCGAGACGGTGATCAGCGCCCTCCGGTCGGACGGTCCGTATTCGAACCCGGCTCTCGCGGAAGAGATGCGACGTGCCCAGGATGCCAGGACCGGAGGGCGGCGATGACAGATGGCGACGCGGTGATCGGCACGATCAGGGCTACGAGGATCGTCGGCCCCGGTCGTGAGTTCCTGATCGACGATGAGCCCGTCGACATCCACATCGCCGACGGGCTCATCGCCGATATCGCCCCCACCGGAGCGCTTCCCTCGCGGGGGGAGGTGCTCGATGTCGAAGGAGCGTGGGCGGTCCCCGGGCTCTGGGACAACCACGTCCACACCGTCCAGTGGGCGCTGACCGCGGAGCGCGCTCCGTTGGGTCACGCGGTCTCCGCGGCGGCTGCGGCGCACGCGATGAGCGGTGTCGTCCCCTTGCCGGACGGGCGCCGCGTCGGCACCGGGTTCCGTGATGCTCTCTGGCCGGATCGGCCGACCCTCGAGCTTCTGGACGCTGCCACCGGTGCGGTCCCCACTTACCTGATCAACGCGGATGTGCACAGCGTCTGGCTGAACTCTGCAGCGCTTGCGCGTGAGGGTTTCCGAAGCGACGACGGCCTGCTCCGTGAGACGGATGCCTTCGAGATCTCGCGTCGATTGAATGCAGTCGACGCCGCGCACGGCGACAGCGCGATGCGGCGAGCCGGCGAGCAGGCGGCCGCACGGGGTGTCACGGGTGTCGTCGACTTCGACATGGCCTGGGGTGCCGATGCATGGCCGCGCCGGATCCGGGATGGCTTCGCCGCGCATCGCGTGGAGTTCGCCGTGTATCCGTTCGATCTCGATCGGGCGATCGCCGCAGGGCTCCGCACCGGCGAGCCGCATGAGGAGCCTGATGCGCCCGCAGCGGGCCGCGGTCTCGTCCACATGGGACCGCTGAAGGTGATCACCGATGGGTCTCTGGGCACGAGGACGGCCGCGTGCTCGCACCCCTACCCGCACGATCCTGACAACTTCGGCATGCTGACGGTGCCCTCCGACGAGCTCGTCGACCTGCTGACACGAGCGGCAGGCGCGGGGTTGGCGGTGGCCGTGCATGCGATCGGCGACCGTGCCGTGACGTCGGCACTGGACGCCTTCACCACAACCGGGGCTGTGGGCTCGATCGAGCATGTGCAGCTCGTGCGGCACGCGGATTTGGCGCGCTTCGGACGCCTCGGGGTCGTTGCGAGCGTCCAGCCACAGCATGCCGTCGACGACCGTGAGCTCGTGGACCGGCTGTGGAGTGGGCAGACCGCGATCGGCTATCCGTTGGCTTCGCTGCGCGATGCGGGGGCCGAGATGCGCTTCGGTTCCGACGCGCCCGTCGCCCCCCTCGATCCATGGCAGGCCATCTCCGCGGCGGTGTCGCGGACGGAGGACGATCGGGCACCCTGGCATCCCGAAGAGCGGATCACGATCGGTCAGGCGCTCGAGGCGAGCGTGCGCACCTCGCTGCGACCGGGAGAGCCCGCCGACATCGTCGTGTGTGGCGCGGACCCCCTCGTGGCGAGCGGGGAGACGCTGCGCGGGATGCCGGTCTGGGCCACGTTGCTCGCCGGGCGCCGCACCCACGCGGGTTCGTAGTCCGCTCCATCACGCAGTAGGGCCGGTCCTCCGATGACGGAGAACCGGCCCTTCTGCGGTGGATGATCAGGCGGCGATGTGCGAGACGAGGAACCAGCGGTCCTTCTCGAGGCCGCGCTGAATCTCGATCGCGACGTCCTGGCTGGTGAGGTCGACCTCGTCGAGCCCCTCGACGGCAGCCTTGACATCGACCAGGATCGCGTCGATGTCGGCGATCACGGCGCGGATCAGCTCGTCCGACTGGGTGAAGCCCGCGGGGACGGTGGTCGCGCCGGCCTTCTCAGCCACGGCGCTGACACGGGCGTCGATCGGCAGGCCGAGGGCGACGATCCGCTCGGCGGCAGTGTCGGCGAAGTCGCCGGCATGCGCGACGATCGTGTCGAGAAGCTCGTGGACGCCGACGAAGTTGGCGCCGCGCACGTGCCAGTGCGCCTGCTTGCCGTTGACGGTGAGCGCCTGGAGGCCGAGCACGACAGGGGAGAGGAACTGGGCCGCCCCTGCAGCCACGGTCGGGTCGATGGCGGTGGTGGAAACGGTCTGTGCCTTGCTCATCTTGTGCTCCTCCGGAGGGAAATCGCGTATCTGATGTATGCAACGCTACTCAGGCTGAGACATTCCGCAAGCAAGCTGAGGCTGGGCTCACTTCCGCATGATTCCGCGGGCATTCGGGTAGCCTCGCCTCATGAGCATCGCTGCCGGAGCTTCCGTCCTCGCCCTGCCGAACAGCGTCCCGTCGATCGCTGACACGGCGTTCGTCGCGGAGGGCGCCCGCATCATCGGAAACGTCTCGCTCGCGGCCGGCGCCAGCGTCTGGTACAACGCCGTGCTCCGCGGCGACTCTGCAGGAATCTTCATCGGACCGGACTCCAACGTGCAGGACAACGTCTCGGTGCACGTGGATTCCGACCACCCCGTATCGGTCGGCGCAAAGGTGTCCATCGGCCACAACGCGGTCGTGCACGGTTGCACGATCGGCGACGGCACGCTCATCGGCATGGGCGCCGTGATACTCAGCGGAGCGAGGATCGGTGCCGGGTGTCTGATCGCCGGGGGTGCGGTCGTGCTCGGCGAGGCGGAGATCCCGGCTGGTTCGCTGGTGGCCGGGGTCCCCGCGAAGGTGCGTCGGGGGCTCAGCGACGAGGAGCGAGAGGGTCTGATCGCCAATGCCGATATCTACCTCGTGCACTCGCGGAACCACTCCGCGGCTACCCGGGCGTGACCGTCTCGGCCGCTAGGCTGAGAGACGTAAGGGGCGGTGGCCAAGCTGGTTAAGGCAGTGGGCTCATAACCCAACGATCGCGGGTTCAAGTCCCGCCCGCCCTACGCTTCACCTTCAGCGATTCGTGCGTCGCCACGCGTGAGGAACAGACGGCAGGTGTGACTCGTGACGAACGGCTCGAGAAGTTTCACCTCGAGCGGGCCGTCACTGTGGCGGAGAACGTCCCTCACCAGCTGAGCATGTACACCGCAGACGAGCTCCTGATCCGCGACGAGCAGGTCGTGATACTGACACGGGGTGAGGTCGAATCGTAGGGCCCTCTCGTCGACGACCGGGTTCAGGCCGGCATCATCGAGATGCTCGTAGAGCACATCGACCTGACGCAGCGCATCGGCCTCGAGCTCGTGCGGGGTCTCGCACGACATCGCCCGCAGCATGCGCCCCCGCGAGATAGCCCCCGCGACGCGAGCGCGCGCCACGGCGCTCGATGCGGTGTCGTGAACCGGGTGAAACACCACTGGCGGACGGCCACGCTTGCCCAGGACCAGAGTCTCACTGCAGATCAGCCCTTCGTCCTCGAGCACCCGCACATGATCACGCACGGTGTTGAGGGGTATTCCGCATTGCTCCGCCAACTCACCTGCTGAGCGTCCGGGGGTCTGCTGGATGGCGTGGAGCAATTGGAGCCGACGGGGTTGTGTCAGCCCGCGGAAGTCATGGGCGCGGCGGGGCATGTGGCGAGAGTAGACGGGGAGACGACCGTCGGTCTCACGTTCGACCGGAAATAAACCGGTAGAACGGAATGCGATGTCCGCGACGACTCGAGATGGTGGAACAACCATCACGATGAGGGGCGGAAAGCCATGAGACTCACATCAGAATCCGAGGCGATCGTCCGAGCGACCGCGGGGGTCGTCGCAGAGCATGCCGACGAGATCACCACTCTCTTCTACCGCGAGATGTTCGCCGTGCATCCGGAGTTGCTCCGAGTGTTCAACCGGGCGAATCAGGCGATCGGAGAGCAGCCGAAGGCCCTTGCGGCATCGATTGTCGCATTCGCCGTGCAGCTGATCGACCCCGAGGCACCCGACTTCGCACCGGTGATGCGTCGAATCGCGCACAAACATGTCTCGCTGGGCATCAAGGCGCGCCAATACACGATCGTCGGCCATCACCTCCTCGATGCGGTCGGAACCGTACTTGGCGACGCCGTCACGCCGGAGATCAGGGCCGCATGGGACGAGGTCTACTGGCTCTTCGGATGCTCGCTGATCGCGGAAGAGGCGAAGCTCTATGCCCTCGGCGGCACCGATCCCGATCACCCCTGGCGGAAGCATCGAGTGGTGGAACGGGTCGAGGAATCGGCTGACGTCGTGTCGCTCCTCCTCGCTCCGGTCTCCGGAGATGTCGCGACCCACCGCGCGGGGCAGTACGTGGCCATCGCCGTCGATCTACCGGATGGATCGCGCCAGCCGCGCCAGTACACGATCTCGTCCGGTCCCCGCAGCGACTCGCTGCGCGTGACGATCAAGCGTGTGCGAGCAAACGGGCGCACGCCTGACGGCCAGGTCTCGACATGGTTGCACGAGAACGCACATCCGGGAACGCTGCTCGACGTGTCGCAACCTGCTGGCGATGTCGTCGTCGACCACGATGAGACTCCGCTCGTCCTGGTATCCGCCGGTATCGGCATCACCCCGGTCGCCGCGATCGTCGAAGACCTCTCGCGCCACTCCCCGGCGCGCACCGTGCGCCTGTTCCATGCCGATCGCTCGCACGACACTCACGTGCTCTACGCGTCGTTGCGCAGGCAGGTGCTGGCGATGGAAGACGCCCGTGCGCAGAACTGGTATCGAGACGATGCGGGATCGGCGCCGACTCTTCGACCCGCGTTGTCGGGGCGCATGGACCTCGCCGCCGTCGAGCTGCCGGACGATGCGGACGTCTTCATGTGTGGGCCCTTGGACTTCATGCGTACATGTCGATCCACACTCCTGGCGCGCGGCGTCCCGCCGGAGCGGATCTCCTACGAGGTGTTCGGACCAGATCTCTGGGCGCAACAGCCGACTGTCGAAGCGGCCTGATCGCCGCACCGGGATATCGTGCGACCCGGACAGAGGCCGCTGTCAAGCCCCTCCCTGGCGCCCTCCTCAGGCGACATTCTTCCCACGTGCGGCATAGCGTCGCAGAACGGGAGGCACCATGAGCATCGGCAGCGGAATCGCGCTCTTCGTGATCGGGGCGATCCTCGTCTTCGCGGTGAACGTCGACATCCAATGGGTCGACCTCGACATGGTCGGGTACATCCTGATGGGCGCCGGCGTCGTCATCTTCCTCATCGGCATCGTGCTGCTCGCGCGTCGCCGCAGGACGGAGACGGTCTCGCGAACGTTCGTCGACCCGGCCACGGGCGAACCCACGACTCGTCGCTCCGTCAGCTCCAGCGGTGACGACGCGGTGTGAGGACTGCGGATGGCGTCCGACGATCGCGGTCGTCGGACGCCATCACTCCGCGGGGCTGCTCTCGAGATGCTCCTCGATGAGTGTGATGCCTCCGCTGGAGCTAGCCGAGTGCGCGAGTTCCTCGATCCACTTCCGGCTCAAGTCCGGCGATTCCGGTTCCTGAAAGACGAACCGGAGAGGGATCGACGGGTGCAGCCAGAGCGTCGAGCGCCCGGGAGCATCGCCTTCGGGATGCCGCCATGAGAGCGTGAAGCTCTCGTTGCGTCGTAGCTTGGTGGCGATAACGACTTTCAGATGCGCGAGCGCGCGATCGTCGATCTGGATCGGAGTCTGCGTGTCGCCGTAGTACAGGCTCCCCATCAGCGAACGAACATAGCGATGGGATGGGTGGCACGGGTCATGCGACTCCTCGACAGTGTGGCCACGGACCGAGGGAGTCCGGGTACTCGAACTCTAGCCAAGGACTTCAGCTCGCACCGTGCCGGCGTCGCGACCCGCCGCAGAATGCGAACAGACTCTTCGCCGGGTGTCACCCCGGGATCAGCGACGGCGGTGTGCCGAAGGCCTGCTGGTATGCAGTGGCGAAGCGTGACGAGTGGCTGAAACCCCAGCGGCGCGCGACATCGCCGACCGAGCGCCCGTTGCCGTGCTGGAGGTCTCTGCGGGCGCCCTCGAGTCGTGCCCGGCGGAGGGCCTCGGTGGGAGTGATGTCGAGAGCTCGCCGGAACGCGTACTGGAGCCCTCTCGTGGAGATGTAGGCGGCAGCTGCGACATCGTCGATCGTGATCGGCAGGTGCGCGTTCTCATCCATGTAGGCAAGCGCCCGGCGGACCGCCACCGGAGCTCCCGCCCGCTGGGCGGGGCGGCGCAGAGCCTCGGTGAAGCTCGTGGGGAACGCGGAGAGGGTCATCATCAGGGCATGGCGTTCGAGTTCGGCGGCGATCAGCGGGTCGGAGCCCGAGAGGGCGAGTGCCTGGTCGACATACGCGAACATCGTCTCCCAGCGCCGCGCGTCGGCGGCCGAGTGCGGCGCGAGCCCGGTCGTGCGCAACTTCAGGCCGTCATCGCCGGTCAACTGTCGTGCCCGCTCTTCGGCTGCGGGTCGGTCGAAGACGAGGGCGCGGACGTCGGCCGATCGGTCCCACTTCGCCTCCACTCGGGTGCCGTCGGAGATCCACGGTGCGCCCGGAGTGAGGCTGTGGCGCGCGGACCAGACCCGAGCATCCGGAGCGTCGACACGGCACACGAGGATCTGGTCGAGTGGCTCGGCCGTCGAATGCACCTGCGCCGCTAGTCGGTAGTTGACGAGCGTGACGCTGCGAAGCTCTTCGGACCGCCAGTCGAACCGGAAGCGCCGAGGGTCTGCATCCTGAAGCGCTGCAGAGGGAACGAACTGCTGCCACGTGGACTCGACCTGCTCGATGTCGGTGGACGTGAACTGCATGGGTGCTCCTTGTTCCTCGCACCGCGATCCCACTCGGCGGTGCCTGACAGGAGCGTAGCCCAGTGTGTCGACCGGCCGCGCATCAGCTGATCGGCAGCTTTTCGGCTCCGTCACCGGGCGGCGGTTCGAGCCGATCGCACGGGCCAGCTGCCGTCGATCGATTCCTCCGGATCGAGGCGGCCGATGCTCACGAAGTACTCCGTGAGGCTGGCCGCCTGCGAGCGCGCCCAGCCGATCTGATTCGTGTGCAGCTCTGCCGGGGTCTCGGGGAGGGAGAAGCGACGAGCGAGGGCTTGCGCCACACGACCGGCGGCGATCGCATCCGCGGACGCCTCATGCGCGCCGTCGAGCACGACCGCGTAGTGGGCGGCTACCACTTCGAGCGTGCGTCGCCCGCGGCGGTATCGGTCGTACGCCTTGTCGATCACCAGAGGGTCGATGATGGGGGAAGGGGCGGTCAGAGGGACGATTCCATGTCGGGCGGCCTCGTGCGCGAGCAGCGAGAAGTCGTACGCGGCGTTGTACGCGACCACCGGCACATTCTGCTCCAGCAGCGACCGTAGGGCCGCCGTGACCTCAGCGACGACTTCGGGCGACGGTCGCCCCTCCGCCCGCGCGTGTTCCGTGGTGATGCCGTGCACCGCACTGGCGCCATCCGGGATCGGGATGCCCGGATCGGCGAGCCAGGAGCGGGCGGCGATCTCGCGTCCTGCGGCATCGAGGACACCGACGTACGCGGTGACCACCCGATCGGACTCGACATCGACGCCGGTCGTCTCCAGGTCGAACACCCCGACACGGGTGAGCCACGCAGGGAGCGGGGGACCGGATGGCATGCCTTCACGCTATGCGCGGGCGCAGACATCCAGGGGAAGGCGCACGGCGACTCGTAGACTCGGAGCATGACCGTGCCTTCCCCCTATGCGGACCGCCTTCATCGACTCCCCGTGCAGCGCCACGCGGTAGAGGTGCGTGGAGCGACCACGGCGTACTGGGTCTACGGGCCTGAGAAGGCGGAGACGACGGTGATCGCTGTGCACGGCTTCCGCGGTGATCATCACGGGCTCGAACTAGTGTTGGCGTACCTCCCCGAGGTGCGTGTGGTCGCGCCTGATCTTCCCGGGTTCGGGGAATCAGCGCCTCTGCCCGGGCGCAGACACGACCTGGACGAGTATGCCGGTTGGCTTGACGACTTCGCAGCAGCGGTCGCCCCCGGCGCCATCATCCTGGGGCACTCCTTCGGATCCATCGTGACGGCGGCGGCGGTCGCCCGGGGACTGCGGACTCCGCGCCTGATCCTGCTGAACCCGATCGGGGCTCCGGCGCTGGAGGGACCGAAGGGTCTCATGACGCGCTTGGCCGTTTTCTACTACGCTCTCGGTGCCCGACTTCCGGAGAGACTCGGAACCGCGCTGCTGCGCAACCGCATCATCGTCCGCGTGATGAGCATCACGATGGCCAAGACCAGGGATCCCGCGCTCCGTCGTTTCATCCACGACCAGCACGACACATATTTCTCGCGATTCTCGGACCGGGATGTGCTCCGTGACGCCTTCATCGCGAGCGTCTCTCACGACGTCCGCGAATTCGCTCGCGAGATCGATGTTCCGACCCTGCTCGTCGCTGCAGAGCGTGACGACATCACCCCGATCGAGGCAGAACGCAGGCTGGCGGCGCTGTTCCCCGACGCGACACTCGTGGAGATCGCCGAGGTGGGGCATCTCATCCACTACGAGACGCCGGCAGAGGCGGCGGGCGCCGTTCGTCGGTTCCTCAGGATTCCCGTCGGGCGAGGCCGATAAGGCCTGCGACCCGGAACGGGATGACCTCGCCCATCGCGAGCGAGGTCTCCGTGCGCTCGACGCCTTCGATCGAGAGGATGCGGGCGTCGGTGTCGAAGAGGTGGCGTGCGTCCCTGCACGCGACACGAGCGAGCAGGTCGATCGAGCCGCTCAAGCCGTGCGCCTGTACGACTTCAGGGATCCGCGCGAGCTCGTTGATGATACGCGGCAGTTCGGTCTGGCGTACGCCGATGCTCACGAACGCCTGCAGGGGGAAGCCCAGGACGTCCGGCGAGAACGATCGCTCGTAGGAGAGGAAGATGCCGCTCTGCTCGAGGCGTGTCATCCGCGCCTGGATCGTGTTGCGGGACAGCCCGAGATTCTCCGCCAGCGCGACGATGGTGATCCTCGGATCATCGGCGAGGGCGGCGAGAAGCTCGAGATCGATGCGGTCGAGTCCTGGCATAGTGCCAAACCCTAGCAGTCGGACTTGGCGTCAAATTGAGCAACATGCTCAAGCCTCGCAAGAATGCTTGAGCGAGGTGTTCAGCGGACGTACCCTCAGAGCATGCCGGTGATGACGCCGGCGTCAACGCGCGGAGCCTCACGAGGGCCGCCGACGAGGAGGACGACGATGTCACCGCAGATCACCCCCATCGCAGACACCGCCCAGGATCTCGAACTCTCCGAACGCATCCTGGCTCCTGACGGGAGCCGTGTGTCGAACCCTCGACTGGATCCCTTCGTCGCCGACGTGGATACTGCGCAGCTGCGGTCGCTGCTGCGCGACATGATCATCCTGCGCCGCATCGATGCCGAGGGCGTCGCGTTGCAACGCCAGGGACAGCTGGGCCTCTGGGCGCCGTGCCAGGGGCAGGAGGCGACGCAGATCGGGACCGCGCGGGCACTCGCTCCTGAGGACTACGTGTTCCCCAGCTACCGGGAGACCGGGGTCATCTACGCACGCGGCGCCCAGCCCGGCGACTACGTGCGCATGTGGCGAGGAGAAGAGGGCGCGGCCTACGACCCTGCAGCGCTGGGCGTCGCGCCTCTGCAGATCATCATCGGCGCACAGACGCTGCACGCGGTGGGATACGCCCTGGGCATCCAGCGCGACGGTGCGGACGAGGTCGCGGTGACCTATTTCGGCGACGGAGCGACCAGCCAGGGCGACGTCAACGAGGCGATGATCTTCGCGGCGTCGTACCAGGCGCCGGTGGTCTTCGTGTGCCAGAACAACCATTGGGCGATCTCCGAGCCGGTCGCCGTGCAATCGCAGTTCCCGATCGCGGGTCGGGCTCCGGGATTCGGCATCCCGAGCCTCCGTGTCGACGGGAACGACGTGCTCGCATGCATGGCCGCCATGCGCTGGGCGTTGCAGCATGCACGCTCCGGCAAGGGCCCCGCCTACATCGAAGCCGTGACCTATCGCATGGGGCCGCACACCACGGCGGACGACCCGACGCGCTACCGCGACGCGGAGGAGCTCGAGTCCTGGCGACGACGCGATCCGATCGCACGACTGGAGGCGCACCTCCGGGCCAGCGGTGACCTCACCGACGAGCACGTCGCCGAGACTCAGGCCGCCGCCGACGCGGTCGCGAAGGAGATGCGTGCTGCGTGCCTCGGAATGGTCACGCGTCCGCCGCTCGCGGTCTTCGACGGTGTCTACGCCGAACCCCACACGGGCCTCGAGCGTCAGCGCGGCGAGTATGCGGCGTACCTCGCCTCCTTCGAGAGCGAGGCGTGAACATGACCGAGCTCACTCTCGGAAAGGCGCTCGGCGCCGGCCTGCGGCAGGCCATGCGCGACGATGACAAGGTCGTGCTCCTGGGCGAGGACATCGGCAAGCTCGGTGGTGTCTTCCGCATCACCGACGGGCTTCTCGACGAGTTCGGAGCAGCGAGAGTGATCGACACTCCGCTCGCCGAGTCTGGCATCGTCGGCACAGCCGTGGGCCTGGCCTTCCGCGGTTATCGTCCTGTCGTCGAGATCCAGTTCGACGGCTTCGTGTATCCCGCCTTCGACCAGATCGTCGCCCAGGTCGCGAAGCTCCACTACCGCACACAGGGCCGGGTCAAGATGCCCATCACGATCCGGATCCCCTGGGCAGGAGGCATCGGCGCGGCGGAACATCACTCGGAGTCTCCCGAGGCGTATTTCGTGCATACGGCAGGCATCCGCGTGATCGCGGTGTCGAACCCCGAAGACGCATACCGGAGCCTGCGTCAGGCGATCGCGTCGGATGATCCTGTGGTCTTCTTCGAGCCGAAGCGGCTCTACCACCACAAGGGGGACGTCGACCTCGAAGCTCCCCTCGCGGACGCGCCGCCGATGGGACTGGCGCGCGTCGTGCGGGCAGGGACGGATGCGACGCTGATCACCTATGGGGCGATGGTCTCCACCGCCCTGCAGGCCGCGGAAGCCGCGGAGGACGAAGGGACATCCCTGGAGGTCATCGATCTGCGCTCGCTCTCGCCCGTCGACTACGACTCGGTCGCCGCGTCGGTACGGAAGACCGGACGGGTCGTGGTCGCACACGAGGCATCTCGTGAAGCCGGTGTCGCGGCCGAGGTGATCGCGAGCATCACGGAGCGCTGCTTCGAGTATCTGGAGTCGGCACCGTTGCGGGCGACCGGCCACGACGTGCCGTACCCGCCGGCGAAGCTCGAGAAGTATCACCTTCCTGATCTCGACCGGCTGCTGGACGCCGTCGATCGGGTACTGGATCGGCCGAACAGCCTGACAGGAGCAGAAGCATGATCGCGGAATTCCGTCTTCCCGACCTCGGAGAAGGGCTGGCCGAGGCCGAGGTCGTGCAATGGCTGGTCGCCCCGGGGGACTCGGTCGCCCTCAACCAGACACTGGCCGAGGTGGAGACCGCGAAGGCCGTGGTCGAGTTGCCGTCGCCGTACGAAGGCACGGTGGCAACCCTCCACGCGGAAGCAGGCGAGACGGTCGCCGTCGGGGCGGCACTGATCGACTTCGAGGTCGTCGGTGAGGAGGAGACCACATCCGCGCCGATGCCGGAGGCGGCCGAGAAGGCTCAGCCGAACCTCGTCGGATACGGCGCTGCCCCCACCGCGACCGGACGACCGGCCCGTCGCGCACGTCGCAGCGGAGCGGTGCCGGCGGTTGTCGACACAGCGGTGCTCGAGGCTGCGCCGCACGACGCCACGCCATCGTCCGCGGTCGACTCCGTGGTGGAGCGGCCGCGCTCGACGCCTCCGGTCCGCGCACACGCGAAGCGTCTCGGGATCGACCTGGTGCTGGTGGCCGCAGAGGTCGGAGACCGGGTGATCACTCGCGCTGACGTCGACGCCTACGCCGAAAGGGTAGGAGTGCGCAGTCAGGCCACGGCTTACGTCCCCGTCGCCGCCCCGTCGTCGCCGCTCACGCCCGGTGCTCCCGGCGACGGGGCGCGTGAGACCCGCGTACCGATTCGCGGAGTCCGCAAGCACACGGCCGCGGCGATGGTCCAGAGCGCTTTCACGGCACCTCACGTGACCGTCTTCCACACGGTGGACGTGACGGCGACCATGGACCTCCTTGCGAGCCTTCGAGACGATCGCTCACTCAGCGAGCATCGGATCGGACCACTCGCAGTGGTGGCGAAGGCCGTGTGCCTCGCGCTCGGACGCACCCCCGGACTCAACTCCCGGTGGGACGAGGCTGCCGGCGAGATCGTCCAGCACCACTACGTCGACCTGGGGATCGCGGCCGCGACAGATCGCGGGCTCATCGTGCCGATGATCCGCGACGCGGAGCGGCTGACTCTGGTGGAACTCGCGGGCGCGGTGAGAGCTCTCGCCGAGGTCGCGCGTTCGGGGAAGACCTCGCCGGCGGAGCTGGCCGGAGGCACCTTCTCGATCTCGAACATCGGGGTGTTCGGCGTCGATGCCGGCACACCCATCCTCCCGCCCGGCCAGTCCGGGATTCTCGCGGTCGGCGCCGTGCGTCGTCAGCCCTGGGAGTTCCGCGGAGAGATCGCCCTCCGTCAGGTGATGACGCTCAGCCTCTCGTTCGACCACAGGCTCGTCGACGGCGCGGAAGGCGCGCGGTTCCTCAAGGATGTCGCGGACATCCTCGAGGAGCCGGGCCGGGCGATGCTTCTCAGATAGTCGCGCGAAGTGCGGCGTCCGCCATCGCGACCAGCACGGTCGCGGTGGCGGAGTGGCGCCGTGCTGCCGCACGCGTGCTGTGCGGCGTGGAATTGATGAGGCCGAAGCAGGCTTGGACTCGAAGGCGGAGCTCTTCCTGGTCCGCTCCGCCGGCGCCCGCGGTGTGTAGCGGCGCGAGGGCGTCCATCCAGAGGTCGATGTACGCGCGTTGCAGCCGCCGGACGGCTGCCCGATCCGCTTCGGACAGGTGGGCGACGTCGCGGTCCTGCACCTGGATCACCTCGGCGTTCCCGAGGGCGAAATCGACATGGAAGGTGATGAGCCCGTGCATCCGCTCATCCGGGCTCGGGGTGTTCTCCGCCACCCGCCGCCCGCCGTTGATCAAGTCCTCGCTGACTTTGACGAGAACCGCGCCGAGCAATGCCTGCTTGCCGGCGAAGTGTCGGTAGACAGCCGGGCCGGACACGCCGACGGCGGCGCCGATGTCTTCCAGGCTCACGCCGCTGTATCCGCGCGCGGCGAAGAGGCGTGCGGCGGCGTGCAGGATCGCATCAGACCGTTCGGCCTTTGCGCGGTCTCGGGCGGTGACCGGGCTTGTCATCTCAGTTAATCCTCGCTAACCTGAATCAACGGGTTAGTGCACACTAACCGAATATGCCTGCACCGCGCCAGGGCGTCGCCCGCGCGGACGTGAGTCGAGGAGGACATCACGATGCCCGCAACGCAGGAGTCCCTGGCGCAGGAGCTGCGCGAGCGCCTCATGGCAGCCGCGCGCGGGGGACCGACCGCATCCCGTGAACGCCATGTGTCTCGGGGCAAGCTGTTGCCCCGAGATCGCGTCGCGCGAGTGCTCGACGAGGGCAGCCCGTTTCTCGAGGTCGCCCCGCTCGCCGCCGATGGTCTGTACGGGGGAGACGCTCCCGGCGCCGGAGTCATCGCCGGCATCGGACTCGTTCACGGTCGCCACGTCATGGTGATCTGCAACGACGCGACGGTGAAGGGTGGCACGTACTTTCCCCTCACGGTCAAGAAGCACCTGCGCGCCCAGGAGATCGCGCTCGAGAACAGGCTGCCGTGCCTGTACCTGGTCGATTCGGGGGGAGCGTTCCTGCCGAAACAGGACGAGGTGTTCCCCGATCGCGAGCACTTCGGGCGGATCTTCTTCAATCAGGCGCGGATGTCGGCCGAGGGGATTCCGCAGCTTGCCGCGGTCCTGGGCTCCTGCACCGCAGGAGGCGCCTACGTGCCTGCCATGAGCGACGAGACGGTCATCGTGCGCGGTCAGGGAACGATCTTCCTCGGCGGGCCGCCGCTGGTGAAGGCAGCGATCGGCGAGGTCGTGACCGCCGAAGAACTCGGCGGGGGTGAGCTGCACGCACGGCGGAGCGGTGTCGTCGACCATCTCGCGGAGGACGACGAGCATGCGCTCGAGATCCTGCGCGACATCGTCGCCACTCTTCCGCCGCCCGCGGCACCCGCCTGGGAGGTCCTGAGCGGCCGGCCGCCCGCTGAGCCGTCAAGCCTGTACGATGCCGTTCCCGTCGACGTGAACGCCGCGTACGACGTGCGTGAGGTCATCTCGCGCCTCGTCGACGGCGACACGTTCCTCGAGTTCAAGCCCGAGTACGGCACGACCCTGGTCACGGGGTTCGCTCGACTCCATGGGCATCCGGTGGGTATCGTGGCGAACAACGGCGTGCTGTTCAGCGAATCCGCACTCAAGGGAGCGCACTTCATCGAACTGTGCGATCAACGGGGGATACCACTGCTGTTCCTGCAGAACATCACGGGGTTCATGGTGGGCTCCGATGCCGAGGCAGGCGGCATCGCCAAGGACGGCGCGAAGATGGTCACGGCCGTGGCGAGTACGAGGGTGCCGAAACTCACCGTCATCATCGGTGGTTCGTTCGGGGCGGGCAACTACTCGATGTGCGGACGGGCGTACTCACCGCGGTTCCTCTGGACCTGGCCTGCGAGCCGCATCTCTGTGATGGGCGGAACGCAGGCCGCATCAGTGCTCGCCACGGTGAAGGAGGATCAACTGTCCGCTCGAGGCGAGTCGTGGAGCGCCGAGGAGCGCGGCGAGTTCGAAGCGCCGATCCGTGAGCAGTACGAGCGCCAGGGGGAGCCCTACTACGCGACAGCACGGCTGTGGGACGACGGCATCGTCGATCCCGCGCAGACCCGCGATCTGCTGGGGCTCGCGCTCGACGTCGTCGCCCGCAGTCCGCTGCCCGAACCGCGCTTCGGCGTCTTCCGGATGTGAGTGCTATGTCATCATCGACCGTTTCCTTCCATACCGTGCTCGTCGCCAACCGTGGCGAGATCGCCCGTCGGGTGATCCGTACCCTCCGTACCCTCGGAATCCGCAGCGTCGCCGTGTACAGCGATGCGGATGCGTCCGCGCCCCACGTACGCGAAGCGGATCTGGCGGTGCGGATCGGTCCCGCGCCCGCCGTCGAGTCCTACCTCGACATCGATGCGGTGATCGCCGCGGCCCGCAGCACCGGTGCACAGGCGATCCATCCCGGCTACGGGTTCCTCTCCGAGAGTGTCGGTCTCGCCGAGGCCTGCGCCGAGAGCGGCGTCGTCTTCATCGGCCCCTCCGTCGACGCTCTGCAGATCATGGGAGACAAGGCCCGCGCCCGCGAGCATGTGCTGCGCTACGGCGTGCCTGTCGTTCCGGGCTTCGACGCCAAAGGCCTCTCCGACCTCGAGATCGCCGAGGAGGCGGAGAACGTCGGCTACCCGCTGCTGGTCAAGCCCAGTGCAGGTGGCGGAGGAAAGGGCATGGAGGTCGTCTCCGACGCTGCGGGGCTGCGCGGAGCGCTCGCCTCGGCTCGTCGGGTCGCGTCAGCCGCCTTCGGAGATGACTCGCTCATCCTGGAGCGCCTGATCCGTCGCCCACGGCACATCGAGGTGCAGGTCTTCGGCGATGCCCACGGAACGGTCATCGCCCTCGGCGAGCGCGAGTGCACGCTGCAGCGTCGTCATCAGAAGGTCATCGAGGAGGCACCGTCGGCTGGCATCCCCGCACATACGAGGGAGCGGCTGCTCTCGGCGGCCGTGCTGGCGGCGGAGAGCGTCCAGTACGTCGGCGCGGGCACGGTCGAGTTCCTCATCGACGCCGACGCGCCGGACGAGGCCTTCTTCATCGAGATGAACACACGCCTTCAGGTGGAACATCCCGTCACCGAAGAGGTCACCGGTCTGGACCTGGTGGCGCTTCAACTCCGTGCGGCTGACGGGCTTCCGCTGGACGTCACGCCGCGAGTGCGAGGGCACGCCGTCGAAGCGCGTGTGTATGCGGAGTCCCCCGAGCGCGGTTTCCTGCCCTCGACGGGCACGATCCTCCTGTTCGATCCGCCGCCCGGCGTGCGCGTGGATTCCGCCGTCGAGACGGGGAGTGAGGTGACCGGGTTCTACGACCCCATGATCGCGAAAGTGATCGCGTTCGCTGACGATCGTCGAGCCGCCCTGGCACGGCTCGATGAGGCTCTCGCACGCATGGTGGTGCTCGGGGTCGACACCAACGTGGCCTTCCTGCGGACCCTCTGCCGTCACGAGCGTGTGGTCGCGGGCGATCTCGACACCGGGCTCATCGAGACGCTGCTGCCCTGGAAGGCGGAGCGCCCGTCTCCCGCTCAGCTGGCTGCGGCGAGGAAGATGTCGGCGACCGGAGCAAGCGAACCGCTGCGAACGAGCGCGCTCTGGCGGGATCGTCCGGGGTGGCGGTTGGGTGCCGCGGCCGTGCCGGAGGCGACGTTCGCGGCCCTCACGGATGACGACGAAGTGGTTGAACTCGGTGCAGCGGACGTATCCGCCCCGAACGGGACGGTGCACGCGGCCATGGACGGAGATGGCGCGGTCTGGGTGTCCGAGAGCGGCCGCACGGTGCGTCTGCGTCCGCTCGACAGGCGGCGCAGGATGCTCCACCGTCTCGCTCAGCGCGAGTCAGGGGCGGCAGCGACCGAGCCCGAGGGGCGCGCGCCCATGCCGGGCAGCGTCGTGGCCGTGCTCGTCGCGAACGGGGATGCGGTGTCGGCCGGCGACCCGCTCGTCGCGATCGAGGCGATGAAGATGGAGCACCAGGTGCTCGCACCCCATGACGGTGTGGTGCATCTGCTGGTCGCGGTGGGCGATCAGGTGCGGCGCGACCAACCGGTCGCCCGCGTGACGACAGAGGAGAGCTGAACATGGAAGACCTGTCAGAGGAGGAGCGCGAGCTCGCCGCGATGGTGCGCGAATTCGCCGAGACGGTGGTCGCACCGCAGTCGTACGAGGCCGACCGCACGCACACGCTGTCGATGGAGGTCGTCTCGCAGATGGGTGACCTCGGCCTGTTCGGCCTGCCGTTCCCCGAGCAGTACGGAGGTCAGGGCGGTGACTACATGGCGCTGGGCATCGCGATCGAGGCCCTGGGGCGGGTGGACCAGTCGATCGCGATCACACTCGAAGCAGGAGTGAGCCTCGGTGCCATGCCGATCTACCGCTTCGGCACCGAGGAACAGCGGCAGGAGCTGCTTCCCGATCTGCTCGCGGGGCGCGCGCTGGCGGGCTTCGGCCTGACCGAGCCGGAAGCCGGAAGCGACGCTGGCGCGACCAGGACGACCGCGCGCGTGGAGGGCGATGAGTGGGTGATCGACGGCTCCAAGCAGTTCATCACCAACTCGGGAACTCCGATCACCCGCTTCGTCACGGTCACTGCGGTGACCGGGAACGAGAACGGGCGCAAGGAGATCTCCACGATCATCGTCCCGAACGGCACTCCCGGGTTCACGGTCGAAGCTCCTTACGACAAGGTCGGGTGGAACGCCTCGGACACCCACCCGTTGACGTTCGACGGAGCGCGGGTTCCGGCGACGAACCTGCTGGGGGAGCGGGGGAGCGGCTTCCGGAGCTTCCTCAGCATCCTCGACGAGGGTCGCATCGCGATCGCCGCCCTCTCCACCGGCGCGGCCGAGGGGTGTCTGGAGGCGGCGGTCGAATACGCGAAGAGCCGGACGATCTTCGGCGCAGCGCTGAGCACACGCCAGAATGCTCAGTTCACCCTGGCCCGTATGCGGGCGCGCGTTCACACCGCGCGGCTCGCCTGGCATCACGCGGCGCGACTGCGGGATGCGGGGAAGCCGTTCGCGGAGGCCGCAGCGATCGCCAAGCTCGTGGGCGGGGAGGCCGCGATGGACAACGCGAGGGACGCCACCCAGGTCTTCGGGGGAAACGGGTTCATGAACGAATTCCCGGTCGCTCGCCACTACCGCGACTCGAAGATCCTCGAGATCGGCGAGGGGACGACCGAGGTGCAGCTCCTCGTCATCGCGCGCGGACTCGGACTCGCCGGGTAGCGTGGCCCCATGCGCCGTACTGAGCGACGAACGGAGTCGAAGTGACCACCCACGACATCCTTCAGAGGGGTTTGTACTACGAGGAGTTCGTGCTCGACGCCCGCTACCTGCACCGCCCCGGCCGCACGGCGACCGAGGCCGACAACGTGCTGTTCACGACGCTCACCATGAACACGCAGGCGCTGCACCTCGATGCGGCGTTCGCCGATGCGCAGGACCCGTTCCGTGCGCGGCTCATGAATTCGATGTGGACGCTGTCGACGATGGTCGGCGCCTCGGTCGCGCAGCTGACGCAGGGCACGCTGGTCGCACAGCTCGGGTTCGGCGACATCGTCTTCCCGCACCCGCTGTTCGCCGGTGACACCCTCTATACCGAGAGCGTCATCGTCGACAAACGGCTGTCGTCCTCACGCCCGGGTCAGGGCATCGTGAAGATCGCCCACACCGGGCGCAATCAGGACGAGACGGTCGTGGCGACCGCAGTGAGGTCGGTTCTCGTCCACTGCCTCCCGGAAGGAGTCGCGAAGTGACTTTCGAACTCGGACCGGCCCTGCTGTTCTGCCCCGCGGACCGTCCGGAGCGCTTCCGCAAGGCTCAGGACCGGGCGGACGCGATCATCCTCGACCTCGAAGATGCCGTACTCCCGGAGGCGAAGGCCGTGGCGCGCCGGAACGTGATCGATGCGGACATCGACGCCGAGCGGGTTATCGTGCGCGTGAACGCTCCGGGCACCGAAGCGTTCACGGCCGACCTCGACGCACTCGCCGAGACGGACTTCCGTACGGTGATGGTAGCGAAGACGGAGAGCGCCGAGTGCCTCGATGCGTTCGACGAGCGGTACTCGCTGATCGCCCTGTGCGAGACCGCGCGCGGCATCCATGCGGCCGACCGGATCGCCGCGCACCCCCTGGTCACCGCGATGATGTGGGGCGCAGAGGATCTCGTGGCGTCTCTCGGCGGAACCTCGTCGCGGAATGCTGAGGGCGGCTATCGGGATATCGCCCGCTATGCCCGTGCTCGTGTCCTCCTCGAGTCCGGCGCCCACGGCAAGGCGGCCATCGACGCGGTGCACATCGACATCGACGACGCCGAGGGGCTGCAACGCGAGGCGATGGACGCTGCGGCCTCGGGGTTCCATGCCACCGCCTGCATCCATCCGAACCAGGTGTCGGCGATCAGGGCCGCGTATCGGCCGGACGACGGTGCGGTGACTTGGGCGCGGGCGGTGCTCGCGGCTGCGGCCACGGAACGCGGCGTGTTCCGCTTCGAGGGACGGATGATCGACGAACCGGTGCTTCGGCACGCGCGATCGGTCGTCACCCGCGTCAGCTGATCAGAGGACCTTCGACTCCTCGAGGAGTCGAAGGTAACCGGGTGCCGCCACGAAGCGGTGTGCGGACCCGTTGCGCAGGACCTCCCCGTCGCGGGGAAGCGTCCCGCCGGAGACATGATCGATCACAGCGCGGATGACGCCGCCGTGTGCCACCACGAGCACCGATTCCGCTTGCGGGGCCGAGCGGCGCCGCGCTTCACGGGCGATCGCGTGGAGCGCAGCGATGGCACGCTCGCCGACCTGCTCCAGGGACTCCGCGCCCGGAACCTCGGCGTGCCAGTCGCCGTACGTCGAGATGTAGTCCTCGACGAGCATGCCTTCACCGTCGCCGAACTCGCGCTCCCGGATGTCGGGAATGACACCGACCACCTCGAGCCCGAGCCTGTCGGCGATGATCTCGGCCGTCTCCTTGGCGCGCAGCAGCGGACTGGTGTACACCGCGTGATGCGTGCTGGCGGCGAGGGTCTCGGCTGCCCTTCGCGCGTCTTCTCGCCCGGTCTCGTTCAGCGGGATGTCGGTCGAACCCTGGATTCGTCGAGCGAGGTTCCAATCGGTCTGGCCATGGCGGATGAGGGTGAGGTGGGTCACGAGAGAAGTTCCTGGAGTGCGGGGAGCACGTCGCTGGTGCCTGCGGCGATGGTGACATCGGCCCAGGCATCCGCACGCGTCGGCTCGCGGTTGACGATGATCAGAGGGATGTTGCGGCGTCGGGCCCGCTCGACCAGCCGCACGCCGGAGTTCACGACGAGCGAGGAGCCGGCGACGATGAGGGCGGAGCTGGAGCGAAGCAGCGACTCTGCCGCACGGAAGCGGTCCAGCGGGACATACTCTCCGAAGAAGACGACATCGGGTTTCAGCATCCCGCCGCACACCGTGCACACCGGGACGATGAACCCCTCGGTGGATTCGGGGAGGACGTCGCCGTCTGGGGCGAGTGCCACATTCTCCGGAATGGTGATCCAGGGGTTTCGCTCCTCGATCTGCACCGCGATGTCACGGCGATCGAAGACCTGGCCGCACTGCAGGCAGAAGACGCGACGCATCGTGCCGTGCACCTCGATCACGTGCGAACTCCCGGCGCGCAGATGGAGTCCGTCGACGTTCTGGGTGATGACGCCCGAGACGTTCCCGGCAGCCTCGAGCTGTGCGACCGCGAGGTGACCGGCGTTGGGTTCTGCTCGCGCGAAAGCACGCCAGCCGAGGTGGCCGCCGACCCAATAACGTCGTCGTGCGGCCTCGTCGCCCAAGTAGGTCTGGATCGTCATCGGGTCGCTGCGGGTTCTGGCGCCCTCTCCGCGGTACGCGGGTATCCCCGAGTCGGTGGAGATGCCGGCGCCTGTCAAGAGGGCGATGCGCCTGTCACGCAGCAGCTCGGCGGCGTGGGCGATGGCGGCCGACAGCTCGGCGGTGTTCGAGACGCTCACAGGACCTCCTCGAGCGAGTCTACGGCGTGGAGAGATGCGACGGACTCAGCGAGCAGCTCGTCGACGGCGCACGGTGCGTCGGAGCGGGGGTGCGAGCAGTGGCAGAGTGGGACGCATGCGACTGGTGCCTGTGACCGATGCCGACGATCCGCGCCTCGACGACTACCGCGGGCTCACCGACACGGCGCTGCGCACCATCCGTGAACCGGCGGGCGGGCTGTACATCGCGGAGTCGACGAAGGTCATCGCCCGTGCGGTGGCAGCCGGGCATCGTCCGCGCTCTGTGCTGGTGCAGGAGCGCCGCGTGGAGGACATCCGTGGAATCGTCGGCGATCTCGACGTGCCCGTGTACGTCGTCCCTGACGATGTGGCGGAATCGGTGACCGGTTTCGCCGTGCACCGTGGAACGATCGCGTCGATGCACCGCCCGGAGCTGCCGACGGTTCGAGACGTGATCGACGGCGCCTCCGTCGTGCTCATCCTCGAGAACATCGGCGATCACACGAACGTCGGTGCCGCGTTCCGTGCGGCAGCCGGTCTCGGGGCAGACGCCGTGCTGGTGTCGCCCGGGGGAGCGGACCCGCTGTACCGACGCAGCGTACGGGTGAGCATGGGGACGGTCTTCCAGGTCCCGTGGACGCGGATCACCGATTGGGATAAAGCCGTCGAAGACCTCCATGCCGCGCATTTCGACATCGCAGCGCTGGCTCTGCGCGACGATGCGGTGACACTCGACGCCTACGTCGCCGACCGCCCCGAGCGCGTCGCCCTCGTCATGGGCTCGGAGGGCGACGGTCTCTCCCGCACGGTGATCGACAGTGCCGACACCGTCGTCACGATTCCGATGTCCGGTGGTGTCGACTCTCTCAACGTCGCCTCTGCAGCAGCCGTGGCGCTGTGGGCGGTGAAGGGCTGACCCCGGGTCAGTCCCGCGGCGGAAGGAGGATCGGCGAAGGCTCAGGGCGCTTCGCGGCCAGGTTGTCGCCCGACGACTGGTGCCGCAGTCGACGAAGCACCCAGGGCATCAGGTGCTCGCGCGCCCACCCGAGGTCTTCGGATCGAGCCTCGCGCCAGGTCCGCAGCGGGTACGGCTCGGGCTGCATGGCCTCGAGGTCGTTCGGGACGTTCAGGGCACGGAGCGCCATGCGTGCGACCTCGTGGTGGCCGAGGGCGTTGTAGTGCAACCGGTCGTCGTCGAAGAACCGCATGTCCTGCACGACCTTGAGCGCCCACTGGTCCGCGACGATGCAGTCGTGGCGCTCGGCGATCGCGCGGACGTTCTCGTTGTAGATGGCCACCTTGCCGCGGAAGGCGCGGAAAACCGGCGTGAAACCGGTGTCGATGCCCGTGAACAGGAGGACGGCCGCTCCCGTCGATGACAGCCGCGCCACGGCATCCTCGAGCTGACTCGCGATGGCGTCGGGGTCGGTGCCCGGGCGGATCACATCGTTGCCCCCGGCACAGATCGAGACGAGGTCGGGACGCAGCGCGACGGCCGGTTCGATCTGCTCGGCGACGATCTGCGCGATGAGCTTCCCGCGGACGGCGAGATTCGCGTAGGCGAAGTCGTCCACCTGGGCGGCGAGCACCTCTGCCACCCGATCGGCCCAGCCGCGGTGGCTGCCGGGGTGCGCCGGATCCGGGTCTCCGATGCCCTCCGTGAACGAGTCTCCGGTGGCGACGAAACGGCGCCACGGGTGTGCGGTCTCGTTGGGGATGTACGGGGTCCGAGTCGAATCCTGGTCGGTCATCCAGCTCTCCTTCGCGAACGTCTGCCGAGGCGGCGGTGGCCGCAGCGCAGTGACCGAGCCTACTCGCACGCGCCGGCCCGAGGGAGGGGCGCGCGCGAGAAGCGCGGCACGTGCGCCAGTGTCCGCAGCACCGATTATCGTGGAGTCGATGCTCTCTCCGTCCTTTCCCCAGCGTGCCCCTTGGGGAACCGCAAGCAAGCTGCGCGCCTGGCAACAGGAGGCGCTGGAACAGTACTTCGAAGCCGATCAGCGAGACTTCCTCGTCGCGGCGACACCCGGTGCAGGCAAGACCACCTTCGCCCTCACCCTCGCGGTCGAGCTCATGCGCATCGGCGAAGTGAACCGCATCATCGTGGTGGCGCCGACCGAGCACCTCAAGACACAGTGGGCGGATGCGGCGGCTCGCGTGCACATCCGGCTCGACCCGCGATTCCGCAACAGCGACTGGGCGCCGGCACGTCACTACCACGGTGCCGTCGTCACCTACGCGCAGGTGGCTGCGAAGTCGTCCGTGCATCGGCATCTGACGGAAGACGCCAAGACACTCGTGGTGCTCGACGAGGTCCATCACGGTGGGGACGCGCTGAGCTGGGGCGACGCCATCCGCGACGCCTATGGCCCCGCGAAACGCCGACTGCTGCTCTCCGGAACGCCGTTCCGCAGCGACACAGCGCCGATCCCGTTCGTGGAGTACCACCCCGACGAATCCGGCGCACGCGTCTCGCGCACCGACTACAACTACGGCTACGGCCGTGCCCTCGCCGATGGGGTCGTGCGCCCCGTGCTCTTCCACATGTACGCGGGCAAGATGCGCTGGCGCACCACCACCGGCGATGAACTCGAGACGCACCTCGGCCAGGACAACACGAAGGACGTGACGTCGCAGGCCTGGCGCACGGCGCTCGACCCCGAAGGCGAGTGGATGCCGGCCGTGCTGTCGGCCGCAGATCGCCGCCTCACCGAGATCCGCCACCATGTTCCGGACGCCGGCGGCCTCGTGCTCGCCACCGATCAGACGGTCGCGCGCGCGTACGCGAAGATCCTGCACAGCATCACGGGGCAGCAGCCGACGATCGTGCTCTCCGATGACGCGACCGCCTCGGAGCGCATCGAGAAGTTCAGCGCGAACGACTCCCGCTGGATGGTCGCGGTCCGCATGGTGTCGGAGGGCGTCGACGTACCGCGACTCGCGGTCGGTGTGTACGCGACGTCGTCGTCCACCCCACTCTTCTTCGCACAGGCGATCGGCCGATTCGTGCGGGCCCGTCGTCGGGGCGAGGCCGCCAGCGTGTTCCTGCCACAGGTGCCCGTGCTCATGGGTCTGGCGAACGAGATGGACAAGCAGCGAGACCATGCGCTCGACCGGCAGTCCAAAGAAGAAGACGGACTCGACGACTCCTTGCTCGAAAGCGCCAACCGCGAAGAGGAGACCTCGGATGCGCTGACGCAGGAGTTCAGCTACCAGGCGCTCTCCTCGGTCGCGCACTTCGACCGCGTCGTCTTCGAGGGCCAGGAGTTCGGCCAGCTGGCTGAGCCCGGCACCCCCGAGGAGGAGGAGTTCATCGGTTTCCCGGGTCTTCTCGAACCCGAGCACGTGCACGAGCTGCTCATGCAGCGCCAGTCGCGACAGTCCCGGTTGAGAGAGGCGCGCGAGGCGTCCACCGGGCCGACGGAGACGACGACGCTTCCGCCGCCCCTCCATCGCACCCTCAAGGAGCAGCGGCAGCTCCTGAACAGTCTGGTGGGCCTCTATGCCCGGCAGAGAGGCGAGCCCCACGGAGCGGTGCATGCCGAGCTCCGACGTATCTGCGGCGGACCGGCGGTGGCGCAGGCGACCGTGACACAGCTGCAGTCGCGTATCGAGGTCCTGCGCAAGCGCGTACGCTCCTGAGCGATCGTCTGCCGGCCTTGTTCGGCGGCCGTGCTTCGGATCCCCGAAATGCTGTCAATCCGCGTCTGAGCGCGGTCGCGTCGAGCCTCCGAGGCTAGCGTTGAACGGTTGCCCTCGCATCGGGCACCGGACACCTGGAGGATCCATGACAGCGCCTGCTGCCGCCGACCCGACCCCTGCTGATCGCAAGCGATGGGCCCGCTACCTCGTCGAGGAACGAGCCGAGGGCGCCGTGTATCAGAAGCTCGCGGCACGCCGCACGGGGGAGGAGCGGGAGATCCTCCTGAGGCTCGCCGACGCCGAGCGCCGCCACGAGCAGCACTGGCTCGACCTTCTCGGGGCCGAGCCCGCACGGTTGCCGCGCGCCGGCTTCCGCTCCCGGCTGCTCGGCTGGATGGCGGGCCGCTTCGGGTCCATCTTCGTGCTCGCGCTCGCGCAGAGCGCCGAGGCGCGCTCGCCCTACGATTCCGAGCAGTACGCGACCCCGGCGATGCGCGCCGACGAGAAGGTGCACTACGAGGTCGTCCGCGGACTCGCCGCGCGGGGACGGAGGCGGCTCTCGGGGTCGTTCCGCGCCGCCGTCTTCGGCGCCAACGACGGTCTCGTGAGCAACCTCGCGCTGGTGCTCGGCATCGGTGCGACCGGGGTCAGTTCCGGATTCGTCCTCTTCAGCGGCATCGCCGGGCTGTTGGCCGGCGCGCTGTCGATGGGGGCGGGGGAGTTCGTGTCGGTGCGTTCGCAGCGCGAGCTGCTGGCCGCGACAGAGGCGAATGAGGACGCTCATGCTGCAGCCGGCGACCTCGACATCGATGAGAACGAACTCGCGCTCGTGTATCGGGCGCGTGGCATGGATCAGGAGGAATCGCTGTCGCGCGCGCGACGCATCGTCGCGGCGGCGCAGGCGGGCGTCAGCCGTGCGGCAACCGGGCCTGTGAACATCCAGGCTGGAGGCGATCACGAGATCGTCGGAAGCGATTGGACGGCGGCGATCTCGAGCTTCCTGCTGTTCGCCTCAGGCGCGATCATCCCGGTCCTGCCCTGGATCTTCGGGCTCCACGGCACGGCCGCGATCATCGTCGCCCTGGTCCTGGTCGGTGTCGCACTGCTGAGCACCGGCGCGATGGTGGGCGTCCTCTCGGGCGGCCCGCCCCTGCGCCGCGCCCTCCGTCAGCTCGCGATCGGGTTCGGCGCCGCCGCCATCACGTACGTGCTCGGTCTCGTGTTCGGTGTCGGCACAGCCTAAGGGGCGTGCGCGGACTCACCCCTCCACACGATTGATCGCGGGGACCGTGTAGCGGCGGTCGAGAACGGCGGGATCGGGCTCGTACATCCGCATCACCGGCCGGAAGTCTCCGGCCGGGGCGGGAAGCCAGTTGGCCGCCGCCGTCGCGTCTTCGGGTCGCGCATGGCTGATCGTGATGGTGAGAGCGCCTTCCGCATCGCGGACCAGGCCCGCGGTCCTGTCGCCGATCGAGTACCGCGCGATGGGATTCTCCACCAGGTAGAACTCCGGAACTGAGTACATCGTCAATGACCAGAAGGCGGACACGGGCGGCTCGGGGTCCAGACGCAGCGTGTATGTCCGGGCACCGGTGAGCTGATCTCCGCGGTCGTCGACGTACGTCATGATGTACGCCGCTTCGTACGGGTGGTTGCCCCATAGACCGCCGAGCGCGGCAGCTGCGCGTTCGGCGATTCGTAGTTCGGGGTCGGTCATCTTGAAGCGGTCGTCATCCAGGGCACCGACCTCGAAGTAGTCGAGGTTGTAGTCGAAGGCGTGGAAGGTGAGCTTCCACCCGTTCTCCTCCGGGCTGGAGCCGTGCGTCAGGATCGTATGGAGGGTCTCCTTGGCGGCGTCCATGTCGCCGACCAGGCGCGCGGCGTCGGAGAGCGGCATCGACGAATAGGGTGATGCGCCCCGCACGGCGATCCCCGTAGAGGCAAGCGAGTCCTGCAACGGACGATCACGCTGTGCGGGTGGGAACTGCTGCGACCAGACGCGGAGCTTCTCGAGGAAGAGCGCGCTCCCCGGTACGTCGGGATCGGGGACAGCGAGGCCTGCAGGAACGGCATCAGGATCTCGCGGCGTCAGCGTCGTGGCGTCCTGGAGTGCGTGTACTTCGGGGAGCTCGTGATCACCGCTCACTGCCCAGCGTCCGACTATCGAAGCGATCGTCGTCGGGAATCGGATCACGACCGTATCTCCGGCGTTGCCGGTCCAGGACGGCGGAACGAGGAGGAACGTCCCCGCGCCCGTTCCGGTCGCGCGATGTCCGACGTAGGCGAAGTTGTTCGTCCATGCGTCGACGAACTGGAGGACGTAGTAGCGGCCGGCAGTGTCAGGGACCTGCAGCTCGACCGGGCCGACACTGAGGTCGACCTGCGCCATCGAATACAGCGTGTCGTTGTTGATCGTGACGAACGTATCGGCCGGCCCTGCGAGCGTCCGAGCGTGGCTGAAGGTGTTGAACCGGGCGGCGGGGTTGGCGCCGACTCCGGTCGTCGTGTATCGCGTGACCTGATCGAGGTTGAACACGAGCGGAAACCCGTAAAGGTAGGCCTGGGTAATCGTCGAACGATCGGCATCGAGGGCTGTCATGCGGATCAGGCTATCCAGAGCCGTTCGCGTGCAGGGGGAGGAGATCATCCCCCTCGGATGAGGTCACTCGTGCGTTACCTCGCGTCGCGTGCGGACAAAGAAGAAGGCCCCGGATCTGTGGGATCCGGGGCCTTCTTTTACCTGTGCGCGGAGGGGGACTTGAACCCCCACGCCCTTACGGGCACTACGACCTCAACGTAGCGCGTCTACCATTCCGCCACCCGCGCAGGTTTTGGATGATCGTTGCCGACCGAAGAATGACATTACCACGTTCCCCGCGGCCTCTCGAACCGAGCGGTACGCCCGGGCGTGGCTCGCCGTTTCGATAGCCTGGAGCACATGACCGATCCCTCTCTTCCCGAGGTCGTGCGCATCGCCAGCGACCTCATCCGCTTCGACACATCCAACTTCGGTGGAGGGAATGCGAAGGGCGAGCGTGAGGCTGCGGAGTACGTGGGCGCCTACCTCGAGGAGCTCGGGCTGGAGGTCGAGTACTACGAGCCGATCGAGCGCCGTACCAACGTGATGGCCCGTGTTCCGGGCCGCGATCGGACCAAACCCGCACTCGTCGTGCATGGACATCTCGACGTCGTGCCCGCGATGGCCGACGACTGGAGCGTCGATCCGTTCGCCGGCCTCGTCCAGGACGGCATGCTGTGGGGACGCGGCGCTGTCGACATGAAGAACATGAACGCGATGATCCTCACCTCCGTCGCCGAGATCCTGCGGGCGGGGGAGCAGCCGGAGCGCGACCTCATCCTGGCGTTCTTCGCCGACGAAGAGAACGGGGGCGTCGAAGGTTCGGCTCTCGTCGTCCAGAATCGTCCGGAGTGGTTCGAAGGAGCCACGGCCGCGATCAGCGAGGTCGGGGGCTACTCGATCACCGTGGACGATCGGCGTGCGTACCTGCTGCAGGTCGGCGAGAAGGCGCTGATCTGGATCCGCCTGGTGGCGAAGGGTCGTGCGGGTCACGGCAGCCGCCTGCACGATGACAATGCCGTGACGAAGCTCTCGGAGGCCGTCGCGGCGATCGGCCGCACGCGCTGGCCTATCCGTCTGACGCCGACGACCACGGCACTGCTGGAGGGACTCAGCGCATTGAGCGGGCGCAGTGCCGACGACCCCGATGCCCTCGCCGCTGCCGCGGGCCCCGCGGAGGCGTTCCTGAGGTCGTCGTTCCGGACGACCACGAATCCCACGGCTCTGACCGCCGGATACAAGCACAACGTCATCCCGGAGCGTGCCGAGGCACTCATCGATGTCCGCGTGATCCCCGGGACCGAAGACGATGTGCTCGCCGAGTTGCAGCAGATCGTCGGTGACGACATCGAGATCCAGACGGTCGTCCGTGACATCGGCATGGAGACACCGTTCGAGGGCGAGCTCGTCGAGGCGATGGTCGCCAGCATCGGTCGCCACGACCCCGGTGTCCCCGTGATCCCGTACCTGCTGGGCGCCGGCACCGACAACAAGGCGCTGGCCTACCTGGGCATCACCGGGTACGGCTTCGCGCCGTTGAAGCTCCCCGCCGACTTGGACTTCACAGGCATGTTCCACGGAGTCGATGAGCGAGTACCCGTAGAATCGCTTGTCTTCGGCCAGCGGGTGCTGGCCGATCTGCTGCGCACGTACTGAGCGCTGCGCGCTCCGTGCCTCTCTGAACTGAAAGCTCTCCATGCACCTGCTCGAAGCACTGATCCTGGGCATCGTCCAGGGACTCACCGAGTTCCTCCCGATCTCCTCCAGCGCCCATCTGCGCATCCTCGGCACGTTCCTGCCGTCGGGCGAGGACCCGGGCGCGGCCTTCACCGCGATCACACAGATCGGTACCGAGGCCGCGGTCGTCGTGTTCTTCTGGCGTGACATCGTGCGCATCATCGGCCAGTGGTTCCGCTCGCTCGTCGGCAAGGCGCCGCGCAATGATCCCGACGCGCGGATGGGCTGGATGATCATCATCGGCAGCATCCCGATCGTGGTTCTCGGGCTGCTCTTCCAGGACCAGATCGAGACCGTGCTCCGGTCGATGTGGATCGTCGCGATCATGCTCATCGTCTTCGGCATCCTGCTCGGCGTCGCCGACTACGTCGGGGCGAAGCGCCGGAAGTTGAACGACCTCACGTACCCGCACGGCATCGCCTTCGGATTCGCGCAGGCACTGGCGCTGATCCCGGGCGTCTCCCGCTCGGGCGGCACCATCACGATGGGGCTCTTCCTCGGTTACGAGCGCGCCGCTGCCGCCCGCTACGCCTTCCTGCTCGCGATCCCCGCGGTGTTCGGCAGTGGCTTCTACCAGGTGTTCAAGAGCTGGGACGAGCCGTCGTTCTTCTCGTTCGGCGACACGCTCGCGGCGACGGGCATCGCGTTCGTGGTGGCGCTCGGCGTCATCGCGTTCTTCATGAACTGGATCTCGAAGCGCAGCTTCCTGCCGTTCGTGATCTACCGGATCCTGCTCGGCACCGTGCTCCTGGTCCTACTCGGTACCGGTGTGATCGCGGCCTGACCCGGACTCAGCGCTTGCGGTCTCCTGGACCGTCATCGCGACGGCGGAGATACCGCTCGAATGCCTGCGCGATCGCATCGCCGGACGCCTCGGGGGAGTCCCACGTGTCGCGCGTGCGCTCGAGCTGACGGATGTACTCGGCCATGTCTTCGTCCTCCGACGCGGCCGCATCGATCGAAGCCTCCCAGGCCGCGGCCTCGGTGCGCAGCGTCTGGCGATCCACGTCGGCACCGGTCAGCTCCTCGAGCCGGTCGAGCAGGGCGAGAGTCACCTTCGGCGAGGGCGTCGCCGACGCGACGTAATGCGGCACGCTGGCCCACAGGCTGGCGGTGGGGATCCCCGCGTTCTCGGCGAAGTGCTCGATGACGGAAAGGATGCCGACCGGGCCCTCGTAGAGCGAGCGCTCGAGGTCGTGAGCTTCCCGCACCTGCTCGTTCTGGCTGGACGCGAAGATCGAGATCGGCCGGGTGTGGGGGACGTCCGAGAGCATCGCGCCGAGGGTGACGAGTCCGGTGATGTCATCGCGCAGAGCCACATCGATGAACTCCGAGGCGAACGCCTGCCAGGTTCGCGCGGGCTCCGCGCCGGTGAGCAGCCAGAACTCGGGTCCCGGCCCCGGATCGCGGGGACGCCACAGCCCGGCCTCCGGCCATGTCAGTCGACGTCGCCCCTCGGCGTCCATCCGGCTCGACGGTCGCGTGTACTGGTAATCGAAGTACAGCTCGGGATCGACGGAGTGCACGAGGTCGTACTCCGATGAAGCCCGCAGCGCCTCGATGGCGCCACTCGCCGCTTCACCCGCATCGTTCCAGCCGTCGAAGGCGGCGATGACGATGCGCTGACCGAGAACATCCATCGTGGGCTCCCTTCGAGATCGTGGACGAGATCCTTCCAGGCTAGTCCGCGACGGCGGGATGCGGGCGGTACCCCGGCTAGCATGGGTTCAGTGAGCAGAAAGCCCAGCGCGGTCCTGTGGGACATGGATGGAACACTCGTCGACACCGAACCCTATTGGATGGCGGCCGAGACGGCGCTGGTCGAATCCTTCGGCGGATCGTGGAGTCACGAGGATGCGCTGCAGCTCGTCGGAAGCGGCCTGCTCGACAGCGCGGTGATCCTCCAGGGGGCCGGCGTCACGATGGAGGCCCAGGCGATCGTCGACCATTTGACCGACGCCGTGCAGGATTCGCTCCGCACCAGTGGCGTGCCGTTCCGCCCGGGAGCTCGCGAACTGCTCCGCGACCTGCGGAGCGCGGGAATTCCGACGGGTCTCGTGACGATGTCCCTGCGGAGGATGGCGCTGAGCGTCGTCGATCTGATCGACTTCGAGGCGTTCGACCTCGTCGTGGCCGGGGACGATGTGGACAACCCGAAGCCGCACCCGGAGCCCTACCTGCAGGCAGCGGCCCTCCTCGACGTCGACATCGCCGATGTGATCGTCATCGAGGATTCGCCGACCGGCGTCCGCGCCGGACTCGCCTCGGGCGCGCTGACGCTCGCCGTGCCGCACATCGTGCCGCTCGACCACCTCGGGGCGCACGAGCTATGGCCGACGCTCGCCGGAAGGAACACCGGCGACCTCACCGATCTCTTCGACAGCATCAACGCCCGGACAGGAGCACCCCGATGACCGAGAGCCGCGTACCGAGGCCGAGTGGTCCTTTCCGACCAGGCGATCGAGTGCAGCTGACCGGTCCGAAGGGCCGCCTGCACACGGTGACGCTCCGCGAGGACGGGGAGCTGCACACGCACCAGGGCGTGCTGCGCCATCGTGACCTGATCGGCCTTCCCGACGGCTCCGTCGTGGCCAACAGCTCCGGACACGACTACCTGGCGCTCCGTCCCCTGCTGAGGGACTTCGCGATGTCGATGCCCCGCGGTGCAGCGATCGTGTACCCGAAAGATGCGGCGCAGATCGTGATGCAGGCCGACATCTTCCCCGGAGCGACGGTCGTCGAGGCCGGGGTCGGATCCGGGGCGCTCTCCCTTTCGCTCCTGCGGGCCGTCGGCCCGGTGGGAAGCCTGATCTCGTTCGAACGCCGCGAGGACTTCGCCGACGTCGCCCGCGGCAACGTCGAGACGTTCTTCGGCGAACACCCCGACACCTGGCGCGTCGTCGTGGGCGACCTCGTCGAGTCGCTCCCGAATGAGGTGCCGGCCGGCACCGTCGACCGGGTGGTACTGGACATGCTCGCTCCCTGGGAGTGCATGGATGCCGTCGCCGATGCGCTCACCCCCGGCGGTGTCGTCCTCTGCTACGTGGCCACGGCGACGCAGCTGTCGCGTGTCGCGGAGTACATCCGAGGCACCGGGCTCTTCACCGAGCCGGATGCCTCCGAGACGATGGTCCGCGGGTGGCATGTCGAGGGGCTCGCCGTGCGTCCGGATCACCGCATGGTCGCTCACACCGGGTTCCTGCTGACGGCGCGACGACTCGCGCCGGGCGCCGTCGCGCCTTCGGTCAAGCGACGCGCTTCCAAGAGCAGCTACGGCGACGAGGATGTCGAGGCATGGACCCCTGGAGCCGTGGGCGACCGGGAGATCAGTGACAAGAACCTGCGCAAGCGGGCGCGGGAGGCCGAGAAGGCTGCCGAGGGGGCACGCCTTGCTGCGGCGTCGCGCGATTCCGGGCACGCGACGGAATAGACTGGAGCGCGTGCGTAAAACGTCCGCCGTTCTGGCCTCTCTCAGCCTTGCCGTCCTCGCTCTGACCGGCTGCACCGCCGCGGCACCCGACGGTGGCGTCGCGTGTGATCGCGGGGCCGGATCGAACGAGATCCGTGACGCCGTGACCGTGGAAGGCGACGTCGGGTCGACGCCGGATGTGAGCGTGTTCAGCCCGCTGCACCTCAAGGAGACCGCTTTCGCCGACACGACGGTGGGCGAGGGCCGGAAGATCCTCGACAACGCGCAGGCTCTCGTGGTGGAGCTCTCGATCTTCAGCGGTGAGACCGGCAAGCAGGTCTACGCGACCTCGTACGACGAGTCCAAGGGTCAGGTCTCCACGGCCGACTATTGGGCGACGCAGTCGCCCGGGCTCGAGTCGGTGTTCGAGTGCGCGACGGCAGGGTCCCGGATCGTCGCCGCACTCACCCCGGAAGACTTCGGTGCGAACAACCTCGAAGGGTTCGGTCTCGCGGCCGACGACAACGCGGTGTTCGTCATCGATGTGGTCGATGTGTTCCTCTCCCGCGCCGAGGGTTCCCTGCAGTTCAACGACGCGAAGGGCATGCCGACCGTGGTGCGCGCTCCTGATGGCACGCCGGGCGTCATCATTCCGGACAGCGCCGCACCCACGGAGCAGGTTGTCCAGACCCTCATCAAGGGCGACGGTGATGAGGTCAAAGCGGGCCAGATCCCCCTCCTGAACGTGATGGCTGTGGGCTGGGATGACAAGAAGGTCATCAACAGCACGTGGGGCCAGGGACCGACCGGTGATCTCTCGACCTCGGCACCGACCGTCGCAGAGGCGCTCATCGGCGAGACCGTGGGCTCGCAGATCCTCGTCGTGACCCCGGCAGGTGACGCCGGTCCTGCCGTGGCGTACGTCGTCGACATCCTGGGCGCAGTCACGGCTCCGACGCAGTGATGGCCAGTCGGATCCCCGCGGAAGAGCGCCTGACGAATCTCGTCGTGGCGCTGATGGCCACGGAGATCGGGCTGACCAAGCAGCAGATCCTCGACAACGTCTCCGGATATCGGCAGCGAGCGGATGCGGGCACGCGCTCCGACGCGCTGGAGAAGATGTTCGAGCGGGACAAAGACGAGTTGCGCACCCTCGGCGTGCCGATCGAGACGATCGGAGACGCGGCTGATCCGAACGACCTCCGAGAAGCCCGCTACCGTATTCCGCAAGCGGAATACGACCTTCCCGGTGACATCGAGTTCTCCGCCGCAGAACTGGCCGTGTTGCAGCTGGCCGGGAGCGTCTGGAGCGCGGAGTCCGTCTCTGGCGACGCGCAATCGGGCGTCCGCAAGATCCGTGCCCTGGGCATCGACGGGGACGAGCCGATCATCGGCTTCGCGCCGCGCATCACCGCCCGCGACGCCGCGTTCGCGCCGCTCCAGGATGCGATCGAGCGGTGCCGCGTCGTCGCCTTCGATTATCTGAAGCCCGGGGAGGATGCGCCTCGGCGGCGGCGGATCCGTCCGTTGGCACTGGTCGACTACGAGGCTCGGTGGCACGTGTTCGGCATCGACGTGGACGTCGAGGAGGACAGGACGTTCCTGCTCAGTCGCATCGTGGGCGCCGTCAAGGTGAGCCCCACGACCTTCGACTCCGCGCTCCGTGACGGAGCGGGGGAGCGGGCGCTCTCCGGCCTGGAGCGCGTGGCGGCTGCGAACTCGGCTCTGCTGGAGGTGACGCCCGGCACCGAGGCAGCACTGCGGCTCGGGCGTCGTGCGACGTCGGCGCCGCAGGGAATCCACGTCCCGTTCGTCGACCTGCACATCTTCGCCGATGAGCTCGCCTCCTACGGACCCGAGGTGCGGGTGGTCGAACCGGTCGCGTTGCGCGATGCGGTCATCGAGCGGCTGCGAGCGGTCGTCGAATCGCACACCGATCAGGCGGAGGCGTCATGAGCGCGAAGTCCAAGCCGTTGCTCGCAGCCGACCGCGTCCGCCTCTACCTCACTCTTGTGCCGTACCTGCTCGAGCACGGCCAGGTGTCTCTCACCGAAGCCGCAGAGGAATTCGGCGTGACGCCGCAGGAGATGCGCGGCATGGTCGAGAAGCTGACGGTGATCGGGCTCCCCGGGGAATCCGGTTATTGGCAGCAGCCGCAGGAGATGTTCGACATCAACTGGGATCTGCTCGACCTCGAGGACGTCATCGAGATCACCAACGACGTGGCCCTTCGTCGAGTTCCGCGCTTCACTGCCCGTGAGGCGGCGGCGCTCCTCGCCGGACTGCAGATGGTCGCAGCGGTTCCGGCCGTCTCGGACTCGGGGCTCGTCGCCGGGCTCATCTCGAAGCTGTCCCGCGGTGCCGCGGATGCTCCCGCCGAGGTGGTCGTCGCGCCGAGCGCCGTCGACGAGGTGCGCGAAGCCGTCGCTCGGGGGCTGCACGAGGGCGTCGCGATCGCCTTCACCTATCAAGCTCCGGATGCCGCGCCGACGACCAGAACGGTCGACCCGATGCAGATCCTCATCACGAACGGCCAGTGGTATCTGCAGGGGTGGTGCCATATGCGGCAGGCGATGAGGACGTTCCATCTCGACCGCGTCAGCGCACCGACCCTCACCGACATCCCGATCACCCACGGCGGTGAACACGTTCCCGAGGCTTTCGCCGGTCTCGACGACGAGCGCGAGGTCACCGTGCGTGTGCCGGAGCGCCTCGCCCCCCTTTTGAGCGGCTTCGTTCCCACCGGGCAACCCGACGTGGTCGACGGGGCGGTGACCACCACGCTCCACCTCGCCGATCCGCGCGGCGTCAAGAGGCTCGCCGGGCGATTCGGCGGCGCGATGGAGGTGTTGGAGCCGGGTATCGCCCGATCCGCCACGCGGGACTGGGCCGCGTCGGGACTCGCGCTGTATCGCCGCCCCGATGCCGAGCATTGATCTGTAGACTGAACCGAACGCTCATCGACGACGGGAATCCTTACATGTTCGCTGGAATGCAAGGCTGGCACCTTCTGATCGTGCTCGCCGTCATCCTCCTTCTGTTCGGTGCCGCCAAGCTGCCGGCGCTGGCGAAGAGCATGGGCCAGTCCGCCCGCGTCTTCAAGGGTGAGATGAAGGCGATGAAGGAAGAGGACGCGCCTCGCGCCGACTCGACCATCGCCGACCCCACGTCGGTCAAGGACTCGGGCGCAGACCCTGAGACTCCGCCTCGCGCCTGACGGCCGTGGCAGCCATCGAACCGACCGTGATGCCGAAGGCGGATCGGGATCGGCGGATGTCGCTGGGCGCGCATCTCGTCGAATTGCGCAAGCGTCTGATGTATGCGGCGCTCGCTCTGGTCGTGGGCATGGTCGTGGCGTTCATCGTCGCCGACCCGGTCATACACTTCATCACGGAACCCATCCGCATCATCACCGAGAAACGCGGTGATGACTTCAGCGCGCTCAACTTCGGCACGGTGACTGCCGCGTTCGACATGCGCATGCGGATCGCCTTCTCGATCGGCCTCTTCATCTCGGCGCCGGTCTGGCTGTGGCAGGTGTGGGCTTTCATCATGCCCGGCCTGACCCGCAAGGAGATCAAGTACACAGTCGGCTTCGTGGTCGCTGCCGTCCCGCTGTTCTTCGCCGGGTGCTACCTGGGCGTGATGATCATGCCGCACGTCATCGAACTCATGTGGAGTTTCACGCCCGACGGTGCGACCAACTTCTACTACGCGCAGGAGTACTACGACTTCGTCTTCAAGCTGATGATCGTCATCGGCGTCTCGTTTGTCCTGCCGGTGTTCCTCGTCGCGCTGAACCTCGCCGGGGTCATGTCGGGCCGGGCGATCCTCAAGGGCTGGCGCATCGCCATCATCATCGCGACGGTGTTCGCCGCGCTCGCGACCCCGGCCGCCGACGTGGTCAGCATGCTGATGCTCGCGGGGATCCTGATCGTCCTCTTCTTCGCCGCCGCGGGGCTCTCTTTGCTGTTCGACAGGCGCAAGCGCAAGCGCGACGAAGCGACCGGGCTGTTGCCGGACGCGGTATGAGTTCGCCGTCCGATAGGTACACGCAGGCGCAGCAGGCAGCGGAGCACCCGGAGACCTCGGCGTTCGCGGCACTGCAGAAGTTCGAGCTCGATCCGTTCCAGGTCGCGGGATGCCGTGCTCTGGAGAACGGCCGCAGTGTGCTGGTGGCCGCACCGACGGGGGCTGGCAAGACGATCGTCGGCGAGTTCGCGATCCATCTCGCGATGCGGACCCCGAGCGACAAGGCGTTCTACACCACGCCGATGAAGGCGCTCTCGAACCAGAAGTTCCGTGAGTTGGTCGAGGTGTACGGAGCGGATCAGGTCGGTCTGCTCACCGGTGACACCAACATCAACGGCAACGCGCGGATCGTGGTGATGACCACCGAGGTCCTCCGCAACATGATCTACGCCGACTCCGCCGCGCTCCGCGACCTGCGCTACGTGATCATGGACGAAGTCCACTACCTCGCAGATCGTTTCCGCGGCGCGGTGTGGGAAGAGGTCATCATCCACCTACCTCAGCGGGTGCGATTGGTGTCACTGAGCGCCACGGTCTCCAATGCCGAGGAGTTCGGCGACTGGCTCGACACGGTGCGCGGCGACACCGACGTCATCGTCTCCGAGATCAGGCCCGTGCCGCTGGAGCAGCACGTCCTCGTCCGCGATGACCTGCTTCCGCTCTTCGACGATCGTGCGGGCATCGCGACCGCGCAGGTGAACCAGGAGCTGATGCGCATCCGCTCGTCGACCGGGTCGAACTACGACAACAACCGGCAGGTGCAGTCGTACCGCAGTGACCGCCATGCCGGGCGACAGGCGAAGCGTCCGCCGCGGGGTGGACGGCGGCCCGTTCGCGCCGCCAACGCCCGCCGGATCGAGCGGATGGATCGTCCGGAAGTCGTGCACCTCCTGGAGCGAGCGAACCTCCTCCCCGCCATCTTCTTCATCTTCAGTCGCGTGGGGTGCGACGCCGCAGTGCAGCAGGTGCGGCGCGCCGGGGTTCGGCTGACTTCCGCCGAGGAACGCGCGGAGATCCGTGCGCTCGTTGAGGACCGCACCCGGACTCTCCAGGACGAAGACCTCGACGTGCTCGGCTACTGGGAGTGGCTGGACAACCTCGAGCGCGGCGTCGCCTCGCACCACGCGGGTCTGCTGCCGGCGTTCAAGGAAGTCGTCGAGGAGCTGTACCGACGCAAACTCGTGAAGGTCGTCTTCGCGACGGAGACTCTGGCGCTCGGCATCAACATGCCCGCCCGCACCGTCGTGCTCGAGAAGATGGAGAAGTTCAACGGCGAGGCCCGGGTCGCGATCACCTCGGGGGAGTACACCCAGCTCACCGGTCGCGCCGGAAGGCGGGGGATCGACGTCGAAGGTCATGCGGTCGTGCAGTGGACCGAAGGCATGGACCCACAGGCCGTCGCCGCGCTGGCGTCGCGCCGCACGTACCCGTTGAACTCGAGTTTCCGCCCCACCTACAACATGGCCGTGAACCTGATCGACATGTTCGGCAAGGCCAGGGCTCGTGAGATCCTCGAGTCGTCGTTCGCGCAGTTCCAGGCGGATCGCGCCGTCGTCGGACTGGCGCGCCAGGTGCGAGAAGCTGAAGCGTCGCTGGCGGGATACCAGAGCTCGATGGCCTGCGAGCACGGCGACTTCCCTGAGTACGCCGCCATTCGCCGGGAGCTCAGCGATCTCGAGAAGAAGAATCGTCAGGATTCCCAGGCGCCACGGGCGTCGCGCGACAAACGGATGAAACGCATCCAGACGCTGCGCACGCAGATGCAGCGCCACCCCTGCCATCGCTGCCCGGATCGGGAAGCACACGCGCGCTGGGCGGAACGCTACTGGAAGCTCAAGCGCCAGACCGATCGGATCCGGCGTCAGATCGAGACCCGGACCGGGACGGTGGCGCGCGTGTTCGATCGGGTCGTCGAGGTACTCGAGACTCTGGACTACCTCACGGAAGTCGATGGCGAGACCACGTTGACGGAAGCCGGGCGCACGATGCGCCGGATCTACGGTGAGCGAGATCTCCTCGTCGCAGAGTCGCTGCGCCAGGGACTCTGGGCGGGCCTCGATGCCCCCTCACTCGCGGCGATGGCGTGCTGCCTCGTGTACGAACCGCGCCGTGACGAGGCGAACTCGGGGGAGCGGGGTCTCCCGCGTGGAGCATTCCGCACGGCCTGGGAGAAGACGACGACGCTCTGGGCCGAACTCGACGACCTCGAACAGGATCATCGCCTGCCGGGCAGCGAACCGCTCGCCGCCGGGCTCGCCGGCGCGATGCATGCCTGGGCTCGCGGCGGCATGCTCGACCGGGTGCTGATCGACGCCGACATGGCCGCGGGAGACTTCGTGCGCTGGGCGAAGCAGACGATCGACCTCCTCGATCAGCTGTCCATCGTGGCCGAGGATGCGGCTGTCGCTCGCACCGCACACAGTGCCCTCGACGGTGTGCGCCGCGGCATCGTCGCCTATTCGTCGATGTGATGATGGCGACGACGTCCGCGAACGCCGCTGCGCCGGAGCGCGCGCTGCTGCCCCTGTGGGCAGCGGTGCCCACAGCCGCGCTCGGGGCACTGCTGATGAACCTCGCCTATCCGGGCGCCGCAGTATGGGCTCTCGCATTCCCCGCCACAGCTCTTGTGCTCGTGGCGCTGATCGGCAGACGGTTCGGCGGCGCACTTCTGGTCGGTCTGGTCTACGGCATCCTCTTCTTCGCTCTACTGGTCTCCTGGACGTCTCGCTACCTCGGGCCGATTCCGTGGGCGGCGCTCAGCGTCGTGGAAGGCGGTCTCACCGCCATCGCGCTCGTGCCCATCGCACTCGCCTACAGATGGCTGCCCCGTGCGTTTCCCGGCGCTGCAGGGCGTGTCCTGGGGCTTCCGACGGTCGTCGCTGCCCTGTGGGTCGGTCGGGAGCTCTTCGTCGGCTCCTGGCCGTACGGCGGCTTCCCCTGGGCGCGGATCGGGATGAGCCAGGCCGAGAGCCCCCTCGCGCCCATCTCCTCATGGCTCGGGGTGAGCGGTCTCAGTTTCCTGATGGTGCTGCTGGTCGCGATGCTGATCGAGCTCGTCCGCACGCGCGGGTGGCGTCGTCCGCTCGTCTTGCTGGTACCGGCGGTGCTGGTCGTGGTCCTGCTCTTCACTCCGCTGTTCCCAACCATGTCGTCGGGGTCGATGAGGATCGCCGCGGTTCAGGGCAACGGACCGACCGGGTATTTCGACGAACGCGAGCCGTTCTCGGTGATCCAGGCGCAGACCGACGCGACGGTACCGCTCTACGGGGAGGATGTCGATCTCGTCGTGTGGCCGGAGGGTTCTCTGGACGCCGACCCCTTCGAGAACGCGGCGATCGCCCGGAGGATGACTCTCGTATCGAACCGGATCGATGCGCCGCTGCTCGCGAATGCGGCGACCGCGCGGGACGATCTCTACTTCAACACCTCGATGCTGTGGACCGCCGACGGCACGGCCACGCAGACGCACGACAAACGACACCCCGTTCCCTTCGGCGAATACGTGCCCGACCGAGCGTTCTTCAACGCCCTGGCCCCCGACTTGATCGGCCTCATCCAGCGGGAGTACACGCCGGGGTCGAACCCGCCGATCGTCGAGGTCGACGGCGTCGCGATCGGGCTCGCCATCTGCTTCGACGTCATCTACGACGACGTGATCCGGGAAGGGCTGAACGACGGCGCCGAGGTGTTGGTCTTCCAGACCAACAATGCCGACTTCCGAGGCACCGACGAGAATCTGCAGCAGCTGTCCTTCGCCCGGATGCGCGCCATCGAGACAGGTCGCAGTGTCGTGAACGTGTCGACCGTCGGTACGAGTCAGGTCATCAGATCCGATGGATCGACCATCGCCAGCCTGGATGCAGGAAAGGCCGGAGCGCTGCTCGAAGATGTCGAGCTTCGTTCCGGCCTCACGGCGGGGGTTGTCCTGGGCCCCTGGATTCAGCAGTTCCTGCTGTGGGGCGGTCTGGGCGCGCTTCTCCTCGGGTGGTGGCGCGCCCGGGGCACTACGCCCCGATCTTCTCGCGGGTAGGGTCTTCTCCGGCGCCGCGGCGGGCGCGGATGAAGGCGAGTCGCTCTTCCAGCAACTCTTCGAGCTCCGCACGGGTACGGCGCTCCATGAGCATGTCCCAGTGGGTGCGAGCGGCCTTCTCATCGCTCGCTTCGAGCGTCACGGCCTGGCCGTCGACGTTCAGGCGTGCTTCGGCACCGCAGGCGCGGCATTCCCAGGTCTGGGGCGGTTCGGCGTCGGCCGCGAACATCAGGTTCGTGACGTGGCCGCAGGTGTCACAGGTGTAGGTGGTCTCACGGCGCTCCATGAAAACGACGCCCTCTTCGCTCTGTAGGCTCTGGGCGCCGAGTCGGATGCCGCGCAGGCTGCGATCTGCCATTTTGTGGTCCTCTCGTCGCTGTCAGGTATAACGCTCCAGCCTGTGCGCTTCATCCACGCGGGCGGCATCTCGGCGCGATTCACAGCTGAATCTCAGCGCCGGAGGTTATGGGGCGCGTCGGGAGTCGTCGGTTCAGGACAGAGTCCGAAGGGCGACGTCAGACCGATCCGAGACGATCCCATCGACTCCGGCGGCAACGAGACGGCGCATATCGGCGGGATCGTTGACCGTCCACACATGTATCTCGACACCGCGTCGGTGGGCGGCGCGGACGAGGGCAGGGGTGAGCACGGTGAGCGCTCCGTGTCGCTCGGGGATCTGGAGCGCGTCGATTCCCTGGAGCACGCGTGCGGAGGAGAGGCGGAGCGCGGACAGCGCGCGAAGCCCCGCGATCGTGCGGCTTCCGCCCGATGTCGCGGGCCGAAGCGAGGCGCCGGCCCGCAAGACGGAGGAGACGGCGGCGCGGCGGCTCGCGTCTGAGAAACTCGTGACGAGCACGCGGTGGGTGTGTTCGACCAGAATCGGTCCGAGCGGTTCGACCGCGGCGGGTGTCTTCACATCGATGTTGAAGCGCACATCGGGAAACGAGTCGAGCGCCTCCGCCACCGTGAGCAGTCCGCCGTGGGCGGAGAGGATCTCGCGTAGCTCCCGCGTGCGCACGTCCCGCACTGCTCGCGTGTCACCGACGAGCCTCTCGAGTGTCGAGTCGTGGAACAGCACCACATCGCCATCCGCCGTGACCTGGCAGTCGGTCTCGACATACTCGGCGCCCGCCGCGTGTGCGGCGGCGAAGGCAGCAGCGGAGTTCTCCCAGATGCCCGAATCCTCGCCCTCCGCGGTGACCAGACCGCGGTGAGCGAGGACCCGAGGATGCCGTGCCTTCGTGAAGTACGGGTGCGTCACGCGCCGGGAAGCGTGTTCGTCGGGCCCTGACCCGGCTTCGGAGTGAATGCGCTGCCGATGCCCTTGAGCGCCTCGGTGAGCTCACTCGGGATGATCCACAGCTTGTTGGACTGTCCCTCGCTGATCTTCGGCAGCATCTGGAGGTACTGGTAGGCGAGGAGCTTGTCGTCGGGCGCGCCCTGGTGGATGGCGGTGAAGACGTTCTGGATCGCCTCGGCCTCGCCCTGGGCGCGGAGGACGGCGGCCTGCTTGTCACCCTCGGCTCGGAGGATCTCGGCCTGGCGAGCGCCTTCCGCCTCGAGGATCGCCGACTGCTTGGTGCCCTCCGCCGTCAGGATCGCGGCGCGGCGGTCACGCTCAGCGCGCATCTGCTTCTCCATGGAGTCCTGAATGGAGATGGGCGGATCGATCGCCTTGAGCTCGACGCGGCCCACGCGGATGCCCCACTTGCCGGTCGCCTCGTCGAGCACCACCCGGAGCTGGCCGTTGATGTTGTCACGGCTGGTCAGGGCTTCCTCGAGGTTGAGGCCACCGACGACGTTTCGCAGCGTCGTCGTGGTGAGCTGCTCGACGGCGCCGAGGTAGTTGGCGATCTCATACGTCGCCGCGCGGGCATCCGTCACCTGGAAGTACACGACCGTGTCGATCGAGACGACGAGGTTGTCCTCGGTGATCACCGGCTGCGGCGGGAACGAGACGACCTGCTCACGCATGTCGATCAGCGGCCGGAGCCGGTCGATGAAGGGGACCAGGATGTTGAGTCCGGGGGTGAGGGTCTTGTGATAGCGGCCGAGGCGTTCGACGACGCCGGCCGTCGCCTGAGGGATGATCCTGATGGCGCGTGCGACGGTGACCACCACGAAGATGATCACCGCGATGGCGAGGATCCAGCCGATCGCTGCGGGAATGAACGATGCGTCGTCCAAGGGGGTTCTCCTAGTCGTTGACGGGTCGGACGATGGCGGTCGCGCCGTTGATCGCGCTCACGGCGATCGGGGCTCCCTGAGGGATGGCGACCGGCGTAGCGGTGCGCGCGGTCCAGGTGTCGCCGTTGGCGAGCTTCGCCTGGCCGGAGATCTGCGTGATCTCGGCCAGCGCGATGCCGCGCAGATCGACGAGAGCGTCCACGTTGGACTTCGTCGGGTCTTCGCCGCGCCGGAGGCGCTTGAGCAACGGCGGTCGGAGGAAGAGGATGAACGCTGCCGCCGCCACGGCCGCGATGATCACCTGCACCCAGACCGGGACACCCAGCAGATCGGTCACCAGTCCGACGACACTGCCGAAGCTGAGCATGAGGAACGTGAAGTCCAACGAGAGCATCTCGATGACGAGGAACACGGCGATCAGGACCAGCCAGCCGATCCAAGCCCATTGGTCGATGAACGTGACGAATGTCGTGAAGTTGTCCATGCGGCCTCCTTTGTGGTCAACGTATCACGCGGGGGACCGCCGATCCGGGTGCCACAGCGCTCCCTTGATAGTGTGAGTGAGCCGTGCGATCACGGCCTTTTCGCGCATCATGAGGAGTCACCGTGACCGACGTTCTTCCCGCAGGTTCCCTCGACGGCAAGGTGGCGCTCGTCACCGGCTCATCACGCGGGATCGGCGCAGACACCGTCCGCTACCTCGCCGAGGCCGGCGCGGATGTCGTCATCAACTTCCGCAACAAGGCACCGCGCGCCGAGAAGCTCGCCGCGCAGCTGCGCGAGCTCGGACGTCGGGCGCTCGTGGTGGGGGCCGACCTCACCGATCCCGCATCCGTGGCCCAGATGTTCGACGCCGTCCGCGCGGAGTACGGACGTCTGGATGTCCTCGTACTGAACGCCTCCGGTGGCATGGAGTCGGGGATGGCCGAGGACTACGCGCTCACGCTCAACCGGGATGCGCAGCTCAACGTGCTGAACGCGGCGACCCCTCTGTTGGGCGACGGGGCGCGCGTCGTATTCGTCACCAGCCACCAGGCGCACTTCATCCGGACGACACCCACCATGCCGGAGTACGAACCGGTAGCCCTGTCGAAGCGAGCGGGGGAGGATGCACTCCGTGAGCTCATCCCGGCTCTCGCCGAGAAGGGGATCGGCTTCACGGTCGTCTCCGGCGACATGATCGAGGGCACGATCACCGCCACCCTGCTGGAGCGGGCGAACCCGGGCGCGATCGCCGAACGCCGGGAATCGGCCGGCAAGCTCTACAACGTCTCCGAATTCGCCGCCGAGGTGGCCAAGGCCGCGGTCGACCCGGTGCCCTCCGACAACACGCGGCTCGTCGGAGATGTGAGCGCGTTCGTCGCCGAGTAGCCGCAGACGAGAATCGGCCCCGTCCTGCTGACGCAGGACGGGGCCGATTCGGCGATGGGGGGAGACGTCAGCTGACGGGCTCTCCCTGGACGGCGGCGACGTACTCCTTCTCATCCTTGCCGAGCGTGATGGCACGCACGATCTGGATGATTCCGAGCACGATCAGCGAGATGCCGAGCAGCAGCCAGAAGGCGAACCCGGCGATCAGCGGCGAGAACAGCACGATGATTCCCGCGATGATGCTGAGGATGGCGTACAGGACGGTCCAGACCCGCGAGCCGTCGCTGCCGAGGAGCGTCAGGGCGACGACGCCGTCGACGATCCAGCTGACACCGATGAAGATCACGACGACGAAGGCCAGCGTTGCCGCCGCGGCGCTCAAGTTGAAGAACGCGATGACGCCGGCGACGACGTAGAGCAGGCCGAGGACGATGTGTCCGACGCGAGCCCATCCGCCCTTCGCGCCCGAGAAGATCCCGAGGCCGATGTAGACCAGGCCGGCGATGACGAGGTAGGAGGCGAAGATCGCCGTCACGATGACCGCGGACTTCACCGGCCAGACCAGGAGGACGATTCCGGCGAGGAGAGCGAGAACGCCCGCTACGGCCAGCGAGACACGGATCGACTTGAACAGTGACTTCGCCTGGGTGAGTGGTTCAGACATGGTGGGGACCCCTTTCTGAGAAGTTCCTGTGAGGATGCACCCTCAGGGTAGCGCTCTCGCAGGCGGACGTGGGGCAAGCTCCGCCGACCGTGTTGCTCGAAGTAATCGCCGGACTCGGGGCGACATGACAGGATCGACGGGTGACAGGCCCGGACGAGACGCGTTTGCGCGAGCTCATCGTGATGCGCAAGGTCAGAGACCGGATCGATCGGGAGTACGCGAAACCCCTCGATGTGGAGGCGCTCGCACGCGGAGTGCACATGTCGGCGGGGCACCTCAGCCGGTGCTTCCGGGAGGCATACGGCGAGTCGCCTTACTCCTATCTGATGACGCGTCGGATCGAACGCGCGATGGCACTGCTGCGACGCGGAGACCTCACGGTGACGGAAGTGTGCTTCGAAGTCGGGTGTTCGTCGCTCGGAACCTTCAGCACGAGATTCTCGGAGCTGGTGGGTGTCCCACCCAGCGTGTACCGTGAACGCGCCGCGAACGTCGAGGGGATTCCCTCGTTCCAGGTGAAGCAGGTCACCAGACCGATCAGGAATCAAGAAGCACCGCGCACCGACACGCATCTAACGTGAACACCATGAAGATCAGCATCCATTACGCCTTCCTTCCCCACACCGACGCCGAGGCCGCTCTCGCCTTCTACCGGGACGCCCTCGGGTTCGAGGTGCGCAACGACGTCGGCTACGACGGTCTCCGCTGGCTCACGGTCGGTCCCGAGGGTCAGCCGGAGACCTCGATCGTGCTGCATCCGCCGGCAACCGACCCGGGGATCACGGAGACCGAGCGTCAGACGATACTCGAGCTCATCGCCAAGGGCAGCTACGCGGCGCTGACCCTCGCGAGCGATGACGTCGACGATCTGTTCTCCCGCCTCGTCGACAGCGGTGCCGACGTCGTGCAGGAGCCGATGGATCAGCCGTACGGCGTGCGCGACTGCGCGTTCCGCGACCCCGCGGGCAACCTGCTGCGTATCAATCAAGCAGCCTGAACACTCTCCGATTCACGAAGGACGCAGATGACCGACGACCAGCACCCCGCGGACACCCATGACCTGATCCGCGTGCAGGGCGCACGTGAGAACAATCTGAAAGACGTGAGCGTCGACATCCCGAAGCGGCGGCTGACGGTCTTCACCGGGGTGTCAGGGTCGGGCAAGAGCTCGCTCGTCTTCGACACGATCGCCGCCGAGTCTCGGCGCATGATCGATGAGACTTACAGCGCGTTCGTGCAGGGGTTCATGCCGTCGGTGCCGCGCCCGGATGTCGACGTCCTGGAGGGACTGACCACCGCGATCATCGTCGACCAGGAGCGTCTCGGCGCGAACCCGCGGTCGACCGTCGGTACCGTCACCGATGCGAACGCGATGCTCCGCATCCTGTTCAGCAAGCTCGGCCAGCCGTACATCGGCGGTCCGACGGCGTTCTCCTTCAACATCCCCACCCAGAAGGCCAGCGGAGTGATGACCGGGCCCGGGGGAGAGAAGAAGATCGTGAAGGATGCGATCTACCTCGGGGGCATGTGCCCACGGTGCGAGGGCAGGGGAGCAGTCTCCGACCTCGACCTGGCTCAGATCGTCGATGAGTCGAAGTCGCTCGACGAGGGCGCGATCATGGTGCCGGGATACACCGCTGACGGCTGGATGGTGAAGGGGTTCTCGCAGTCCGGGTTCTACCCCGCCGACAAGCCGATCGCGCAGTTCACCGAGAAACAGCGCCATCTCTTCCTCTACGGCGAGGTGACGAAGGTGAAGATCTCGGGGATCAACATGACCTATGAGGGTCTGATTCCGAAGATCACGAAGGCGATGCTCTCGAAGGATCTCGACGCGTTGCAGCCGCACATCCGCGCCTTCGTCGAGCGCGTCGCCACGTTCGCGGTCTGTCCCGAGTGCGATGGGACCCGGCTGACGGAGGGCGCGCGTTCCTCGAAGATCGACGGCATCAGCATCGCCGACGCCTGCCGGATGCAGGTCACGGACCTCGCCGCCTGGGTCCGCGGACTCGATCTTCCCGGAGCCGGACCGCTGCTCCAGGCGCTCAGCGCGAACCTGGACGCCTTCGTGACGCTCGGCCTGGGATACCTCAGTCTGGAGCGACCGTCGGGCACATTGTCCGGGGGAGAGGCGCAGCGGATCAAGATGTTGCGTCACCTCGGCTCGTCCCTGACCGACATCACGTACGTCTTCGACGAGCCGACCATCGGTTTGCACCCGCACGACATCCAGCGCATGAACGGACTGCTGCTCCAGCTGCGCGACAAGGGCAACACCGTCCTGGTCGTCGAACACAAACCGGAGACCATCGCGATCGGGGACCATGTCGTCGATCTGGGTCCGGGCGCGGGAAGCGCCGGTGGAGAGATCTGCTTCGAAGGCACGGTCGAGGGATTGAAGGCGAGCGGCACCAAGACGGGAGACCACCTCGATGACCGGGCGCAGCTGAAGGATGCTGTGCGGTCGGCATCGGGGGCGATCGAGGTGCGTGGCGCCACGGCCAACAACCTGCAGAACGTCGATGTCGACATCCCCACCGGTGTCCTCACTGTCGTGACCGGCGTCGCCGGGTCGGGAAAGAGCTCGCTCATCCACGGCTCGGTGTCGAAGCGCGACGGAGTCGTGGCGATCGATCAGGCCGCGATCAAGGGCTCCCGGCGGAGCAACCCGGCGACGTACACGGGGCTGCTCGAACCGATCCGAAAGGCGTTCGCGAAGGCGAACGGTGTGAAGCCCGCCCTGTTCAGCGCCAACTCCGAGGGCGCCTGCCCCTCGTGCAAGGGCGCGGGTGTCATCATCACCGAGCTCGGATTCATGGACACGATCGAGACCCCGTGTGAGGACTGCGGCGGCAAGCGCTTCCAGGCAGGCGTCCTCGAGTACAAGCTCGCGGGAAAGGACATCACCGAGGTTCTCGATCTGTCAGTCGCCGAGGCGCGAGTGTTCTTCAGCGAAGGGGAGTCCACGCTCCCCGCCGCCACGGCGATCCTCGGCCGCATGGAAGACGTGGGGCTCGGGTACCTGTCGCTCGGGCAGCCGCTGTCCACTCTGTCGGGCGGCGAACGCCAGCGGATCAAGCTCGCGATCCAGATGGGGGAGAAGGGCGACGTCTATGTGCTCGACGAGCCGACGACCGGCCTGCACCTCGCAGACGTCGACAAGATCCTCGGACTGCTCGATCGACTCGTCGACTCGGGGAAGACCGTGATCGTCATCGAGCACCACCAGGCGGTCATGGCACATGCCGACTGGATCATCGACATCGGCCCTGGCGCCGGCCACGATGGCGGACGGGTCGTCTTCGAGGGAGCGCCGAAGGATCTGGTATCCCAGAAGTCGACAGTGACGGGGGAGCACCTCGCGGAGTACGTCGGCGCCTGAGCCGATGAGTGCGATCAGGTTCGCGGAACCGCGCCCCGCCACGTCGTGATCGCAGTGCGCGTCTCACGATCGAGGCCGGCTTCCGTGAACCAGTTGTCGATGCGAAGGTTCTCGTACATGTCGCGGAAGGCCGAATCGGGTGTGTGCCCGAAACGGCCGAGGATCTGGTGTCTTTCCTCGACCTCGAACGAGCGTCGGTGCAGGAGCGCCATCCGTTCGGCGTTCGCGAACGATCCCATGTAGTCGCGAACAGCTGCATCGCTGGTGACGTCGAGCGCACGGAGGAGCACCGCGGCTACGAGCCCCGTTCTGTCCCACCCGGCAGAGCAGTGGAAGAGGATCGCACCATCGTCGGCGGATGCCAGCGCGGTGAGCACCTCAGAGAGGCGATGAGGCAGCTCTTGCAGATGTGCCAGGTAGTAGAGCGGCGTTCCCCACCGTCCGTCCGCTTCATAGGGCGCCCAGAAACCGACGTCGTCGCCGTCGAGGTCCACCCGTACGTGGGCGAGCGGAGACGGCACCTCGCCGCTGGACTCGTCGGGGCGACGGAGATCGATGACGGTACGCACTCCGTATGCGAGCAGAGCCTCCCACCCGGAAGCATCGACTTCATCGAGACGTTCGGCGCGAATGAAGATGCGATCGGGCGTGGTCGTTCCGTCCACGCGCTCGAGCCCACCGAGATCTCGGGCGTTGGCCAGGCCGTTGATGGTGAGGGCGGGCTTCATGCTTCCCATCCTCGCATCGGCCGGGACCGTCAGCCTCTGCGACGAACCCTGCGCACGATCAGGAGAAGGGCGCCTGTCAGCAGGGTGGCGGCACCGATCAGAACCAGGGGAGTGGCGTCAGCGCCGGTGACGGCGAGTGAGCCGTCCTGTCCTGCCGGGACGTTCGGCGTGCCGGGACTGCCCGGCGTGCCAGGGCTCACGGGCGAATCGGGGACCGAAGGCGGGTCCGTGGTCGGAACCAGCGACACCGGGTTCTCCAGGCTGATCGCGACGGTGTCGTCGGTGATCGTGAACGTCGCTGTGCCGTCGCGATTGTCGGTGACGCCGGTACCGGTGTAGATCGGCGTTCCGTAGATGACGTCCTCGCCCGCGGCGGAAGCCTCAGAGAGGGTGACGACAGTACCCACGGGCAGGTCGACGAGTCCATCGGTCGCGCCATCCGTGAGCCCGAACTCGCCGGTCGTCGCGGAACCGGCAACGATGAACGAGTAGTCGATCGTGTACTGAGCCCCATCGACCGCATTCGCGCCGTTCCCGCTCACGGTCTTGGTCACATCGAACCCACCGAGACCGTCACCGTCACCGTCACCTCCGGACGCGACGTAGGTGACGGGGCTTGCGGTGACCGTACGACCGGCGACCGTCATGGTGTTGCCGAAAGCCTCGCCATCTTGGACGCCGGACGGAAAGTCCATCACGGTGATGAACTGGTAGACGCGGTCATCGCTGGTCACCGGTTCGTTGAAGGTCACCGTGAAAGTGTGAGAAGCCGCATCCGCGACGAGGGAGTAGGTCCCCGCGCCCGTGCCGTGCGAAACGGTGTGCCAGACGTCGTCGCCCCAGTCCGAGTCGAGAGTCCAGCGTGCGGAGGTCGCCGCCGGATCGAAGGTGAGCTGCTCGTCGTACTCATCGACGATCGTCACAGGTTGGCCGTCGGCCGACGCCAAGACCTCGGCCGGGATGTTCAGAGCCCACGTCATGGACTCTCCGTCGAAGTTGACGGATCCCCATTTCTCCGGACTCTGGGGGAGGCTGGCAGCGTTGTCGCCCACGCCGCCGGGAGTCGCCATGTCGAACGTCAGGCCGTTGTCCGCGGTGAAGACGACGGACTCGTCATCGAATGCAGATGTGAAACGTGCCTGGAAGTGCAGCGAACCGCTCACGTTCGTGTGGGTCTCGACATAGTCCCCGAGTGTGCAGAGGAAAGACCCGGACGAGACGACGCAGCTTCCGACCTCAGCTCCGTCGTCGTCCCGCAGTGCGAAGGACGCCGCGTATCCGGACATCGAATCGGGAAAATCGAGGCTGAAGGTGTCGCCCGCCATCGCGGTGTCATCCACCGCCCAGGTCGCTTCGACCGTGTAGGGCGTTTCCGTCATAAGGGGTGGCGCGTTCATGATCTCTACGCCGGTGATCGCCGTCACGGGCGCCGCAGTCGCGGCAGCGGTGGCGATCAGCGCCGGCACGCTCCCTACGAGGATCGCGACCAATCCCAGGGCGAGTCGGCGTGTGATGCAGCGTCCTCTTGTCACGCGTGTCGTTCGAGAGTTCATCGGCGTCCTTCGCTCGAGGGGATCAGCTGATCTGTCGCCGTCACCAATACCGTATCGCGTAACATCTTACACATGACGGCGTTGATGCCGCGCGCGAGGACATACTCGGCGAGTGCGTGGGGCTGGCATGGGGCGCGGGCGTGTTACGTGTGGGAATGCGAGCAATCCGCGGGAAAGCTTGCGTCGCTCGCGACAAGGTAACTGCGAAGTCGAGAAGTCGACGCCGATACCGGGTTCCGTCTCCGGGGCGATCGGATGCGGGAGTTGCGTGTGGCCTGAACTCGGCGGCGCGTGTCGGCTGAGCCTCGTGAGGTCTTCCTGCGCCATCGGCGCTCGATCTCCTGGAGCACGGTCTCGGTTGATCTATAGCCGATAATGTACATTATGTCAGATGGCGTCAGGATGACCACCGCTGGCTCAGCCAGCGCTCCTCTGATTCGCGGTAGAGGCATCCCCCCTGAGCGGGACGTGAATCTACTGCGCGGACCAGACGCCGAGCTCGTTGCCGCTGGGGTCGGAGAAGTGCAGGCGTCTTCCGCCGGGGAACGCGTACGGGTCTTGCAGAATCGTGCCACCGGCGGCGATGATGCCGCTCATCGTCGCGTCGAGGTCGTCCGAGTAGAGCAGTACCAGCGGGCCTCCGGCCGGACGCGGCTCGTCGGCGAGCAGGAGCCCACCGACCTCGCTGCCGTCACCTCGCGGCGACATGATGCCGGCATAGCCCGGCCCGTAGTCGGTGAAGCTCCACGCGAACGCCTCGGCGAAGAACCGCTTCGATGCTTCGAGATCCGTGACGACGAGTTCGACGTAGTCGAGTGAGTGGTGCAGCGGTGAACTGGTCATGGCGTCACGCTAGTCGCCACCTCCGACATCGACCACGGACGGGGCGCCGCCGTCGCAGGAGTAGCGTTGATACGTGCCGCAGGTCCCCCACTCCCCCGTGTCCACACCAGGAGTTCGCGCATGGATCATCTGGTCCGTCGGTGTCGCGGCCTATGTGCTTTCCATCACGAACCGCACGTCGCTCGGTGCCGTCGGAGTGGAGGCCGCTGACCGCTTCGACGCGGATGCGTCGACACTCGCACTGTTCGCCGTCGTGCAGCTCGCGGTCTACGGAGGGATGCAGATTCCGATCGGGGTCCTGCTCGACCGCTTCGGTTCTCGCCCGATCATGACGATCGGCATGCTTCTGATGGCGGCGGGGCAGCTCACCATGGCCCTCTCCCCCAGCATCGGTATCGCGATCTTCGCGCGGGTTCTGCTCGGTGCCGGCGACGCGGCCATCTTCCCTGCGGTGCTACGACTCGTCGCGACCTGGTTTCCCGCGCAGCGGGGTCCGATCATGGTGCAGTTCACCGGGATCATCGGGCAGACCGGTCAGCTGATCGCCCTGGTCCCCCTCGCTGCACTGCTGCATGCGACGACGTGGAGCATCACGTTCGGCAGCATCGCCGGGCTCGGAGTGCTGTTCACGATCCTCGTGGCGCTCGTCATCCGCAATCACCCGGCCGAGCGCGGCGCCGACGTCACCGTGAACACCGACACGGGCGTGATCCGCGTCGTCACCTCCGCGATCGACACGGGCGTCGGCATCCGCGCGGCGTGGGCTCACCCGGGAACCCGCCTCGCCTTCTGGTCGCATTTCACCACGCCGTTCGCGGGTACCGCGTTCGTCCTGCTGTGGGGAATGCCGTTCCTCACAGCGGCCGAAGGCCTCGATGCCGCACATGCTGCGGGGATCATCTCTGTATATGTCGTTTCCGGCATGCTTCTCGGGCCCATCATCGGAGATCTCTCCCGTCGATTGCCCAATCACCGCTCGCTCGCGCTCGTGCTTCCCGCGGTCGGTGTGCAGATGGCCGCCTGGATCGCTGTCATCGCGCTGCCCGACACCGCTCCCATCTGGCTGCTCTACGTTCTCGCCGTCGCGCTGGCAACCGGTGGGCCCGCGTCCATGATCGCGTTCGATCATGCCCGCACCCACAACCCGAGCCATCGGTTGAGCACCGCCACCGGCGTCACCAACGCCGGCGGGTTCATCGCCGCTCTCATCGCGATCTTCCTGATCGGACTCGCTCTCGACCTTCAGGGCGCGGGTACGCCCGAGACATACACGCTCGAGGCGTTCCGCCTCGCCTTCCTCATGCCGATCCCCCTCTGGATCATCGGTACGACCTTCATCCTCGTCGAGCGCAAGCGGACGCGGATCCGGATGGGCCTCGACCCTGAGCGTCGTCGCTGAGCGCCGTTTCTCACGACGTCCACCGCACGCGGGCTCTACGCCCCGTACGGCTTCGCCGTGCCGGATGATCCGAAGCGTTACATGGTGACGCAGATGACGCAGGGCAGGGCTGACTCGCCGGCGGGGGTGGCGTCGTGCTGGGGACTCAGCGGAGCAGGTGCTGCAGCGTCTCGACGATCAGCTCGACGCTCACGCGTTCGGGAACCTCTGTGTCGCCTGCTTCGAACTCCGCGAGCTCGACGCCTCGGACGGAGCCCGATGACAGAGCGGCGAAGATCGCCGCGATCTGGTGCGGCAGCAGACCACCTCCGACGCGGTACGCGGCCGGGATGTACCCCGGTTCGAGCACGTCCCAGTCGACGTGGATCCACACGGGCCGACCGGAGACGAGCTCCAGCACCCGCTCCGGTGTGCTCTCGGAGGGGGCGAGCACCGTCACGCCCGCGCCGGCGAGCAGCTCGCCCTCGGCCGGGTCGATGTCGCGTCCGCCGACAACGACGACCTGCCTCGGATCGAGCCCTGATCCGTGGCCGCTGTCCCACAGCCCGCATGCCGCCGCGAGGACCATTCCGCCCAGGTAACCGGACCCCGTCGTTTCCGGGGTGTTGAAGTCGCCGTGCGCGTCGATCCACAGCAGCATCGCATCGGGATGGTGCTCGGCGACCGTCGGAAGCGTGCCGAGACTCGCCGCGCAGGTGTTGGTGATGAGCAGCGGTGTCGCTCCTGCGCTGAGGGCACTCCGCAGCGCATCGCGCAGTCCGGTCAGTGTCTCTTCCGCTTGCGGGAGCGCGACGGACCAATCGTCTTCCGTGCTCGCCGTCGGCGTTCCGACGATCTGAGGGACGAGACCGAGCAACGACGACACCGCCTCGCCGACTCGATGAGCACCGATGAGGGCGCCGTCGGTACGGTCGGCGACGCGACCCTGAGAGACGATGAGCGAGTACGCGGATGCCATGCGTCCAGCTTTTCACTCGTGGGACGACCGACCAAACGGGCGATCACCGCACCGTCGTTGCGTCCTCTGCAGAAGTCGCCCGGCGGCGCGGCTCACTGCCTGCGTGGCGTCCACCCGGAAGGCAAGGGGCCGTCCTGCACGGCTCGTTCCCGGTCTCCCTGGGCCGACCACCCCTGGGCCTCCCCCGGAATGTCGAAGGCTCCCCGCGCAAGCCGGAGACCCACGTCCTCGTGATGCATGCGTGGCGCTCCCCCACGACGCACCGACGCGCGAACGCTCCACGCGTCGTCGGCGAACCCTCCGCCACGGAACACGCGATAGTCATCGTAACGAGCAGGATCCAGCAGGTCCCAGCACCATTCCCAGACATTGCCGAGCGTGTCGAAGAGACCGTTCAGGTTCGGGAGCTTGCCGCCGACGTCCTGCGGAGTGGGCACGCCGTCCGCACTCGTCCACGCGGCGTCGGCGAGGGGCGCGTAGTGCGGACCCGCAGAGCCGGCGCGGCACGCGAACTCCCACTCCGCTTCGGTCGGCAGGCGGTAGCCGTCTGCGGTGGTGTCCCAGCTCACATCCTCGCCGTCGAACAGGTACACCCGGTCGAGGCCTTCCCACTCGGACGCGGCATTGCAGAAGTGCACGGCTCGCAGCCACGAGAGATCGGATGCGGGGCGCCGCGGATGGCGCATGGGGACGTCGAGAACGTCGGCGAGCTGTTCCTCCGTGACCGGATAGACCCCGATCTCGAACGGCTCGAGCTCGACCACACGATGCTCTTTACGACGTGCATCGGTCAAGGTCACGACGCCCGCGTGGATGCGAGCCAGTTCGAGGTCGCTCACGGCCCTATCCGCCGTAGCCAGGCGGGTCTCACGCGGGAATCCGTTCGACCCAGGTGGGATACTTCGCGGCACGGCCGTCTCCGGATGACGTGCGTGTCACACGACGCCGCACCCACGGACCGACGAACTCTCGGTAGTACGCGAGACCGGAGGGACCGGCTCCCAGGCGATCGCTCGGCGCCCACCAGGTCTCCGGAGGCTCGAAGCCCAGCGCGTGGAGCACCCGGGCGGCCACGCGGTGATGTCCGGCCGCGTTCATGTGCAGACGATCATCGGCCCAGTACGCGCCCCGGGAGAGTTCCCGGTCCGGCCAGTTGAGCGCTTGGATGACGTCGGGACGTTCTTCGATCCGACGTATCACCGCCTCGGAGAGCAGATCCCCCCTACGCTGCACCAGCGACCCCATCGGAAGCTGCCCGCTGGGGTTCGCGCCGGAGAGGAGGATCATCGTCACGCCCTCCTCGTCGCACCGGCGCAACACCCGGCTGAACGCATCCGCGATGTGTTCGACATCGGTACGAGGGCGCAGCATGTCGTTGCCACCGCCGTTGAACGAAAGGTGAGTGGGTCGCAGAGCCAGCGCGGGTTCGAGCTGCTGCTCGACGATCGGCCAGGCCAGCTTGCCGCGGATGGCGAGATTCGCGTAGTGGATCGGGTGCCCGGCGGCGTCCGCCCACCCCTGCGCCGCGAGATCGGCCCAGCCGCGCTCCTGCCCGTTCGGGAGAACGTCGCCGACGCCCTCTGTGAACGAGTCGCCGATAGCCACGAAGCGCACATCTGCCATCGTCCCAGCCTATTGCGGCCCGACGACACGGCGGTCGCTTCGCGGCGGTGCGCCCGCGTCGTCAGCGGTCGTCGAGAGCCTGTCCGCCGCGGTCGACCAAGCCCCAGGCGGCGGCGGCTGCGCCGAGGAAGCACACGCCGAACACCGCGAACAGCAGGGGCGCTCCCCCGGCGAGAAGGATGACGGGGACGGACAGCGGCGCCACGATCGAGGCGATTCGACCGATCCCGGCCGCCCATCCCGCCCCGGTCCCCCGCAGAGACGTGGGGTAGATCTCGGGCGTCACCGCGTAGAGCGCTCCCCAGGCGCCGAGGTTGAAGAAGGACAGCGCCATTCCCGCGCCGATGATCGCTCCCTCCGTGGAGGCCGTGCCGAAGATCACGGCCGAAACAGCTGAACCCACCAGGAAGACCGAGAGGGTCAGACGTCTCCCCCAGACCTCGATCAGCCAGGCGGCGACGGCATATCCGGGGAGCTGGGCGAGCGTGATGATGAGGGTGAAGCCGAAGGACTTGACGAGGTCGAAACCCGCGTCCACGAGGATGCTCGGAATCCAGATGAACGCGCCGTAGTAGGCGAAGTTGACCCCGAGCCAGACCAGCCACAGGCACAGCGTCCGGAGCCGGAACTCCGGATTCCACAGGGTTGCGAGGCGGGCGCGCGCCGTGATCGCGATCGCCCGAGAGGGCGGCTCTTTCCGGATGGCCGGTGCCGAGACGACACCGGCATCCGCCTCGAACGCCGACACGATGCGGTCCGCTTCCGCGATGCGGCCCCGCGAGGCGAGCCAGCGCGGGGATTCGGGCATCCGCCACCGGACGAAGAGCGCGTACACCGCGGGAATCGCGCCGAGCGCGAAGGCCCATCGCCACCCGTCGTCGGAGGCCGGGATGACGAGGAAACCGATAACCGCCGCGGCGGTCCATCCGAGTGCCCAGAAGGCCTCCAGCACGACGATCAACCGACCACGAATCCGTGCGGGAGCGAATTCGCTCACGTAGGTCGAGGCGACGGGGAGCTCGGCGCCGAGGCCCAGACCGACCAGGAACCGCAGGACGAGAAGCGCAGCGAGTCCGCTGACCAGTGCGCTCGCTCCCGTCGCGACGCCGTAGACGAGCAACGTGAGCGCGAACACCTGCCGTCGTCCGAAGCGATCGGCGAGGAGTCCGCCGAGGGTGGCGCCGATGGCCATACCGACGAAACCGATGGACGCTATCCAGCCGGCATCGCTCTTGCTGAGATCCCACTGCTGGGTGAGCGCCGCGAGGATGAACGAGATGAGCCCGACATCCATCGCATCCAGCGCCCACCCGAGGCCGGATCCGGTCAGCAGGCGGAAGTGACGACGCGTGAACGGGAGGACGTCCAGGCGCTCAGCGAGCGACGCGCGGCTCGGCAGGGCGGTGTTGGCCATGCTCCTCATCGTAGAGCCGCGCCAACCCCGTCCCGCCTCGGATGACGCTCAGTCGCGGTCGGCGAGGATCCTGCGGACCCGCGGGATCACCTCGGTGCCGTAGAGCTCGATGCTGCGCATCATCGACTCGTGCGAAAGGGTACCGGTGGCGTATTTCAGGTCGAAGCGGCCCAGACCGAGAGTGGTGACTGTGTCGGCGATCTTCGCCGCGACGCGATCGGGGGAACCCGCGTAGATCGCGCCCTCCGGTCCGACATCGTTCTGGAATCGCGCGCGACTGTACGCGGGCCATCCGCGCTCGCGTCCGATGGTGTTGTTCATCGCCTCGAAGCCGGAATACGCGGCCTCCCAGGCCTCGGCGTCGGTCTCCCCGATGTGTCCTGGAGAGTGCACGGAGATCGGGTGCGATGTCGTCCCGAACGAGGCGACCGAACGGTGATAGAGGTCGACGAACGGCTTGAACCGGTGCGCAGGGCCGCCGATGATCGCCAGCATCAGTCCCAGACCGTGGCGCGCGACCCGCACGACCGATTCCGGGCTGCCGCCGACGCCGACCCAGGTGCGCAGGCCGTTCTCGGTCTTCGGGAACACGTTCGCGTTCTCGAGGGAGGCGCGCATCGTGCCGGACCAGGTGACCGGTTCCTCCTTCAGCAGCTCGACGAAGAGTTCGAGCTTCTGCTCGAACAGTGCGTCGTAGTCGCGGAGGTCGTAGCCGAACAGCGGGAAGGACTCGATGAAGGAGCCGCGTCCCAGGACGACCTCGGCCCGCCCGTTCGAGAGCGCATCGAGTGTCGAGAACCGCTCGAACACGCGCACCGGATCGTCAGACGACAGCACGGTGACAGCGGTGCCGAGTCGGATGTGCTCGGTGCGCGCGGCGATGGCGGCGAGCACCATCTCCGGCGCAGAAACGGCGAACTCGGTGCGGTGGTGCTCCCCCACGCCGAAGAAGTCCACACCGACGGTGTCGGCGAGTTCCGCCTGCGCCACGATGTTGCGGATCGTCTGCGCCCCGGTGAGGAGCTCTCCGCCCGCATCCCTCGTGATGTCGCCGAAGGTGTCCAGCCCGAATTCGATGCCCATGTCATGCCTTCCTATTCATGTGAATGAACACCTGAAGGTCGGGCCGCATTCCCGTCAGCGTGGCAGCAGCGCCGTGCGCAGGGTGTCGAGGCCGACGCCGCCGATGTCGAGCGCCCTCTTGTGGAAGTCCTTGAACGAGAACGCGTCGCCCTCGGCGGCACGGACGCCGTCGCGGACCTGCTCCCAGATGCGCTGTCCCACCTTGTATGAAGGTGCCTGCCCCGGCCAGCCGAGGTAGCGGTTGACCTCGAACTGCACGAACTGATCGGACATGTTCACGTTGCGGCGCATGAAGTCGAGCGCGTAGTCCGCGTCCCACACACCGGTACCGTCGAGGCGCGGCTTACCGAGGTGCACACCGATGTCGAGGACGACCCGCGCCGCACGCATGCGCTGCCCATCGAGCATGCCGAGACGGTCGGCCGGGTCGTCGAGGTATCCGAGCTGCTCCATCAGACGCTCCGCATAGAGCGCCCATCCCTCGGCATGGCCCGAGGTGCCCGCGAGCAGACGGCGCCAGGAGTTGAGCTCGGCACGGTTGTAGACCGCCTGCGCGATCTGGAGGTGATGGCCGGGCACACCCTCGTGGAAGACGGTGGTGAGTTCGCGCCAGGTGTCGAACTCCGTGACACCTTCGGGAACGGACCACCACATGCGACCGGGACGGGAGAAGTCGTCCGTCGGGCCGGTGTAGTAGATCCCACCCTCCTGCGTCGGGGCGATCATGCACTCCAGTGTGCGGATAGCCTCCGGGATGTCGAAGTGCGAGGCGCCGAGTTCGGCGACCGCACGGTCGCTGGTCTCCTGCATCCACTTCTGCAGCGCTTCCGTGCCGACGAGCTTGCGGGTGGGATCGGCCTCGAGATGAGCAACGGCCTCTTCGACCGAGACTCCGGGAAGGATCTCGTTCGCGATCGCGGTCTGCTCCGCCACCATGCGCGCGAGCTCCTCACGCCCCCACTCGTACGTCTCGTCGAGATCGATCGTCGCGCCGAGGAACCGGCGGGAGTTGAGCGCGTACAGCTCACGCCCCACGGCATCGACGTCGCCGGCGGCCGGGGCGAGCTCCTCCGCCAGGAATCGACGCAGCTCGTCGTAGGCGACCCGTGCGGCGGCGGAATTGTCGGCGAGCGTACGAGCCAGGGAGGCGGGAAGCTGACCCTCGTCCGGGTCGGCTTCCGCCACGAAGGCGGCGAAGAACCCGTCATCGGCGGTGTAGCGGTCGATCTGGGTGGCGACTTCGACCACCTGACGACGTGCGGGCATGACGCCCTCGGCGATGCCGGTGCGAAGCGTCTCGACGTAGCCGCGGAGAGCGCCGGGGACGGCGGCCAGGCGCGTCGCGACGACGTCCCAGTCCTCGACTGTCGACGTCGGCATCAGGTCGAACACCGAGCGCACGTCCTGCGCCGCGGAGGCGATGACGTTGAGGTCGCGCAGATGCCACTTGGCGTCGTGAAGCTCGAGGTCCAGGCGGAGCTCCGCGCTGAGATCGGTCTTGGTGACCTCGTCGATCGCGTCGACGGGCGTGAGAGCAGACAGCTTGTCGAGGGTCGATCGGGTCGCCGCGGCGATCTCCTCATGGCCGGCCGGGCTCAGATCGCCGAAACGATCGTTCACCTCGTCGCGGCCGATGTAGGTGCCGAGAGTGGGCGCCAGAACCGCGATCTTGTCGACCCATTCATCGGCGACGGCGTCGATGGCGGAGGGGGTGCGAGGAGCTGAAGTCATAACTGCCAGCCTAATCCCCGCCCCCCTTCCACCGCCGGAGGTCAGTGCGCGGCTTCGTTCCAGTCGCGACCACGGCCGACCTGCACGTCGAGCGGCACGGTCAGCTCGGCCGCATCTCCCATGCGCGCGCGGACGATGCGCTCGGTGGCATCCCACTCCCCCGGAGCGACCTCGACCACGAGCTCATCGTGGATCTGCAGCAGCACCCGCGAGGAGAGCTGTTCGGACCGCAGATCGTCGTGGATGTGCAGCAGCGCGATCTTCATGATGTCGGCCGCGCTGCCCTGGATCGGCGCGTTGAGCGCCGCACGCTCGGCGTTCTCCCGCAGCACCCGGTTCGGGCTCGCGAGGTCGGGGAACGGACGGCGACGACCGAAGATCGTCTCGGTGTAGCCGACTTCCTTGGCCTTCATGACCGACGCACGCAGATAGTCGCGCACTGCTCCGAAACGGGCGAAGTACTCGACCATGAGCTGCTTGGCCTCGGACTGCTCGATGCGCAGCTGCTTGGACAGCCCGAACGCCGAGAGTCCGTAGACCAAGCCGTACGACATCGCCTTGACCTTGGTGCGCATGGCGGGCGTCACATCGCTCGGATCGACGCCGAACACCCGTGCGCCCACGAAACGGTGCAGGTCTTCCCCGCTGTTGAAGGCCTCGATCAGCCCCTCGTCGCCCGAGAGGTGCGCCATGATGCGCATCTCGATCTGCGAGTAGTCGGCGGTGAGGAGAGCCTCGTAGCCCTCTCCGACCTCGAACGCACTGCGGATGCGGCGGGATTCCTCCGTGCGCACCGGGATGTTCTGCAGGTTGGGATCGGTACTGGAGAGCCGCCCGGTCTGACTTCCGGTCTGCACGTAGGTGGTATGGACGCGGTGGTCATCGCCGATCGCCGTGTCGAGCGATTCGATGATCTGACGCAGCTTGGTCGCTTCGCGGTGCTGCAGCAGCAGGCTCAGAAAAGGGTGCGGATGGCTCTCCTGCAGGTCGGCGAGCACGGCGGCATCCGTCGAATAACCCGTCTTCGTCTTGCGGGTCTTCGGGAGCTGGAGGTCTTCGAACAGGACCTCCTGCAGCTGCTTGGGTGAGCCGAGATTGAACTCGCGCCCGACGACGGAGAACGCCTCCTGCGCGAGCCCCTCGGCGCGCGTGGCGAGCTCGCCGGAGAAGGTCGAGAGCACTTCGTGGGAGACCGCCACGCCGGCGACCTCCATGTCGGCGAGGGTGAGCAGCGTCGGCAGCTCGATGTCGACGAGGACCGTGCCGACCGACTCCGGAATGTCTTCCCGCAGCGCATCGGCGACGCGCAGGGCGAACCAGGCCTCCTGCGAGGGCGTCGCACCCTCGGTCTCGGGCACGAGCTGGGACGGGTCTGCTTCGGGCAGCTTCTCGCCCAGGTATCGCTCGACCAGGTCGGCGAGGGTCTTGTCCGGGAAACTGGGGCGCAGCAGCCAGCCGGCGAGACTCGTGTCGTACGAAAGGCCGCGGAGGCGGAGGCCCTGACGGATCAGCGCCTTGACCTGCGGCTTCGCATCGTGGAGCACCTTCGGCGCGTCGGATTCGATCCACTCGCGCAGGGCTTCGGCAGCGGTGTCCGTCCAGTCGGCCTCGCGCAGATCGGTCAGCGTGGCCGCACCGATGCGCACCGGGACGCCGCCCTGGGTGGTGACGCGAAGGGAGACATCGCCGTCCTGCGCTGCGGCCCAGGCCGCGAGATCGGCGGGCGCGACGTCGACCGGCGCAGGGAGGACGACGACGGAGGCAGGATCATCGGCGACTTCGCCGGCGCCGACGGCCTCGAACACCCGCGGCAGGAGGGTGCGGAACTCCAGACGCGCGAAGATGTCGCGCACCGCCTGTGCGTCGATCGGGGCGACCTCGAGATCAGCAGGTCCGACCGGAAGCTCGACGTCGGTGAGCAGACGGTTGAGCTTGCGATTGCGACGCACGTCTTCGACGTGATCGCGGAGGTTGCCGCCGACCACGCCCTTGATCTCATCGGCCCGTGCGATCAGCTCGTCGAGCGAGCCGAACTGCGTGAGCCACTTGACCGCAGTCTTCTCGCCGACCTTCGGCACACCGGGAAGGTTGTCGCTGGTCTCGCCGACCAGTGCCGCGATGTCGGGGTACTGCTCGGGCCGGACCCCGTAACGCTCCTGGACGGTCGTCGGGTCATACCGCTTGAGCTGGGAGACGCCCTGCACCGAGGGGTAGAGCAGCGTGACATCGTCGTTGACGAGCTGGATGGTGTCGCGGTCGCCCGAGACGACCAGCACGTCGTAGCCCTGTTCCGCGCCCTGGGACGCGAGCGTCGCGAGTATGTCGTCGGCCTCGATCCCCTCTTTCGTCAGAACCGGGATCGACATGGCGGCGAGGCAGTCCTGCAGGAGCGGGATCTGTCCCTTGAACTCCTGCGGCGACTCGGAGCGCGTGGCCTTGTACTCCGGATACTCATCGGTGCGGAACGAGTGCCGCGAGGTGTCGAAGGCGATGGCCAGGTGCGTCGGCTGCTCGGCTTTGATGAGGTTCACCAGCATCGACAGGAACCCGTAGATCCCGTTCGTGTGCTGGTTGTCCTTGGTCGTGAAGTTCTCGACCGGAAGGGCGAAGAAGGCACGATAGGCGAGCGAATGGCCGTCGACGACCATGAGGGTAGGCTTTGCGGAGTCCGTCACCCTGTCAGCCTAACGAGGACGACAGACACCCGCTGAGGAGGATGCATGAGCGACGTCGCGACGAGCGAAGGACTCGACTGGGCCACGGCCCGCGGGATGGGTGCTCTGGCCGAGAAGATGGGCATGGAGTTCGTCGAGTTCAGCGTCGAACGCTGCGTGGCGACGATGCCCGTCGAGGGCAACACGCAGCCGGTCGGGCTCATGCACGGCGGCGCGTACGTGGTGCTCGGAGAATCGCTCGGCTCGATGGCCGCGAACCTCCACGCCGGCGTCGGGCGGCTCGCGGTCGGCGTCGACATCAACGCCACCCACACGCGCTCGGCCACTTCCGGAGTCGTGACCGGCGTGTGCACGCCCGTGCACCTGGGCCGGAGCATCACCGTGCACGAGATCGTGGTGACCGACGATCAGGGTCGGCGCTGCTCGACGATCCGCATCACCAACATGATCAAGGACGTTCCCGCCGAGCGCTGAGCGGCTCCTCCAGCAGTCGCTGGAACAGTACGTGATCCTGCCACTCCCCCGCGATGCGGAGGTACTTCGGAGCCAGTCCGATGCGCTCGAAACCGTTTCCGCGCAGCACACGCTGGGATCCGATGTTGTGCAGCAGTGTCGCGGCCTGCATCCGGTGGAGGCGCAGCTCCATGCGCGAGTACTCCAGGATCTGTGACACCGCGCGGGTCGCGAGTCCGCGGTGCTGCCTCGCGGCGTCGACCCAATAGCCGAGGTCGGCGCTCCAGAACGCGCCACGGACGATGTTGTTGATGTTCATCCGTCCACGGATCTCACCGTCGTCCGACTCGATCACGAAACGGATGCTACGGCCGGACGCGGCGTCGGTGACGCACTCCTGAGCGTGGCGCTCCTGGGAGTCGATCGTGAAGAAGGACTCGCCACGAGTCGGCTCCCACGGTGCGAGGTGCTCCCGGTTCGACAGATACGCCCTCGAGAGCGCTGCACCGTCACCGATACGGACGGGCCGCAGGATGTGCTCGCCATCGAGCCGGAGGACTCCGGCGCTCACCGCTACTTCTTGGGGGCGAGCTGCTCGATGATCGCCTTGGCGACGTCCTGCATGGTCAGACGACGGTCCATGGACGCCTTCTGGATCCAGCGGAACGCCTCAGGCTCGCTCAGGCCCATCTTCTCGTTGAGCAGGCCCTTGGCGCGGTCGACGAGCTTGCGGGTCTCGAAGCGCTCGACCATGTCGGCGACCTCGGCCTCGAGCGTGATGATCTGCTCGTGGCGGGCGAGGGCGATCTCGATCGCGGGCAGCAGGTCGTTCGGCGTGAACGGCTTCACGACGTAGGCGAGGGCGCCTGCTTCGCTGGCCCGCTCGACGAGCTCCTTCTGGCTGAACGCCGTGAGGAGGACGACCGGCGCGATGTTGCCCTTGTGCAGCTTCTCGGCGGCGCTGATGCCGTCGAGCTGAGGCATCTTCACGTCCATGATGACGAGGTCGGGGCGCAGCTCGGTCGCGAGCGCGACCGCGGTCTCGCCGTCACCGGCTTCACCGACGACATCGAAGCCGTTGTCGCGGAGGATCTCGACGATGTCGAGGCGGATCAGCGACTCATCCTCGGCGACGACGACGCGTCGCGGGGCGGATGACGTGGGCTGCTCGGCCTGCTCTTCTTGCTCTGTCACAGAACCATCCTAGTGGAGAGGTCCGTGCGCGGGCTGTAGGTGCTCGCGGCGGAGGATCGCGCCCCGACCCTGCGCTAAAGTCGTAGACGCGACACACGAGCCGGCGTGGCGGAATGGCAGACGCGGAGCACTCAAAATGCTTTGTCCGAAAGGGCGTGTGGGTTCGAGTCCCACCGCCGGCACACGAATCGCGGTCGAGACCGCTGAATCACTCGCACAGCCTCAGATCGACCTCGTGTCCCGGGCCTGCGGACGCGATGACCGGAGGGGACTGCGATGACCTGGCCCGAAGACGAAGTGATCACTCGCCCTCAGCCGGTCGAACTCCATCCCGGCTGGGGCTGGGGTCTGCTGCTCGTTCCCGCGGCAGTGGGGCTCGCCGCCCTCGGCGTGTTCCTGTACCGCTCGCTCGGTTCGGGGGCGGGACTCCTGATCGGCGTCGCGCTCATCGCGTGGGCAGCATCCCTGGTGATGCCGTTCTTCGTCATCGCCTGGTACGCGGTACAGGCGACGTGGAAGGCATCGCGCGAAGCGCGTGGCCAGACCTTCGCCGCCCCATCGCAGGCGCTCCGCGGCATCGGTTTCCGCATCCGCTGGAGCCACGGTGCACGGCGCTTGATGTTCAATCCCGCGTCCTACGACGGACGTGATCTCCCGATGCTCGTCGCCGGTCGGGTCGTCCACGGTGTCGCGATCGGCATCCTGGTTCTCGCGGGCCTGATCGCCGCGTTCCTTTCTTTCACCTCGCGCTGAAGCGACTACTCGGCCAGCACGGCCAGTTCGGCCAGGACTCGAGGATGCGCAAGGATCCGGAAGTGTCCTCCGGTCTCGAGTCGGACGTTCTTGGCCCCGGCCAGCTCGCTCCCCTCCGGTATGTGGGGATCGAACGCCGCATAGATCGACACGATCCGTTCATTGACCGTGAGCTGCCGGGCGATGTCCACGATCGATGGGTCTTCCGGCGAGAAGGCGCGCAGGGTGCGCGACAGCATCAGACGGGCGTAGCGCGAGCCGCCGAACGGCGTAGCGATCGCGAGCATCGAGCGCACCCGCTCCCCCGCCGGGCCGGTCATGACGAGCTTGCCGGCGAGCCCTCCCTTGCTGTGTGCGACCAGGATCACGTCGGTGAGCCCTTGGCGCTCCAGGAACTCCGCGACAGCCGCCGCGATGTCGGCGACCGGACGCTCGTTCCGACGAAGCGTGTCGACGATGTGGACGGCGTGGCCGCGCGCGTGCATCTGCTCCACGAGGGGCTGCATGAACTTCCAGGTCTCGTACACACCCGGAAGCACGACGATGTGCGCAGCGCTCCCTGAGGCGAAGGTCGCGGGAGATGTGCGATCGAACGTCGCACGCAGCTGCCAGTAGCCCGCGTACGCGTAGTCGGCCAGCCACCAGCCCGCGTTCCTCAGCACGCTGATGATGCACTCCTCCGTCTCTGGGAAGCGGCCGATCGCACGCTCGGCGGCCACGGCCCGTCCGGGTTCGCCACGATGGCGGCGGCAACGGTACGAGGCGCGGAGTGCTGCACGACGTGGTGGCGCCCGGGCACCTCCACGAGCCGTTCAGTGCGCGCGGAGTCGCGAAGCCGCCGACACCATTCGCGCCCAGCCACCGGGTCATCGCCTCCCCTGATCACCAGGATGGGCCGCGTCAGCTCGGCGTACCGCTGCTCGGTCGGGTGCTCGATCATGTGCCGCGCCTGCTTCAGGTACCACCGGATGCCGCAGCGGAGATAGTCGGAGAACACGATCAGGTTGCTGGGCGGAGTCTCCCCGAGCGTGTCGATCGCGAGCGCCCTGGTCTGAGACACGAGGCTGCGATGGCTCTGATCGACGACAGGACCGATCGCGACGACGGCCTGCACGCGGTCCGGGCGGTGCAGAGCGGCCTCGGCCGCCCACTGCACTCCCATGGAGTGACCGACGACGATGATGCGATCCTCCCCCAGGGCGGCGATCACTTCCGCGAGTGCTCGTCCCATCCGCACCACATCGGGATTGCCGGAGGGCCTGGGCAGCCCCGCGAATCCCGGCAGGTTCACGGACACCACACGCGTGAGATCAGCAGGAACGTCATGCAACCGCGACAGGTAGCGATGCGACATTCCGATGCCGTGCACGAGCGCGATGGTGGGCGATTCCGCACCCGGCGGCCGCGGGCTGTCCCAGAGCCCGAAAGGCATCCCGTCGGTGACGATGCGACGACGGGAAGGACACATGTTGTGAAGCTACCGCAACGCGCGGAAACGCAGCACGGGCTTGACTGGCGCTCCGGTGCACGGCAGAGGGGGCGAGACCGAAGTCTCGCCCCCTCTCATTGCGGTTTCTGTCCGCGAGATCGCTGCACCCACCACTCGATACCGAAGCCGATCAGGATGAGCGACCCCGTGCAGATGCCGATGATCCACGGATCGATGTGGGTGGTCACGGCCACGAGGAGTGAAGCGAAGAACAGGAGAGCGGGCCACCACCCACCCAGGAATGTAGGTTCAGGCACAGTTTGACTTCCAATCTGACGTGTATCACGCTACAGGGAAGACGGCTGATCGGACGTGACCCAGGACGCGCACGACAGAGGGGGCGAGACCGAAGTCTCGCCCCCTCTGGATGCTGAGTGTCAGACGCCGGCCTTGTAGATCGGGGCTGCACCGCGGATCGCATCGCCGACCTTGTGCACGCGGAGGTCGTTCGTCGATCCGATGATTCCGGGAGGGGAACCGGAGATCACGACGACCTTGTCCCCTTCCTCAGCGAGTCCGTTGCCGAGCAGATACTCGTCGACCTGGTGATACATCAGGTCGGTGTGCTGCACCATGTCGACCAGGGTCGAGCGGATGCCCCACGTGAGCGCCATACGACGGCGGATGTCCGGCTCCGGCGTGAACGCGATCATGGGGATGCGCGAGCGCAGACGCGACAGACGACGAGCGGAGTCGCCCGACTGCGTGAACACGCAGAGGAACTTCGCGTCGACGAACTCGGCGACCTCGAGGGCGGCCAGCGTGATCGCACCACCCTGCGTGCGGGGCTTGGTCGTCAGCGGCGCGATACGCTCCAGGCCGTGCTCCTCGGTGGATGCGATGATCCGCGCCATCGTCTCGACGACCACGACCGGGTAGTCCCCGACGCTTGTCTCGCCGGAGAGCATGACCGCGTCCGCACCGTCGAGGACGGCGTTCGCGACGTCCGAGGTCTCGGCGCGCGTGGGGACGGGGCTGCTGATCATCGACTCGAGCATCTGCGTCGCGACGATGACCGGCTTCGCCATGCGGCGGGCGATCTCGACCGCGCGCTTCTGCACGATCGGGACGGCCTCGAGCGGAAGCTCGACGCCCAGGTCGCCTCGGGCGACCATGATCGAGTCGAACGCGTCGACGATCTCTTCGAGTGCGTCGACGGCCTGCGGTTTCTCGACCTTCGCGATGACGGGGACGCGAACGCCCTCCTCCGCCATGATCTCGTGCACACGGGTGACGTCGGAGGCATTGCGCACGAACGACAGCGCGATCAGGTCGGCGCCGATGCGCAGACCCCAGCGCAGGTCGTCCTCGTCCTTCTCGCTCAGGGCGGGGACGTTCACGGCGACGCCGGGCAGGTTGATGCCCTTGTTGTTCGACACCGCTCCGGCGACGATGACCTTCGTCGTCACGGTCACGCCGTCGGTCTCCACGACCTCGACGCGCACCTTGCCGTCGTCGATGAGGAGGAAGTCACCGGGCTTCACATCCTGCGGGAGCCCCTTGAAGGTGGTCCCGGAGATCTCCTTGTTGCCGATGATGTCTTCGGTGGTGATCTTGAAGATGTCGCCCTTGGCGAGCTCGTAGGGGCCGTCCTCGAACTTGCCGAGACGGATTTTCGGTCCCTGCAGGTCGACGAGGATCGCGACCGGACGGCCGGCGTCCTCTGCGGCACGCCGCACGTTGGCGTAGTTGTTCTCGTGCACGGAGTAGTCGCCGTGGCTGAGGTTCAGTCGAGCGACATCCACCCCCGCGTCGATCAGTGCACGCACCGTCTCATAGGTGGAGGTGGCGGGGCCCAGGGTGGCGACGATTTTCGCGCGTCTCAAAGATTTCTCCAGGGTAGAAGTGGGGGAAGGTGAATCAGGCGACGGTGCCGGCCTCAGCCTACGCGGGCTGGAGACCGATCGCGACATCGCTCGGGCGCACCGGCTCGGGAAGAACCGTGGTGCCCATCAGGAACCGATCGACGTTCGCGGCGGCCGCGCGGCCCTCGGCGATGGCCCAGACGATGAGCGACTGTCCACGGCCGGCGTCGCCGGCGACGAACACGCCGGGAACCGTCGACTCGTAGCCGTTGTTGCGACGGAACGCGCCACGGTCGGTGACCTGTGGGAGCGTCTCCTCGGTGTAGCCGTCCTGCTCCGGTCCGGTGAAGCCCATGGCGATCAGGATCAGGTCGGCCGGGATCTCCCGCTCGGTGCCGCTCTTGGGAACACGACGACCGTCGATGTACTCGGTCTCGGCGACGCGCAGCGCACGGACCTCGCCCACCTCGTTGCCGAGGAACTCGACGGTGGACGCGAGGAACACCCGCTCGCCGCCTTCCTCGTGCGCAGAGGACACCTCGAAGAGCGTCGGCATCATCGGCCACGGCTGGTGGTCGGGACGTGCGTCGCCCGGCTGCTTGCCGATCGCGAGGTTGGTGACGCTCAGCGCGCCCTGACGGTGTGCGGTACCGATGCAGTCGGCGCCGGTGTCGCCGCCGCCGATCACGATGACGTGCTTGCCCTCGGCGCTGATCTGGTCGGTGACCTTGTCGCCGGCGACCGCGTGATTGGACTCGACGAGGTACTCCATGGCGAAGTGCACGCCGTCGAGGTCGCGTCCGGGGATCGCGAGATCGCGCGGAACCGTGGAACCCGTCGCGATGACGACTGCGTCGTAGCGGGCGCGCAGGTCGGGCCAGGAGATGTCCTTGCCGATCTCGACACCCGCGCGGAAGCGGGTGCCCTCCTCCTGCATCTGGCGCAGGCGCGACTCGAGCTGCGACTTCTCCATCTTGAAGTCCGGGATGCCGTAGCGCAGCAGACCACCGATGCGGTCGTCGCGCTCGAAGACCGCGACCGTGTGGCCTGCACGCGTGAGCTGCTGGGCGGCGGCGAGACCCGCGGGCCCCGATCCGACGACCGCGACCGTCTTGCCGGTCAGACGCTCCGGCGGTTCCGCCTCGACCCAGCCCTTGGCGAAGGCCTCATCGATGATCGAGACCTCGATCTGCTTGATGGTCACGGCGGGCTGGTTGATGCCGAGCACGCACGAGCTTTCGCACGGAGCGGGGCACAGACGACCGGTGAACTCCGGGAAGTTGTTCGTGGCGTGGAGCCGCTCGATCGCCTCGCGACCCTCGCCACGCCACGTCAGGTCGTTCCACTCGGGGATCAGGTTGCCGAGCGGGCAGCCCTGATGGCAGAACGGCACACCGCAGTCCATGCAGCGACCGGCCTGACGACGCAGGACCTGCTTGTCGCCGGGCTCATAGACCTCTTTCCAGTCCATGATGCGCACGGGCACGGGGCGACGGGCGGGAAGTTCCCGCTCGGTCACCTTCAGAAAGCCTTTGGGGTCAGCCACCGGTCACCTCCAGGATGCGGTTCCACACGATGTCGCCGTCGGGGTCGATCCCCTCGGCCAGCGCTTCCTCGCGCATGCTCCGCACGGCGGCGAAGTCACGAGGCAGCACCTTCACGAACTCTGCAGCGGTCTCCTCGAAGCTCTCGAGAAGCGCGGACGCTCGCGGCGAGGCCGTGCGTTCGACGTGCGCGACCAGCAGGCTGCGCAGCACCTCGAGGTCGGCACGGTCGAGCGGTTCGAGCAGGAGCTCCCCGCTGCCGAGCGACTGCGCGTTCACCTTGCTCGTGTCGAGCGCGTGCACGTACGCCACTCCCCCGGACATACCGGCACCGAAGTTGCGTCCGGTCGATCCGAGGATCACCGCGAGCCCGCCGGTCATGTATTCCAGCGCGTGGTCTCCCACGCCCTCGACGACCGCGGTCGCGCCCGAGTTGCGGACGAGGAACCGCTCACCGACGACGCCCGAGATGAACATCGTCCCCGAGGTCGCGCCGTAGCCGATCACGTTGCCGGCGATCACGTTCTCATGAGGCGCGATGGCAGCTCCGCGCGGCGGACGGATCGTGATGTCGCCGCCTGAGAGTCCCTTGCCGACGTAGTCGTTCGCGTCGCCCTCCAGGCGCAGCACGATTCCCGGCGGAAGGAAGGCACCCAGCGACTGTCCTGCGGTGCCGTGCAGCGTCACGTCGATCGTGCCCTCGGGCAGACCGGCGGCGCCGTGCCGAGAAGTCACCTGGTGCCCCAGCATGGTGCCGACGGCGCGCTCGGTGTTGGCGATGGGCAACTCGACCACGACAGGCTCGCCGTTGAGCAGTGCGCCCTTGGCGATGTCGATCAACTGCACGTCGAAGTGCTTCTCCAGCTCGTGATCCTGCGTGCGACCGCTGCGGCGCGGTTCGCCCGCCGGGAACACCGGTCCTTCGAGCACGGGGGTGAGGTCGAGTCCCTCGGCCTTCCAGTGCTCGACCGCGGCGTTGACCTCGATGAGGTCGGCGCGGCCGACGATCTCGTCGATCGAGCGGTAGCCGAGCTCCGCGAGGAGCTCACGCACCTCTTCGGCGATGAACTCCATGAAGTTGACGACGAACTCCGGCTTGCCCGTGAACCGCTCGCGCAGCACCGGGTTCTGTGTCGCGACGCCCACGGGGCAGGTGTCGAGGTGGCAGACGCGCATCATGATGCAGCCGCTGACGACGAGCGGAGCCGTGGCGAAGCCGAACTCCTCCGCACCCAGCAGCGCGCCGATGATCACATCGCGGCCGGTCTTGAGCTGACCGTCGACCTGCACCACCACGCGGTCGCGCATGCCGTTGAGCATGAGCGTCTGCTGTGTCTCGGCGAGACCGAGCTCCCACGGCGTTCCCGCGTGCTTGAGCGAGTTCAGGGGGCTCGCACCCGTTCCGCCGTCGTGGCCGGAGACCAGGATGACGTCGCTGAGCGCCTTGGCCACGCCGGCCGACACCGCGCCGATACCCGACTGGCTCACGAGCTTCGTGTGGATGCGCGCCTCGGGGTTCGCCCGCTTCAGGTCGAAGATGAGCTGCTTGAGGTCTTCGATCGAGTAGATGTCGTGGTGCGGCGGCGGGGAGATGAGCCCCACACCGGCCGTCGCGTGACGCGTTCGCGCCACCCACGGGTACACCTTGGTCGGAGGCAGCTGGCCGCCCTCGCCGGGCTTCGCGCCCTGAGCGAGCTTGATCTGGATGTCGTCCGACTCGGTCAGGTACAGGCTGGTCACGCCGAAGCGCCCGGAGGCCACCTGCTTGATCGAGCTGCGGCGCTGGGGGTCGAGCAGCCGGTCCGGATCCTCGCCGCCCTCACCGGTGTTCGACTTGCCGCCGATGCTGTTCATCGCGATCGCGAGCGTCTCGTGTGCCTCACGGGAGATCGAGCCGTAGCTCATGGCTCCCGTGGAGAAGCGCTTGACGATCGCGGACACCGGCTCGACCTCGTCCAGCGGCACGGGCTTGCGGGTTCCGGTGCGCAGCTGGAACAGGCCGCGCAGCGTCTTCAGCTCGGCAGCCTGCTCGTCGACGAGCTTCGTGTACTCGCGGAAGATGTCGTAGCGCCGGGTGCGGGTCGAGTGCTGCAGCTTGAACACCGTCTCCGGGTTGAAGAGGTGCGGCGAGCCGTCGCGCCGCCACTGGTACTCGCCGCCGGTCCACAGCCGCTCGTGCGCACGCGCCGCGGCATCCTCCGGGTAGGCGTAGTCATGACGCGCCTGGTTCTCGGCGAAGATCTCTTCGATGCCGATGCCACCGAGCTTGGACTCGGTGCGGGTGAAGTACGCGTCGATGAACTCCTGGCTGAGGCCGATCGCCTCGAACACCTGGGCACCCGCGTACGACGACACCGTGGAGATGCCCATCTTCGACATGATCTTGAGCACACCCTTGCCCAGCGCGTAGATCAGGTTCTTGACGGCCTTCTCGGGCGTGATCCCGGTGATGTAGCCGGTGCGCACCAGGTGCTCGACCGACTCCATCGCCAGGTACGGGTTGACGGCGGAGGCGCCGTAGCCGATCAGCGTGGCGACGTGGTGCACCTCGCGCACATCGCCGGCTTCGACGATCAGGCCCACCTTCATCCGGTTCTCACGGCGGATGAGGTGGTGGTGGATCGCCGAGACCATGAGCAGCGAGGGGATCGGCGTCAGGTCCTTGTTCGAGTCGCGGTCGGACAGGATGATGAACTCGGTGCCGTTCTCGATCGCTTCATCGACCTCTGCGCACATCTCGGTGAGCCGGTCCTGCAGCGTCTGGGGGCCGGCGTCGAAGTGGTAGAGACCGCGGATAGTCGCACTCGACCGACCGGGCATGGCCTTGTCGATGTGACGGATCTTCGCGAGCTCATCGTTGTCGATGACGGGGAAGTCCAGCGACACCGTGCGCGTGTGCTCCGGACCCCAGGAGAGCAGGTTGCTCTCGGGGCCGAGGCCCAGCTTGAGGCTCGTGACGACCTCTTCGCGGATCGAGTCCAGGGGCGGGTTCGTGACCTGCGCGAACTGCTGCGTGAAGTAGTCGAACAGCAGACGCGGACGCTTGCTGAGCACGGCGATCGGAGTGTCGGATCCCATGGCGCCGAGCGGCTCGACACCGGTCTGGCCCATCGGGGTGAGGAGGATGCGGACCTCTTCCTCTGTGTATCCGAACGTGCGCTGACGACGGGTGATCGATGCCGGCGGGTGCACGATGTGCTCGCGCTCGGGGAGCTCGGCAAGCCGGACGGCGCCGGCATCCAGCCACTCCTGCCACGGGTGCATCGTGGCGAGGTCGTGCTTGATCTCGCTGTCTTCGACGATGCGACGCTGCGAGGTGTCGACCAGGAACATCTTGCCCGGCTGCAGGCGTCCGCGACGCTTGATGCGCTCCGGCTCGAACTGCAGCACGCCGGTCTCGGAGCCGATCACGACCAGGCCGTCGGTCGTCTCGGTCCAGCGTCCGGGGCGCAGACCGTTGCGGTCCAGCGTGGCGCCGACGAGCGTGCCGTCGGTGAAGATGAGGGCGGCCGGACCGTCCCACGGCTCCATCTGGTTGGAGTGGTACTCATAGAACGAGCGCAGCTCCGGCGTGATGTCGGCCTGCTTCTCGTACGCCTCGGGAACCATCATCATGATGGCGTGCGGCAGACTGCGCCCGGTCAGGGTCAGCAGCTCGAGCACCTCGTCGAACGACGCGGAGTCGCTGGCGCCGTCGGTGCAGATCGGGAGCAACGGCTGGATGTCGCCGAGCAGCTCGGACTCGAGCTGCGACTGGCGGGCGCGCATCCAGTTGCGGTTGCCGCCGACCGTGTTGATCTCGCCGTTGTGGGCGAGCATGCGCAGCGGCTGCGCCAGTGGCCAGGACGGGAACGTGTTGGTCGAGTAGCGGGAGTGCACCACAGCCAGCTCGGACGCGAAGCGTTCGTCCTGCAGATCGGGGTAGAACGGCTCGAGCTGCAGCGTGGTGACCATGCCCTTGTAACCGAGGGTGCGGGCCGAGAGCGACACGAAGTAGGCGCCGAGCTCATGGCCGGCGCGCTTGCGGAGCCGGTAGGCGACGCGGTCGAGGGCGATGCCCGTGAGCGGGGCATCGGTGTGGGTCGCTCCGCCGGCGCTGACGAACAGCTGCTCGAAGGCGGGACGCGCCTCATCGGCGAGCTTGCCGAGATTCTCGTTGGCGGTGGGGACCTCGCGCCAGCCGAGGACGCGAAGTCCTTCGGAGCGGGCGATCTTCTCGATCCCGGCTTTCTGCTGGCGGCGCTCGCTCGAGTCGCGAGGCAGGAAGGCCAATCCAGCGGCGTACTCCCCCACGGGCGGCAGTTCGAAGCCGACGACTGCGCGGAGGAACGCATCGGGCATCTGCGTCAGGATGCCGGCGCCGTCCCCGGTGCCCGCGTCGGAACCGATGGCTCCGCGGTGCTCCAGGTTGCGCAGGGCCTCGAGGGCCAACGCGATGATGTCGTGCCCGGCTTCGCCGCGCAGGGTCGCGACCATGGCGAGGCCGCAGGCGTCCTTTTCGAACGCCGGGTTGTACATGCCCTGCTTCGGGGGGTAGGCGCCGGACGCGCCGTAGGGTGGCTGGAAGTACACCAGTTACCGTCCTCAGATCTTCAGTGAAACCCGGGGACGACGTCGGCCCGCTCGTTCAGTGCAATGGTTCTCCCGCCACGAGGTGGCGTTGTTATCGGGAGCCGTTCTCGCTCGTGGGAGCAGTGCTTGTGGCAGTGGCTCCTGCGGTGACTTCCTCGGTCGGAGGCTCGCTCACGTCCACGAAGTCAGAGGGATTGTTCTGCGATTGTACATCAGCGTCGGCGTCGACCTTCTCGCGGCCCGGCTGGTACGGTGACGGCTCGAGACCGGGGTGACGACGCGTCTGCACGACGAGGATCACGAGTCCGACGACGACTCCGATGATCGCTGCCCAGACGTTGCTGCGCAGCCCCAGGATGATCTCGCTCGGATCGATGCGGATCGACTCCCAGACGATGCGGCCCGCGCTGTACCAGATGAGGTAGATCGCGAACAGGCGACCCCACTGGAAGAAGAGCTTGCGGCCGAGCCACAGGAGGACCAGCACACCCAGACCGTTCCAGATGATCTCGTAGAGGAAGGTCGGGTGGAAGAGGGTGCCTTCCGGCAGACCGGCCGGGAACGCGGAGTTCGTCGACTCGATCTCCAGTCCCCACGGCAGGCCTGTGGGAAGGCCGAACAGTTCGTGGTTGAACCAGTTGCCGAAACGGCCCATGGCCTGAGCCAGCAGCAGACCGGGCGCCAGCGCGTCGGCGAACGTCCAGAAGCGGATGCCCGTCCAACGGCAGCCGAGGTATGCGCCGATCGCGCCGCCGATGAGGGCGCCGAAGATCGCGATGCCGCCCTCCCAGATGGCCCACACCGAACCGGGTTCGAACGGGTTCCAGGTGTTCCTGCCCTCGCCGAAGTAGAAGTTCGGGTGCGTGAGCACGTGGAAGATTCGGGCGCCGATGATCGCCAGCGGCACGGCGAGGATCGAGATGTCGATCACGACCCACGGCTCCGCTCCGCGCTTGGTCAGGCGGTAGTTGGTCAGCAGCGTCGCCGCGATGATGCCCGCGATGATGCACAGCGCGTAGAAGTGGATCCGTACGGGTCCGAGGTCGATGTACGACACCGGAGGGCTCGGGATGCTGGCGAGCACGCTGGTGACGGTGCTGGGGAACGCGAGTGACATGAGTGCGATTCTAGTTCTCGGTTTCGGGGCGCGCCGACGAGGTGCCGGCTGCCAGGTTTCGGGTGACCTCGGCGAGGGCGGGGACGCCGCCGTCACGGAGAGCGCGGACCAGTGCGGTCCCGACGATGGCGCCGTCGGCGTACTCCGAGACACCGGCGATCTGTTCGGCGGTGGAGATGCCGATGCCCACGCACGCGCGGTGCGCTCCGTGTGCGCGGAGGCGTCCGACCAGGGTGCGGGCGGCGCGGTCGAGTTCGGCGCGCTCTCCCGTGATTCCCATCGTCGAGACGGTGTAGACGAAACCGGTGGACGACTTCACCACCAGGTCGAGCCGCTCGTCCGAGGAGGTGGGGGCTGCGAGGAACACCCGATCGAGACCGGTCCGCTCACTGGCGGCGATCCACTCCCCTGCCGCGTCGGGGGTGATGTCGGGTGTGATGAGCCCCGCGCCGCCCGCGGCGAGCAGGTCGTCGGCATAGCGGTCGACGCCGTACTGCATGACCGGGTTCCAGTACGTCATCACGAGGACGGGTACGTCGGTGGCCGCGGTGATCGCACGGATCGCTGTGAAGAGGTCGGCCATCCGGAACCCCGCGGCGAGAGCCGTGGTGGTCGCTTCCTGGATGATCGCGCCGTCCATCACCGGGTCGCTGTACGGCGGGCCCAGCTCGATGATGTCGACGCCGTTCTCGGCGAGGGCGATGGCGGCCTGGATGCTGGTCTCGAGGTCGGGGAAACCGACCGGGAGGTATCCGACGAAGGCGCTGCGACCGGCGTCCTGTGCGCACTGGATCGCCTGTTCGACGCGACTCATAGCTGAGGCTCCCCCTTCGAGGCCGTCTCTTCGGCCTCGCTCTCGTCGTCGACGTCGTGCGCGAGAGCGGCTTCGTCGTACAGCTCGAAGTAGCGCGCCGCGGTGTCCATGTCTTTGTCGCCGCGGCCGGAGAGACAGATCGCGATGAGGCCGTCCGGGCCGAGGTCACGCCCGATCCGCAGAGCGCCGGCGAGGGCATGCGCCGATTCGATGGCCGGGATGATGCCCTCCGTGCGGCTGAGCAGCCGCAGCGCCTGCATGGCCTCGTCATCGGTGGCCGGAATGTACTCGGCGCGTCCGATGTCGGCGAGCCACGAGTGCTCCGGACCGACTCCCGGATAGTCGAGCCCCGCGGAGATGGAGTGCGACTCGATGGTCTGGCCGTCTTCGTTCTGCAGCACGTAGGTCTTGGCACCGTGCAGCACGCCGGGTCGTCCGCGCTCGATCGAGGCCGCGTGCTTCTCGGTGTCGACGCCGTCACCGGCTGCCTCCACGCCGTAGAGCTTGACGCCCTCATCGTCGAGGAACGCGTCGAACATGCCGATGGCGTTGGAACCGCCACCCACGCATGCGACGACCGCATCCGGAAGCCGACCGACCTCGTCGAGCAGTTGCGCGCGGGCCTCTTCGCCGATGATCTTCTGGAAGTCGCGGACCATCGCCGGGAACGGATGCGGCCCGGCCGCGGTGCCGAAGATGTAGTTGGTCGTCTCGACCGACGCCACCCAGTCGCGGTAGGCATCGTTGATCGCATCCTTGAGCGTGCGCGAACCGGAGGTGACCGGGATGACCTCCGCGCCGAGCAGGCGCATGCGGGCGACGTTGAGTGCCTGACGCTCGGTGTCGACCTCGCCCATGTAGATCGTGCAGTCCAGACCGAACAGCGCCGCGGCCGTCGCCGTGGCGACACCATGCTGTCCGGCGCCGGTCTCGGCGATCACTCGCGTCTTGCCGAGCCGCTTCGTGAGCAGCGCCTGACCGAGCACGTTGTTGATCTTGTGCGACCCCGTGTGGTTCAGGTCTTCACGTTTGAGGAAGACGCGCGCACCCCCGGCATGCTCTGCGAACCGGGGCACCTCGGTGATCGCCGAGGGGCGGCCCGCATACGAGCTCAGGAGGTGTGCGAGCTCGTCCCGGAAGGCCGGGTCGACGATCGCCTCCTCGTACGCGACGGTCAGCTCATCGATCGCGGCGATGAGCGACTCGGGCATGAAGCGCCCGCCGAACTCGCCGAAGAAGGGGCCGTGCTGGTCGCGCAGGCTCATCATGCCTCCAGGAAACTCTTGAGGGTGGCGACGGGATCGCCGGTCACGAGCGCTTCGCCGATCAGGACGACGTCAGCGCCGGCGGAGCGGTAATGCACGACATCGGCGGGCGTGAGAACCGCGGATTCGGCGATCTTCACCGCGGTCGTCGGGATGCGGTCGACCAGGCGTCCGAACAGGTCGCGGTCGAGTTCGAGGGTCTTCAGATCGCGGGCGTTCACACCGATCAGCGGTGCGCCCAGGTCGATCGCGGCCTCGAGCTCATCGGCCGAGTGCGTCTCGACGAGGGGTGTCATACCCAGCTCGCCGATGAAGCCGAACAGATCGCGAAGGACATCGGGTTCGAGACCGGCGACGATCAGCAGCACCAGATCAGCGCCCGCTGCCCGTGCCTCGAGCACCTGGTAGCGGGTGGCGATGAAGTCCTTGCGCAGCACCGGGAGCGACACTCGGGCGGTGACGGCCTCGAGGTCGGCGAGACTGCCGCCGAAGCGACGCTCCTCCGTGAGCACGCTGATCGCCGAGGCTCCACCCGTCTCGTACAGGGATGCCTGCAGAGCAGGGTCGGGGATCTCGGCGAGTGCGCCACGCGACGGGCTCGCCCGCTTGACCTCGGCGATGATCTTGACGCGATCGGCCGGGGCGAGGAACGAGAGTGCGTCCTTCGCGGCCGGGCGCGCAAGCGCCGCGCGTTCGACCGCATCCAGCGGGCGCGACAGAGCACGACGCTCAGCGTCTGCGACTGCGCCGGCCGTCAGGTCGGCGAGCACCATTAGTGCGCCTTCGGAGCGTACTTCGGACCCTTCACGCCGTAACCGGCCCTCGCGAGCACCCAACCCGCGATCGCACCGATCGGGACGAGCACCAGAGAGATCATGACGAGCACCGGCTGCTCGAAGCAGAATGCGACAGTCGCGGCGGCGACGCCGACCAGCATGATGACCACGGCGGTCCAGGCTGCAGGCGAGTGTCCGTGGCCGGGATCGGCGATCGGGTTGGTCATGTTCTCCTCCGGGGGACGACGTGCAGTTCGGAATCAGTCTATCGGGGTCAACGCGTCGGATCGGTTCCCCGGGACAGCTCGTCCCAGGAATCGACCGCGTCCACCGGGCCGTCGTGCGCGGCCTCGACGTGGTCGGTGCGGTACCGCCGCCCACCCGCCTTCCAGCCACGCCAAGTCGTGAGGACCACCACCGATGCGACGAGCAGGATCACCCATCCGACGAGGGCGATGTACGGCCACGCCGACGGCACGATGCTCGTGACGACCTCGTGGACAGCGCCACCACCGGCGAGACCCGTGACCTCGGTCACTGTCGCGGCGACGGCGTCGAACGGTTCGGTGAGGAGGAGCTGGATCGTCGACCAGCCGAGGAACAGCGCCGTCGCGGCCGCGAGCACGCCGAAGACGAGGCGCACGACCTTGCCGGAGATGGCGAGTGCCGCCCCGAGGGCGAGCACCGCGAGGCTGAGCGGAGCGAGCAGTACCAGGGCCGAGGCTCCCGGAACCAGGATCGCTTCGCCGGCATCCGCACGCTCCACCGTCAACCACGTCTGGGTCGACGAGATGATGCCGATCGCCCCGGCGAGCAGGAAGCCGGAGACGGAGAGCGAGCGACCGCGCTGCGCGATGCTCATGACTGATCCGCTCCCGTCGTCGCCTCGAGGTCGGTGGTGTCGAAACAGGTGCGCGTGCCGGTGTGACAGGCGGGGCCGGTCTGCGCGACCAGGAGCAGGATGGCGTCGCCGTCGCAGTCGAGGCGCGCCTCGTGAACCACCTGGATGTGGCCCGACGTGTCGCCCTTGCGCCAATACTCCTGGCGGGATCGGGACCAGTAGGTCGCCCGCCCTGAGGTCAGCGTGCGCCGCAGCGCCTCGGCATCGACCCACGCGAGCATCAGCACCTCATGCGTGTCGAACTGCTGCACGATCACCGGCGCGAGCCCGTCTGCGTTGAAGGCGACCTGGGCGATGCGCTCTTCCACGGAGGTCATCGGACCACCACCCCATCTGCGCGCAGGGCGTCCTTGACGTCGCCGACGGTGAGCGCCCCCGTGTGGAAGACGCTCGCCGCGAGCACGGCATCGGCTCCGGCCTTGATGGCCGGCGCGAAATCGGAGATCTGACCGGCCCCGCCCGAAGCGATGACGGGCACGGAGGCCGCTTCCCGCATGAGCCGTACGAGCTCGAGGTCGAACCCGTCGCGCGTGCCGTCGGCATCGATCGAGTTGACCAGCAGCTCACCGGCGCCGCGCTCGACGGCCTCTCGCGCCCAGGCGACCGCGTCGAGGGTGGTCTGCGTGCGACCGCCGTGAGTCGTGACGACGAAGCCGGAGGGCGTGGTCGGCGCACGCTTCACGTCGAGCGACAGGACGAGCACCTGTGCACCGAAGCGGTCGGCGATCTCGCCGATCAGCTCGGGGCGTGCGATGGCGGCCGAGTTGACCCCCACCTTGTCGGCGCCGACCGAGAGCAGCCGGGCGACGTCTTCGGCGCTGCGCACTCCCCCGCCGACCGTGAGCGGCACGAAGACCTGCTCGGCGGTTCGCTGCACGACGTCGTAGGTCGTGGCTCGCGCATCGACCGTCGCGGTCACGTCGAGGAACGTGATCTCGTCGGCCCCCTGGGCCGCATAGTGCCTGGCGAGTTCTACCGGGTCACCCATGTCGCGCAGGTTCTCGAAGTTCACGCCCTTGACGACACGGCCTTCGGCCACATCCAGACACGGGATGACACGACTGGCGAGAGTCATCAGAGCCTCGCGTTGTGGATGGCGGTGACCAGGATGGCGCGAGCGCCGAGCGCATAGAGCGCATCCATGACCGGGTTGACCCGCGTGCGCGCGACCATGACGCGTACGGCCACCCATTCCGGGTCACGCAGCGGTGAGACGGTCGGCGACTCCACGCCACCGGCGATCTTCACGGCCTCATCGAGCAGAGCGACCGGCAGGTCGTAGTCGATCATCACGAAGCGGCGGGCGACCATGACGCCGCGAAGCCGGCGCAGGAGCGTCTCGGCACCCTCGGCATCGGTGGGGCCGGCGATGAGCACGGCCTCGGACTGCAGGATGACCGGACCGAAGACCTCGAGCCCGGCCTGGCGGAGTGTGGTCCCCGTCTCGACGACATCGGCGACCGCGTCGGCCACACCGAGTCGGACGGCCGATTCGACCGCTCCGTCGAGCGGAACGAGGTCTACCGCGATGTCGCGCTCGTCGAGGAACGCGTCGACCAGCCCCGGGTAGGAGGTGGCGATGCGCAGTCCGTCGAGCTCGGCCACGTCGGTGTAGCGACCGGTGGGTGCCGCGAAGCGGAACGTGGATCCCGCGAAGCCGAGAGCCTCGATCTCGCGTGCGCCGGGCATGCGGGCGTCGAGCAGCAGGTCACGACCCGTGATGCCCACATCGATCGCACCGGAACCGACGTAGGTCGCGATGTCCTTGGGGCGGAGGAAGAAGAACTCGACGTCGTTCTCGGCGTCGATGACATGCAGGGTCTTGGGGTCCCGGCGTCCGGCGTAGCCCGCCTCGGCGAGCATGTCGGCGGCGGTCTCGGAGAGCGAGCCCTTGTTGGGAACGGCGATGCGCAGCATGGAGTGCTTTCAGTTCGAGAGGAGAGGAACGGAGCGCATCACAGATGTCGGTAGACGTCTTGCAGGCTGAGACCCTTCGCGAGCATCATCACCTGGACGTGATAGAGGAGTTGCGAGATCTCCTCGGCGGCGGCCTCATCGGACTCGTACTCCGACGCCATCCACACCTCGGCGGCCTCTTCGACGATCTTCTTGCCGATCGTGTGCACGCCGCCGTCGAGCTCGGCGACCGTGCCCGATCCTTCGGGACGGGTCTCGGCCTTGACGCTGAGCTCGGCGAACAGCTCGTCGAAAGTCTTCACGATTCCAGGCTACCCGCTCGGGCGAGGTCTCTCAGCCGGGTGACGGCCGCCTCGATGTCGTCCGCGCCGTACACGGCCGAACCTGCGACGAAGGTGTCTGCTCCGGCGGCGGCGGCGTACTCGATCGTGCTGTCCGAGATACCGCCGTCGACCTGGAGCCAGACCGAGGAGCCGCGCCGACGCGCCTCCTCCGCCAGGGAGCGGAGCTTCGGCATCGTCTCGGGCATGAAGCTCTGTCCGCCGAATCCCGGCTCGACCGTCATCACGAGGATCTGATCGAACTCGTCGAGCACATCGAACAGCGAATCGACCGGGGTTCCCGGCTTCACCGCGACGCCGGCGCGGGAACCGATGTCGCGCAGGCGTCGGGCGAGGGCCACAGGATCGGCGGCGGCCTCGAGGTGGAACGTGACGCTCGCCGCGCCGATCTCGGCATACTCGGGTGCCCAGCGCTCCGGGTCGGTGATCATCAGGTGCACGTCGAGCGGGATCGGGCTGGTCGCCTGGATGCGCTCGACCATCTGGGGTCCGAACGTCAGATTGGGCACGAAGTGGTTGTCCATCACGTCGACGTGCGCGAAGTCTGCTGTCGCGATGCGGGCGAGGTCCGCCTGCATGTTCACGAAGTCGGCGGCGAGGATGCTGGGGTTGATGCGCGGTGCGCGAGGCAGATCCACGGTCCTAGTCTTCCTTCCCTGTGGTGTTGACGGTTGCGGAGCGCTGCAGGAGCGCGAGGAACATCGCGTCGGTGCCGTGTCGATGCGGCCAGAGCTGTGCGCTGCCGGAACCGGAGCGCCCCTCGGTCGCGAGGTCGATCGGCGACCGCGAGACGTCGGCGATCGCTGCGCGCGCATCGAGCTCGACGATGTCAGTGCGCCCGCGCAGCACCTCCTGCACGACGCCCGTGGTCTCGGCGAGGTGGGGCGAGCATGTGACGTATGCGACGATCCCGCCCGGGGCGAGCGCGTCGAGCGCGGCGGAGAGCAGCTCCACCTGGAGCGGTACGAGCTCGGCCACGTCGGCTGGCGACTTGCGCCACCGAGCCTCGGGCCGGCGGCGCAGCGCACCCAAGCCCGTGCAGGGCGCGTCCACGAGGATCCGGTCGAACTCGCCGGCACGCGAGGCCGCGATCTCGCGGCCGTCCTGCTCGTGCACCACGATCTCGCCGGGGACAGCGCGGAGCGCCTTGCGCACCAGGCGCGCGCGGACGGGGACGACCTCGTTGGCCTCGAGGACGACATCCTTCTCGAGCGCGATCGCCGCCAGGAGCGCGGTCTTCCCACCCGGGCCGGCACAGAGATCGAGCCACCGCTCCCCCGCGGCGATCGGTGAGACTCCGGCCAGGGCGAGCGCGACGAGCTGGGAGCCCTCGTCCTGCACGCGCACCGTGCCGCCGGAGGCCTCGACCGACAGACGCGGATCGCCACCGGGAGAGGCGAAGGCCGTCGGCGCGTAGGGCAGACGAGGTTCGCCGGGCTCCGCGAGACCGGGCAGGGCGACGAGCGTCACATCGGGCGAGGCGTTGTCGGCCTCGAGGAGGGCGCCGAGCTCGGCGTCGCGACCTTCCGCCGCAAGGGCGCGACGGAGCGCCCGGATCACCCAGACCGGATGTGCGGAACGCAGCGCCAGGCGCTCGTCGTCGGAGCGCGCCTGCTCTTCGATGCGCTCCTGCCAGGCCTCCGCCGAATCCCGGGTGATGCGCCGCAGAACCGCATTCGCGAAACTCGACGCTCCGCGACCTGATTCGATGGCGACCAGGTTCACCGACTCGTTCACCGCGGCGTGCGAGGCGACACGTGTCGCGAGCAGCTGGTGCACCGCGAGCCGGAGCGCATCGAGAACCGCCGGGTCGATGCCGTCTGTCGCACGATCTGCCGCCGAGGCGATGATCGCGTCATAGGTCCCGAGCCGTCGCAGGGTCCCATAGGTCAGCTCGGTCGCGAGCGCCGCGTCCTGAGCGGTGAGCTTCGCGTCGGCGATGGCCGAGGGAAGCACGAGGTTCGCGTACGCGTCGGTCTCGGAGACGGCACGAAGCACGTCGTAGGCCACCCGTCTCGCGGGCTGCACGGTGCGAGCGGGACCGCGCTGACCGCCGCGATGCCCCTCCGCCGAGCTCTGGGAGCCGCGCGGTCGACCGTTCGACGGCGTGCTTCGACGGTTGCGTCGCTCGTCGCTCATGATCCGGCCACCAGCTCATCTCCCCCGCGCAGGCCGCGCCACCAGTCGACCGCGTTCATCGCTCCCTTGCCCGCAGGCTGCACCCTCGTGACGGCGAGTGCCCCGGTGCCCGTGCCGATGTGGAGAGCGGTCTTGGTACCCCGGAGTCGTCCGGGGGGCAGCGATTCGGCATCCGTTGCCGGAGCCGCCTCGAGTACCTTGAGGGGCTGACCGGCGACGGTCGTGTGCGCTCCCGGCTCGGGAGTCACGCCGCGGAATCGGGCGAACACGGCGTCGAGCGGCTGGTCCCAATAGAGCAGTCCGTCGGCGAGCGTGAGCTTGGCGGCGAAGGTCGGCTCGCCCTGCTGCGGAACCGCCCGCGCCGTGCCGTCCGCGACCGCGGAGACCACATCGGCCGTGAGCTCTGCTCCGTCCAGCGCGAGCGCCTCGAGCGCCTCTCCTGCGGTCGCCGTCTCGGGAACGTCGATCTCCCGCATGGCGAATACGTCACCAGCATCCAGCTCGGCGACGAGCTGGAACACGCTCGCACCGAGCACCCGATCGCCCGCGATGAGCGCGCGCTGCACGGGGGCGGCTCCCCGCCATGCGGGCAGCAGAGAGAAGTGCAGGTTGATCCACCCGGCGGTCGGGGCGGAGAGCAGCGGCTCGCGCACCAGCCCGCCGTACGCGACGATCACTCCGAGCTCGACCTGCAGCGCCGAGATCTCGGCTGTCGCGGCCTCGTCGAGCCGCGCCGTCTTGATCACGGGAAGACCCAGCTCGACGGCGGCCTGGGCGACCGGAGACGGCGTCAGCACCCGCCTTCTCCCGAGCGGGGCATCGGGTCGCGTGACGACCGCGGCGATGTCGTGCGAGGTCGCGAGACGTCGCAGGGTGGGCACGGCGGCAGCGGGTGTGCCGGCGAAGACGAGGCGCATGAAGGTTCTCCGGAAGGGTCAGAGCTCTGGTTCGAGGATATCGAGGCGGACGGAGAGCGTGCTCTTGGTCGCACGCCCCTTTCGGCGGCGGCCGCTCACTGCTTCGGCGACGACAGCGGCGCGCAGGGCGGTCGCCACGCGAGGGCCCGAGCCGTAGTCGAACCTCACGAGCGCTCGCACCCGAGGGGGAACGTCGTCGGACTCGATGGGCACAGGGCCGAGTACGGCATCCCCGGGTAGGGCGAGCTCGGTGAGGGCGGCGAGAGCGTTCGCGACCGCCGGAACCGCGCCCTGGACCAGAGCCACTCTGGTCGTCGGGGGCATGTGCAGCGGCGCCCTGCTCTCCAGCTCAGACCGCGCGTGGCCTGCCTGGTTCCAGGTCGCAAGTGCCTTCGCCGCCGCACCGTTGACCCCGACGAGATGGATCGGCGCGCCGGGCGCGGCCAGGGCGGTCGCGTTCGACCACCATCGCAGACAGGATTCCGCGACGCGCAGGTCGGGCGCCTGGAGCATGCGAGGGCCGTCGAGGAGGACGACGGCACGGTATCCGCCCTCCGCGATCGGCTCCGCGCCGCGGGTCGCGACCACGAGCGCGGGTTTGGCCGGCACGCGCTCGACCGGGTGCGCACTGTCGGCGACGATCACGCGTACACCCGGGAACGCCCGCCCGAGCTCGTCGGCGGTGCGCTCGCTCCCTGAGGAGGCGAGTCGCAGCTTGGTCGAGGAGCACGCAGGGCACGCCCAGGCGCTGGCTGCCCGGCCACACCAGCCGCACACGGGCACTGCACCCCGATGCTTCGCGCCGAGCGGGCCGCCGCAGTGGGCGCATCGCGCCGGCGCACGGCACTCGGCACAGACGAGCGAGGGCGAGAAGCCGGGTCGCGAGACCTGAACGAGCACCGGCCCCTCGGCCGCTGCGGTGCGCGCGGCGAGGAAGGCGGAGGACGGCATCCGCTGGGCCGTCGGCTGCTCCATCTCCTGCGGTGTGCTGAGCACGACGCGAGGAAGCACGCGGCGTGCCGCCCTCACATCCTGCAGCCAGCCGAGAACCACGAGGCGCTCCACATCCGTGGTGCGGGTGTGTCCCGCGAAGAGCAGCGCCGACCCCTCGAGCTCCTGTCGAAGGAGAGCCGCGTCGCGAGCGTTGACATACGGAGCGAGCGGCTCCCCCAGGAGCGGATCGCCGTCGTCCCAGATCGCGACCATCCCCGCCACGACCGGGGAGTACACGGCCGAGCGGTTGCCCACCACGATGCACGGCGCATCCTCGAGCGTGCGCAGGAATCCGCGGTAGCGGTCGGGATTCGTCTGCCGGGAGTCGTGGCGCACGACCGCTCCGGTGGGGACGAGAGCGTCGAGCGCAGCGAGGAGCCTGTCGAGATCACGGCTGTCGGGGACGACGATGATCGACGACTTGCCCGCCGCGAGCATCCGGGCCGCGGAAGATGCCAGCAGTCGGGCCCACCCCTGCAGGCCATCGACGAGCTGAGGAATCGCCTCCACAGCGGCGCGTCCGCCCGAGTCGAGCACGGCCCCGAGGCCCTCGTACAGTCCGACGGTGCCCTCGGCCACCGCGAGCGCATCCGGGTCGGGCGTCTCCGCCGGCGCATCGGCGGTCCACGCCTTCTCGACACGCACCTGACGCTTGGGGATCACCAGGCGCAGCACATCCGAGGCCGAGCCGGCTGCCCGGTCGGCCACCCGGCGCGCGAGCGTGTGCAGACGTTCCGGCAGGACCGGGACCTCCGACACGACGCTCTCCACCTCGGAGAGCGGGCGGTCCGCGTCGTCCTCGGTGCCGATCTCGACGACGTAGCCGTCGATCACGCGCCCAGCGGTGCGCAGCGGCACGCGGACCCGAACCCCGAGCGGGACGTCGCCCAGTTCCGCAGGGAGCGCGTAGTCGAAGAGCCGATCGAGTTGAGGCAGCGGGGAATCGAGGAGCACGCGCGCGATGCGCCGGCTCACCGGAGACATCAGGACCGCGGTCCCATCAGAGCCCGGCAGCGCGGCGCAGCTCTTCGACGCGGTCGGTGCGCTCCCACGTGAAATCAGGGAGTTCTCGACCGAAGTGACCGTACGCGGCCGTCTGGGCGTAGATCGGACGCAGCAGGTCGAGCTGCTCGATGATCGCCTGCGGACGCAGATCGAACACCGATGTGATCGCCTGTGTGATGACCTCGTCGGACACCTTGCCGGTGCCGAAGGTCTCGACGTAGAGACCGACCGGACGTGCGACACCGATCGCATAGGCGATCTGCACCTCGAGCCGGTCTGCGAGTCCAGCTGCCACCGCGTTCTTCGCCACCCATCGGGTCGCGTAGGCGCCGGAGCGGTCGACCTTCGACGGGTCCTTGCCGCTGAAGGCTCCTCCGCCGTGGCGGGAGGCGCCACCGTAGGTGTCGATGATGATCTTGCGGCCGGTGAGCCCGGCGTCTCCCTTGGGGCCACCGGTCACGAAGGGACCGGCCGGGTTGATGTAGAGGGTGACGTCGTCGAGGTCGAGACCGGTCGTGGCCAGCACGGGGTCGATGACGTGCTCGCGAACCCGCGCCTGCAGGTCTTCCTGCGAGATGTCGGGGTGATGCTGTGTCGAGACCACGACGGCGTCGACCGTCTTCGGGGTGAAGCCGTCGTAACCGAGGGTCACCTGGGTCTTGCCGTCGGGGCGGAGGAACGGCAGAACACCGGAGCGGCGCACCTCCGTCAGCCGCTCGGCGAGCCGGTGCGCGGTCCACGCGGCCATCGGCATGAGCTGCGGCGTCTCGTTCGTCGCGAAGCCGAACATGATGCCCTGGTCGCCGGCGCCGAGGGCGTCGAGCGGATCGACCGACGATCCGTCGCGGTGCTCCTGAGCGCTGTCGACGCCGTGCGCGATGTCGGTCGACTGCTCGCCCACCGAGACACTGACACCGCAGGAGTCGCCGTCGAAGCCGGTCTCACTGGATGTGTAGCCGATGCCGTTCACGACCTGGCGGACGATCGTGGGGATGTCGACGTAGGCCTCGGTGCGGATCTCGCCGGCGACGTGCACGAGGCCCGTCGTGACGAGCGTCTCGACCGCCACGCGGGAGTCTCTGTCCTTGGCGATGAGCCCGTCGAGGATGCTGTCCGAGATCTGATCGCAGATCTTGTCCGGATGCCCCTCGGTGACGGACTCGGACGTGAACAGACGCAGGGTGCTCATCGAAACTCCAGAACGGGACGGACAGAGGGAGGGTGTTGCACCCATTCTGGACCGCGCCTCCGACAGAAGGGAGGCGCGGCCTCGAATATCACTCTGCGTGACGCAGGCGGAGCTTGTCCTCGTTGATCTCGTGCAGTGCGATGGTGAGCGGCTTGTCCTCGACGGAGGAGTCGACCAGCGGGCCCACGTTGTCGAAGAGGTTGCCCTCGTGCAGATCGGAGTAGTAATCGTTGATCTGGCGCGCGCGCTTGGCGGCGTAGATCACGAGCTCGTACTTGGAGTCGACGCGGTCGAGCAGGTTGTCGATGGGGGGATCGATGATGCCGTTGTTGTGTCCGGCCATGGTGAGACCTCCTGGTCAGGCGACGGGATCGTCGCGAAGTCGGTGCGAAATGGCGCGCGAAGACGCTCAGCGCGCAGAGCTTGAAGACAATTCTACGACCTCGCGGGCCGCCGTGGCGACGTCCTCGTTCACGATGAGGTGATCGAACTCGTTTTGAGCGGCGAGTTCGCCCTTCGCGGTGCGCAGTCGACGGGCGCGCTCCTCGGCATCTTCGGTGCCACGGCCGACCAGCCGGTGCACCAGTTCGTCCCAGCTCGGAGGCAGCAGGAAGATGAGCGTCGCGGCGGGTTCCGCGGCGCGCACCTGACGAGCGCCCTGCAGGTCGATCTCGAGCAGAACGGTCTTGCCTGCGGCCAGAGCCTCGTCGATGGGCCCCCGCGGCGTGCCGTAGCGCGACTTGTTGTGGACCACCGCGTACTCGAGGAGTTCCCCGTCGGCGATCAGCCGATCGAACTCCGCGTCGTCGACGAAGTAGTAGTGCACGCCGTGGATCTCGCCGGGGCGCGGGGGCCGTGTGGTCGCTGACACCGAGAGGTGGATCTCCGGGTTGTGCTCGCGGATGTGCGCGGCGACCGTGCCCTTGCCGACCGCGGTGGGGCCGGCGAGCACGAGCAATCGACTCCGCGCTCCTCGCGCGCTCGGCGCGGGGAAGCGCGTGTCGAGCCATTCCTCGAGTACCCGGCGCTGACGAGCTCCGAGCCCACCGAGGCGCTTGACCGGAGAGATCTGCAGCTCCTCCAGTACCCGGTCGCGCTTGCCGGCACCGATCGCGGGGAGAGCGAGGAGGAAGTCGGTGATGCGCATCGACCCCTCGACGGAGTCGGCATCCGCGGTGGCGCGATGCAGAACTGTCTGCGGGGTCACCACCCGCATCGTGAGATCGCGCTTCACCGAAGCCCTGGCGCGCCGACGCTCCACGGCGCGGCGTGCGGCAGCAGCCCTGTCGACTTCGGGAACCGTGCGCTGCGCGTCAGACACCGGCCACCTCGAGGTACTCGGCGGCGCGTGCGGTGATCGCCTCGGCCAGATCCGCGGGACCCGCCGAGAGGATGCTGCGGCTCTCACTCGCGATCACCGCTTCCGACATCGGGCCGAAGCGGCGACGGAGGTCGGCCGGCGTGGCCCCCTGGGCGCCGAAGCCGGGAGCGAGGATGGGAGCTGCCGGTGCGAAGGGCTCGATGCCGGCCAGGGTCCAGTCGACGGTCGCGCCGATCACGAAACCGAAACTCCCCCACTCCCCTGCCGCTGACTCCACGGCGTTGCGAGCGGAGACCTCGCTGATGACCACAGCGGACACCGTCGCACCCGTCGAGCCGGTGGAGCGCTGCAGGAGCTCGGCCTCGGGGTTGCTGGTCGCGGCGAGCACGAACAGCCCCTTGCCATGGTCGGCGGCCAACGCGAATGCCCCGTCGAGAGCACCGACTCCGAGGAACGGGTTGACCGTGAGCGCGTCGGCCTCCAGTGGTGAACCCGGAGTCAGCCACGCACGCGCGTAGTCGTCCATCGTCGAACCGATGTCTCCCCGCTTGGCGTCGGCGATCACGACGAGACCGGCCGCGCGTGCCGCTGCGAGAACATCTTCGAGTGCGGCGATGCCCTGGGAGCCGAAGCGCTCGAAGAACGAGACCTGGGGCTTGACGATGCCCACCCGCCCGGAAGCGGCCTCGACCGTGCGCAGGCCGAACTCGCGGACGCCCTGCGCATCGTCGCTCAGCCCCCACGCCGCGAGCAACGCGGCGTGGGGGTCGATGCCGACACAGAGCGGTCCGCGTGCGTGCAGCGCCGCGCGGACCCGCTCGCCGAAGCGTGCGCTCACAGTGCCGCCTTCCGCTCCAGCGCGTACTCCTGGAGGCTCTTGACCTGGAAGCCCTCGTGGGCCGCGTCCATGCCGCTCACCGCGGCGCCGAGCACGGCCATGGTCGTGAACAGGGCCTTGTCAGCGGCGACCGCTGCCGCGCGGATCTCATACCCGTCGGCACGGGCCGCCCCACCTGACGGGGTGTTCACGACGATGTCGATCGCCCCCTCGTTGATGAGGTCGACGATGTTCTTCGCCCCGGACTCCTGCGTCGCACTGAACTTCTCGACGATGGTCACGGCGATGCCGTTGCGGGAGAGGATCTCGGCGGTGCCCTCGGTCGCGACGATCGTGAAGCCCAGCTGCTGCAGTCGGTGCGCGGGCAGGATCACGGCGCGCTTGTCCGAGTCGGCGACCGAGATGAACACGGTGCCCGAGGTGGGCATGCCGCCGTAGGCCGCGGCCTGGCTCTTCGCGAACGCCGTCGGGAAGTCGCGGTCGATGCCCATGACCTCACCGGTGGAGCGCATCTCCGGGCCGAGGATCGAGTCGACCGTCTTGCCGTCGGCCGTACGGAACCGCTTGAACGGGAGCACGGCCTCCTTGACCGACACCGGGGCGTCGAGCGGAACGCGGGATCCGTCCTGCTCCGGCAGCATGCCCTCGGCGCGCAGCTCGGCGATCGTGGAACCGGTCATCACACGGCTCGCGGCCTTGGCCATCGGGATGCCGAGCGCCTTGGAGACGAAGGGCACGGTCCGGCTGGCGCGGGGGTTCGCCTCGATGACGTAGAGCACACCGGCGCTGATGGCGAACTGCACGTTCAGCAGTCCGCGCACGCCGACGCCCTTCGCGATGGCCAGAGTGGCCTCGCGCACGCGGTCCACATCGGTGCGGCCGAGCGAGACCGGAGGCAAGGTGCAGCTCGAGTCGCCGGAGTGGATGCCGGCCTCTTCGAGGTGCTCCATGACGCCGCCGATGTACAGATCGGTGCCGTCGTAGAGCGCGTCCACGTCGAGTTCGATCGCGTCGTCGAGGAAGCGGTCGACCAGGAGCGGCTTGCCCTCCTCGATGACGACCTCGCCCGCGGTGCGCACGAAGTAGTCACGCAGCGACGCGGTGTCGTAGACGATCTCCATGCCGCGTCCGCCGAGCACGAAGCTCGGGCGCACCAGCACCGGGTAGCCGATCTCCTCGGCGATGCGTACGGCGCCCTCGACGTCGATCGCGGTGCCGTTTCGCGGCGCCACGAGCCCTGCCTCGTCGAGCAGACGGGAGAAGAGCTCGCGCTCCTCGGCCAGGTCGATCGCCTCGGGGCTGGTGCCGAGCACCGTGTACCCGGCTGCCTCGATGCCCTTCGCGAGCCCGAGCGGCGTCTGGCCGCCGAGCTGGCACACGACGCCGAGGATGGTTCCGCTCGCGGCTTCCGCGTCGAGCACCTCCAGCACGTCTTCGAGCGTCAGCGGCTCGAAGTACAGGCGGTCGGAGGTGTCGTAGTCGGTCGACACGGTCTCCGGGTTGCAGTTGACCATCACGGTCTCGAAGCCGGCGTCCGACAGCGCGAACGAGGCGTGCACGCACGAGTAGTCGAATTCGACGCCCTGACCGATGCGGTTCGGGCCCGAGCCGATGATGACGACCTTGGTCCGCTCGGACGGTGCCACCTCGGTCTCGAAGTCGTAGCTCGAGTAGTGGTACGGCGTGAGAGCCGGGAACTCGCCGGCGCAGGTGTCGACCGTCTTGTACACCGGGCGGATGCCGAGGCCGTGGCGGACGCCGCGCACCTCTGCCTCGTTCGTGCCGCGGATCTCGGCGAGCTGCGCGTCGGAGAAGCCGTGCTCCTTGGCGTACCGGAGGGTCGCGGCGTCGAGCTCGGGAGCCGTGCGCACGATCTCGGCGACCTCGTTGATCAGCACGATCTGGTCGAGGAACCACGGGTCGATCGCCGTCGCGTCGAAGGCCTGCTCGACGGTCGCCCCCTTGCGCAGCGCCTGCTGCAGCGTCACGATCCGGCCGTCGGTCGGGATCTTCGAGATCTCGAGGAGTTCCTCCACCGAGCGCTCCTCCGGGCCCCAGTGGAAGCTGGATCCGCGCTTCTCCAGCGAGCGGAGCGCCTTCTGCAGCGCGGTCGCGTAGTTGCGGCCGATCGCCATCGCCTCGCCCACCGACTTCATGGTCGTGGTCAGCGTCGCGTCGGCCGCCGGGAACTTCTCGAACGCGAAGCGCGGCACCTTGACCACGACGTAGTCGAGCGTGGGCTCGAAGCTCGCCGGTGTCACGCCGGTGATGTCGTTCGGAATCTCGTCGAGGCGGTAGCCGAGCGCGAGCTTGGCCGCGAGCTTGGCGATCGGGAATCCCGTCGCCTTCGAGGCCAGGGCGCTGGAGCGCGAGACGCGCGGGTTCATCTCGATGACGATGATGCGGCCGTTCGACGGATCCACCGCGAACTGGATGTTGCAGCCACCGGTGTCGACGCCGACGGCACGGATGATGTCGATGCCGATGTCGCGCATCTTCTGGTACTCGCGGTCGGTGAGGGTCAGCGCGGGCGCGACCGTGATCGAGTCACCCGTGTGCACGCCGACCGGGTCGACGTTCTCGATGGAGCAGACCACGACCGTGTTGTCGGCCGTGTCGCGCATGAGCTCGAGTTCATACTCCTTCCAGCCGAGGATGGACTCCTCCAGGAGCACCTCGGTGGTGGGCGAGTCGCGCAGGCCCGCACCGGCGATGCGACGCAGGTCGCTCTCGTCGTACGCGAAGCCGGACCCCAGGCCGCCCATCGTGAAGCTCGGGCGGACCACGAGCGGGTAGCCGAGCTCGTCGGCGGCCGCGAGAACCTCGTCCATCGTGTGGGCGATGCGGGAATCCGCCACGTCGGCACCGGCATCGAGGACCAGCTGCTTGAAGATCTGGCGGTCCTCGCCCTTGTTGATCGCCTCGAAGTTCGCGCCGATGAGCTCGACGTCGTACTTCTCGAGGATGCCGTGGTTGTGCAGTTCAATCGCCGCGTTCAGCGCGGTCTGGCCGCCGAGGGTCGGGAGGATCGCGTCGGGGCGCTCCTTGGCGATGATCGTCTCGATGACCTGCCAGGTGATCGGCTCGATGTAGGTCGCGTCGGCGAAGTCGGGGTCGGTCATGATCGTGGCCGGGTTGGAGTTGACCAGGATGACCCGGACACCCTCTTCACGGAGCACGCGGCACGCCTGGGTGCCGGAGTAGTCGAACTCGCAGGCCTGACCGATGACGATCGGGCCGGAGCCGATGACGAGGACGGAGTTGATGTCGTCGCGCTTGGGCATTACTTGGAGTCCTTCTGGCTGGCGATGACCAGGTCGCGGAACCTGTCGAAGAGGTAGTTGGCGTCGTGCGGGCCGGCCGCCGCCTCGGGGTGGTACTGCACCGAGAAGGCCGGGATGTCGAGGGCGCGGAGGCCCTCGACGACGTTGTCGTTGAGGCCGACGTGACTGACCTCGACCTTGCCGTAGCCGTTCGGGCTGTCGAAGGAGCCCTCCAGGGGCGCCTCGACCGCGAAGCCGTGGTTGTGAGCCGTGATCTCGACCTTGCCGGTCTGCTTGTCGAGCACCGGCTGGTTGATACCGCGGTGGCCGAAGGGCAGCTTGTAGGTGCCGAGACCGAGCGCGCGGCCGAGCAGCTGGTTGCCGAAGCAGATGCCGAAGAACGGGAGGCCGTCATCGAGCACCGAGCGGAGCAGCTCGACGTGGTCGCCGGAGGCCGCGGGGTCACCGGGGCCGTTCGAGTAAAAGACCGCCACGGGGTCGATCGCCCGGATCTCGTCGATCGTGACATCCTGCGGAAGCACGTGCACCTCGAAGCCGCGGGCGGCGAGGTTGTCGATCGTCGCCTGCTTCACGCCGAGGTCGAGGACGGCGAGGTTGCCGATCCGGTTGCCCATCGCCGTGGTGATGGTCGCGACGTCGACCGAGACCTCGGCGGAGAGGTTGCGTCCCGCCATCTCGGGCGCTTCTCGGACGATGCGCACCTGCTCCTCCGGATCGAGGGCGGCATCCGGGCCGGAGAAGATCCCGCCGCGCATGGAGCCGGCCGAGCGGATGTGGCGGGTGATCGCCCGGGTGTCGATGCCGCTGATGCCCACGATGCCGTCCTCGACGAGCACGTCGTCGAGCGAGGCGTTCGCACGCCAGTTGGAGACCACACGCGAGGGGTCGCGCACGATGTATCCGGAGACCCAGATGCGACGGGATTCCGCATCCTCGTCGTTCATGCCGGTGTTGCCGATGTGCGGTGCCGTCTGCAGGACGATCTGGCCCGCGTAGGAGGGGTCTGTGATCGTCTCCTGGTAACCGGACATGCCGGTCGCGAAGACGACTTCGCCCAGGGTGCGTCCGCGGGCGCCGTAGGCGCGTCCGGTGTGGCGGGTGCCGTCTTCCAGGACGAGGACGGCGGGATCGGGGAGCTGGGCCGCGGGGGCCTGTCCGGGGGGTGTCGAGAGTGTCATGACGTTGCTCCTGTGTCGGGGGCGGCGGGGACGAGCCGCTGCAGGTCGGAGATGAGAGTCCGCGGGTCGCCGGTGGCGAGCCGCAGGTAGCTGTCGACGATCGTGTCGTCGTCGATGTTCCAGGCGATGCGCACGAGGCCGCCGGGCTCGACGACCCGGTCGATCGTGACCGTGGCGCGGTCGACGGCGACGAGCCGGACGCTCGCGAGGAACACCGTCGGCTCGCCGTCGAGGCAGAGGGCGATGCCGCGATCCGTGAGGGCGAGTTCGCCGCGGGCCCGGTACGCGAGGGGCGACACCGCCAGACGCTCGAGCGGCTGCTCGTGCCGTGTCGTCGACACGTACAGCACCTCGTCGCGGCGGGAGACCTCCGCATGCTCCGGAACCCCCAGCGGGGCCGTGAACACGGAGTCGCGGCGAATTCGTCGTCGCCAGGCGAAGAGCATTGTGAGCAGCACCAGGAGCGCGACCGCGATCGTGATCGCGACGGCGAGATCCCGAGCGCTCATGCGCCGAGCTCCTCGACGACGTTGCCGCCGTCGACCGTGAGGACGCCCCCGTGGATCGTGTATTCGACCCGTCCGGGAAGAGCCCTGCCGAGGTACGGCGAGTTCACACTGCGGCCGTGCAGATCCGCTTCGGTGAAGACGCCGTCGACGGAGGCGTCGTAGAGCGTGATCTGCGCCGGCTGACCGACCTCGAGCGGGGTGCCGTGACCGGCGAGTCGGCCGATGCGCGCCGGCGTCGCACTCATCACGCGTGCGACATCGGACCACTCCAGCAGTCCGGTCTGCACCATCGACTGGTGCACGACGCGCAGCGCGCTCTCGAGGCCCACCATGCCGTTCGCGGCAGCCTGCCACTCGCACGCCTTGTGTTCGCTCGGGTGCGGGGCGTGGTCGGTGGCCACGATGTCGATCGTGCCGTCGGCGAGGCCCTCGCGCACGGCGAGCACATCCTCTTCCCGGCGCAGCGGCGGGTTGACCTTGTACCGCGCGTCGTATCCGCGCACCAGCTCGTCGGTCAGCAGCAGGTGATGAGGGGTGACCTCGGCCGTGACATCGATGCCGCGCTTCTTGGCCCAGCGGATGATGTCCACCGACCCCGCGGTCGAGAGGTGGCACACGTGCAGGCGCGAGCCGACATGCTCCGCGAGCAGCACGTCGCGGGCGATGATCGACTCTTCGGCGACGGCGGGCCAGCCTGCGAGGCCCAGCTCTGCCGAGACCGTGCCCTCGTTCATCTGGGCGCCCTCGGTGAGGCGGGGATCCTGCGCGTGCTGGGCGATGACTCCCCCGAAGGACTTCACATACTCCAGCGCACGACGCATGATCAGCGGGTCGAACACGCAGAAGCCGTCGTCGCTGAAGACGCGGACCTGCGCGCGGGAGGTCGCCATGGCGCCCAGCTCGGCGAGACGCTCACCCTTCTGGCCGACGGTGACCGCGCCGATGGGCTGCACGGTGGCGTAGCCGGCTGCTTCACCGAGGGCGAGCTCCTGCTCGACCACACCCGCGGTGTCGGCGACCGGCGAGGTGTTGGGCATGGCGAAGACGGCCGTGAAGCCGCCGGCGGCCGCAGCCCTCGTGCCGGTGAGGATCGTCTCGGAGGCTTCGTAGCCCGGTTCGCGCAGATGCGTGTGCAGGTCGACGAGTCCGGGCAGCGCGACGAGTCCCGCCGCGTCGACGACGCGCGCGCCTGAGCGGCTCAACCCGCTGCCGATCTCGGCGATCCGGCCGTCCTCGATGATGATGTCGGCGCTCTCGGCACCGAGAAGCTGTGCGCCGGTGATGACGAGGGTCTCGTTCACAGGTCTCCCCCTCGTTCGTCGTCTCGTTCTCCTGCCAGAAGCAGGTACAGCACCGCCATGCGGACGGACACCCCGTTCGTGACCTGTTCCAGCACCGTCGAACGGGGGGAATCGGCTGCTTCCGAAGAGATCTCCAGTCCCCGGTTCATGGGTCCGGGGTGCATCACAATGCTACCGCCCGGAAGAGCCGCCACTCGCCGCGCGTCCAGGCCCCAGCGGCGGGAATACTCCCGCTCAGTCGGGAAATACGCGGCGTTCATCCGTTCGAGCTGGATGCGCAGCATCATCACCGCGTCCGGCTCGTCCGCCAGCGCGTGATCGAGGTCGTACACGACCCGGACCGGCCAGAGCGAGACGTTCTGCGGAACCAGCGTAGGCGGAGCCACCAGGGTGACCTCGGCGCCGAGCGTGGTGAGCAGCCAGACATTCGAGCGGGCGACCCGTGAGTGCAGGACGTCGCCCACGATCACGACGTGCATTCCGCTCAGGTCCTGGCCGCGGCTGTCGGCGCCGAACCGACGCTTGCGGATGGTGAAGGCGTCGAGCAGAGCCTGGGTCGGATGCTCATGGGTGCCGTCGCCGGCGTTCACGACCCCCGCCGATATCCACCCGCTGGTCGCGAGGGTCTGTGGCGCACCGGAGCCCGGGTGACGGACCACGACCGCATCGGCACCGATCGCCTCGAGCGTCTGCGCGGTGTCCTTCAGGCTCTCGCCCTTCGAGACGCTGGAGCCCTTCGCGGCGAAGTTGATGACATCGGCGGAGAGTCGCTTGGCGGCGGCTTCGAACGAAATGCGCGTGCGCGTCGAGTCCTCGAAGAAGAGGTTGACGACCGTCTTGCCCCGCAGGGTCGGGAGCTTCTTGACCTCGCGCGACTGTGTGTCGGACATGTCTTCGGCGATGTCGAGGATGCGCAGGGCAGTGGTCCTGTCGAGGGTGCGGGTGTCGAGGAGGTGTCTCATTCGCCGATCGTCACCTCTTCGGCCCCGTCGTTCTCGAGGAGGCGCACGTTGACCCGCTCGGTGCGGGCGGAGGGGATGTTCTTGCCGATGAAGTCCGGACGGATCGGAAGCTCGCGGTGCCCGCGGTCGACGAGGATCGCGAGGCGCACGACGGCGGGGCGTCCGATGGACTGGATCGCGTCGAGAGCAGCGCGGATGCTGCGACCGGAGAAGAGCACGTCGTCGACGAGGACGACGGTCTTGCCGTCGATGCCGCCCACCGGGATCTCGGTCGGCTGCGGAGAACGGGTCGGGTGCTTGGCGAGGTCATCGCGGAACAGCGTGACATCGAGCGATCCGACCGGGACGGACTGCTGTGCGATCTCGCTGATCAGCAGGCCGAGTCGGTGGGCGAGAGTGACGCCCCGGGTCGGAATGCCCAGCAGGACGAGGCTCTCGGCGCCTCGATTGGACTCGAGGATCTCGTGCGCGATACGGGTCAGCGCTCGTGAGATGTCGGCTTCGTGCAGCACGGTGCGCATGCTCATCGGCCGCTCCCTTCTCCGCCTCACAGGACGGTGTTAAAGGTTGCTTGTCATGCCAGTGTATCGGAGCGATGAGGCTCCCGAGGGTCAGCTGGCCTCTCGCAGCACCGGATCGGTGACGTCGTCGATCTTCGACGAACGGATCGCGTGACCGGCGGTGGAAAGGCAGCGCCCGGTCTTCAGATCCCACTTCCAGTCGTGCATGCTGCACGTGAGGATGCCGTCTTCGTCGACCGTGCCGGTGCGGGTGAGGTCTGCGCGCAGGTGCGGGCAGCGACGCTGAACGACCCAGTCGCCGATCTCGGTGTCTTCGGTCTGGTCGGTCTGCTCCTGATACCAGTTCTCGACGTACTCGATGCGGTCGACCGAGAGGCACTTGAGGAACGTGGTCAGGAACTCGTTGAACTTGCCGCTGCGGCCCACGGAGAACTGCATCGAGAGGAAGATCGAGTTCGACCAGTCGATCTCGTGGTCGACGATGTTGGTCGACACCAGATCGGCGGGGATGGTGTACCAGTACACGCACTCCTCGCCCGCGTACTCGCGGACCTTCGCGCGGGGGAAGTCGACGACCATGTCGAGCTCGCCGATGCGGAAGCGCACGCAGCCACCGACGCCGAGCCGGATCGTGCGGGACTTCTTCAGTAGCGGCTCCCACCACGTCTTGAGGGCTTCGAGCATCTCCGCGGGCGGGATGATCTCGGCACGAGAGGCCTCCTCATCGCGGATCTCCTGCTGTCGGCTCGCGCGCTGCTCCTCGAGGTAGTCCCACTTCTCATCGAAGATGTGCGCGATCTCGGCCTCGGTGTAGAGGGTCTGCTCGCTGGTGACCGCTCCCCCATCGACCGTGACCACGGTGCCGGGGATGAAGAGCTGGCCGTCGTACTGCGGCGCGAGCTCCTTCATGTGCGCGAGGAACTGCTTCTGATCCGTGAAGATCGACTCGCCGTTCTTGCCGAGCCCGTTGAAGTCGAACAGGTCGTCGCGGAGGAACATGGGCGGGCCGGCCATCGGGAAGACGTGCGGGGCACCGACCTTCTCGATGTAGTACATGGCGCGCTTGTTCTGCGCCTCGCGCTTGAGCCGAGCGAAGTTCTGCTTGGCATCCAGCGGCAGGTCGTAGACCATGGGCCACCAGATAGCTCCGGAGACCTGCGTGAAGTACGCGTCGGGCTTGCCGAAATCGAGCAGCTTCTCGAGGTCGAGCGGGTGCGAGTCGTTCTGGTTGAGCACCGAGCCGGTACCGTCGTCGACGCTCAGGGAGGAGTCGCCGATCGGACCGTCGCTGGGCGCGCGCAGCGGTGTGATCATCATCTTGAGCTCACCGCGCTCGATGACCCGACCCGCGGGTGCGTAGGTGATGTTCGTGTAGCCGAGCGCGCGGATGTCCTTCTCGAGGTCATCCGTCGGGTACTCCGGAAGAAGCACCTCGATGTCCTTGCGGATGTAGCGCTCGAGCAGCTTCGGGTCGAAGTGGTCGCGGTGGCGGTGCGAGATCCAGAGGAAGTCGGCCTCACGCCCGAAACGCTCCCAGTCGAGCCCTCGGTTGTCGGGGAACGGGAACCAGGATCCGTAGAAAGAAGGCCCGAGGACCGGGTCGCAGATGATGTTCCCGCCCAAGGTCTCGATGAACATCCCGGCGTGGCCGAGTCCCGTGATCCGCATTGCATTCCTCCCGAAAGTGAACCGTTCGATTGTACCGAGGGCTCCCTGTGGGCCCGGTCGACCTCGCCGTGAGTATTCCGGTCAGGCGTCGAAGAACCCGCGGCGGCCTCACCGACACATCGCCGCGCGAGGCCGCCGTGCCACACTTCAGGCGTTGGAGCCGTGGGGGTACCGCAGGCGGGCCGCTCCGATGACCAACAAGGTGATGAGCGCTGCCAATGCGACTATCAGGAGAGCAGTGGCGCCTACGGATCCGGTGATCGTCACGGCCGGAGCATATTCCCGTCCGGCAGCGCCGCGAAACGTCGCGATAAATGGAATCGCGATCGTCGTCCCGCCGCCGAACGCCACGGCCGCGCATAGCATCCATCCAACGAGCACGATCCCGACCGAGATGAGGAGTGAATGGAGAACGACCAGGCAATAGCCAACCATCGACGAAGCCGAGCCGCGCATTCCGATCGCCCCTTCAGCGCTCGTCATCGTACGCACCTGGCAGTGAAGCCATTCTTCGTGGACAGCTCGGGATACTTCCCCATCGCCCGGCACGTGTTCCACCAGCTGACAACGATCCACGTAGCGACACCGAGTACCGCCGCGGCAACGACGATCATCGCAATCGTCGTCACGACGATGACGACCAGGGGGAGAGGATCGGCAACGACGGGGTACGCCACGTCGCTGAGCTCCTGATGCTTGACGATCTGCGTCAAGGTCGTTCCCTCGACGATGTAATGCGTTGGTACTGCCTCGCCATTGGCGTCGCGGGCCCAAGCCGGCTCAAAGACCACCTTGGTCACACCTTGCGCGTCAATGATCTGCGCCCCGCCTTCGTCGGTCGCCACGAGCCTGTGCCCTGCGGGAATCGACAGGCCATACGCGTAAGACTCGGACGCCAGTTTATTCTCGATGACCGAGAGGAGCTGTACGCCTCCCTCCGTCGGAACGACGGCGTTGGAGCTCTCACCGCCAGAGGCAAACGCGACGGCGCCGTTCTCTAGCGTACTGGCGGGGGCTGAGGTTGCTGCATTGGGGAGAGATATCCCGAGCGAGAACTCCCCTACGGTCATGGAAACGCCATCTCTGGCATTGGCCGGGATGATCACGTCCAGATAGCCGTCGCTCATCACAGGATTAGCATTGTCCTGCGCTGGCGACTGGGAGCCGACGGGGTGCTGGAGCAAACCTTCACCCAGGTTGCCGAGAGCGCTTGCGACTGCCTGATCCTCCTCACCATATGAGGACGTACCTTCCTCGGCGAGAGCCGGTGTAGCCGTCACCATTGTTGCAGCCAACGCTCCCGCGATGATGATTCCTACTGTCCGGTTCGTTCTCATGTGCATCTCCAAGCCTCCTCGATTTGATCCCCGCTAACCGGTAACACGCTAGCTGTGTACGGGTTGCGACTGCTTGCGCACCGAACTTCCCGTAGATGCGCCCCACCCACCCCGTCCGGCTTGAGCTGTCCAAACGACGTGCCCGCCGCTCGTCCTCCTTCGAACCTCGCGGCGAGAGACAGGTCAGGCGTCGAACAGCCCGCGGATGTCGTCGGCCGAGAGCGACTGCGCGAACAGTGCCTCGTCGTCCAGGACCGCCGTGAACAGGCGTGCCTTCTTGCGCTGGAGTTCGAGCACCTTCTCCTCGATCGTGCCCGTGGCGATCATGCGGTAGACGAACACCTGGCTGTCCTGACCGATGCGGTGCGTGCGGTCCACGGCCTGCGCCTCGGCGGCCGGGTTCCACCACGGGTCGAGCAGGAACACGTAGTCGGCCTCGGTGAGGGTGAGCCCGAATCCGCCGGCCTTCAGGCTGATGAGGAACACCGGCTGCTCCCCCGACGTGAAGCCGTCGACCACCTTCTGACGTTGCCGCGTCGAACCGTCCAGATGCGCATACGGGATGCCTGCGGCATCAAGGCGCGCCGCGGCCATGTCGAGGAACGACGTGAACTGGCTGAACACCAGAGCCCGATGGCCCTCGGCCTGCAGCTCGATCACGCGCTCGAGTAACACGTCGAGCTTGCGCGAGCCGATCTTCGCGTCTTCGGGATCGATCAGTCCGGGAGCCAGGCTGAGCACGCGCATCAGCGTCAGGGAGCGGAACACGATGAAGCGGTTGCGGTCGAGGTCTTCCAGCAGTCCCAGCACCTTCTGCCGCTCACGCTGCAGGACGACCTCGTAGAGCGCCCGGTGGGAGGAACTCAGCTCGACCTCGAGGATCTGCTCCTGTTTCGCCGGCAGCTCCGGCGCGACGAGTTCTTTCGTGCGCCGCAGCAGGAGCGGGCGGATGCGGCGGCGCAGCCGTTCGAGTCGACGCTGCCGATAGGCGCCGCCCTCCTCGTTCTCGGGGACCTTGCCCTGCTCGATCGGCTGGATGTAGTCCTCGCGGAACTTCCGGGCCGAGGCGAAGAGGCCCGGCGCCGTCAGCTTGAGCAGGGCCCACAGCTCGCTGAGACTGTTCTCCATCGGGGTTCCGGTGACCGCGAAGGTGACGTCCGCGCGGAACGTCGCGACCGCGCGGTGCAGCTTGGTCTCGGGGTTCTTCACGAACTGGGCTTCATCGAGGATGAGCCCGGCCCATTCGACCCCGGCGTACACGTCCTCGTCGAGCCGTGCGACCGCATAGCTCGTGATCACGAGGTCGATGTCCCGCAGCGAGTCCGTCAATGGCGGCCCCTGCGTGCTCGCCCTGACCTGCACGCGCAGCGTCGGCGCGAATCGCGCGGCCTCGCTGCGCCAGGTCGCGAGGACAGACGTGGGCACGACGACGAGGAACGGTCGCCGCTCCCCCGCTTCGCGCGCGTGCATGATGAGCGCCAGCAGCTGCAGCGTCTTGCCGAGGCCCATGTCGTCGGCGAGGATGCCGCCGAGACGGTGCGCCCAGAGAAAGGCGAGCCAGTCCAGACCCTCTTTCTGATAAGGGCGGAGTTCGGCCGTGATTCCTTGCGGCACCGCGACCGCCGGCACGGAACTCGCCCGACGCAGCCCGTCGGCCGTCGCCCGCCATGTCACTGCGGGAAGAGCCTCGTCGGCGAGATCCTCGAACTCCTCCCAGAGATCGGTCTGATGTCGGCTGATCCGCGGGCCGGCTTCCCACTCCTCGAGTTCGCCGGCCTCCTCGATCAGTTCGCGGAGGCGGTCGAGCGCCCGGTGATTCAGGGAGAAATAGCCGCCGTCGGAGAGCAGGAGCTTCTTCTTGCCCTTGCTCAATGCGGTGAAGAGGGGTCCGAACGGGATGGTGCGGCCGTCGATCTTCACCAGGACGCCGAGATCGAACCAGTCGGGATCAGTGCTCTCGACCGTGGTCACCGTGATCTCGGGCTCGCCCGTGAGCTCGTGATAGCTCTTGCTGCGGCCGGTGACGGTGACGGTGACGCCCTCGGCCTCGAGCGCCGGCACCACTCGGGTGACGAACTCGGCGGCCGCGACGTCGTGGAAAGCCCCGGTGGGCGCGAGCTCCTCCCCCAGTCGTTCCGTCCACACGGCCTGAAGCGCATCCCTGAGCGCATTCTCGGCGACGGTGTCTCGCACCGCATCGGAACTCGGCATGAAAGGCACGAGTCCGAACCCGCGGTAGTCCCACGCGAACGAATACTTGACGGTGTCGCCCCGCTGGAAGGACAGCTCCAGCACGGCACGGGGCGCCGGAAGAGGAGGCAGCTCGACCCGACCGACCGGCCGCACATCGATGCGACGCGCCAGCAGCGGGTAGGCATCACGGAAGAATGCCGCCTCGTCACCGGCAGGCACCGCGAGGCCCTCGCCGGCGCCGAGCAGGGCGTGCACGGGGCGGCTGATCGCCACCTCGGCCAGCGTGACACGGAGATTCGTGCCGCGTTGTGCGACCTCGTACAGACCACTGTGCCCGATCGGATGCACGGCGAGCGGGTCGACCTCGCGGCCGTCGATCGTGACGGCCGGGTGCACGATGAGGCCTCCGCCCTCGCGTCCGACGGTGGCGCCGATCGATGCGCGCTCCGCGAGCACGACGGTCGTGCTCTTCTGGGCGGCGACGAGGGGGATGCCGACGTCGGCCGCGGCACGCAGATGCCCCCAGAGCAGGCCGGACTCGATCAGGTCGGCGACCAGCCAGTCGCCGGCCGTGCCCGACAGAAGAGTGTCGCGCGCGATGCTGAGCAGATCGGCGAACCACCGCGACCGGTCGCGTCCGTACTGCGTGGGCGAGCGGCGGACGGCGTCCCACGATGCCGTGCCCTGCACCCAGGCGCCGGTCGACGCACTCTTCTCGAGCGGCCGGATGCCGAGCAGAATCTCGCCGGTACGTTTCGCCACGTCGCGCGCGGTCGCCGTGCGCTGCGGGCGGGACGCCCACGGGTTCGCGCCTCGGCCGTCGCGCAGCCGCAGTTCCACGCCGAGTGCGAGTGGAGTTTCTGCGTAGTCGCGCGGAGAACCGAGAATCGACCGCCAGTCCGCGGATGACGAGCCCTCCGAGCGGGACGGATCGGACGCGAGGGACATGCCCCCATCCTCTCCGACACCACCGACAGTGCCTCGCGGCGGACGATCAGGCGGAGCGGGCTACCCGCGCGAGGACGCCGTGCACGAACGCGCCGGAGTCGTCGGTCGAGAACTCCTTCGCGAGCTCCACGGCCTCGTCGATCGCCACGGCCGTCGGAACCTCGTCGTTGTAGAGGATCTCCCACACCGCGATGCGGAGCAGCGCGCGGTCGACCGCGGGCATCCGCTCGAGCTTCCAGTCGCGGCTGTGCGTCGTGATCTGCTCATCGATCTCGTCGCGCTGGTCGATGATGCCGTCGACGATCTCGCGGGCATAGAGCCAGGAGGCCTCACGTGCAGGCTCGCTGGCCGCACGCTTCGCCTCGGCCGCCAACGTCACGGCGATGTCATCCCCGCGCACATCGGCGGAGAACAGGATGTCGAGAGCGCGCTTGCGCGCCTTCGTCCGGGCGCTCACGCCTTACTTCTCGCGGCCGAGGTAGTCACCCGTGCGGGTGTCGACCTTGACCTTGGTGCCGGTCTCGACGAACAGCGGCACCTGGATCTCGTAGCCGGTCTCGAGCGTCGCGGGCTTGGTGCCGGCCGACGAGCGGTCGCCCTGCAGGCCCGGCTCGGTGTAGGTGATCTCGAGGATCACGGATGCCGGGAGGTCGATGTACAGCGGGTTGCCGTTGTTCAGGGCGATGGTCACGGCCTGGTTCTCGAGAAGGAAGTTCTTCGCGTCGCCGACAGTGGCGGCGCCGACCGTGATCTGGTCGAAGTCGGTCTGATCCATGAAGACGTAACCGTCGCCGTCGGTGTACAGGTACGTGTAGTCGCGGCGGTCGACGTTCTCGATCTCGATCTTCGCGCCCGCGTTGTACGTGCGGTCGACGACCTTGCCGGAGACGACGTTCTTCAGCTTCGTGCGCACGAACGCGCCACCCTTGCCGGGCTTGACGTGCTGGAACTCGATGACGCTCCAGAGCTGCCCGTCGATGCTGAGGACGACGCCGTTCTTGATGTCTGCGGTAGATGCCATGCGCTGCGAGTTCCGTTCGTGTGTCTGCGGGTTCGGACGAGGCCGACAGTCGAGTCTAAGGGATGAGCGGCCGGACCCCCGCACGGCCCATGCCGTGGATCAGCCCATCCCACGAGAACGTAGGCACGCAGCACCGCCTCGCACGCCCCGTGGACGTCATCCGTTTCGGCGCTCAGCTGATGGCCATCGCGGTGGACGGCGACTCGTTTCGATCAGAGGTGCGTGACCAGTTCGCGCACGGCGTCGGCATATCCGTCGACGCCGCGTCCGACGATGCGGACCACGGCGACATCATGCAGGTAGGAGTGGTGGCGGAACTCCTCGCGCGCGTACACATCGGAGATGTGCACCTCGGCGAACGGCAGCGCGACACCGGTCAGCGCGTCCCGCAGCACTACGGACGTGTGCGTGAGCCCCCCGGGGTTGATCACGATGGCCGCGCAGTCCTCGCGCGCGGCGTGGATGGCGTCGATCAGGACGCCCTCGTGGTTGCTCTGCACCGCGCGCACCTCGAAGTCGAACTCGGCGGCGGCAGCAGCGGTGATCCGCTCCACGTCGGCGAGCGTGGCGGTGCCGTAGACCTCGGGTTCGCGCGTGCCCAGCAGGTTCAGGTTCGGGCCGTTGACCAGGAGGATGCGGCGGGTCACGCACCCACCTCCTGGTAGGCGGCGAACATCAGCGACTCGTCCGGGGCCTGCAGCACGGTGGGCTTGGCGATGTCGTCGAGCAGGATGAAACGGAGCATCCCGCCGCGGCTCTTCTTGTCGCGCTGCATCGTGGCGAGCAGTTGCGGCCACGCTCCGGCGCGGTACGACGTGGGAAGCCCCAGAGAGTCGAGGACGGTGCGGTGGCGTTCGGCCGCGGCGTCGGAGAGCCGGCCCGCGAGGCGAGAGAGCTCCGCGGCGTACAGCATCCCCACCGAGATCGCCGCACCATGCCGCCAGCGGTACCGCTCGGCATGCTCGATCGCGTGCCCGAGGGTGTGTCCGTAGTTCAGGATCTCGCGGAGGCCGGCCTCGCGGAAGTCGTCGGAGACCACCTCCGCCTTCATACCGATAGCCAGCTCGATCGCACGACGGAATTCGTCGGTGGTCGTATCCACCGCGCGGACGGGATCAGCCTCGATGATGTCGAGGATCTCCGGTGCCCAGATGAACCCGGCCTTGACCACCTCGGCGAACCCTGCGGTCGCCTCGTTCGGGCTCAGGCTGGCGAGCTCGTCGAGGTCGCCGATCACGGCGCTGGGGGCCCAGAACGCGCCGACGAGGTTCTTGCCCTCGGCGGTGTTGACGCCGGTCTTCCCGCCGACCGCGGCGTCGACCAGCCCGAGAACGGTGGTGGGCACCTGGACCAGCTGCACACCGCGCAGCCAGGTCGCCGCGACGAAACCTGCGAGATCGGTCACTGCACCGCCGCCGTAGCCGACGACGGCGTCGCTGCGGGTGAAGTCGGCCTGCCCCATGACCTGCCAGCAGAATGCGGCGACCTCGATGCGCTTGCCCTGCTCCGCGTCCGGGATCTCGGCGAGCAGAACTTCGCGCGGTCCTTCGGCCGTGTCGGCGAGCAGACGGTCCCGCAGCTCGGCCGCGCGCGCCGCGAGCGTCGGCGGGTGCACGACCAGGATCTTGCGCACACCCGGCGCGAGGGCAGCCGAGACCTGCTCCAGGATCCCCCGCCCGATCGTGATGTCGTAGGCATCGTTCCCGGTGACGCTGATGGTCGTCGTGCTCATCGCTGCTCTCTCCTCCATGTCACGATGTCGTCCGCGATCCTCTGCATCGGACGACGTGAGGTGTCGAAGGTCGTCGAGGCGACCTCGGCGTACCACCTCCGGCGTTCCTCGAAGATCTTCTTCCAGCGCTCGACCGGATCCTCCTCGCCCGCCAGCAGCGGACGATTGCTGCCGCGCAGGCGGTCGGCCACCGCATCGACGCTCACCGTCAGGAAGACGACCGGTTGATCCTTGAGCAGATCGCGCGTGTCGGCCTGCGTCACCGCGCCGCCTCCGAGGGAGATCACGCCGCCCTCGGAGAGCGCGTCCGCCACCGCTGCCCGTTCCAGGTCTCGGAAGTGCGCCTCGCCGTGCTCCGCGAAGATGGCGGGGATCGGCCCGTGAGCGGCGACGATGCGCTTGTCGGTGTCGACGAAGGCGACTCCCAGTCGACGCGCGACGCGTCGACCGACGCTGGTCTTGCCGGCGGCCATCGGGCCGACCAGCACCAGCGTCAGCGGGTCAGCCTCGCTCGTCATGCGCGATGAGCGCCGCCTCGGACGCGGGTGTCGTGCGCAGCTCCGCGGGGATGCCGTCGAGGTACCCGTCGAGGTTGCGCCGCGTCTCACGGATGCTGTCGCCGCC